>CAJPFG010000001.1 GCA_905339235.1 Phycisphaerales bacterium
GGAATGGCCCGAGGACGCGCAAGTGCGCGAGACGATCGTACTGGGTATCTACGGTCGGGTCTTCGACTCCGCGGCGGGCGGATCGATCCCGCTGGTCGTCGAGCGCAAGGACATGGTGTGCGGGCCGCCCCCGTGCTCGCCTCCGTGGGTTGACATCTCCGCGGACTGCGAGGTGCTCATGAGCCCCAATGGCAATGATCGCGAGGTGTGGATCTCCTTGACGCCGGTCGGAGGCGAGGCCCAGTCCTTCGGCATGGCGTATTTCTACCGCATCACGCCGCGCGGCTCGGGCAATCCCGTCGTCACGGACCTGCGTTCCGACAACACGCTCGCTGCGACCGCCCCCAACGTCTACGCGTTCGAGTACAACCTGACGCTCCTGTGCGACGCGTTCCAGTCGATGCTCGACCGCGACGGGTTCCTCTCCGCCGACAGCCTCGAAGCGTGGGCCCGCGATCCCACCGACGTCAACGGCGACGGGGTCGTCGATAGCGCCGACCTGGCGTGGTTCGCCGACCGCATGGACCGGTAGGCGGGTTGAAGGTGCATGACGAGGCCCGGGCACAGCGCCCGGGCCACGGTTGTACCGGCGGTTCGCCCCGGACATCGGCCGGGCGGCCGATGCCACCGCCGGGTTTGACTCCCCCCACGCCCCCTCTACCATTGCCCTCACTTGGAGCCGGTCGCGACGGAGGCCCGCTTGACAGCGGGACGAGGCGCGGCCAGAGGCTTTCCCATCGCGGCTGATGGAAGGTCTCGCTCCGGCCGTCGGGTTTCGTTTGGAACCCCGGCGGCACCCCGTGCCGCGGCCTCTGTTGCGCGAGTGGCTCGCGTCTCCGGGGACCGCGATCTGTGGTCCCCGCACCGGTCTGCGACCCCCCACGCGTCGTAGACCCCTTTGGAGGCGTCTGTCAGGCCCGCGAAACGCACGTTTGGCCGATGGTGTAACGGTAGCACAGCAGATTTTGGTTCTGCTTGTCCAGGTTCGAATCCTGGTCGGCCAGTTCCTTCTGCGTGCGGCCATTCCCGCCCATGGCCCCGCACACGTGGCCCGCGAGCCCGACGGTAAACCGTCGGATGAGTTCCAGTCCCGGCAACCTGACCGCCGTCATCCTCGCCGCGGGGCGCGGGACGCGCATGAAGTCCGACCTGCCCAAGGTCGTGTTCGAGGTGGGCGGGCGGGCGATGGTGTGCGCGGTGGTCGATGCTTGCCGCGCCGCCGGAGTCGGCCGGATCATCGTGGTGGTGGGGCACCGGCAGGAACTGGTGCGCGAAGCGCTGAAAGGGTTTGACGTCGAGTACGCCGTGCAGGACCAGCAACTCGGCACCGGGCACGCTGTGTTGTGCGCCGAGAAGACCTTCGGCACGCCCGCCGGCGATGCCCTGGTGCTCTGTGGAGACGGGCCGTTGATCCGCGCGGCCACCGTCCGCACGCTGGTGGACAGGCACCGCGAAACCCACGCCGCGGCCACCTTGGCGACCGCTATGATCGAGGACCCCACCGGGTATGGCCGGATCGTGCGCGACGCGAACGGGCGTTTTGTCGCCATCGTCGAGCACAAGAACTGCACGACGGAGCAGTTGAAGGTGCGCGAGGTGAACCCCTCGTACTACTGCTTCGCCGCGCCGGAGTTGTTCGCGGCGCTGCACGAGGTGAAGCGCAACCCGCTCAGCGGGGAGTACTACATCACGGACGTGCCGGAACTGCTGCTGAAGGCCGGCAAGCGGGTGGAAGTGATCGAGGCGGTGCCGCCGGAAGACATCCTGTCGATCAACACGCCGGAAGAGTTGGCCCGGGTTGACGCGATCTATCGCGCCCGCGCGGGCGGAAAGGCGGTGCACGCATGAGGGACATCAACGGCGATCTGCGGGTGTTCCCGGGGCGGGCGTCGGCCAAACTGACGGCGGAGGTGTGCCGGTTCCTGGACTGTGAGGTCGGCGCCTCTCGCACCACGACCTTTCCCGACGGGGAGATCATGGTAAAGATCGACGAGGACGTGCGCGGGCGCGACGTGTACGTCATCGCGTCCACGTGCGAGCCGGTGAACGACAACCTGATGGAGTTGCTGATCTACGTGGACTGCCTGCGGCGGGCGAGCGCCGGGCGGATCACGCTGGTGATTCCGTACTTCGGCTACGCGCGGCAGGACCGCAAGGACGAGGGGCGCGTGCCGATCACGGCGAAACTCGTGGCGAACCTGATCACCGCCGCGGGGACCGACCGTGTGCTGGCGATCGACCTGCACGCCGCGCAGATCCAGGGGTTCTTCGACCTGCCGGTGGACCACCTCTCGGCGACGCCGGTGTTCGTGGACTACTTCAAGGACCTGAAGCGCAAGGGTGAACTCAAGGACCTCTGCCTGGTGAGCCCGGACGTGGGCAACGTGAAAGTCGCGGAGAGCATGGCGAACCGGCTGGGGGGCGAACTGGCGATCATCAACAAGAAACGGCTGTCGGGGTCGGCGGTGGAGACGGGCAACCTCATCGGCTCGGTGGAAAACCGGACGGTGCTGATGTTCGACGACATCATCTCGACGGCGGGGACCGTGACCGAGGCGGCAAAACTGCTGAAGGAGAATGGGGCGAAGGAGATCATCGCCGCGGCGACGCACCCGGTGCTGGTGGGACCGGCGGTGGAGCGGCTGAGCCGGCCGGAGATCAGCCGCGTGGTGGTGTGCAACACGATCCCGCTGCCCGAGCGGGTGAATCCGCTCAAGCCGAAACTCGTGGAGTTGTCGGTGGGTCCGCTGCTGGGACAGGCGATCCACCGGATTCACCACAACGAGTCGGTGAGCGAGTTGTTCAGGAATACGGCGGGGCCGAAGAGGTAGGGTGTGGGAGCGCGATACAGCGACAAAGCGATACATCGAAACGGCACTTGAAGAGTGAAAGGAAACTAGTCATGCATGAGAAGTCACCTGTGATTAACGTGAAGAAGCGTGAGCGATTGGGGACGAGGTACTGCGACCGGATTCGGAAGGCCGGGGGCCTGCCGGCGATCGTGTACGGGCACGGCGAGCAGCCCGTGCCGGTGTACGTGCCCGAGGCGCGAGACACCGTCCGCAAGATCACGGCGGGGGAGAAGGTCTTCCGGATGAGCCTTGAGGGCGGCTTCAGCGAGCAGGTCGTGCTCATCAAGGAACTGCAGTTTGATTACCTGGGCACGAACATCGTGCACGCCGACTTCGCGCGGGTCGATCTGAACGAGCGGGTTCGGGCCAAGGTGCCGGTGCACCTGATCGGCGAGGCCGTGGGGCTGAAGCAGGTGGGCGCGATTCTCATGCACCCGACCAGCGAGGTCGAGGTGGAGTGCCGCGTCGCGGACCTGCCCGACTTCGTCGAGGTTCGGATCGATGAACTGGACGTTGGGCACGCGATCACGGTGGCGGAGATCAAGCTGCCCGGAACCGACATGAAGATGCTGACCGACAAGCACTGGATGGTCGCGCAGATCGTCATCCAGCAGGAAATCAAGGTGGGCGAGGAAACGGCCGCGGTTGCGGGACCGGCCGAGCCCGAGGTCATCACCGCCAAGAAGCCCGCGGAAGGCGAGGAAGGCGCGGCGGCGGCGCCGGGCGCCAAGGGCGCTGCTCCGGCGGCCGGCGCGAAGGGCGCAGCACCCGCGGCGGGTGCGAAGGGCGCGGCTCCGGCGGCGGGCGCGAAGCCCGCGGCGGGTGGCGAGAAGAAGAAGTAAGTTCAAAGGAGCGGCGAACAGGGGGAGCGGGTGCTCCTCCTGTTCGCGGCCCGATGGTCAGGATCATGAAACTCATCGTCGGCCTCGGCAATCCCGGACCCGGATACACCAGAACGCGGCACAACGCCGGGTTCATGGTGGTGGATCGCCTGGCCGCGCGGCACGGGGCCGGGGCGATGCCCCGGGCCCGGTTCAAGGCGGTGACGACGGAGGTGGCGATCGGCGAGCAGAAGTGCCTGCTGATGAAACCGACGACGTACATGAACCTGTCGGGGCAGGCGGTGGGCGAGGCGGTGGCGTTTTTCAAGATCAGCCCGAGCGACGACCTGCTGGTGATCGTGGACGACATGTACCTTCCCACGGGCGCGGTGCGGCTGCGGCCGGGGGGAGGGACGGGCGGCCACAACGGGCTGGAGGACCTGGAGCGCGTGCTCGGAGGCGACGCCTATCCGAGGCTTCGGGTGGGTGTGGGACTGCAACCCGGCGGAGGAAAGCCCCCGCTGGTGGACCAGGCCGATTTTGTTCTCTCGCGATTCACCGAGGAGGAAGAGCAGGTGTTGGATTCCTCACTGGTGCGAGCGACGGAAGGGGCGGAGTTGTGGGCGAGCAAGGGGCTCGCCCACGCGATGAACTCGATCAATGCGCCGGAAAAGACCCGGCGAGAGAAACCGAAACCTGAGGACGAGCCCGGAGCGGGAAGTCCGACGCAGTGAAAGGAACTGTCATGGCGAAGAAGCGTGTGTACAACTACGAGGCGATGTTCCTGCTCAGCCAGGCGGTCGCGGCCGATCTCAACAGCGCGACCGAACACATCAAGGAAATCATCTCACGCGGGCACGGCGAGATCATCGCCATGCGCAAGTGGGATGAGCGGCGTCTGGCCTACGAGATCCAGGGCCAGAAGCGCGGGTACTACGTGCTCGTGTACTTCAAGGCCCCGGGCGTGGACATCGCGCACGTCGAGCGCGACTGCAACCTCTCCGAGAAGGTCCTCCGGACGATGATCCTGCGGTGCGACCACATGACCGAAGAGGAAATGGCAGGGCTGGACGCGCGCAAGGAACTCGAGGTCGAGGCCAAACTCCGCGCGGAGCGGCCCGTGGTTGCGGCCCCGGTCGCCGCGGCCGAGCCCGCGCCGGCGGCGGAAGAGCCCCCGCAGGAGTGAGTTTCCGAAGGAAAACGCAGGCCGGCAGGCGCGAAGATCGCGCCTGTCGGTTTCCATTGTGTGATCGGTATATGATCGGGTGATGGGCAATACCGCCCGAACCGGAGAGAACGCATGGCGAACTACAACAAAGTGCTGTTGATGGGGAATATCACTCGAGACATCGAACTGAAGTCCATCGCGGGAGGCCAGTCGGTGGCCCGAATCGGGATCGCCGTGAATCGCAAGTGGACCGGGCAGGACGGCCAGTTGCGGGAGGAAGTGACCTTCGTCGATTGCGACGCCTGGGGCAAGACCGCCGAGACGATGGCGAAGTACCTGACGAAGGGCCGCCCGGTGTTTATCGAAGGGCGGCTGAAACTCGACCAGTGGGAAAAGGACGGCCAGAAGCACTCGAAACTCAAAGTCGTGGTGGAGTCGTTCAACTTCATCGACTCGCGCCCGGGCGGCGGCGGTGGTGGTGGCGGAGGCAACGGGGGCGAGACCGAGTCGAAGCCCTCGTGGTCGAAGCAGGAGCCGAAGGCCGCGGCGGCGTCGGCTTCATCGCCGGAGCCCATGCCGGCGGATGACATTCCGTTTTGAGTTTGGGGTGCGGGGATCCTATCGTTGACGCCCACCAGTTGGGGTCGCTGCCGCGGTCGCGGCCGGCGACTCCTCACTCATTCCGCCGCCGGCGGAGAGGACAGCCATGGCCAAGAACGTCAAACTGCTTTTGATCGAGAACGTCGATTCCCTGGGCATCGTCGGGGACGTCGTGAATGTCCGTACGGGGTTTGCCCGAAACTTCCTGCTGCCCCGGGCCCTGGCCACCACGCCGAACGACGAACTGGTCAAGAGCCTCGCGGCCAAGCGTGCCGACGCCGAGAAGATGGTCGCCCAGCAGCGCACACAGCGCGAGCAGACCACCGAGAAACTCCAGGGCGTGGAACTCGAACTCGTGCGGGCCTGCAACGACCAGGGCATCCTGTACGGCGCGATCACGCAGCAGGAAGTCGCGACGCAACTGGGTGCGCAAGGGATGGTCGTCAAGGCTCGCGACGTGCGGCTGCCCGGCGCGATCAAGCGCATCGACAAGTACGACATTCACATCAAGATGGACAGCGACCTGGACGCGATCATCAAGTTGACGGTGAAGCCGGATCGCGAACTGCCCAAGGACGCCGGCGAGCCCGAGGCCCGGCCCGCGGGCAAGGGAGAAGCCAAGGGCGAGGGCAAGGCCGACGGCGCGCCGCGAGAAGGCAAGCCCGAGGGCAGAGAGCGCAAGGAGAGCGGCCCGGACTTCGAGGGCCGGACCGAGCGGCGCGATCGGCGCGAGGACCGCGAGGATCGCCGCGAGAAGAACATGCGCCGCCGCGCCGATGCCATCGAGCACGCCATCGCGACCGACAAGGCCCGCGTGGTGGGCTGGGGCGTGGGCAAGACCGACGCCGCGGCCGGCGCCGCCCCTGCGGCCCCGGCGCCCGAAGGCGAGAAGAAGCCCAAGGGCAAGAAGTCCGAGGGCGATGCCGAAGGGAAGAAGAAGGGCGAAAAAAAGTCCGACAAGGGTGACGCGTCGAAGAAGTGATCCGGCGCGAGCGTTGCGAGAGTTTGAAAGGCCCGGGAGAGTTGCCCGGGCCTTTTCTCCTACGGGCAGGGCGCGCCGTTAACCGATTGTTCGACGGCCTCAACGTCGAACCCGTTCAGGCTGCCGTCACGGTTGAAGTCCGGGTCGGGCACGCAGAAATTGGATTGGTCGCCGTTCACGGCCTGTTCCATGGCGCCCACGTCGAAGCCGTTGACCGCGCCGTCGCAGTTGACATCGGGATCGCAGGCGCGCCGGGCCGCGAAGCGGAGCACCGCGCCCGAGCCTTCGGTAAGGGTGAAGTAGCCGGAGTTGTCTTGGGCGAAACCGAGGGCCTCGCCTTGCGGCTCGGCGGGGCGGCCGGTGACCGGCACGGAGAATCCCTGCGAGGCGAGTGCCTCGGTGATGCTCTGGGAAGGGCCGCGCTCCCAGGCGCGGGCGGAATCCAGGCCGCGGAGAACGATGAGTGCGCCGTCCGGGCTGATATCCGCGGCGGTGGCGAGGTTGAACGGAACCTGCGCGACGAACGAGAGGGCGACCTGACCTCCCGGATCGATCTGGGACTTGGCGGCGCGATAGACGCGGCTGTTGGCGGGCTGCTTCGAGAACACGTACAGGTCGCCCGACAACGGATCGATCGCGAGGCCCTCGGCATCGCGCGGGCCGTCGGGGTAGGCGAGGGTGATGGTTGCGACACCCTCGGCGCTGAAAGAGGTTGGGTTGCCGGCCTGCGCCAACGAGACGGCCGGCTCGGGAAACCGGTGCACCCTGATCGTGGAGCGGAAGAGGAGATTGTCGCCGATGTCGCCGACGAAGAGGTAGTGCAGCCCAGGCACGGGGCCGGGTCCGACGCTGATGTCCTCGAAATCCAGCGCAAGGATTCCCGCGAGGTTTACCGTTGCGAGCAGCCGCGCCTGCGAATCGATCGCGAAGACCCGCGCCGAGTCACCGGAGTCGTTGTGAGTCCAGAGGACGCCGGGATTCCGGCGCGACGCCGCCAAGCCCGATGCTTCGGTGATCTGGGGCGCGTTGAGTGCGCCCTCGGCCGCGGGAGGATCAAAGGCGACCTGCGCCCAGGCGCTCGCGGCCGAGATCAGGGCGCAAAGCGGAATGATCACCGGCGGCTCTCCCGCGCTCAGCGGCGGTTCTGCTGGACCACATCGAGTTTGAACGGTGGATTGAAGTCGTAGATCGTCTTGCTGCCCTTGTTGAACATTTTGATCTCGCGCCCGAGGCTGACGCGGAAGAGCAGGACCATCTTCTGGGTCGGGCGGCTGCGGGAGAGGCTGGGCAGTTGCGACATCGACCGGATCGGATCGCCCGGGGAGAATCGGACTTTGAACACCGTTTCGTCCTGGTACACGAATCCGACGGGCTGGTACTGGTCGCCCTGCGTGTCCACGAGCATCGGCGGCAGGATGTTTTCCGCGGCGGTCACGGCCCCACCCAGCAGGCTGGTCCGGCTGCTGGGGCCGACTTCCATCTGGATGAGAACAGTCGTGGAATCGGCGATGAAGTTCTCGACCCGCAAGCCGCGCTCCGTCAGCGCCTTGGGGAGTTCGGACACGTAGATCTCGGCCGTGCCCTGCATGATGATGTTGGTGTTGTTCTCCTCGCTGAGGTCGAGTTGGCCGTGCTGGCCCTTCTGGAGCGTGACGTTCCAGGGCAGGCGGAGGGTCGCCTGGATTCCCTCGGGGAGCCGTCCGCTGACGTAGGGGCGTCCGTCGCCGATCTGGATGACGCCGGAGGCATCGATGGTGGTGCCCGGCGTGGCGCTGGTTCCGGTGGAGGCGAGTTGTCCGCCTAGGCCCAGAGCGGTCAGGCCCGCGTCGCGTTCTTCGGCGGAGTTGAACTTGGCGCGGGGCTGGGAGGTGGCGCCCTGATCGATGCGGTGGCGCAGCCCCTTGACGTACAGCGCGATGGGCTGGTATCCGGGCGGGCAGGGGAACTCGAAGGCGAAGGGGGTCTCCGAGGCGCCGCCGACCGACGCGATGAAGACGTCCGCGGCGTTGTATTTCCAGCGAGCCACGCCCGGGTTTTGCGGCGAAGCCTGGGAGGAGACGGCGAAGGGGAAGACCAGCATCTGGTCGCCGGACGCGTTTTCGAGGACCAGTTGGGCCTGTGCGTTTCCAATTGCCGATTGGCCGTCCTTCTCCTTCGAGCCCGCCTTGAACGAGACGACAAAGCCCTCGATGTGCGTCTGCGGGGGGTAGGGCTCGCCGTTGGGGTCGGTCACCGCCTGCGGGTTGCGGTCCCATTGGTCGTGCAGCAGGTCGTTGAAGTTCGTGCGGTCGCTGCCGACGGTGAACCGGGACTTGACCTCGATGTCGCCCGGCCGGAACGTGTTCCGCCCCGATCCCTCGAAGGGCGACATGCGGTTGGCGTTGCCGACCTCATACGCCGCGGCCTGCCACTTCGCGAGCGGCTCTTCCACCTTGAAGGCGCGCTGCGAAAGGTGGGAATAGAACACGAACGTGAACTTGTCGAAAGGCACCCACAAGCCGCCGGATCGCTCCACGTTGCCGGTGCCGCCGGAGGTGAACGACTGGCAGCCGAGGTAGTCCACGCGAAGGAACGACAGGCTGGTGACGAGGATGCCGACGGAGATCGTGCCGGAGGCGACGCCGAGCAGGCCGCCGCCGATGAAGTCCACCGTGGAGTTGATCTGGACGTTGGCCCGGATGATGCGATCAAGCACCGGGCGGAGAATTCCCAATGTCACGACGAAGGGCGCGGCGAGCCCAATCGCCCAGGCGGAGCCCGCCACAACGCCGGTCGCCTTGGCGTCGTTGAGCAGGTATATCGCGATGGGTTCCCACGCCGCGAAGGCCACCGCCCCGGCGATGATGGTGCAGAGCAGGTGGATCAGCGCCGAGAAGAACCCGCGCGTGAGCCAGATGTATCCGATCAGTAGCACGACCACGATGCTGACAATGCTGATGACCATCGTTCATTTCCTTGCACGAATCGGGGCACGAGTCGGGCCTGTCGGGCCCGGTCAGGACTTCTGGGGCGCGGCGACGACGGCGGGGGCTGGTTTCGGCGTGGCCGCGGCGGCGGGCTTGGGCGCTTCGTCCGCCGTCGCTCGCAGCACTTCCTCCACGCTGGTGATCCCGTCGAGCGCCTTACGGAGCGCGGCCTGCTGGATCATGGGCAGGTTCTTCTTGCGGAACTCCATCTTCAGCGCGTTCCAGTCCTGCGCCTTCACGGCGGCCCGCTCGGCGACGCCGAGGGGGAAGACTTCGAAAACGCCCTCGAGGCCCACGTACCCAACGCCCCCGCACGCGGGGCAGGTCTCGGGCTTGTTCTTGACGAGAACCTGACCGCCCTTCTTGAAGAGTTGCTTGATCTTGTCCGCGGGCAGGCCGAGTTTCTTGAGCATGTCCGCGCTGGGCTGATAGGCCTGGCGGCAGTTGGTGCACAGCCTGCGGAGCACGCGGGAGCACACCACTCCGTGCAGGGTCTTGGAGGCGGTGTCGGGATCGCCCACGGCCTTGAGGTACGTCTGCAAGGCGCCCAGCGCGCTGGCCGCCTGGAACGAGAGGTACACGCGGCATCGCTCCGCGTCAACCTTGGCGACTTCCTTGGCGGTGTTGGCGTCGGGCATTTCCGCGACGCCGACGACATCGGGATCGCGCCGGAGGATCGAACGAACGGTGGTGCCGAAGTCGGATCCTTCGGACTGGGGATCGAACTTGTTCTGGCGGATGCCCTCGAGCGTGTCCTGCATTTCGAGTTCGAGAGTCTGCACGTTGCGGGTGTACGCGTCGTGCATCTTAAGGACCGTGTAGAACGCGGTGGTGCGGCCGCCGTCGGGCGGGGCGGTGACGAGCACCACGCCCTTGCTGTCCTCGATGAGGGTCTTCATCGCCTCCATCTGGGGCTCGAGAAGCCCCAGGGCCTCGGTCTTGCGGCGAACCTGTCCTTCGGGGTCGAGCAGGATGGTCACGCGCATGCCGGCCTGCGAGCCGATCGACGAGACGCGGACTTTCGTGCGCAGCGTCCCGCGCTCGATCGTGATGTCCGCGGACTGCCGCTTGCGACGGTCGGTCAGGTCCAGTTTCGCGGCGCCGCGCCAGAAGTCCATGAGTTTGAGCGCTTCCGCGCCGCTCAGGATCCCCGGGGGCGGCGGTGGAGGTCCGTCCTTGGTTTGAACCGGCTCGGTGAGCACCGCCGCCGTGCGAACCCCGTCGATCATGAATGTCACGGCGTACGCGCCGTCCTTGCCGCCCGGGTTGAAGTCGATCTGCGTAGCCCGCGCGCCGGTCGCGCGGGTGAAGACGTTTTCCGAGGCCACACGGATGTCAAACTCGGGCGTCCCGGACTGGGGCGCCTGGACGAGCGACTTGTCGGGGCCCTTGATGTTGAGTTCGACCTGGCCCTGCAGGGCGGCCTTCTTCTTTTCGTCGCGCGCCTTGGTCCACTTGGACATGTCCATGGTGAGGCGGAACTGCTCGGGAACGCGCTCGTCCTTGTTCGTGATCATCGCGAAGGCGACAATGTCGGCGGCAAGCACGATCATCATGAGCGCCCAGCCGATCCAGAAGGTGAACTCCTCCTTCATCGGAAGGGAGAGCGCCGCGATCAGGGCCACCGCGCCGCAGACCACGTGCACCGTTCCCCAGGTCTGGCGGGGGAGGATGAACCGGGCGGCGTGCTTGTCGAGCACCTTCGAGACGATGATCGCCCACGGAATGAACGGCAGAAGCAGAAGGAACGGCTTCCACCATGAAACGAGCTGGTAGGCCTCTTCGGCGGCCAGTGTCGTGCTGAAGAACATCAGGAGTTCCTGTGCGAGAAAGATACCGCTGCCAACTTCCCGGTTCGGGTCCCGACCGGGAGATACCGACTCCCACGCCGCGGGGTTGCACCGCCGGGCGAACCCGGGCGATAGGCGACGTGGAACCGGGAAGCATACCAGATTCGACGCCTCAGGTCGAAACGGTTCCCTTCGATGCTAACCCCTGTTCAAAGGCACCCGCCGCCGTTGACGAGTTGCTCCATGGCCTCGATGTCAAAGCCGTTCAGGGCCCCGTCCTGGTTGATGTCCGGATCGTTGGGGGAGCAGCCGATGTCGCCGTTGACCGCCTGTTCGACGCACTCCACGTCAAAGCCGTTGACAGCCCCGTCGTCGTTGAAATCCGCGGGAGACTGGGGCGCCCCGCGGAAGTTGGACATGATCGGCGCTGTGTTGGTGATGCACAGGGCGTTGTACGTTTCTCCGGTCTGACCCAGTGGAATTCCCATGGCGTAGCCGTTGTACGTGATGTCCGGATTCGAGAATCGGCCGATGCGGGTGCCGGGGGAATAGGCCATGACGGTGCGGTAGACCTGGTCGGGGGTGCGGTAGCCGTAGGCGTAGGAGTACGCGGCGGCGCCGGCGTTGTCCCGGTCGTGGGCGCAGCCCATGTTGTGGCCGAGTTCGTGGGCCCAGGTGTATCCGCCGATGCAGTCCTTGTCGGTGACCGAAAAGGCGCTGGTGTGAAAGTTGGGGCCGGGGTTGGTCATGAGGTACGCGATGCCGCAGGCGTTGAAGCTGCTGACGAGCAGCGAGCAGGCGTCGGCGCCCATGGCGTTGCGGATGCAGTGCACCTCGTCCATGATGTTGTCGGTGGTACTGCGGAACCGTCCGAGGTCGGTGCTGGCGTTGTTCGACTCGACGTAGTCGATGAGGCCCGTGTACGCGAGTTCGACCTGAACATCGGCCTGGCTGTTGACATACACGGTGTTGGCCTGCGCGATGGCGAAGACCGCGCGCGCCTGGATCGCGGCCTCGCCACCCTCGGCGTCGCGGGCCTGGGCGGTGTAGACGATGAGGCTGCGGATGATGGGCGTACCGCGTTCCGAATACCCCGGAGCCCCCCCTCCGGCGTTGATCTCGTGCTCCTGCCCGCAGGCGCAGGTCTTCCAGCCGCGGTTGTCGATCTCGCGGACAAGGTGGATGGTGTCGCGGAGGTAGCGGATTTCGAAGGCGCCCAGGCGGGCGGAGCGGATCTCGCCGGTCATGACGCCGCGGCCCATGACGAAGAGGAACTCGCCTTCAGGCTCGGCGGGCAGGTCGCCGCGGAGGACGCGGAATCCGAGTTCGTCGTGAGCGTCGCGGACGAGGCCGGTGACGGCGAGGTCGTCGAAGAGTTGGAGGGAGAGCGATTCGCCGGACTGGAGAGTGCAGTTGGTGAGGAGTTTGGCGTCAACGTTGACCGCGCGGGCGCGGATGGTGGGGGTGTCGTCGGCGGGGCGGCCCGACCACGCGGCGGGTGTGAAGAGTTGCAGGGGCTGGCCCAGCGCGGACGCGGCGGCGAAGGACCAGGCGGCGATGAGGAAGCGGATCATCGTGAACTCCCATGTTCCGGCCGAACGGCCGGGCCCCAGAGACAGCAGTATCCGCGGATTCAGGCATTTCCGCAAGCGAAACGGGCCCCGAATGGGGCCCGTTGGTGGAAGGCGGGGGTCGCTACGGCACGCCCGCGGCAACGCGGGCCTAAGGGCAGGTACCTGCCACCATGTGATTCTCCAGATCGCCAACGTCGTTGCCGTTTTCTACGCCGTCCCGGTTGAAGTCGATATAGGGAATGGCGTATGGCACGATCAACGAGTAGTCTCCGTTGACCGCCAACTCGAGGGCGGTCAAATCGCTGGGATTTTCGGCGCCATCACCGTTGTAGTCGTACCAGCAGAGATCGGGTTCGCAGCAGTCGATGGTGCCGTTTGGCGGCCAGAGGTCGAGCGTTCCCTGTGAGTCGAAGATGTCCTCGACGTCGTCGATGCCGTTGCGATTGCAGTCCGACAGCAGTTCGAACACGAACTCGAAGCTCTTGACCGGAACGTGCTCGTCGGTGAGCAAGCCGTCGCAGAGCAGTCGTGCATCCGGCGAGCTCGTGCTGTTGATCACCGGCGTGATCGTGTAGACTCCGGGCGAGATCAATGTGCTCCCGTTCCCGCGGATAATGACCTCGGTCGAGTAGCTTCCTCCCAACTCCTGATTCACTGTAACGTCCGTGAACGCGGCGTAGTCGAAGGGATCGCCGTCCTTCATCATCGAAATTGGCTTGCCGTTGCCCAGGAAACAGACCGGGCCGTAGGTGATTACGGTGATGCTCTCAAACTGGTACGGGTCCGGATCGGGGTTGCAGTCGCCCCCTGCTGGCAGTTGCGAGAACGCGGAGTTGAGGAACGTAGGGACAGAAAACCCGGATTGAGGCTGGGTGCAGTCGTCATCGTGGACGTTGAACTTCACCAAGCCCACGGCCCCGCCACCGAGTTCCGACGCGTGGCGCTTGTAATACGGCGCGGTATCCGGCGAGCTGGATCCGGAAGCGAGCACGATGGGGGAGGACTGCGCGGCGAATACCCGCACGGGACCCGCCCACAGGTTCGGCGCGTCTGCCGTTCCTGCGTTGGCGTTCAACACGATCATGCCGGCGAGCGCGCCGTCGATGTTGATCTCGCCCGCGTCCAAGCGAGCGCCGGCGCGTGGCGATGCTTCTGAAGGGTCTACAGGCTCCTGGGCCGGAATCCACGCCGAATCCACGCAGTCAAAACCCGCGTCCACACAACCGCAACGGAGCGTCGTCGGCCCGCTCGCGGCTCCCAAGGCATCGCCGATCTGTACAAGCTGCGCGGCAACCACACTGGGCAGGTGCACCTCTCCCAAGACTGATCCGCTCACGGCGAATGACGTGAACTCCTGCACCCACAGACGCCCGCCCTGCCCGATGCAGCCGATGTGAACCGAGCCCACCGACGCAAAGTCATCGGACCGGTCGGTATCCACCGGAGGGACCGCGCTGTCGTCAAAGATGCCGCTCCAGATCGCGCCCTCGCGAAGGAACTCGATGGTCAGCGAGCCGATGGACGCGACTTCGACAGTCGGCATTCGCTCGTACATCTCGCCCAGGGCGCCCTCCGAAGGCGAGTACTCGAACGCGGTCATGTTGGCGATTCGAAGATCGGTGACAGCGGGCGCTGCGATGATGGAGGGCCCGACGCCTTCCTCGTCGCAGGCCAATCCGGTGGCGTACAGAGTGTCCATCTGAGCCGCGTTGCGCGGGTTGATGCTCGGACACGCAGAGAAGTTGTGCGCCGATCCCGTGAACCCGCGAAGCGTGGGGTAACTCTCGTAGGCCGCGTCGGATGCGCCATACCCAATGCTGACCAGCGGCGTCAAGGCCGTGGCATCGTCGATCTCGGTGGCGATCATCGTTCCCTCGAACATGTAGCCGATCTCGATGCTCCCCAGGAGGCGCGCGGCCACAATGTTGCACTCGGCGATGTAGTCCACCGTGATGTCGCCGGTCACATCGCCTTTCACGTAGACCCCCGCACGCTGCCCCGCTGTTGTGGGAAGCATGTTGCCGGCGTGGATCGAGCCCGAAAGATCCCCTCCGGTCTGGATGACGCCGCAGGCTCCTTCTCTGAACGGGTTGGCCTCGGGCGTGCCGATGGTGCGGCCGCTGTCAATGTCGGCATGAAAGTCGGCGTCGATGTAGTCGGTTTGCCCGTCATACGCGCGTATCTCAGTAATGCCGTTCCCCGCCCAGATCCTCTTGACGTCGTTCGCGGCGCCGATCGGACCGGTGGTTTGGATCGAGATGATGCGACCCCGCTCCGCCAGCACATCGCCTTGCAGCCCGGTCGCGGTCGTGCTCGGCCCGATGAGTAGTTTTCTGATGCTAGCAAACGTCGCCTCGATCACAGGGTTGTACGAGGCCTCATCGCCCAACGCGGTGATTGTCCCAGTGATGCCGTTGCCGGCGCGAACGAACGCGATGGCGTGATGGGTCGTGGACTCGTCCGAGATATCCAGCGATCTGGCGGTGATGTTCGCGTGTATCGTGCCGACCGGCGAAGTGCCCGGCACGCCGCACTGCAGACGCTGCACCTGTCCGACGTCAATTGTGCCGTTTACGTCGCCGCTGGTGAACGCGGCGAGGCGAGTGTGCACTCGCAGAGTTGCGTCCAGTACCTCGATCCCATCGGCCGAGTCGAGGCCGAGGTCGCGGACGCCGAACTCCATCAACTCCGTCTCGGAGTCTGCAGGCCAGGTTTGGTTGGGCGCGCAAACCAGGATCTGAAGTTCACCAGCGGTCCAAGTGCCGTCGATGGTGAGTTTGCCGACTCCATCGTCGGGTACCCCCGCGACAAAGGAGGGATCCCAAATGCGCAAGAGCATAACCCCCGAGACTTGGCCCACGTTGATCGGGGGGATGTCCTCTTCGGCACCGAGATTGTGTATCTCGCCGTTGCCAATCTGCCATGAGATTGTCTGCGCTTCAACATTCGCCGCGAGCCATCCTGCGACTCCGCAGCATAAGCCTGTCATCACGATCCATCGCATGTGATCCTCCATGCCGTCTCCGCGGGTGCCAGGAGAAGAGCAGCGCAACTCCCAGCGCGGAGAAGCCCGGGGAGGGCACCGCAGACGCGACTCGAAATCCGAAGTCGAAAGTCGACCAGCCTGGATAATCGCCGCCCCAAGCATTCAGCAGGTCGAGACCGCGCCCTCCGGTCCAGTAGCTCCCATCGAAAAGCCGAGCCGTCGGCCAGATCCCGCTTGTGAGGAGCGCTTCTTCGGTCCATTCCGTTGTGCCACCCGCAATATCAAACAAGCCCCAGGGGCTCTGCACAGTCGGGTAGGCGCCGAGCGGTACCGAGAAAGGGCTGTAGCCCGGGAAAGTGATGTTGTCCCATCCGGCGTTGGCTTGGGCCAACGGGCCATCGGGATCCGGCCCTGGAAGTCCCGAGGCGCGGACCCGGACACCGGGTGGGCCATACGGCGGTTGCACGTCGCTGGTGTTCCCGCAGCGCCACCACCCACCCACGGAGCCGTCCGGGTTTAGTTTGCTCGGGTCGTAGTGCCCCGCCTTGAGCCACTCGTCCCACGAGGGAATCCAGTATCGCGCACCTGGATGATGAGTTAACTGATCCGTGTACCCGATCGGGGCGAGGCCGAACGTGCTCACGTCGTAGGCCCCGTCAAGGAACGCCTCGCGCCCGTTGCCGCGGTCGTTGGTCAGCCAGTTGCAGTACATCGCGGCCATCCGCCAGGAGATATTGCCCGTGGGGAGCATCTCGTTGCCCGCTGGAACTCTCCAACGCAGCCCGCCGGGGGTGTTGGGAGTTGTGCTCACCGCGCCCCAGAAGGTCGGGGGAATCAGGTGCGGAAGTCGGTCATCCGCCGGGCGGTCGAACGCCGCGTTAAAAAAATCGCACCATTGCTGCGTCGTGACCTCGAACCTCCCAATTCGGTACTCGTAAACCACACCGCCGCGGCCGATGACGCGAGGGTCTTGATCTGGGGGCACGAACGAACTGTCTACCGGCGTGTTCCCCGGTGCCCCGATGGTGACGAAGTCAATGCCCGAAGGGTCGGGCTGGGCCGTGGCAAGTGCGGGGGCACCCGCCAAGGCGACCGAGAACACGATGGAGCTGCGCAGAACCATGCTTTGATCTCCTGTGGCGTCGATTCAAGTATGCCACAGGAACGTCGCTCCGCCACCAAACCGCGCTCGCGGCTTGATTCGGCCAGCGACTGCATGGATTTGCTGCAAATATCGGACCATTCGGTGTGAAGACTGCGAGCCGCCTACGGCCCTTGGGGGGCAGGTTTGACGGCTGGCTTTCTCACCGCTGAGGCGCAGGCCCGTTCCTTGCTCCCGAGTTTGAGTGAAAGCCGAACGATCTTTGGCGCCCTTATCCCAACTTCTTGAGCCGCATCTGGAGTTCGTCGGCGTTGGGGGTGGCTTCCATGGCCACGCGGACGTGGATGTACTCCTGCTCGACTAGTTCCACCAGGCTCTGGTTGAAGTCCTTCATGCCGGTCTGGCGGGCTTCGACGCTCTTGAGGTACTCGCGCAGTTCGCCCTCGCGGCTTTCGAGGATGTGCTTGCGCACGACGGTGTTGTTGATCAGGATTTCCAGCCCCGGGATTCGGGGGATCTCCGGCCGCAGCGTGGGGAGGAGTTTCTGGTAGACGAACGCCCGCATCTGATACCCCAGGATGCGGCGGACCTGCTCCACCTCTTCCTGTTCGAACAGACCGTAGATTCGGCTGAAGGTCTGCGTCGTGCTCGACGCGTGGATGGTGCCGTACACCAGGTGGCCGGTTTCGGCGGCGTGCAGCGCGGCCTCGAACGTCTCGTTATCGCGCATCTCGCCGACCAGCACGATGTCCGGGTTTTCGCGGACCAGGGCGCGGAGAGCGATCTTGAAGTCCAGGCAGTCGATGCCGATCTCGCGCTGGTTGATCGTGGACTTCTTGTCCACGAAGATGTACTCGATCGGGTCCTCGATGGTGACGATGTGCACGGGCTTGCGCTCGTTCACGTAGTCGAGCATCGCGGCGATGGTCGTTGACTTGCCCGAGCCCGTGACGCCGCTGAGCAGCACGATGCCCTGCGGCTGCATGGCGATGTCGGACATGCTCGGCGGAAGGTAGAGTTCCTCGAAGCGGCGGATCTTGCTGGTGATCAGGCGGCAGGCCGCGGAGAGCCGGCCCCGGGCCTGGAACAGGTTCACGCGGAAACGGTTGTGGTCGTCGTAGTCGTACGCGAAGTCCACCGAGCCGAGTTTGTGGAGATCGCCGAACTGCTCTTCGGAGAGGATGCTGTTGGCGATCTGCCAGAACTCCTCCGTCGTGACCGCCTCGGTATCCAGACCCTTGAGCGCGCCGCGCAGGCGGATCTTGGGCACCTGCTCGGACTTGATGATGAGGTCGGAGGCCTCGAACTTGATCGCGGCCTGAAGGAACCGGCCCCAGCGCGTCGCGTGCGGGTCGGACTTCTTTTTGCGGCCCATCGAGATGTGCCCGACTTCGCGGGCGGATGATTGCGGTTCGGTATCAACGCTCATCGCTGGACGACCCTTGTGCTTGGAAGAACTCTCCGGAGCCCCGGACGACGGCGTCGGAGAGTTCCGTTCCTGAACGACGGTAGTATCGAGCGACAAGAATAACCTCCAAAACCTCTGGCCGCGAGGGGGTGCTCGCACAAATGTCGGGATGTTGAACCAGGTCCCACCGGGGCTCGCCGGTGCGCGCACGCGCTCCGGGCAGGGCAGTCGATTCGCAGGCCGCGCCGGATGGTTCCACCCGGAACCGGGGTTCCCCTCAATGCGTCCGAGTTCCGTCAGGGTCACCGCCGCCACGTGGAATCCGGGCGCTTTTTCCCGAAGTCGCTCGGCACGCCGCGCTGCTCGAAGGGGACCAGGTCGCGGGGTGTCAGGCCCAACTCCATCAGCACGAACTTCCGGCCGCACTCCGGACAACGAATGAACTGCTTGGCGGGGTCGGGGTCGGCGCCGATCGTTTGGATCGGGACGCCCAGCAGGCTCTGTCTGCATTTGCGGCACCGGGCGCGGTGCACCTCGTCTTTCAGCCCGAGGTAAATACCCAGGTCCCTCACCAGCAGCGGAACGGCGACCGCCACCAGCACCGTCGTGATCACCAGGAAGATCGCCTTCCCGTCCGCGGACCGCGGAAGGGGCACCACGTCGTGAACGCCGGGCACGAACTCCATGACTCCCAGCACCAGCAGCGGCCACGCCACCAGCATTGCAAGCCCGAGCACAAGCGGCACGCGGCTGGTCAGCCATGGCCGGTGAATGAACGCGCGATCGACGTACATCCGGCATTCGGCATCGGACATGCCGTCGAACTCCGCGAACGCTCGGTATGGTTTGGAGAACGGCAGTCTCATGGAATGACCGACACGGTCACGAAGGAACGGCCTCTCCCAGTTCCGATACTTCACATACCGCGCCGCACCGGGCGCACTTCACCGGATGGCGCCCCGGGTGGAATGGGCCGAAAGGCTGGTGGCAGTTCGGGCACGCGGCGTGAACCATCCGTCGGGCCAGCACGTTTCCATCCGGCAGCGGCGGGCTCAGCAGGTGCGATCGCGCGCCGCATCGCGGGCAGCCCACGCGCCCCGCGACGAACGGCAGCCCGATCAGGTTTTCGCCGCAGCGATGACAATGCGCATCCCGAAGTTCCTTTCGAACCGCGATCGCGAGCCAGATATCGCGGAACACAAGCCCCAGCAGAAGGACCACGCCCGCGGACGCCGTGTAGGGCGCCAACTCTCGCAGCGCTTCCGGCCGCTCCAGGCCCATCATCGATCCGGCGAAATGGCCGCACACAACCGTCAGGGCCAATCCCACGAGCACGGCCAGCCAGACGGGGGGGCCATGCCGAGAAGCGGCGCGCCCGAGGATCTGCGCCCGCTCCGCCTCCGTGTAGGGGTCCAACGCCGAGAAAGCCCGGTGCAGGATGAGGAGCGGGAGTTTCATGGCGCGTGATGTTATGGTGATTCCGGGTTCCGAGGAAGGCGTGGGCTCCGCCGCGGGGAGTGCGCAATGGTTCCGTGTGCGGCGAGCGCGCGGGCTTGGGCGGATCGTTTTTGAATGGGCTTCAATAATGCTGCTCGCCGCGCGACGGTCAGATGCATGTTTCGGGCGTCGCGAAGCAAAGAAACATCAGGAGGCCGAGGAAAACGGGGGTCATGAGTTGCCAATGAGCCAGCGCCCTCAGCATGCCGCACGGCACGATGGCACCGGCGATCGCCCTCCCCGCTTGCGTTGTGCGCCGAGTTCGAGGGCTTTCGCGTGGCGCTGAGGCTGCTGCGTTCCGTACTGGCAAGCCCAAAGCGGCATGTGCAGTGCCACCCTGTGCGTTCGCTTTTCTCTCTGTGCCTCCGCGGCTCGGTGGTGAATACGCTGACGCATGACATGCACGTACTTGATCACGGGGGCGAATCGCGGGCTTGGGCTGGAGTTTTCGAGGCAACTGGCCGCGCGGGGGGATCGCGTGATTGCGGTGGTGCGGAGGGAGGACGCGGCGGGGGGGGTGGCGGCTCTCGCTGCGCGGGTGGTTGTTGCGGAAGTGACGGACGCGGCGGGGGTGGAGGCGCTGGGGCGGGAGGTTGCCGGCGAGAAGGTCGATGTGCTCATCAACAACGCGGGGGTGAGTTCGGAGGGGAAGACGCTGGCGGGCGTGACGGCCGGGGAGATGGAGCGGGTGTTTCGGGTGAACTCGACGGCGCCGCTGATGGTGACGCGGGCGGCGCTGCCGGCGCTGCGGGCGGGTGGGCGGAGGTTGGTGGTGAACATCTCGAGCCAGTTGGCGAGCATCGCGAACAACACCGGCGGGTCGAGTTACGCGTACCGCGCGAGCAAGTGTGCGCTCAACATGCTGACGACGTGCCTGGCGAACGAGTTCCGCGGCGAGGGTCTCTGCTTCGTCGCGATGCACCCGGGGTGGGTCAAGACCGACATGGGCGGCCCGCAGGCCCCGATGACGCCGGAGCAGAGCGTGGGGTGGATGGTGAAGACCATCGACGGGTTAAGTATGGCGGAGAGCGGGCGGTTCTTGAACTATGACGGGAAGGGGTTGCCGTGGTAGGCGGGGCGAGGGGAAAGGGGAAAGGCGAAAGAGGCGGGGCGGGAAAGGCGGGAACCGCAGATTTCACAGATTGCGCAGATGGCCAAGATGAGCATTGATTGATCCGCGGGCATCTGCGGAATCTGCGGTTCCTCCGGTTTGGCCGTGGCGTGCAACCGGGGCCGGTGCGGCGCGGTAGGCTGTGGGACCGGAGGTGTCGCATGCGTGGGACTTTCGTGGCGGGTTTTGGCGCGTGTTCGGCGATCTTCGCGGCCGCGGCGTTCGGGCAGCCGGCGCCGGAGCGCGTCGAGTGGCTCAAGGCCCACTCGATGCCCTTCGAGTTCGACGACGCGGGGCACGGGTTCAAGGACCTGGAGCCGCTCAAGGCGTGGATCGGCGATGCGAGGATCGTCTCGCTGGGGGAGCCCACGCACGGCACGCGGGAGTGCTTCCAGTTCAAGCACCGCCTGACCGAGTTCCTCGCGTCGGAGATGGGGTTCACGATCTTCTCGATCGAGGCCAGCATGCCGGAGGCGTGCATGCTGACGGACTACGTGCTTGGCGGGGAAGGTGACCCGCGGAAACTCATCGCGGGGATGTACTTCTGGACGTGGAACACCGAGGAAGTGCTCGACATGGTTGAGTGGATGCGGAGGTTCAACGCCGAGGAGAAGGCGAAGGGGAGCGGCAAGCGGATCATCTTCACCGGCTTCGACATGCAGGAGGACAAAGTCGCCATGCGGCTCGCGACGGAGTTTGTCGCAAAGGTGGATGCGGAGTACTTGCCGACACTGAGCGAGAAGTATGACAAAGCCGCGAGCGCGGAGGCGACGGCGGGGCCGGCGTCGGGGAACGGCATTCTCGTCGGCACCTTCCCCGTGGACATGGCCAAGGGCAAGAAGATCACCTTCGGCGGGCAGATCAAGACCAAGGGGGTGGGGCAGTTCGCTGGGCTGTGGTGGCGGGCGGATGGTCCCAAGGGGCCGCTGGCGTTCAACAACATGCAGGGGCTCGCGATCCGCGGCGACACGGACTGGAAACGCCACGAGTTCTCGCTCGATATCCCCGCGGAAACGATCAACATCAACTTCGGGGTGCTGGTGGTGGGCGGGGGCACGGCGTGGTTCGACGGGCTGACCCTCGATATCGGGAACACGAGCTTCCGCAACCCGGAGATGTTCGACCTGGACTTCGAGGGCGAGGACCACGCGGGGCTGACGGTCACGACCCCGGCCACGCGGGCGTGGGTGGTGAAGGAGGGCGCGGCGTCGGGGGCGCAGTGTCTGAGGGTGGTTACGCAGGCGCAGGCGCCGGTGCGGGCGGATGGGGTGTCGAAGAAGGACGCCGTGGCGATTGCGGAGGAGGTCTTGAAGCACCTGACGGACCATGAGGCGACGTACGCAGAGCAGGTGGGGAAGGGCGCGGCGGCGGACGGCGTGCAGCACGCGCGGGTCGTCGTGCAGTGCTTCCGGAGCGAGGCGCTCATGGAGGGCGGCGATGAGATGATGGCCGACGAGTGGGGGCGCGACGCGTCGATGGCCGCAAACGTGGGGTGGCTGCTGAGGCGGTACCCGGGGGAGAAGATCGTGCTGTGGGCCCACAACGGGCACGTGGGGCGGTCGCGATGGTCGCAGGGGAGTTACCTCGAGAAGATGTTTCCCGGCGAGATGGTGGTGGTGGGCTTCGCAACCGGGCGCGGCCAGTACCAGGCCATCGGAAACGGCGGGTTGACCTCGCACGAACTGCTGCCCCCCCGCGACGGCACGCTGGAGTGGCACTTGGACGGGATGGGCCTGCTGCGGGCGATCGTGGACCTGCGCCGGGCGGCCGAGGGCGATGTGGCGAGCGGGTGGCTGCGAGAGCCCGTGTCGTTCCGGCTGATCGGGGCGTTGGCGATGCCCAAGGAGCAGTTCTTCCCGCGGACCGTGGCGGATGAGTTTGATCTCATGGTGTGGCAGGCGGAGACCACGCGGGCTCGGCCGCTGGGGGGGAGGTAGGCGAACGGCGGGGGAGGGGAAGGGGAAAGGCGAGAGGCGGGGGAGAGTGGCAGAGAGGGAGAGTGGGGGGTTGGGAGAGGGAGAGAATGGGAAGGTTGGGGCGAGAGGTATTGGAGGAACGTGGTCGGGGAGATACACTTTGAGCGTGAGTACCGCCACAAAACCGCTGGGATCGACGTGCGTGACGCGAGGCTTCAAGGTTGAAGTGAAGCCCGAGTATCTGCCGGAGCACAGCCGTCCCGATCAGCGGAAGTACGTCTTCGGATACCGGATTCGGATCACCAACGAGGGGCGTGAGCGGGCGCAACTCAAGAGCCGGCACTGGGTGATCGTGGATGCCGACGGGGATCGGCACGATGTCGTGGGCGAGGGTGTCGTCGGGCACCAGCCGGAACTCGGACCGGGGCAGGCCTTCGAGTACACGAGTTACTGCCCGCTCGAGACGCCGTGGGGCACGATGGAAGGCTCGTACACGCTGCTGGGCGACGGCGGGCAGACGATCGAGATTTCGGTGGCGCGGTTCTTTCTCGTGGCGAACGAGTGAGGAGGCCGGCGAGTGGTGAGACAGTGAGACGACCGAAACATCCGAGTCGCCTACGGTTTCCGCATGAACGTGGTTGTGAATGGCGCGAAGACCGACCTGCCGGACGGCACGACGGTGCGTGCCCTGATCGAGCGCCTGGAACTGGGCAAGGCGGCGTGCGCGGCGGAAGTGAACAAGCGGCTAGTGCCGCGGCGGGAGCAGGAGTCGCGTGAACTGCGAGATGGTGACGTGGTGGAGGTCGTGAGTTTGGTGGGGGGCGGATGACTCGCCCTGGGTGGACGGACTTTCGGTGGTGGCGGTCTTTCTTTCGGTTCGAAAGGACCACCGTAAGCATTGCAGATTCTCGGGGGCTCGTCCGTCCCGTGCATCCTCTCCTGAACGTAAAGGCGAGGTTTTTTTATGTGCATCCCATTCCGGGGCGGTTGTTTGCGAGCATCGTTTCGACCGTTCAATCACAAACCGTGGGGCTCGGTTCGGCGGTAGCGACCCCGATCGGAATTGCCGCATGCATCGGCGCGGCACGGCTCTGGAACTTCGGGTCCGGGTTCGTTTGGGCGCTTGCGATGATCGCCGTGGGGGTGCTCGCATACGCGGTGGTTTGGGGACTGCTGCGCCCGTGGGCCATCGTTCGTTATCCGAAGGTGCATGTGCGGATCCTGCTGGCAGCCGAGTATTGCCCTTGGTGCACGCGCAGCCTTGCCGGGCTTTCGGTAGACGCGTCCGGGTCGCGCACATGTGATTCATGCGGCGGGACATGGAAGGGACGAATCGGCGGCTTCCGAGGGCACGTCGCAGGGGTCACATCGATCGGAATCGCCCTCATCACCGGGCTGACGGGGGTGCTACCAGCGAGCATGCTGTTGATGGCAAGGTCGGCCGCGTGGGCCTGGGGCGCCACCGGATTCGTGGCGGTGAGCCTCGGGGTTGCTGCATACCTGTGGGCCAGGTTCCGGGAAGTGCGGCCATGGATTCTGGCCGCGCCTTTCGTGGGATGGGCGGCATTCGGCGTGTGGCGCATGCGAGGGCCGGGTACAGATGGACTCGAAGTGGTGGTGGCGAGTCTCCTTCAAGGGTGCGCGGTCTGGGTGGGCGCCCGCCTGGGAGGCCAGCCTCGAGCCTCCGACCATCGTGAGGGTGTAGGCACCTCGTGCGCCGGATGTGGCTATGACCTTCGTCGCTTCCCATCGAGCATGACATGTCCCGAATGCGGAGCGCACTTGCGGGTGAACGAGTAGCCGCGAAGAAGGTCCTTGTGTCCTTCGTCCTAGAGTTGCACGTGAACAAGGCTGCGGAAGAATACGGCGTAGAGTGCTTTTCGGTTGCGGGCCGGACGTTTGCCAGCCGTCTCCTCGTCGGCACCGGCAAGTACAAGTCGATGGATCTGATGAAGGACGCCCTCGGCGCCAGCGGGTGCGAGGTGGTGACGGTGGCGGTCCGCCGTGAACGGCTGTTCAACGCCGAGGGCAAGAGCCTGCTGGAGTACGTGGATACCTCGCGGTACACGATCCTGCCGAACACGGCCGGGTGCTTCACTGCCGAGGATGCGATCCGCGTGGCGATGTTGGGGCGGGACATTCTGGAGCAACTTGGGAATCCGGGCGCATCGTGGGTGAAGTTGGAAGTGCTCGGCGATACCAAGACGCTGCTGCCGGACCCGGTGGGGACGATCGAGGCGACGAGGGCGCTGGTGAAGGAGGGATTTCGGGTGCTGGCGTATACGAGCGATGACCCGATCACGGCCGCGCGTATCAAGGATGCGGGCGCGGCGAGCGTGATGCCGGCAGGCTCGCCGATCGGGTCGGGGCAGGGCGTGCTGAACCGGAACAACATCGTGCTGTGCCTGGAACGGCTGAAGCAGGGCGACGCGTCGTACCCGGTGATTGTGGATGCGGGGGTGGGGAGTGCGAGCGACGTGTCGATCGCGATGGAACTTGGAGCGGACGGCGTGCTCCTGAATACGGCGGTAGCGCACGCGAAGGACCCGGTGATGATGGCGCACGCCATGCGGCACGCTTGGATCGCGGGGCGGCGGAGTTACCTCGCAGGGCGGATACCGCGGAAGTTGTACGCCACCGCCAGCAGCCCGTGGGAGGGGACGATTTCGTACATTCCGGGCGAGTGACGGGCGTGTGGAACGTGTTTGGGCATGGGGAGTCTAAGGATTGGGAAGATGGCCAGTTCAGGGCGCGGGCCCATTGGAGCGACGAATGAACCGTGCGAAGATCGTTCGGACCGTGGCGGTGTTCATGGCCCTCGCGGGAATCGCCGGCGCGACGTTGGCGCAGGACAGCACGCCCGTCAAGCCGGGCGGTCGGCCGGTGAAGCAGACGCCACCGCCCAAGCCGCCGCCCGCGGCCCCGGAGCAGGCCCCCGCGCCGGCCGAGGAATTCCCGAAGAAGGATCGCCCGGCGCCGGAGGTGGGGCCGTACATCACGCAGAGCAACCCGCGCGATCTGGTGCTCACGGTGCACATCTCTCTGAACTCCGAATCGCCCACCGACCGCACGTCCTACCGCGACCCGTTCACGGGTCAGACGGTGGACATGCCCAACGTGCGGCCGTTCGAGTTTCAGACGCTGGCAATGGTCTTCCCGATGTTGCCGTCCACCGCGTCGAGCGATCCGTATCCGAAGGAGTACAAGGGAAAACTCACCATCAACGACGTGCTCGCTTCTGATGAGGCGAAGATCATGACTGGCTACCCCGGCGGGGTGAAACTCGCGCGGTTTGATTCCAACGACAAATCGCAGGCGACCAGGTGCCGGCAGGTTGAACTGCTTCTGGAAGTGCCGGCGCGGTGCTACCGGTTGAAGTTCGACGAGAGCGCGGCGCTCAAGGTGCCGTGGCCGCAGGGGCCCTGGCCCAAGGAAGCGGCGTCGATTCTTACGCCGCAGTTGTACGTGGAGACGGGCGTGGACGGCGAGGGGCACGTCCGGCCGTACGAGGACAAACTGGTCAGCGAGACGCTGCAGCGGTGGCTTGGTGACGAGGGGATTAGCGACCCCAAGCGGGTGAACCCGGCCGCGTTGGCGAAGATTCTGACAGGCAAGGTGTGGGGCTCGATCCAGATCGATCGCGAGGGCCTGTCGCTGAAGCGGACGGGGGAGTTGTCGGGGGTGGTGATTCAGCCGCCGGAATGGACGCTCCAGAACGGCAAGGGCGCCCCGCACGACGCGGTGGTGCTGCTGGCGACGATGCTGCGGAAGGTCGGGCTGCCCACGCGGGTGATGGCGGGCTGGGATGTGGGCAAGGGCGACGGCAAGTTCCTGAAGAAGGGTGACAAGCAGAACAAGTTGCGGACGTGGGTGGAGTTCTGCCTGTATGACGAAGAGGCGAACACGATCAACTGGGTGCCCATCGACATCGTGAAACTGCGGCAGTCCACGAGCAGGCCGCCCGCGGTGACGCAGAACTGGCGGTTCTTCGGCGCCAACGACGAGTTTGACTCGGTGGTGCCGTTCGCGATGCACTTCCACCCGCCGACGGACGTGGTGAGTTATGGGTGGCCGGGGTTCTGGGGCTGGTTCGTGACCCCCAAGCCACCGGAGGCGGCGGAACAGTCGATTCGGTTCACGGCGACGACGATGTCGGTGCGGGGCGGCCAGCCGCCGCGGGACCCGAAGAAGAAGGACGACGAGGCGCGGCCGCCGGCGAGGCGAGGGTATTGAGAGCGACAAAGGGATAGAGCGATGCAGCGCTGCGGGTGCCGGCCGCGCCTTCAGGGGAGGAAGGTGTAGTCTGGCGTGGTGTTGACGATGCCGCGGGGGACGGTTACGCGGGTTCGTGCGTGCATGTCGAGGAAGAGCATGGACGCTTCGATCTTGGACTTGTGGAACCAGAGCATGCCGCGGTCGCCGTCCTGCTGGTAGTTGTAGATGGTGTGCGTGGCGATCATCCAGGTGCGTGCCGGGTTGACGACCGGGGGTATTCGCCCGCCGCCCAGGGGCACGAGCGTGGCCTGGTCTTCGCCGGCGAGTGAGTGATCATTGAGCGTGTACGAGCAGCCGATGAAGTCGTACATCGAGACGCAGCGCTCGAAGCCGGGGATGGGAACGCCGGTGTCCTGCGAGCCCTTGTCGCAGGGCGAGCGGAACCAGGGAAGTTCGATGGTTCCGGGTTCCTTGTCGTCGGGGTACGCGGCGTCGGAAAGGTACTTGTTGAGCGGTCGCTGGGCGGCGCCGATGGTGTTGATGCCGTAGAAGGGCAGGACACCTTTCTTGCCGGCGAAGAGCGCGCCGATGACGGCGTCGCCGCCGCCGGGGAGCGAGCCGAGCATCTGGGGAAGGCGGTCCGGGAAGTCGTTGAGGTAGGCCGTGACGCCGATTCCCATCTGCTGAAGGCGCGAGCCGCAGACGGTGGCGCGGGCGTTGAGACGGGCCTGGCCCAGGGCCGGGAGGAGCAGCCCGATGAGGAGCCCGATGATCGCGATGACCACGAGGAGTTCGATGAGCGTGAACGCACCGGAGGATGCCGGGCGAGCGGCTGGAGCGGAGTCGGTCGCATGGACGGGGCTTGGCATCGGGGTGGCGGGGAGTGTATTCGGGCGGAAGATCGGGGCGGGGTTCAGGTTCCGCCGAGGGGGTTCTTGAAGTGGCCGTTCTGGATCGGCACGACCGCGTCCAGAATGTGGGAGAGAACCTGCGCGGGGGCGCCCATGGCGTCCACCTCGGTGATCAGGTCGGGGTCGTAGCACTCGAGCACCGGGCGAGTCTCGGCCTCGTAGACCTCGAAACGGCGGCGGATGACTTCGTCCTTGGCGTCGTCGGCGCGGTTCTGCTTGAGGGCCCGTTTCTTCATCCGCTCGAAGAGGGCCTCGCGGTCGCGGCAGACGAGGTTGATGATCTTGAGGACGCTGATGTACTTGTAGAGGAGTTTGGCCTGCTTGGGATTGCGGGGCAAGCCGTCGAGGACGAGCAAGTCCTGATCGGGCTTGAACAGGCCGATGATGGTGTTGGCGTAGGTGTGCTGGGACCAGATCTTGATGGTGACGTCGTCGGGGACGAGTTCGCCGCGGGAGGAGTATTGGTAGAAGATGCGCCCGATGTCCGAGTTCATGTCGAGAGAGCGGAAGATGGAGCCGGTGGAGGAATGGAAGAACCCGGGGATTCGAGCGAGGATCTCGCCTTGGGTTCCTTTTCCAACGCCGGGCGGGCCGAAGAGCAGGACTGTCTGATAGTGGCCGGACATTCGGGCGGTAGTGTACCGGCGGGTGGCCGCGGCGGGAATCCCGAAATGTTGTGTCGAGGATTCGTGGACCGAGGTGGACCGGAGTGCCTACCGCTTCGCCGCGGCGGGCCTGCGGGCGGGCTTGGCGCGGCGGGGGGTATGGGCGTTTCGGACGCCGTTGGACTCGGCGGGGGCGATTCTCTCGCCGGTGATGGGGTTGTTGAAGTGCGACTCCTGGATCGGCACGACGCACTCAAGGATGTGCTGGAGGACGCGGGCGGGCGAGCCTGTGGCGTTGACCTCGCGGACTTTGTTCGACGGGAAGTAGTCGAGAACCGGGAAGGTTTCCTTCTCGTAGACCTCCCAGCGCTTGCGGATGACGTCTTCCTTGGCATCGTCGATGCGGTTTTCCTTGAGGGCGCGGCGGCGGAGGCGCTGGATCATTTCCTCTTTGTTGGGGCAGACGAGGTGGATGATCTGGAGGACGTTGATGTGTTTCTCGAGGAGTTTGGCTTGGTTGACGTTTCGGGGGATTCCGTCGAGGACGAGGAGGTCGGCGCGGGGCTTGTAGTCGGAGAGCACGGTTCGGGCGTGCATGTTCTGGTGCCACATTTTGACGGTGACGTCGTCGGGAACAAGGAGGCCTTTGGAAGAGTACTGCATGAAGGTGCGGCCGAGGTCGGAGGACATGTCGAGGGTTCGGAAGACCTCACCGCAGGAAAGGTGGTAGAAGCCGGGAATCTGGCCGAGGATTTTGCCCTGCGTGCCTTTGCCGGCGCCGGGAGCGCCGAAGAGAAGGATGGTCTGAAAGCGGGTGGGCATGAGGGGGCTCCGGTCGTCAGGTACGAGGGTAGGAGCGGGGCGAAGGGTGTTGGGGGCTTGAGAGCGCGGAGTCGGTGGAAAGACCGGGTCACGCGGCCTTGCGCTGCGGGGGCTGCGTGGGCGGATGGGAGGCGGTCCGCGGCTGGGAGGTGGCCCGTTCGGCGAGTCGCTGGAGGCGTTCGAGTTGCTCCTTGCGGAGGAGACTCACGCGGAGACGCAGATCGTGCAAGTAGGTGTCGTTGCGGACGCCGGTGGCGAGGCTGTGGAGGATGGCGAGCACGGCGATTCCCAGGATGACCGCGAGCACAACCACGACCTGGCCCGAGAAGGCTCCCATGACAGAAAGGATCGGGCGGCGAAACCGGGACCTTGAAAGCCTGTAGAATCCCATTGTGAGGACTACGTCCGTGAAACATGCTCGTGGGGGGGTCGGGAAGTGGGTTTTGGCCCTGTGGCTGGCGGGGGCGGCGTGGGTGCTAGGCCCGGCGGCGTCGTTCGCGCAGGTCGCGCCGCCCGCGTCTTCGCCGGGGTTATCGGGTGGGGAGGTCAGCGTCGAACTGGACAGGTTCGGCGTGGGGGGCGTTGCGCGCCGGGGGGATTGGGCGGGGATACGGCTGCGGCTGAAGGACAACGGGAGCAAGCAGCGCCAGGTGCTGGTGCGTATCTCGAGCGTCGATCCGGACGGGGACTATCCGACGTACGAACTCGGGCGGACGCTGAATCCGGGGGTCGAGCAACTGGAGTGGGTGTATCTGCGGCTGCCGTTCCGGTTTTCCGGCGGCGATTCGCTGACGGTGTCGGTGTACGAGGCCGAGGAAGATTCGCAGGCGGGCGGGTTTCGCGCCGGCCGGCTGCTATCGCGGGTGGCGCTGCAACCCAACGCGTCGGCGGTGCTCAAGCCGACGCAGAGCATCATCGGGATGATGGGCGGGCGGTCGCTGGGGCTGCTGAAGTACACGGGCGGGGCGACGCGCACGAACGAGGACTTTCATCCGCTCGGGCACGAGTGCGCGGAGTTGGCCAACGGGATCAAGCCCGCGGAACTTCCGGATCGGTGGATGGGGCTGGCCCCGATGGAGGTGCTGGTCTGGGGCGAAGGCGATCCGGTCGATCTGCGCGGCGATCGAGCCGCCGCGGTGCGCGACTGGGTCGAACGGGGCGGGCATCTGGTGATCATCCTGCCGCAGGTCGGACAGACGTGGACGAATCCGCAGAGCAACGAACTTCACGAGATCATGCCGCTGGTGGCGGTGCAGCGCAACGAGAACGTTGACTTGGCGCCGTATCGGCCGCTGATCGACGCGACGATCCGCAAGTCGGGGCCGCCGTTTCCCAAGTCGGGAGTGGTGCACACGTTTCGCAAACTCGCGGAGGTCAAGCCGAGCGAGGCGATGGAGATCCTCAATGGGCCCGACGGGCGGTGCGTGGTGGCGCGGCGACTGGTCGGCGCGGGAGCGGTGACGCTGGTGGGGTTGGACCTGAACCAGACGGCACTCTCGCAGGGAGACCTGATCGATACCGAGGTGTTCTGGCATCGGGTGCTGGGACGGCGGGGCAAGTTGACCGAGACGGAGACGAGCGGACGCGGCCCGGCGATCGCGTTCGGCAACCGGCAGCCTTGGCCTTATGACGATGACATCGCCAAGGTGACGTCACTGACCGGTCAGGCGGCGGTGGGCGTTCTGGCGGGGCTGGTGATGTTTGTGGCGTACTGGCTGATCGCGGGGCCGCTGGGGTACGCGGCGTTGAAGGCCCGCGGTCAGCAGCGGCATGCGTGGGTGGGCTTTCTGGCGGTGACCTTGGTGTTCACGGGCGTGGCGTGGGGCGGAGCGTCGCTGCTGAGACCCGGCAGGGTGCATGCGAAACACCTGACATTTGTGGATCATGTGTACGGCCAGCCGTTGCAGCGTGCGCGGATGTGGGCGAGCGTGCTGATCCCTTGGTACGGGGCGGCGAAACTGTCGGTGCAGGGGTCGGAAGGGCAGACCAGATCGCTGTCGGCGATCGTGGCGTGGGATGCGCCGCAGGACGAGAATCCGTGGTCGGGTTTCCCGGATTCGCGGGCGTACATCATCGATGCGCGCCGGCCGGACACGATGACGGTGCCTTCACGGTCCACGTCGAAGCGGATCCAGGCGGACTGGGCGGGCGGCCCGACGTGGGAGATGCCCCGCCCGACGGGACCGGACGGGACCGGCACGGGCGAGTTGACGCTGAACCCGGACTGGGTTCCGGGGTCGTCCGAACCGCTGCTCAAGGGTCATCTGATCCACGGTCTGCCGGCGAAACTGGAAGACGTGACGTTGATCGTCGTAAGGCAACAAGTGAATCTTCGCCGGCCCAGAGAGGGAACGGGCGCGCTGGATGGAGGCCTGCTGGTTGTGGCGCACGCGTTCTCGCTGGCGGAGTGGGTTCCCGGCCCGGAGGGCCTGCTGGACCTGGGAATCAAGACCATGGGCGGCAGCGCGGCCGACCGGGGCTCCACCCTCGCGAGTTGGCTGAACGGGCTGCGTCCGTCGTTGGCCGGGAACTTTTACCAGGGCATGCCCACGCCGCCGCAGGACTTGGCTCGGATGCCGGAACGGTTGACGGCGCTGGCGCTGTTCCCGCTGTTGCCGCCGCCGGAACTGGACAACAACTCCGGGAATGGGGAGTACATCGCCCAGAGGCGGGCGACGCACGGGTGGGACCTGGGTCGCTGGTTTACGCAGCCGTGCGTGATCATCATCGGGCAGGTGCACGGGCGAGAGCCCGGGGTCGAATCACCGGTGCCGCTGTTGCTGGACGGCGAGCGGATTCCGACGCAGGGGCGGACGGTGGTGCGGTGGGTGTATCCTCTGCCCACGCTACCGCCGCGGTTCCCGGCGGAAGAAGAAACGAGCGATCCGGCGACGACGCCCGATCCGGGTGCGGTTCCGGCGGGCGATGGTGGGGATGGGGGTGGTTGAGGCGGACCGGGCTGGACCAGTGGAGTTTTCGACGTGCCGATGATCGAGACGATCAATCTGACCAAGCGCTACGGCGACCTTGTCGCGCTCAACAATCTCAACCTGACGATCAACGAGGGCGATTGCTTCGGCTTCATCGGCCCCAACGGGGCGGGAAAGACGACGACGATCAAGATCCTCGCGACGCTGCTCAAGCCGAGCAGCGGCCAGGCGAACATCGCCGGCCTGACGATCGGGTATCAGAACCGCCAGATCCGGCCGCTGATCGGATACGTGCCGGACTTCATGGGCGCGTACGAGGACATGGTGGTGACGGAGTACCTGGAGTTCTTCGCCGCGGCGTACGGGATTCACGGCCCGCAGCGCCGCAAGGTGGTGAACGACGTGCTTGAACTGACGGACCTGACGTACAAGGCGACGGCGGAAGTGAACTCGCTCTCCCGCGGCATGCAGCAGCGGCTGAGCGTGGCGAGGGTGCTGCTGCACGATCCGAAGGTGCTTCTCATGGACGAGCCGGCGAGCGGGCTGGACCCCCGGGCACGCATCGAGATGCGGGAGTTGCTCAAGGAACTGCGGCGGATGGGAAAGACCATCCTGATTTCGTCGCACATCCTGCCGGAACTGGCGGAACTGTGCAACGTGGTGGGGATTATCGAGCGGGGGCAGTTGCTGTTCAACGGGAGCGTCGAGGAGATCCTTCGGCGGGCGAAACTGGGGCACATCCTGCACGTGGGGGTGACGGACCGGGTCGAACAGGCCGCGCAGTTGCTGGCGAAGATCGCCGGGGTGAAGAAGGTCACGATCGCGCCCGACGACCCGACGACGGTGAACGGGAAGGGCGGGAAAGTGCTGCACATGCAGTTCGACGAGGCGTCGGGGCACCTGTTCAGCGACGTGCCCAACGTGCTGGTGAACAACGGATTCAGGATCACGAAGTTCACCGAGGAGCCGGTGAACCTGGAGACTGCGTTCATGCGGCTGACGAAGGGGCTGGTGCAGTAGCGGCGCGGCTCCGCCTGGACAACAGGTTGACAAAGCCGTGTGGTGTTTGTACGCGCGGGCGGGAGAGAGGGATAGCGGAAAGGGGCTGGGCGCCGACCTATTTCGGCGGAGCGGCCCGGCGCGTACATCCTTACACTGTGGGCTCACTCAATCGGAGAAACGACATGACGAAGGTGACGGTGATGATGGGAGTCGGCGTTCTGGTCGCACTGGTCGGCGGGTGCGCGATGCAATCGAACGGGCCGGTGACGATCGTGAGCCCCGGCGGGGTTTCGGGCGGGCCGCCGGTGACGCGGGTTGAGCCGGTGACCGACACCGTGCAGGGCGTCTTGATCACGGACAACTATCGCTGGCTCGAAGGGGACAACAGCGACCCCACGGCCATGGGAAAGATGACGCCGGAGGTCGCGGCGTGGACGGACGAGCAGAACGCGTACACGCGGGCTTTCCTCGACAACCTGCCGGGCCGCAAGGAGTTGGAGGATCAACTGCGGCCGCTGATGGAAGTCGGGTCGGTGAGCGCCCCGGGCATGTATGCGAACCGCTATTTTTACAGCAAGCGGGAGGGGAATGAGAACCAGCCGGTCCACTACTGGCGCGAGGGCTACAAGGGCTCGCCCAAGGTGCTGATCGATCCGGCGGTGGTGGATTCGACAGGCCTGACGACGGTGACGTGGGTGGCGCCGAGCCACAACGGCAAGATGGCGGCGTACGGGACGTACCACGCCGGTGATGAGAACACGACGCTGCACCTTCGCGACGTGGATTCGGGGAAGGACCTGGCGGACGTCATTCCCGGCAAGGTGAGCGAGATCTCGTGGCTCCCGGACGGGAGCGCGTTCGTGTACCGCAACTTGAAGGACCTGAAGAATCCCTATTCGGGTCAGATCAAGTTCCACGTAGTGGGCGAGGACCCGTCGAAGGACAAACTGATCTTCCGGCAGTACCTGCCCGACGAGGATGAGAAACTCGCGACGACGTACGGGCCGGGGATGTCGCTCTCGAAGGACGGCCGGTGGCTGGCGATCTCCTACTACACCGACACGCGGAACAATGACCTGTGGGTCGTGGACTTCCCGCGGTGGCGCGAAACCGGCGAGTTGTACGGGGAGTTCCTGAGCGTGGGCGAGCCCGCGCAGAGCAACGGCACGTCGATCGGCGACACGTTCTACATGTTCACGACGCTCGAGGCGCCCAACGGGCGCATCGTGAAGGTTGACCTCAACCACTCCGGTCGCGCCAACTGGAAGACGATCATTGCGGAGCGGCCGGACGCGGTGATCACCGGATTCGACATCGCCGCGGGGGTGCTGGCGGTGAACTACCTGCACAACGCGTCGAGCACGATCGCGCTGTTCGACGTGAACGGCGAGAGCCGGGGCGAACTGCGGTTGCCGGGGATCGGCAGCGCGGGCCTGTCGGCCGAGCAGGACCGCACCGAGGCGTACCTCTCGTTCACGAGTTTCAACTATCCCAGTTCGATCTTCCGGGTTGATCTGGCGAATCCGAGCGGCGAGCCGGAGTTATGGGAGCGGCCCGACGTGCCGGTCGATCCCGCGAGCGTGGAGGTGACGCAGGAGTGGTACACCTCGAAGGACGGCACGAAGGTCAGCATGTTCATCGTGCACAAGAAGGGGCTGACCCTCAACGGCAACAACCCGACGATTCTCTACGGGTACGGTGGATTCAGCGTGAGCATCACGCCGACGTTCAGCGCGGCCATGTTCCAATGGCTCAACTCGGGCGGGGTGTACGCGGTGGCGAATCTCCGGGGCGGTGGCGAGTACGGGGAGCACTGGCACGAGTCGGGAAAACTCGCCAACAAGCAGAACGTGTTCGACGACTTCGCCGCGGCGTGCGAGTGGCTCATCAAGAACCGATACACGCGGGCCGAGCGGCTGGCGATCCGCGGCGGGAGCAACGGCGGGCTGCTGACGGGCACGATGGTGACGCAGCGTCCGGACCTGTTCGCGGCGGCGCTGGTGTATGTGCCGTTGCTGGACATGGTCCGGTTCCAGGACTTCCTTATGGCCAAGTACTGGGTGCCCGAATACGGCAGTTCGGCGGACGCGGACCAGTTCAAGTACATCATGAAATACTCGCCGTACCAGAACATCAAGACGGGGACGAAGTATCCGGCGGTGCTGCTGACGGCGGGCGAGAACGACGCGCGGGTGCATCCGATGCATGCGCGCAAATACGCGGCGGCGCTTCGGGCGGCCACGGGGAGCGACCCGCTCGAGAAGCCGGTGCTGCTGTGGGTTGACCGGGAGGCCGGGCACGGGCAGGGCAAGCCGCTCAACCTCCGCATCCGCGAGATCGCGGATGAGCGGATCTTCCTGATGCGGCAGTTGGGGATGCTGGACTACAACCAGAAGTAACGCGAGCAGAAGCAGCGCGAGATCGACTTCCAATGAACGAGGCCCCGGGGCGGAATGTCCCGGGGCCTTTTGTATGGTTACGGAGCCGGTATCGGATCAGCCGAGCAACTGGAGCGCCGACTGGGGCGCCTGGTTCGCGAGCGAGAGGACGTTGGTCGAGGCGTTCACGAGGATCTGCGAGCGGGTGAGCGAGGCGGTCTCGGTGGCGAAGTCGGCATCGCGGATGATGGAGGTCGCCGCGGCGGTGTTTTCGGCGGTGGTGTTCAGGCTGCGGACGGTGGCACCGAGGATGTTGGCCTGGAAGGTGCCCAGCCGGCCTCGCATGCCGGAGACCTGGCGGATGGCTTCGGAAATGACCTTCTGGGACTGATCGGTGTCGCCGTTGACGATGTTGTTGGCCGCGCCTGATCCCAGGCTGCTGAGGTAGCCGGTGGTGGCGTTGCCCAGGTGTCGAGCGCTGATGTCCTGGATGCCCAGCGTGGCCTTGCCGCCGATATCCACGTGGCTGGAGAGTTGGAACTCGGCGCCGCCGCCGCTGATGGTGAACGCGGCGCCGGAGCCGCCGACGGAGCCCAGGGCCTGCGCCTTGGCGGTGGAGAGGTTGAACTCGGCGTCGAGGAAGTCCGTGGTTACGCGGACGTTCTTGCCGTTGGCGACCGCGGCGTACCCGTTGATGGTGGCGCGGACGTTCTGGCCCTCGTCGCGGACGGCGTTGGTGGCGTTCGCAAAGGTCGAGTTGATGGTGGTGTTGTTGGAGTTGAAGGCGCCCGAGAGGCGGTTGTACACTCCGCGGGTGGCCGCGGCCGTGCCGTTGTCGGTGCTGTTGATGCCCGCGTCGTCGAGGACTTTGACGGAAACGAACTGGGAAGAGCCGAACTCTTCGGAGCGGATGAGGATACCCGTGCCGGAAACCACGGCCTCGACGCCGGTAACATCGGTGAAGGTATTGATCGCGTCCTTCATCTTGGCGATCGTGGTGCCGGAGGAGAAGGACAACTCACGCGAGCCCTTGGAGCCCGCGACTTCGATCACGAACGAACTGCCGGTGGTGAGGTCGAGGGAAGTGCCGCCGGCGGAGAGGAAGAGGCCGGCCTGCTGTGCGGAGTTGGTGACCAGGACGTCTACGCCGAGGCTGGATCCGGAGTACTTGGCCGCGCCGATCCGCACGTCGGAGACGCCGGTGGCGATGGAATCCACCTTGAAGTCCATGTTGCCGTTGAGGAGTTTGATGCCCTGGAAGTTGGTAGTAGAGGCGAGGCGGTCGATGGTCTGGAGGATGGAATCGACCTGGAGTTGGTTGGCCTGGCGCTCTTCTTCGGATTGGCCGGCCCGGGAGGCGGTGGCGGTGATGACGCCCTGAAGTTCGAGGAGTAGCCCCGAGACTTCTTGGAGGCCGCCCTCGGCGATGTTGACAACCTGGTCGGCGCGGTCGGCGTTCTTGATGGCCTCGTTGAGGCCGCGGTGCTCGACGCGGAGGTTTTCGGACGCGATGAGACCTGCGGGGTCGTCCTGGCCGCGGCTGATGCGGAGGCCGGTGCTGAGGCGCTCGAGAGCGGTACCGAGCGCCTTGTTATTGCTCCCGAGGACGCGCTGAGCGAGCAGAGATTGAACGTTCGTGTTGATGCGACCCATGGCAACCTCTCTGAACAAATGTGGTACTGCGGGAATACACCGAAGAAGACCATCGAGTATCGGGGCGGGGTGTGGAGAGGTTGAACACCATGCCAGGGGGAAAGGCCGGACAGGCGGAAAGAAGCGAGGTTCATGCGGTTTGGGGGGGTTGGTAAGGCCATCGGCGGAGTTCCTCCCGCCCGAGAACCAGCGGGATGACGATCTACCATGAAACCACTGGAGGATCAGCGAATGCCGCTTTACGAGTACGTGTGCGAGGAGCCGGGGAAGGAGCCCGTGGTTATTGAGTTGCTTCGATCGGCGGCGGAAGCGGATCGACCCGTGCCGGACCCGGAGGGTAAGGGCCGCGTTTTCCGGCGACGGCTATCGGTCTTCAGTTCGGGGGGAGGAGGCGGGCACGTTCACACGCAGGCGTGCGCGTGCGGCAAGAAGCAGGGTTCGTGCGGGATGGGATAGTTTGCGGGGCCGCGTCAAAAGTGCAACGCCGGGCCCCGAGGGGCCCGGCGTGCGAGATGCTCGAGTGATCGTGGCGATTTAGCGAGTAATCACGATCTCGACGCGCCGGCTGGCGGCCTTGGTGGCCTTGGGCTTGGCGGAGCCCATGCCAACGGACGAGATGTTTCCGACTCCCTTCTGGCTGAGGTATTCGCGGACCGCGTCGGCGCGGGCCTGGCTGAGACCCTCGTTGCTGCCCCACTTGGCCTTGGTCTTCACGAGCGGGTCGGAGTCGGTGTAGCCCTCGACGCGGATTTCGGCGCCGCCGTAGGAGCGCTTGATGTCGGAGGCGACCTTGTCGAGTTCCTTCCTAGCGGTGTTCTTGATGGTGGCCTGACCGGAATCGAAGAGCACATCGCCGCTAATGGTCATGGTGGTCGTACCGCCGCTGGGGTAGTCACCGCCGGAGCGGGGAGTGGAGCGGGTGGGGCGCTCGTAGGCGGGCTGGTAGGCCGGGGTCTGACTGACCCGGCCTTCGAGTTCGGCAATCCTGGAGTTCTTCTCCCCGAGTTGGGCGTTGAGGGCGGCGTTCTGCTCGCGCAGTTCGGCCGCTTCCTGTTGCGCCAGATCGAGTTGCTTGTTGCCCTTGCTGCATCCGCCCAGGAGCGTTGAGACGCCCAGGGTCAGCAATGCCGCCAACATTCCGCCACGACGAATCATGCTCTGACCGTCCATTGTGAGAGCCCTCGTGCAAAAACCCTTGGAAAACTCGCCGGCGCCGCGGCCTGCGTTGCGCGATGGTATCGGCGAAACGTGCGCTCCGAGGCGAGTTTTGCGCGCCGCAATTGACAGCGGTTAGGGGAGAGCGAGCGGCGGACGGGCTTTGGACAAGAGCGTGAGGAGGTGGGCAATGCCAGGCTTGGAAAACCACACGAGCACCGTGGCTATCGCCAGATATGGGCCGAATGGCATGTGACGCCTGAAAACCCCGGAGAAGAGCCTGCCCAGAATCGCCCAAGCCACCCCGACAAACGCCGCCCCGAAGAATGCCAACGTGGAGTCGATCCAGCCGAGGCATGCCCCAACCGCCGCCATGAGGTGGACGTCCCCAAGGCCGAGGGCTTCTTTGCCGAACGCCAGACTCCCGGCGATCCTCATGGCCCACACCACCCCGCCCCCAATCAGGTAGCCCAGCAAAACCCCGCTGAGCACACTCAGCCACAAAGGGGCGATCTTTGTCGGGTCGGTGCTGATCGTGACGGGATTGGGCTTCCACGGCCCTGCGTACGCGAACGCGGCCCATGTGCCGACCATGGCGAGGCCGATGGCCGGGGCGAGGAAGATCAACTCGCGGAACATCTCGCGGCGGGCGTGGGGGTATTGGGTCCACATTTCGGGAGAATCGGCGGGCGCGGCGTCGGCGGTGCTGTGGGGCTGTGCGGTGGTGGCGGTGGCGGGCAGGGTCTTGAGCCAATCGTCGTAGTCGGCGAAAGAGCGCTTGATCAGGCCCTTCCAGAGCAGGAGATTGGAGATCACGAGGCCGACGGTTCCGCCGATGGCCGCGCCGATCCATCTCCAGCCGTGCGGGCCGGGTGTGGCGATCGTCCACTCCCAGCCCGCGGCCACGCGTGGCAGGCGGCCGGAGGGAATCTTGATATGAACCCAGAGTGCGTGGAGCGGATGGGCGGCCAGGGCGATGACGACCGGCACGATCAGGAGCGACAAGGGGATGTGGAACGTGCGGGCGTCGATGAGAGTTACGGCGATGAGGCAGGAGAACAGCGCGAGCACCACCACGAGAGACGGCCAGGTCCAAGTGAACTGGCCCTGCCCCCAGTCCGGGCCGAGGCGGCCGACGGGGATGCCCAAGAACCGGCCCTGGTCGGCGTACAGAACCACGAAAACCGCGGCCCATAGGACGGCGGTGAAGGCCTCGACAATCGGATATTCGGCGGAAATGGGGGAGCGGCAGAACCGGCACCGGCCCCGGAGCATGAGCCAGCCGAAGATCGGGATGTTCTCGCGCCAAGTGAGTTTGGTTTCGCAGTTCGGGCAACGGGAGGAAGGCGTGACGACGTCGAGACCGAGAGGAAGGCGGTACACGAGTACGTTGAGCAGCGATCCGACGCACGCACCGAACGCGGCTACCCACAGGACTTGGACGATCGGGAACAGCGCGATCAGCAGGTCGGCGCGGGTGAGAGCGAGGGTCATCCGCGGTCCTCGTTGGGCCTGGCGGGATCAAGGCCGGCGGATTCGCGGCTGAGTTGCTCGACGCGCTGCTCGGCCTGGGTGAGGATCTCCTTGCAGCGGCGGCCCAGGGCCATGCCCTCTTCGTACAACTTGATCGACTCTTCGAGACCGGCCTCGCTCGACTCGATGCGACGGACAATCTCTTCGAGCCGTTCGACTGATTGCTCGTACGAGAGTTCGGATTGGGAGTTCTTGGCGGTCACGCGGGAGGGTAGACGGTGAGACGGTGAGACGGTGAGAGATCCTATTGAGGAGTGGAGTTATCCAAAGAGGCCGGGGGCTGGTGGCGCGGGTGGCGGCTTGGGCTTGGGGCGGTGCGCCGGCGTGCGCTTTGACGTCGGGGGCTCGGTGGTGTCCCAAACCACCGATTTGATGACACCCTCGGCGACGCGAGTCTGGATGGCCTCTCCGGGGCCGACATCGCCGGGGGCTCGGACCACGCGGCCGTCGGCACGCATCGTGACCGAGTAGCCCCGTTCCAGGACTCGCAGTGGGCTGAGGGCGTGCAGGTGTCGTGCCGCGGAATCGGTTCGTGCGGCCTGTTCGCGAAGGCGGGCCCTGAGCGCGCGGTCGAGGGTGGCGAGAAGCGGGTCGGGGGCTCGGCGTGCGAGTTGGGCGCGCATGGCGGCCGCGAGATCGCGGCAGGCGGAGCCGAGGCGAGCGACGGTTCGGGCGTGCACGGCAGCCGGCGATCGACGGGCCAGCCGCAGGGACAGATCCTCGACTCGCGACCGGGCGCGATGGAGGGAGGTCTGGAAGGCGGCACGCAAACCTCGCGCGGCCAATAGCAGGCGCTGGCGATGCTCGCGGTTCAGGCGACTGAGAAGCAGGTCGAGGCGTGACTCGTGGGAGAGGACCTGTCGCCGCAAGGCCGCGGCGTCGGGAGTGAGCCGCATCGCGGCCTGGGTGGGTGTGGCGCAGCGCTCATCGGCGACGAGTTCGGCGAGGGAGGTGTCGGTCTCGTGGCCTATGGCCGCGACGACGGGGATGGAGCAGTTCACGACGGCTTCGGCGACAGCGCGATCGTTGAATGCCCAGAGGTCCTCGGTAGAGCCGCCGCCGCGGGTGAGGAGGACGGCGTCGAGGCCGAGGGCCGCGGCGTTGACGCTGAGGAATCGAAGGGATTGCACGACTTCGGTGACGGTCCTGTCGCCCTGTACGCGGACGTCGAGGGTGAGAACGCCGACCGCGGCGCAGCGCTTCTGCATGGTGACGAGAACGTCGCGGATGGCGGCACCGGTGACGCTGGTGACGACCGCGATGCGACGGGGGAACGTCGGAAGGGGCCGCTTTCGGGCGGGGTCCAGCCAGCCGAGGGCGCGGACTTCTTCGATCAGTTGTTTGAGGGCGAGGTCGCGCGCGCCGGCGCCCACGGGTTCGATCTTCTCGACGATGAGGCTGACGCGCCCGCCGGGCGGATAGAAGTCGATCTTCGCGACAATGACGACCTGCTGGCCGGATTTCGGAGTGAAGCCAGCGCGGCGGGCATGGCTCGCGAACATCACGCAGTTGATCAGCGCGGCGGCGTCCTTGAGCGAGAAGTACCAGTGGGTGCGATCCTGAAAGCCGCTGACTTCACCCGCGACGCGCACTGATGCCGGCAGTCCGGCGTCGAGCGAGGATTTCACGCGTGCGCAGAGTTGCGCGACGGTGAGTGGGGCGTCCTCGGCGGGTAGCGGGGGGCCCAGTATCTTCGAGGCGTCGAAGGGAAGTCTGCTCACGGCGGGGAGTCTAACCGCACCCATTTGCAAAAGTACAACCGCGAGCGAGTTGAGGACCCGCTCGCGGCCGTATATCGGGGGGTGAGATTACTTGGCCGCGACGCGGGTCGCGGGAAGTACCTGAGGCACGCGGTTGGCCTGTCCCAAGCGCTGGAGGGCGCGATTCAACTCGCCAGCATCGACCTGCATCCGCGAGCGGAAGTGCGTCGCGTCTTCCGGGATCGGGATGATGAACAGGGGCTTGATCTCGCGGCGGGGCTCGGCCGACGCGATTTGGCCCTCGACCATCGCGGCGTCGTTGACGAAGGTGCGGACGCCGCCGGTGTAGCCGTTCTCGGCGAGCCACTGGTTTCGCGCGGCCTCGTGCATCGGGAACGACTCGTCGTTCCAGCGGTGCCAGGGGTTGATGCCGATGGTGAGTTCGCCAACGCGGGCGTAGACGATCTGGCCGCGGTCGGTCGCGCCGTAGGAGCGGGCCCCGGGCTCGTTGCAGCCGCGTTCGATGGACTCAACGCCGCCCATCACGACACGCCCTTCCCATAGCCGGCCATTGAAGCCGGGGCGGTGGACGTCGTCGGCCTGCGCGGCGGGATAGGCCGGGCATCCGGCGATGTTCCGGGTGCTCTGGAACCGGTTCAGGTATCCAGGATTGATGGGCTGGACAGCGGACAGGGTGGCGGCAAGGGCGAGGGCTTCGACGAGCATGGGCAGGCCTCTGGGCAGGGATGGGCGCCCCGCCCACGCGCGGGCAGGCACCATCTCCACTCAGCATGCACGATGGATTGGACGATGCAAGAGGAGTAAACGGAATAACCGGTTGTGGGGTGTGTAAAGCGTGGAGCGGGGCGTTCTATGGGACGTTGAGTGCGGGGCGGAAGGCCGGCCGCGCCGTCGCCTAACATGCGTGTCTTCGAAAAATGCGAACCAAAACCAAACAGGACTTGCATGAGCACTTTGAGCCCGACCATCGAGTTGCCGGATTTCACAAAGCCCTTGCCGCCGCGGGAGGGTGACAGAATCATCCAGTTTCGCGAGGCGCTGCGCGAGGCGATGAGCGAAGAGATGCGCCGGGATGACCGGATCTTCCTGCTGGGTGAGGAGGTCGCCCAGTACAACGGCGCGTACAAGATCTCGCAGGGAATGCTCGACGAGTTCGGGCCTAAGCGGATCATCGACTCGCCGATTTCGGAGAACGGGTTCGCGGGGCTGGCGGTGGGCGCGGCGATGTACGGGCTCAAGCCGATCATCGAGTTCATGTCGTGGTCGTTCTCGTTGGTGGCCGCGGACCAGATTCTGAACAACGTCCCCAAGATGCTGTATATGAGCGGCGGGCAGTGGGGGTGTCCGGTGGTGTTCCGCGGGAACGACGGCGCGGGCGGGCAGTTGGGCTCGACGCACAGTTGGTGTGTCGAGGGGCTGTACAGCAACGTGCCGGGCATGAAGATCGCGATCCCGAGCAACCCGTACGACGCGAAGGGGCTGCTGAAGACCGCGATCCGCGAGATGGACCCGGTCTTCTTCCTCGAGAGCGAGCGCATGCTGGGCGACAAGGCACACGTGCCGGCGGAGGAGTACTACATCCCGTTCGGTCAGGCGCGGCTGGTGCGCGAGGGAGATGCGTGCACGGTGGTGTCGTTCGGGCGGCCCGTGCACTTCTGCGTGGAGGCCGCCGAGGAGTTGGCGAAGGAGGGGATTGAGGTGGACGTTTTGGACATGCGGACGATCAAGCCGCTGGATATCGACTCGATCATCTCGAGCGTGAAGAAGACGGGGCGCGTCGTGGTGGTGGACCAGTGCTGGCCGTTCGCGAGCGTGGCGAGCGAGGTGGTCACACAGGTGTGCGAGCGGTGCTTCGATTACCTCGACCATCAGCCGGTGCGGGTGAACACGGACGATGTGCCAACGCCGTACGCGAAGAACCTGGAGGCGGAGTACCTGCCGAATAAGGGGAAGATCGTCGCGGCGGTGAAGCGCACGCTGGACTGAGGAGTGGATCGATGGAACTGGAAGCCATCCGCAAGTTTGTGCAGGACCATCCGGATGGAGTGGTGATCCGGATGATCGATGGGACCAGGCTCGTGGTGCCCCATCGGGACTTCATCTCCTTCGGCGCGCCGAAAGAAATGCTGAGCGGAAAGCAGGCCACTCGCGGCACTTCCTTTGTTTTCTTTGAGACCGGCGACGTTCCGTCCATGCGGCCGATTAATGCGATGCTGGTTGCGGAGGTGATGCCGCTTGAACGAAATGGCAATGGCAAACACGGGAAGGGTCGCTCGAAAAAGAACAGATAGATCAACGACGAATGTGTACAGCCAGCCGAGGAGCGCTATGCCTATCGAAGTCACCATGCCCCGTCTTTCCGACACGATGCAGCAGGGCACCATTGTGAAGTGGAACGTGAAGGAAGGCCAGAACGTCAAGTCCGGCGATGTCATCGCGGACATCGAGACGGACAAGGCCACGATGGAGTTGCAGGCCTTTGACGACGGAGTCGTCGCCGCGCTGCCCGTGGCCGCGGGGCAGAGCGTGCCCGTGGGAACGGTGATCATGGTGCTCGCGGCGAAGGGCGAGGACGCCGCGGCGATCAAGGCGTCGGCGGCGTCGGCGTCTGGGGCGGTCAAGACGGCCGCGGCTTCGAGCGCGGGTTCGTCCGGCTCGGCCAAGCCTGCTACGGGAGGCGGGGTCGCGGTCGCGGCTCCCGTCCCGGACGCGGGCGCCGGCAATGGCCATGCGCCGGGCGGCCGCGTGTTCGCGTCCCCTTTGGCCAAGAAGATCGCGGAGGAAGCCGGGGTAGACCTCTCACGTGTGACGGGCAGCGGGCCCGGGGGGCGAATCGTTCGCAAGGATGTTGAAGAGGCCTTGTCCGGCGGTGTTCCGGCGCAGCCCGCGGCCAGGCCGGCGCCGAGCGCGGCCCGTGCGCCGTCGGCCCCCGCGACGCTGGGAGCCGCCGCTGCGCTTACCGGCGATCTGGTCCCCCTCTCGAACATGCGGCGCATCATCGCGACACGCCTGGTCGAGAGCAAGACGACGATCCCGCACTACCAGGTGACGGTCGAGGTCGATATGGACTCGCTGCTCTCGCTGCGGAAGCAGTTGAACGAGCAGTTGGCCGCCCAGGGCGTGAAACTGAGCGTCAACGACTTCCTTGTGCGGGCCTGTGCTCTCGCGATGCACCAGCACCCGTTCGTGAATTCGCGGTGGGTGGATCAGGGCAATCAGGTGGCGATCCAGCAGTTGGCCGACGTCAACATCGGCATCGCGATCGCGCTGCCGATGGAACGCGGCGGCGGGCTGGTCGTCGGCACGGTGCGAAGCGCGGACAATATCGGCCTGCGGCAGATCTCGGCGGAGAGCAAGCGCCTGGGCGACAAGGCCCGCGCCAAAGGCCTGACACCCGAGGAGATGAGTGACGGCACGTTTGTCATCTCGAACCTGGGGATGTTCGGCGTCTCCCATTTCACGGCGATCATCAGCCCGCCCAACGCGGCGATCCTCGCCGTGGGCGCGGCGATGGAGCGGGCGGTCGTCAAGAACGGGCAGATCGTGGTCGGCAACGTGATGTCGATGACCATGAGCAGCGACCACCGGATCATCGACGGGGCGATGGCGGCGCAGTATCTGGCGACGGTGAAGGACTATCTGGAGAAGCCGGCGACGCTTTTGGTGTGAGCACGGCCGCCGTCATCTTCGACTGCGATGGAGTCCTCGTTGACAGCGAGCCCCTTGCCAACCGCATCCTGAGCGAGTTGCTCGGTGAGCATGGCGTCACGATGTCGCCGGAGGAATGCCGCGACACGTTTGTGGGCCTCAACCCGCGCGGCGTGGCGAATCGACTTCGCGAGTTGCGTGGGATCGATCTCAGCGGGCCACTGATCGCAGAGGGATCCAAGCGGTTCATGGAAGCACTCGAGCGATCAGGGCTGGAGCCGTTCGAAGGCGTGGGGACCGCGATCGAGGCGCTCTTGCGGCGAGGTGTGCGGTTGGCCGCGGCGTCGAACAGCCCCATCGACGAACTCCGGCTCAAACTGCGGCTGAGCGGGCTGGACCGTTGGTTCGGCTCGCACGCGTATAGCGGCGATGCGCTGGGTCAGAGCAAGCCGGATCCGGCTGTCTATCTGTACACCGCTGCGCGGCTTGGCGTTGAGCCACACCGCTGCGTGGTCATTGAGGACACCGTGACGGGCGTCACGGCGGGTGTGCGCGCGGGGATGCGAGTTCTCGGCTTTACCGGGACGCACCAGGTAGCCGCGTATGGCCTTCGACTCATGGACGCCGGCGCAGCGCGAGTGTTCGGCGCGATGGCCGAACTTGAACCGTTGATCGGCTAGCAACGAGCGCCGCGGGGCTACTTGTTTTTCTGAGCGACGCTGGTGTCGGAGACCGTGCGTGCCCGGAGCAGGAGCAGGGCCGTTTCCAATTGGATGTCGGTCCCCTTGGTGATGAGGTCCTCGGGGTTCGCCCGTGGGGCGTTGGACTTGGCCATTCCATTCTCGTCCATTGGGATGACGTCGGCGTTGCGGCGGAAGAGCAGGGAATCGACGGTCTGCTTGGGGAGCATTTCGATCTTGAGATCGGGCTCGATGCCCCATTTCTCGGAGCCGGGCTTGCGGTGGATGATGCTCTTGTTGGGGAGCATGTAATAGGCGGTGGTCAGTTTCATCATGGCGGTGGCAGAAATCGGCCAGACGTTCTGGACGCTGCCCTTGCCGTAGGAGCGGGCGCCCAGGACCATGGCGTCGATCTGGCCGCGGTGGGCATAGGTGGCGATGGCGCCGGAGACGATCTCGCTGGCGCTGGCGGAGCCTTCGTTGACGAGCACGATGATGGGCATGTGGGCGAGGGAAGCGCGCTCGGGGTTGGTGTATTCGGGCTGCTCGATCTCGCCACTGGGCCCTTGCGTCATGACGATGTAGTCGTTCTCGGCGTCGATGAATCGCTGGGCGACGCGGACGGCCTGGTCGAGCAACCCGCCGGGATCGAAGCGCAGATCGAAGATGAGGGACTTGGCGCCGCCCTTCTTGAGGGCGGAGATGGCGCGGTCGAACTCGAAAGACGTAGAGTCGGAGAACTGGGTGAGACGGACGTAGCCGATCCGGTTTTCCGGGTCGATGAACCAGTCCCAGGAATCTTCTTTCACGCCCTCGCGGTTCCAGCCGCGCACGGAGGAGACCTTGATGATCGAGCGCTTGAGCATGAAGTCCTTGTTGACCTTGCGCGGCTCGGCGCCTTCGCCGGCGTCTTCGGCGCGTTCGACCGTGAGCTTGACGTTGGTGCCCGATGGGCCGGTGATGACGTCCACGACCTGGTCGAGCGAGAGGCCGTAGATGGAGCGATCATCCACGCGGACGATAAGGTCGTTGGGGTGGATGCCGGCGCGCTGGGCGGGCGTTCCTTCGATGGGTGAAACGACCTTGATGTTCTGGAGTTCATCGAACTCGATCTGAACGCCGACACCCACGAAATGGCCCTGGGTGCTCTTGTTGAACCGCCGAACCTCGTCGGGCCAGATGATTTCCGAGAACTCGTCGAGGCGCGACATCGCTCCCTGGCCGAACTCGTGGAGGAGCGCAACTCGGTCGATCCGCACGGAGTTCTCGTTGACGCTGCGGAGACGGCGGAGCAGGCCGTCGATCTGCGCCGTCTCCATCTGGGAGGGCCGGTCCTTCAGGAATGTGGTTTGCTCGTCGATGAAGTTCAGCATTTCGGTCCGCGCGGCGTCGTCGGCGAGCCCTGGGAAGACCGATCGGAAGTCGCTGGTCGAGACCAGCGCGCGGACGGCTTCGAGACCTCCCTGCACCATTTCGTTCACGGGCCTTCGCTCCACGTGCTGGCGGGAGCGTGCGATAGCCTGCTCGATGAGGTGCTGATCGATATCGCTGAGTTTGATGCGCCAGTCGTCGCCGAAGGGGTTGTAGGGTGGAAGAGGCTTGCCTCCCTCCGCTTTGTTTCGCTCGTTGCGGAGTTCCCACATCCGCTCCGGGGCGTAGAGGCGGAGCATTTCCTGGCGCTGAGTGATCCGGCGGACGTCGGGCTTGTACTTGCCGCTGGTATCGAGAAGCAGGTCGAGGAGCACGACCAACTCCCCCGCGGCGATGACGTCACCGCGCTCCTCGGCGGCCTTGGCGGCGCGATCCGAGCGGGACACGAGGTCGGCGATCTTCGGTTCGGCGAGGATGCCCTTCTTGGCATCGTCGGGGGTGAGGGTGTGGAGTTCGATGGCCGCGCGGAGCGACTTGGACAGGGACAGATCGCTCTGCGGCTCGCCGAGGGCCTTGTCGAGGTCGGCACGGACTTCGACCAGGCGGGACTGGCGGGTGGATTCGCGGTCGGCGAAATGCTGGATAAGTTGTGCGGCGGCGGCGCGCAGGCCGGGCTGGGGGTCTTCGGCGAGTTTCTTCAGGAGGGTCTGGAACGACTGCGAATCGCCGCTTCTGGCGGCGTCCCAGAGGCGCTTGGAGATTTCCACCGTGGCGCCGTTGTGGGAGACGGGCTGGACGTCCGCCTGCGCCCATGAACGCGCCGTAAGGGGCGTCCCGGCGAGCACTGCAAAGGCGAGAAACGCGGCGGCGGGGCGCCAACGACGGACTGACTTGGGCATCCTTGACTCCACGCGCCGGGGGTCGTTGCCGACGCTCGCGGGGCTGGCATCGACCAAACGCCCTGACCACATCAGATGCGCCGTCCAGCCTCCTCCGTCCTAGATGATATAGGACCGTTTGGGCCGCGCGGTTCGCACGAACCGGAGTGCCCTAAACGTCCTGGGAGTCCGGTATGGGGGTTACCCATGGCGCATCTGGCGGCGAACGCGGTGTGCGACGAGCAAGGCGGTGGCCACGCTCAGGGCCAGGACCGCCCCAAGAACCACGGGCTGGACCAGGATGGGATCCAGGTAACCGCCGGTGGCCGCGAGGGTGGCGAAGAGCCCGAAAGAGGGGCCGATGGTGTATCCGACGCCGATGAGTGCCTCGTGGGTGCCGCCGGCATCCACTTCGGTCTTTCCGACTTCCATGGCGTAGTAGATGGCGGCGGAGTAGATGACGGCCATGGCCGCGCCGAAGCCCGCGAGGCCGGCGAGCAGGGCGATCAGGTCGAAGCGCTCGCCCAGCAGCGGGGCGCAGATCGTGACGCCGAAGGAGAGCACGAGCAGGACTCCGCTGCCCACGGCGATGTACCAGCGACCGTGCCAGCCCTGCCAGCGTTGCATGACGTAGAACATGGCGACGCGGGGGATGAGCCAGGCCGCGGGGAGCATCGCCTGGGTACCGCCGGACAGGCTGAGTTTTTCGCCGGCGAAAGGGAGGTAGGGGCCGATGGCGGCACTGGCGACGTAGGCCATTGGCAGGAGCAGCCGGAAGGTGATGAGCAACCGGGCGAAGACGGGTGGGTGTGGTTCGTGCTCACCCTCGATGTGCTCGGCCGGTTCAGCGGGGAAGGGAGCGACCGTGAGCATGGCGAGCAGGTGGGCGCCGGAGACAAGCAAGACCGCCAATGCGGGGTCTTTGCCCACGAGCGGTGCGACGGCGAAAGTGGCGAGCACGCCCGCGGCCGACCACACCACGTTCCACGACCCCATGGTGTTTCGCAGGTTCGCGCCCGAGCGGCCGCCGCTGATGTACGACTCCACGATCGGCCAGAGGATGCCCATGAGGGGGCTGTAGATCAGCACGATGGTCCAGATCGGCCAGGATGAACGCGCCGCGGTGGTCGAACCGGTCAGCCACTCCGCGGCTTGGGGGACCAGGCAGAGAGCGGCCATGGCGACCATGAGCACCACGAGCAGGCCACGATGGCTGAAGCCGGGAATAACGCGGTGAAGGGAAGTCTGGGCGCGGGAGGCGAGTTTGGCGCCGACGATGTAGGTGATTCCGAGCAGGACACCGAGGAGGTAGTTTTGGGTTTCGGAGAATCCATAGCCCTGCTGAGTCAGGAAGTAGAGGCCGCTGCTGGTAACGACGTAGGTGCCGATGCTGTTGATGAAGGTAAAGCCAAAGGCCGGGCCCAGGGGGGTTCTGCGGGAGGTGGAGTTGGTGCTGTCGGAGTTCGTCAATCGGGCGTTTGCCGGGAGAAGGGACCGATCGTAGCATCGGGGGTCGGAAAATCCGTCCGAAGGGGCGGAGGAAATGAAGATCCCGGGCCGCGGGGCCCGTGCTGAGTGCTCGTAGCTCAATTGGATAGAGCGTCGGCCTCCGAAGCCGAAGGTTGCAGGTTCGACTCCCGCCGAGCACGTTAGATCATGGTCCAGAACGGCGGCGCGTTGGCGCCGCTTTCGTTTTTGTCGGGCGGGCAGGCGTTGGCACCCTTAGATCGCAGCGGTCGCCAAACTCGCGGCAGATCGGGTGATCTGAACACGCGGGGAGCCGGGCCTTGCATGCGCGGCGGCCGTGCCAGATCAGCATGTGCGAAATCGCGCACCAGTCCTCGCGCGGAAACAGAGCCATCAGGTAGCGCTCGATCATGGGAACAGTGGTGCCCCGGGGCACCAGTCCGAGACGCTGCGACAAGCGTTCGACGTGGGTGTCCACGGGGATGCCCTGATTCACGCCGTGGGCATTCCCGAGAACGACGTTGGCTGTTTTGCGGGCGACGCCGTGGAGCGTGAGAAGTTCCGCCATTGTCCGAGGCACCTGGCCGCCGAAGCGATTGACGACATCGGTCATGGACGAGTGGATCGCACGGGCCTTATTGCGGAAGAAGCCGAGAGAGCGGATGAGCGGCTCGATGTCGGTGGGCGTTGCTGCGGCGTAATCGGCGGGGGTGGGGAACCGCGCGAATAGCGCTGGCGTGGCCTTGTTGACGCCAGCGTCGGTGGTCTGGGCCGAGAGGATGGTCGCGACGAGCAGTTCATGAGCGGATTTGTAGTTCAGTTCGCAGTGGGCGTCCGGGTAGTGCTCCTTGAGCATGGCGCCGAGGCGAAGGGCGCGCTTTCGCTGAGAAGCGGTTACCTTGGGGAGGTCGAAGGGGAGTTCACCGGAAGTGCTCATGAGGCGGGTTCACCCCTGGATCGGGCGGAAAGCACCAGCCAGCGCGCGGTTTCGCCGATCCCGGCGAGCACGAAGAGCGCGATGAACGACAGCATCCTCGCCGAAACGGGATGGTCGGCGTCGAACGCGTGCCGGTGGGCGTCGGCGGTGGCGATGTCCCCGGCCTTGGCCGCGGTCCAGTAGGTGTCGAGATTGAAGTCCATCCGCGGGGCGAGCCAGAACCGCCACAAGGCGAGAGTGCCGATGGCGAGGACGATGGCGACGATCCGGCCGATCGGCAAGCCGCGGGCGTGGGCGGGGCGTGCCGCGACGATGGAGACCGCGAGCGCGGCGGCGGACGCGCCGGCGAGCAACCACTGCGTCATGGCTCCGATATCGAAGATCCGGCGTGCGATGGAACCGGCGGCGATCGTCCAGTGGTCGGTGGGATAGGCGCTGAACGCGGGAATCGTGGGGTTGAGTTCCTTCATGGTCGGGAACGAAACGGCGGCGACGAGGCCCGACATCACTACCACTCCGAGCCAGAGGGAGAGGGCCACGAGGGTGACGGCGTCTGCGAAGATCCGGATGCGGGGCACGCGGGATCGTACCGGGTCTCGCGGGCGGGGGGTGTCAAGAATGGTCCATGACGATTTCCGGGGAGTTGAGCCTTTCGATGGCGGGTTTGAAGCGGGCTCCCGGCGCGCCGTGGGAGACCGGCCCCCGGGCCGCGATGGAATGGGCGGCGGGGCTGGAATACCGGGCGGTGCAGTTGGACGGGACGGTGGCGGGAACGCGGGCGCGGGAACTGGATCGCTCGGCGCGCCGGGACGTGGGCGGAGTGCTCCGCCGGCTGTCGCTCGTGATGTCGGGCATCGACCTGTGGATTCCGCCGACGCATTTTTCGTCGCCAGGTGACGTGGATCGCGCGGTGGCGGCGGTGGTGGGGGCGGTGGAACTCGCCGCCGACCTGAGAGCGGTGGTGCCGGGCTCGACGGCGCTGGTGTGCGTTTCGTTGCCGGCGGAAACCGTGCCGGGAGTGGAGTCGGCGCTCGGGGCGGCGGCGCAACGCTTCGGCTGCGTCGTCGCGGATCACGCGTGGCCGGTGCGAGAGAATGGAGTACTTGAAATCGGGGTTGATCCCGCGACGCTGATCCTCGCGGGCGTCGATGTGCCGCTCGCGGTTGCGGGGCTTCGTGCCGCTCCCGCGAGTGCTCGCATGAGCGACCTCGCGGCGGAGGGCCGGGTGCTGCCGGGAGACGGGGCGCTGGAGCCATTCGAGTACGACGCCGCGTTGAGCGTGCGTGGATTCTCCGGGGCCCGGATTGTCGATCTTCGGGGCCTGCCGGACCAGGAGCGGGCGGTGGGGGAGATCAGGCGCCGCCTGATCGGCGCAGCGGGTTGAACTTCAGTCCTTGATTTCGTCGTCGGGGATGTCGGCGTTGGTGTAGACCTTCTGAACATCGTCGAGGTCTTCGAGTTGCTCGACCAGTGCCATGACGTTTTGGGCGTTTTCTCCGCGGACCGTGACGTGCTGTTCGGGGATCATCCCCAGTTCGACTTCGCCGATGGTGAAGCGGGCCATTTCAAGCGATTCTTTCACCTGATGGAAGGATGCGACGTCGGTGAGTACGGTCCACGCGGCGTCGTCTTCCGATGCGTCCGCGGGGGCCTGAACGTCGAGGGCGCCGGAGTTGAGAGCGGCCTCGAGGATCGAGTCCTCGGCGACGCCCCTGGCCAGCACGGCGATCCGGCCGCGGGAGTGGAACAGGTACGCGACGCAACCGGAAGCGCCGAGGTTTCCGCCGTGGGCTCCGAGGGCGTTTCGCACGTCGGTGGCGGTGCGGGTGCGGTTGTCGGTGAGCGCATCGATGATGACGGCGATGCCGCCGGGCGCGTAGGCCTCGTAGCGGACGTTTTCGTACGCGGACATGTCGCCGCCGCCCGCGCCCTTCTGGACGGCCCGGTCGATGACGTCTCGGGGCATGTTGGCGTAGCGTGCTTCGTCGATCGCGTACCGGAGCGAGAGGTTGAAGTTCGGATCGGGGCCGCCGTGACGGGCCGCGACGATGATGGCGCGGCTGACCTTGCTCCACACCTTGCTCCGGCGTTTGTCAACGACAGCCTTGCGATGCTTGACCTTGCTCCATTTGTTGTGGCCGGCCATTGAGTCTCCGGATTGCTCAGGGTTCCTTTGCGTTCGCGAGGGGGGCGACGGCGGGCTCGCGGCTCGCGGCGGCGTCCGCCAACTTGCGGCGGATCGATTCAAGGGCGGTGCGCAGGCGCACCAGCCCGGGGGCATCGGGCGCGGCGTCGGGCCGTCTGCCGAGGTCAAGGAACTTGATCTGTTCCTCGATCGCGGCCTTGGCGCGATTCCACTGGTCCCGGGCTTCGGCCGTCCGGCTGACCCGCCAGAGCGCATCGCCGTAGTGATCGAGGATGGCCCACGAGGCGTCGCCGCCCTGCTGCTCGACCGCCCGATGGAGCAGCGTCACGGCTCCCTCGACGATCACCTTGCCCTGCTCGTCGGTCTGATCCGTGAGAACGCCGCGCTTGTAGCGAACCCAGCCGAGCGAATCGGTGACGTGGAACTCCTCCGGCTCGCCTTCGTGCGCGATGGTGATCAGGCGGTCGCATTCGTCGAGATCGCCGCCGTTCTCGAGGAGGAGGTACCCCAGGTCATTGCACGTCATGGAGCGCTTGGGCTCGACCTCCAGGACCTTGCGGTATGTCGCGATCGCGAGGTCCACTCGATCCAACGAACTGAGCATGCCCGCCAGGACCTCGGTGAGCGCCAGGTGGAACTCGGCGGGATCGTCGGGCAGAATGACGTCGGAACCGGTCCGGGAGAGCACCTCGAGCATGAGTTTGGGGTTGGAATCGCGAAGAAAACGGTCGATGTCGGCGGCGTCGCCTCGCACGGCCGTGAGTCGAAGCCATTCGAACAGGAGTTGTTCGTTCGGTGGGGAGAAGAGTGCCGCGGCGGCTGGAAGAAAAAGCAGGGCGGGGGCGGCGCTATCTCTCGCGGCGAGCAGTTCGAGCACTTGGGCGCAGGCCGTGAGGCGCAAGTCCGGGTAACGCTCGCCCATGGAACGGATGGCGTTGACGATTGTCGCGGTTTCGTCGGGCTGTCCCGCGGCGAGGAGCGCGAGCCTTGCCAGGTGCAACTGCGGCGACATGGGAACGCCGCGAGCCGCAACGAGGTCGAACATGCGGATTGCGGCGTCGGTGGATTCCGCGCCCGCGTTCTGGACCTTGTCGGACCTCAGGCCGGAGAGCAGGTTGAGAAGCCGGCGAGCCTGCGGCTCGGAAAGAGTGGAATCGGGGGTGAGGGCGTCTTCGAGGGCCGAGGCCGCGGGCACGAGGTCGGCGTGGCGGACGTGGAGTTCGGCGAGTTCGACGCGATTGTCGAAAGTCCTGGGCTCGCGTTCGAGCCTCTGCAGGGCGAGTTGGTCGGCGCGGGCGGGTTCATCGAGCCCGCTGCGCACAATCCATTCGCGAAGGCGCGCCATGTCGGGCATCGGCCAGCGCTCGAGCCGCGGGACCAGGAGTTCTTCGGCCTCGGCCGGCCGGCCTCTGGCGGTGACGACGCGGGCGAGAGCCATGAGCAATCCCGGAGCCTGCGCACGGTTCGAGAGGCGGGCGCGGAGCCAGGCTTCCCCCCGCTCGGCGAGTTCGGGTGAACTCTCGGCCGAGCGCTCCCACACGGTTACCAGCAGGCTCAGTGCCTGGGAGCTTTCGCGGTTCGCGTCCATCAGCGAGAGCAACTGGGACTCGGCCTGGGGCCAGAGCGAGCGGGCGATCTGCTCTTGGGCGGTCAGGACCCGGATGAGACGGCTCGAGGGCGCGGCCTGACGGAGCGCCCGCGCCGCGTCGGTGAACTTTCGGTCGTCGGGGATCGCCCCGCCGGGCGCGAACAGCGCGAGGAGCGAGTCGTAGACGCGTTCGTCGAATCGGTCGGCATCCATGGCGCGACGCAGGAGAGGTTCGGACCTGTCGGGCATTCCCGCGGCGAGCGCCAAGTCAGCACCTTCGAGCAGCAACTCGGCGTCCGGATGTTCGGCCGGTGCGAGGGCCGGGGCGAGCACGTCGAACGCGGGCCGGGGTTGCTGAGCGCCAAGGTACGCGGCGGCGGCGGCCCGCCGTACATCGGCGGTCGGGTCCTCGCGGACCAGAGCATCAAACTGGGCGAGAGTCTGGGCCTGGAGATCGTTGTTGCCGGATGCGGCGGCCGCGCCGGCGCGAACGGCCAGGAAGGCGGGCCGGATCGGGCCGGATGGCGCCGCGGCGTCGAGGGCGTTGAGGGCGTCGGCATAACTTCCGAGTTTGGTGAGGAGCGTGGCGCGCAGGACGAGCGCTTCAGGGGTTCGGTTGGATTCGAGCAGACGAATCGTGTCGTCCAAGTCACGCCCCAGGGAGATGGCGGCGTCGGCGAGCCTGTCGATGGAGTTCGGGGCGGAGCCGGCAAGGTCGAGCAACTCGCGAACCTGGGAGTTGGTGCTGTTGCAGAGGGCGAGCAGGTCGATGATTGTTTCGGTATCGCGAGAGGCGTCGCGCAGGCGGTCGCGGAGGATTTGGCGTGCCTGCGAGGCGGGGAGCGACGCCGCGGTGGCTCGGGCGAGCCGGCCCAGGGTGGTCGAGGAGGCGCTGGGACCGAGGGTTCGCGAGAGGTCTCCTACGGCGCGGGAGAGGGCCTCGCCTGCCCGTGTCTGCTGGGCGATGAACGTGAGAACGGGGAGTGTGCGGTCGTCGATCCGGCCGTCGGAGTCGATCAGGGCTTCGAGCAGCACCAGAGAGGCGCGTGCGGATCGACCGGCGAGCAGGTCCAGGTGCACGCGCCGGGCGAGGATGTCGATCGGCTCGACATTGGGGGCTCCGCCGGCCTGCACGTAGGCGACGACGGCGCGATCGGGCTCGCCCAGGCGGCACGAGAGGTCTCCCGAGAGCAACCACAGTTCGCCGCGGCGGCGGAACACGTCGGTGGCGTCCGCGATCGAGCGGGAAGCGGACGAAGGGGGAGTGAGCGCGGAGAGTCCTTCTTCGAGCGCGTCGCGAGACGCGGCGATGTACCCCTCGGCGAGCAGCGCCTCGGCGAGGTCAATGCACGCGACGGAAGCGAATGCGGGGTCCACGTTCGCGTCGAGGGACAGAGCCCAGGTGAGGAACTTGATTGCCTCGGCACGGCGGTTGGCCCGGAGCGCCTCCCGCCCGAGGACTCCGAACGCGCGGGGCTCGCGGAGGCCCAGGCTGACGGCACGCTGGTACGACTGCGCGGCCGCGGCGCGACGGCCCAGCGAGAGTTGCGCTTCTGCGATCTCGCGCTGGATTTCCGCGGAGGAAGGATCGAACTTGGCGGCGAGTTCGAGATCGACCAGGGCGGCGGCGGCCTTGCCGTCGAGGAGTTGCAGTCGCGCGGATGCGTACAGGCGCAGGGCACGGGGGTCGGCGGGGGCGGCGGGGTCCTCCGGGACTTCCGCGGGTTGCTCGACGGCGTCGAGCAGCATTCGCAAGGCGGTGCGGGCTCTGGAATCGTTCGCGTCAGTTGGGATTTGCTCGACGCGGGAGGCGTCGAGGCCGGGAGGCGGCGGGAGCAGGCGGGCGTCCGCGTCGGGCCGCGAAGCCTGGCGTTCGTCGAGTGCGCGAAGTTCGGCGAACGCGCGGCGCTGGGTGCTCGGAGTTTCCGCGGGCGCTGGCGCGGGGGTGGGAGTTGTGCGGCAACCCGGCATCGCCAGAAGGAGCGCCGCGAATAGGGAGGCAACGGCCGCGGATCGGCGCGAGGGTTGGAAGAGGGTGGCCCGGTGGGATGGCTGCACAACTCAGTCTCCGGAGCGGCTCTTGGACTTATTCGCGTGGCGGGCGCCAACGGCCTCGCCTTTCGGGGACTTGGCGCGGGCTTTGGGCGCGGGCTTGGCCGCGGCGGGCTGACGTGCTTCGGCGGCCGGGCGCTTCTCGCGCTTGGGTGGGTGGCCTTCCTCGTCGGACCAGGTCTGAAGGAGCAGGTGCGTCTCGACCGCGTCTTCGGCCCGGATGTGGTGTTCGAGCCAACTCGCAGCCGCTTCGGGCGTCGCCGCCGGGTCGATCACCCCTTCGCCGGCGAGAAGATCGCGAAGTCGCTCATCGCAGGGCAGGCCATGGCCGCCGAGATCGAGGAGAAAGACGCGAGCGGCCGCGAAGGGAGGGATGCCCTCCAGGCTCTCGAGCATCGCGCGGGCCTCACGTTTGGGAGCGTCCTTCAGCGACAGGAGCGTCAGGCCCTGCTGCCTGCGGAAAAGGTCGTTGAGCGCCGAGCGCAGGCGCAGGCATCGTTCGTGCCCGAGTGGGTATTTTTCACCAAGGATGGCGGCGAGTTCGTCCGCCATGCACACGCGGAGTTCGTTGTAGTCCACCAGAGACTCGCGGAGCCGCTTCTGGGCGTTGCGAGCCTGGGAGGTTGAGGCTTCCCAGAGCAGCACCGAGAACACCAGTTGGTGTACGGCGGGATCCATCGCGTCGGGCGGTTCGGGAGTTACCGTGGGCGCGGCCGGGGCCTCGTGCTTTGACTTGAGGCGTCGAAGCAGCGATGAGAACTTTCTGGCCGCGGCTTCGCTGATCGTCACGCCTTGGGTTCCTCTCGGTCCGGGGACTCCGCGGCCCGGCGCTCCAGGTCGGCCTTGGCAAGGTCGAGGTCCTTCAGGAGCGCCGCCTGCTTCTTGGTGGACTTGTCGGCGCGGAAGCGTAGCGGGGGAATCTGGCGCGTCTCGACGAGTTTGCCGACTTCCCGGCGGATGTGCGCGGCGGCGCTCTGGAGGCCGTGGAGCGTGAGTGGCTCCTTCTCTTCGGGCAGGACCGAGATGCCGATATGGGCTTCGGAGAGGTCGTCGATCACTCGGACGGAGGTGACGGTGATGAGCCCCGATATGCGAGGGTCCTGCAGGCCGCGGGAGAGGATCTGGCGGACTGCGAGGTCGATGGCGGACGCGAGTTGTTCGGATCGTCGGCTCACGCGGCGTCCTCCGATTCATCCAGGGCCCGGCGGAGCATTTCGGAGTCCAGCGAGCGGTCGGGGCCGTCGGGCCCGGGAGCGGAATCTTCGCCTTTGGGATCGTGGAGGATTTCGCGGGAGCAGTCGCCGAGTTCGGCCTCGTTGAGAGCCCGGAGGCGGGTTGTGATGCGGTCGAGGGTCTGGCCGGCGCGCCGGCCGTCGTTGGTGACCAGAGCGAGCGCCATTCTCGCGGCGTGAGGGGTGTCGAGCAGACCGACTTCGGCGACGGAGACCTGGTGCTCGCGGTGGAGCCGGTCTTTCAGCGAGTTGACGACGCGGCGCTTGTCCTTGAGGGACTCGGCGCCGGGGATAAGGAGTTCGAACTGGAGAATGGCTAGAACCATGGGGAATCGCAACGCGCGGTCACTTTTGGCACACGGCGACGGCCTTTGCGGGGCGGACGCGGGGAGGGTGTGGGCCGTTTTCTAGAGCGTCCGCTTCACCTCGACCTTCCTGTAGCACTCCAGCACGTCGCCTTCCTTGATGTCGTCGTAGCCGTCGATCTTCATGCCGCACTCGGTGCCCGAGCGGACTTCCTTGGCATCGTCCTTGACGCGCTTGAGTTGGGCCAGTTTGCGATCGTGCTCGACGACGATTCCGTTCCGGGTGACGCGGATGAGCGCATCGCGCTGCACCGTGCCGTCCGTGACGTAGCAGCCCGCCACCGAGCCGACCTTGCTGATCTTGAAGACCGCGCGGACCTCGGCGTGGCCCAGGACCTCTTCGCGGACTTCGGGGGCCAGCATGCCCTCCGCCGCCTTGCGAAGATCGTCGGTGATGTCGTAGATGACCTGGTAGGTGCGGATTTCCACGCCCTTCTGCTCGGCGAGCGAGCGGGCCTTGCCGGTGGGGATGACGTTGAAGCCGATGATGATCGCCTTCGACGCGTCGGCGAGGAGCGCATCGCTCTCGGTGATCCCGCCGACCGCGGCGTGAATCACGCGGGTGCGGATCTCGGCGGACTTCACCTTCTCGCACTCGCCCTTGAGCACGTCCACAGTGCCCTGCTGATCGGTCTTGAGGATGATGCGGATTTCCTTGGTGCCCGTCTCCTGCGTCTGCATCTGCGAGAACAGGGAGTCGAGCGTGAGTTTGGGCTGTGCGAGTTGTGTTTCACGCTCGCGCTGCCGGCGCTGATCGGCGGCCTCTTCCGCCTCGCGGAGCGAGCGGGTGACGAAGAACTTGTCGCCCGCGTCGCACACCATGTCCATGCCCGACACCTGCACGGGCAGGGGCGGGGTGCCTTCCTTCACGCGCCGGCCCTTGTCGTCGGTGATGTCGCGGATGCGGCCGAATGCCCGGCCCATCACGATGAAATCGCCGACCTTCAGTTTGCCCTGCTGGAGGAGAAGGTTGGCGACGGCGCCGCGGCCTTCCTCCATCTTGGCCTCGATGACGGTGCCCTGGGCGGGGCCGTCGTAGTCGGCCTTGAGTTCGAGCAACTGGGCCTGGTAGTCGAGTGTTTCGAGGAGTTGCTTGATGCCCTGGCCGGTGACGGCTGAGACCCGGACGACTTCGGTTTCGCCGCCCCATTCCACGGGATTCAGCCCGGCCTTGGCGAGCTCGCCGAGGGTCTTCTGGATTTGCGATTCGGTGGCGTCCGGGCGGTCGATCTTGTTCAATGCCACGACGAGCGGCACCTTCGCGGCTTTGGCGTGGTTGATCGACTCCACCGTTTGGGGCATTACGCCTTCGGGGGCCGAGACGACCAGCACTACGACGTCGGTCATCTTCGCGCCGCGGGCGCGCATGCTTGTGAACGCTTCGTGGCCCGGGGTGTCGAGGAAGACCACCTGGCGCTTGTTGCCCTCCACCTCGACCTCCGCGACGAAGGCGGAAGTCTTCTGGGTGATGCCGCCGGCCTCGCCCGAGGCCACGTCGGTGTTGCGGATTTTGTCCAGCAGGCTCGTCTTGCCATGGTCCACGTGGCCGAGGATGGTGACCACGGGTCCGCGGGAGCGGAGGTCCTTCGCATCGCGCTTGATGAACTGATCGGAGACGGTTTCTTCCGCGGTACGAGCCTCGACCACTTCCAGATCGACGTCGAAGTCCATCAAGATCTCGACGGCCTTTTCGACTTCGATGGGGTCGTTGATCTTCTTCATGATCCCTTGGAGGAGGAGTTTCTTGACGATTTCAGAGGCCTTGACGCCCGTGGTTTCGGAGAGGTCCTTGATGGTGAAGGGCGCGACGATCTTGATGCGCCCTTCGGTCGGCGCGACGGCGGTGCCGCTCTGGCCGGGCTTTTTCAGGTCCTGCTTGCGCTTTTTGAGGAAGCCTCCGGCGCGGGCGAGGCGGGCCTCACGTTCGATTAGGTCCTGCTCGCTGAAGATGCCCTGCGTGGAACCGACCCAATCGGCGTCGCTCCGGCCGCGGCGGCGTTCGGGCACGCCCGCGCCGCTCGAGCGCTTGTTGGCGGCGCCGGCGTCCTTGCGACGTGGGCTGCGGCCACGGTCGTCCTCGGAACCACCGGTTCCCGGGACTCCGCCTCCGGTGCGCGGGCCGCTGGGGCGGGGCGAGGTGGAAGGTCCCGGGCGGCGGGGGCGCGGAGCCTCGACCTGCTCCGCATTCTCGATGCGGACCACCTTGGGGCCGCTCAGTTTTACCGCGGTGGGCTGCTGGAGGCGCGGCCCCACGGGCGTGATGACCGTTGGACGACGCGGAACGTTCATTGGGGCCGGGGTAACCGGGGCCGGCTTTGACGGTGGGGGGGTGCGGGGCGCGGCGTGAGGCGGTTCGGTTGGGGGTGCCGGCGGCGCGGGCGGAGGCGCCTTCGCGATCGGAGTTGCCGGCTTGTGCTCGATCGTCGTGACTGGAGCGGGGGTCGTCGAAACCGGCGCCTTGGCGGCGGGCGCGAGCGGGATGGCCGGAGCGATCGGTGTCGCGGTGGGCGGCTCGGCGATTGGCTCTGAGACCGGCTCCGGGTGAGGGATCGTGACGGGGGTCGGCGCGAAGGCGACCGGCGACGGAACTTCGGGCGCGGGTTTGACCTCTTCGTGAATGACCGTGCCATCATGCGTGAGATCGTGGGTGGCGGCGGCCTCGTGGACGTCGTGATCACCCTTGTGCAGCGGCGCAGCGCGCTTTCGCGGAGCGGTCCTCTTGCGCACCGCCTCCACGTCCACCTTCTGGGCGGTTTCGACCGCGGTGGCGGCGCCACCCTGGCCGCTGAACCATTCCCTGATCGTGGCGGCGAGGCCGATCGCCACGGTTGACATGTGCGTCATGGTTGCGGCATCGGGGATGTCCTCGGCCTGGAGTTTGGCCACAATGGCCTTGGAGTCCACGCCGAGTTCCTTCGCCAACTGGTGGATCTTGATCTTCGCGGTCGCCAAACAGTGTTCCTCGTTTCGTGTTCGTCCGTCACGTCCGTCCCGGCCACGAGCCGGAGACCGGCCTTATCCCTGTCCCAGAATGTCTGCCGCCCTTGCCTCGCTGCTCTGGTCCGGAGGTGCGGGCGCGGCGGCGGCGGGGGCCGCGGATGATCCTCCCAGGATCGCCGCGGCGGCTTGTTCGCCGGCCTCCATCGGAGCTCCTTCGAGCGCCCGCCGCGCCGCGTCGGCCTCTTCGCGGGTTCTGCGGTCCTTTTCTTCCTTGTCTTTCTGCTGCTGGGCGGCGACTTCCTTCGCCTTGATCGAGCAGGTCTCGACGATTTTCGCGGCGAGATCGTCGCCGATTTCCAACTGCTCCTTGAGCACGTCCGGGCCGACTTCCTCGATGTCGAAGACACTGACCATGCCGAGGGCGGCCAACTTGTCGGCCATCTTCTCCGAAATGCCCTCGACCCCCTGCACCGTCTGGTACATGGTCTCGATGCCCTTGGTGAACTCTTCGGGGGTCAGGATGTCCACGTCCCAGCCGGTGAGGCGCGCGGCCAGCCGGACGTTTTGGCCGCGTTTGCCGATGGCCAGCGACAACTGGTCGTCGCGAACCACGACGGTCGCCCGACCCAGTTCGAAGCAGAGCGAAATCTCCTGGACTTCGGCGGGCTTGAGGGAGTTCTGAATGAGAATCTGGGACGACTCGTTCCAGCGAACGATGTCGATCTTCTCGCCGTTGAGTTCATCGACGATGTTCTTAATTCGCGATCCGCGCACACCGACGCAGGCGCCCACGGCGTCCACTTTGGAGTCGATGGAAGCGACGGCGATCTTGGTGCGGTACCCGGCCTCCCGGGCCATCGCCTTGATCTCGATGATCTTCTCCGCCACCTCTGGCACTTCGACCTCGAAGAGTTTCTTGATGAAGTCCGGGTGGCCGCGCGACAGCACGATCTTCACCTGTGAGCCCGCGTCGCGAACGTCCAGGATCAGGCATCGCACGCGATCGCCGGCGGTGAACTGCTCGCCGGGGATCTGCTCGGAGCGCGGCATGAAACCCTCGGCGCGATCGATCTGGACGACGAGGGCGCCGCCCTCGTACCGCTGGGCGACGCCGGTCACGATCTCCCCCATCCGCTTGGAGAAGTCTTCGAAGATGCTGCTCCGCTCGTCGTCACGGAACTTCTGGATCATGACCTGCTTGAAGGTCTGGGCCGCGATACGGCCGAAGGTCTCCGGGGGCATGACCAGGGGTTCGCCGTGCCGGAACAACTGGAATGTGCCGGCGAGGGGATCGAGTTTGCAGGCGAACTCCTCGGTGTCGAGGGTGTTGTAGAACTTCCGCGCCGCCGACACCATCGCCGTTTCCAGATCACGGACCAAGAGCGACCGATCGATATTCCGATCGCGGGCGATTGAATCGAGGATTCTGAGCATTTCTTGCGGGTTCATGGGTTTCTCCGAGTTTGTCTGGATGTCGAGTTTTCCAAAACGACCGCGGCCACGAGCGACTGATGCCGCACGTGGCCGACTCCCCGCCAAGGGGGAAGGGACCCACCGCCCGGGGGCGGGCCGACTGACTTGGGAAAAACCCTAGGTCATCCGGAGCCTCCCTCGGTGGGACGCGGACGAATCGCTCGCGCGCGGGGCGCTCGAGGATGGAGTCCGGTCACCGAGCATGGGTGTCAACCACGTACATCATGATGTCACTCCCGCGCCCGTGAAACCGGAACAACCCGGCGGCACGAGCGCGAATCAAAGCCGGAAAGTGTATGGGTGGAATGGGCCGGGGATCAAACGCCAATCCGGGCGGCGTACGACCGGTCTAGAGCCGGTCGCTTTCCGTGATCGAACGTACGACCTTGAGGGCACGTTTGCCTTTGAACTGGCCGATCTGGGCCGCGAACTTGCGCTCACCCTCGACGCAGAGGACGACAGGGACCGAGGCGGGATGCTCGCTGGTCACGACATCGCCGGGGGAGAGTTGCACGAGGTCGCGGAGGGTCATGGTCGTTTCCGCGAGAACGGCCGTGAGTTCGAGGGGGGCTCGGGAGAGTGTTCCGGCGATCTGAGTCTGGAATCCCTTGGCCATACCGCCCTTGGTGTGGGCGAACCACGACTGGCTGGAGAGTTGCTCCATGACCGGCTCGATGACGTTGTAGGGGATGCACAGGTTCATCGTTCCGGCCCGGTTGCCCATCTTGAGTTCGAAGCCGACTACGACAACGACCTCGTTGGGCGGAACGATCTGGACGAGTTGCGGATTGCTTTCGGTGGCCGCGACCTTGAACTCGAACGGACGGATTCCGGCCCACGCCTCGGCGAGCGCGGTGAGGGCGCGCTTGGTCACGTTTCCGATGAGCCGGACCTCGATCAGGGTCATAGGTCGCTGGGGGATGAACAGGTCTTGCGAGTTTCCGCCGAGCAGCCGATCGATGATCGGGTAGACGATGAGGGGGCTGACCTCCAGACACATCTGGCCTTCCAGCCCGTCGGCCTCGATCAGGTTGAACGATGTGGGGTTTGGCAGACCGGAAGTGAACTCCGAGTAGGTCATCTGCTCGCAGGTCGCGACTTTCACTTCGATGATGGTGCGGAGGAAGCCGGACAGGGACGCTCCGAAGTTGCGGGCGAATCCCTCGTGGAGCGTCTGCAGCGACCGCATCTGGTCTTTGCTGACGCGCTCAGGACGCTTGAAGTCGTAGGACTTGATCTCAAGGCTCTCGCCGTCCCGCCGGCGCCGGCTGAAGACCCGCCCCTCCGAGGCCGCGGCCTCGACCGGGGTCGTGGCCGCGGCCGCGAGCAGCGCATCTACCTGGTTTTGATCAAGCACATCGGCCATGGTGTTACTTCACGCCTGAGACGGCATCCGAGGCATGTATCGGACCATCCCGGGGCGGGGCTTGATAGGGTCTTTGGCTCCGGTCTATGACTGGCTTCCCCGAACGAACGTTTGGGCGGCGCTCGGCGTACCACGGACCGGGAGTACCCTTCGCCAATGCTGCAACGAACACTGACGTGGGCCGCGGTCGTGGTGGGGATTTTGGCTGTGCTCTTCACAGGCCCCCGGGTTCAGGCTCAGGGCGAACCCCCCGTCACGGTGAGCGTGGAATCGGACCGGACAGGTGTGAGGCCGGGCGACCAGTTCGTGATCGCGGTGATCTTTGATCATGCGCCGGGGTGGCATGTTCATACGAATGACCCGAAGATCCCGCCCTCATGGGGGGGGTTCTTGGCGATTCCTACCGAGATCGCGGTTGGTGAAACTCCGGGGGTGGTGATCGGAGCAGTTCAATGGCCCAAAGTTGCGACGATTCCGGTGGACCTCGCGGGCACGGGCGTCCCTACGCCGTATGGCGTTTTTGAAGGCAGCGCGGTGGCGTTTGTCCCCGTAACGGTGAAGCCCGACGCGACCGGCAAGATCACGATCAATCTGAACGTGTCGTACCAAGCCTGCAACGACCGGACCTGCATGATTCCGGAATCGGAGTCGCGCTTGATCGAGCAGCCGATACTCGGCGAGAATGAGAGATCCGTCGCGTCGGTAAGGCCGGATCTATTCAAGGAGTTCGATCGTGCCGCGTTCGCGGCGGCGCCCGGGACGCCCTCGCCCGTCGCCTCGACGCTCACGTTTAACGAGTTCGGGCTCAACCTGAAGATCAACACGGCTGGTTTCGGGTTTGGAGTGCTTCTGCTGCTCGCGTTGCTCGGCGGATTCGTGCTGAACCTCACGCCGTGTGTTCTTCCGGTCATTCCGATCAAGATGATGGGCCTGGCGAGCCATGCCGGGAACCGGGCGAAGACGCTTTGGCTGGGAATCGTCATGTCGATGGGGGTGATCGCCTTCTGGCTGACCATCGGGACGCTCATGGTCTCGGTGTCGAGTTTCAAGGCGATCAACCAGTTGTTCCAACTCCCGGTGTTCACGTTTGGAGTGGGTGCGTTCATTCTCGTGATGGCGGTCGGGATGCTGGGCCTGTTCAGCATCCGCCTGCCTCAGTTCGTGTACGCCGTGGATCCCCGCGCGGACTCGGTGTCGGGCTCGCTCGTGTTCGGCGTCATGACGGCCGTGCTCTCCACGCCGTGCACCGCCCCGTTCATGGCCACCGCGGCGGCGTGGGCAACCAAGCAGCCGACGTCCATCACGATGATCGTGTTCGGTGCCATCGGACTGGGCATGGCGCTGCCGTACCTGGTACTGGCCGCGTTCCCGCGGTTGGTCTCGCGAGTTCCGCGGAGCGGGCCGATCAGCGACCTCGTGAAGCAGGTCATCGGCGTGCTGATGATCGCGGTTGCGGTGTTCTTCATCGGAACGGGCCTGGACCCGCTGATGCGCCAGCCGATCGATCCGCCCGTGCGGTGGTTCTGGTGGGTCATCTTCGCGCTCGTGTTGATGGCGATGACTTGGCTTATCCGTGGCGCCGTGAGGCACGCGGCGGCGTCGATGCTGCGGACGCTGGCGATCCTGGCCGCGGTCGTGTTTGTCGCGGGCACGTTCTTCGTGGTGCTGCGAGTGACGGACCGGGGCCCGATTCGCTGGATCGGGTACACACCGGATCGCTTCGAGGAGGCGAGGAAGGGCAACCGCGTGATTGTGATGGACTTCACCGCGGAATGGTGCCTGAACTGCAAAACCCTCGAGAATACTGTGCTGCACCGCGACGAGATTGTCAAACTGCTCAACAGTCCGGGCGTGGCGCCCTTCCGAGTGGACCTATCCGGAAAGAACGAGCCCGGGCAGAAGGCGCTGTCGGATCTCGGCTGGGTGGGAATTCCGCTGCTGGCAATCTCTGGTCCGGGCTTGTCGGAGCCCATCAAATATGACTGGTACACGCCAGAGATGGTCATGGGCGCGATTGAACAGGCCGAGGGGAAGCCGGTCGCAATCTCACCGGGATCGCCGCCTGCGCGTTGAACGCTGGTCCAGAATCGGCATTCGTTAGGAAACTGAAGGCCCGACTAGAATTGACCCCGCCGGTTCGCGCGGCTAACTTTCGCCCTCTCTACCGGCTGAACGGCCGATAGAGGTACGACATCGCGGGCGTAGCTCAGTGGTAGAGCGTCACGTTGCCAACGTGAAAGTCGAGGGTTCAAGTCCCTTCGCCCGCTTTCCCAGCCTATGGTTGGGGGTTCGCATGACAACGACGAAGCCCAACCCGGTTTCAACCCTCGCCCGCGGCGGCAGTTGCGTCGCGTCCAAACTCTCCAAATCGAAAGCGAAAAGCCCACCCCCCCGGTGAGTTTCTGATCGTTTCGCCGAGCATCCCTGCTCGGATCGACGGATCGGGCTCGCCGGAAAGGCGGGCCCGCTGTGTTTTTGGCCCCGGGCCGCGTGTGCCCCGGGGGAACTGACGGAAGGCAACGAAACAAAGGAGCAGAAAGCATGTCCGCAACCCCGACCGCGTCCCACCAGTGCGAGTGCCCCGAATGTGCCGGCAGCGTGAACTTCGCCCGCGCTCCGCTCAACGGCGAGGTCGTTCGCTGCGGCGACTGCGGTGTCGAACTCGAGGTCACCAACACGGCCCCGATCACGGTGACGCTCGCGCCCGAGGTTGAAGAAGACTGGGGCGAATAACACTCGCGGCTTGACCGACTTTCTCTACGGCGTCACACCGTCACCGCCCGGAAACCCACATGCGAATTGCCATCCTCCATTCCCGTATCCGCGTCGAGGAGAAACTTCTCACCGACGCTCTCCAATCCCGCGGCGTCGAGCACGAGTTGATCGACATTCGCGAACTCGTACTCGACCTCCACGATCCCGGCACGTGGCGACGGTTCGACGCGGTGCTCGAGCGCTGCGTCAGCCAGACGGCCGCCACCGCCGTGGTCCGTGTCCTGGAGGGTTGGGGCGTTCCTGTCATCAATCCCTCGCGCATCATCGACTGCTGCGGCGACAAGCTGGCCACAAGCATCGCGCTGGTGCGGGCCGGCGTTCCTACGCCGCGGACGCGGGTCGCGGTTGATGAGGCCTCCGCGCTCGCCGCGATCGAGCAGAACGGCTACCCCGCCGTTCTCAAGCCCACCGTCGGCTCGTGGGGGCGCCTTCTCGCCCGCGTCAACGACCGCGATGCCGCCGAGGCCATCGTCGAGCATAAGGCGACCCTCGGCAGCGTCCAGCATTCCGTGTTCTACGTTCAGGAATACGTCAACAAGCCCGGGCGCGATCTTCGGGTCTTCGTCGTCGGCGATGAAGTCATCTGCGGCATCCTCCGCAACAGCCAGCATTGGGTCACCAACACCGCCCGCGGCGGGCAGGCCTCGAGCCTCGAACTCACCCCTGAAATCACCGACCTCTCGCTCCGTGCCGCCCGCGCGGTGGGCGGCGGCGTCCTGGCCATCGACCTGCTCGAGCACCCGGACCACGGACTTCAGGTCAATGAGGTCAATCACACGATGGAGTTCCGCAACAGCATCGCGCCCACCGGCGTGGATATTCCCGGCCGCATGATCGACTACGTCCTGGCCGTAGCCCGCGGCGAGATCTCTCTCGCCCCCGCTCAGGAGGCCGCGCGATGAGCGATCGAATCCGAGCGTCGATCGTTGGCGGTTCCGGGTATGCCGGCGGCGAACTCCTCCGGCTGCTGCTCGACCATCCCAACGTCGAAGTCGCGCAGGTCACCTCGCGCCGGCAGGTCGGAGTCTTCGTGCACTCCGTCCACCCCAACCTGCGCGGGCGCACGAAGGTGCAGTTCGTTTCGCCCGATCAGTTGGAACGGTGCGATGTCCTCTTCCTCTGCCTTCCGCATGGCGAGGCGAGCAAGAGCATCGAGCGATACGCGGCACTGGCCGGGCGCGTTGTTGATCTGTCCGCCGACTTCCGCCTCCGTGACCGCGACGCGTATCGCCGCTGGTACGGCGAAGAGCACGCCGCGCCCGCGTGGCTGGATCGGTTCGTCTACGGCCTGCCCGAACTGGAGCGCACGCGACTGAAGGGCGCCAGGTTCGCGAGCGGCGTCGGCTGCAACGCCACGGCGGTGAACATGGCGCTGTATCCGCTCGCCCGTAAGGGATTCATCCGCGCGGCGATCGCCGACTTGAAGGTCGGTTCTTCCGAGGCCGGCGCCGAGCCCGGCGCCACCAGCCACCATCCCGAACGCAGCGGCTCCGTCCGTTCCTTCGCCCCGGCCGGTCACCGTCACCAGGCGGAAGTGCGCCAGGAACTCGGCGAATTTGAGTTGCACATGTCGGTTACAAGCGTGGAACTCGTTCGAGGCGTCCTCTGCACCGCCCACGTCTTTCCAACGCAGAAACTCGCCGAGAAGGAACTCTGGGCGCTCTTCCGCGAGGCCTATCGCGACGAGCCTTTCGTCCGCCTCGTCAAAGACAAGACCGGCATTCACCGGTACCCGGAGCCCAAGATCCTCGCGGGGACGAACTGGGTGGATGTCGGGTTCGAACTCGACGAATCTACCGGCCGCGTGGTCGTCATGAGCGCGATCGACAATCTCATGAAGGGCGCGGCCGGGTCCGCCGTGCAGTGCATGAATCTGATGTTCGGATTTGACGAGCGCGCGGGCCTGTCCTTCCCCGGCCTACATCCGATCTGACACAAGTCGCAGGGAGTCGCTCAATGGTTCGACGATTGACGTGTGTGATCGTGGCGGTGGCGACGATTGCGGGGATGCTCGGATGCTACCACCAAGAGACGCACTACTTCCGCGTTGTTGCAGACGATGGATTAGCCATTCAGAGTGTTTCAATGCGTGCGAAGCCGATGGGGGTGTTTTATGTGCCACCTGGCCCCCCGAGTCCCCACGGCCAAACGGATGCGAGTGGGCTGTGGTGTGCGAGGGTCTGGATTGAAGGTCGAACTGTGATCGCCTGCGAGAAACCGGGATTCAGACCGTTCCAGTTCAGCGTTGACCAGGGTGATCGTCTGAGTGTTGACGGGTCGGAAGGTCGAGTGACAGAGGATGGCGGGCGCACTCGGCACTTGGTTCAATTGCACAGAGGTGTTCCATGATCGTCGTCAAAGTTGGAGGCAGCGAAGGCGTTGATCTCGACGCGGTTTCCCGCGACGCGGCCGCCCTTGTCCGGGCCGGCGGACAACTCGTGGTCGTCCACGGCGGGTCGCACGGCACCAACACGCTCGCCGAGCAACTGAACCACCCGCCCAGGTTCATCACTTCCCCCTCCGGCCACACCAGCCGCCGCACCGACCGTCGCACACTGGAGATCTTTCAGATGGCGTGCGGCTTGTTGAACCAGTCGCTCGTCGAACGACTTCAGCGGCTGGGGGTCAACGCTGTGGGGCTTTCCGGTCTGGACGGACGCCTTTGGGAGGGGACTCGCAAGGAGGCGGTGCGAAGCGTCGAGGATGGCCGCGTCGTCATCATCCGGGACGACTTCACGGGGACCGTCGATCGGGTGAACAGCGCGCTTCTGCGGACGCTGCTGGATGCGGGCCTCACGCCGGTTCTTTCGCCGCCCGGGATCAGCACGCAGGGGGACCCGATCAACGTCGATGCCGACCGCGCCGCCGCGGCCACGGCCGCCGCGATCGGGGCTCGCACGCTTCTTTTGCTTTCGAACGTCAAGGGCCTCCTTCGGACGTTTCCGGATGAGTCGAGCCTCATCTCCCGGGTAGGCAGGCACGAAGTCGAAGGCGTCGCCGAATACGCGCAGGGCCGCATGAAGAAGAAGGTTTTGGGCGCCGGCGAGGCTCTCGCGTCCGGTGTTGCCCGGGTCATCATTGGCGATGCCCGCGTGAACGAGCCCATCCGTGGCGCTCTCGCGGGCGCAGGAACGGTGTTCGAATGATCCGCACACACGCCCAAGCCGCCGCGGTATCCGTCTCGCCCCTCGAGACCCTGGAGGAGCGGTTCCTTCGCGAAATGGTGGAGATCCGCAGCCTATCCGGAGAGGAGCGTGAAGTCGCGGCGTATCTCGCGGCGAGGATGAACGAGTTCGGGCTGGACGCGTTCGTCGATCAGGCCGGCAACGCCGTCGGGCGGGTGTCGAATCCCGACTCGGACGGGCGCGTCGCGGACATCGTCCTTCTGGGCCACATGGACACCGTCCCCGGAGACATTCCCGTCCGCCGCGAGGGGGACACTCTGCACGGACGGGGCGCCGTGGATGCCAAGGGACCTCTCGCGGCGTTTGTCGTCGCGGCATCGCGGGCCCGCCTGCCGCGCGGCGTCCGGCTGGTGGTTGTGGGCGCTGTCGAAGAGGAATGCGTCACTTCCAAAGGTGCGAGGTTTGTGGCGCCTCAGTACAACCCCGCCGCAGCCATCATCGGAGAGCCCAGTGCCTGGGACGGCATCGGCCTCGGGTATAAGGGGCGGATTCTCGTGGAGTACATGCGACGCCAGCACGTGAACCACACCGCAGTTCCACGTCCCTCCGCGGCGGACGAGTTCTGCCACTGGTGGGAGGCGGTGCGGGAACGAGCCGAGGGAATGCGTCCGGGGGAGCGAGCATTCGAGCGGGTGCAGGCAACGTTGAGGAGCATCCGAACAAGCAGCGACGGGCTCACCGACACCGTCGAGGCGGTCGCGGGCTTTCGACTCCCGCCCGGCGTGGAGCCCGACGACATCGAGGAACTCTGCAAGGCCGTTTCCGACGAGCACGTGACGCTTGCCTTCCGAGGTCCGGAGGTCGCCCACGTTGCGGACCGCAGCAACGTCGTGGTCCGGGCCCTCTCGGGCGCGATCCGGGCGACCGGGGGCAAGCCGCATCCCAAACTGAAGACGGGCACTTGCGATCTCAACGTACTGGGACCGATCTGGCGTTGCCCGATCGCGGCCTACGGCCCGGGGGACAGCACGCTGGACCACACGCCCAACGAGCGTCTTTCGATGGCCGAGTACGTGAAGTCCATCGAGGTCCTCACGCACGCCGTCGAATCGATCGCGTGCGAGTTGTGCCCGCCGTATTGAGGTGGGCGTTCCAAAAAAGACAGGACCCCCTGCGTATTGGGGGTCCTGCCGAATCGCCGGCGAGCGGAGGGTCAGGCCGCGCCGTCGGCGTAAGTGACGCTGCTAGGTGCCCGAGTTCAGCCTGCGCGCTGCATGGCAGAACGACTGCAACTGGAACGGCCCATGGATGACTTCCGCGCGCCGGAGGTTGTCCTGAGGAGGCTCGAGGGGCTTTGACGACCAGTTCACGATCAGGAGCGACAGAGTGGCGCCAGCCTCCTTGTCGGCGGCCTCCAGCCGCGATTTGGCCGCGGCGACGTCTTCTGGGCACGTGGCGCCGAGCACAGCCATGGTGGGATCCGGGGTGCCGGTGATGCCGCGCAGGGTGGCGGTCAGAAGCCTGCACGCCTCCCAACCCTCGGGCTTGCCGACGTAGACGGGTTGAAACCGATCGGGCAGGCGCTTGGCGAGCGCACGGCGAGCGCACGGCCAACCGTTCGAGGGTGTGGCGGCGAGCATTGCGAGTTTGAGTTCTTCGACTTGCGGGGGCACGGTGTCGAGCAGGGTGGTGATCGCATCGTCTTTGAGCGAAACCGCCTTCGCGAGTTCTTGGAGCGAAGCGATGGATTCCGAACCGCTGTCTCCGGCGAGGATCGCGTGGGCGATCCGGTTGGCCAGCGCGACGGCGATGCAAGGCTTGAACGCGCTGACGACGTTCTGCTGAATCGCGGACACGGAGGCGTGGTGCAGCACCACGGGCTTCACCAGGCTTCCGGCGAATCGCCACGATGTCAGCACTTTTTCGACGAAGTCGGCGTGCGTGCAGCCGAGCAGCCGCTTCTCCACGACTTCGAGCGGGAGTTCCAGATGGCGCGACGCCTCGATGACCTTGGTATAACGGTTGCCCAGTTGCTCGGCCAGCAGCACCCGCCCGACGTCGTGAAGCAGGCCCATCGTAAACGCGGCATCGGTGTCCGCGGCGCTCCCGCCGGTTGCCGCGATTATTCCCGCGGCGAACAGCCCCACGGCGATGGAGTGCTCCCAGAACTTCCGCGTGTCCAACGAGATTCCCGGTTCGGAACCGGAGAACTGTTCCACTACGCCGATGTTCATGACCGCCTGCCGGATCTGCTCCATGCCGATCCGACGGACGGCGCACAGGACCGAATCCACCGGCGCCCCGCGCGTGTACACCGCCGAGTTCGCGAGTTTCAGAATCTTCATCGCGATGCCCGGGTCCTGCTTGATGACCCTCGCGATATCGTCGGCCGGCACATCGGGCCTCGACGCCATCTGCATCACGCGGCCCACGGCGGGGGAGAGTGCGTGCAACTCCCCGGACTTATCGAGAATCTTCCTCAGCTCCTCGGCGGTCACCAGCGGCGTCATCTCTTTCAACGTATCGCGGGACCTGGCATCGGTCGGCTTGACGGTGGGTGGGGCGGCGGGCGTGGGAGCAGCGCAGGCCGGAACGGGCATCGGGGCGGCGACGTGCGGCGGTTCGCTTCGGGCGGCCGCGGTGCTTGGGCGGACGGAGTCCTCCTGAACCAGGCAGGAGCGAACTCGATCGACGAACGCCTCGAGTGTGAACGTCTGCTTTAAAAGGATGTGCTTGGCGCCCCGGCGTGCGAGCGAGACGATGTCGTCTTTCCCTTTCGGATTGGCGATCACAAGCACCGGCAGGGTGACCAGATCGGCATCCGCCTGGAGGTACTCGAGCACGCGAAGGCCATCCTGCCGCGGCAACTCTGCGTCGAGCACGATGAGATCGGGGCGCTGAGTCTTGGCGCCGCTCAACGCGTCTTGTGCCGACCCCGCGCACCGTACTTCGTGCCCCGCGTGCTTAAGCACGCCGGCAAGCGGCTCGCGGACAAACGGCTCATGCTCTACCAGGAGGATGCTGCTCATGGACACTCCACGCGAGACGGGCGGTTCTCCCGTCGTGCTGGTGGATCGGCACCCGGGGTGAGGTACTCGCCGCGCGGGCCGGGATTAATCCCGACTCTTGTCACGTCGTAGCGGATGCACGGCCACGCCGACAGAGAGTTCCCATTTTCACGGGGGAAACTACCTAGGGAGTTTTGCTGATACTCGCGCGGCGCGTCACCTGCCCAAGCGGCTTCTGGCCTCGTCAAGCGCAACGCTCACCGAGTTCGGCCCTGTAGCCCCGGCAATCTCCCGGCGCGCCATCCCCGATTCAAGCGAGATGCGCCCAGTGACATCCGCATCCACGCGCGGGCAGTGCTCTCGCAACGCGTCGAGCGGGAGCGACTCGAGGGCTACTCCCTTGGCCATCGCGCTCCGCACGGCGCGCCCCACCTGCTCGTGGGCCTCGCGGAACGGAACGCCCTTTCCGACGAGGTAGTCGGCCAGGTCGGTTGCGTTCGAATAGCCCCCCGCGGCGGCGCGCTCGCACACTTCGCGCCGGACTTTCAGCGTGTCCAGGATCTTCGGCACCACGCGCAGGCACAGCGACAGATGATCCATCGCGTCGAACAGCGGCTCCTTGTCTTCCTGAAGGTCTTTGTTGTACGCGAGAGGCAACCCCTTCACCGTCGTGAGAAGCGAAACCAGGGCTCCCACCACGCGCCCCGACTTGCCGCGCAGCAGTTCCGCCGCGTCCGGGTTCTTCTTTTGCGGCATCAGCGATGAACCACTCGATACCTTGTCGTCGAACTCGAAGAACCCGAACTCCTGCGAGCCGTAGATGATCAGGTCCTCACCCAGGCGGGAAAGATGAACGCCCGCGAGCGAACAGGCGGCGAGCGTTTCGATCACGAAGTCCCGATCGGAGACGCCGTCAAGGCTGTTGCGAGTGGGGGAGTCAAACCCCAGCCCGTCCGCCAGAAGCGCCCGATCAATCGGGTAGGCCGTCCCCGCCAGCGCCCCGCTGCCCAGGGGGCACACGTTGACGCGTGCCCGGGCGTCTCCAAGCCTCGCGTCGTCGCGCTCCATCATCTCCACGTACGCCAGGCACCAGTGCGCCAGCAGCACCGGCTGGGCCCGCTGGAGGTGCGTGTACCCGGGGAAGACGGTTTCCTTCTCACGCCGGCCCAGTTCGATCAGCGAGCGCCGACACTCCCGAAGCTCGCCCCGCCGCTCGTCGATCTCCGCCCGCGTCCACAGGCGCAGATCCGTCGCCACTTGGTCATTGCGTGACCGGCCGGTGTGGAGTTTCTTGCCCAGCACTCCCACCTTCTCGATCAGCCGGCGCTCGACGTACGAGTGGATGTCCTCGTCGTTCGAGGCCGCGGGCAACTCGGGTTGTTTCGCGATCTCAGCCTTGAGATCCCCCAGCGCCCCCAGCAGCGTGCCCAACTCCCCCGCCGTGAGCACACCCGCGCGATGGATCGCCTTCGCCCAGCCGACCGATCCCTCGATGTCGTGCAGCGCCAGCCGGTAGTCGAAGCGCAGCGAATCGTTCAGCGCCTTGAACAGCGCGTCAGGACCGGATTCAAACCGTCCGCCCCAGAGTGCCATGATCCGCCTCCGAAAGATGCAAGCCTATCGCCGCTCGATGGCCTCGGCGAACTCGCCGGGGATTCCGTCCGGCTTCGCTCTTGCACGATCTACGCTCGCCTCTTCATATCCGGACAAGCCCGCTCGCCAGTGATACAGGCCAATGTCGCCGCTGTAAGACCAGGCTGAGCCGTCTTCCGCGACCGTGAGGATCCAACGGGAATAGGAGCTTGCCCGGACCGGCGTGTCGAGCAGGACGTGCTCCGCTCCGTCGAAAAGCGTCAAGCGGAGCAATCCTCGTGGCTCTTCGACGCGCAAACGCAGTGCCACCGCGGTGAATACATAGTCTCCGGAATCGTCGATGACCTTGCCCACCGTTCGGTGGTTCACCTTCAGGCCGCCGCTTGAAATGACGACAACGGCCAGTGCGATCGCGACGCAACCGATAGTCGAGCCGATACGAACGCTTCGTCGTGAGCCGCTCATGTGATTCTGCACTCCGGCCATCTACCCGCGAGTCGTTCCGCGAGACGCCCGCTTCTGCTTCATGACCGGATTAGCCCGCGTGACCGGCTTCCCGACGGACGCCTTTGCGCTCTTTCTCGCCGCCCTCGCCGCATCCATTCCTTCGAGGAGCCTGGTGTAGTTCTCGATGTACTTCTTCGCGGGCACGCGACGCACCGCCTCGCCCAGCACATCCAGCGCGAGATCCTCCACCCGCTTGAACCGGATGCAACTCTTCCCCATGTCCAGCTTCTTCCCGGTCTTCCCCCACGCCCCGCGGAACCACGCCTCCTGCTCCTTGCTCCCGTAGACGCACATGAGGTACACGGCCATGTGGTTTTTCTGCGACGCGAGGCCGGCGAAGCATAACGGCTGCTTCGGATCGCAGTGATACCCTGCCGGAAACACCCGGTGCGGGACGCAGTACCCGATCATCCCGTACTGCATCCCCTCCTCGTAGTCCTTGTCGAGGTTTTTCAGGATGACTTCGCGCACGGCGCAGATGGCCGCGCGGCGGTCTGCCGGCAACGACTTGAGGTAGGCGTCAACCGTCGAGGCTTTGGATTGCATAGGCCGCAAGGGTAGACTTGCACCGCCGGACCGGTCAGCGGGCGTCTGCATGCTCGCCTCGCGCCGCAAGTTCTCTCTCGATTCGGCGGTCGGGAATGAACCACAACGCGGCCACGACGCAGTAAATGGCGCAGGCTGTCCATACACCCCAGGCGCCGCAGAACGCCAGCACGATCGCGGCGGCGTACAGCGCCGTCGATGCGTATTCCTTGGCATCTCGCCGCAGCGCGGCCGCCAGGACCGAGTCCCGGCCGTGGCAGCGCACCAGCACTCGCCGCAGGATGTCCCAGGCGATCGCCGCCATCAGGAGGACGATTCCATATGCCGCGACAGGCCATGCCGCGAAGCGGCTCTCTCCGGCCCAGTGTGTGACGAACGGGAACAGCGAGAGCCAGAATAGAAGATGCAGGTTTGCCCACAGCGTCATGCCGCTGACCTGCTTGGCCGCGTGGAGCAGGTGGTGGTGGTTGTTCCAGTAGATGCCCAGGTAGACGAAACTTACGAGGTAACTGAGCATCGCCGGCACGAGCGGCCTGAGGGAGGTCAGGTCCGGCGTTCCCTCCACGTGCGGGACTTTGAGTTCCAGCACCATGATGGTGATGACGATCGCCAGCACCCCGTCGCTGAACGCCTCCATCCGTCCCTTGCCCATGCTCGTGTCCTCCCTTCGGGCGAGCGTAGACAGGCCACGGCGCCATGCGGTCTCAGTCCCAGGGCCCCAAGTCGTTCGCCGCACGGATCAGCGACTTCACCGGAGGAGAAGTCGCCGTGCTGACATCGGGGATGAGCACAAACCGTTTCGTTTTTCCCTTGCCGCGCAGGATGCCCTTCGGGTCCGGGAGGAGGGCTCCATGGATGAAGGACAGGACGGCTCCACGCCCTCCGCCGTCGCGTTTCAGCCGGCTCTTCACCTCGATCATGCAGATGTTCCCGCCGATCGCCCCGAACCAGGCATCCGCGTGGTAGTAGCAGAGGACTCCGAACCTGACCGCCTCGGCGGCGTCTGGCGCGATCTTCAGAATAGCCGATCGCAATCCTCGGACTACTCGTCCGACAGTCGCAGATTCCATGCATAGGTGATCGGCCAATGCGGCGGTGGTGAGCCTTGGCCGAGCAGAGCAGCGATGGGGCATGGCGGCATGGTACGGAAGAACCGCGAGGGCGCCGGCTTCTGGCGGGACACTCCGACGCGGCGATGGCTTCACGGGTGCCTCTCCAGCCACTCTCGCGCTTCCATCCTGGTGTTGTGATCCAGAATGGCATGGCGCTTGACCTCGCTCGTGATGATCCTGCCCTCGAAGCAGTTCTCGTTTGGCTCGTCGTAACTCCACGAGTAGGCATAGAGCCTCCCGACATCCAGGCCGGAGCCGCAGTATTCGAAATCCGGCAGCACATCCCTGGCCGCGTCGACGATCATCCGCAAGACCGTCAGGGTCTGCCTCGGCGGACGAGACTCGTCGAGCAGCAGTTGCACGCAACGCCGAGTCAGCAACCACGCGGCATCCTTGCGAGGCATCGGGCCAATCCCCAACTCGGCAAACGCTGCTCGGAAGAGCGGCCCAACCTCGGACATCATCGGATTCGCCGTGTTCGCCAGTTCAGCGAGAGAATCCGAATAGACGCCGTCGCTCAGTGCACGATCGGCGATCGTCGGCAGGTCCTCGCTGTGAAGCAGTCCAAGAGAAAGCGCCGCTGCGTAGAGTCGGAGCGTTTCGATGGGATTGTTCGTGGCGAGGTCCAGCATGGGGCGTGGTGCCGTTGCGGCGATTTCGCACTCCCGCTTATCGGCCGCGGGGCGTGAAACGGGTCTTCATCTGGTCGAGCACGACCGCAACCACGATTGCCGTGCCCATGATGATCTTGTTGTAGTTCTGATCGCCTTCGAGAATGATGATGGCGTTGTCGATCAACTGCACGAGAATCGCGCCCAGCACGGCTCCGAGCGCCGAGCCGCGACCACCGGAGAGCGAGGCGCCTCCGATCACGGCGGCGGCGATGACCGAGAGTTCGTAGCCCTGACCCGCGTCGGGTGAGGCGGCGCCCAGGTAGCCAAGGTAGACGCTCGCCGAGAGCCCCGCGAGGACTCCCATGAGGGAGTACATGACGACCTTGACTCGCCCGACGGGAACTCCGGCGTAGCCCGCGGCGGTTTCATTGCCCCCGATCGCGAACGTCCTCCGGCCGATCACGGTTCGCGTCAGGATGAAGTGGCCCAGGATCGCCACCACGCACATGACGATCACGGGAACCGGATAGACGCCGGCGACCTCGGCCTTGAAGAATCCCGTGCTGAACGAGCCGGGAAACCCGGAAACGGATAGCCCCTGGGTGGTCACGGCCACCGCGCCACGCAGCACGGTCATCGTGCCCAACGTGATGACGAACGGGTGAACGCGAAGGCCGACTACGAGAGCCCCGTTCACGGCCCCGCACATCCCGCCGACGAGACAACAGACCCCGATCCCCACGAGTATGGCCGCCCACGCCGGGGCGCCCCCGTCGGAGGAAAGCGAAGGAGAGTCGTACGCGACGTCCAGCCACTGCGATTGCAGGGCGCGAAGGGCCATCGCACCCACGAGCGCGGCCAGGGCGTAGATCGAGCCCACCGAGAGATCGATGCCCCCCAGGACGATGACCGCGGTCATGCCAACGGCCATGATCGCGATAAAACTCGCGTCCTTGGCGACGAGCACCAGGTTTTCGATGTCCAGGAACTTGTTGACCTCGACAACCGTCCACTGACCGGAAGCGGGGTCGAGAACGCGCTTGTTCTTGTTGCCGCCGAACGCGGCCAGGTAGATCGCGAGCAGCACGATCACCAGCACCAAGCCCGATTCCTGCATTAGCAGGATTCGCCGCGCGATCGAACGGTGACCTGCGGTGGAGGAATTGGTCATACCCGGCACGAGACGGAAGAAAAGCCGCGGAGACGATCCGACAGCGGGGGTGCGAGAGGCCGAACGAATCTAGTCGATGGTCTGAGTCCGCGCGCTGCGGGTGGGGTCGATGGTGTTCACCGAGAGCGGGCTCGAGTTGGAAGTGGAGAAAAACGTGTCGTGCACATTGCCGGTGACGAAGCGGGCATGCCCGTCGGTGAAGACGAAGTTGCCGCCGTCTTTGCCGTGGTTGTCGGTCTTGGCGTAGTGGCCGGGAAGCGTGTTGGCCGCGGTTGCGTTGGGTGTTCCTGTCCCGCCGCCGCCGTACCACGCGTCGGTGGAGACATCGGGGCCGTTGGTCTCGTCACCCCAGACGGGAACGGCGGTCACGACGGTGGGCTCATCCGTGCGAAGGCCGGCGATGTACAGGTACGAGATGTTGTAGTAGATGACGTCGTTGGGACCCTGCGGGATGTGGGGGGTCTTGAGTGTGGAGGTGTTGTAGAAGTTCTGGCCCGGGGCCCGGTAGATCGCGGTGTAGTAGCGGTCTTCCTGATCGCTGGGGCAATACAGCGTGCCGTAACCATCGAGATACCCCTTTAGCAGCGGAACGCGGTTGCCGTCGGCGTACGCCTCGTTGGGCTCGTCTTCGGCGTTGCTGGTTCCCATGAAGCCGCTCTGCACCCCGTCGCCGACCTGGTTCATCGAGAACAGCGCGGCCAGACCGCCGCGCAGCCATTGACCCGTCAGGTAGCGGGGGTTGCCCTGGTAGTACGCCTGCCGGTCCGCGGCGTTGAGGGGGATGATCGGGTACCAACTCTTCCAATCGTTGGCGTATCCGGCGAGCATGAGGCCGTTCTGGCGGCAGTTGGAGAGGCACTTGGCGAGCCGTGCGGCGTTCCTTGCCTTGCCGAGGGCCGGGAGCAGAATCCCGATGAGCAGGGCAATGATCGCGATGACGACGAGCAGTTCGATCAGTGTGAACGCGCGAATGCGTTTCGTTTTCATAGTGGCGCTGCCAAAGGGTTCAACCGCTCGGAGGGCCGACGGGTTGCAGAGTGCTCGACGCGGCCTGCGAGGATACCCGGTTTTGATGAATCCGACCTGACGATAGGTTGAAGCGACGCAAGACGAATCATCGCAGAGGCTTCGGCGAGGGATTTGGGGGCCAATCGGCAACCGAACGCTGCAACAAGGACCCGCGGAAGCCATGGGGAAGAACGTGGGGGCAGCCCGCCATTGTGCCCCTTCCGCGCAAATTCGATAGCGGGCCGCGAGAAACCCTTTACAATGGTCTGTTCGGGCCGCGCCAACGGCGAAGGCTCGTTTGTTGACCCTCTGGTCTTAAAAAGACGGGTCGTTGTGGAGCAATGAGAGGCCGCGCGCTATCCGCGCGACCGACTCTGAGACGGACAGGAGGAATCGATGAATTGCTGGAAGTTCACAGGTGCGGCGGCGGCTCTGGCCGCGACGGCCGGTTTTGCCCACGCGCAGTGGGTGATCGACGGGCAGATTTCCCCGGGCGACACGTACGGTGGAATCCTGTGGGTGCAGGACACCGCCACGGGGTTTGGCGACAACACCGCAGGGCAGGCAGGCACGCCGGGCAATCCGGCGGACGTGCTGACGGGTGTCGAGGTCAAGATCCCGTTGGCGACGATCGGGAACCCGACGCTGGCGAACGGAATCTCGATGGTCGTCGTTTTGACCGCGAACGTTCCGCCGGGAGGCAACGGGTCGAACATCTCAAACCAGGTGAGCGGGGGATTGCCCGCGGCGTACACGAGCACGCGACTGGGACCGGCGCGCGCCACCAACCTCGAGACGGTCGCGGGGTCTCAAACGCTGACGTTGTTCCCGCAGGTTGACGCCGCGGCGCCGGTAGTTGATGGCCAACTCGACGGCGGGTTGAGTGGCTACTGGGCCGGTCGGCGGGTGTGGACGCAGTCACTGCCGACGACCGAGCAGGACAACTCGATGGGGCAGATCGGCAACGCGAACGGTTCGGAACTCGACGGCATCTACGCGGTGGTGTCGGGGACCGATTTGTACCTGTTCCTGACGGGCAACCTGCACAACTTCAACAAGTTCGTCCTGTTCTTTGATTCGGCGCCGGGCGGGCAAACCCGGATGCTGTTCGGCAACAACGCGCAGGACTTCGGGTTCTGGGGGAACATGTCCTCGACGAGCGCGGTGGCGACCGACGGACTGACGTTCGAGAACGGCTTTGCCGCCGATCACACGTTCAACTTCACGACGGGCACGAACAACCCGATGTATGTGAACTACATCAGTCTGCCCACCGACGATGACGCGGACGGGCAAGTGGCCGGCGGTATCGGTTACTACCTCGGCAACTCTCCGGCGGGGCAGGTAGGCGGCGACCTGACCGGCGGCAACGCGGCGGGCGATTTCCTCAACGTGAAGGCCAGCTTCAACAACAGTAACAACGCGGGCGTCGGCTCGGGCGTGCCGACAGTGACGCCTTCTCGCGATGTGGCGGTGGGCTCCGAGATCGACGGGCTCTACGGCCGGATCGACGGTGACTACCTGTACCTGCTCGTCACGGGCAACCTGGAGAATAACTGGAACAAACTTGCGCTGTTCTTCGATGCGGACCCGCTCGAAGGGCAGAACGTGCTCCGGGCCGACAACGTGGATCTGTCGTTCAACGGCCTGAACCGAATGGGGTTCGGCGGGAACGGGACTCCGGGCGCCGGCAACGGCATCACGTTCGACGCGGACTTCTTCGCGGACTACGTGATGTTCGTGACCAACGGGAACAACCCGGTGGATATGTACACAGATTGCGCGGTGCTGAGGGCCAACGGGCCGCGTCTGATCTCCGGATTCGTCGCGGATTATTCCTCGTTCCACGGCGGGCCGAAGGCGACGACCGACCCGAACAACTTCCCCGCAACGTACGCGCACTACCAGGACTTCAGCCGCGTGCAGTTGCAGAGCGATGCGCCGGCACGGATGGTGGGCGACTGGGCGCTGCTGCAGCCCCCGCCGAACCCGGGGCCGGACTACAACAACCTGCCGCCGGAGTTCGCCGATCAGATCCGGGTAACGATCGACAACAACAACGTGGCGGGCGTCACCGACGTGAGCGTCGTGGGCGCTGAACTAGTGACCACGGGCATCGAGATCCGCGTGCCGCTGTCCGAGATCGGATGCATCGGCTGCGCGTCGGTCAAGGTCGCGGGCGGGATACTGTCCGACGGGTTCGGCGTCGCGTCGAACCAGTGGCTCGGCGGCGTGGGCGGAGTTCCGAATCTCGGCGAGCCGTCCCTGATCGACTTCACAGCGATGAGCGGGACGCAGTACATCGTGGTGACGGCGGGCGCCCCGCCGTGCGATCCGGACGTGAACTGCGACGGCAGCGTAAACGGCTTCGACATCGAGGCCACCGAGCAGGCTGTCAACGGTGACTACTCCAACTTCTGCCAGGCTTCCGCCGATCTCAACAACGACGGGGCTGAGAACGGGTTCGATATCGAAACCGAGGAGCAGCGCGTTAACGGCGAGCCTTGCTGAGCGTATCGAACAGTCCTGAACGAGAACCCCGGGCGAAGTCGTCCGGGGTTTTCACTTTTGAAGGCAACGGCATGTCCATGAACTCCGCAGTTCTCTGCGGAAGTTTACTCGGCGCGCACACGAAAATGTGTTTTCAACTTGAATGTAGGTGTATTTGTCCACAGGGCTTAGGGGTGTTTCACCCATAGCGTTTGATCGCCGCTGTCGGTTAGAAGTATGCAGCGGCGGCCGGAACGGATGTCGAGCCGTCGGAACGGATTCCTCTGCTGCGGACTCATCTCCTTTTCTCCGGTCCGTCGTGCTTCACGAGGGCGCGACGGGCTTTGCGGAACGCTCTGAGTGCACCCGGTCGTGGGGTTGGTGGCCCCCGAAGGGCGGACAAGACACGTGGGGTTCCCGAGGGTGGTGGATATGAACCGATTACGTCAGAACCGGCAGTCCGTGCGCACGCGGGCGTCGGCTCTCGAGCAGGACGGGTGGCGCCCGCTGGCGGAGAGAAACCCGATCGTTCGCTGGATCGAATCCAAACAGATCGGCGCCAGAGAGTACCTCTCCCACCTGTTGCGGGTGGATCTTTCGCTGTCCGAATCGCTGCGGGACGCGTACCTGCCGGCGACGGTGCATCGCCGGTTGGCGCTGTCGCTCTTCATCGACTACTCGCACGAACAGAGCCTTTCGCCCGGCGAGGTGGCCATGCTCCTGGGTAACGCGTGCTCCGTCGCGACCGAGGCGCTCAACTACCTCATCGGCGCCAGCATGCGGGAGGGGCGCGCGTGGTCCGACCTGTCGGATTGGTCGGAGTGCGAGGACGCGGCGTAGCGGGGCGGGTGTGCGGCACTTCTTTCCGCGGCATGGTCGCCGCGTCTTCTGGGAACGTGCGGCTGGATCGGGGCGATTGGTGGATCGCCGGGGCGTCAGGGACGATGCCCGCCGATACGGTGTACGAGGGTCGGTGGAGGCAACGATGAGTACGGGGATGGATGGTGACGTCGAAAGTAGCACTATCGAGGGGGCCTACCGCAGTCTGTATTCGAGGTGCGTTGCGGTCGCCCGCGGCGTGGTCGGCAACGGCAGCGCGGAGGATGTGGCGCAAGAGGCGTTTGTGCGCCTGCTCGAATACCGCTGCGACCGCGACCGGTTGAGCGCTTCGTATGTCTTCCGCGTGGTCCGGAACGTCGCTCTGAACATGAAGTTCGACCTCCGGCGGCGGCCCGTTGCTTCGGAGGGGGCCGCCGAGGTCGCTCGACAGTCGCCCCCAGGGTGCGATGACTTGCACGCGAGTTGGGTGCACGACGTCATCGCGGATCTCGGTCCGACGCAGCACGCGGCCATTACGCTCACCGAGGCCAGAGGGCTCACGGAACACCAGGCGGGGCTGGCGGTTGGGCTTGCCAGGACCACCATCGGAGCCGCGAAGCGGAGCGTGATCGAATCGCTCCGTGACCGCGCGGTTCTGCGCGACGGGGCGACCTCTCGAAGGGCAAGCAAAGCCTCGCCACTGACTACGTGCGCTTGATCAACGTCTCTTGCGGCGCGAGGGTTCCAGATCGTGCGCCACTTCTCCGGCCACGACCGTCAGGAGGGCGCGGGATCGGACCTTGGTTCCGAGGAACGGCGTGTTTTGTGATTTGCCCCGAAGGTCCTCGCGCCCAACGGTCCATTGCTGCTCGGGGTCGATGATTGTCACGTCGGCGGGGCCTCCGACGGCGAGCGTGCCGAGTCCCATCGCGTCGAGGTTGCAGAGACGGGCCGGCTCCACCGTCATGAGGCGGATGAGACGAGCCCAGGAGACCGCCCCCGTTCGGACCAAAGCCTCGGCGTAAAGCGCGAGGGCGGTCTCCAGCCCGACGAGGCCGAAAGGCGCTTCTTCAAAGGGAAGGTGCTTCTCGTCGGCCGAGTGGGGGGCGTGATCGGTCGCGAGAACGGTGATGGTTCCATCGGCGACGCCCGCGCGCAGCGCGTCAATGTCGGTCTGCTCCCGCAGCGGCGGGTTGACCTTGGCCGCGGTGTTGTAGCCGTCGCACGCCTCGTGGGTCAGGTGCAGGTGGTGCGGGGAGGCCTCGGCCGAGACCGGGAGGCGCAGGGCCCTGGCGCGGCGTACGAGTTCGACGGACTCACCCGAGGAGATGTGCTGCACGTGATAGCGGCAGCCGATAGCCAGATTGAGACGAATGTCGCGCTCGATGATGACCTCTTCCGCGACGCGAGGCCAGCCGGAGAGCCCGAGTCGGGTCGCCACCGTGCCGGCGTGCATGGCGGAGCCCCGGGTCAGTGAAGATTCCTGGCAGTGCTGCATGAAGGCAAGGCCGGTTCGCGCGACGGAGGCCAGGACCCGTGACATCGTCCCGGCGGAGTCGATGCAATCGCCGTCGTCGGAGAACCCGACCGCCCCGGACTTTGCGAGCAACTGAATCTCGGTGATCTCCTCGCCCTTTCGAGCGCGAGTCGCGGCGGCGACCGGGAAGATCCGGCTGACGGCGGACCTGGCCGCGCGGTCGATCACGAAGGTCAGCGCGTCGGGCGTATCTAGCGCGGGGGTCGTGTTGGGCATGCAGCAGAGGGAGGTGAACCCTCCGGCCACCCCCGCGCGCGAGCCGGTCTCGAGGGTCTCCTTGTGCTCACCGCCCGGTTCGCGAAGATGAACGTGCGGGTCGATCAGACCCGGGGTCACCAGGCAGCCTTCCGCGTCGTACACGGTTTCGGCGCCCTTCCGCGGCAAGCGCCGGCCGATCTCCGTGATCTGGTCGTCCTGGATGGCGACATCCAGCACTTGGTCGAGCCCCGAAGCAGGATCGATGACGCGGCCGTTGACGATCAGCAGTGAAGACATCAGGTGTGAGGATACCGGGCCAATCGGCGGGAAAGTGGACAGCCCGGGCCGGCTACGGAGCCCGCACGAGCGGTCGGCTTTGAACACGGCGGTTCGTGAGCCTACTGTCACTGTTCACACGGGGTATAGCGCAGCTTGGTTAGCGCGCTTGACTGGGGGTCAAGAGGTCGGCGGTTCGAATCCGCCTACCCCGATTCAGCGAAAGCCCCGCAGGTGTTTGACCTGCGGGGCTTGGTTTTTGGACTTGGTGCGGACTTCGCGCATCTACTTGGCGGTTCGCTCGGCATGGTCTTCCGCCTGTTTAACTTCCCTGATAAAGGCCGCTGCTCAGGTACTTGACCCCGCTGTCGCACATCACGGTCACGATCGTTGCGGAGGGTCCGAGGCGGCGGGCCACGCGGAGGGCGGCCGCCACGTTCGCCCCCGTCGAGGTCCCCGCGAGGAGCGCCTCTTCGCGGGCCATCCGGCGGGCCGTGGCCTTGGCTTCTTCGGTGGAAACCGGTTCGATCTCGCTGATCACTCCCCGATCCCACAGCGGCACGACGAAGCCCGCGCCGATGCCTTCGATCTTGTGGGTGCCGCTGTTCGCTCCCGAGAGCACGGCCGATTCGCTCGGCTCTACCGCAATCGTCCGGACCGACGGCTTTCGCTCGCGGAGCCGCTCCGATACTCCTCGCACGGATGCGCTGGTGCCCACGCATTGCACAAAGGCGTCCACGCGGCCCTCGGTCTGCTGCCAGATCTCCTCGCCCATGGCGTGGTAGGCGGGGAGTTGGTCGGCGTTGTTGAGTTGGTCGGTCCAGAACGCGCCGGTGCGTTCCCGGATCAGTCTGGCAGCCTCGATCATGTTGCGAGTGAGGGCCGCGTCCATGCCGCCCCCCACGCTGGGGACGATCGTGAGATCAGCGCCCAGAGCGCGCATGTGGTCACGCTTCAGAATGCTGAAGGCGTCGGAGGTGACGATGTGGAGGGGATAGCGCTTGGCCGCGCAGACGAGGGCGAGCGAGACGCCGGTGCTGCCGCCGGTGTACTCAACGACCGGCTGGCCCGGCTTGAGGCAACCGTCCCGCTCCGCGGCCTGGATCATCGCCAGGGCCATGCGGTCCTTCATGCTGCCGGTGGGGTTCTGGGCTTCGATCTTGATGAAGATGCGAGCGCCACCGGCGGGAGCGATGGAGCGAAGTTGCAGCAGGGGAGTGGCGCCGATACCGGCAAGGATGGACGGATGCACGACCGTCATGGTTTGGCCTCCGGGTCGAGATCGCGATAGAAGTACGAGGTGCTGCAGAACCCGCCGCGCGGCATGAGCGCGTATTTGGGGATGTCGCCCACCCGGACCCAGCCGAGTCGTTCGTAGAGCCGAGCGGCGTCGCCATCGGTGACGGCATCGAGGACGAGCAGGGTGCGGCCGCAGTCTCGCGCCACGCTCTCGGCGGCTCGCATAAGCGCCGCACCGAGCCCTTGACGCCTCGTCCGGCGATGCACCAGCATCTTTGCGAGGTCCGCGCGGTGGGGCTGGTTTTCCGGCATGTCGAGAATGAGTTGCACAGTGCCGCAGATGCCCCGCGAATCCTCGGCGACCAGCAGCGCTCGTTCGCCGGAGGTCACCCCCCGTGCGACGCGGTTCCAGAAGGCCTTGGCGCGATCACGCGTGATCGGCTCCACAAAACTCACGGAGGCTCCGCCTTCCACGCAGTCGATGAGGACTTCCGCGAGTTGCTCGATCTGGGGCTCGGTCACTTCGTGCAGGCGGCGGATGATTGGGGGATTCATGGGCATTCGGTACCTCACTTCCGCGCTGCAAGACGCTCAGGACTAGCGCATCCAGCCAACCGGAAGGAACGGCGGCAGGCGTGAATGCACGAATGGAACGCATCGGAGGCGGCTCAGAGATTGCGACGGCGGAGCATATCGACGGTGACGGCGGCGATGATGATGTGCCCCACGATCATCTCCTGGACGAAGTTGGGCCACTCCAGCGCCGTGCAACGGTTGCGGAGATATGCCATCATGACCGCGCCGGCGAGAGTCCCGATGATCGATCCCGTGCCGCCGGATAGCGATGCGCCCCCGATCACAACCGCCGCGACCACCTCGAGTTCAAGCCCCACCGCGACGGTCGGATCGCCCACGGTGAGGCGAGCAAACTGCAGCGCCCCGGCGATCCCCGTCAGCAGGCCCGCGAGGGCGTAGATCTGGATTCGCCGACGCGTTACGGGCAGCGCGGCAAACCGCGCCGCGGTTTCGTTGGAGCCGATCGCCACCGTGTGCCGCCCCATCGTCGTCCGGTGCAGGATCACTCCGAGCAACGCGGCCAGCACCACCGCGACCCAAACCCCCGGCGCGACGATCCAGCCCGGATGCGGCGGAATCGGTGTCATCAGGAGTTCCAGTCCACGCGTTGGCGCGGGGACGGTCCCGCTGTCCGAAACCCACTTCGCGATGCCTCGAAACAGCCCCAGCGTGCCGAGCGTGGTGATGAACGCCGGGAGTCGCAGGGCCGTGATGAGTACGCCGTTGTACGCCCCGCAGAGCAGCCCGGTGCCGGCCGCGGCGGCGACAACACCCAGAACCGGCCACCCCGCGCGCGACGCGAGGGCCGCGATGACGCTCGACAGCGCGAGCGCCGACCCCACGGACAGGTCGATGCCTCCGGAAATCACCACGAGTGTCATCCCCAGCCCGACGATCGAGACCAGGACCGCATGTACCGCGATCGTTTGGATATCCAGCACGGTCACGGCGGCCCGTGGCGGGATGAGCAGGAACACCACCACGACCAGGGCCAGCCCACACAACGGCGCGACGATGCCTGCGAGCGTGCGAAGGGCGGGGTGGGTTCGCAGGGGGGGCATCGGCGCTTACTTATTCCCGCCGGGTACCGATTCGAACTTCGGAGAGATCAACTCCTGGGCTTCCGCCGAGTCGATATTGTCCGCGGTCACCAGCATGGCTCCTGTGTCCACGGAGGTTTCAACCGGCGCACCCCGCAGGTGCTCAAGGGCGGTCATGACGCCCAAGTATCCCATCCGGATGGGATTCTGGAGCACGATGCCATGTACCTCGCCCTTGCGCAGTCCGTCCATGGCCGCGTCGGAAGCATCGAATCCGACGAACTTGACCTTCCCAGCCAATCCGCGAGATCGGAGCGCCAACAGCATTCCAAAGGTCGAACCCTCGTTCGGGCAGAACACCCCGTCGATACCGGTCTGGGCGCTGAGGAGATTCTCCGCGGCCTCCTGGGCCGTGGCCCTCGTGGCTCCGGCGTAACGCTTGGGATCGGTGACCGTGAATCCGGCGTGGGCTTTCAGAGCCTCGATGAAACCATCCTCGCGGAGGGTCGTGCTCTGGGAGCCTTCGAGGTACCTCAGAACCAGCACGTTTCCCTTGCCGCCCAGCAACGACGCCATGTGTTCACCGGCGAGTTTCCCGCCCGCGAAGTTGTCCGTCGCGACAAACGCGACGAAATCCGTCCCGGCCGTCGCGTCGAGTCCCGAATCGATGATGACTATGGGGATCTTCGCCGCGGCGGCCTGGCGGACGGGTTCCACCAGTGCCCGGTTGTCGAGGGGCGCGAGAACGATGGCGTCGTACTTTGCCGAGATGAGGTTCTGCACCAGGGCGATCTGCTGCTCGCGATCGTCCTCTTTTTCGGGGCCGCGGAACGTAATCTCGGCGCCTGCCTCGGCCCCCGCACGCATCGCGCCGGCACGCACAGACTTCCAGAACTCGTGGGTCGTGCCCTTGGGAACCACGGCGATGCGGAGTTTGGGAGCCGTCGCTGGCGCGGCGGTGGGGGTCTTTTCGGTGCACGCACCGATCAGCATGGCCAAGGCCAGCAGTGCGGGAATGATCCGTGTCATGCGACCATGGTACAAAGTCGGCGGGATTCCGCACGCAAGACCCCGGAGGATCGCGAACGAAGGCCTGCGCCGATGGAACTGGTGTTCGATCTTGACTGGAGTTGAGACGCCGGCGTTACAGGGCCTCGGCGTCGCGCTTCTGGACGGTGATGGGGAAGGCCTCGATCTTCCAGCGGCGACGGGCTTCGAACGCCGCGACGTCCGCCACGCTGGTATTGGTCAGGAACTCCATGACTTTGGCCCGTTGGGCGGTCCAGAACTTGTGCGCGGGGCAGGCCCGCTCGTCGGAGCATTCGGCGGTGCCGAGCATGCAGGTGGGGACGACGACCGGATCGTCCAGGGCCGTGCACAACTCGATGAGCGAAATGTCCGTGGCGGCCCGGGCCAGGGTGACCCCGCCTCCCACACCGCGCTGCGTGTTCACAATCCCTCGCTTCCCGAGGGCATGGATGAGTTTCGCAAGATACGGGGCCGGTAACTCCGCCGCCTTGGCGATTTCCTTCACGAGCACCGGTTTCCCGCCCGCGCTGGCGATGTAGCCCAGAGCGGTCACGGCGTAGCCGACGCTTTGACTGAGCATGGTTCGCCTCCAGAATAATGGGAACTAACGATCAACAGATCGTTTTCTCCCATGACGATACTATCGGCAATCCGCGAGAGAAGCAAGCGGAATGGTCCATTTTCTCCGCCCCTTGACAGGGTCAGTGCCGATAGCAATAATGGACTAGTTGATATCTGGATCAAGAAGTACGTCCTTATTCTGACCGTTTGAGCCAGAGTGATTCAGGAGCCTTGGGCATGGCTGCACAATTGACCACCGAACTGGGGCGGAGTCCGGTCACGACCGCCGGATACGGCCGCATGGAGAAGTTTTCCTACGACGACGCGGTGGTCCGGAAGTTTCTCATCGCGACCCTCATTTGGGGTCTGGTCGCGTTCCTGGTCGGGCTCATCGTGGCGTTCGAACTGGTCCTTCCGACGATTCTAAAGTACGTGCCGTGGCTGGGGGTCCTGGTGAACCAGCCCGATTCCCCGTTGAACGGGCTAGGCCAGTACCTGACCTTTGGCCGCCTTCGGCCTCTCCACACCAACGCCGCGATCTTCGCATTCGCGGGAAACGCCCTCTTCGCCGCGATCTACTACTCGACGCAGCGCCTGTGCAAGGCCCGCATGTGGAGCGACCTGCTGAGCAACCTGCACTTCTGGGGGTGGCAGTTCATCATCGTGTGCGCCGCCCTGACGCTGCCGATGGGCATCACCGCGGGCAAGGAGTACGCCGAACTCGAGTGGCCCATCGACCTGCTGATCGCGGTTGTGTGGCTGGGCTTCTTCGGCACGAACTTCTTCATGACGCTCAAGAACCGCCGCGAGCGCCACATGTACGTGGCCCTGTGGTTCTACATCGCCACGATCGTCACCGTCACCATCCTGCACGTCTTCAACAGCCTCGCGGTTCCGGCGAGTTTCTTCAAGTCCTACTCCGTGTACGCGGGTGTGCAGGACGCCTTCATGCAGTGGTGGTACGGCCACAACGCCGTGGCGTTCTTCCTGACGACTCCCTTCCTGGGCCTCATGTACTACTTCCTGCCCAAGGCGGCGGGAAAGCCCGTGTACTCGTACCGGCTTTCCATCGTGCACTTCTGGACGCTGGTCTTCATCTACATTTGGGCCGGCCCGCACCACCTGCACTACACCTCCCTCCCCGCGTGGGCCAGCAGTCTGGGCATGCTCTTCAGCGTGATGCTGTGGATGCCCTCCTGGGGCGGGATGATCAACGGTCTGCTGACGCTCCGAGGGGCGTGGAACCAGGTCGCGGCCGATCCCATCCTCAAGTTCTTCGTCGTCGGCGTGACCTTCTACGGCATGTCCACGTTCGAGGGCCCGATGCTCAGCGTCAAGAGCGTGAACGCCCTCAGCCATTACACCGACTGGACCATCGCCCACGTGCACGCCGGGGCACTGGGTTGGAACGGGTTCATGACCTTCGGCATGGCCTACTGGCTTCTGCCGCGGCTGTTCCAGGCGCCTCTCTGGAGCAAGCGGCTGATGGCGACGCACTTCTGGATTGCGACCATCGGCATTCTGCTCTACATCATTCCGATTTACTTCGCGGGCATCACGCAAGGCCTGATGTGGCGTGCGTTCAACGAGACCGGGCGCCTCCAGTTCCCGGAGTTTGTCGAGACCGTCACCCGCCTCATGCCGTTCTACTGGATCCGCGTGCTCGGCGGGCTGCTGTACATCGCCGGGATGATCCTGATGATCGTCAACGCTCTTATGACCTGGCGCGCCCGCCCTGCGGTCTACGAGGAGCCCGTGCACGAGGCTCCGGCCCTGATCCCCGGGTATGTGGATGAGCCCGCGCCCGAATCGCATCTCGTGGGGAATCTCGAAGTCGGCCGCCGGATGGACCTGTTCATCCAGGGCTGGTGGCACCGCGTCTGGGAGCGCAAGCCGCTGAAGTTCACCATCTGGGTGATCATCGCCGTGTGCGTTGCGTCGCTGTTCGAGATCATCCCCACGTTCCTGATCCGCTCGAACGTGCCGTCCATCGCGAGCGTCCAGCCGTACACCCCGCTGGAACTGATGGGCCGCGAGATCTATATCGCCGAGGGGTGCTACAACTGCCACTCGCAGATGATCCGGCCCATCTGGGCCGAGACCAAGCGATTCGGCGAGTACAGCAAGCCGGGCGAGTTCGTCTACGACCATCCGTTCCAATGGGGTAGCCGGCGCATCGGACCGGACCTGGCCCGCGAGGGAGGGCGGCAGAGTCACGACTGGCACGTCCGCCATCTCGAAGACCCGCGCCAGTTGATCCCGCAGTCGGTGATGCCCTCATACCAGCACCTGCTCAACGAAAAACTCGACTTTGACTCCATCCAGTCGCGGATCGACGCCATGGCCATGCTCGGCGTGCCATACGGCGACGCGGTCAAGAAGGGGCGGGGCGCCGAACTCGCGAAGGCCCAGGCCGCGGCCATCGCGAAGGACCTCGTGATTCAGGGCGGCTACGCGGATCTCGAAGACAAGAAGGTGCTCGCACTCGTGGCGTACCTGCAGAGGCTGGGCACGGACATCAGCAAGCCCCCGCCCACGGCCGAGGGCATGCCCGTAGCCGTCTCGGGAGGCACACCATGAGCCTGAGCGAACTCATGAGCGGGATGAAACTCGCGGCGTTCCCGACCATCGCCCTGGTCATCTTCCTGGTGGTCTTTGCCGTTGTGACGTTCCGCGTTCTGTTCAACCGCGACCGCGAGGAGTACGAACGGGCCGCCCGAATGCCGCTGGAAGATTCCACGAATATCGACGGGCGCCACGGAGGTCAGCAGCCATGAACCAGACAGAAGAAAAACTGATGCACCACGAGTACGACGGGATCAGGGAGTACGACAACCCGACCCCGGGCTGGTGGCACCTCATCTTCATCGCCAGCATCATCTTCTCCGTGTTCTACGCGATGTACTGGCACATGAGCCCGCTGTCGTCGTCGATCGAGGAGAAATGGAAGCAGAGCCAGGTCGCCGAGTACCAGCGCCTGTTCGGCGAGTTGGGGACACTCCACAACGACGAAACGACGCTCAAAATGCTGATCGGCAAGGCGGACATGATGGCCGTGGCCGAGGGCACCTTCCAGACCACGTGCGCCAGTTGCCACGGGAAGGACGGTGGAGGCATCAATGGCGTCAATCTGACCGACGATTCGTACAAGAACGTCAAGGTGGCGACGGACATCTTCAACGTCGTGACAGACGGCGCGAATAACGGCGCCATGCCGTCGTGGAAGAACCAGTTCTCGGAGAACGAGCGGATCCTGCTCGCGGCGTACATCATGACCCTGCGCGGGAAGCAGCCGGCAAGCCCCAAGCAGGCCGAGGGAAACCCCATTCCCGCCTGGGGGTTCTGAGGTGGGACGACGCTTGATCAGGGAACGCACCGGGGCTCGCGAGTCTCTCACATGACGATGAGTTCCTCCAGACACGCGTCGATCCGCGCTGAGAGCGAAAGCCCGGCCTCGCAGGCTTCCAGCGTGCTCTCCACGCTGAACTCCGACGGCTCGCGCCGATGGATGAAACCCCGTCCCAGCGACGGTCGTTTCGTCCGGGCGCGTCGGGCCGTGGCGTGGCTGCTGATCGTCGTGTTCACGGTGATCCCCTATATCAAGGTCGGCGGGGCGCCGCTGCTGCTCCTGGATATTCCGACGCGGCGGTTCACCGTGTTCGGCGTGACTTTCCTGCCCTATGACACGTTGCTGCTTGCCCTGCTGATGCTGAGTATCTTCGTCACCGTGTTCCTGGTGACGTCGATGCTCGGCCGCGTCTGGTGTGGCTGGGGATGCCCGCAGACCGTGTACATGGAGTTCGTGTTCCGGCCGATCGAGCGGTTCTTTGACGGTGTGCCCGGGCGGGCGAAGCGCGGGTCGTTCGTGGGCAGCGGCGGCGCCACATTTCTGAAGTTTGTTGCGTACTTTCTCGTGGCCTGCTTTCTGGCTCACACATTTCTTGCGTACTTCGTCGGCGTCGAGCGGCTGCTCCAGTGGGTGACGCAGTCCCCCCTGAAGCACCCGACCGGCTTTTTCGTCATGGCCCTCACCACGGCCCTGATGTTGTTCGACTTCGGGTTCTTCCGCGAGCAGGTGTGCTTGGTGGCCTGCCCGTACGGCCGCTTCCAGAGCGTCATGTTCGACCGACGATCTCTCATCGTCACGTACGACCCAAAGCGCGGCGAGCCGAGGGGCAAAGGGCGTAAGGGCGATCTTTCCCTCAACGTTCTCCGCGGCGATTGCGTTGATTGCGGCCTGTGCGTCGCGACATGCCCGACCGGCATTGACATCCGCAACGGCCTCCAAATGGAGTGCGTCCACTGCGCGCAGTGCATCGATGCGTGCGACGCCGTAATGACCAAACTCGGCAAGCCGCGCGGCCTGATCCGCTACGGCTCCCAGGCACAACTCGCGGGAGAGCACCCGCGCGTCTTGCGCCCCCGTGTGGTCATCTATTCAAGCATTCTCGCAGTTCTCGTCACGGCGCTGGTCACCCTGCTGGTCAATCGCACCGCCGCCAACGTCCTGGTCCTTCGGGCTCGGGGAGCGCCGTTCGTGGCCGTTTCCGAGACTGAAACCGGCAACAACGTGCGCGTCAAAGTCACCAACCGCACCACCCGCACCGCGGAATACTCGGTCTCCATTTCCGGGCCCGAGGGAGCCCACCTGCGGGCCGACGAGAGCGCCATGGTGGTAGACCCCGTGCAATCGAAGGAACTTTCCGTCATGCTCGTGGTGCCCAACGCGGCGTTCGAACGCGGCAGGGCCGAAGTTACCGTAACGATCTCGGGGCCCGACGGCTTTGACGAGCGCGTGCCCTTCCGCATGGTCGGCCCCGGCTCGATGCACGCGGCCGCGAAGCACGATGAGCACGACGAGCATGTCAAGGAGCATTCCGATGACGACCACTGAGCGGAGTTCGTCCGGCCGCGTGTGGCCCTACGCGGTCGTGGGACTGCTCGCGATGAACGCGGTGATTGTCGGCATCACGGTGTACGCCGCGTCGTCGGATCGCTCGTTCGCGGTCGTGCCGGGGTACTACGAGAAGGCCTCTCGCTGGGATGACGAAGTCCGCGCCCGCCAGCGGGAGTCGGCCATGGGCTGGGCGCTCCGCATGGAGGTGGGAAGTCCAGATCTGCGAAGCGGAGACCGCCTGCTGATCGCCACGCTCACCGATCGACACGGCGAGTCGCTTTCCGATGTCTCGCTGAAGGCCGAGGCGTTCCACAACGCCTCCGCCCGAGATCGCGTGACGCTGGATTTCGCGCCCACCGGCCGCCCCGGTGAACTGGCCTGCACGCTGCACGGGTCGCGGCCGGGGCTGTGGACGTTTGATTTTGCCGCACGCCGCGGTAAGGAGACGTGGTCTCAATCATCGGACATCGAGGTCTCGGGGGTTTCACGGTGATCCCGGCCGTCCTCGCCATCCTGACCGCCAGCCTGCTGGGCAGCCTGCACTGCGTTGGCATGTGCGGGGCGTTCGTGGCGCTCGCGGTGGCAGGGGACAAAGCCTCACCCGCTCGCCTGCACGCCGCGTACAACTTCGGACGCCTGGTTACCTACGTGACGCTGGGTGCCCTCGCGGGAGCCGCCGGGCATGCCCTGGATCTCGGCGGTGAGTACGTCGGACTGCCGAGGTCCGCGGCCGTGCTGGCCGGCGTTGTCATGGTCGCTTTCGGAGTCTCCGCGGTCTTGCGGTCGCTCGGAATCCGCGTGCCGCGGATGCCGATCCCCGGGGTGATGAGATCCGCCGCCGAGTACGGGTACCGCCACGTGGACGGCCTCAGCCCCGTGGCACGTGCGGGAGCGCTGGGATTGCTCACCACCCTGTTGCCCTGTGGGTGGCTGTATGCGTTTGTAGCGACCGCCGCGGGAACGGCCAGCCCGCTATGGGGAGCCGCGGCGATGGCTGCGTTCTGGCTGGGAACGGTTCCCGCGCTCGTGACCCTCGGCGTAGGCGTCCAGAAACTCTCCGGCCCCCTTCGCCGGCACGTGCCTGTGCTCACTTCGGTGGTACTCGTCGTGATCGGCGTCGCGACCGCTTTCGGGCGATTGAACGTCTCTACGCTGGGCGCGGGGATTCGTTCCGCGGACCTCGTGTCGATTAGTAACGCGGCCCATGAGACTCCTCCCTGCTGCGCGGAGCCTGATGGAGAGGACGCGACAACGCCATGACGACGCTGCGCGCACCATCACTGTCTCTTGATTCGCGCGGCGAAGTCCTTTGCACGCATTGCGATCAAGTGGTGCCCGACGGGCTCGTTCGCGACGACGCTCCCGATCAGTTCTGCTGCCATGGCTGCGAGACGGCCTATGGGGTCATTCACTCCTGCGGGCTCGAGCGGTACTACGCCCTGGTCGACGCGGCCGGCGAGAAGACCGGGCCCGCAAAGAGCACCGGCCGCGCGTACGCCGAGTTCGACGATCCTGCGTTCCACACGCTCTACGTTCGCAAGAGTGGGGAAGGCGTTCGCTCCACCGAGTTGTTTCTGGAGGGCGTGCATTGCTCGGCGTGCGTCTGGCTCGTGGAGCGGCTGCCGCGCGTCGTTCCGGGGGTTCTCGAGGCCCGGCTCGACGTGCGACGTGCCATCGTCAGGGTGCGATGGGATAGTTCTCGGGTTGCGCTTTCGCAGGTGGCCAAAGGAATCGACGCTCTCGGGTATGCCTCATTCCCGGCGCGTGATGCGGGATCGAGGTCCCGTCGGCAGGCGGAGGATCGGCGCCGGCTGATTCACCTGGCTGTTTCGGGCGCCTGCGCCGGAAACGTCATGCTGCTGGCCCTCGCGCTCTACGCGGGGCTGTTCGATGCGATGGATCCCGTTCACGCCTCGCTCTTCCGGTGGACGAGCATGGCGATTTCTCTCGTCGCCCTCCTCTGGCCCGGCGCGGCCTTTTTCCGCAGCGCGTGGGGCGCCCTCCGGGTTCGCTCGCTGCACCTGGATGTGCCCATCGCGCTCGCGCTCGCCGCGGGAGCGGTCTGGAGCATCTGGACGACCGTTCGCGGGCACGGCGAGATCTACTTCGATTCGCTCAGCGTGCTGGTCTTTGCCCTGCTCGCCGGTCGCTTCGTGCAGCAACGCCAACAGCGCTGGAGCGCCGACTCCGTCGAGTTGCTGTTCAGTCTGACTCCCACGGCCGCGCGACGGGTGGAGGGTGATACGGTTCGCGAGGTGCCCGTCGAGGCCCTGGCAGCGGGGGATCTCGTGGAGATTCGCGCCGGGGATTCCTGCCCGGCGGACGGCGTCGTGATCCAAGGTCGCTCCGCGCTCGACCAATCGCTCCTGACCGGCGAGTCTCGTCCGGAGGCGGTGGGGGAAGGCTCGGCTGTCGCGGCGGGCTGCGTCAATATCAGCGGAACGATCCGCGTTCGCGTTGAAGCAACCGGCGAGCAGACCCGAGTGGGCCGGCTCATGCGGCTGGTCGAAGAGTGTTCCCAAAGGCGCGCGCCCATCGTTCAGTTCGCCGACCGCATGTCCGGATGGTTCGTCGCGGGGATGCTCGGACTCGCGACGATAACGCTCGCCTACTGGCTTTGGCGCGATTCCTCGAAGGCCGTGGACCACGCGGTGGCGCTGCTCGTTGTGACTTGCCCGTGTGCGCTGGGGCTGGGCACTCCGCTCGCGATCACCGCGGCCCTCGGACGGGCGGCGCGGGCCGGCATGCTCATCAAGGGCGGGGAAGTCATCCAGCGTCTCTCGCGGCCCGGCGTGGTATTCCTCGACAAGACCGGCACCATCACAGGCGGACGGATGGAAGTGGTCAGGTGGTTCGGAGATGAATCCGCCAGGCCCTTGGCCGCGGCGCTCGAGTCGCAGAGCAACCATCCGATCGCTAAGGCAATCGCGAGCCACGCCGTTGGTGAGCACGCCGTGCGGGATGCTCGACAGACCGTGGGCGCGGGCATCGAAGGGCTCGTGGACGGCCGAAGGGTGCTCGTGGGCTCCGCGGCTTTCGTTCGCTCCCGGGTCGAGTCCAGCGAGGTCGATCTATCCAGTGCGCTGGCGGAGTGCATTCGTCAGGGGCTGACTCCGATCCTCCTCTCGATCGACGACCGCGTGGTCGCGGTTGCGGGGCTTGGTGATCGCGTACGCAAGGACTCCATCGCGGCGATCCGAGAACTCCGTTCATCCGGCTGGAGCGTCAAGGTGCTGTCCGGCGATCACCCGGACATCGTGCGTGCCGTGGCGAGCGAGGTCGGCATTTCATCCGAAGACGCCCGAGGCGGGCTGTCGCCCGAGGACAAGGTTGCGCTCGTGCGCGAGGCCGGTTCGCTGGGGACTGTGGTGATGGTCGGAGACGGCGTCAACGACGCCGCGGCGCTCGCGGCCGCGAGCGTGGGGGTCGCCGTGCACGGCGGGGCCGAGGCGAGCCTTGCCGCCGCGGATGTGTACCTCAACCGCCCCGGGCTTTCCGGGCTGGTGGACCTCATCGACGGCAGCCGTCGCACGATGAGGGTCATCAAACGCAACCTCGCGGTGTCAAGTCTGTACAACCTCTCGGCCGGGGCGGCCGCGGTGTTCGGCCTGGTAGGCCCGCTTCTTGCGGCGGTGGTCATGCCGATCAGTTCGTTGACGGTGACCGCTCTCTCGTTCAGGTCCCGATCCTTCGGAGGTCGGCCATGAGCGTCCTTTTCATCGTGGTCCCGCTCGCGTTCGTGCTCGCCGGAGTGTTCGTGGGGCTGTTCATCTGGGCCGCGAGGGATGGGCAGTACGACGATGTCGATACACCGGCCATTCGCGCGATCCAGGATGACGACTGAATCACTCGTATCCACCTACGCTGGGTGCGTGCGAGCCTTGCTTTATCCGCGAGCCATCATCCTGACGCTACCGCTTGTGCTGGCGTCCGGACTCGGCGCGTGTGCCCCACCGCACAGGTTCGAGTACGCCCGGATCTGCATGGGAGTGCGCACGCAGGTTGTGGTGTACGGTCCCGACGAGGAAAAGGCCCAGCGGGCCGCCGCGTCCGCGTTTCATCAGATCGCGCGGCTGGAGGCGTCGTTCAGCGACTACCGCCCCGACAGCGAGGTGTCTCTCGTCGGAGATCTATCCGGGCAGGCCCCGGCGCACGTGAGCGCGGAACTCTACGAGGTGCTGCTGGTCTCGCGGCGTGTTTCCGAAGCCACCGGAGGCGCCTTTGACGTAACCGTGGGCCCGGCTACAAAGGTCTGGCGCCGGGTCCGCCGGCAGGGTGAACTTCCGTCGGCCGAAGAGGTGGAGCGTGTTCGCGCGTTGATCGGCTGGCACGACGTCGCGATGCGCACCGCCGCGTCGTCCAACGGCGGCGAGGTCATGCTCCTTCGCAAGGGAATGCAGATTGATCTCGGCGGCATCGGGAAGGGATACGCCGCCCAATACGCGGTTGACCACCTCACGCTGCTGGGCTACCCCAGGTGCCTTGTGGCGCTCGCCGGCGATGTCGTCGCGGGAGATCCACCCCCGGGTGTCAGCGGCTGGAAGGTCGAAGTCCGCGCCGAGCGAGCCGGCGAGGCGGCGCCGTCGGTCGGCGTGCTCTGGCTCCGAAACGCCGCGGCCTCCACGGCGGGCGACTCCGAACAGTTCTTCGAACTCGATGGCACACGTTACTCTCACATCGTCGATCCACGCACCGGCCTGGGAAGCCGGAGACAAGTCATGGCCACCGTGGTCGCCCCGCGAGGTGAGATTGCCGATGCTTTGGACACCTCCCTCTGCCTGATCGATCCCGAGGACGCAAGGCGACTGATCGAGTCCTTCGACGGGACCGCTTGCGTCGTGATCGAGCCTGAGGCCCCACCGTGGGCATTCGACCCTCGCGGCATCCTGCGCTGGCAAATACCACCCTCCGCGCGGTAGGCTGTGAGGATGGCAACCAAGGATCAGATCGATCGCAGGCAGGCTATGGGCACAATGGCCGGAATCACGGTGGGGCTCGCGGCCGGCATGCAAACGGCCGCGGCGCAACCGCCCGATTCGCAAGGCCGGCTCGCGCTGAAGGGGCGCCTGAAGCACTCGGTCTGCCGCTGGTGCTACGGAAAGATGCCGCTCGAGGACCTCTGCAGGAACGCCGCGGCCATGGGCCTGCACTCCGTGGAACTCCTCGGGCCCGACGAGTGGCCGGTCGCCAAGGCTCAGGGCCTGACCTGCGCGGTTGCCACGAACGTGAAGTCCAACCCGATCCCGCGCGGATTCAACAGGCTCGAGAACCACGACGCGATCGTGCGTGACCTTGAGGAGCGGCTGCCGCTGGTGGCCGCGGCGAGTTTGCCCTGCCAGATCGTCTTTTCGGGGAACCGCGCCGGATTGCCGGATTCCGAAGGCGCGGCCAACTGCATCAAGGGCCTCAAACGGATCACGCCGCTCGCCGAGAAGATCGGCGTCACTTTGGTGATGGAACTGCTCAACAGCAAGGATCACGCCGACTACCAGTGCGACTTCACGCGATGGGGGGTTCAGGTCGTTGAGGGTGTCGCCAGCGATCGCTTCCGACTGCTCTACGACATCTACCACATGCAGCGCATGGAGGGCGAGATCATCGAGACGATTCAGAAGAATCTGCCCCACATTGCCCACTTCCACACCGGCGGCGTGCCGGGACGCGCGGAGATCGACGAGACCCAGGAACTCAACTACGCGGCCATCTGCGGGGCCATCGCCGATGCGGGGTTCAAGGGCTACATCGCGCAGGAGTTCATCCCCCGCCGCGACCCCATGGCATCGCTCCGGCGCGCGGTTGAGATTTGCGATGTGTAATGCGTTTGGCCAACGCCGGGCGAGGCGCTGTTACGGCTGATTTAGCAGCGGCCATCTCCCGCTGTACACCGGCGTCGATTCGCTGCCCGCCTGCAGCGTGAACCCCACGCCCGTGACGGCTGTCTTGGTTGCCGGGGCGTCGGGCGTGGTCACGGAACCGTAGACTGCGCAGACGAGGCAATCGGTGGAGGCGGACCACGAGGAGCCGCCGTTGGTGCTGGTGAGCGCGTACGCATCGGTGGTGGCGACGGCGCGCTCGTGGAGCAGTTCGATGCAGTCGTTGCCCGACGCGGACTGGAAAACCAGGCAAACGACCTGATTGGGAAGCAGACCACGTGACTTGATATTGGCGAGGTCGTAGCGCGTCCAGGAAGCCCCCAACCAGGCTTCGTTGAACGGGCTGGCGGAGTACTGGCGAGGGGTCGGAGCGCCACTCTGGGTCGTGCGGACCTGAAGTTGGACTACCGAGTCAACATTCCCGTAGTTGCGCGCCCAGAATGAGACCTTCGAGATGGACCAATAGACCGCATCGGCGGGGAGCGTGGGCTTGAAGTACATGGCGCGCAGGTAGGTGGATCCGCTCAACTTCCCCACCGGGCGGGCGGCGGAGTTCGTCAAGGTGAGGTACGAGTAGAGCAGCGTCTCTCCGCTGTCGCTGTACGTGGTGGGCAGGGCAATCTCGGCCTTGTCGTAGGTCAGGCCGAACGACTGGATGCCCGGCACGACCTCCGCGGGCGCGCCGCCGTTGAAGGCCCGGGTCAGCGGTTCGCCCACCTTGCCGGACCAGGTGTAGCGGAGCGTGTCAGGCGCGCCGTCGCCGGTACGGTCGGGGACGGCTAACTCCACATCCGCGGCATCCATTACCGTGATGGCGACCGCCATTTGGAGGTCCTCACCCATCTGGCTCAGCGCGGCGTTCACGGCGCTGTTGACCGCCACGGGATCATCCTCTCCCGGAATCGACTTGGCGGCGATCATGACCGCCGACTGTGCCCCCAACAGGATCACCGTGAGGATTGCGATGGAGATCGCAACTTCCACCAGCGTATAGGCCCGGCGCGGAAGCCATACCACTCGCGCAGGCGCGGCCGTGGCGGCGCGGAGTGGGGTGTGGCTAACCATGGGAAGGCCATCGGCAAAAATACCTGCCTGGATTCTGTGAAGACGGTGCCCGCGCGGCGGGCTTCGCGCGACGCACCTGCACACGCGTCCGAAGTTCTCATTGATGCTTTGTCTATCCGGAAATGAGATACACCTGAAGGGGATTGCAGGACCGTGAACCGAGATTCGGCTCATCAACGTCCGGTCGCGGGGTTCCTTTCCGAGTCATTACGTCAGCCGCGGCGAATCCCAATCCCAGCGAAAAACCCCCGTCGGGCGGGGGTTTTGAGTCTACCAAGGCTCGAATCAGATCAGCCGCCCTTCTTCCTGGGACCGTCGGGCTTCTTGGGCTTCTCGCCCTCTTTGTTCGGCTCGGTCTTCTTGGCGATACTGAGCGCGGCGGTCACCGCCTTCTCGAAACCGTCGTCCAACGGATTACCGATCCATGCGATCCGGGTGTCGGCGCCGACGACGAAGGCGGTGGGAATGGTGTTGACTCCCGCGGCACGCAGCCACTTCTCGCCCATCGCGCGCTTTGAGTCGTACGCGACGGTGTACTCCATCTTGGGGCCCTGCGCTCGCACAAAGTTCTGCAACTCGGGGAGTCGGCGATCCTGCTGGCCCTGCTTCGGCGCTCGCTCGCTCGACGCCATGCCGATGATCGTGAGGTCCTTGTGCGCCTTCTTCAACTTGGTCAGATGCGGGATGCTTTCACGGCACGGCGGGCACCACGTCGCCCAGAACTCCATCACGTAGACCTTGCCCTTCTCGAACGCCTTGACTTCCGCGCCCTTGACCCACGTGTCTGCCGAGATCTCCGGGGCCGGGGCGCCGACCTTCAGCGTGCCCTGCGATTCCTTGGGCGCCTCCGGCTGCGCTTCCGGCGCCTTGATCGGGGTTAGAGGTTCGGTGTTCTTGCCCGGGGCCGGTTCTTTCTTGACGGGCCGGGTGTTGTTCTGAGCCGCGGCCGCGCCGCACAACGACAACACGGCGGCCAGAGCGACAAGTCGGTGTTTCACGTGAGGTCCTCGCGAATCAGGCGACCCACTCCGCGCGGAACGGAATCGCCTTCAGTTTGGATCGCCAAGTCTATGAACCGTTTTCGCGCGGCCTCGCACCGCTATTTCGACAACTCCGCCCGAACTCGCTCCAGGAGTCTCTTGGTCGCTCGGATTCCGTCAGGCTCAGAGGCCTTTTCGCCCTCGTATTCGATGCCGACCCTCCCGAGGTATCCCGCGGCCAGCACGATTTTGAGCATGCGAACGTAGTCGGTGTGGGTTTCGTTACCTTCCGCGTCGAAATCGTGCGATTTGGCCGAAACGCCCTTGGCGTACGGCATCATTTCTTCGACCCCCTTGTAGCGGTCATACTCGTAGAAGTTTCCGAAGTCGGGCAGCGTACCGACCCGGGGGTGGTCCACCCTTTTCATGACCCCCGCGAGCCAGTCACCGTGACTGGACAGCCCGCCGTGATTCTCGACGATGCAGTTAATCTCTACGGAAGCGCAGTACTCGGTGAGTTTCCGCAGGCCGTCGGCCGCGAGGCGCATCTGTTCCTCGGGCGTGCCCTTGCTCTCGGCGTTGACCCGGATGGAATGGCACCCAAGGGACTTCGCGGCATCCGCCCATTTGTAATGGTTGGACACAGCCTTGGCTCGCGCCGTTTCGTCGGGGTCGCCGAGATTCCCTTCACCGTCGCACATGATGAGCACGCTCGTGACGCCCAAATCGGAGCAGCGCTTCTTGAGGTCCTTGAGGTAGTCCTGGTTGCTCGCCTTGTCCTTGAAGAACGAGTTGACGTACTCCACGGCGTCGATTCCGTGGTCCTCCTTGGCCGCGCGGGGGAAGTCCAGGTTCGTAAGGGTGCCCGCAAAAAGCGTCTTGTGGAGCGACCACTGGGCGAGCGAGATGGTGAAGAGCGGCGCGGGCTTGGGCTGGGCCACGGGCGAGGCCGCGGGTTGAGTCTGGCGTGCCAACGCCGGCGCCGCCATCGCCGCGCCGGTGACCAGCGAGGCTTGAAGGAAGTTACGACGAGTGACGTGCGGGTCCATATTCAGGCGGATCTCCAGCGGCACCCGATGGGTGCCTATTTCAGTTCCTTGATCAGCAGATTGGCGAACTGTATCGGCGATCCGTGCGATTGCAGCGCGATGGGCCCTTCGGGCTGAACCCCGGGCAGCAGGGCGTTTTCGATGACCGTGCGGTCGTTCAGGACCACGGTCAATCGATCGCCCTTCATGGTGATCACCGTTCGGTTCCACTCGCCCGGCGGAGCGTCGGCCTTCTCCTTCGGGGTGACCCCCGCGCGCACTTCCGGCGGCATCGAAGCATCCGTGCGGTATCCATAGACCTCGCCCGACCCGATCCCCCAGCACCACAGGTTCACCTGGCTCTTCGACGAGCCACGCAGATAGATCCCGCTATCGCCCGCATCCTGGATCTTTTCAGTCAGGGCCTTCCCATCCGGGCCGTGCTTTTCCGTGCCGTCGGAGAGGATGATCGGCCTCTCGCTCTCGACCGGCTTTTCCGTCCATCGCCAGTCGGCGATCAGCACGAAGTCTCGGTACGACCTGCTCGACCACAGGTCCCCGCCCTGCCCGTCGAATGTGATCGTCCAGTCGTTCGCCTTGAAGTGGCCCTCGTGAGCCGGTTCAAACTTCCAACCGTCAAAGTCCACTCCGGTGTACAGCGGCTCGAAGCCCTGCTCGCGCGACATGCCCGTCTCCGGAGGCGGCGGAGACGATGATGGGAGTTTCAGGATCACCAGGTTTCGAAAATCGATCGGTGTGCCCTCCGACTCAAGGCAGATGAAGCCCGTTCTGGGAGAGGTGTCCTTCCCCTGCGTCACCACCTTGCCGTTCACGGCCAGAGAAATCGAGCCGTTGTTGCACTCCACGCGGTAGTGATTCCATTGCGGCGAAGGATTCATGCGTTTCTCGGTCGGGTACGACCGCATGCCGCCGCTGGGACGCGGATTCAGCGGAGTCATCTTCGCGCCGTGAATCGGAAACACGTCCCCGTCGGAGGTGTACCACGAGCCCTCGGAGCCGGTCATCACCTGCACCTCAACGCTGCGCGTGAATGGCACTCCTTTCGCCGTGATCGCGTCTGACCACACGAACAGCCCCGCGTTCCCCTGGGCGCTCAGGTGGCGCCATTCGAGTTCCAGCACGAAGTTCTCGTACTGCTCCGCGGTGCGGAGGACTCCGGTCGGCGCGCCCGTGCAGTGGATCATGCCGTCCACCACCGTCCAGGTTGCGGGCGCGCAGTTCACGTTTACCCATCCGCTCAGGTCCTTGCCGTTGAACAGCGGGATGAACTCCGGATCCGCGCTCAGGTAAGTCGTGCGACCCGCATCCACCGCCGGAGCCCAACCCTCTGCCGGACGCTCCCAGGCGTCGGTGCGGAACGGTGCCGCGGGAAGCCCCTCGGCGTTGAACAGGTTCGGCGCACACGCCGACTCATACGCGTACCTCACGGCCACCGGCTTGGGGACCTTCGGGCTGCTCACCCGCACCTTGTCGGGCGAAGCGATCTCCGCATCGGCCACGTGAAAGACGCGGTCGTCGCCTGCGATCGCGAAGTACGTCGGTGCGCCGCCGCTGGATTTCAAGGCGGACGAGCCCGCGAGATCAAAGCCGACGTCGATTGCATTCCCATCCACGCGCATGGATTGGTACCGCGGACTCGCGCACACAACTTCCGTCCTGCTGTATGTCTTCGCAAGGGCCCACCGTGCCAGGCGCTCTCCAACGTCCCTCTTGTTCGTGGGATGTATGTCGGTCGGGTTGCCGATGTCCATGGTTACGACCATGCCCGTGTTCGGCGTCGAGAGCGCGCCGGCCTGCGCTTCCCGGAGCGCGGCCGTCTCGCCGCGGTCGTTCCCGTAGTTGAACGGCGCGATCTGCACGAAATAGAACGGGAAGTCCCCCTGTCCCCACGCGCGCCGCCAATCGGCGATCATCGCCGGGAACAGACGCCGGTAGAGATCGGCGTTGCCGCGGTTGGATTCACCCTGGTACCAGATGGCGCCCGCGATGCGATACGGCGCGAGCGGCCGGATCATGGCGTTGTGAAGCCCTGTCGCAGTGTGCGGTCCAAGGCTGAAGCCCTGGCCGATTGGCGGCAGGTTGGCCATCGACGGCCCGCGCACGAACTTCCACTCGCCCGCCAACGGCGCCGCCGCTTCGCCGCAGGTGAGGTTGATCTTCCCGGCATCTCCGAAGACGCCCCCAAGGCCGCCCGTGTCCACCACGCGTACGGCGATCACGTTGCGCCCGGCTTTGAGCAGCCCGCCCGGCACTTTGTACCGGCGATCGGAGTTCCAACGGCCGTCGTCCCGAGTTCCGCCGATGCGCACCCCGTTGACGTAGGCGTCGTCACGGTCGTCGATCGGCCCCAGGGACAGCGTGGCCTCCTGCCCGGCACAGGACTCGGGCAGTTCCGCGATGCATCGCAGGTACAACACGCCGTCGAACTGCGCCAGGTCTCCGCTGAACTTCGATGGGATCTTCATCCCGCCCCAGGAAGAGTCGTCAAACTCGGGCTGGGCCCAGTCCTTCCCCGGCGCGCCGCGCGACGTGTCGAGGTTGTCCCACCAGCGGCCCGCGAACTTTGCGGTCCTCGACGCGCGAACGTTGGGGTCCGGATCGAGCGCTTCCAGGAACTCCACTTGCGACGCGAACTCGGAGAACGTTCTGATCATCTCAAGGCTGGTCCACGACTCGGCGGGCGTTCCGCCCCAGTCCGTCTCGATCATCCCGATGGGCACGCCGATCGACTCGCCCACAGACACCGCGAAGTAGTACCCCACGGCGCTGAAGTTTGCGGCCGACGCCGGCGAGCACTCCTGCCAACCCGGCGAGTCCACGTCGTTGCTCGGTCGTGCGGCGACCTTGTTGTTCACATTGAACAGGCGGATCGTCGGGCGAACGGCGCCATTGACCGCCTCTTCGCCGTTCGCCGATGCCCGCAGGGGCCACTCCATGTTGGACTGCCCGGAGCAGACCCACACCTCGCCCAGGAGCAGATTCTTCAGCACCACGGTGTCGGAGCCGCTGATTGAAATCTCGAACGGCTTGCCATCGGCCGCGGGGGTATCCAGTCGCACCTCCCAGCGGCCATCGGCCCCGGCGGATGTCTCTTTCGGTGCGCTCAGCCAAGGCGTATTGACGAGCACCTTTTCTCCCGGATCCGCCCAGCCCCAGATCGGAACGCTGGCGTTGTGCTGAAGGACGGCGTTGTCGGTGAATACGCGGGCCGGGCGGACATCGGCGAAGGTGGTTGAGGTCAGACCGGCGGCGAGCGCGAGCAGGATGTAGCGCATGAGAGACTCCTCGGGCACCAGTGTACCGGAACCCACCGTCGCGGTCATATGTGACGCGTACTTCGGCGCGGCTACCTGGCGGCTCGGGCCTCGATCCGAGCGCCGTCGACTACCCGCGAGATCCCGAGCCGGTTCGCCTCCCGCAGTTCCTCCGGCAGCAGCGAGTCTGGCACGTTCTGGAAGCAAACCGGCCGGCACCATCGGCGAATCGCCAGCGGGCCGACCGCGGTGGTGTCCGCTCGGCTGCACGCCGGAAACGGCCCTGAGTGCACCATCGCCGCGGCCACTTCGACCCCGGTTGGCACGCCGTTCACGATGAGCCTTCCGGCGCGATCCTGAAGTTCGGGGAGGAGTCTCCGGGCGGCCGGGCTGTCCGAATCGCTCGCAAGCAGGGTCGCGGTGAGCGAGCCGCGCATGGCTCGTGCCGCCTCGATTAGATCATCGAGGATTCCGCACCTCACGACGATCGTCTCGGGCCCGAAGCACTCGTCGCTGAGATTCTCCGCCGACTTGAAGTCCTGGTAGGAAACCTCCAGCATCGTCGGTATCGCGCTGATCCTCGCGTCCTGGGGCGTATCGAGACTTCCGATAGCGAGGCAGACGCCGGGAGTCCGTCCGATCTCCCGCAGCCGCCTGAAGTAGTTGTCGCGGGTCCGAGGGCCGAGCAGCGTCGGGCGGGCGGCTTGCCCGAATGCCTCACGCATCGCGGTGATCATTCGTTCCGCCTGCGGCGAGTTCATGACGAAGATCAGCCCCGGGCACGTGCACATCTGGCCCCCGGAGTTGGTCGCGGATGCCACAAGCCCCGCGGCGACCTCCGCCGCGTCCTTCTCTATCGCGCCGGGCAGTACGAAGACCGGATTCACGCTTCCCATCTCGGCGAACACGGGGATCGGCTCGGGCCGCTCTCCGGCGATGCGCACCAGAGCGGTGCCGCCGGGCACCGACCCTGTGAAGCCAACCGCGCGAACTCGCGCGTGTTTCACGATCTCCACGCCGACCTCAACGTCCCTGCTCCCTCCGGCGGGCAGAAACGCAAAGAACCCCTCCGGCATCTTCGCCTCTCGCACGGCTTTCGCGATCAGGCCGGCAACGAGTTCGCCCGTGCCGGGGTGCGCGCTGTGGCCTTTGACAATCACCGGGCACCCGGCCGCGAGAGCGCTGGCGGTGTCGCCCCCTGCCACGGCGTACGCGAGCGGGAAGTTGCTCGCGCCGAAGACCGCGACCGGCCCCAAGGGCACGAGCATCCGCCGCAGGTCCGGTCTGGGCAGCGGCTTGCGGGAGGGATCTCCGTGGTCGATGACCGCCTCGACCCACGAGCCCTCCAGGATCAGCGCGGCGAAGAGCCGCAACGTCCCGGTTGTCCGGGACAACTCGGCCCGCAGCCGGGGTTCCGCAAGTCCGGTTTCTTCCATCGCAACGGTGAGGATTTCGTCGGCGTGTGCATCGAGTTTCGCGGCGGCGGTGCTCAGGCAATCTGCCCGAACGGTCGCCTCGGGATGGCGGCGGAAAGCCCTGCACGCTCTTTCTGCCGCCTCGCTCACGTCCTCGGACGAGGCGGCGGAGTAGGCCCTCGTGGGCATTCCGGTGGTCGGGTTGAGGCCTTGGAAGACCACGTTGAAAGCGGTTTCCTGCACGAATGAGGCTAGGCGGGCACCCTTCCTGCATGATCCCACAAAACCGATCAAAAACCGGACGATCCGGTTGACAGGCCGGGTTTTGTCTGTATCCTAACAAAATGCGATTTATAGCCGCCTGCAAGGATCGTGGAAGCGCAATCGAAGCCCTGCGTTCACGCCTCGCCGATCTCGCCTGTTCGCATACCCGCACTCGACGCCGGGATGCGTGCCCGGCGGGCGACGGACCGCAACTCGAGCCCGGCGTCATCCACGAATGGTGCGGGGTTGCCACGCCCGATACGCGTTGCGCCCTCTGGGTGCCGCCCGTGCGCATCCTCGTGCACTACGCGCGACGGGCGCTGCATGAATCTCCGACGGGAGTTGTGCTCTGGATCGGGGCATCCTGCTGGCCGTACCCCCGAGCGCTGATCGGGAGCGATGCCAACCGCGATCTGCTCCGACGCTCTCTTTTTGTGGATGTGCGCGATCTCGGGCAGCGCGTCTGGGCGATCGACCTTGCCCTCCGCAGCGCCGCGGCCGCGTGCGTCATCGCCGATGCCTCGGGCCTGTGCATGTCCGAGTCTCGCCGGCTGCAACTGGGCGCGGCGGCGGGCGGGTCCTTGGCGATGCTCGCGAGGCCGCCATGGGAAGCCCGCGAGTTGTCGGCCGCGCACACGCGTTGGCTGGTCGGCACATGTCCATCCCTCAATGACTCTCCCCGCTGGACGCTTGAACTTCTGCGCCGCAAAGGATCGCGGCCAACCGAGGATGCACGCCACTGGAGCGTGGAGTACCGCCATGAAACGGGCGATGTCCGTGTGGTTTCCATTTCTGTCGATCGACCTGCTGAGACGACGCGACCGCAGGAGCCGGCCCGGCTCACCGCCTGAGGTAGACCGCCGGCCCATCCTGCTCGTCGCGACGTGGAAGCAGCGCCAGATCGTCGCCGCGTGCTGCGAACGCGCCATCAATGGCGGGGTGCGTCCGGGCCTGGTGCTCGCCGACGCCCAGGGCGTGCTGCGCGGAGCCCGGGTCGAGAGCCACCGCCCGGACCGCGACGCCGCGGCCCTGCAGGCCCTGGCGCTCTGGGCCACGCGGTACTCCCCTCGCGTGAGCGTGGACCCGCCGGACGGTTTGCTCATCGACGCTACGGGCTGCGAGCGGGCGTTCGGCGGCGAACCGCACCTTCATGCGAAGGTGATCGAAGGGTGCGGAGACCTTGCCCTGCGGGCACGGGCTTCGATCGCTCCGACATTCGCCGGCGCGTGGGCGATGGCCCGCCACGCGGATGCTCCGATTGTCGCGCCCCATGATCTGCGTGCATCGCTCGCGCCGCTCCCGCTCGCCGCGTTGCGCGTGGAGCAGGATGTGCGGGACGCGCTCGCCGAGGTGGGCGTTGAGCGGATCGAGCACCTGATGGCGCTCCCGCGTTCGATGCTTCCCGCACGGTTCGGGCACGAACTCCCGTTGCGTCTCTCGCAGGCGCTGGGCGAGGCGATCGAGGCGATTACGCCCGTTCGATGGACCGAGCCGCTGCGTGTGAGCCGCGCCTTTGAAGGGCCGACGACGCAATACGAGGGCATCGACCTCACGATCCGCGATCTGCTCGCCGATCTTGTCGCCCTGCTGCGGACGCACGAGAGCGGGGCACGCGGGCTTCAGGTCATCCTCACGCGTGCCGACCTTCCGGCCGAGCGGCTCGATATCGCCCTCAGCCGTCCCAGCCGCGACGCCCGGCACGTGTACTCGCTCCTGCGGCCCAGGCTCGACCGCGTCAATCTCGGGTTCGGCGTTCTCGACATCGAGATCACCGCCACGCGACTCGCCCGCCTGCGCCATCGCCAGCGCGAGCAATGGGAGGGCGGTGATTCCACGGAGGAACTCCGGGAGCAGGCCCTGGGCGAACTCCTCGACACGCTCAGCAATCGCATCGGTGTCGAGCATGTCCGACGGGCCGCGGTTGTGGAGTCGCACCTTCCCGAGCGAGCCGGCACGACCGCGCCGACGAGCATGGATGCGGGGGCATCCACGGACATCGCGGTCGTTCCGCAGGACCGTCCCACCATCCTCTTTGGCACACCGCTCTTCGCCAGTGTGACCACGCTCTCGCCCGATGGCCCGCTGCTCAGCGTTCGTTTTCGGCAGGAAGACCTGCACGTCGCGTACTGCCTCGGCCCCGAGCGGCTCTCCCCGGAATGGTGGCGGCGCGACGAGCCCGCACGCGACTACTTCAAGATCCAGGACCAGCACGGCCGGTGGTGGTGGATCGCCCGGCGCGTTGAGATCGGCGACTGGTTCATTCATGGCGTGTGGGGTTGAGTCATGCCGGAGAAGCCCTACACCAAGGCGCACGAGCACCCCGCCGCGGAGAGCGGCGTAGCCCGGCGGCAGAGCACCAGGGTCGATGCGGCCCAGCCCGGGTATGTCGAACTGGCCGTGACCACCAACTTCACGTTCCTCACCGGCGCTGGCCATCCGGAGGAGTTCATCGAGCAGGCCGTCAACCTCGGGCACGCAGCGGCCGCCATCGCGGACACCAACACGCTGGCCGGGATCGTCCGGGCCCACGTGACCGCGAAAGAGGCCGGCATCCCCCTGGTCGTCGGATGCAGAATCCAATGCTCGCACGGCCCGGACTCCGCCGGACACGCAGGTCCGCTGCTGAACCTGCTCGTCTTTCCGACGACCCGCCCCGCTTATTCGCGCCTCTGCCGCCTCCTCACGGTCGGAAAGCGCCGTGCGCCGAAAGGCGAATGCCACCTTTCGCTGGATGAGGTTCTCGCGCACCAGGAAGGCATGCTCGGCGTGGCGATCGCGCCCGAGAGTCCCGACGATGCGTTCCGGGGCACGCTGCGAAGGCTTCGCGAGTCGTTCGATGACGACCGAATGTCCCTGGCCGCTGGCTGCCTCTACCGGGGCGATGATCGCGCCAGGCTCGCCCGGCTTGGGGCGATGGCCCGGCAGACCGGCATCCCGCTGGTCGCCGTGAATGATGCTCACTACCACATCCCTCAGCGCCGGCCGCTGCAGGACGTGCTCACGTGCATCCGCCACGGCTGCACGATCCAGCAGGCCGGGCTGCGGCTCCACGCGAACGCCGAGCGGCATCTCAAGCCCGCCCACGAGATGGGCCGTCTCTTCGCATCCTGCCCCGAGGCGATCTTCCGCACGGTGGAGATCGCCCGGCGTGCCGCGGGATTCAGCCTCGATCAACTCAGGTACGAGTACCCCGCCGAGCCGTGTCCTGCGGGCATGGCCGCGAGCGAGTACCTCGCCGACCGCACCCGCGAAGGCGCGGCCGGGCGGTACCCCGACGGCGTACCCGAGAAAGTCCGGAAGATGATCGAGCACGAACTCGCGCTGATCGCCGAACTCCGCTACGAGCCGTACTTCCTCACGTGCTACGACCTCGTGAAGTACGCCCGATCGCTGGGCATTCTCTGCCAGGGACGCGGCGGGGCGGCCAACTCCTCCGTTTGCTATTGCCTGGGCATCACGGAGGTGGACCCCGCCCGATTCAACCTGCTTTTCGCCCGCTTCGTCAGCCGCGAACGCGGCGAACCCCCCGATATCGACATCGACTTCGAGCACGAACGCCGAGAGGAAGTCATCCAATACCTCTATCGCACCTACGGCCGCGAGCGGGCGGCGCTTACCGCCGAGGTGATCTCTTACCGCGGCCGCAGCGCCATCCGCGATGTCGGCAAGGCCATGGGGCTTTCTCCCGACGCGGTCGATGCCCTCGCTCGTCACGTCAACCACTGGGGCGAGGATCCCGCCGATGAGCACGTTCGCGAGGCGGGGCTGAACCCCGGCGACCCGACCATCCGCCACGTGCTTGCGCTCTCCCGCGAGATCATCGGCTTCCCGCGTCATCTCTCCCAGCACGTCGGCGGCTTCGTCATCACCCGAACCCCGCTCGACGAACTCGTCCCCATCGAGAACGCCGCCATGGAAGACCGCACCGTGATCGAATGGGACAAGGACGACATCGATGCGATGGGGATGCTCAAGGTGGACGTGCTGGGGCTGGGAATGCTGACGTGCATCAGGAAGTGCTTCGAACTGGTGGAGCGAAGGAAGTGGCAGAGTGGCGAGGTGGGGACGAGTGGAAGCCATGGAGCAGCCAGAGAGCCGCAATGGCCGCGCGAAGCGCCCGGACTGAACTCCGGGCACTCTGCTACATCTCTTTCCATCTTCCGGATCATGTCGGAGTTTTCCGAGGATCCCCTCGTCTATGACATGATCTGCGCGGCCGACACCGTGGGCGTGTTCCAGATCGAATCCCGCGCCCAGATGTCGATGCTCCCCCGGCTCCGCCCTCGCAACTTCTACGACCTTGTCATCGAAGTCGCCATCGTGCGCCCGGGCCCTATCCAGGGCAAAATGGTCCACCCATACCTCCGCCGCCGTAATGGCGAGGAGCCGGTTGTCTACCCGCACCCCGACATCGAGGATGTCCTGGGCCGCACCCTCGGCGTTCCGCTGTTCCAGGAGCAGGCCATGCGGCTCGCGATTGTCGCGGGCGGTTTCACTGCGGACGAGTCCGACAAACTCCGCCGCGCCATGGCCGCGTGGAAGCGCAAGGGCAACCTCATCGAGAAGTTCGGCGAGAAACTCGTCGCGGGCATGCTCTCCAAGGGGTATGCCCACGAGTTCGCCGAGCGATGCTTCGAGCAGATCAAGGGGTTCAGTGAGTACGGCTTCCCCGAATCCCACGCCGCCAGTTTCGCGATTCTGGTCTATGTCTCCTGCTGGCTGAAGCGCTACCACCCCGCGGCCTACGCCGCCGCGCTCATTAACAGCCAGCCCATGGGCTTTTATGCTCCCGCCCAGATCATCCGCGACGCCAAGGAGCACGGCGTCGAGGCCCACCCCATCGACATCAACGTCAGCGACTGGGACTGCACTCTCGAAGGCCCCAACGCCACCGACCTGCCGCGCAACCTCCCGCCGTCGCAGTGGGGGAGCCGCGGCCCGGCGATCCGCCTGGGCATGCGACTGGTCAAGGGCCTCCAGCAGGAGCAGGCCGAGCGGCCCGTGGAGGCCCGCCGGCGCGTCGGGCTCTTCCGCTCGGTCGAGCATCTCTGGCGCTTGGCCGATCTCTCGGTTCGCTCGCTGCGCTGCCTCGCGCAGGCCGACGCGTTCGCATCGCTCGGCCTTGACCGTCAGGCCGCGCTCTGGCAGATCCGGCCGCTGCGTGACGAGCGACTCCCCCTCTTCGAATCGTTCGACGCCGACGCCGAAGACGTACCGGAGAAACTCCCGAAAATCACGCCGCAACTCCAGATCCATCACGACTACGAGTTCACCGGGCTCTCGCTCAAGGCCCACCCGATCTCGTTCATCCGCAAGGAACTCACGCAACTTGGCGCGATCCAGAACTCCGACCTGCGCGACACGAAGGCATGCCCGTCCGGGCGTCGCGTCACCGTGGCCGGCGTGGTGCTCGTGCGTCAGCGCCCGGGCACCGCCTCGGGCGTGGTGTTCATCACGCTCGAAGACGAAACAGGAATTGCCAATCTCGTCATCTGGCCTCGCGTCTTCGAGCGGTTCCGAAAGGCCGCGCGATTGAGCACCAACCTGCTTGTGCGGGGGTGCGTGGAGCGCCAGGGTGAGGTGGTGCACGTCCACGTGGACCACATCCAGAGCCTCGACCAGCACGCCCCGGAACTCGCATCGCAATCCCGCGACTTCCACTGACGGTCATTTCGCGACGGAGGCCCGCTCGCCGATCCAGTTGCCGACCAGTTCCAGCACCTGCGGCGACATCGTCTCCTCGATCATCGCATACTCGGAAAACGCCCCGGTCTTCGCGCTCTGGAACAGATGATTCAACCCGGGCAGCACGTGCACGGTCACGGCCTGGTTCCCGCCCTGTCGCAGAGCCTCCGTGATCGCCGGCACGTTCTGCGTTGCGATGACCTGCGTATCAAGCGACCCGTTCAGCACCAGCACCGGGCACTTGACCAGCCGCAGGGAATCGCGCGGGTCGAGCACCAGGAACCGCCGCATCCAGGGAGACATCAGTTGCTTCTTCGCGCCGGCCACCGTGGTCTCGATATCCTTCTCGTTCACGACCCCGCCCGCGGCGCCCATCTGCGCCCGCGCGAGTTCGCGAATCGCCTCATCGGCATCCTCGCCGGCGACCACCGCGCTCAGCACCTTCTTCTGGGCGGCACAGATCCTCGCGACGACCTCTTCCGGGGCTCCCTCAGCCTTCATAATCGCCGCCATCTGTTCCTCGAGCACCTCGCGCCCGCTCACGCCCGTGCCCGCGAGCAGCACGATAAATGTAATCTCGGGCGACTTGGCCGCGGCCATGGGCGCGATCAGCCCGCCTTCGCTGTGACCGACCAACCCGATGGAACCCCGCCTCGCCTCTGGTTGCTTCGACAGGAACTCCACGCCGGCGACCGCATCGCCCACGAAATCGTCGGTTGTCTCTTCGCCGTGCTTGGGCGCGGTCGAGCCGCCGACCCCCCGATCATCCGCTCGGAGCACCACGATCCCCTTCCGAGTCAGCGCATCGGCGAGCACCAGAAACGGCTTGTGCCCGAGCAGCGACTCGTCGCGATCCTGGGCTCCCGAGCCCGTGATGAGAAGCACCGCGGGGTAGGGCCCGGCTCCGAACTTCACGGCGTCCGGAATCGTGAGAGTGCCGGCGAGTTTCGCCCCGTCGTTCGCGTTCTCGTACGTCACCTCTCGCGACGAGTACGGAAACGGCGCTACCGGCATCTGCGGGCGCTTCGGCCCCGCGACTTCGCCCTCCTTCAGCCGCCGCATCGTGACCGGAAAGTCCATCCCGTGCTGCTTCATCGTGCCCGACGCGGACTGCCGGTCGTCCGCAAGGGTCAGATCGAACGACGGCCGTGCCGCTTCGGGCATGCCGGGAAGACTCAGCACAAACTTGAGCGAGTTGCCCTCCGCGGCAAGCCCGGTGACCGGGGTGGCCGCGAGCCCCTGCGCGGGGATCGCGATGCTCGCGCTGATGTGCTCACCCCGCTCGAGCACGAGAACGAATCCGATCTTCGTGCCCATCGCGTCGATAGTTCCGTCCCATCGCTCGGGGTCCGCCGCGTGCACATCGCGAATGCCGTGGGCAAGGTTCGGGGGAGCCATTCCCGGTACCGTCACCACAAGAAACGAGATCGCGATCAACCGTTGAATCGTCTTCATTTCCGACTCCTCGAGTGCGGCCTGGTGGCAACCGATCTCACCCATTTCCGGAAGTGCTTTCCGGCCCAACGATAGTGGGCCGCGGTGTTCGCCCGGATGTGCTTGGCGACGCTCCACGTCGGCCCTGTCCAGGCGAACCGGTGGGGTTCGCACAGGTCCGCCTCGTCGATCACTCGCGCGAGTTGCACAAGGTCATCGTGCCCCGTGCGAAAATCGCGCAGGACGCGTGACGCGGTGTGCCCCCGCCGGCGAAGGAAGATCTCCCGATTCAGTCGCGGAGTTTCGTTCCACTTGAAACCCGGGGCCGGGGGTTGGGGCCGCTCGCCGCGCAGGCCCGCGCGGCACCAACCCGAGCTCCGCTGCGCCCAATCCGCGATGTGCGCCAGGACATCCTTCAGCGACCATCCGGCCGAGTTGACGCTGGAAGCGGCGAGATCTTGTGCCGGCACCTGCTCAATCAAACGGTTCAACGCCGCGTATTCCGCGTCGATCTCCGCGAGCAACTGCGCCCTGTCGAGTCGGCCTTTCATGTGAGATGGTAGGAATGGCGATATCGAGTCCATCCGCGGTGCCGCTTGCGATTATCGTGCTCGAATGGTAATCTGTGTGCGATCGGCGAGGGTGACGCCGACCGGAGCCTGCCATGCGAATCTCAGCCTCTCGTGCGGCCGCGATCGGCGTCGTCGTGGTTCTCGGTGCTACCGCGTTCGCGGCCCCCCCCGCGCGCACGCTCTCGCTCGATCCGTTGGACCTCATTGAAGGACGAGAGGTTCCGGGCAAGCCCGAGTTGAGCGTCGAGCACGAGGGGATCGAGTACCGATTCTCAACCCCGGAGAACAAAGCCGCGTTCGAGAAGGACCCGGTGAGGTTCGAGGTCGCGGACGGCGGCGCGTGCGGGGCGATGGGGCCGCTCTCCGGTCTCGGCGACGCGCGGCGTTTTGTGGTGCACGATCGTCGAATCTATTTGTTCGCATCGGAGCAGTGCCGCGACTCTTTCCTGAAAAATCCCGCCAAGCGCATCGAGACAGACGACCCGGCGCCCGTCGGGTCCGCCGAACAGATTGCGGCGGGACGAGCGACTCTCGACCGCGCGGTGATCTGGGCGGGCGGAAAGGAGCGCCTGCTCGGTATGACGACCTTTCGAGGCGGTGCGACTCGAACAGAAACCAATGGCGACACGAAATGGACTGTCACCAAGGAAATCGCCATCGCCTTTCCTGAGTGTTTCTATACGAGGGAGGCCTGGAACGAGTCTTGGTATGCGACGATTCGCGCGAAGGAGGGCGCGGCCATGGCTTCCCGGGGAGAGCATGAACTCCTCGCCCGGAGCCGGGCTCATGCCTTTGACCGCTCGATGGCCCGTTGGCCGGTCGTCGTTCTGAGGACCTACGCACAAGATTCCGCGTCGATCGCCGCGGTCGGCGATGGCGAGGGGATCGTTGACGGAACGCCGGTCGAGTTCGTGAAGGTGGCGATGAATGGAGCGACATCGCGCCTGGCGGTCGAGAAGGCGAGTGGAAAACTGGTCCAACTCGCGTTTCGCGGTAGAGACGGCGGATCATTGATCGGCGACTCGGTTCGCACGTTCACGAACTACGCGACCGTCGATGGCGTGAGACTGCCGACCGCGTACGTCGTGACGTTCGACGGCAAGGAGGCCCCCAAGGCCGCCGCCTCGCTCGACCGCTTCGAGATCAACCCGAAACTCGCTGAGAACCTGTTCGAAGTTCACAAGAAGTGACGCCCGGCAATGCGCATCAAGGCTCGGTGCATTCCCGGGCAACCCTCTACCGAACCGGAGCAATCTCGGGCGTCCACCGAGATTGTCAGCGGCGTCCCTACGGTCTGGTGCGGTCCCGATGCGGCGGACCCCGCAAGCGAGACTGGGAGGGCTTCGCCATGCTTACGACCTCAACGACGCAGCCGCCCGCGCATCGACGCGGACACTCATTGCTAGACAACCCCTTCCGAACGAAGGGCACGGCCTTTACCGAGGAGGAACGCAGGCAGTTCGGGCTGCTCGGCCTGCTCCCGCCGCAGATCGAAACGATCGAGCAACAGGCCGAGCGCGCCTACGAGGCGTTCCTCACTCGCGCCTCTCCGCTCGACAAACACATCTACCTGCGCGCCTTGCAGGACACCAACGAGGTCCTCTTCTATCGCCTCCTGCTCGATCATGTCGAGGAGACGATGCCCATCGTGTACACACCGACCGTGGCCGCGGCGTGCGAGCAGTTCTCCCACATCTACCGCCGCCCGCGCGGCCTGTTCGTTTCCTACCCGCTCCGCGACCGTATCCCGGAGATCCTCGCCAATCGCTACGGCAAAGAGATCGACGTTATCGTCGTCACCGACGGCGGTCGCATCCTCGGCATCGGTGATCAGGGTGTCGGCGGTCTTGGCATCCCCATCGGCAAACTCGCGCTCTACTCGCTGATCGGCGGAATCCGTCCCGACCGCACGCTCCCCATCGTGCTCGACGTCGGCACGAATAACGCCGACCGGCTGCGTGACCCGCTCTACCTGGGTTGGCGGCACGAACGGTTGAGCGGCCGCGAGTACTTCGATTTCATCGATCAGTTCGTGCAGGCCGTGAAGGCCGAACTTCCCGGTACGTGCCTCCAATGGGAGGACTTCCCCAACAGCATCGCGTACGCGTTGCTCAACAAGTATCGCGGGGAACTTCCCAGTTTCAACGACGACATCCAGGGCACCGCGGCTGTCACCCTCGGCGCCATCCTGGGAGCGATATCCGTTACCGGCCGACCTCTGCGTGACCAGACCGTCGTCATTCTCGGCGCCGGTTCCGCCGGTATTGGTGTGGCCGACTATCTGTGGCGCGCGATGGTCGCCGACGGCCTGAGCGAGTCCGACGCTCGCTCCCACTTCTGGATTATCAACCGCGGCGGAGTTCTCCACTCCGGCCGCACCGACCTCTCCCCCGAACAACGAGCCTTCGCGCAACCCGCGGAACGCCTCGCGAGCCTTTCTCGCTCTGCCGCCGGCATCGTGGGGCTGGAAGAGGTCGTTGCGGCGACAAGCCCCACGATCCTCATCGGGCTTTCGACCCGGGCCAACGCGTTTACCGAACCCCTGGTCCGCAAGATGGCACGAAAGACGCCGCGCCCGATCATCTTCCCGCTCTCCAACCCGACGTCGAAGGCCGAGGCCACCCCGGCCGATCTGATGAAGTGGACCGACGGCCGTGCGCTGGTTGCCACGGGCTCTCCCTTCCCGCCGGTCAGCGATGGTTCGCGAACAATTCCCATCGCCCAGTGCAACAACGTGTACATCTTCCCCGCTGTTGGCCTGGCGCTCGCCGCCTGCCACGCGAGTCGAGTTTCCGACACCATGCTCCTGGCCGCGGCCCGCGCTTTGGCCGAGAAATCGCCCGCGCTCCGCGACCGCGACGCATCCCTCCTTCCCAGTCTGCGCGATCTGCGAAGCATCGCGCGGTACATCGCGGCGGCCGTCGCCACGCAGGCGCAGGCCGAGGGCCTTGCCCCCGCGATGGACCGGGAGGATCTCGCGCGGCGCATCGCCGCGACGCAGTGGGTTCCGATGTACGGGTGATGTGACCGCACGGCGCCGGCGGGACGTGCGAATCCGCTCGAACCCCCTGTGCTTCACTCCCTCGCACGCAAGAGAATCGGTGCGTACGCGATCGCGTAGATCAGGAATCCGGCGCTCCACGCCAGGCCCGCGCCGAGCATTCCCCAGGCATAGATCGACGGCACAAGCGCCGCGCTCACACGTATCACCGCCGCGAGCAGCACCAGAACATACGCCGTGATCTCCGCGCGCCCGGCTCGCACCGGATGTCCGGAATGCCCCAGGGCGGTCCGCGTGATCATTCCGATGATCAGCCCACCCATCGAGCCCGCCGCGAACGCGTGAATGGCCGCGGAGCGGCTGGCGACGCCGAACGACGCGAGCCCCAGGAGACATAGACCGACCGGAATCCCCGCGTAGGCAAGATGAAGCACCCACAGCATCGGGCGAGAACGCGTGGCCAGCGGATTCCAGCCCGCTGCCTGCACCGCGACCAGCACCGCGGCCGTCATCGCGACCGCGCCCGCAATCCGCGGCTCGACTTGCAGCCCGTCGCACACGAACGTCGCCGCAGCCCCCGCGAACGCCAGGCGGTTCAGCCATGGCCAACGCCATTGCCGCACGCCCGGGATTGCGCTGGCAGTGAATCCGGGAACCACCCGCCCGCCGACGATCATCTCGATCATCACCACGAGCATCAGTCCGAACTCGATCGCCGCCATGGGTGAGCCCCGGATCAACCCCTGCATGGACGCGTGGAACGCGACGTTCGAAAGCCCCAACCCCAGAAGCACCACCACCAGCGGGAAACTGCTCACGCTGCGGGCCCGGATGAACTTGGACGCGAGCACGCCGGCGACCAGAAGCAGGAAGGCGGAATCAACCGCGGCCACCACCTTTCCGTACGCAAAGAACATCCCCACCCGCCCTGCCACCCACAGGAGAAACACGCCCGCAAGCACCGCACCGGCCGGCAGGGGAAGACCCGTCCAGTTCCTCGCGGCCGTGAACAAGAACCCCACGATGATCGCCGCGACAAAGCCGAAGACCATCTCATGCATGTGCCAGTACAGCGGAGTCAGCGATGGAGTGACATACCCGTGGTACCACATGCCCAACCACAGCGGAACCGCGAGCGCGGCGAAGATCGCGCCGCCAAGGTAGAACGGGCGGAAAGCGTCCTGAAAGAACGCGATCCCACGGGACCCGCGTCCGCTGATTGACGACGTCGGCGCTCCAACGAATACCCCGCCGCGGGCTGAAGTGGGGGCGGACGTGCTTTCAGAGATGCCGGACGATGCGGGGGTGCGTGGCGTCGTGCCTTGGTCCATACCGTCCTCATGGGCCGAGCGAGTATCGCAAAGGTCCTTGTCTGCGAGAGCCTCGCGCGGCGAGCGGGAGTCTACGCGGTGCCGAAGGACGGCCTGCGTTTCGGCCGGGATCATCGGCCGGGGAGTTCCCGTGCTGTCCATTCACTGTGCCCCCGAAGCATTGGGGTCCACTCACGTGATTCGGCGTAGGCCTCCAGGATGGGCGCTGCGAGTATCTCCCACGGCGTGACCGCGTCGAGTTTCACCACCAGCGCCGCCGACCGCGGTCCCCCAGCCCCTCCGGCGCCGCGTCCACGAACCCCATCGACTCGTTCTTCCGTACCGCCATCGCCTCCGGTCCGGTCCTTTCCGGGACACGCTCCGGTACGATCATTCATGCGAGGCGGATGCGCGGTCGTTCAGAGATTCCATTTGTAAATGCGCGATGAGAATGCTCTCATTCGCCCACGCGGCTCGCGGTGCGAAGTCACCGTGCCTTCGGCCGAATCAGTATCACGTTGTACACCCGTTCGCTGCTGTACGCCTCGAGCGGCTCCTCGTAGGCGGTTGGCTGGAGCGAGTCGCAAACGGTGACCTTCCCCTCACGAATCGAAGCCGCGACGACCCAGTGCCACGTCGAGACCCTGGTAAGCACCAGCGCGGGGTGACCGGACTCGAGATGCCCTCGCAACCGAACCGCGAGCGTCTCCCCGGGAAGCACCACCTGGGTTTCGAATCCGTCCTGGCCGAGCACCCTCAGGATGTCCGGATGAATCGTTCCCGTCGTCGAACCCTGGGCGAGGAGATTCGTGGGCATGTCGGTGCCCAGCCGGAAGCGCAGCCGCGATGCCTCCGGGTCCATTCCATACGCGCGATAGATGGTGCTGATGCTGTGGAACCCGCACGTGTGCGGTTGGGTCTGATTCTCGGGGACAAGCACCGCGGGGGTAGCGGTGGGGGCCTGCCCGCCCGCGCGGGAGTACTTCGCGCTGTAGTAATCCGGCGTGCCCACGACGAAAGTCATCAGGCCGCCCACGGCAACAATGAGCACGACCAGAAGCACCGCACCGACGATGAGAAGGGTTCGAATGCTCAACGCACTACCGGTTCGCTCCCGGCCTCCATAGCACATCGTTCCCGCCGAAGTCATTGGCCACTCGCGAGAGCACGAACAGCAGGTCGCTCAGCCGGTTGAGATACTTGATCGCTTCGGGATTGACGCCCGACGGGTCCAGCGCCGCCAACCCTACCGCGTCGCGCTCGGCCCGCCGGACCACGGTCCTTGCCACGTGCAGGCCCGCGGCCAGCGCCGTCCCCCCGGGCAGAACGAAGCTCGTAAGGGGGGCTAGATTCTCGTTGAACTCGTCGATGGTTTTTTCCAGGCGCGTCGTCTGAGTCTGGATAATCCGCAGGCGGGTCCGCGAGGGTTCATCTTTGGCGAGCGGCGTGGCCAGGTCGGCCCCCAAGTCGAACAAGTCGTGCTGGATAGCCCGCAGAATCGCGGCGATCCGGGCGGCGTCGGTGTTGCCCGCGGCCGCGTCGGCGGCCACCACCGCCACTCCCAACGCGGCATTGGCCTCGTCCACCGTGCCGTAGCACTCCACCCTGGGGTCGTCCTTGCGGACCCTGGCGCCGGTCGCGAGGCCCGTACTCCCGTCGTCCCCCGTCCGGGTGTAGATCTTCGTCAGTTTCACCATGTGTCGGCTCCAGACGCCCGCAGACACGGTATCCTGCCCCAATGCCCCCCACTCCGGACGCAATGGATTGCTCCGAGCCGGCCGCCCTCGCCGCGCCGCACGTCCGCGGCCTGACGAAACTCTGGCAGGGGAACGCCGTCGAAGTCTGTGCCCCCGGGGCGCCTCTGATCAGCCGAATCCTCGCGGCCCGTGGCTTGACCGACCCCATCGCCTCCGCCAGATTCCTCGAACCCTCCCTCCGCCACCTCCACGACCCGTCGGGGATGCCCGATCTCGACCGCGCGGCCGAGCGAATCCTGGCCGCCGCCCGAGCCGGCGAACCCATCTTCATCTACGGCGACTATGACGTGGACGGCGTCTCCGCCACGGCAATCCTCTATCACACCCTGCTCGAAATCGCCCCGTCCGCGAATATCGGCACCTACGTGCCGCATCGCCTGGAAGAGGGCTACGGGCTCAACTCCGAGGCGATCCGCGAACTCGCCGGGCGAGGGGCCAAGGTAATCGTCTCGGTCGATTGCGGGGTCACGGCGCTGGAACCTGCGCGGATCGCCCTGGCCGCTGGGATCGATCTGATTATCACGGACCACCACAACCCGCCCGCTTCGGTGGACGATCTGCCGCGGGCGTACGCGGTGGTGCATCCCCGCCGACCCGACTCAACCTACCCCTTCGGCGACCTGTGCGGGGCCGGGGTCGCGTATAAACTCGCGTGGAGGCTGGCGACGCTTGCCTGCGGCTCGCAACGGGTGACCGACAGGCTGCGGGCACTGCTGATCGAACTGCTCGCCCTGGCGTCGCTGGGCGTCATCGCCGACGTCGTGCCCCTGGCCGACGAGAATCGCGTCATCGCCCGCTTCGGCTTGGGCCGCATCAAGCACTCGTCCCTTGAGGGCCTCCGGGCCCTCGTCGAAGCCTCAGGCCTCGCCGGCGAAAACATCCGCGAGGACGACGTCGGGTTCAGACTCGGCCCGCGTCTCAACGCATGCGGCCGCATGGGCCACGCACGAGAGGCCGTCGAACTTCTGACCTCCGCCCGAGGGCCGCGCGCGATCGAGATCGCGGAAAAGTTGACGCGTTTCAACGACGAGCGGCGCGCGACCGAACAAGCCATCTTCAAGCATGCGGCCGAACTCGCCGAGAGCAGCGGGATGACTCGCCCCGATCGGCGGGCGATCATTCTCTCCGACCCGTCCTGGCACGCAGGAGTCGTTGGTATCGTCTGCTCCCGGCTCGTGGAGCGATTCCATCGTCCGACCATCCTCATGTGCGAAGGCGAGGGAGTTTGCCACGGTTCGGGGCGCTCCGTGGAAGGTTTCTCGCTCCACGCGGCCTTGATGGAGTGTTCCGAACATCTCGCCCAGTTCGGAGGGCACGACATGGCCGCGGGCGTGACCGTAAAGAGCGAGCGAGTTCCCGCGTTCGTGGAGTCGTTCACCACAATCGCCAATCGGGAGATTCCGCCGGAGCGTCTCATCGGAAGCATGACCTTCGATACGGACTCGTCCCTCGACGAGTTGACCGTGCCGGTGGTTCAGCAGTTGGCACGCCTGGGGCCCTTTGGGCGGGGAAACCCGCCCGTGCGCGTTCGGCTGCCCAATCTGCGGGTTGCCATGCGTCCTGAGACCTTTGGGCAGGGGAACAAGCACCTCTCGCTGCGTGTCAAGGAGGATGCTCCGCGGTCGCGTGTGCTGCGGCTGGTGGGCTGGCACTGGGCCTCGAAACTCGACCAAGTCCCCCTCGGCGCCCATATCGAGGCCCTTGTGAGCCCGGGAATCAATACTTTCGGTGGCGGTGCGACCGTCGAGGGTGTGCTGCTCGACTTGCGCCTCCTGTCGCGCGCAGAAAGAACCCCGGGACCGGCCCCCTCGGCCTGATTCCCGGGGTCGCGAGTGCTGATCGTTGTGCCTTACGGAGTCGCGATCGTGTTGGCCGGCGCCGCCGCCAGCAGCCGCGTCGCGAGGGCGTTGTCCGGGCTGATCTTCAGCGCCGCCTCGAAGCACGAGCGGGCATCGTCATATCGCCCCAGGTCCCGCAGGGTCAGCCCCAGCAGGATGAATCCTTCGGCCGTGCGCCCTCGCTCGAGGCTCCCGGCGAACGATCTGGCGGCGCCCTCGTGGTCCAATCGCGATCGCTGCTCCAGCCCACGGAGCAGGTACCCCTCAGGACGGTCGGGAGAAATCGAGATCGCCCGAGCCGCGGCCTCCTTGAGGCGGGCGAGGTCCTTGATCTGGTACGACACCTCGCCGAGTTGATTCCATGACTCGAAGTCGGCGGAGCCCTCGGCGGTGAGTTTCAGCAGAATGTCGCGCGCCGCGACCGGTTTGTTGATCTGCATCAGGCACCTGGCCCGCATGCCCAGCAGGTCGCGGCGATTCGCGTACTCCTTGTTCGTCAGCAGATGCGCAAGATTGGACTCGGCCTGGGCGTACTTCCCGCACCCGATCTGCGCGTTGATGAGATCCTCGATCAGTTGCTCGTCGTCGGGAGCCAGCAGCCGCGCTTCCTGGAACAGGTTCACGGCCCGTTCGTTCTCATTCTTCAGCAGCGCGATATGTCCGAGCGTCTGGCGGACTCCCGGGCTGTGCTCGAAACGATTGGAACCGCTGGTGAGGAGTTGCTCGGCCTCCTCGACCTGATCGAGCGCCACGAGCATCTCCGCCGCGGCGATCGTGTACTGCGGATTGCTCGGATCGAGATCCGCCGCGCCCGAGTACCACTTCAGCGCCTCTTCCTTGCGGTCCACACGCTCCGCGAGGATGCCCTGGAAGTACCAGGAGTCCACGTTCTTGGGGTCGAGTTCCTGCGCCCGCTTGAAGGAGAGGCTCGCGGCCTCGAGGTTGCTCATCTCCATCAGCACGCGACCCTTCAGCACATGGCTCTTGACCACGGGAGGGTTCAGTTCGAGCGAATAATCGACGTGCTTGAGGGCCTTGGCGAGGTCCCCCGCCAGGAACGCCTGGTTGGCCATCTGCCATTCGGTCGCGGACTTCATCTCCGCCATCCGCAGTTTGGCGCCGCTCATGTGCGTGCCGGTGAACTTGCCGTGCGTTCCGCACGCCGGCAGACTCAGGCCGGTTCCGAGAACACAGGCACACGCGACGAACCGCAGCACTCGCACACCGTCTCGCAGTTTCATGGGGTCACTCGCTTTCGCATGCGCCCCCGCGACACGCGGGGGCAGAGGGGGGGAAGTGAAAGCCGGGTGCGGCCGTTAGGCCGCTCCCGACGGGGGATTACTTGTTGAGGTCAACAGGGAAAGCGTCCACATGGGCCGGAGTCTCGGGCTGCTCGTCGGCGGTCGTGAACCGCGACTCGCGCCGGGCCTGCGCCACACGGTTCGCGTGGGCGTTCACGAACTGGTTGAAGAAGCCCACGTTGCCGAAGCTGGTCGGGGTCGCCGGGGCGTCGTAGAACGCTTGGACGTAGTTGCGCGGAGTGGTGGGGGTGTGGGGCGCCGCCGTAGTGATCTGCACGGGATAGAACTCGAATGAGTTGCTCTGAGTCACCGGCTCGAAAGCCGCGCTCGTCGTGCTTCCCGAGGTCGTGAACGCGGTCAGCGTCGCGATATCGAGCCTCTCGGTCGCCTGCGCCTTGCGGATGATGTTGGCCGTTTCGCCGTCCATGATCCGCTCGAGCACGCTGCGCTCCGGCCAGTTCATCTTCTTCGTCGCCAGTTTTTCACGCAGGCCCACCGCCTCGGTCTGCTGGTGATTCATCGCCAGCGAGCGACGCACGTACCACAGGGCCTTGCCGTTTTCGCCGCGGGCCGCGGCCTCTTCGGCCTTGACGTTGAGCATGCTCGTCAGCCGGTCGCGGCTGAAGAACAGCACGCCCTCTCGCGCCCCGGCCCGCACGCGATCCGAGTGGTCCATCGCCCGCTCGCCCTGCTGCGTCAGCGTCGAGTCGTTGACCAGGTGCGGGGTGATCATGAAGATGATCTCGTTGCGCTGGACGGTGTCGTCCTGCCCGCGGAACGCGTAGCCGATCAGCGGAATGTCGCCCAGAAGGGGAATCTGCTTGCGGCCCGAGACCGTGCTCTCACGGAACAGGCCGCCCAGGACCACCGTCTGTCCGTCGCGGACCATCACGTTGGTCGTCATTTCGTTGGTGATCTCGTCGGGGATCGTCACGGCGGCGCCGGTCGCGTCCTGCTGCTCGCGGATCACCGCTTCCGACACCTGCGGCTTGAGTTCCATCCGGATCATGCCGTCGTTGCTCACCGTCGGCCGGAAGTACAACTGCGTACCAGTGTCCAGGAACTGCACCGTCTGCGTCGTCGCCGTGTCCGTGCTCGTCGTACTCAGGTAGCCGACCTTTCGACCGACCAGGACGCGGCTGGCCTGCCGGTTGAGCGCCAGGATCTTCGGATTCGACAGGATCGTCGTATCCGTGACCTCATCCAGCACGCGCAGGAACACCGCCACGTCGTTGCTGACGATGCCGATCTTCATGCCGCCGGGGCCGCCGGTGTTGCCCACACCGCTCACGATGCCCGAGCCGCCGCCGTCGGCCGGCAATGGCGAGGTGGTGCTGCCCGGGGTCACTCGCCCCGAGAGCAGTCCGGAAACGACCGAAAGCGGTCCGCCGTGCCCCACGAAGTCCGTGAAACTCGCGTCGGAAATGATCGAAAAGTCAACGCCCAGGGCGTTGGCCTCGTTCAGGCTGGTCTGAAGGATCGTGGCCTCGACCAGCACCTGCTGCGGGCGGGTATCGAGTTGCTTGATCAACTCCTCGATGGCCGCGAGGTTTTCCTCGTAGTCGAAGACCACGAGCGTGGAGGTTCCGCCGAACTCATCGGCCCCGCCGGGCGTGTCGCCGGGAGCCGGGAAGTTGGCCATCTTGCCGTTTGTCTTGATCGTGCCCGCCTCGGTGCCGTTGCCGGCGACGCTGAGCAGGGGCTTGACGAACTCGGCCGCGTCGGTCGCGTTGAGGTAGTTCAGGCCGATCACCTTCGACACGCGCTTGCGCATCGAGGCTTCCATGACCTTCAGTTCCTCCGCGGTGTACACCATCACGAAACTGCCGTTCTCGATGTAGCCGTAGCCGTTCACGCCCAGGATCGCGTCCAGCGCGTCGAAGAACGAGACTTTGTAGAGGTTGGCCGTCACTCGGGCGTTCACGTTCTTGCTCGCGATGATGTTCCGCTTGCTCTGGATCGAGAGCATCTCGAGCACGGTCCCCAGGTCCTCGTCGTTGACCGCGAGATCGACGAGTTCGTGCTCGTCCACCGCGACCTTCCCCTTCGGGTCGCTTTCGCGCTTGGGAGTCATCTGCGAAGGTGAGCCCGAGGCCGGGGGGATCGAGGGCGGCATCGCGGGCGAACCCGACTGCCCAAACGCCCACGTTGTTCCGGCGAACTGCGCGAGCGCCGCCGCCAGAATCACATTTCGAATCTTCATGCCACGTATCTGATTTCGTACGGTGCTCGCCATGGGTGACCTCTCTGGGGGGTGCTGGTGTCCGATTCGCAGTCCGGGAACGGTCGGGCGCGGCCTGTCACGGCCCGGAAACCGTCCGACTCTCTTTCTGTCGTCCGCTCCGGCGCGCGACTTTGGAGTAACCTTGTCGGCCAGCGAGACTTTGCGTCCTCCACCGGGCACACCGGCTGCGCGCCACCAACGTCCCGGAACACGGTTATCGCCCCTGCGAACCCGGCTGCCGCGCTACTCTCGGACGTTCCCCATCAGGAGATTTCCATGGCCCAAATTGCAGAAACCATCCTCGCTGGCGCCAGGCTCGCCCGCGGATACTCGCTCGCCCTTCTGAAGGACATCCCCCACGAAAAGGCGGGATGCAAGCCCCGCTTCGGCGCCACCGTCGTGGACACCAACCATCCCACGTTCGTCTTCGGCCACCTCTGCCTGTACCCGCCGCGGGTGGTGACGCTGCTCCGATGCGACGTGGGCGCCGCCCAACCACCCGCGAACTGGGAAGCGCTCTTCAAGGCAGGGGTTCCGTGCCAGGATGATCCCGTCTGCACGATCTACCCCTCCATCGAGGAGGTCTCCGCGCAGTTCATTCGCGGCACCGACGCGGCCATCGACGCCGTCTCGCGGAGCGACGATTCCGCGTTGCTGGCGCCCAACCCCAACGAAGCGTCGCGCGATCGATTCGCGAACCTCGGCCAACTCTTCAACTTCTACTTGAACAACCACGTGATGATGCACATGGGCCAGGTCAGCGCCTGGCGCCGATGCTTCGGCCTGCCCAGCGCGATGTAGCACTACGGACGCACGAATGGGTTCGTGCGCTTCTCACGCCCGATCGTGCTCGGCGGCCCGTGCCCCGGCAGGATCGTCACCTCGTCAGGAAGTGTGTACAGCCTCGTCCGGATCGACGCCGCCAGCGTGTCGAAATCCGCTCCCGGGAAATCCGTGCGGCCGATCGATCCGGCGAACAGAGCATCACCCACGAGCGCCGTGCCCGACGGCTCGTGAAGCAGCGTGATCCCCCCGGGCGAATGCCCCGGCGTGTGCAGCACGCGCCAGTCCAAGCCGTCGATGCTCAGCGTCTCGTGCTCCTTCAGCAGCCGGTCCGGGCCGGGTACGCTCACCGGCAACCCCGAGAACGCGCTGAGGTTCAGTTCCGGGTCGCCCAGCCAGTCGCGCTCGGCCTCGTGCACCCACACCGGAGTGCCGGGGAACGAACGCAGCACCTCCGGGATCCCGGCGATGTGATCGCAGTGCGCATGGGTCAGCACGATCGCCACGGGTCTCAGGCCCCGCGCTCGGACATCCTCAAGCAACTCCTCGGGCGAATAACTCGGATCGACAACCCAGCAATCGTTGCTCGCGGGCCCACGAACCACGTACGAGTTGGTCGCGAAGGGCCCGAGTTCGAATGCCCGGATATCGGGTTTCGTAGCCACGCTCATGCCGCACTCTATCCCCCGTCTTACACTTGGCCATGCTCATCCGCAACATCGATCAGACCCCGACAACTCCCGTAACCATGCCGGGCGTGCAAGGGGCCCGCATGGCCATTATGGTCGGACGCTCCGACGGCGCCCCCAACTTCGCCCTGCGCCAGTTCCAGGTTGACGGCGGGGGCTTCACGCCCCGCCACAGCCACGACTACGAACACGAGGTGTTCGTCGTGTCCGGCGGCGGCACCGTTCTGCTCGAAGGCGCCGAACGACCCGTCGCGGCCGGTGACGTCATCTACGTCCCCGCCAACGAGGAGCACCAGTTCAAGGCGGGCGAAACGGGCCTGCGGTTCCTGTGTCTCGTGCCGGTAAGCCGGAACTGCGGCGACCCCACGCCCGGATCGTGAATCGTGCGACAACACCCGCCGGCGCGGGGGCGTGCCGGTTCAGCGAGGCTCATGACATGACACAGAACTCCGTCCCCGCGGGCCCACCTCCCGGCTCTCGGGATTCCGGCCAGGCTCTCACGCTCCTGGTCGTCTTCCTCTACGCCGCGGCCCTCGTGGCTTCCGTCTTCCTCCTCTTCCGCGGGCGCATCGAACTCGGTATCGCCGGGGTGCTGCTCGTCCTCACGTTGGCGCCCCTGGCCTTTGTGCTCCTCCGGGCCGAATCAACTCGGGCGCGGCGAGCGCTGCACCAGCGCGTGGACGAAATCAGCCGATCCGTCCGGATGCTCGTCGAGCAGTCCTCCCTCTCCGACGAGGCCCGCCGCATCATCAACCGGCAGTACGAGCGAGAGATGCTCTGCCGCGCCATCGAGGAGGATCTCGCCGTCAGGAACTGGGACGCCGCGCTGGTTCTCATCAAGGAACTCGCCGACCGCTTCGGCTACCGCGCCGAAGCCGAGCAGTTCCGTAAGAAGATCGATCAGCTCCGCGAACAGACCGTCGAACAAGAGATTACCGATGCGATCGGTTCGCTGGACGGGCTCATCCTCCAGCGCCGCTGGAACGACGCATACCTGGAGGCGGCGAAGATCATGCGGCTATACCCCTACTCGCCGCGCGTGGAGCCGCTGCGGGAGCGGGTGGAGCAGGCACAGCAGGCCTACAAGCGCGACCTGGAGCGGCGGTTCCTTCTCGCGGCGCAGGCGGACAGGACCGACGAGGCCCTCACACTGCTCAAGGAGTTTGACCAGTACCTTACTCCCACCGAGGCCGAGCCGCTGCGAGAGTTGGTGCGGGGCCTGATCGGCAAGGCGCGGCTCAATCTCGGTGCGCAGTTCAAACTCGCCCTGCAGGATCATCGCTGGAGCGAGGCCGCGAAAATCGGGCACGACATCCTCGCCGAGTACCCCAACAGCCGCATGGCCGCGGAGGTGCGCTTGCTGATCGACGGAATCCGCTCCAAGGCGGAATCGGCGGCCTGAACGTGTGCCTAGGTGGCAGCGCGTCCGGCCGTGGTTTCGTCCTTCAGCGGCTTGAGCGTCCGCCACACCAGCGCGCCGATCCCGATGATCAGGAACAGGTCCGCGACGTTGGAGACATACGGCCAGACCTCGTGCCCGCCCCAGGGCCACGCCCAGCCGAACGGCAATCTCACGTTCGGCAGCGGATGCAGGAAATCACGCACGCACGCGAATATCAGGCGGTCGTAGAGATTCCCCAGCCCGCCCGAAATCAGCAGCCCCAGCGCCGCGTGGCTCAGCCAGTCGCGACGCGTCGTCCACCGGGCGAAGAGAAACATCGCGAACGCCAGGGCGAACCCCGTGAACGCGATGAACACAAATCGTTTTCCGGCCCCGATGCCGAACACCGCCCCGGGATTGAGCACCAGCGTCAACTCCAGGACCGAGGGAATGACTTCCTTCACCGGGATCGGCCGCGGCAACGTGTCCATCGGCGTCGCCGCCGTGAGCACCGCGGCCCGCGAAACTCGCACCGGCGAGTCGCCCAGGTGCTCGAACGCCGCCCATTTGGTCAGAAGATCCGCGGCCACCCCGAACGCGGTCACGCACAGCAGGATCGCCCAGGCTCGCCCCGAACGCAGCACCCGGCCCGCGGGGCCATCGCTTCTTTCCGTTCGCTTTGGGTGGTCTTTCTGCACGCGTCAATCACGACCGCATCGCGTGGCGCTCGAGTTCGCGTGCGGCTTCGATGGAGTACCGGGCCCAAGGCAGTTCCTCAAGCCGATCCAACTTGATGGGCCTGCCCGAAATCTCGCACACGCCGTAGGTCCCCTTCTCGATCCGCAGCAACGCGTCGTCGATTTCCTTGATCAGTTTGCGATCCGCCGCCGCCAGGTCCAGCGACAGGCTCTGCTCCGACGCGTCCGACCCCTGTTCCGCGAGGTGGCTTGGCATGTTCGAGAGGCTGCCGCTCTCGCTGCGGAGCGCTTCCTTCTCCATCATGTTCACGTCGCCCACCAGTTCGTGGCGCTTCTTCCAGAGCAACTGCCTGAAATGCTCCATCTGCGCCGCGGTAAGTTGTGATTTCGCCGGTGGTGGTGGTGCGATCGGCCCCGGCCCGCCGTGCTGGCCCAGCGCCCGCCCGGTCGCGGCCTTCGGGCCCGAGGGGATCAGCGGCTTCCTCGGCGACTTGGGGTCCAGCAGCCGCCCAAGCCCCGAGGGAATCACGTTGGCCATCGAGATCGGTTGCTTGCCCTTCCTCACCGGCTTGGGGGGTGCCACGATCGTGATGCCCTTCCGTCCGGACTTCGCGTCGGCGACCTGCTTCGTTTCGACTTTGGCGCCCTTCTCCGGCTTGGCGGGCTTGACCGCTTTCGCGGCCTTGACCTTGGCCTTGGGGCGTTCCTTCGCCGCGGGCTTCGCGTGGCGAACCTTCTTGGATGGAGCGGACTTCTTTGACACAAATACCTCGCACGCCTCGCTTCGCCGCCGCCCGTTCCCCGCGCCGGTCCGAAGGGCCGAAAGATTAGGCCATGCCGTCGCGCGGGTCAAAAAGACACCGAACGGACCGCATGATCATGGCCGGCATGCACTTGCGTTTTCGAGGGGCGTCAGTTCGACCCCTGACCGACAGGCGTCTGCTGCTCGAGATACACACCCATCTTCCGATATCGCTGATACCGGTTTTCCAACAGGCGATCGATCTCCACCGTTCTCAGGTCGTGCAGCCGCGCCACGATCCAGTGCTGCAACGCGTGCGCCGTGCCCTTGGCGTCCCGGTGCGCCCCGCCCAGCGGCTCGGGGATCACTTCATCCACGATCCCCAGGGACAGGTTGTCGCTGGCGGTCAGTTTCAACGCCTTCGCCGCGGCGGTGTTTGTCTGCTCGTTCGCTTCCTTCCAGAGAATCGCCGCGCACCCTTCCGGGCTGATGACCGAGTACCACGAATGGGCGAGCATCCCCACCGTGTCGGCCACCGCGATTCCCAGCGCGCCGCCCGACCCGCCTTCGCCAATGACCACGCTGACGATCGGCGTCCGCAGCCGGCTCATCTCCAGCATGTTCACCGCGATGGCCTCCGCCTGCCCGCGCTGCTCGGCCCCCAAGCCGGGATAGGCCCCCGGAGTGTCCACCAGCGTCACGATCGGCACTCCGTACTTCTCAGCGAGTTTCATCTTCGCGAGCGCCTTGCGATACCCCTCCGGATGCGCACACCCGAAGTTGCACGCCAGTTTTTCGCTGGTCTGCTTGCCCTTCTGGTGCCCGACCAGCATCACCTTCATCGCGCCGATCCGGGCGAACCCCGTCACGATCGCCTGGTCGTCCCCGTACCGGCGGTCCCCCTGCAACTCCACGAAGTCGCGGCACATCATGCCGATGTAGTCTCGCGTCTGCGGCCGGCTGGGGTGCCGCGCCACCCGCACCGTCTCCCACGCCGTCAACTTCGAGTACACCTTCGTCAGCGCCTCCGAACGCTTCGCACGCAGGTCTTCGATCTCCGCTCTCAGCGCCGCCGCCCCGGGCCCGTTCGATCCCGCCGCGCTCTCGGCCGCCAGCCGGGCCTCCGCGGCCTCGATCTGCTGCTCCAGCGCGACAACCGGTTTCTCAAAGTCCAACTGGTAATAGGCAGACATGCGGACGAATCGTAGTCGCGGATACGCTCCCGCATGGACACCACGCCGCTTCTAGTCGTCGGGGGCGGGAACATGGGCTCCGCCATCATCGCCGGCGCTCTCTCCGGCGGCCTCCTCCAGTCCTCCGACCTCGCCGCGATCGAAACCGATGAACTCAAGCGCCAGACACTCTTCGAAGAGCACGGCATCGCCTGTTTCGCCCGGGCCGACGAGGGAATGAACTGGCTCCACGGGCGCGAGTCCGGGGAATCCCAAGGCCAGGTTCTCCTCGCCGTCAAGCCCCAGTCCCTCCCCGCCGCCGCCGAGGCCCTTTCCCTACACTCGGACCGCTCGCGCGTGGTCATCACCATCCTCGCGGGAACGCCCGGCTCGCGTGTCCACGCGGCGCTGCCCCGTTCCCGCGTCGTGCGCGCGATGCCCAACCTCGCGATGCGGGTTCACCAGGGCGCCACGGCCGTCTGCCTCAGCGCCGGCGCCCATCCCGGCGACGAGGACTTCGCCCTCCAGATCTTCGGCATCGACGGTCAACTCGTCGTCCGCATCGAAGAGTCGATGATGGACGCCTTTACCGCCCTTGCCGGCTCCGGACCGGGATACGTGTTCTTCCTCGCCGAAGCCATGCAGGAGGCGGCCGTCAAGATGGGCTTCGATCCCGCCACCGCGCTGGATGTTGTCCGCGAGACCGTCGCCGGCGCCGCCGCGCTCCTCGCCGAATCGTTCGTCGATCCCGCCGGGCTCCGCGACGCCGTGACCAGCAAAGGCGGCACCACCGCCGCCGCGATGAGCGTCCTGCACGATGCCGGCGTGATGCAGGCCTGGGTTCGGGCCATCGTCGCCGCGCGAGACCGCGGACGGGAAATCGCCGCGGGCTAGAAATCGCGCCGGCAGAAGACCCATCCGGCAATGGAGAGGATGACCAGTTCGAAGCCCACCGACGTGCCGATGACCCAGTTCAAGGACCGCGACTTCATCGCCCTCTCGGTGCTCTGCCGGATTTCTCGTCCGCTCACGCGAACCTCATCCTGCTCGCCGATCGCGACTTCGTCGTCGTCGCCCGGCGCTCTGAACTTGGACATCTCCGATTCGCTGATCAGCACACGTTGCAGCACGTCGATCGTCTCGGCGGTCTTGGGCAGCGGGGTCTTTATCGAATAGAAGATTCGCGACCATTTGGTCCACGTGGCCACGCTTTCACGCTCGTCCGCCAGTTTCTTCCACTGCGCGGGAAGCAGCCTGTTCTCCGCTTCCAGGTCCTCCCGCGTCACAGGCGCATCCGCGGCGGGAGTCGCGCTCGGATCGACATCGACCGCCGCCTGGCGCTTCTCGAGAATTCGCCCCGTCGCCCGCTTCTCGAGATTCTCGACGCGCGTCGCGATCGACTTCTCCCGCAGCGTGCTGTTCTCGCGGAGTTGGACGAATACTGCGTCGGTCGCGTTGAGCCCGAAGAAGAACAGCCAAAGGAGCACCGTCACGAGCAGCGCCGCGATCGTGGACCGCGTCACAAGCCCCACCAGCGTGCAGATGCAGAACAGGTAACTGAAGAACAGCACGACGATCGGCACCGCCAGGAACACCTTCGGAATCCACGCCCCGCCCCTGATCCCGATGATCATGAACGACGCAAGGCTGAACACGCCCACCTGCAGCGTCACGAACAACAGCCCCGTTGCGTACTTCGTCAGAAACAGCCGCAGGCGCGAGATCGGTTTGCTCAGCGTCAACTCGATCGAACCGCTGGAGACAAAGTCCGGGAAGATCCCCGCCGTGGAGATCAGCGCCAGGATCGTCGCCCCCCACGAAAGCCAGAACCCGATCCCCAGATTCGAGAAGATCAGTTTGTAAAACGTCGCCGGCTCGATCATCGACTTGTTGAACATCGGGACCGGGATATCCCACACGAGCACCTTGATGCCCTTGTCCGTCAGCCCGACCATCGCGAACGCCGTCACCACCATCCCCGAGAGAATGAGCGTGATCCAGAACAACTTCTTCGCGTTCAGTTCCCGATACGCGTCCACAAGCATCGCCCACGTCTGGATCATCGGGCCCTCCCTTCCAGCGCCGCGCCCGGGGCCGCGGCCCGGCCCGTCGTCGGATCTGTCACCGCCCGCATGAACAAGTCCTCCAGCGATTCCCTCACCGGCGTCACCGACACAATCACACGCGCCTCCGACCGCAGCCGATCGATCACGTTCTGAATAGCCTCAGCGTCGTCGCTGGGCTGCACGAGCATGGTCGTGCCGGGGGCGCCGGTGGCCGCGCGAAGCCCGTATTCCGATGTCCACGCCGGAGCGTCACCCCGCACCATGATGACATATCGCAGTGAATCCCGAGTGAGGTCTCGGATCGTCCCTTGCGACGACACCTTTCCCTGCACCAGGATCGCGACTCGATCGCACACCATCTCCAGTTCGCTCAGAAGGTGCGAGTTGAGAAAGACGGTCTTGCCCTTCTCCTTGAGACGCTGCACCATGCCCCGGATGTCGCGCCGGCCGACCGGGTCAACCCCGTCAGTAGGCTCGTCGAGCACCACCAGGTCCGGGTCATTGATCAGGGCCTGCGCGATGCCGATCCGCTGCCTCATTCCCTTGCTGTACTGCTTCACGCGGGTATTCGCCCACTCCTTCATCCCCACCAGTTCCAGCAACTCGGGCGCTCGTCTCCGCCGATCCTCGCCCGGCACGCCCGCCATCGCTCCGTAAAAATCCACCACCTGTCCGCCAGTCAGGTACTCCGGAAACCGGTGATGCTCCGGCAGATACCCCAGCCGCGCCAACGTCGGCTTGTGCCCCACCGGCGTGTCAAGCACCATCCCCTCCGCCCGCGTCGGCGAGATCACCGTCATCAGGATCTTCACCAGCGTGCTCTTCCCCGCGCCGTTGGGGCCCAGCAGCCCGAACACCTCGCCCCGCCGCACGCGCATGTCGATCCCGCGCAGCGCGTGGATCTTCCCGCGATACATCTTGTCCACGTGCGTCAGATCAATCGCCCACTCGGAAGATCTCATTCGATGTTTCCACGTGCGTACCCAATCAACCCGCGCTCAGCCCCGACCAACCGAACAATCCGCCATCTCCGCCCAGCGCCTCATTCGCCATGTCCATCCCCGGCTTTCATCCCTTCTTCCTCGCCACGAGGTGAAATACGTGCCACCGCTTCGGATGAGCCGTCGGGTCCACCACGCTCTCCCGCTTCTCCTCCTGCCAATGTTCAATCTCGAACCCCGCCAACAACCCCCGCACTTGATCCGCTGAGTGCACCGTCCGATCCGGCATCCCCGCCCAGTCATCATGATCGCCGAATAGTTGCCCCGCAAAACGCCCCCGCGGCCGGATCGCCCGAACCACCTCCGCCCAGAGCCGATCAAACTCGCCCGGCTGACTGAACGGCAGCGCAAAGGACGAGTTCACGAACTCCACCTCGGGCAGCCTCAGCCCCTCGAACCCCTCCAGCCGCGTCGTCAGCCGCTCCCGGTGCACCAGGTCGTTCCGGCGCAGCAGCCGTTCCAGTCCCTCGGCGTTCCCGTCGATCGCCGTCACCCTCCAACCTCGCCTGAGCAACTCCGCCGTGTCGCGCCCGTCCCCGCAGCCCAGGTCCACCGCGTGGCGATCCGCCGCGCCCTCGGCCTCGAACGACGCGAGCGCCTTGAGCAGTGATTCCCTTGGCCCCAGGTGCGCCAGCGATCGAAAATACCCATGCCAATCCCGGTCCCGCGCGTACACGTGCGCGGGCAGCCACTTCTCCCCCGGCGCGGGTGCCTCGTTCCAGGGATTCGGCTTTGGGTCGGCCATACGCTGCGCGACACAATGTACGCATCCCTCCGCGACTTCGTTTCGGCACTCGACGCCCAGGGCGAACTCAAGCGCATCGCGCCAAAGGTCTCGCCGATTCTCGAAATCAGTGAAATCGCCGATCGCGTCAGCAAGTCCCGATGCCCGAACCTCCCCTCTCCGGCCGCGCGGCGCACCGACCCTCGCTTCCACGATCGCGGCGGGCACGCCCTGCTCTTCACCGACGTCGAAGGCTCCGACTTCCCGGTCCTCATCAACGGGTGGGGCTCCTACCGCCGGGTCGAGATGGCCTTGGGATGCGACCCCGCCGCGGGCTTCGAGGGCATCGCCGCGCGGCTCGCCGACCTCGTAAAGCCCCAGCCCCCGCGCTCGTTCTCCGACCTCCTCGCCGCACTCCGGAAGTTCGCGCCATTACTTAGAATGCCTCCCAAGCGCCGGCGGGGCTCCGGACCCTGCCAGGAAGTCGTGCTCACCGGCGATTCCATCGATCTCAAGAAACTCCCCATAATCCGCTGCTGGCCCCACGACGGTGACCCCATCGCCGTCGGCTACCCCGACCCCAACACCGGAATCCCAGGCACGGAGTCCGGCCGCGATTGGGATCGCGACTTCCGTGGCCGCTACATCACCCTCGCCGGAATTCACACCATCCACGCCGACGACCGCGACCACCCCGCGCCCCCATCGCACAACATCGGTATGTACCGCGTTCAGTTGCTCGGCAAAAACCGCATGGTCATGCACTGGCACGTGCACCACGACGGCGCTCGCCACTGGCGATCATGGAAGGCCCTGGGCAAGCCCATGCCCGTCGCCATCGTCTTCGGCGGCGAATCGGTCATGCCCTACGCGGCCACCGCCCCCATGCCGCCCGGCATGTCCGAACTGCTCCTCGCCGGCTTCCTCAACAAGGGCGGGATTCCCCTTGTCCGCGCCAAGACCGTCCCCCTCTGGGTCCCGGCCAACGCGGAGATCGTCATCGAGGGATTCGTCAGCCACGAATCGGGAGTCATCGACTGGGACCCACGCCGCGACAGCGACCTTGGCCCCGGCGCGGCCTTCGAAGGCCCGTTCGGCGATCACACCGGCTTCTACTCACTCCCGGACCGATACCCACTCCTCCACGTCACCGCCATTACCCATCGGCGCGATCCGATCTACCCGACGACCATCGTCGGCATGCCCCCGCAGGAGGACTATTACCTCGGCAAGGCCACCGAGCGGATCTTCCTTCCCCTTCTCCGCACCATCGTCCCCGACATCGAGGACTACGACCTGCCGCTCTTTGGCGCCTTCCACAACTGCGCCTTTGTCAAGATCCGCAAGCACTACCCCATGCACGCCCGCCGCGTGATGCACGCGATCTGGGGCGCCGGCCAGATGTCCTGGACCAAATCCGTCTTCGTTGTTGACGAAGGCGTGGACGTGCACGACCACCGATCGGTCCTGGCGGCCGCCGCCCGATACTGCCATCCGACCCGCGACATCGAAAAGGTGTGGGGCCCGCTCGACATCCTCGATCACGCCGCGCCCCGCCTCGGAGCGGGCATGAAACTCGGCTACGACTGCACGGCCAAGGTGGCCGGCGAGGAGGCAGCCGGACCGCCGATCTCCTCAGCAAGCGAGCCCACTCCCGCATCGCAGCCCTCCGTGGAAGCAGTTCGCAGAGCGCCGGGCGTTCTTGCCGCTGCTTTTTCTGACGGGTGGCTCTTCGTTCGCGCGGACAAGACCGCCCCCCGCCAGGGGCACGCGCTGATCGAGCGCATCCGTCCCCTGCTCCCGGACGGGGTTCGGTTCGTGGTTGTGATCGGCCCGCACGTCGATCCGGGCAACCTCGACGAAGCCCTCTTTCACTGGTGCGCCAACTTCGACGCCTCCCGCGATCTCTTCGAGTTCGGAGATGTGATCGCCTTCGACGCGACCCCCAAACTCCCCGGTGATGAGCGCCACGCGCAGCCCGTTCGCGAATGGCCGCCGGTCCTCGAAATGACCCCCCAGATTAAGGACCAGGTCTCGAAACGGTGGGCCGAGCTCGGACTGCCGGTGTGAAGCCGGCCCGCTCATCCGCCTTGCTTCGTACCGGTCGTTTTCTTGGCCAGCCATTCGTCCGCGATCTTCACGACCTCCTCGTGAAGGTCCAGGGCCGCGGCTGTCTGCACGTCGGTCTTGATGTCGTTCACCATCACGCTGAACGCTATCCGCCTTCCGGATTCCGGATCAACCAGGTATCCCGAAAGCGTCCGCACGCCGTTGATGAACCCGCTCTTCGCGTACAAGTCGTTCTTCAACTTGACGCCGCCGAACCGCTTCTTCAGCGTGCCCTCGCCCGGCTTCGCGAGCGAGTTGGTGAAGGTATCCCTGGCCGCGGATTCCTTCGCCACCACTTCCAGCCACCGAGCCAGCGTCCCGGGGGCCACGGCATTGTCGCGGCTCAGGCCCGATCCGTCGGCGATCGTGACCCCCGCGCCCACCTGCGCTCCCAGCCGCTGCGATAGGACCATGCGCAGCACCGCCCCTCCGTTGCTCCAGGAACCCGGCTCCTTCGTCACCGCCTGGCCGATCCGCTTCAGGAAGCACTCCGCGTACAGATTCGCAGAATCGCTGTTACACCGGTGCAGGGCTTCGCTGATCGGAGTGCTCACGGCCGCGAGCACGCGTCCGCCGGTCAGAATCTCCCCGTCCTGGGCGACCCGCACGCCCCTCGGGCCGCCTTCGGTGGAACTCGCGCCACCGGCGATCCGGACGCCCGCCCGTGAGAGTTGGTCCGCGAGGAGTTGCCCAAAGAACTCCGGCGGGTTGTGGACGGTGACTTCCACGCCGACCTGCGACGCGTTGCGTACTTCTCCCCGCAGCACGAACCGGTTCGCCTGTGGGTCCCGGCTCAGCCACACCGTATTTTTGCCGTCGAGCACGGTCCGTGCCCGGTTGTCGATCCGCAGCCAGGGCGCCTCTGGCTGGATCGAGAACAGTGGGGGAGATCCCGCGCCGTCCTGGCTGGGCCTGGGAAACACCTCGATCACGTTGGCGTGAAAGTTCAGACCCGCGACTTCGGCGCTGTAGCCGCGGTCCAGTTTCTCCGTGGGCCACGAGGGATGCACGAACTGGCGGTCAAAGACGCGATCATCGACGATGATCTCTCGCACCCCCGTCACGCCCGCCTTCACCACCGCGCCCGTCACCACGGTCAGCACGTCTCCGACCGTGAGTTTGGGCGACATCCGCGACAGCAACTCCGGATCGGCCAGCGCCGGGTCGCCCGCGCCGCGGACGATCAGCCGGTCGCCGTCAAGGATCACCTCGGTTCTGAATGCGAACTCCGGCGTCAGAACCAGCAGCGCCGCCCCGCTTGTCAGCAACTTCATGTTCGATGCCGGGGTCAGGGGCTCGCTCCCGCGAAAGTCGGCGAGCACCACGCCATTGTCCGCATCGCGAACGCTAATCCCCACCCGCGCCTCGCCCAGTTTCCGCTTGCCGATCGCCCGTGAAACATCCTCGTTCAGCGCGCCGGGCTGTGCCAGGGCCGCGACGCCGCACGCAGTCAGCACCGCACAACCCGCGAATCGACGCCACGCGTTCACCATCTCGTCCTCCGTTGTCGAGAAGACCCACAGCAACCAAAGGGATCGGCTCGCCGCGCGCGGAACCTTCACCAAGAGCCTACTCCGGCTCCGGCTTGGGCTGGATGGGCCGTGATGTCGATTCAGGTTGTGGAAAGTCCGGAATCCGCGGGAACCCGGAACTCCATCAGCGCCAGGATCTCATCCACCTGCGCCTTGGACTGGATTTCCCACGTCGGCCATCGCACCCCGTCCACGAGAGGCGCGTGCGCGAGCGTGTCGCGGACCGCTTTCGACAGTTTCTTCACAGGCAACTCACCGATCCGGTCGTCCGGAAACGTCACGCACAATCGGGGACGCGTCGGATCCGGGACCAGGTACGCCACCGCCGGATCGGAATCACCGTTGTGTTTGAACGCGAACGACCAGTTCCACACGCCGTGCCAACCCAGTGTTTCACGCACCCCATCAACCGAGCGCAGCCGCTCGCGCGCGTGCTCGAATGCCGGTATTTGTTGACGAGGCAACACCTCGACGAGCGCGTCCGCGCTCGGCGCACGGAAACGATCCCCCCACTTTGCCTTGGACTTCGATACCGGCGCTGACATTCCAAAGACCCCACTAACCGAGGAACCTCGGCGTAACCCGCGAGAAGATGAGTAGTTATATCCATTCTCCGCCGGGGATTCCACTGCTTCACATCCGGACTCCTCCTTGAGATCAACCTGGTTATGAGACCATCAACTCCTCCCCGCGCCGGGCTTGGGATTCTCGGATCACTCTCCTAGAATCCTCTCCGCTCACCGTGGAGGCCCTATGCCGAACATGAGCCAGACGCCAGGCAGCCCCGACGCCGATCCCACCCGGGTGCCCGGCGTCGAACTGGACATCTCCCAGTGCAATGTCCTTCTCGTGGATGACAACGAGCAGAACCTTGAGTTGTTGCTCGCCTACCTCGAGGACCTGGGCTGCGAAATCCGTACCGCGGTGGACGGCGCTGAGGCCGTCCAGGAGGTCGAGAAGCGCCGGCCCGACCTCGTCCTGCTCGACGTGATGATGCCGCGGATGAGCGGGTTTCAGGTCTGTTCGCGGATCAAGCGCGACGCCGCGACCTCGGACATTCCCGTGGTCATGGTTACCGCCTTGAACGAAGTCTCCGACGTCGAGCGGGCGGTGGAGTGCGGAGCGGATGACTTCCTGACCAAGCCCGTCAATCGCCTCGAACTGCTGGCGCGGGTCCGGTCGCTCCTCCGCGTGAGCCTGCTCCAGCGCCAACTGAAGAAGACCATCGCCGAACTGCGCCGACTCAACCCCGGCACCGGCTGAGCCACTACGGGCACGGTGCCCCGTTCACTCCCTGCTCCACGGCCTCGATGTCAAATCCGTTGACTGTCCCGTCACGGTTGTAGTCCGGCTCCGCCTGGCAGAAGTTCGACACGTCCCCGTTCACGGCCTGCTCCATCGCCTCGATATCAAACCCGTTCACGCTCCCATCGCAGTTCACGTCCGGGTCGCACGACGGGGCCTCGCACTCATCCGGCACGCCGTTCCCGTTGCCGTCCGTGCTCGCCTGCGGAAGATTCAGGAACAGGAAGTGGCCCCATGAGTTCTCCGGCGAGATCAGGACATCCTGTCGCCCGTCGTTGTTCGCGTCGGCCACGACCATCCCCCGCGCGTTGGAATCGTACAGGTGAAGGAACATCGACTGCGCGAACGTGCCCGTGCCGCCGTTGATGAACGCGATGCCCGTCGTCGCCCGCCCGTACAGATCCGGCACTCCGTCGAGATCGATATCCGCGACACCGAGCATGCTGGCCGCGTACGGCGCGGCGGCGATGGAGGTCGAAGGCAGGTTCCCATCCCCGGGATTGCGGAACAGCCGGAGTGTGGCCGCGGACACCACCACGTCGTTGTCGCCATCCACGTCGAAGTCCGCCACCGCGATCGCACCGATGGCCGGATTGAGCGGCGTGCCCGTGATCACGATCTCACGACGGGGCGCAAAGGTCCCGTCCCCGTTGTTCATCAGGATCTCAAAGAACCCGTTGCGGTGCCCGGTGAAGATCTCCGGCGCGCCGTCCCCGTTGATGTCTCCCGCCCCGATCGACTCATCCTCCGCGACCACCGTGTACTCGGCGTATGCGCCGAAGCGCCCCGCGTTGTCGCCCATGCTTACCCGCACGGTGGACGGGTGCCCGGGCCATACCCACGCCAGGTCCAGCGCGCCGTCCCGGTTGAAGTCTTCCACCGCCAGCCGCAGGCCGAACGGCTGGATCGGCGAACTGATCACCGGCTGAAACGTGCCGTCGCCGTTGCCCAGCCGCACGTCGCACCGCCCGCTGACCGTCAGCAAGTCCTGCTTCCCGTCGGAGTTCAAGTCCCGCGTGACCGTGAACGACTGCACTGCGAATGAAGTATCGATCGGCGTGGGCGAAAAGCGCGTATTGCCGATCCCGGCGTAGACCCCGAACGTGATCACCGACCCCGACTGGTTGGTCCGCAACGCGCCCAGGTCCGTGACTCCATCGCCTGTGAAGTCCGCCAGGAGAGGGTTGCCCGGGTACGTGTCCGGCCTCAGGTGCACGGGCGCCTCAAAGCGCAGTCCTCCCTGATTCACCAGGATCGAGAACGTTCGTCCCGAATCGTTCGCCGAGACGAGGTCCGGCCTGCCGTCGCCCGAAAAGTCCGCGGCCTCAAGGTACAACCCGCCGTACCGCGCCGTCGCGAAGTTCTGCTGGAACCGGAAGAGCCCGTTCACGTTCCGGTAGATCCCAGCGATATTCATGTCGGGGTCGCCCCACGCGATGTCATCCCACCCGTCGCCGTCCAGGTCCGTCACCAGCACATCCCGCGCGTCCGACTCGATGCTTATCCCACCGAACGTCTGTCCGAGCGTGAACGTCCCCGATCCGTTGTTGTGGTGGATCGACAGCACGTTGCTCAGTTTCGAGGACGTGATCAGGTCCAGGTCGCCGTCGTGATCGACATCGCGCAGCGCCACCGCCTGCGGCCTCGCCTGATAGTTATACGGCGGCGCGCCACTTGGCATCGTGATCGTCGCGTGCGTCACAAACACCGCGTTCCCCGTGTTCCTCAGCAGCGACACCGTCCCGCTCGCCGACGCCGGCACCGCGGCGTAGTACTCGTTCGCCACGGCCAGGTCCGCCAGTCCGTCTCCCGTGAAATCGCCGATCGCAACCTCGCGCGGCTGGAAATCAACCGTGTACGTGCCCCGCGCGCCGAACGTCCCGTTCCCGTTGTTCCGCCACACGTTGACCTTGTTCGTTCCCCACGAAGTGGCCGCGATGTCGATGTCCAGGTCGCCGTCCAGGTCGCCGACAGCAATCCCGACGGTGCCGTTGTTGGAGACATCGCCCGCAAGGGTCACGGCCGGAGCGAACGTCCCCGGCCCGGTCGCCCGGATCACGTACACCCGGTTGTACGAAGAGTCGCCCGCGATGAGATCCGGCCGCCCGTCGCCGTTGAGGTCCGCGCTCTTCAGCACCGTCGGCCTCGCCTCGGGAAACGGGATTTCCGACGCAAACCGCAGCCCCGGCCCGCCGTCGTTGCGCCAGAGCGCGATGTTCCCGAAGTTCGTGCTCGTGAAGGCGCACAGCGCCAGGTCCGAGCGGCCGTCGCCGTCGAAGTCCAGGGGGCACACGTCCCACACGTTGTTCTGAAACTGCACCAGCCCGTTCAAGTGCTCGATCGCGTTGGAGAAGTGGGGGCGCCGAATGTCGATCGAGTCCAGCACCCCGTTCCGATTGCAATCCGCCGCGCCATTGCGGATCTCCAGCGAATCCTGCTGAACGTTCCCGTTGAGATCCTGGGCCCGGGCGTTCGCCGACGCGACGGCCACCGCCGCGATGAATACACGAGTGCAACAGTGCATGATGGACTCCCTTGGAAGCGGCGTCGCCGCACCCGAGAATCCATGCGATATTCGGACCACTCACCAGTCAGAACCTGCGCCCCGGGGTTCCCGCGGAGTCACGGGCACGGCGCCCCATTCACGCCCTGTTCCACCGCTTCCACATCGAACCCGTTGACCGCGCCGTCGTGGTTGTAGTCCGGATCGGCCTGGCAGAAGTTCGACATATCCCCGTTCACAGCCTGCTCCATCGCCTCGATGTCAAAGCCGTTCACGCTGCCGTCGCAGTTCACGTCGGGATCGCATGTCGGCGCGGGCGGGGTGATGTTCCCCACGTACAGCACCACGTTGTACCCCTCATCCACGCTGGCCGCGTTCGAGCCCGGCTGGGTCGGGTCCTCGTACAGCCCGTCCTGGTTGACGTCATACACGACCCTGGTCGTAAGCACCAGGCCCCCGAGATTCGCCGGATCCGCCGGTTGCAGCAGCGCGGGGTTCACGTTGTTCCAGGCGTTGCCCGCCACGCTCCCGGACCAAAGTGCCGCCGACGAAACCGAATCGCTGTCCGCAAGGTTGATTCCCGTCACCCGATAGTTCCGTGCCGAGTTCTGTCCGGCGAAGGTCTGCCCCACCCGGAACAGCAACTCGAGTTTGTAGCAGAACGTCGCGGGGTCCAGCACCGCGCGGAATACCCCGAGGTCAAAGTCATTCACCACCGCCGCCCCAGTCCACCGCTTGAGCGACGCCGACGCGATGAAGTAGATGTTCCCTCCCGCGTCAAACGCCGGCGACGACATCGACGGACCCGCGTACCCCAGAGATGTCTCGGTCAGCGCCGCCAGCCGCCCGATCGGCGCATCCAGACCGTTCACGACGCCGTCTCCTTCTCCGGCATCCCCCGAACCCGGCGCCCCATCCGAGCCGTAATCACCCAGGATGTCCTTGCCGTCCAGCGCCGCCGAATCCACCCACGCCGCCGCCGTCCATACGGCCGTCGAGTTCGGATTGGTCGGATCAAAGCGCGCCGCCGCGATCGCGTTGTACGGATTCGCCGGGTTCGGCGTGGCGCCCTGGTACAGCACCGCCGCGGCCAGCCCCATCCCCAGGGCATCGCGCCCGACCGCCGCGGGCCCAACCCCGCCGCGGAATGTCGTCTGGCTGTCGTACCCGCGGAATCCACCCCCCGACATCGGCCACCCGAACGCATCGCACGTGTCCGCAATCGTCGCCGGGATCGTCAGCGTTCGTGCCGCCACAACCGTCCCGCCGCTCGAAAGGCCGAACACGCTGATCGAGTCCGCCTTTCCCGAGCCCCCCGTGCTCCGGGACAGCACCGCCCCGGTGCCGACCGACCCGGAGAACACAATCGCGGATGAAAACGTCGCGCTCCCCCGATGATCCATGGTCCCCGGCCGATGCCCCGCCGTATTCGTCACAACCAGCGGCGAAGTCTCCGCTCTCATCAGTCCCATGAAGTCCGCGCCAAGCAGGACGCTCCGCCCCGCGAGGTCCGCCGGAATCGCCGTCGGCGCGGCCTGCGTCGCTCCGTCACGCTGAAGCACCCAGTCCACCGCCGCGCTGTTCCCCCCACCCGCATTGTCGATCAGGTTCACCGAGGTGCTCCGCGAGGGAAGCCGCACGCGGAAATAGTTGTCCCCCTGCAGCAGGCTCGTCGTTGTTCCCGCCGAGTTGAACGAGTCCGCCCGGATGCACAGGTTGCCGTCGGCGTCGATCGACCCCACCCCGAACTGCGACCGGTCCAGTTGGGTGGGCGCACTGCTGTTCTGCGCCCCGATCACCCGCGTCACAAACAGCCGCGTCGGCAGCGCCGGGTCAAACGCCACCTGCGCCCCGTACGCGATGTTCGCGAAGTACAGCGTGGTTCCCGACAGTTGCTCGTCCACATCCATCGCGGCCACGCCGAACAGCGTCACCGGGCCGTTGGGAGAGAGAATGGTGTTCAGAGCCGTGTTGTTCTCGGTGGTGTGCAGCCCGCCGCCCGCCTGCGTCCATCTCGCGAACGTGGACGCCGGATACGACGCCCCGGTTCGGGCTGACGTGCTGATCGTCGCCGACAAGTTGGCCGCGTTGAATCTCGCGCTGCTAATCCGCGACGCCTTCATCAGCGGCGCCGCCCCGAACGGCGTGCCCCACGACCCCTGGAACGCAGCGAGGTCCACGACAAACGAAACCCGGGCCGCCGACGCCGTCCACGGCGCTAACGAGTCGCCGGGCAACCCGTTGCCCCCGTTGGCGTTCCGCGAAACACTGTCCTGCCCCATCGCCGCCCCGGCCAGCATGGCCAAGGTGAGCACCGCTTGTACCGGTCGGTAGTTCACGCGCATCTCTCCGCTCCGATGATTAATCCCCGGACTTCCACAGTCTATCGGCCGGCGGACTCAAAGGAAGCACAAACCACGGAGCCTCGGCCTCCCTAACCTGCGCGGTTTCCGATATCCCAGTTCCCCGTCATCGGCGGCCAATTCATTTTCGGGCCCGCAATAAGCCCAGCCCCAGAATCCCGTGACTCCCCGCGCCGCCGGGCCTTTGATGCGGTACATTCCCGCTCCGGAGACCGGTCCCAGCCCCTGGAGCCCCTCGTGCCCGACAAGCCCCGCGTCGCCTATTTCTCGATGGAAATCGCCCTGGACCCCGCGATCCCTACCTACAGCGGCGGACTGGGAATCCTCGCCGGCGACACGCTCCGGGCCGCCGCGGACCTCGCCCTGCCGGTGGTCGGCGTCACCCTTCTCCACCGCACCGGCTACTTCTTTCAGAAGATCGACGAGGAAGGCCGCCAGACCGAGAGCCCCGTCCGGTGGGTGCCCGAGGGTCACCTCGAGCGCACCGCGGCCCAAGCCTCAGTCTCCATCGAAGGCCGCGAGGTCCACCTCTCCGCCTGGCGATACACCGTCAAAGGTCCGGCCGGCGGCGCCGTCCCCGTCTACCTCATCGACGCCCACTCCGACCTCAACGACGCCGGCGACCGCCACCTCACCGACTCGCTCTACGGCGGCGACCAGCGATATCGCCTTGCCCAGGAAATCGTCCTCGGCATCGGAGGAGTGCGCATTCTGCGCTCTCTTGGATTCACCGACCTCGACCGCTACCACATGAACGAGGGCCACGCCGCCCTCCTCACCGCCGAACTCCTTCGCGAGCGCGCTCTGGAACTGGGCGCGGGCATCGACTCCGAAGTCGCGGCCAGGCTCGTCCGGGAGCAGTGCACCTTCACCACCCACACTCCGCTCGCCGCGGGCCACGACCGGTTCCCCATCGATCTCGTGCGCGCTGTTGCGGGCGAGCGCCAGGTCATCGCCCGCAGCCCGTTCTTCATCAAGGACGGCCTGCTCGACACCACCCACACCGCCCTCGCCCTCTCGCGCTACGCCAACGCCGTGTCCAGGCGCCATGCCGAAGTATCCCGCCGCCTCTTCCCCGGCAGCACCATCGACTCCATCACCAACGGCGTGCACCCGGCGACCTGGGTCTGCCAGCCCATGGCCGCGCTCCTTGACCGCGCCGCGCCCGGATGGCGCACCGATGGCGCGGCCCTCTCCGAAGTCTCGCAAACCCCCGACCCCGTTCTCTGGGGCGCCCACGTCTCCGCCAAGCGCGCCCTCATCCGCCGCATTGACCGCGACGCCAACGCCGGGCTAGTCGAAGACGCCTTCACGATCGGCGTCGCCCGCCGCTGCACGCCCTACAAACGCCTTGATCTCATCCTGAGCGATGCCAGCCGCCTCCGGGCCATCGCCGCCGAGTACGGGCCCGTCCAGGTCGTCTTTGCCGGCAAGGCCCACCCCCGCGACGGCGGCGGCAAGGAGATGATCGAGCGTCTCAACGCCGCCTCGCGCGCTTCTTCGCCCCCCGTCCGCATCGCCTTTATCCCCGGCTACGACATGGAACTTGCCGCGGCCATGGTCGCCGGCTGCGACCTGTGGATCAACGTCCCGCAGCGCCCTCTCGAAGCCTCCGGCACCAGCGGCATGAAGGCCGCGATGAACGCCGTGCCGTCCCTCTCCGTCCTCGACGGCTGGTGGATCGAGGGTTGCGAAGAAGGCGTCACGGGCTGGGCCGTGGGCGAGGATCATCCCCCCATCGACTACCACGAAGAATGGCGCCAGGACGCCGAAGCGCTCTACGACAAACTCGGGCGCGTGATCCTCCCCATGTTCTACAAAGACCGCCCCGCCTGGATCAAGGTCATGCGCGGCGCCATTTCCCGCAACGGCCCCAGGTTCTGCACCCAGCGCATGATGCGGGAATACGCCGCGAAGGCCTACGACCTGCCCGGACCGGCGAGTCTTCCCGGTAACGTTGGCGGATGAGCCCCCAAGACCATCATGCGAAGTCGAGTGGCTTCGGCCGCGAACCGGGCTGCCTCTGCCTGGTCGGGAAACGCCCGCATCGGAACGGAAACCGCGCTCATCTTCGTGAGTCGGAAGACGATCGAGTCACACGTCTTCTCGACGGCCTCGACAAAGCGCCAGCGAGTGAGCCACTCGCCCCTCTCGTTGGAGCAGTGCAGACCATCCTCGCGGAGCGTGACGGTGGTTTCCAATCCGATCGGCCCGAAGTCTCCACGCTCCAGCGACTTTCGCATCGTGGATTCGACGAGCCCCGAAGAGCGAAACACGATCTTCGTCACAAGCCCTAATACCACCCAGACACCCGCCAGGATGATCGAGGCGACTGTGACGGTAACGAACCTGGTCAGGATGTCGCCCTTTGCCCGCATCCACACGAACGTCACGAACGCGATTGCCATGAGTGAGAGCAGCCACCAGAACCGGCGCCGGACGGCTCGGGACGCCTCGTGCGGGACGGTGGATGACTTCGTCAGCCATCGCATGACGGCAAGCTCTTCATCCACGGTCGCGGAAAACGTCACGCTCATCATGACCTTGCCGCCCCGCGTGGCTCGTCCGCTGCTTCCTTCTTCATGATGAGCAGATAATTGAACCCCCGCAGAAAGAAGTTCCCCTCCTCCGCGGCCTTCCTCCAGTTGCCCCGTTCCAGTTTCCGGTTACCCCGCACCACGCACACGATGTCCACCGGCTTCAGCCGCTGCGACAGCCGCGCGAACAACTCGAACCCGATCGGCATGAACGCCCCGCCCGGCTTGCCCTTGCGCTTGCGGAACGAATCGCTCACGTACAGCGCCATGTACCGCCGGTTCTTGAGCACGCGATCGATCTCGCCGATCACCCGCTCCATCGCCCCGTAGTACGCCTTTCCTCCATCCTCGCCTCCGCTGTCCAACTTCCCGATGCACCGCGGGTCGTCGCTGTACTCCACGTGCGTCGAGTACGGCGGATCGATGAACACGAAGTCGGCGCTCGCGTCGGGCATCGGCACGTGCCGCGCGTCCGCCTGCCGGATGTCCTCGCGGCTGGGCGCAAGGTCAAACCCCACGCCCCGCCGCTCCAGGTCGGCGCAGACATCCAGCGTCGTCCCGCTCCCGCACATCGGGTCCAACACCGTGTCCCCAACCCGCGTGTACCGCATCAGGCACTGCCAGATCACCCACGAGGGCGTGGCGCCCGCGTACTCCTTGTCTCCCTGCATCGCCAGCGCGCCGCGAGCCTCCGGCGCACGCCCCTTCGACTTCACCACTCGCCCCTGCTCATCCACCCACGAGTCGTAGTGCTGGCTGGGATACTCCCACAGCGTCGTGGGGAACACCCGCAGCGGTGGGCGCGGCGGAGGCCGGTGTTGTGGGCGTGTCGGAGGCATCACCCCTCATCCCTTCAGCGCGATCGAAACCAGCCTCACCACCTCGCGTTTGGCCGCGTCCATCGCCAGGCTCGGCCTCGCGCCCGCCGCCTGCACGTGCCCGCCCCCACCCAGCACCTTCGCCACCGCGTTCACATCCACGCCCACCTTGCTCCGCAGGCTCACCTTGGTCACCGGCCCGCGCCCGCCAAACTCTCCCGGCTCCGCCTCCGTCAGCAGCGCCGTCACCAGCACCCCGCTGATCGCCTGCCCGAAATCCACGAAGCCTCCGGACTCTCCGGGCTGCGCGTGCGCGCCGTGAAAGTCCTCGCGCGTCAGCGTCATCACCGCGATCCGGTCGTGATCGAACAACTCCAGGCTCGCCAGCGCCCTCGACAGCAACTTCAGCCGCGACACGCTCTCGCGCTGCTCCACCACCTGGTACAGCCGCACATTGTCGGCCTTCGCGTCCAGCAACTCGCCGGCCGTCTCCATCACGCGGTGGTTCACGTTGCTGTGCCGGAACCACCCCGTGTCCGTCGCCAGCCCCAGGTACAGCATCTCCGCGACCGGCCCCGGCAACTCCGCCAGCGAGCCTTTCCCCAGCAGCAGCCGGCACAACTCCGCCACCGGCTGGCACGCCGCCGCGGCCGAAGTATCGATGTGCCGCCGCGGCGCCACCGCCGCGTTCCCCTGCACGTGATGATCGATCAGGCTCACCATCTCGTGCCGCGCCGTGATCCACTCCCGCAGCGCCTCCAGTTGGAGCCACGAGCCGGTATCGACCACGACCACCGCGTCCAGCCCGTCAACCTCCGGCATCCCTCCAGAATCCAGCACCCGGTACGGCGTGTCCCCCGCGATATCCCGCAGCCAAGGCGGCATCGGCCCGAAGTACCACGCTTCCGCCCGGTTCGCCGGAACCCACGGCCCCCACGCCCCCGGCAAGTTCAGGGCCCGCACCAGCGCCAGCGACGATCCCACCGCATCGCCGTCGGGCTTCACGTGCGTCGTCACCACGATCCGCCGCTTGCCGCGGAGGAACTCCGCGATTTCGGCGAGGCTTGCGTTGGTTTTCCAGTCGGCCGAATCGGGCACGGGCGGCTCCTGATGGTGGGGGAGAGCATATTCGCAATCGCCCCGCCGCGCCCACTCACGCCATCGTCACCGCCTGCCGGCACCGCTCGATATCCCTCGCCATCTGTTCGCACAGGGGCTTCACGCCCTCGAAGCGCAGGTCCTCGCGGATCCAGGATTGCATCCGGACCCGCAGCGGCCAGCCGTATTCAGGCAGCCCGGGGATCGGGGCCCACGGGCCGCCGCCGCACGCGCCCCGCCAGCCGCCCTCGATGAGCAGGTAGGCCTCCAGCCGCCGCGAGTGCCCGTTGAAGGTCGGGCGCGAGCCCACGTTGACGGCCGCGGGCACTTCGCGCCCGTCGGGCAGCACGCCGACGCCCGCGTAGACGCCGTCGGCGGGGAGCATCTGGTCGGTGGCGAGGTTGGCGGTGGGGACGCCGATCTCGCGCCCGCGCCGGTCGCCCTGAACCACCGTCCCGGCGAGTTCGTAGGGCCGGCCCAGCACGATCGCGGCGTCACGCACCCGTCCCTGCGAGAGCAGCCACCGGACGAGCGTGCTGCTGGCGCGGATCAGCAGGCAATCGGTGAGCGCCGCCTCGACGGGCGCCACCACGTCGCACGCGAAACCGAAGCGGGGGCCGAGTTCCGCCAGCGTGCGGACATTGCCCGCGCGGCCTTTGCCGAAGTGAAAGTCGGCGCCCTCCACGAACCACGAGGGGGCGTACTTCTCCACTTTGGCCCGCACGAACGCCTCGGGCGACAGCCCCAGCAGCCCCGGCGTGGGCTCCAGCCGCTCGACGCTGTCGGCCCCCGCGGCCCGCAGCCACACCTCGCGCTGCGCGAAGGAACTGAGCCGCTCGGGCTCGCTCCCGGGCTTGAGGCGCGATGCGGGATGCGGATCAAACGCCAGTGCCACCACCCGCCCCGACGCCCCGACCAACTCGCGGGCCCGCCGAACCAGCGCGACATGCCCGATGTGCACGCCGTCGAAGTTCCCGATGGTGATCGCGGTGCGAGCCGAAGTCATCGGAAGAGGATACCAGCGACGGAGCGGCGAACGCGGCAGACGATGTCGGAGTCATCATTCCCGATCGAGTTCGTCCCACCGATCGCATTGACTTTTGGGTGGTTTTCGGTAGGCTGCGGCGTCGTCCCACTCCGGGACGTGCTGAGAGAGAGACAAATGCCCAATCACATGAGCGGTCGTATCGCGCGCCTGGTTTCGGGTTCCGCGATTGCCATTCTCACGGCCTCCCCCGCCTTTGCCACCCTGGGCTCCTTCGGGCCCAACGAGGGGTACAGCCTCAGCGTGTACTCCGGCGGGTACAACTGGGCCGACGTCACGTACTACAACGCCGGCGCCTACGGCCCCAACGCGGGCGGGGGCTCGGGCCCCAACTTCATCGCGCCCGACAGCGGCAAGTGGCGCCTGGTCAGCCAGGTCGGCGGGTTCTTTGGCAGCACCGCCGCCCGCAACGCCATGCTCAGCGGCGCGCCCCCGTACCCCACCTCGCACCCCAACGGCATCCCGGCGTACATGGTCGGCGCTCACTTCCCCGGCCACAACAACGACGGCTACAACCTCGCCATCCGCAACGACACGCCCGCGGGCACCGGCCCCACGGCCTACGCGTACGACCTGGACATCTACGACACCGGCGGCCCGGCCGCGGCCTCCGTCACCTCCGGCATCGTCACCAGCCAGTTCTATTTCCTCGCCGACCCCGACCAGCCGTACAACCCCGGCACGCCGCGCCAGGACAAGTTCACGCTCTCGTTCATCGACGGCTCGGGCAACATCGGCCTGGAATGGGGCTACTCGCGCGACAACCAGGTCGCGTGGCGCTCGGTCGCGGGCGGGGGTTGGAACTACACCGGCATCCAGGCCAACCCCTCGCTCTGGGACGGCGTCCGCGTGACCATGGACCTGACCAACGACACCTTCGGCATCGACTACTACGACGCCAACCTCAACACATGGCAGAACATCGCCGCGCCCGGCACCGGTATGGGCGCGAGCATGGCCAACTTCACCACGCTCCGCTGGCAACTCGAGGACGCGACGTCCCTGGGCATCGGCGGCAAGAACATGTTCGACGACTTCTCGTTCAACTTCGTGCCCGCGCCGGCGTCGCTTGCCCTGTTCGCGGGGTGCGCGGCGATGCTGCGGCGCCGGCGGGCCTGAGCGGGGGAGAACGCGGAGGAAGACAGAGGGGAGCGGAGGAGCGCGGAGGGGAGAGAGGGCGTCAGGTCTTCAGGTCTTCACGGCGTCAGAGCCGCGCTTGCCGCATTCCGGGCACGGCGAGCCCGGCGCGAGGCCGGTGAGGGCGTAGTTGCAGGCGGGGCACACACCGCGGCGACGGCCCCAGTGGCGGCGCCAAAGCAGTGTCGAGGAAACACCGAGGGCAGCGGCGGGAATCCAAAGTGGAATAGTCACGCAATGCATGGATCTGCCTCGCCCGCCGCTCATGGTGCTAGCCTCGGGCCACCACCGGAACGGCTGTGTTCGTGGCATCCATTCCACGCGAATGGCAGGATTCATCGGTTGGAATGGGTACCTTGGGCTTGAAATGTTGCAGTGAAACGAGCCGCCATCAATCGAGAGAAAGAACACCCAGTCGCTCTCGTGCTCAAGGTAGATGCTGGCGCGCCGCCAGATTGAGAGAACGGTTACACCTGCTGCGACGAGCCCGGCGGCCGTGCACGTCCACCTCAATATCGCCCACTTCCTCTTCACGCCCACAGCATACCGCGCAAAGGAAAGGGCCCGAGCCGCCGCCCGGACCCTCCTGATCTCTTCTCCGCGTGCTCAGCGTGCTCTGCGAGAAACTCCCGTGGGGGTCTCCCGTGGGGGTCATGCGGCCATCTTGACGGGCGCGGCCATGGTCACGGTGAGGCCCGGCCCATTCACGCCGAAGTTGACGTTAAAGGTGGCGGGGTTGCCGCGGCGGGTGGAGCGGACGGCGGTGATCTCGTAGGTGACCGCGCCGCTGCCGAAGGGGATAGTCTCGTCGGTGAACTCCTTGACGCCCGAGGCCCCGATGAACGCGAAGGGGCCGTTGCTGCCCGTGAGCGAGCGGCGGACTTCGTAGATCGTGCCGGTGGTGCCCTCGGGGTTGTTGCATTTCCAGTTGAGCACGATCGCGCCGCTCTGGAGCAGTCCCACGCGCGGCTCGAAGGGCGTGCCGGGGTCGGGGGCCGGGCCGGGGATGGGCGGCGGGGGAATCTGGGCGGTGGCGTAGACGGCGTTGGGGTCGGCCGACTGCTCGGCGAAGGCCTTGATGACCGCGAGCAGTTCGGCCGCGCGGTCGCAGCGGCAGCGCCGGGTCGCCCGGGACACCATCGGCGGCGGAGCCGCAGAGCGACGCGGATCGCGAGAGGATTCAGAAGCTGGAAGCAGAGTGGCAGAGACTGTGCGCGGAAAACCAGAGGCTCTCCGCATCCGGCGTGACCGAGTCCGCCGTGTTCACCGCCAACGACGCACGCATCCTTGAGATCATCAAGGAGATCAACGAGATCCGGGGGACGGGCCCCGGGCGCCACCCGTGACGAGTCCCGGGACGGGCTACCTCGGGCGGGTCGGGCCACTCGTGCCACCGTTTCACCACCCCAACGGATTCGCGCCAAGTGCGATTTTGTAGTATGCTACGGCATGTCTGATGACATTCCCAAAGACGCTGAGTTACTCACGGGTGGTCGATCGCGATCTGGTGCCCCGCCGATCCCGGATGCGCACACACGCGTCAGCGGAGTCGCGTCAGCGTTCATGCAGGCGTCTCTCCTCCTTACACACGAACGTGTAAAGTCAGATCGAACGGCGCAGGTGATGGCGGCTGCCTACCTGTGGGGAGTCGTGGATGCTCTTGCTCAGAAGGCGAACATGTACGACGTGGACACGATTGCCATCCACATTCTGCTTTGCGGTGAGTTCATCGCCTCCTCGCCGCAAGAGGGCGCCGCATTGGCTGGGGCTGTGCAGAGCCCGGACTTGATGCCGATTATTCGACGTGGAGGGCAGGCCGCCCTTGACTGGATGTCGAACAAAGACACGAACGCCCCATTGGTCTTGTCCGAGATTCTGATGGGGGATTAGGACCTCGGAGGCAGGCGTCCCGAATCGTCGCGTGCGTCCCGACTGAATGTTCCACGAGTGTGCGCCGTCTTCCGCGTCCATCGTCGGCGCTACTCGTGCGCTTTGCTGCTCGGATGGACTGGACACCTGTGCCGCCCGTACCACCTGCCAACACCACCCACACCCATTCCGGATCCCCCGCCTCGTTTCCTCCGCTCCTCTCGTCCCCTCCGCGTTCGCCTTTTCCGCCGAACCGCCCAAGCCCGAACCTACGCTTGGCCATGGCTCTCTTCTCACGCAAACCCAAGACTTCTTCCGCCCCCACGGCTCCCACGTCCCCTTCACAGCCCGTCGCCGTCCCGGTTTCCTCACCCGGCAACGCGGCACTCGAACCCCGCATCTTCGAGATCGGCTCGGACTTCCTCCGCCGCGCCCGGGCCCACAAGTCCGGCATCCTCTCCGCGAAGTTCTACAGCGACGCCCTGATGGAGTGGTCCATGAAGGACCCCAACTTCAAGGTGCAGTTGTTCAGGTTCGTGGACTGCTTCCCGATGCTCAAGACCCCGGAGGATGTCTACGACCATCTCACGGACTACCTGAGCCAGCCGGGCGTCACCGTGCCGGGCATGATCGACGCCGCCCTCAAGGCCGGAAAACTCGCCAAGGGCCTGGCCGCGGGCCAGATCGGCAAGCAGATCACCGGCATGGCGAGCAAGTTCATCGCCGGGACCGACGCCGCGAGCGCGCTGCCGGGGCTCAAGCAACTCTGGGACGACGGCATCTCCTTCTCGGTGGACCTGCTGGGCGAGGTGTGCGTCTCCGACGAAGAGGCCGACCTCTACCAGCGCAAGTACCTCGACCTGGTGCAGAACCTCCCCGCGGCCGTCTCGGCCTGGAACGCCAACCCGCGGCTGGAGACGGATCACGTCGGGCCGATCCCGCGGACCAACGTCTCGATCAAGGTTTCGGCGCTGACGGCGCGGTTCGATCCCATCGACTTCGACGGCTCCATCAACGACGCCATGCGGCGGATCGTGCCGATCCTCGAGACCGCCCGCGACCGCGGCGTCTTCGTCAACTTCGACATGGAGCACTACGCCCTCAAGGATCTCACGCTCGAACTGTTCATGCGGTGCGTCGAGAAGGTGGACTTCCCCGCGGGGCTGGCGATGCAGGCCTACCTCCGCAGCGGCCCCGACGACGCCCGCCGCCTCTGCGAGTGGGCCAAACGCAAGAACAAAGCGGTGACAGTGCGGCTGGTCAAGGGCGCGTACTGGGACGCCGAGACCATCAAGGCCGAACTCCAGGGCTGGCCCGTGCCGGTCTGGAGCGAAAAGTGGCAGACCGACGCCTGCTTCGAACGCATGCTCGCCGTCTACCTCGACTCGTGCCCCAAGGCCAAGGGCGAGAGCGGCGTGAAACTCGCCCTGGGCTCGCACAACGCGCGATCCATCGCCGCGGCCCTCGCTCTCGCCGAACAGCGAGGCCTGCCCCACAGCGCCGTCGAACTCCAGATGCTCCACGGAATGGGCGATCAACTCAAGTACGCGGCCAGCGACATGGGCCTGCGCATCCGCGAGTACGTGCCGGTGGGGGACATGATCCCCGGGATGGCGTACCTCGTGCGGCGGCTGCTGGAGAACACCAGCAACGAAAGTTGGCTCAAGGCGGGCTTCCTCGACAACGCCGACGCGGGGGCGCTGCTGCGGGCGCCCGCGCCCGCGGCGGGAGGCGGTGGCGGTGGGGGTGGGGGTGGGGGTATGGGTGGCACAGGCGTCCCGCCTGTGAGTTTCGCCCCCGAATCGCTCCCCGAGCGTCACAACCTCTCCCCGGCGCCCGTGGGGCTCTCCAACACGCGGCCGTTCTTCACCGAGCCCGCCCGAGACTTCGCCGACGCGAAGCAGCGCGAGGCCTTCGCCGCGGCCATCGCGAGGGCCACGCTGCCGAAGATCGTCAGCGATCGCACGCCCGACCACGCCCGCGAGATGATCGGCCGCTCCCAGGCCGCCTTCAAGGTGTGGGGGAACCTCGACCAGCGCGTGCGGTCCGAGGTCATGCTCAAGGCCGCGGCCCTCATGCGCCAGCAGCGCGACGGCCTCGCCGCCGTCATGATCAAGGAAGCCGGCAAGACCTGGCGCGAGGCCGACGCGGATGTCTGCGAGGCCATCGACTTCTGCGACTTCTACGCGCGCTGCGCGGTCCCGCTCTTCGACCGCCAGCGGCTGGGCCGGTTCATCGGCGAACTCGACGAGCAGTTCCACCAGCCCCGCGGCGTGGCGATCGTCATCTCGCCGTGGAACTTCCCGCTGGCGATCTGCTGCGGCATGACGAGCGCGTCGCTGGTCACCGGCAACACCGCGATCGTGAAGGCCTCCGAACAGACCCTGGGCATCGCCAGCATCATGGTGGACATCCTCCACCAGGCGATCACCGACGTGCTGGGCTCCACGCCCGGGCTCAGGCTCCCGGCGTCGGCGTCGCAACTCGCCAAGGACATCCTCCAGTTCTGCGCGGGCCCCGGCCGCACGACCGGCGCGGCCCTGGTCCGCGACCCGCGCATCGCGATGATCGCCTTCACCGGCTCACGCGAGGTGGGGCTGGACATCCTCAGCGCGGCCGCGCCCCCCTCGCCCTTCGACCGCTCCAAGCCGTTCGTCGCGCCCACGCACGTCAAAAAGGTCGTCTGCGAGATGGGCGGCAAGAACGCCCTCATCGTCGACACCAGCGCCGACTTCGACGAGGCCGTGCTCGCCGTGCGCTACTCGGCCTTCGGCTACCAGGGCCAGAAGTGCTCGGCCTGCTCTCGCTGCATCGTCGTGGACCCGCAGGGCCCCGACGGCCCCGCCTTCACCGCGTTCCGCCGCCGCCTCTGCGAGGCCATGAAGGCCCTGGTCGTCGGCGACCCCACCCGCCCCGGCACCGACGTCGGACCGGTGATCGACCCCGGCTCGAAGGAGAAGATCGAGGGCTTCATCGAGCGCGGCAAGCAATCCGGCCTGCAGTACGCGAACCTCCCGCTCGCGCCCGATCTCTCGGCGTCGCGCTTCGCGATCTCGCCCTCGCTCTCCTTCGTCTCCCCGCACATCTTCTGGCCGGTCCCGCCGGAACACGAGATGGCGGTGGAGGAGATCTTCGGCCCGGTCCTCGCCCTCATCCACGCCCGCGACTTCGACCACGCGCTGGAGATCGCCAACGCCAGCGTCTTCAAACTCACCGGCGGCGTCTTCACCCGCAAGCCCGCGCACATCGAGCAGGCCAAGCGAGAGTTCCGCGTGGGCAATCTCTACATCAACCGCGGCATCACCGGCGCCCTCGTCGGCCGCCACCCCTTCGGCGGCTCGGGCATGTCGGGCGTGGGAACCAAGGCCGGCGGCATGGAGTACCTCTACCACTTCGTCGAACCACGCAACACCGCGGAGAACACCATGCGGCGGGGGTTTGCGCCGGAACTTTGATGGGTCCTATGCGTCGTATGAGACCTATACGACCTACTGCCCCCGCTGGAGCATCTCGTACACCTCTTCGGCCAGCCCGTGCAGGATCGCATGATTCTGCAGCCGCGCGATCGCCTCGGCCCGCCGCCCCGATTTCGCCAGGATGATGGACGCCAGCCCGTCGTGGTTGGGGTGCTCGGACCAGTAGCCCTCGTTCTGCCAGTGCGTGGGCCCCGCGAGAACCAGGCTCATGGCTTCCGGCAGGCGATTGGCCGTGTGGGCTTCCTCGGCCGCGCGGAAGGCGAGGTTCCCCACGCGGTACCACATGAGCACCGAGTTGTCGTCCTTGGGGAGTTTCGCGTCGCACATCTGCATGGCATCGAGCACCGCGCCGGCGAAGAGCGTGGCGTCCGTGGATTTGGCGACCTGTCCGGTCTGGAGCATTACCGTCCCGTTGCGGGCCGAGTCGAGCATGTCGATCGCGTGGTTGATCGCCGCGTCGAACTGGACGGCGCCGGCCTTCCAGTCGCCGGCGAGCTGCCCGGCCGCGGCCATGCGTCCGCCGGCGGGCGAAACCGCGACCGCCGCGGCCCCCGCAATCGGGTCGGGCGGACGGCAGGCCGGCAGGATCAACAGCAGGAGCAGGATGGAGAGCAGCCGTGTCATGTCACCAAGATACCGCGGCGAGGCTGCCCGAGTTGCGAATCAGTCCTCGGCCTTTTCGCCCTCCGGGGCCATCTTCACGATCCGTGGGTCAAACCGCGCCAGCACCTCGACCAGGTCCGTTTGCGCCGCCATCACCTGCTCGATGTCCTTGTACACGCCGGGGACCTCGTCGATCCCGGCGGAGAGGACCCACACGCCCTTTTCCTCGAGTTCACGCCGCACATTGCCCCAGGCGAAGGAGTCGCGGGCCTTGGTCCGGCTCATGACGCGCCCCGCGCCGTGACTGGCGGAGTTGAGGCTCGCGGCCGAGCCCAGGCCGCGGACGACGAACCCCGGCGAGGCCATGGAGCCGGGGATCACGCCCAGCACCCCCGCGCCCGCGGGCGTCGCGCCCTTGCGGTGGACGTAGACCTCTTCCTCGCGCCCGTCGATCGTGTGGGTTTCCTTCCACGCGAAGTTGTGGTGGTTCTCCACGCCCGCGAGGACGTCCACCTTGAGATGCTTGGCGATGGCGCGGTGGATGCACGCGTGGTTGGCCGCGGCATACTCGCCCATCAGGTTCATCGCCGCCCAATACTCCTGCCCCTCCGGGCCGGCCATGTCGAGCCAGGCGAGTTGCGCGAGTTCGCGCGGGAGTTCGGGGTGCTTGGCCTTGGCCAACTTCGAGTAGTAATCGCACACGGCCGCGCCCGTGCCGCGCGAGCCGGAGTGCGAGAGCAGGGCGACGTACCGCCCGGGCGCGAGGTTCCAGTCCCATCCCGACCCGCCGGTCGCTTCACCGTGCGGGCTCACGCCGTGCTTTCCGGAATCTTCGTTCACCGTCAACAGCCCCCACTCGACGAAGTGATTCCCCGAGCCGCTGGTGCCCAGTTGCCCCTGGGCCTTGCGCTTGTTGTAGAGGGTGACGCCGGAGACCGACCAGTCGCGGCTCATCACCTCGTGCTCGCGGATGTCGCCCCCGCGGAACTCCACACCCACGCCGAAGCGGGTCTCCTCTTCGATGGCCTTCGCGAGCATCTTGCGGGTGTGGTCGTGCTCGAGGTCCTTGAGGGGGATGTCCAGCACGCTGAGTTTCATGCGGCAGGCAATGTCCACGCCCACCGCGTACGGGATCACCGCGCCGCGCGTGGCGACCACGCCGCCGATGGGGACGCCGAAGCCCACGTGCGCATCGGGCATGAGGGCCCCCGCCGCGGCCACCGGCAGGCTGCACGCGTTGCGCATCTGCTGCACGGACTGCTCTTCGAGGCCGGAGCCCCAGATACGGAATGGAACGTGTTCGGACATTGGCGGAGCGTAGGTGAGTGGGTCAGGAGTGCCCCTTCTGTGAATGCGCGGACGACGAGTCGGTATCGCTCGGCGGCTTTCGGTAGAAGGCCATGTACCCCCACACCAACTGCCCGATGATCACGGGCACGGCGCTCAGGATCGCCCCCGTCCGGGGCACCCGGGCGAACAGGTGCAGGCACACGAAAAAACCGATCGTCGCCGCGACCACCGGCAGCAGCACCCACGGGCTGAACCGCTTGCGCGCCAGGGCCGCCGATTGCTCCGCCGCGTGAATCGCCCGGGCGCGATACTTGGTCACCAGTTCCTTGGCCCACGCGAACTCGTTGCCCAGCACGGCCAGTGCCACGAAGATCACCACCAGCCCGGGGCCGGGCGCGGGGATCATGATGATGCCGATGACCAGCAGCGAAAGGCCGAAGACCAGCACGATGGCCTGCCGCGCCCGCCGCAGCGCCAGCCGTGCCGCCTGCTCGGCCTCCTCGCCCAGCGGCGAGACCTCGGCGCTGAACCTGGCCCCGGGGCGCAGGGCGAAGACGCTCCCCGCGCCCACGCACGCCGCCAGCAGGATGAGGCTTTCCAGCGTGCTGGGCGCATCCTTGGCCGGCGCGGTCAGCACCAGCGCCGCGTAGGCCAGCACGCACGCCAGGCCGATCTTGACGCACCGCAACCACCCGCGCAGGTCCTCCAGCGCGATGTACACGCTCCGCAGGCACAGCAGCGCCATGGTGCTGGCGGCAAAGAGCAGGAACGGCTCGCGCGAGATCGCCAGCAGCGCGGGCGTGGAGTCCAGCGCGATCCACGCGTCGGCGGTCGCCAGCAGCACCACCGCCACCAGCAGCGGCGTCAGCGCCAGCCGCCCGCCCTCGCGGGTTACCAGGCTGTGCCCGTCGAAGCGCCCGGAGATGTGCACAAACCGGCGCAGGAAGCGGAGGATCCAGTTCTGCGTCTCGTCGAAGTTCTCCTGACGCACGATGAGCATGCGCAGCGCCGCCAGCAGCAGCAGGCCGGTGAAGAGGTACTTGGTCCACTCCGCGTAGTTGAGCACCCACAGCCCGCCGGCGATCCACGCACCTCGCACCAGCATCCCCGGCAGAATGCCCCACAGCAGCACCCGGTGCCGCACCGCCACCGGTGTCGCCAGGTGCGAGAACAGCGCCGAAACCACGAACACTCCGTCCAGGTCCAGGGCCACCTGCCAGAGCGTCAGCGTCACGAACTGAGTCGCCGCCTCGCGCCCCTCCAGGCGCGTCGTGCCGTCGGCGTCCAGGCCCATCCCCAGCCAGTGATGGTCGTACCCGGCGTGGATGAACCCGCCCAGCACGAACGCGAGCAGCACGTACAGCCCCGCCGTGATCCACTCGCCCCGCCGAGTCGGGCGCGTGTGCCCGCGGTGCCACCCGTACAGGTCCGCCAGGACCAGCATCAGGATCAGCGAGATGAAGGTGATCCACAGCGTCGGCATGGGCGGCTATTCAGTAGGCTCGTCGTTCAGTTCCGGCCGACGGGCCTGGGCCTTGCGGCGCGAGAGCACCACCGAGGTGCCCACACCCACCGTAAGCGCGGCCGCGATGATCCCCAGCGAGACGCCCGAGGCGATGTGCACCTGCTCGGTGGGGAGCCAGTCCAGCCAGCCCGGGACTTCTCCGAAGAGCCGGGCCGAGACCGGGCGGAGTCGGTGCACGCCCTCAAGCATCATCTTGACCCCGACGAACGCGAGGATGAACGCCAGGCTGAACTTCACGAACTTGAACTTGTCCATGAGGGCGGCGAGCGCGAAGTACAGGCTGCGCAGGCCCATGATGGCGAAGATGTTGCTCGTGAACACCAGAAACGGATCGCGCGTGATGCCGAAGATGGCGGGGATCGAGTCGATGGCGAAGACCACGTCCGTGGTTTCGACCACCAGCAGCACAATGAACAGCGGGGTGAAGAACAACTTTCCGTCGATGCGGGCGGTGAAGCGCTCGGCGCTGATGCCCCGGGAGATGGGCAGCAGCCGCCGGGCCATCCGCAGGACCCAGCCGTGCTCGGGGTCGAAGTCCTCCTCCTTTTGCGTTACGAGTTTCACCCCCGTGTACACGAGGATCACCCCGAAGATGTACAGCACCCACTCGAAGTTGGCCACAAGCACGGCGCCCAGCCCGATCATGATCCCCCGCAGGACGAGGGCGCCCAAGATCCCCCAGAACAGGACCCGGTGCTGAAACCGCGTGGGGACCTGGAAGTGCGCGAAGATCAACGCGATCACGAAGATGTTGTCCATGCTCAGCGAATACTCGATGAGCCAGCCCGTGAAGAACTCCGTCGCCGCCCGCTTGCCCTGCCCCGTGGGGATTCTCAACTTCGGCGGCTCGGCGTCGGCGGGCGGCGTCTCGCCGGGGCCCAGCGCGGGCGGGTCCGGCAGGTTAATCACCGCGAACTTGCTCCCGATCCCCAGCCAGTCGTGCTCGTAGATGTAGTACACCGCCACGTTGAACGCCAGCGCCATCACGATGCACACGCCCGTCCAGCCCAGCGCCGCCCGCACGTTGATCACGTGCGGCTTGCGATTGACAACGAACAGGTCCAGCGCCAGCATCACCAGCACGAACACAATGAAACCGATCCACAGCAACGCGATCATGCACCACCGCCTTGGGAGGAAGTAGCGGGGCCGGCGTGTGCGAGGGGGGCGGGCTCGGGAAGTCTCAACATCGCAGCCTCCGTCCGGGCGCGTGGGCGACCGGCGTTGGTGGACGTTGGTCTTGCTCAACGCGTCGCGACCGACGCTCGTACGGGCCGGGAGGATCGGTCACATGCGCTGATCCACCGTGCTGACGACCCGTACGTCCCGGCATGGGCCCGGGCGGCTACTCCCCAAGTCGTATCTGGTTGTCGCGGTCATGGTAGCCTCCGCGCCGGGGGCTTGCGCCGCACGATGCCGCCGACAGCCGTCGGTTGCGCTCCGGTGGTACTCTCTGCCATGGCGCCCTCCACCCAACTGCTCGCGTGCGTGATGGAATCCCCCATCGGCCCCCTCGCCGTCGCCGCGGACGGGGAAGGCGTCCGCGCCGTCGAGTTCAGCGACGCGTCCGACCCCGCCGCCGCCCTCTCCGAACTCTCGCGGCGCCTTGCCCGAGAGGTCACCCTCGCCCACTCCGGCCTCGCCCACGCGTGCGCCGCCGAACTGCGCGAGTACTTCGCGGGCGCCCGGCGCGAGTTCTCCATCCCACTCGCGCCCCGCGGCACCGACTTTCAGCGCCGCGTCTGGAGCGCCCTGGCCGCCATCCCCATCGGCACAACCCGTTCCTACGGCGACGTTGCCCGCGAGGTCGCCGATCTTTCCGCCGTCCGCGCCGTCGGCGCGGCCAACGGCGCCAACCCCATCGCCATCATCATCCCCTGCCACCGCGTGATCGCCTCCGACGGCACTCTCCACGGGTACGGCGGGGGCCTGCACCGCAAGCGCTGGCTCCTCGACCATGAGCGCGCCATGGCCGGCGCCACGCTCTTCGCCGCCCAGGGTGGGCACGCGTGAACGGGCGAGCGACCATCGAGGTCGCCGTGGACCGCCGCACCGACGCGCGGGCCGCGCTCGCTAACGGCGCCGATCGTGTCGAGTACTGCGCGCAACTCGGCACCGGCGGGCTTACGCCCGAGATGTGGCGGGTCCGCGAACTGGGACTGACCGCGCCGGGACAACTCGCGGTTCTGATCCGCGAGCAGACCGGCCCCTTCACGGCCGATGCGCGGACGGTGGACTGGATGGCCCGGCGAGCGCGGGAGGCGTTCGAGGCGGGCGCCTGCGCGGTGGTCTTCGGCGTGCTGACCGCCGCGAACGAGATCGACGTGGAGGCGTGCCGGCGCATCCTGGGGTCGTGCGACGAGGGCGCGGCCGTGTTCCATCGCGCCTTTGACCTCTGCCCCGGCCCCTTCACGGCCCTGGACACGCTCGTGAAGCTCGGCTTCCGCCGCGTCCTTACATCCGGCGGCGCCGGCGTGCGCGCGCCCGGAGCGCTGGATCGACTCGCGGAACTGGTGCGCCATGCAGCGAACGCCATCGAAATCCTCCCCGGCGGGGGAGTCCGTAGCGACAATGCGCCGGAAATCCTGCGGCGCACGGGTTGCGGACAACTGCACTCTTCCTGCCGCCGGCCCGACGGAGCGTTCGATGTCGAAGAACTGAAATCGCTGGTCGCGGTCGTTGGGGAGTGACGTTCGCGATGCACTCCTGCCGCCGAAGGCCGCTGCTCCCGACGACCAACGCTCTGGAGATCATGAACGGCGAGTGGCTTCCCCGTCACCGAACTAGCCGGCACGCTTTGTCCGCGCTTCTTACCGGTATGCCCGCGACGAAATCCCTGCGAGATTCGACGCCGCGGAGGCGCTCGAGAGCCGTTCACGTCTCGCGATCTGCCGGCGCTGATGGAGAGACTGCTGTCGCGCGCGGCGGTGATGAAGGGGTGAGAACGCAAATCGCGGATGGCAAATCGCAAGTGGGTGCGGGGTCGTGGGGCTCGGACCCCCTCCGCCTTGCGGAGTCGGCACCATCCCCGCGGGGCGCGGGACATTGGGGGATGGTGGTGGTTGGGCGAAGGGGTCGGTGGAGCGGGGCAGGTGGACCCGCGAGGGAAGGGCGTATGTGCTTGCGGGGATTGGAGCAAAACTTTTTCGCAAAAGCGCGAGATGGGTGTCGGGGTTCGCGCAAATGCGCGTGCAAAGGGCGCTTTCAACACGCGGCCAAGCGACGCGCTACGCGGGAGATTCGTCGAGAGAAGCGGGCAATGATGGTGGGTGTTTGTTCATGTTGTCGAGAGCCTGTCATGAGAATCGTTCTAATGGATCAGGTAGAAAGTGGCATAAGGTCCCGCATTCCAGAGCATTAGGTTCACAACTGATGTCGTGGCCGCGCTTCGGCGGGAAGGCGGTCGCGGCGCACCATTAGCGATAATTTCAAAAATAGTGCAAGGACCGTCCGGGTTGAGGCTTGTGGTGCGTTTCATTACGGTCTAGCATGCCCGCTGAGAGACGGGAAGGCACTTGGGGTGGTGGGCTTCGAGTGCGAGGAGGAGATGGACCAGAATGACCGCCCTGAGTGCGCTGTCGCAGGGTCATTCCGCCAAGGAACTGGTGCTTCGATCACAGTCGATGCGCACCGTGGTGAGCGCGATCGATGCGGCCGCGCGGTTTGATACGACGGTGCTGCTGCTCGGCGAATCCGGGGTAGGCAAGGAACTGGCGGCGCATCGGCTGCACGCGAAGAGCAGGCGGGCGGAGGGTCCGTTCGTTCCGGTGGAGTGCACGACGCTGAGCGAGGCGTTGACGGATTCGCAACTATTCGGGCATGTAAAGGGCGCGTTCACCGGTGCCGAGCGGGATTCGGTGGGGTTCGTTCGAGCGGCGGAGGGGGGCACGCTGTTCCTGGACGAAGTGGGCGATCTGCCGCCGGCGGCCCAGGCGAAACTGCTGCGCGTGCTTCAGGAGCGCACGGTGACTCCGGTGGGCGCGGCGCGAGCGGTGGGGGTGAACATTCGGGTGGTTGCGGCGACGCACCGGGACCTGCGCGGCATGGTTCGCGAGGGTAAGTTTCGGGAGGACCTGTTGTACCGGCTCCAGGTCGTGCGGATCGTGGTGCCGCCGCTGCGGGACCGGTCGGAGGACATCGAGGTGGTGGCGGAGCACCTGCTGGAGCGGCTTGCGGTGCAGTACGGGATGAAGCGGAAGCGAATGTCGGCGGAGGCGATGGAAGTGTTGGTCCGGCATCGGTGGCCGGGGAACGTTCGAGAACTTGCGAACGCGATGGAGCACGCCTTCGTGTTTGCGCCCGGGGTGGTGGTGGGTGCGGAGCACCTGCCCGAAGAAGTGTCGGAAGTGGCGGAGGGTGTGGGGACGGAGACGAAGGAGTCGTGGGGTTCGTCGGGCGTGGTGCCGATGCACGTGGCGGAGCGGGAACTGATATCGCGGGCGTTGCGGCAGGCAGGGGGGATGCAGTCCCGGGCCGCGGACATGTTGCAGATCGAGCGGCGTCGCCTGTATCGCAAGGTGAAGTCGTACGGGTTGGAGAGCCTCACGCGGGCCGGCGGGGAGGATGGGAATCCTGGAAAGGCGAGGGCGAGGTACCAATCTGGTACACGCGCCGGCCGGCCGGTGGTCGCGGAACGCGGCTGAAGTACCAGCATGGAACTGTTGTGTCGCGTGTGGTACCGGCGCGGCACTGCGTCGAGAGGCGGGCGGTGAGAGAAAGTCCCGGCAGCGCGCGGGAAAGCGGGTCGGTGGTCTGGCACGCGGTTCGCATTCATCTCCTCGGCGTGAGACGACGCCAAGGAGACGACCCGTGCCGGAAGTCAAGGCCGACAAACCTCTCGTGATCTCGCTGAGCGAGGAACTGACGCCGGGCCTGGCCCGGGCGGTCGTTCGGAACTGGTGGCCCTGGCTAAAAGTCGGCAGCGCGCGGGCCGCGATTCGATCGGAGATGTTTCGCCGGCGTGTCCCGCTGGTTCTGCTGGAGACCGGGGCGGACTCGTTCGAGGTGGTGCAGATCGTGCGATTCCTGCGGGCGCCCTGGCGGCGCACGCCGGTGGTCATCATCGAACGCGAGCAAGAGTCCACGTACGAGATGCTGTTCCGCGGCGAGGGCGTGGCGTGTTTTCTGTCCTCGGCGGAAGTGGATCCGGAACTGATCGAAGACATGGTGGCGTCGATCCTGATCGATCCGGGCGCGGCGAAGGCGCGGGAGAGTGTGGGAGCCCGCCCGGCCATTCCGCGTCCGCCCGAGAGCACCGTGTTTGGAGCTGTGTCATGAATACCAGAATGATGCGAGAGGATCTTCGGCGATTCAGCGGTGAGCAACTTCTGTGGTTGGCGGTGATGAGCAACGCGACCACGCGGGTGCTGATCGACCTTGAGCTCCGCCGGCGAGCCGGGCAGCGATCAGCGCACGCGGTGCGGCGCCTCGCTCCGCCGCGGCGCGCGGTTGCCTGAAACCAGTTGCTTCCCGGAGGAGACTCCGCGAGGTGGCTTTGACAATCTCCTCACGCTCGCGACGGAACTGACCCTCCGGCGCGGGATTGATCACGAACTCTCTCATCTCCTCTCCTCTCGCTCGCGCCGGGGCCGGAAGGTCCTGACGCGGCTTCGGAAGGTTCGACAATCTCCTCCTCCTCTCGCTCGCGTCGAGGCCGAAAGGTATTGACGCGGGTTTGGATCGAGAAACCGCGGACGGTCCCGGGGTGCGGGCGCCGTCCAAACCGGTCTATCCGCTCGCGGCAACGCACGAAGGGACTCCCGACGTTCAGAGGCGATGCCGCGCACGGAACAACCGCCCCGTCTCGGGCCCAACGGCCCGCGGCAGGCTTGATCGCGGACGGATACCGGGATGTGCCCGGATCGGCCGCGAACGGAACCAGACGCCCTTTGCACCGGTCGTTCTGCAGACGTGGGATTCAAGTGTGCAGGGAGACTTTCATGACCTATTCAAGTTCCTTCCGTTACTCGTGCGCTCTGATCGGTCTGGCGGGCACGGCGCTTGCGCCGGCCATGGCGCAGAGCTTCTTTGAGTCGGGGGCCGCGGGCAGCTTCTCGACGACGAACTGGGGCGTGGACCGCTACGCACCGGCGGGCTGGACGCCGGGGGCCACGGATCCGCTGAGCGGGACGGCGCTGCGGATCGACCTCAGCAACGCGGATCGCGCGGACCTTCGGCCCTCCGGATACTCCGGCGCGTTCTACAACACCCAGGGCCGGCAGAGGGCCGCGGGCATCACAGGCGCGTGGGAAGTGGGCGGCGAGTTATTCATCCCCAGCGACTGGGAGACCGCCGGAAACCTTCGCCGGTCGGACCTGTGGACGCGCGACGCCAATCCGGTGGAAGGAAACGCGTTCTATCCGATCGTTGGGTTCATCAACAACGATCCGGCCGACGGGTTCAACCCCCTGGCCTCGGGCTTTTCGCCGCGGTTCCGCGTGTGGGACAGCAGCACCGGCTGGGTTGACCTTGCGACGACGGTGAACTACGGAGCGTACAACGCGTTCCGCATCGTCAACACGACTACGTCGCACGATTTCTACATCAACGGCGCGCTGGTGCAGTCGCTCAGCGGAGCGGCCTACTCGGAAGCCGGATTCGAAGGCCTGCAGACCGCGTTCGTCGAGGCGTACAACTTCGGCAACGCCGACAACGCGGGTTCGCTGCCCGACAGTGGGTATGAGGTGTACTGGCGCAACGTGTACGCGTCGGTTCCGGCTCCGGGCGCGATCGCCTTGCTCGGGCTGGGCGGCCTGGTCTGCACCCGCCGTCGTCGCTGAGTGCGCGAATCTCCTCTCGCTTGCGTCGAGGCCGGCAGGCCTTGGCGCGGCTTGTGGCCCGAAGGGGCCGGCGTTTTCCTCCTTTCCTCTCGCTCGCGTTGAGATCGCGAGGTCTCAAGGCGAGTTTCGGATTCGAGATTGGCGATGGGCCCCCGGGGCACGCAGAACACTCCTCCGCTCGTAACGATCGGCGAGCGAGAGGAACCCCCCGCGTCGCGGAAACGGGGCGCGGCGGGATTTCGAGACATCGCGCGTCGTTTCGCGCGAGTTCAATAGAAAGGAGCCGGTCATGAGCCGTGCTGTTCTTAATCCAATCTGCGCGACGGATGTCATTGCCGCCCTCGTCCACGGTGTGAACGCTGGTGTTCACCGGTGTGGGAGGGGCGTGCTGCATGGTCTGACGACCACGGCGTATGTGGTCGAGGGATGCGTGGCGGTCGTGGCGCTGTGCGGACTGTTCTTCGTCCGCCGGAATCCGTGAAGGTGAACCCCGGCGCGCGGGGGGCTCCGAACGCCGGCATACCTGTTTCTCGCTCGCCGCGGTGGCGGCGATGACTTGGCTCTCTCTCGCACTGCCGCGGTTCGCCCGCGGCCCATCTGGAGAATTGACATGAAGTTTCGTTTCGCAGCCGTTGCACTGATGATCGCAGCCGGAACCGTGGCGCAGGGGGCGATCACCATCGTGGTGAAGCCGTCGTCCGCACCCAATGCGTTCGGCTCTCCGAGTTGGGGCGGCTACGCGGCCAACGCGCTGTCGGGCCTGCAATCCGGGGCCGCGTCGGTGGGCGACCGCAATACCGATCCCACCGGGTACGCGACGTTCGCGAACGGGTCGTTCATCGCGCCGGGCGATGTCATGGTGACGAGTTTCCCGTCGTGGCGCGGGGCGGCCAACCCGCTGGCTCCGTTCAGCAGCGAACTGGGGAATCGGATGCACTTCGGGCTTCACGCGAGCGGCGACGGAACGACCCTGTTCACGCTGAACGACGTGGGGTTCAACATGTCGAGCAGTGATGACGACAACGCGCTGGGGTTCGTGGGCAACCTGGCCGGAACGACGTACAACGGGACGACGCGGATCGGGGTGAACTGGGGTGCGAATCGGGCCCCGGGCGGCGGCGACGACATCGTGTACAACTCGGGTGAGGCGGGCACGCTGCTGATCGACGAGTTGTTCTACGTGGGGGTCGGCAACGCCTTCTGGCCTGGTGCAAGCGATCCGGACCCGTCCAACCCGGTCCTTGGGCGGCAGGGAGCGCTGGATGACACGGCCGCGTGGTTTGCCCAGGAGTACCCGTTCTCGGTGACGACGGTGTACACGATTTTCGGGGATAGCGGGACGGGCTCGGTGAGCGTGACTCCCGCGCCGGGCGGGTTGGCGCTGCTGGGGCTGGGCGGGCTGGTGGTTTCGCGTCGTCGTCGGTAAGGTCGATGCCGCGCGGGCTCGGAAATCGAGTCCGCGCGGATTCTCGGAGGACGCAGGCGCGGCCGGGCATTGTGGTATGCTCTCGGGCATGAACCAGGTGCTGCTCGCGTTGATTTTGGGCCAACCGCCCGCGTCCCCCTCCGCTCCGGTGGAACCGTTCGCTGCGGTTGCCCGACAGCATTTCGCCGCTTGGGATCGGGACTCGGATGGCGAGTTGTCGGCGCTGGAGATCGACAAGGCATGCGTGGACCCGACAATCAGCGGCGCGCAAGGCGCAGCGGTGGCGGCGCTGAAGAGGATCGTGCGGAGCGAGCGGTATGAGGTGCCGCGGCTGACGCTGGAGTTTGTCACGGCGCCGCCCGCGCGGAACGCGGTGGCGCCGGCGGATCGGGACCGGGCGGATTCGCCCGAGGGCGCGTCGAGCACGGCGCCGAAGCGGCCGCCGAATCTGGAGGCCGCGTACCGCTCGTGCGTGCGCCGGATCGGCGCGGCCAAGCGGGATTTGTTCCTTGACGAGACGCCGGACCTGGACAAGTGCCGGCAGGGGCCGCTGGGGGACTGCTTCTTTGTCGCGAGCGTCGGCGCGGCGGTGCATCGGGATCCGCTCTTCGTGAAGTCGATGATGACGCGGGAAGAGGACGGGCGGTACACCGTGCGGTTTCCGGGTCGGAGCGTGACGCTACTGGAACTGACGGATGCGGAGGTGGCGCTGTCGTCCACGACGGGGGACGAGGGGTTGTGGCTGCCGGTGCTGGAGAAGGCGATGGGAACGATGCGGCAGGCGGCCGCGCCGGAGAGGTATGCGATGGAGTCGGCGACGGATGCAATCGCGAAGGGGGGCTCGTCGGCGACGGTGATCCGGATGTTGACGGGGCACGAGACGGAGCGGATCCAACTTCGGCGGCGGGTGAAGGTGGGCGGGGACGGGAAGCCGGCGGTGTACGAACTGAGGCCGGCGGGCGAGGCGGATGCGCTGGCGGCGCAGGTGCGGGAGAAGGTGCCGGCAGCGTTGGCGGCGAGGCGGCTGGTCACGGCGGGTTCGCCGACGGAGGTTCCGCTGCCGCCGGGGATCAACGGGAAGCACGCGTACGCAATTCTGTCGTTCGACGCGGAGAAGGATGCGCTCACGATGTGGAACCCGCACGGGAACACGTTCCGGCCGAAGGGTGACTCGGGGCTTGAGCATGGGTATCCGACGCGGGCGGGGGTGTTTGTGATGCCGGTGAGCGATTTCGTGCGGACGTTTTCGGGGGTGGTGCTGGAGACGGATCGGGAGGCGGCGCGGCGGAACTAGGGGCGCCGCGGGGTCGGTACTGTTGAGCATGAGCGACCCGACGACCGACAACCCGTTCGCGGTGCTGACGTTTTTGGCGGCGCCGGCGATCCTGACCAATGCTTCGACGCTGCTGGCGCTTTCGACATCGAACCGGTTGGGCAAGGTGTCGGATCGGGCTCGCGCGGCGTCGGCGGCGCTGCTGGGGGGGAGAAAGGACGATCCGCACGCGGGCCTGCATCGGCAGGACTTTGAGTTTGCATCCACGCGGGCGACGATGCTGGTGGAGGCGTTGCGGCTGCTCTATCTGGCGACGGGGTCGTTCGCGGCGGGGACGTGCGTGGCGCTGATCGGGGCGTTCGCGGGGTACTTCGGGATGGGGGCGGTTGTGCTGGGGGCGCAGGTGTTGACGATCACGCTGGCGGTGGTGGGGGTGGCGGGGCTGGGGCTGGGTTCGGCGAGGCTGCTGGCGGAGACGCGGCTGGCGCTGCGGGTCTTCGCGCAGTTGAGGGCGGCGATGACGGAGTGGGATACGGCAAAGGGCGGGGCGCCGCCCGGGGCGGTGATGTAGCGGGTCAGAGCGCGATGGAGCCGTCGAACACGTACTCGGCGGGGCCGGTCATGAGGACGTGGTTGGTGGCCTGGTCCCAGCGGACCAGGAGGTCGCCGCCGGGAAGGTGGATGGTGGCTTCACGGGCGAGGCGATCGGTGAGGACTCCGGCGACGAGCACGGCGCATGCGCCCGTGCCGCAGGCGAGCGTGGCGCCGGCGCCGCGTTCCCAGGTGCGGACGCGGGCGTGCCCGCGGTCGAGCACCTGGACGAACTGCACGTTGGTGCGGTTGGGGAAGATGGGGTGGGATTCGATGGGGGGACCCACGAGAGCGATGGGGACGCGGGCCACGTCGCAGCAGTACAACACGGCGTGGGGGTTGGGCATGGAAACGCGGATGAAGGCGGGGGTGAGGCCGCAAGACGCGGCCCAGGAGGGGGCGGCGCGTTCGCAGGCGGCGGCGAGATCGGCGGGCAGGGCTTCGCTCACGTCGGGCGGACCGTGGGTTGGTTCGCCCATTTCGACGGTGGCGTGGAACGCGCCGGGTTGCGAGACGGCGGTGACCCGGAGCGAGGAGTTGGCGACCTGCACGTGAAGCGGCTGGGCGCTGCGGGCGTGGCGCTCGATCACGTGGCGGGCGGCGCAGCGGATGCCGTTGCCGCACATGCCGCCGTCGGAGCCGTCGGGGTTGAAGATGGACATGCGCAGGTCGGCGGCGGGCGTGGGGGCGAGGAGGAGCAGGCCGTCGGCGCCGATGCCGGAGTGGCGGTCGCAGAGGCGCCGGGCGAGCGAGGGCCAGGGGAGGTTGGCGAGTTGCGGGTGCGCGAGGGAGTCGAGGAGGATGAAGTCGTTCCCCAGGCCGTGGTATTTGAAGAAGGGGATCGCGGGCATCTTGGTGGAAATGTATCGGCGAATCGGGAGCCGGGGGGGCAAGGGCGAGAGTAAAGTTCGGCGGGTCCCGGTAGCTCAGTTGGACAGAGCAGCCGCCTTCTAAGCGGCAGGTCGGGCGTTCGAATCGCCCCCGGGACGCTTGGAAGAGGCCCCCAGCCGGCAAAGACGGCACAGCCGGTACGTTTTGCGCGACAGAACCTGAAAACAAGGTTCCAGAAGCGAGGGACGATTTGGAGAATTGGGGCATGACCGTTACATCTCAACCTGTTGCCCATCGCCTCGGATCTGGAAAATCCCGGTTGGCCTTGGCGCTCGCGGCCCTGGCCGGAATCGCGTTCGCGGGGGCGATGCTTGCCGATCCCCCGGTCACGCGGGCGAGCTCGAACTTCCCGGATCCGTTCGAGAATCTCTCGGGTTCGCTGCGGATCAGTGGAGTGGTGCGGGACTTCCGCGATCAGCAGACGGCGGGAGGTCATCCGGACTTCAACATCATTCCGGCGTCGGGCCGCGCCCACTATGTGGGTATCGTCGCCGACGAACTGAACAGCGACGGGGACCCGGTATTCGCGTGCACAGGACACAGGGTGATGACGGAGTGGCGCGACTCCGAGGGCCGGAACATCATGCCGCCTCGAAACTACGTGGAGGCGCGGGACGACGACACGGAAGGATCGGCGTTGCCGGGCGCCGGCGGTGCGCTCCAGTCGGCGGAGTCGTTCTCGTCGTGGTATCGGGATGTGCTTGGTGTGAACATGTCAGGGGTGATGGAGATCGAACTGGTGCGGCAGCCGGGCACGGACGTGTATGTCTTCGACGACTCGCTCGACACGCACTTCGTGGAGATGGAAGGCTTCTACAACGTCAACGGCCAGTTCCCGTCGGCGCAGGGCGGCAACAAGAACTGGAGTTTCACGTACGAGGTTGAAACCCAGTTCGTGTACCGGGAGGGCGCCGGGCAGGTGTTCACCTTCGCGGGCGACGACGACCTGTGGGTGTTCATCGACGGCAAACTGGTGATCGACGTGGGCGGGGTGCACGACGTGGTGTCGCAGACGGTGGAACTCGACCGGCTTTCGTGGCTGGACGACGGGGAGAGTTACAGCCTGAAGATCTTCTTCGCCGAACGCCATAAACCGCAGTCTCGCTGCCGGATCGAGACGACGCTGAACCTGCTGCCGATTGAGTTGCCGCCGGTGGGTGCGCTGCACGACTGAAGTTGAGTGCATGCTCAGGAGGTCCGCGCGACGCGCGGCCCCTGTTTCGTGCGCCGGATCAGGTGTACGCGCGGAGTTCGGTTGGCAGTTGCTTGAGGCCCCGGCGCTGGGCCTTGCGGACGGCGTACGCGAGCGACTTGTGGACGCGGCGGCGGACTGAGTCGGTGACGTTGAGGCGGCGGGATTCCATCTCTCGCAGGGCGAACATCCAGGCGTGGTATTCCTCAAGGCAGCGGGGCTCGATGGAGCCGACGCCGAAGACGTGGTGGCCGATCTCGTGGAGGAAGATGGCCATGGACAGCGGGCCGCGGGGGCGGGGGGATTCGATGTAGCGGGTAATCGCGCCGTTGCGGTAGGTGACCACGACGGCGACGCCGGAGGAGGACTTTCGCCACTTACGGACACGGATGTTGTGAGTGGCGAGGAGTTCGCGGGCGATGGACTCGTAGCGGTCGGTGGCGGTGGGCTTGCGGGCGGGGATCGGAGTGGCGGTGGGGATCGGGCTTCGTTGAGCCGGGGGGCGGGCGGGACGCGGCGGGGACGCGGGCTGACGGCGGGGCGCCAGGAGCCGCGAGACGGGTTCGATCAGGTCCCAGAGGGTGAGCACGGGGGCGGGCCTCCTGCCAGGAGTTCTTGGGATTGCACGCGATGTCCGTTCGCGAAGTCGCGCCAGGGCATGGCGCGTTTGCCGGCGGGCTGGACGTCGAGGATCTGGAGCGTCGAATCGGCGCAGGCGACGAGTCCGTCGGCGGGGGAGAGGATGGCGCCGGGGGGATGGGCGGGCCCGGTCGTGGGGGGCGCGGTTGTGGCGCGGAGGAGTTTGAGGGGCTGGGCGCGGAAATGAACGGTGACGCCGGGCCATGGGGAGAGGCCGTTGATTCGGCGGCGGCAGGCTTCGACCGAGTCGGTGAAGTTGAGCCATCCGTCGGACTTGGCGAGTTTGGGGGCGGTGGTGACGAGGGATTCGTCCTGGGCGCGAGGAGAATCGCGGCCGGCGGCGTGAGCGTCTAGGACCTGCGAAACGAGGGAAGGGCCGTCGGAAGCAAGCAGGTCGTGGAGTTGGCCCGCGGTGATGTCGGGGGGGATGACGCGGCGGGATTGGGCGAGAATCAGGCCAGCGTCCATGCGGTCGGCGAGGGTGATAATGGAGTTTCCGGTCTGGGTGTCGCCGGCGAGGATCGCGGCGTTGATGGGGGCGGCGCCGCGCCAGCGGGGGAGGAGCGAGGCGTGGAGATTGACGGCGAAGCGGTCGGCGAGGAGGGCGCGGCTGAGTTTCTGGCCGAAGGCGATCACGATCCAGGCGTCGGCGGGGATCGCGTGGATGAGGCTGGCCGATTCGGGGGAACTACACCGATCTGGCTTGAGAAGCGGGACGGCGGGGAGGTGGGCGGCGGCCCACTGAGCGATGGAGGTGGGAGTGAGATGACCGCCGCGGCCCGCGGGTTTGTCGGGTTGGCTGATGATGCCGACGAGGTTGTGGGCGCGCGCGAGGGATTGGAGTGTTGGGAGACCGAAGGCGCCGGAGCCGAAGAAGGCGATTCGCATGGTTCAGCGTCGGAGGTGGGCGGCGTCCCAGTCTGCTTCGAGGTGCTTGAGGGCGGTACGGTTCTTCATGCGGTGGATCTGGGTCATGCGGTCGATGATGAGGACGCCGTCGAGGTGGTCGGTCTCGTGCTGCCAGCAGCGGGCGAGGAGGCCGGTGGCGCGGCGGGTGAAGGTGGCACCGTCGAGGCCGGTGGCGGAGATGGTGATCTGGTCTTGGCGGAGGACGACGCCGGTGATTTCCGGAAGGGAGAGGCAGCCCTCTTCATATGGAGTGAGGGGGCCGGCGGGGTTGGAGAGCACGGGATTCAGGTAAATACAAGGGGAGAGTTCGGCGGTGGGGGGGTCGGAAGTCGCGGAGCGCTTGTCGGCTTCGGGGACGTATGAGACGAAAAGCCGCCAGGGAAGGCCGACCTGGGGGGCGGCGAGGCCGATTCCGTCGTGTTCGTGCATGAGATCGATCATGCGGCGCGCCACGGCCCGGACCTCATCGGTGAGTTCGACGGGCTGGGCCTTGCGACGGAGGATGGGGTCCGGGTAGTTTCGGACCCGGAGCGAGGCTGGATCGACGGGCATCCGGCGAGTGTAGGAGAAACCCTGCGGGGAGTCGGGCGGTTTACTACAATGGAAGCCTTGCCGGGACGGGGTCCGCTGGGCCAGCGCCGGCGCTACTTCAATTCCGGATCATTCGCAGACGAGGACATCACCTTGGCTTTGTTCGGAAGCAAAAAAGACGAGAGCGTCAAGCCGGCGGAAACCGGGAACGGCGCGGTGGCGAGCGGGCTCGAGTTTTCCCCTGAGAAGGCGTCGAAGTTCTTTACCCACGCACGGGCGGTGCATGAGACCGGGAACTACGAATACGCGATGAAACTGTGGCTCGACGGGCTACGGTGGGACCCGGCGAACATGGCGGGCATCGAGGGGTTCTTCAAGGCGGCGGCCTCCTACCTGTCGGATCCTGCGAGCAAGAAGGGTGTCAGCAAGGACGTGGTGCGGGGGCTGGCGGGGAAGGGCGAAGTAGACCGGTACCTGCTGGGGCTGCTGGAGTGGGCGATGAGGCCCTCGGACGGCGTGCTGGCGGTGCGGGCGTTGGAGTTGTGCGCCAAACTGCGGCTGAGCGAGGTGGGAGTATGGGTGGGGGACCGGGCCATGGGAGCGGTCCTGCGGGAGAAGAAAGTCCGCAAGGACCTGTTGGTCAAGATCGCGGAGATGCTGGCCTCGGTCGGCGCGGCGGATCGGGCGATTGTCGCGGCGGAGCAGGCACAGAAGGTCGATCCGACGGACGGGGAGTTGGCGGCGTTTATCAGGAGTCTGGCGGCGCAGGCGACCATGAGCCGCGGCGGGTATGACCAGACCGGCCAGGCGGGCGGGTTCCGGGCGAACATCCGTGATGCGCAGAAACAGCGACACCTGGACGAGGCGGAGCGAATCGTCAAGACCGACGAGACGATCGAGCGGCTGCTGTCGGCGGCGGAAGATGAGTGCATCAAGCGGCCGGGGGACGTGCCGAGCATCGAGAAGTACGCGAAGTTGCTGGTGGAGCGCGGGCGGCCGGAAGACGAGGAGAAGGCGCACGCGTTGTACTTGCAGGCGTTTGACCTGAGCAAGGCGTTCCGGTGGCGGGAGTTGGCGGGCGTGATCCGGTTCCGGCAGGCCAGGCGCAAGGCGCTGGACCTGAAGAAGATGCTGGATCAGTCGCCCGGCAACGAGATGCTCAAGCGGATGCTGGAGCAGGCCTCGCGCGAGGCGGTGGAGCTCGAGGCGAGCGAGTTCCGGCTGCAGGTCGAGGCGTATCCGACGGACCTGACGCGGAAGTTCGAGCTCGGCAAGCGGTATTTTCAACTCGAGAAGTACCAGGAGGCGATCGAACTGTTCCAGGAGGCTCAGCACGAGCCGCGGAACCGGGCGATGGCGTTGAGCATGCTGGGGCAATCGTTCCTGAAGATCGGGTGGAACGACGAGGGAGTGGGCGCGCTGCGGACAGCGCTGGACATGAAAGACATCCTGCCCGAGGTGAACTTGGAACTGCGGTACTGGCTGATGATCGCGCTGCAGGCGAAGGGCGAGCAGGAGCGGGACCTCGAGGCGGCGATGGAAGCGGACAAACTCGCGTCGTCGATTGCGCTGCAGCAGATCGGGTACCTGGATATCCGCCTGCGGCGCGATACGCTGAAAAAACTTGTCGCGGACCTGCGGACGACCAAGTCGTGACGCGGCGCGTGCGGCGGGGTCGTTGCGCGGGGTGAAGGGCGATGGACGAGCACGCGACAAGCGGGGAGCCGGGCGGCGAGGTGGTGGCGATCATCCCGGCGCGGCTGGGCTCGACGCGGTTTCCAGGAAAAGTGCTCGCGGACCGGACGGGTTGGCCCCTGATCCGGCATGTGTGGGAGCGCACGCGGCGGGCGGAGAGCGTGTCGCGGGTGGTTGTGGCGACCGATTCCGAGGCCGTTCGCTCGGCGGTGGCGGGGTTCGGCGGCGAGGTCGTGATGACGCGGGCGGATCATCCCAACGGGACGAGCCGGCTGGCGGAGGCCGCGGCGGTGCTGCGGCTGCGTCACTTCGACATCGTGGTGAACGTGCAGGGTGACGAGCCGGAGATTGAGCCGGGTGCGGTGGATGCGGCGGTGGGTGCGCTGAGAGCGAGCGGGGCGGAGGCGGCGACGGTGGGTTCGCCCTTTGCGCCGGGGGAGGACCCGGCGAATCCGAACATCGTGAAGGTGGTGGTGCGGCGGGACGGGAGCGCGATGTATTTTTCGCGGTCGCTGATCCCGCATCCGCGAAGCGGCGGGACGGCGATGGCGCCCTTGAAGCACGTGGGGATGTATGTGTATCGCGTGAGCGTGCTGAGGCGGTACGTGGAGTTGCCGCCCTCGCCGCTGGAGATGTGCGAGATGCTGGAGCAACTGCGGCTGCTGGATCACGGGTATCGGATGGCCGTGGCGGTGCGCGAAGTGCGCACGTCGGGGATCGACACGCCGGAGCAGTACGAGGCGTTCGTGGCGAGGTGGAAGCGTGGGGCGTGAGCCTACTTCGAGTCCAGGGCGGCGCGGAGTTGCTCGGTCCAGATCTGGAGTTGGCGTGCGGTTTCGGGGCCGCGGGAGTGCGAGGTCGCCGAGGCGAAGACGTCGAGTGCCCGCGGATCGGCGAGGGAGACGAGGCCGTCGCCGGCGGCGCGGCGGGTGCGGAGTTGGCGGTCGGCGAGGTGGTCGGAGAGGAACTTGAAGGCGGCGTCCCTGTCGTGATGGGCGAGTTTGACGACGGTTTCCACGGTCAGTGACCGGGTGCGGGAATCGAAGTTGGGGGCGGCGAAGCGGGTGCAGTCGTGCAGGGCGCGCGGGGTGTCGAACGAGCCGAGGGCCTCGATCGCGGCTTGGCGGACGAGATCGCCCTGCGATTCGACGCGGAGTGCGCGGGTGATGACGGCGTCGAACTCGTGGGCCTGGAGCCGGCCGAGGGACCTGAGCGCGGCGGCGCGGACCTTGATGCTGGAGTCCGAGCCCGCGCGAGCGGCGATGAGATCGAGAAGTCGGGCGCGTGTTTCGGGGTCGGCCTTGTCGCCCTCGCGGGCGAGGATGTCGGCCATGGCGATGGTGGTGGCCTCGCGAACCTGCCAGGAATCCTGCGATCCGGTGGCGACGGAGCGGATATCGGAGTCGGCGTGGCGGGAGGTGAGGGCCTTCACGCATTCGACGCGGAGGGACGTTGGCTGCGCGGTGTCGGCGGCGAGGCGGCGGAGGACGGGATTAGGGGTGTCGGTGCCGGGGGAGGCAAGGGCGCGAACAGCCTGGACCTTGGCGGGCAACGAAGGCGCGTGCTCGAGGAGGGCGAGGCTGGCTGGTTCGTCGGAGGCGATGGTGATGGATGCGAGGACCGAGAGATCGGGGTCGATGGCGATCCACGAGGGACGGTTGGGGAGCGTGATGGTTGCCTGCGTGGACTTGGAGACTATCTGAATGGCTTCGCGAACGGCGGGCGCGGTGGAGCCGGCGTCAATGACGACGGGAAGGTCGAACTCGAAGGCGGGGTTGTCGGCGTTGATGTTCTGGGTCTGATTGACGAGAAACGTGAGCGTGTGCGAGGACTCATCCCAGGAGGTCGTAACGTCGAGCGAGGGGACGCCCGGCCGGAAGACCCACTGAGAGAAAAACTGTTCGAGCGAAAGGCCGGAAACCTGCTCGAAGGCGTTGCGGAGGTCGCTGGTCTCGACGGTCTGGAACTTGTGCTGATCAATGAAGGCGGCGAGCGAGCGGAAGAAGAGATCGTCGCCGAGGCGCACGCGGAGCATGTGCATGATCGAGGCGCCCTTGCCGTAGGGGTTGGCGGGACGGCGGAAGGGTTCCCAGGTGTCGCGATAAACCTTGGAGGCCATGGGTTGGACGTTGGGAGCGTCGGCTTTGTCGTTGTCGGCGAGGTTGTCGTAGGCGCCGCGGATTTCGGCGAGGTAGGCGTCCTTGCCGTCGCGGTCCTCTATCCAAAGCGTGTTCATGAAGGTGGCGAGGCCCTCGTTGAGCCAGACATGTTCCCAGGAGTTGCAGGTTGTCAGATCGCCGAACCACTGGTGGGCGAGTTCGTGGGCAATAAGACCCTCGTGATCGTGGTCGTCGAGGTCGCCGGGGAGGATGACGCTGTTTTCGTGCAGGGTCGTGCAGGAGGTGTTTTCCATGCCTCCGGAGCCGAAGTTCCACACCACGACCTGCGCGTAGCGGTCCCAGGGGTAGGGCTCGTCGAGGTGCCTGGAGAAAGCGTCGATCATGGCGCGGGTGCGGCCGAAGGTGGCCTGCACGTCTCGGCCGCGGCCGAGAGGGGCGTATACCGGGAGCGGGAGCGTCTTGTCGCCGAGGTCAACGACGTCAAACTTGCCGACAACGAGCGAGACGAGGTAAGGGACGTGGGGCTTGTCCTGCACCCAGTGGAAGCGTTCGAAAGGGAGCATCGAGGTGGCGCCGAGGGAATCTTCGACGGTGCGGATGATGCGAGCATGCTCGGCGAGGCGGCCGTTGGAAGAGACGAGGAAGTCGGCGGGGACCGTCGCGGTGATTTCGGTGGTGAAGCGGTCGTTGGGAAAGTCGTTGCACGGGAACCAGTAGGAATTGGTTTCGGGTTGGCCCTGGGTGTGGAGTTGGGCGGGGCGGTTGGGCCAGTCGTTGGATTCGGGAGTCCAGATGAGGCCCAGGGGCGGGTCGTCTACTTCATAGGAAGTGACGAGGGTGGCGGTCTGCCCGGCGGGGACCGGAGGGTCGAAGGTGACATTGAGTTTGGCGCCGTCGGCGGTGAAGGCGGTGGCGAAGCCGTCGGCCTTCACGGAGGTGATCTTGATGGCCTTCGCGTCGAGGGAGAGCGAGGCGAGCGGGTCTCCCAGCGGCGAGAAACTGAGCGTTTGCGTGGCGGTGAATCGCGGGGTGTTCATGTCCGCGATGTGGATGTCCAGGGCCATGTGGATGAAGTCAGCGTAGAGGTGCGGCGGGAAGACACGAAGGTCGCGCCCGGTGACGGGGTCGAACGCCGGGGCCGCGGCGGGCGGGGAGGATCGGTCGTGCCCGCACACGTCCGGGAATGCGGACGCGAAGGAGGAAAGGGAGAGCGAAGCGATGATCAGGGTGGTATTCATGGAATGGGCTGGGTGAGGGTTGCGCGGATCATCACGGGTTGACGAAGCGGAGGGGAACGACCGCGCGTTCGAACGCGGGGGAAAGTCGGGCGGTCAGGGGGCTCCGGGGAGAAAGATCGACCGCGGCCTCGCGGAGCATGAAATCCTCGCCCTCGTTGTCGGCCAGATTGGCGAGGAGGGCTTTCGCTTCGGGGATGTCGAACGCGGCGAGAGCGTCCACGGCCTGAAGGCGGGCGTAGAGGGTGGGGGCTTTGGCGGCCTCGTCGAGCCACCAGGCGAGGGGCTTGCGGGTTTCGACCGCGGAGAAGCAGGTGATGTTGGGATCGACGGAGACCTGGACCGGCTTGGCCTTGAGGGTGAAGGAGTGAGCGGTCTGATGCTGGTCGCTGACGAGATCGATCCACTCGAAGGACTCGTCCTCGAACTTCACGCGGATGGGGACGGCCAGGGAGTAGGCGGGATTGAGCGGGTTGATGGTCTGCGTCTGCTCGATGGCGACGTTGAGAGACTTGGACTCCTCGTTCCAATCGAGGTCAACGGCGAGGCGCGGCAGGCCCGGGCGGTAGCACCATTGGGCGAAGAAGCGTTCGAGCGACTGGCCGGAGGCGCGTTCGAGGCAGCGGCGGAAGTCGTCGGTTTCGACGCAGGAGAACTTGTAGGTCTGGACGTAATCGCGCACGCCGCCGAAGAATGCGTGATCGCCGAGGCGCTCGCGGAGCATGTGAAGGATCATCGCGCCCTTGGCGTACGGGTCGTCGCGCTTGCGGAAGACGGAGTCGGGGTCGGTGTATCGGTTGGAGACGATCGGCGGGGTGGTGGGGGCCGAGCCGCGGTTGCGCATTCGCTGGGCGCGGACGTAGTTGAGAACGGAGCGGTGGTAGGCGCGATGGGCTTCGGTCTGGTCTTCGCCCGCTTTGTGCTCGTTCCAGAGACACTCGGCGTAACTGGCCCAGCCCTCGTTGAGCCAGAGGTGGGCCCAGCCCTTGCAGGTCATGAGGTCGCCGGTCCACTGGTGGGCGAGTTCGTGGGAGATCAGATCGTCGCGTGATCCCGCTTCGCCGACGCGGCTGGTTCCCTCGGTGAGGAGCGTGCAGGAGGTGTTCTCCATGCCGCCCGCGGAGAACGAGCGAACGCAGACCTGCGCGTACTTATCCCACGGGTAGGGCTCGCCGAAGGTCTTTTCGAAGAAGGCGACCATGGCGGGGGTGGCGCCGAAGATGTCCTTCACGTTTTCCTCGTCGCCCTGGGTGACGTAGACGGGCATGGGGAGACCCGGACGCGCGGAATCGGGGCCGCCGACATCCACGATGGCGAACTTGCCGATGGCGAGGGTGACCAGGTAGTAGACGTGGGGCTTGTCCTGGACCCAGTGCCAGCGAACGCGGGTGTCCGGGATGGTTTCCCTGGCCGCGAGGTGGCCGTTGGACACTACATCGAAGCCGTCGGCGACGGTGACGAGGAGTTCGGTGGTCAGGCGCTCGTTGGGGTAGTCGTGGCAGGGGAACCAGAGGGAGTTGAGTTGGGCCTGGCCCTGGGCGTGGATCTGAGTGACCTTGCGGGTGGGGCTTTCGGCGTCTTCGCGGCCCTTGGAGAAGGTGAGTCCGTCGCCGCGGTTCTTGGAGAAATCGAGGGTGTAGGTGGTGACGACGGCGACGGTCTGTCCGGGGGAGACGGGGGCGGGAAAGTGGATGCGGAGTTTGCCGTCGGACTGCTCGAAGAAGAGCGGGATGCCGGACGAGGTGACGGACTGAACGGACGGGCCGCGGCAGTCGAGAATCAGGCTTTTCTGAGCCTGGGCGACCGGGGTGAGGGTGAGGGTCTGGATGGCGGAGAGTTCGGGCTTGTTGATGTCGGGGATGTCAACTTCCAAACGCATGTGGAGGTGGTCGAAGGGGCGGTCCGGTGGCCAAGTGGCGGCCTCCCGCATGGTGGCGAGGTCGATGCGGGGGTCGGGGTCGTCGTCCTGGGCGGGCGCGGCGGTCGATAGGGCGAGAGTTGCGAGAAGGGGGAGGAATCGGCGAACCATTCAGGGCTCCGGCGTCTGGAGGCGATTGTTCCCCCGATTGAGAGGGAGGTGGTGAAGGGAAGGGTACCGCGATTCCGGGGAGCGTGTTGCCAGAATGCGCCTGAGATCGGTGCGGGTGGATGTTGATTGTGGTACGATGAGACATGCCCCCCTTGCCAAGCCAGAATGATCCGTCGCGGCCCCATTCAGGACCGGCCCGGACGCCCAGCGTCCCGGCGGAGATGGTCCGAGGCCACAAACCCAGTTCGCTGACCGAACAAGTCGAGGGGAGCACGGAGTCGGAGTTTTACAGCCCGATTCCGGAGGGGTATCAGCGAGGGCAGCATAAGTACGTGGTGGTGGTGGGTACGGTGATGTCGGGCCTGGGCAAGGGCATCTTCGCGAGCAGCCTGGCGAAGATGCTGAAGGACAAGGGTCTGGTCGTCGCTCCGATCAAGATGGAGGGCTACCTGAACATGGACTCGGGGACGCTGAACCCGTATCGGCACGGGGAAGTGTTCGTGCTGGAAGACGGCACCGAGTGCGACATGGACCTTGGGACCTACGAGCGGTTGCTGGATCAGAACTTGTTGAAGTGGAACTTTACGACCTCGGGGCGGATCTTCGGGGAGATCCTGGAGCGGGAGAGGCGGGGGGCGTATCTCGGGCGCGACGTGCAGTGGATTCCGCACGTTACGGGCGAGGTGAAGCGAAAACTGCGGGAGTTGGCGGTGCGGGGGGACGGGAGCCGGCCGGCGGACGTGGTGTTCGTGGAGGTCGGCGGGACGGTGGGAGACTACGAGAACGGGGTGTACATCGAGGCGATGCGTGAACTGGCGTTCGAGGAAGGGCCGGGGAACGTGTGCTTCGTGGCGCTGACGTACATCATCGAGCCGCCCGCGCTGGGCGAGCAGAAGAGCAAAGCGGCGCAACTGGGGATCAAGCGGGCGCTGGAGGCGGGGATTCAGCCGCACATCATCGCGTGCCGCGCAAGCCGGCCCGTGAGCCCGAAGGTGATGCAGAAGATCGCGATGTTCAGCAACGTGCCGCTGAAGCGCGTGTTCAGCCTGCACGACCGGGAGAGCATCTACACCATCCCCGAGGAGTTGAGACACGACCGGCTGGATCGCGAGATCCTGTCGATCCTCGACATGCACGACAAGGTGGACAACTCGGCGGAGGATGGGAACCGGGAGAAGTGGATGGGGTTCGTGCGGAGACTGACCGCGAAGAAATCGCGCGACGTGCGGATCGGGGTGCTGGGCAAGTACGCGGGGCTGCGGGACACGTACGCGAGCATCGACAAGGCGGCGGAGCACTGCGGCGCACACCTGGGCGCGAAGGTGACGCTGGACTGGCTCGAGACCACCAACGTGACGGACGCGAACGTGGAAGCGCTGATGGACGGGCTGGACGGGGTGATCGTACCGGGAGGATTCGGGGCGCGGGGCGTGGACGGGAAGATCGCGGCGGTCCGGTATTGCCGCGAGCGCGGTATGCCGTACTTGGGCATCTGCCTTGGATTCCAGGTCGCGGTGATCGAGTTCGCGAGAAACGTGCTCGGCCTGCACGACGCGGATTCGACGGAGTTCACGCCGAACGCGGGGCACCCGGTGATCAGCGAGTTGCCCGAGCAAAAGCGCATCGAGGGGCTCGGGGGAACCATGCGGCTGGGGGCGCAGGATGTGCAGATTCTGCCCGGGACCCTGGCGTCGTTCCTGTTCGGCGGCAGGACGATGATCCACGAGCGGTTCAGGCACCGATACGAGGTTGACCCGGAATACATCGAGCGGTTGGAGGCGGCCGGGCTGGTTTTCTCGGGCCGGCACCCGACGCGGCCGATCATGCAAGTTGTCGAACTCCGGCGGCCTGGCGATGCGGGCGCCAACATGCCGACCCACCCGTTCTTCATCGGGGCGCAGTTCCATCCGGAGTTGACGAGCCGGCCGCTGCGTCCGCAGCCGATGTTCATGGGGCTCATCGCCGCGGCGATCGAGAAGAAATACGGGACGAAGATCGATCCTCGCGATGCGTGGGCGCCCGAACTGCAGCGGTGGATGACGGCGCGGATGGGGCAGGTCCAGACGGTGTGAGATCAGCGACTCGGCGGGGCCAGGGGCGCCAGCAGCGGAGGGGTGCGCTGCCAGGTCATGCGAGAGGCGGATTCCAGCCAGTTCGCGGCGTCCCAGAGGATGCAGGCGGAGAAGCGGTCCGGCCGTTCGCGGCCGACCAGCGCGTTGTTCAGGAGAGTCTGCGCGTAGAGATCGGCCCGGGCCCGGGATTCGGGTGTCCGGGCGGCGTCGAGCGACATCGCGGCGAAGAAGTGCACGGCCCAGGGGCGCTCGGTGGCGTTGTCCGGCTGCACTTCGGCGAGGAGCCATTCGGCGGCGCGGGTGATTCGCGAGAGGATCGCGGGGCTGCGTGCTCGCAGACCTTCCCACGACAGGGCATGGAGCGAAGAGAGTTCGGCGTCGGTCCAGGTTTCGATGGCGTCGTCGCCGAGGTCGCGGAACAGGCGACCGTCGGCGATCCAGTCGATGGGAAGGCGGTGGTATGCGGCGCGGGTGTGGCAGCACCACCAGGCCAGTTCGTCAGGACGCGGATCGGCGGGCATGTCGCCGCCGGCGCAGCGGAGCAGGTGCGACAGAAGTGGGCGATCGACGGGCCGGCGGTGGCCGGCGTTGTCGGTGAAGGCGTCGATCAAGGCGCGGCAGTCGGCGTCGCGAGCGGGCTGGGGTTCGTCGGAATCGTGATCGAGCAAACGCCTCAGGTCCGGGGAAAGGGAGGGGCGGGCGGCGAGACGCAGCCGACGGACCCATTGGGCATGTGCTGGCGCGGGCATCGGTGGATTATTCGGGGTAGGCGGTGACGGAGTCGCGGTGCAGGTCCGATCACCGGGGACCGGGGCGGGCGGTGTCAACACGGGGAAATGAGAGTCCGATGTACTGATGTGGAAAGGAGCCGCAATGGCGCGCATAACGACGGCTGCCAAGAAGGATGAAGGGCTCGACGCGTGCGCGGAGGCGACGCTGGGGCGCGCGCCCGAGGCTGATATCGCCGGGTGGCAGTTCAAGGCGGAGTTGGACGCCGCGGAACTGAGCGAGCGGAACGAGCCGGGACCGACATGGACGGCGCGGGGGGAGTTGCTGAGCCGATCGCACCTGGTGATCCGGTCGCGAACGCTGGCGTACCCGGGGCGAAAACTGATCGTCGCGGTGCACCTGATCGACGCGGAACCGGTTGGATTGCTGGGCAAGGTGAAGTCGTGCGAGTATCAGGGGGACGGCCTTCACAAGATCGTGATCGAACTCGAGGTGCTGCCGAAGGAGAATCGGATCACGGAATGGCTGCAGGATCGCGTGACCCGTCGCAGGTAGCGTCTACCCTCGCGTGTGAAAGTTTCGACGACACCACGGGAATACGACGCGTGGGGCTCGCATGGTTGCGTGCTGGTGCCGACGATGGGTGCGCTCCACGAGGGGCATGCGAGCCTGGTTCGGCAGGGCGCGGCCCTGGCGCGCGATCTGGGTGCATGGGGATGCGTCGTCACGGTGTTCGTGAATCCGACCCAGTTCAACGACCCGGCGGACTTTGCCCGGTATCCCAAGACATTGGATGTGGATCTGGCGATTTGCCAAGGGGCGGGGGCCGCGGGGGTGTTTGTGCCGGGCGTCGAGGAGGTGTATCCCCGCGGGCGCGAGGAGGGCGTGCCGGTTCTGCCGGCGGTGGCGACGCGGCCGGGGTTGGAGGATCGGCACCGTCCCGGGCACTTCGCGGGCGTGTGCCAGGTGGTGAAGCGGCTGTTCGAGATGACGCGGCCGCGTGCGGCGGTGTTCGGGGAGAAGGACTGGCAGCAGTTGCAGGTGGTGCGGGCGATGACGGGGATGCTGGGGCTGGGGGTGGAGATCGTGGCGGGGCCGACGGTGCGGGAGAGCGACGGATTGGCGATGAGCAGCCGGAACCGGTTTCTGGGGCCGGCGGATCGTCGGCGGGCGACGGCGCTGAGCCGGGGATTGAGAGCGGCGCTGGGCGCTTCGACGCCCGATGAGGCGGAGCGGGTGATGGGGGAAGTGCTGGGGAGCGAGGGGGTTGAGGCGGAATACGCGGTGATTCGCGAGGCGGAGACGTTGACGAGGCCCGCGGAGAGCGTGGGCGCGCGGTGGCGCGCGCTGGTAGCGGCGCGGGTGGGGAGCGTCCGGTTGATCGACAACGGGGCGTGGCGGCCGGCGGGCGAGGGCGGTGTGCGCGCGGGGCGGGAATAAGGGTTGGTGTGCTCCTAAAGTGACGGCACTACTAGAGGAGCCAATGCCGTGCAGCGAACGCCTTTGCATCAGTTTCACCTGGACAACAAGGCCCACATGGTGGATTTCGTCGGGTGGGAGATGCCGCTGACCTATTACGGGCTGATCGAGGAGCACAAGCAGGTTCGCAGCAGCGGCGGCGTGTTCGACGTGTCGCACATGGGGCGGGTGAAGTTCACCGGCCGGCACGCGCGTCGGTTTTTGGAGAAGGCGTGCACGCGGAAGGTCAGCGATATGCAGGCCGGGCAGTGCCGGTATTCGCTGGTGTGCAACGAGAGCGGCGGCGTGCGGGACGACGTGATTGTCTATCGCATCGACGACGACGAGTTTCTGATGGTTGTGAACGCGAGCAACCGCGAGAAGATTCTGAAGCACTTCGAAGAGTTGAAAGCGAAGTGGGACCTGACGTTTAAGATGGACGACCAGACGCTTGACACGGCGATGGTGGCGCTGCAGGGCCCGAAAGTCATCGAACTGATCGGGCAGTACAGCCGCGAGATTCCGTCGCTGAAGAGATACCGGTTCGCGGTGAAGAACCTGATGATCGCGAAACTGATCGTGAGCCGGACCGGGTACACGGGCGAGGATGGAGTGGAGGTGATTCTGCCGTCCGGGGCGATCGGGCTGGCGATGAAGTACCTGCTGCAGGGTGTGGATATGGCCAAGCCCGACGCGGTGTTGCGGCCGGCGGGGCTGGGCGCGCGCGACACGCTCCGGACCGAGGCGGGGATGCCGCTGTACGGGCATGAACTGGGCGAAGAGATCAACGCGCTGTCGTGCGGCGTGGATTTCGCGATCGCGCTGGACAAGGACCAGGGCGAGAAGGGCGAGGTCTTCGTGGGGATGGAGGCGTTGAAGAAGACCAAGGCCGAGGGCGGCCCGAAGCGGAAGTTGGCGGGGTTCGTGATCGAGGGCAAGCGGGCCGCGCGTCAGGGCGCCGTGATCAAGCAGGGCGGGCGCGAGGTTGGCGTGGTGACGAGCGGATGCCCGAGCCCGACGCTGGGCACGCCGATCGCCATGGGGTTCCTGGAGGTGGCGCTGCACGCTCCTGGAACGGCGGTAGAGATCGACACGGGCAAGGGTGTGCTGGCGGGCAAGGTGACGGCGTTGCCGTTTTACAAAATGCCGAAGGCGGGATGATTCGACCGGCAGAAAACCGGAATCGAACGAGCGCTCCCGTGGGTGGCAGTTTCGGCACTTGCGACGGCGGTTGGTTGTCGGAACCGGGCCGGTGTCTCTTGGAGCAGTGTCGCTGTTTTTGCGGGGCCGTAGTGTGGCTTGGCGTCTTGGAGTTTTCCTCGACTGATGCACTCGGGGGGAAGCCCGGCGGTATGTCCGCACTGCGGCTATGACATCGTGGCGCAACCGGGCGACGAGAGATGCGCGGAACGCGGCGGGGCGCTCGGCGGTCGGGGCCCGCACCGGGCTCCGTGAGCCGATCCGGCAATTCCTATGATCGATCACGAATGCGCCGACTCTACTTGGACAACGCCGCGACGAGTTACCCCAAGCCGCCCGCGGTGTATGACGCGATGTTCAGGTACGGGCGCGACGTTGGTGCGTCACCAGGCCGGGGGCAATACTCCGAAAGCCGCGAAGGGGCGAGGCTCATCCGCGATTGCCGCGAACGAGTTTGCCGGCTCATCGGCGGAACGGACCCCTCGCACGTGGTCTTCACGCTGAACACAAGCGATGCGCTTAATCTCGCGATCAAGGGGGTGGTCCGCGCCGCTCGCCTTGCGAGCCCGGGGTCGCCGATGCGCCTTGTCACTACCGCCATGGATCACAACTCGGTGCTGCGGCCATTTCAGGCGCTCGCGGACGAGGGTGTCGAGGTTGTTCATGTGCCGGCGGATCCCGTGAGCGGATTGGTGAGCGCGGCGAGCGTCGAGGCGGAGTTGTCGCGACCGGGAACGACGGTGCTGGTGGCCGCGAACATGGCGAGCAACGTGACGGGCACGATCCAGCCCGTCGCCGAGATCGGAGAAGTGTGCCGGCGGCACGGCGTCTTGTTGCTGGTGGATGCGGCGCAGGCGTTGGGGCATATGCCGGTAGATGTTCGAGAGATCGGGTGCGACCTGCTGGCGTTTCCGGGGCACAAGGGGCTGATGGGGCCGCAGGGGACTGGCGGGCTGTACATCCGGCCGGGGGTCGAGGATCGGGTGGCGACGACGCGCGAGGGCGGGACGGGCTCGTGGAGCGAGAGCGATTCGCAGCCGGGGACGATGCCGGAGCGCTACGAGGCGGGGTCGCACAACACGATCGGGATCGTGGGGCTGCGCGAGGCGGTGGGGTACGTGCTGGAGCGGGGTCTGGCGGCGCTGCGAGGGCACGAGGTTGAGTTGATCGACGCAATGTTGGTCGGGCTGCGCGAGTTGGGAGTTCGACACCCGGAGTGGCCGACGGCCGGCGGGCCGTGCGGGGCGCTTCGGTTGCTCGGGCCGGTGGAGACTTCGCGACGGGTGGGTGTGTTCGCGCTGGTGCATGACGAACTGGAACCCGGCGAGATCGCGGCCGTGCTGGAAGGGCGGTTTGGGATCCTGGCCCGCTCGGGCATCACGTGCGCCCCGCGTGCGCACGCGGCGATGGGGACGCTCGGGCGGGGCGGGGCGGTGCGACTGTCGTTCGGGCCGTTCGTGACGGTGGACGATGTGCGGTACGCGCTGGCAGCGATCAGGAGCGTGTGCGAGGGCGAGTTGCGCGACGTGAGTTCGAGCGTTGCGGGTCGGGGTGATAAGCCCGCGGACTATCGGACCGAGGGCGCGGTGATTCCCCTGCGAGATTGAGCCGACGAAACCCCTGAGCGCCTTCCGTGCGCTCGCAGGAGTCGGCCATGAAGATCGGAACCGGGTCGTGGGCTGCGGCGTGTCTCGCGTGCGTGCTCTTTGGGGGCGGGGCGCGAGGGCAGGGGCCGCAAGGGTCCGGCTTCACGTACCAGGGCGAGTTAAAGATCGACGATCAGGTCGTGAACGGCGTCGCGGATGTGCGATGTGCGCTGTTTGACCAGCCGGTGGGGGGCACGCAGATCGGGCCGACGCTGTCGTTGGCGGCGCTGGGAGTGAAGGAGGGGCGGTTCACGGCGCACCTGGATTTCGGGCTGGCGCCGTTTGACGGGAACGAGCGGTACCTGGAAATCCAGGTGCGGTTTCCCGCGAGCACGGGCGGGTACGTGACGCTGTGGCCGCGGCGGTTGATCACGGCGACGCCATACGCGCTCTTTTCGCTCAACGGCGGCTCGCAGGGTCCGCCGGGGCCTACAGGGCCGCAGGGGCCGGTCGGGGCGACGGGTCCGATGGGTCCGCAAGGGCTTCAGGGCCCCAGCGGGCCGATGGGTCCGACCGGACCGACCGGCGCGACGGGCGCGGCCGGCGCGCAGGGACCGCAAGGGCCGCAGGGGCCAACGGGGCCAGTGGGGGCGTCGCCGTTTTCGCTGATGAACGGAAACGCCGTGTTCACGAGCGGCAACGTGGGGCTGGGGATCACCACGCCGATGTACGTGCTGCACGTGGAGACGAGCCAGCCGCGGGCGGGGTACTTCTATTCGACATTGAACAGCGGAACCGGATTCGGCGCGTTCGGAAGGACGAACAGCGGATCGGGCGTCGGGCTGGTGGGGTTGAACGGGGCATTTACGGGCACGGCGGTCGGGATTCAGGGCGAGAGTGCAAGCCCGACCGGGCGCGGCATCCTGGCCATGGCCTCCGCCACAACCGGCGATGCGTGGGGGCTGTGGGGAGTTTCCGCGAGCAGCGACGGCACAGCGGTGGTGGGGCATGCCACGGCGATGCAGGGTGTGACGACCGGCGTGCTGGGGCGGGCGGACTCAAGCGCGGACGAGGCGACTGGCGTGTACGGGGCCGCGGGCGCGCCCTCGGGGATGACGACCGGAGTGTGGGGCGTGGTGGTGAGCGGCACGGCGGGCGCGGCGGGGGTATTCGGGTACGCGGCGGGAACAAGCGGGCAGAGTTACGGCGTGCTCGGGATCGCCGACAGTCCGGAGGGGCTGGGCATCGCGTGCATCGGAGACTCAATCACGACCGGCAACAAGCAGTTCCGGATCGATCACCCGCTCGACCCGGCGAACAAATACTTGAATCACTACGCGACGGAGGGCCCCGAGCCGCTGAACGTGTATCGCGGGAATGTGACGCTTGATGAACGCGGAGAGGCGTGGGTGTCGCTCCCGGCTTACTACGCGGAGATCAATCGGGACGAAACGTACACGCTGACGGCGGTGGGCGGGCCCGGGCCGGGGCTGTTCGTCGCGGGGCGGGTGACGGGCGGGAAGTTCAAGATCGCCGGGGGGACGGCGGGCTTGACGGTGTCGTGGTGCGTGGCGGGGGTTCGGAATGATGCGTGGGTTCGGGCGCACGGCGCGCCGGTGGAAGTCGAGAAGCCGGCAAGCGTCAAGGGGAGGTATCTGAGCCCGGAGTTGTGGGGGCAGCCGCGGGAGATGAGTGAGGTATGGCGCCGGGTCCGGACGCTGAGCGGAGAGGCGCCGGTGCGGGTGAGCCCGGAGTAGGGTTTGGGCGTGCGCTGCGTATTGCGAATTGGTATAATCGCGTCGATGAGGCGGGGGCGTGTCCGGAGTGGCCGGCGCCCCGCCGGCCCGGCCGATGCGGCGAGCCCGAGCAACGCGCGGCATGGCGGGGTCTGGCTCGGGCAAAGGCGCGGAAATGAAAAAGTTGTACGTCGGGAATCTTCCCTACAGCACGAACGATCAGGATTTGCGGAGCCTGTTCGAGACCAAGGGCCAGGTGTCGGCGGCCCAAGTGGCGGTGGATCGCGAGACGGGGCGGTCCCGCGGGTTTGGTTTCGTGGAGATGCCCAACGACGGCGAGGCGACCGTCGCGATCGAAACGCTGAACGGCGCGGACTTCGGGGGCAGGCCGCTGGTCGTGAACGAAGCGAGGCCAAAGACCGAGGGCGTTGGGCGCGGCGGGGGTGGGCGCGGCGGCTGGTAGCATTCGCGCGAGCCCCGGGGGGCGAACTCAGCGGCCGAAGTTCTGGAAACTCAGGACCCGGGCGGGGTTGAGGACGATGCGGTACATGGGAGTGGCCGCGGCGGGGAGGACTTCGATCTTGTCGATCCGTCCCTGCACGGTGGCGCGATCACCCTTCTTGAAGCCGAGGCTGTCGGGCTCGCCCTGGACGACGGCGACGATGTAGAAACCGCCGACGATGCCGCCGGTGGTGGTGTACATGCGGACGGCGGTGCCGCCGCGTTCTTCGGTAATGTCAACGACCTCCGATTCCCAGCCGGTTTCGGGGACCCACATTCCAACGTAGCCCGCGGCGATCTGGTCCTGATCGATTTTCTTTCGCATGGATGCGACTTCGAACATGATACCGGAGGGGGAGGCTTCGGCGTCGAGGAAGTGGGCGTCGGGCGGGGGCGTGACCTCGACGGGCAGCCTGGGCTCGGAGGGCTTGAGCAGTTGGCCCTTGTTCTTCCGGAAGGCCATGTAGCCGACGGTTCCGAAGACGCCGACGGCGATGAGAACGAGGATCGGGATGATGATCTTGTTCATGGCCCGGAGTGTAACAAAAAGGGCGGGCCACGGTCGTCCCAACGATCAGGTTCGTTCGTCCGGTGGGAGCGGGGTGAGGCCCAGGACGCGCCGCAGGATCGCGTGGCCTAGATAAATGATGGGTGTGACCCCGATGGCGAGCACGAACTTGAGGAGGTAGCCCGTCAGCCCGATGCGGAGGGCGTCGGTCAGTTTGGCGGGTAGGCTGTCGGGGTCGGGGAAGAGGTTTCGGAGCAGGTAGAACGCCAGGAAGGCGACGGCCATGCTGTCGATGAACTGGGAGATCAGGGTTGAACCGGTGGCGCGGAGCCAGATGAAGCGGCCGCCGGTAAGACGCTTGATGACGCCGAAGAGGAAGATGTCGGACATCTGCCCGATGAGGTAGGCGCACAGCGACGAGACGAACATGATCTTGGACGACCCGAATACCGCGTCGAAGTGGTCCTTGCGGATGTTGTAGTCCACCTCGGGGTGCGGCATCTTCTGCGAGAGCGTCATGACCCCGAGCACGAACGCGGCCATGACCAGGCCGATCCAGGTGACCCGGCGCGCGCCCTTCTTGCCGTAGTACTCGTTGATCAGGTCGGTCAGGATGAAGGTGACGGGGAACGTGATCATGCCGCAGGTGTGCTCGATGGCGGTGATGGGAATCTGGTCCCACGGGACGGGGATGGAGAAACCCAGAGGGAGGCGGAAGAGTTTGATCCCGACGATATCGGCGATGACAAGGCACGCGACAAAGAAGCCGGTGAGCCAGACGTAGACCTTCTGGGAGGTGTTCAGATCGGTCATGGAACGGAGTGTACCGCGAGCGGCGGCGGGGTGGGAATCCCCCGGGGGCGGAGGAGGGGGATGAGCGTTAGAATGACGGCGATGACGACTACGTTGAACGTCCCGACAACCGAGTTTGAGAAGAAGGACCGTTGCGCCGACCTGCCGCACCGGCCGCGTGTGTTGCTGGGGAAGATGGGACTGGACGGGCATGACCGGGGCGTCAAGGTGATTGCGCGGGCGCTGCGCGACAGCGGGGTGCATGTCATCTACTCGGGGTTGTGGCAGACGCCGCGGAGTCTGGCGATCTCGGCGCGAGACGAGGATTGCGACGTGGTGTGCGCGTCGATGATGAGCAACTCGCACCTGGTGCTGGGCCCGAGGCTGGTGGACGAACTTCGGAAACTCGGTCGAGGCGACATGCCGGTGTATATGGGTGGGATCCTGCCCCAGGAGGACATTCCCAAACTGCTCGAAGGCGGGATCGCCAAGTGCTTCACCACCGGGGTGGGGCTGACGGACATCGTGAACGCCGTGCGTGATGCGGTAAAGGCGCGGCCGCAGTCGCCCGCGAGCGCCACCGCGGCGGCGCAGTTGGCGCGGGATATTTCGCTGATGCACGCGGGCCAGCCGGTGAGGATCGGGGCGAGGCGTCGGCGGCCGGGCAAGGTCATCGGCGTGACGGGCTCGCCGGGCGCGGGGAAGAGCACGCTGGTGGCGCAAATGGCCGCGGAGTTCACGCGGAGATCGAAAGCGGGCGAGGCGGGATGCCGGGGGCGGTGCGCGGTGGTGGCATTTGACCCGATGAGCCCGATCACGGGCGGGGCGTTGCTGGGAGATCGCCTGCGGGTGGATTTCAACACGCTGGACGAGGCGATCTACTACCGGAGCCTGGCGATCAGCGGCGAGGACTACCACGCATTGCCGGAGGTGGTGGAGTTGATCGGCGGAGCATTCGAGGGGTCGGAGGCCATCGATCTGCTGTTTGTCGAAACCGTCGGCGCGGGACAGAACGAGACGCGGATCAGGCAGTATGTGGACAAGACGGCGGTGGTGCTGACTCCGGGAATGGGTGATGCGGTTCAGATGGACAAGGCGGGAATCCTGGAGATTGCGGACTTGTTTGTGTGCAACAAGGCGGATCACCCGGGCGAAAACGAACTGGTGCGTGACCTGCGGGACGTCGCGGGGCGGCGGCCGATACTGGAAACGGTCGCGACGAAGTGCACCGGTGTACCGGAGTTGCTGGCGGCGCTGACGGTGTGAGGGGAACCCGCGGCGAATATGTAGCGGAAGGAATGGGGGCCGGACATGGAGGTTGGGCGCGTGAAGATCGAGGAACAACCGACGCCGGTGGAGGTTGCGGCTCCCGAGGCTCCGGATGCGGAACTTGGCTCGAAGGTGGAAGCGCTGCTTCTGAGTGTGGACCGCCCGATCACCGGGCTGCGTCTGGCGGAGGCGCTGGGCCTGGTGCCGCGCGAGGCCGAGGAGGACGCGGATGTCGAGGCGGAGGCCCGCTCTACGCGTGCCAAGGTCGATGAGATCGCACGCCGGAGCGCGATTCAGCGGGTGGATCGTGCGGTGGAGTGGCTCAACGACGAGTACGACCGATCCGGGCGGGCGTTCCGGGTGGAGAGCGTCGCCGGCGGGTATCGCGTGCTGACGCTGCCGAAGTTCGCGGGAGTCATCGCCGAACTGCATCGGTCGCGGCTGGGGCAGAAACTCACACGACAGGCGGTCGAGACGCTGGCGATCGTGGCGTATAAGCAGCCGATCACGCGGGCGCAACTCGAGGCGATCCGAGGGGTCTCGTGCGGCGAGGTGCTCAAGAGCCTGATCGAGCGGCGGCTTGTGACCGTGAAGGGGCGCGCGGAGGAACTGGGCAGGCCGCTGCTGTACGGGACCTCCAAAGCGTTCCTGGATGTTTTCGGGTTGGCGTCCCTGAAGGACCTGCCCACGCCCGCGGAACTCAAGGGCTCGGCGTAAGGGAGTCGGGATGCACGCGGCGGTGCGCGATAGTCGGCAGGAGGCAGATTCGCTCGGACGCGGGCGTGACCGGCGCCGGAGCGCGACGGGCCGCAGGCGGTATCACTTCCACGGTCCGGGCGTGGCGTACGCCGCGACGCTGGTGGTGATCATGATGGGGGCGATCAACGGGCAGAACAACGTGCTGTTCTGGCTGTTCGGCCTGGGGGTTGCGGGCCTGTTGATCTCGGGGATTCTCAGCGGCGCGGCGCTCATGGGGCTGGTGGTCGAGCGGGAGATGCCGGCGGTGGGCACCCGGGGCGAAGCACTGACCGTGCGGTATCACGTGCGGAATCGCAACCGCATCATCCCGTCGTTCGCGATGACGATCGAGGAGTTGCCGGGCGGCGAGAACTCCGCCGACGGACCCACCTGGCGCGACCACTTCCCGGGGATGGTGGCGTTCGCCGCCCACGTGCCCGCGCGCGGTGAAAGCACCGCGGAGGCGACGTCTGCTCCGAGCCGGCGCGGGCTGGCGACCTTCCGCGAGTTTCGAGTGAGCACGACGTTTCCGTTCGGGCTCACGAAGAAGAGCGTGACCTTCCGGCAGGAGGGCGAGTTGCTCATTCGGCCGCGGTGTGTTCCGGTGAACGAGACGGTGCTGCAGGGCAGGGGCGAGGGGCAGGGGCAGGGGAGGCTGATGAGGCGGGGCCGGACCGGCGACGAGTTCTTCGCGCTGCGGGAGTACGTGCCGGGCGACGGCATGCGTCGCGTGGCGTGGCGGTCGAGCGCGAGACTGGATCGCGTGGTGGTGAGGGAGATGGCCTCGCTGCCGGCGAGAAGGGTGCTGATCGTGGCCGCGCCTTTGCGCGAGGGGAGCGAAGGAGAGGCGTGCGTCGAAGGCGCGGCGGGGCTGGCGCGGGCGGCGTTACGCAGGGGGTTGGAGGTCGGGATCGCGGCGGCGGATGGGCGGATGCTGGTGGCGCCACGATCGGGTGAGCGTTCGCTGGGGCGCTGCCTTGATGCATTGGCCGTGGTGGAGCCGGGCGAGCGGCTGATCATGCCCGCCGTGCAGCATGGAGATTCGGTGGTTGTGGTAACGGAGGGGGAAGGCCGGTCCGTCGGGGCGGGGGTGACTTCGGTGAGGCCGCGCGAGTTGGGAGTGCAGGTTGAACCGCGGCCGGCGGAGCAATCTGACACGACCGGACTTATCGGGCGGGTGATTGCCCGGATGAGAGGAGCGTCGTGAGCGGGCTCCTTGCGCCGACTGTGGGCAACGAAGTCCGTGCGCGATCGCGCCGGTCCACGTTCGAGGGCCGGTTTCGTGTGCTGCTGCTCGCGGTGGTAGTGCTGAGCGTGCTGGCATTCGGGGTGTCGGAAGGGGACGCGGGGCTCACCATCACACTGATGTCGGCGGCGATTGTCGGGTGGGTGTTGACGGAAACAGGCAGCCGGCGCGGCGTGCCGCGGTGGGCGACGGTGCTGGTGCTGCTGGGCATCCTGATCGGCGCGGTCGTGCGGAGCCTTCAGGGCACGCCGATGGTCTCGGCGTTCTCGACGTTTCTCGCTTCAATCATCGTGCTCAAACTGTGGGAGAAGCGCGAGATCAGGGACTATGGGCAACTGCTCACGCTGTCGCTGTTCCTGATCATCGGCGCGGCGCTCACGGCGACCACGGTCTGGATCGGGGCGACGCTGTTGGCGCTGACGCCGCTCGTTGCGCTTGGGGTGATGATGTACCAGGTGTACGCCGCGAGGGAGCGGGCACGCCCGGCGTGGGCGGAAGCCGCGACGTTCGGGCCGCTGTCGTGGGAGCGCACGGGGCGAGGCCTGGCGGGGATGACGGCCTTCGCGGTGGTTGCGGGAAGCGCGATCGGCGTGGTGGTCTTCGTCACCGTTCCTCGGGGCGAGGGCATTCTGCCGGGCTGGGTGCCGCGGTCGGTGGCGGTGGGGCGCGAGACGGGATTCACGGACCGCGTGGACTTGGGCCAGGGAGGGCTGATCAGCGAATCGCAGGCGACGGTTATGGAGGTCGAACTGCGGCCGTCCATCACCGGGCCGAGAATTGGCGGGCCGGGGCAGCGGCAATACCTGCGAGGGCTGGTGCTCGAAGATTACTCGGACGGCGCGTGGACTCGCGCTGACCACGCCCAAGGCTTGGAGCACGAAGAGCGGGAAACGGGGCAGATTCTGTTGCTCGGGCGCGTGCAGTCGGGCGAGACAACGATCGTGCAGACCGTTACTCTGCGCGAGCCGGCGTTGGCGCCCGCCCCGGTGTTCGGCCTCAGCCGGATGGTCGATCTGGAGTTCATCCCCGCGGGGCGGCAATCGAGGCTGACCGTGAAGTTGCGAATCGACCGCTCGACGGAGTGCGTGACGCACCAGGAGGAGACCTCGTTGCGGGTTCGGTATCGGGTGAGATCGAGAGTGGAACGCGGGGCGATCGACGAGGGAGGCTGGGAGCGTGCGGCGGTCATGTTCCCCTCGCAACGGATCGGAACCTTGGCCCGCACGCTGCTGGCGGAGGCGGATGTCGAGCCGGACCCAGCGCTGAGGGACCCGGCGGACGATGCCCGGGCGGCGCGCGTTTTTGAATCACATTTGCGTTCGGCGTTCGCGTACACGCTCGCCTCCGAGGCGCCGGCCGCGGGGAAGGATCCCACCGAATGGTTCCTGCTCACCGTCCGGCGCGGGCATTGCGAGCATTTCGCGTCGGGGTTCGTGGCCCTGTGCCGGAGCGTGGGGATCGAAGCGCGGGTGGTGGCGGGGTATTTGGCGAGCGAGTTCGACGGGGAGCGCGGGGTGTATGTCGTGCGCCAGTCGAACGCCCACGCCTGGGCCGAGGTTCGCACCGGCCCGGACCGCTGGACGACCTTTGACGCGACTCCACCGGCGGAACTGGAGCGCATTCTCGAGCAGCAGCGAGGATGGTCGGGGCTGATGGGGCGGCTTACGGATTCGCTCGAGAACGTATGGAACAGCCGCGTGGCGATGTTTGATTCCATGGCTCAGGAGAGGCTGTTCGGACGGCGCTCCGGGTCCAGATCGTGGGGAAATGGGGTTGTGGAGTGGGCGAGGTCGCTGGTGCGGTCGTCGGTGGAGGAGGCGGAGAGCGGCTCGCACGGCTGGTGGATCGCGGTCGCGTGGATCGTCGGGGGCCTGGGTGGCGCGGCGGGGCTGGTGCTGGTAATCCGGCGGCGTCGACAGGCGATGCACGCCCGGGCGTGGGGAGTTGAGGGAGAGGCGGCGCGCCTGCACGTGGCGCTGGACCGGGCGATCGAGCGTCGCCGGGGCCGGCGGCCGGCGTGGATTCCGCTGGCCCGCTGGGCGCAGGCAGAAGGGCCAGACGCTCAGCACGCGGCGGAGTTGGTGTACGGCTGGGCGTTCGGTGGGGAGGCCCCGTCTCCGGCGGCACTTTCTCGGGCGCAACGGACATTGCGGGCGTTGCGGGCTTGAGTGCGCCGGAGGCCGTGTGTATCGGCTGCTCCGGTTGTGCGGGTTAGGGCGCGGGCGCGTGGTTCAAGGCCCCGGGCGGCCTGTCCGATGGACCAAGGATCGAGCCCGGACGCCGCGGAGAATCTTGCGCGGCGGTTCGTGCCACGGAGCCCACACGTGCCCGCACATCGATCGAGAACAGAGCGTTGGCGCGAGTTGATGGAGCAGATCGCCGCGCGGGGCGGAGGCATCGAGATCTCCGTGGAACGGGGAAAGTCCGAGAGCGGCATCGCCCCGACGGATTTGATGTGGCGTGTGCGCGTGTACTCGGTCACGGACGATGACATGGTGGTGGAGCAGCCCGGAGCGGCGGGGCGCGGGGTTCAGATCGCGCCCGGCACGCCGTTGGTCGGCGTGATGTCCGTGGGGCAGAATCGTTGGATGTTCCACAGCCGCGTGCTCGGTGCGAGCGGGGTAACGGGGCCGGGGCGGCTGGGGACGCTGAAGTTGGCGATGCCGGAAAAGATGGAGCGGTGCATCCGCCGCGAGTTTCTGCGAATCTCAACCGCCGAGTTGCGCCTTCCGGACGTGGAGTGCTGGCCGCTGCTGGAGCCGGCGAGCGTCGTTGCGGCCGAGGCCGCGAACCGCGAGCGAATTCTCGACCTGCAGCGTCCGCTGGTGCGGATGCGCGATGCGTTCGTGGACGATCTGCTGCCGGAAGTGGGGCCGAAGTTCGGGGCGAAACTCGTGAATGTGGGCGGGGGCGGCGTGGGTCTGCTGGTGATGAAGGACGAGGCCGCGGCGGCCACGAAGTGCCGGCTCATCTGGCTGCGCGTGCACATGAAACCCGAGATTCCGGCGCCGATGGCGATGACGGCGAAGATCGTTCACACGCACCTGGACAGTTCGCAGAACCTGTATGTCGGCGCGGCCTTCGACTTTGACTTCAACCCCACGCACCGGGAGTTCGTGATCGACCAGATCGCGCGGTACGCCAACCTGGTGCAGATGGCGCGCAAGGCCGCCTAGGCCCGGGATTAGAGCCCGACACGCACCGTGACCGGTCCCTGGTCGGCGATGAGGCGGACCTGGTGCTCGCCGCGGTTGAGGTCGAAGTTCCAGCCGCGGGCATCCGCGGCCCCGGCCTGGGTTTCTTCCTTCGGCGCGACGAACGAAATCTGGTTGACGCCGCTATGCACGAAAAAGAGCCCGCGGGAAGAGGTGGGCAGGTCAAGCCGGACCGAACCGCCCGCCGACCGCAGCATCATCGGGGTGCCGAGGGGCGAACCGACCTCTACCGTGACGTTTCCGCCGAGTTCCACGTCCGAGCCGTTCTGAATGTCGATGGCCCCGCTCACGCCGGTCGCAAGGACCGGGCCGATGGAGTTGCGAACGCGCAGCCCCGCGCAGGCGGGGAGGCGGATGGTCACGTCGGTCTTTCCGTCGCCCCCGGCGTTTGGGCCACGCTTGCACAGAACGCGCAGGATCGCGCGCGGCTCCGCGGCTTGATAGTCCGCCGCGGCCCAGGGCGCGGCGACTCGCCTGCCGTCGTCGGTGGTGGTTATGGCAAAGACCTCGGCGCGGCGGAACGTCGCATCCACGATGATGGTGACGCTTCCCGCCTGATTGTCCAGGTCCAGGGCGAGGGGTTGCGACCAGTCGATGTCGGGCGGCGTGGAGGCAACCTGAACCGGTCCGGCCGGTTGGACCTCGTTGGGGAACAGGTGGCAGCCCCCGGATAGGAGTGCAACCGACAGCAACGCGGTGAAGAATGTGGTTTTCATGGCGATATGGATGATGGGGGCGTGGGCGTCCTGGGTTCGCGAGGCGGTTCGGAATCTGCTAGAATAGCGTTGTCGGCGGGTGAGGCTTGCCTCGCTTTCCGACGGGACAACGCGACACTCGGCCCGGGCCGGCTTTGCCAGGTAGTTTGTCGGTTTGATATCACGGAGTTATCCAGTCGGCCCCGGTCGCACCAAGCCTCGAACACCGTTCCCTCAAGGGTTGGCGGGGGACGGTTATGTGCGCATCAACCCACGGACGGACGCGCGAACGGCAGTGACGCATGAGAAATAATCGCTCTGGGGCGGAATCTGCGGTTGCTGAGGCGACCCCGAACGAGGGCCGGAGTTTGCATTGAACGCCGTGCGTGCGGGGTGGTGCGGGGCTTGGGAGTGTGTCGTGCGTGATTCCCGTCGGCGATGAGGCCGAACGTGGGAGGCATTGCGCGACCATGCAACTGATTCAGACACAACTCGCGTTGGAAACGACGGCGGTAGCGTTGTCGGCGGGCGCGGCCGTGGTAGGCCTGGTGGTGGGCTTTGTGATCGCCCGGGCGCTAGGGGCCAAGGCCGTCGCGAAGGCCTCGGAGGAAGCCAGGTCGTTGGTGGCGCGGGCCGAGAGCGACGCGAAGGCTGCGGCGGAGCGTGTGCGGCTGGAGGCCGAGAAGGGCGTGCTCGAGCGGAAGCAGAAGGCCGAGGCCGAGATCGAGAAGGCCTGGTCGGAGCATCGCGAGGCGGAGCGACGGCTGACGAAGCGGGAAGACACGTTCGAGCGCAAGGAAGAGGCGGTGTCGCAGAGGGAGGCCGCGGTCGCACGGCAGTCCGAGGCGGTCAAGGTGCGTGAAGAGCGGCTGGGCCAGAAAGAAACGCAGTTGGACCGACTGGTAGAAGAGCAGAAGGACGCGCTGCAGCGAGTGTCGGGGATGTCGCGGGAGCAGGCCAAGGAGGCGCTGATCTCGCGGGTCGAGGAAGAGGCCAGGCACGAAGCGGCGAAGGTGACGAGAAAAATCGTGGAAGAGGCCGAGGGCGAGGCGAAGCAGAAGGCCCAGGAGATCACGCTGCTGGCGATCCAGCGGTACGCGAGCGAGCACACCAGCGAGAGCACGGTGCGGAGCGTGGCGATCCCCAGCGACGACATGAAGGGCCGGATCATCGGTCGAGAGGGGCGGAACATCCGGGCGATCGAGAAGGCCACGGGCGTGGACATTATCGTGGACGACACGCCGGGCGTGATCGTCGTGTCGTGCTTCGACAAGATCCGTCAGGCGGTCGCGGTGGAGGCACTGGAACGGCTCATCGCGGACGGCCGCATGCACCCGACGAGGATCGAGGAAGTGGTCGAGAAGGTGCGGTCGGAAGTCAACGAAAAGGTGCTGAAGGCCGGCAAGGACGCGGTGTTGGAGGTCAACCTGCGCGGGCTGCACCCCAAAGTGGTCGAAGCGATGGGAAAACTGCACTTCCGGACCAGTTACGGGCAGAATGTGCTGCGGCACTCGATCGAGGTGGCCTACCTCTCGCAGATTATCGCGGACCAACTGGGATTGGACGGGACGATCGCGCGCCGGGCGGGGTTTCTGCACGACATCGGCAAGGCGATGGACCACGAGATGGAGGGTGGCCATCCGAAGATCGGCATGGAGTTCGCGCGGCAACACGGGGAGAAGGAACCGATCCTCAACGTTATCGGCGGGCATCACGCGGATATCCCGTCCACGAGTTTTTACACCCCGGTCGTGATGGCGGCGGACGCGGTGAGTTCCGCGAGGCCCGGCGCCCGCCGCGAGTCGATGGAGAAGTACATCCAGCGGCTGAACGAACTGCAGGACATCGCGATGAGTTTCAAGGGCGTGAATGAGGCGTACGCGATCCAGGCGGGCCGCGAGGTGCGGGTCATGGTGGACGCGGCCAAGGTGGACGACGACGAGGCCTTCCTGATCGCCCATCAGATCGCCAAGAGCGTGAGCGAGCAGATGACGTTCCCGGGGGAGATTCGCGTGACCGTTCTTCGCGAGACCCGGGCGATCGAGTACGCCAGATAGGCTACGGACGCGCGGAGGTTTGCATGCAGCAGATCAAGTTGTTTTCAGGCAGCGAAGACCAGATGGGCAGCGTCGAACGCGACGTCAACGATTGGCTCCGCGCCAGTGGGGCGAGAATCGTGAACATCTTCGGCAACATGTCCCCACAGTCGGTGCTCTCCGGCGAATCTCGCCAGAAGGTGAGCATGGAGAGCGGATCGCGGAGGTTTGCGCCCTCGGACGTCTTCGTGTGCATCGTGTACGAGAAGGCGTAGGTCAGTTCGGGCGATGCTCCCAACTCCAACGCAGGGAGCGATCGAGGACGACCACGTTCGCTTCCGCCAGCAGATGATTTGCCAGTTCGTTCATGGCAAGTCGCTCAAAGCGGCGCTGAACGCGGGTGTCGATCTCGGCGCGGCGTTCCGGCGTCAGTTCCGAGCCAGGGCTTCGGGATTCCAGCAGGACCAGGGCAAACCCACCTTCGACCCCGAGCACGTCGCTCACGGTGCCGGGCGACATGGCCGCAATTGCGCTTCGGATCGCGGGAGCGAGCGAGGGATCAGAGGGGCTCACGTTGGGCAAAAGGCCTCCGGCCGCGGCCTGGGCATCGACCGAATGGAGCAGCGCCTGCTCGGCGAACAGCACGGGAAGAGCGGCGGGGTCGATAGGTGGGGCGCTGGGCGTGAGGGCCGCACGGATTTCCGCGGCCCGGGCGGCCGAGGGGATGGTGAGCAGCCGAATGCGGCATCGGGGGCCGGATTCGAGTTGGTACGCCAGGGCAAGGGATTCGGGCGAGACCTGCACGGAGTCACGAACCAGCAGACGTAGGGACGCACTTCGAACGATCAGGGCCTCGAATCGTTCCGGCCCAAGGCCGCGGGAACTTCGGAGGGATTCGAGTAGCGCAGCGACATGCTCGGGCGCGGTTCGCGATTCGGAGGCGAGGGTCTCGATGAAGAGGTCTCGCTCGGCCTGGATAGCGGCGGGGGGGAGCGCCAGTTGGAGCGAGGAGAAGCGCCGGCGCAACTGGGCGTCGAGGGTGATCTCTTCGAGGGCAAGGGCGCCGCCGATTTCGCGAAGGCGTTGGTTTAGCCGGGCCTCATCGATGGGTAATCCGTTGATCAGAGCAGGAGCGGCCATTGACCCAAGCCGAGCGCCGGGGGTCTCCGAAGGCGGAGGCGATAGGTGGTCGTTCGGGGTGTTCACGGCGCAAGATCCAAGAGAAAGTCCGAGGGCCGCGAGGATTGAGGGTCGCCAGATCATGCGTTGCTCCAGGTACGGGCGGCGTGCGAAGTTTGGATAACGTCTGGTATTGTGGATAAGTCGGAGCGTGCAACCGAGAATCTGATCTTGACGGCGGGCGGAGGTCGAGTGTATTCTGTGGCATAGATGTCGGTCGGGTGTTCGGGCCCGTTCGGTGCCTTCCGGCCGCGGCAATGATCACGGTTTTTCCATGTCGGGAAAGTTCGGTTCGAGGAGTTGCGCCACTCGCGAGAGTAGACGCGATGCTGTGAATGTGTTAATGTGTTTGCCGGGGGTGCGCGTTGTCGGTCGGTGAGTCAAGGCAGGCCCGACGCGCAGTCAATCGAATAGCCGCTTGGAAAGCGGCAAGAACGGAGGCCCTCAAATGCTAGGTACCGTGCGGAGAATGAAGGCGTTCACGCTGATCGAGTTGCTCGTCGTGATCGCGATTATTGCGCTGCTGATTGGCATCCTGCTCCCGTCGCTGGCCGAGGCCCGGCGGTCGGGCAGGTTGACGATCTGTCAGTCGAACATGCACCAGTTCGGTATCGCCACTCAGTCCTACTCGACGGACTTCCAGGACAAGATCTGGTCGTTCACGGTTACTCCGGCGACGGCGGATCGGCTGACGTACCCCGACCTCGTCGCGGGTGCCGCGGGGAACGATCTGGCGGCGGCTTCGGCGCAGGCGACGGACATTGTCCGTCGGCGCGGCGGGCGGGACATGGAGATTTCGCAGCCGCCAAACTGGATTCCGCACGTCTTGTACAACCACTTGGTGCTTCAGGATTATCTGGCGTCGCGGTTGCCTGAGCGGATGGTGGTTTGCCCCGAGGACAAGTACCGCTTGCTCTGGCAGACCAACCCGCGAGCGTTCGGCGGGACGGGCGATCCGGGGTCCGTGTCTCCGGCGCCGGGCAACGCGGGCGATCCCGAGGGTTGGCGTTGGCCGTACAGCAGCAGTTACGAAACTGTTCCGGCGTCCTACTCCAACGACAAGGGGCCGGGCGTTGCGCAAGGGCCCACGCATCGGACGTATTACGGACCGACGGCTCAGAACGTGCTGGGCAAGCGGAAACTCTCGCAAGTGCAGTTCTCGTCGCAGAAAGTCCACATTATGGACTCCACGGCGCGGCACTTCGGTAAGCGCTGGTGGTGGTACTCGTCCTCGTCGGCTCGCGTTCCGCTCCTGTTCTTTGACAACGCCGTCAAGGTCAGGCTGACCGGGCCGCCGCAGACTTCCGCGCAGCCGGCACAAGACGCGAACGAGGGCTGGAATCCGCAGTTGCCCACGAATCCGTTCCCGACGAGTTACACGTACGACCCCGAACTGTGGGAAGCGCCCAGGCTTAATGGCAGTTATGCGCCGGGGGGCACTTCGGACACCGTGATCGGGTTCTACCGGTGGTGCCGCGGGGGGCTGAGGGGCCTCGACTTCGAGGGCAGGCAACTGAACACGAGCGTGTGGTAAGCGGTGACTCGACGGTGATCTTCGAGGCCCTCCGGTGTGGACCGGGGGGCCTTTTTCTCAATCGCGATTCGGCAGACCCGCTACATTCAGTGCGACCTGGCGTGGGCCATCAGGAGTGACCTTGTGAAAGTGATCGTTGCGGACAAGTTCGAACGCGTCGGGCTGGAGGGGCTGGCGGGTTTGGGATTCGAAGTGCTGAGTCAGCCCGGGATCGGGACGGACGAGTTGGCGAAGCATCTGGCGAGCCAGAATGCGGAAGTGCTCGTCGTCCGCTCGACCAAAGTCCCGGCCTCTGTCATCGAAAAAAGTGGAAGTCTGCGACTGATCGTTCGCGCGGGCGCGGGGGTGGACAACATCGACGTGGGCGCCGCGACGGCGAAGGGCATCAAGGTCTGCAACTGTCCCGGGATGAACGCGGTGGCCGTCGCCGAACTGGCGATGGGGCTGCTGCTGTGCTGCGATCGACGGATCCCCGACCAGACCTTCGAGTTGCGCGCCGGCAGGTGGAACAAGAAGGAGTTCGGAAAGACCGGTGCGGCTGGTGCGCGGGGGCTGAAGGGGATGACGCTGGGCGTGGTGGGAGTGGGAGCGATCGGACAGGAAGTGATCCGGCGCGCGACCGCCTTCGGTATGCAGGTGGTCGCCTGGAGCCGTGGAATCACCCCGCAGCACGCCGCGGCCCTCAACGCCGAGTTCGGAGGAACCGACACTCCCGCGCTGCTCGCGCTGGCGAATCGATCGGACGCGATCAGCGTGCACCTGCCCCTGGCGGACACCACCAAGAAACTGTTCAACAAGACGTTCTTTGACGCCATGAAGCCCGGGGCGTATTTCGTGAACACCAGCCGGGGTGGCATCGTGGACGAGGCGGCATTGCGCGAGGCGATCCAGACTAAGGGCATTCGTGCTGGGCTGGATGTGTACGAGTTCCAACCCTCCGAGGCCGAGGCGGGGTTCGAGAGCCCGACCCCGAAACTCCCGGGCGTGTACGGGACCCACCATTCGGGGGCGAGCACGGAGCAGGCGCAACTGGCGGTCGCCCACGAAACGGTGCGCATAGTCAAGGTATTCCATGAGACAGGCCGATTTGAGAACTGCGTGAACGCATAGCGAGGGGCCGGTCCTACTGTTCCCACATGACTACCGCCACCGCTCCGTCGATGACTCCGGCCGTGAAGCAGACCGCCTCGGGCCGCATCTTCAACTTCTCGGCCGGGCCGGGCTGCCTTCCCGAGGAAGTGATCCGGCAGGCCCAGCAGGACCTGTGGGACATCGATGGCACAGGCATCGGAATTCTCGAGCACAGCCATCGCGCAAAGACGTACGACAAGGTTCTGGCGGAGGCGGAAGAGAACTGCCGCAAGATCGGGAGCATCCCCGCGAACTACAAGGTGCTGTTCCTGACGGGCGGCGCCACGACGCAGAACTTCATGGTTCCGGCGAACCTGCTGCCCGACGAAGGGGTCGCCGCGTTTCTCACCACCGGGTACTGGGCCGAGAAGACCTGGGACGAGAGCAAGGTCTACTCGGGCAAGTGCTACGAGGCCTGGGACGGGCGGGGCGTGAAGCACGCGTACTGCCCCGCGGATTCGGAGATCACGTACCGGGACAGGCCGGTATACGTGCACATGTGCACGAACAACACGATCTACGGCACGCAGTGGCGCAACGCCGACGGGTCGATGCGGCTGCCGAGGGTGCCCGACGGGGTGCCGCTGGTATGCGACATGTCCAGCGACATGTACAGCCGGCCGTTCGACGTGAGCAAGTTCGGGCTGATCTACGCGGGCGCCCAGAAGAACGTGGGCATCGCGGGCACGACGCTGATGATCGTGCGCGACGACCTGCTCAAGCCGGTGCGGAAGCTCCCGACCATGCTGCGGTTCGACGTGCACGCCAAGGACCAGAGCCGGCACAACACGCCGCCGGTCTTCGCGATTTACCTTAGCGGGCTGGTGTTCAAGTGGATCCTCAAGCAGGGCGGGCTGGAGGCGGTGCACAAGGCCAACATGGCCAAGGCGGGAATCATCTACGACGTCCTGGACAGCGTGCCGTTCTACAAGGGCCACGCCCGCGGCGACAGCCGGAGCCTGATGAACCTCACTTTCCGTTGCCCTACGGAGCAGTTGGATGACCTTTTCGTCAAGGAAGCGTTTAAGAATGGCATGGATCAGTTGAAAGGTCACCGATCCACGGGCGGAATGCGGGCGAGCACGTACAACGCGTTCCCGGCGGATGGCTGCCGCGCACTGGCGGAGTTCATGCGGGAGTTTGCCAAGCGGAATGGCTGAGGTACCGCCGAAACCGCCGCCATGAGACAGGATTGCCCCTCCGTACGGTCGGCATGGTTTGAATCGGTCGTAAACCGCTTTGGATGTTGGGGATAGGTTCGAGTTGACAACCCGCGAAAGCGGACTTGTGGTTTCGCGGAGTTTGCTCTAGGATGTGGCCGTCGCGGAGAGAGAGACACCCCGCGACAAGTTGAAGACCGGCCCCGCCGCGGTGTGCGGCGCGGGCGGTGCGTTTGCGTGAACCGGAACGAGAGAGCCGGGAAGCGCCGGGATTGCGGGCGTGGAGACAAGACATGACGAACAAGTTGCTATCGGTGTTGGCGGTGCTTTGCCTGGCAGGCACGGCGCAGGGCGTGGTGACGATCAATGAGGTCCGGGCGGACCAGTCGGGTGTGGACAACGACGAGTACTTCGAACTCGCGGGCCCTGCCGGGATGTCGCTCGCCGGATTGACGTACCTGGTGATCGGCGACGGGACCGGCGCCAGCGGCGTGGTGGAAACCGTGGTGGACCTGTCGGCGTTCTCGATTTCGGCGGACGGGTATTTCTGTGCCGCTGAGACGACTTTCACCTTGGGCGGAGCCGACACGATTCTGGCCGGCGCCAATCCGCTCAACTTCGAGAACACAGACAACGTTACCCACATGCTCGTGTCGGGATTCTCGGGCGCGAACCTGATGGACCTGGACACCAACGACGACGGCGTGCTGGACCTGACGCCTTGGTCGAGCATGCTCGACAGCATCGCACTCGTCAACGGGTCGATGCCGCCCATGGCGAACGTCGAGTGGTGGTACGGGCCGACCGTCGGTCCTGACGGAACGTTCCACCCCGGCCACGCGTATCGCTTCCCCAACGGGAGCGGGCCGTGGAACATCGGATTGTTCAATGTGGTTGGCGGGCAGGACACCCCGGGCCGGGCGAACACCCCCGCGCCGGGTGCGCTCGCGCTTCTTGGACTCGGAACGCTGGTGGCGATGCGCCGTCGGCGTTGAGTTGGTTGGAGACGTGAGATCCGCGTGGGCCCGGCGGGAAACCGCCGGGCCCGATGCGTTCTTGACTGCTGCCATCATCCAAGTCTCAGCCGCGCCGCCGCAACGACCTCCGCGGCGGAGATGCGTTCCATCAGGGCTCGCGCGGCCGAACTCTTGTGATCGAGCCGATCGCGGGCGGTCGCGTGCTGAATGACATCACCCGCGCGTCGGTACGGGCCGACACGATGGACCCGGGTCGGCCCATAGAGCGCGATGAGAGGGCGATTGAAACCCACGGCGATGTGCAGGGCCGCGGAGTCGTTGGCGACGACCAGCGCGGAGTGCTCGAGGACGTCCATGAGTTGTCCGACCGAGGTCCGCCCGAGCAGGTCAACGACGCACGGGTTGGCCTCGGCGAGGGCCAGGCAGCCCGGGACCTGCGACCGCTCCGACGCCGAACCGACGAGCACGACCGTGAGCCCGTCGCGGGCGAGAGCGCTCGCGAGCGTTGCGAAGCGCTGATCGGGCCACTGCTTGGCGGGCCAGCGGGATGTTGGCGAGAGAACGACGTATCGGGCGCCGCCGATGAGAGGGTGCTTCGCGGTGAATCCGGCGGCGGACGGAGGCGTGTAGAGCCGCATGGCCCGGGTATCGGCGACCGCCGGAGCGCCCACTGCCGCGGCGAGTGAGAGCATCCGGTCAACGGTGTGCTGCTCGATGTCGGCCGGCACGCGCTGGGTGTAGGCGAGGGCGGCGAACTCGCGGGCGTCGGCGTGCCCGACGCGGTGCGGGGCACCGGTGGCCCGGGCCATGAAGGCGCTTCGGGCGAGGCCCTGAGCGTCGATGACGAGGTCGTACTGGCGGTCGCGGAGGGAGCGGAGGTACATCGCCAGGCGGTGCCAGTGCATGCACCTGAACCAGGCCGTGAATTCCCGGCGCGGGAAGGGGATGACTTCCGTGAGGTCGGGATGGGCACGGACCACATCGACGAAGGAGTCTTGGGCGAGCCAGTCGATGGCGGCAGCCGGAAAAGCCCGGCGAAGTGAAACCAAGACGGGGACGGTGCGCGAAACATCGCCGAGGGCAGAGGGACGAATGACCAAGATCCGAGGCGCAGGCGGGTACACTCAGAACATTACTCAAGCACAAGGCACGTCGAGGTGGATCAATGGATCTGAAGCAGGAACTCGTGTTCAACCTTCAATACTTGCCGGACTCGGTGTTCTTTCGGCTGGGAGCGGCCACGAGCCGTGACGGCCCACCAACTCGCCGACTTGATTATCTGGCCGCGAGCCAAGTGCGTGCGGCAGTACTAACGGAGTTCGGCCTTGACCCTCGGCAGTCATTCAACCGCATTGCCCTTGACGATCCACGACTGCCGGCGCTACTGAACCGAGTTGAGGTCCTCAACGCTCAAAAACAACTCGGGTTTCGGGGATCGGGAGGGTGCTGGATCGAAGAGACTCTGATTCCGGATTCAACGACCGAGTGGTACTGCATTGAACCCCAGGCCCCCTTTGAACGAGCCGATCGCGTCGTGCCTGGTCGGGAGCTTCGGGGGGGCAGACCGTATGGGTCGGAGAGGTTCCTGGCAGCGGTGAAGGCCGCGGGGCTAACGGGACTCGGCACCCGTTGGTGGAAAGACCGGTCCACGTATCGATCGGTTCAGTGGTTTGAGATATTCGCGTTCGAACCGCTTGGAAGAGGGCTGGACCACCCGTGGTTTGATGTGCAATCACTGACGCGGTCCGAGGCTCGGCTGAAGAACCTCGACCCAGCGTTCCGTTCTGGAATCGTTCAGGTATGGGGATCAAACATCCGGTTACCTTCCGGCGAAATGGACCCACTCCTGCTTCGGGCGTTTCAGTTGGCAGACCCATCCCAGTTTTCCATCCGAAGTTACCGGCGGTATCTTCGAGCGGTGGCACCCGCGACCGACTTTGCTTACTGGTGGGATTCGAAGCCGGTCTCTCAGCGGCCCGCGGATGGACCTGGAGATCGGTTCAGGAAATTGGCCTGCAATGCGCGAGCGGCAAGCGCGTTAATGAAAGCCGGAGTCCTTCGAACTGACGAGATCGTCGCCATCCAAATGCTCGATGACGTGCCGGTCGGAACTGAGCACCTCGACGCGAGCGCCGTCCCGGTGCCGGCGCCAGTGTTCACAAAGTCGGAGTACGAGGTGTTCGCGCCGCGGAACCGCGAGGAATATCGCACTTGGCAAGGGACTCCGCTGCCCGAGCGGTCGATCGATATCGAACAAGTCATGCCGAGACTCAAGGAGCTCTCCCGGCGGAATCGAGCAGTTGGAGATCGCTCCGAAATCGACTTGGACGAGTATCGTGCGGCCGAGCAGGAACTCGGCGTGAGGATTCCGCAGACATGGAAGAAGGTTGTTCCGTTGCTCGGCTCGGGATTCATGCTCGACGGGGAGGGGCACGAGTTGGGAACGTACGGGAGGTTTGTTCAGGACGTTCGCGATCAGATGCAAGTGCTCAAGGAGCAAGCCAGCGACGCCGGACCCGGTTTGGTCTACTTTGCGTCGTCGAGTTGCGGCGACGCGTTTTTCTTCGACACCGCGAGCCCGCTTATGCCAAGCGACTGCCCGGTGCTCAAACTCAATCACGAAACGATGAACTTCGAGGGGTTTTGGCCGACGATCGCTGCATTCGTTGAGGAAACACTGCCCCCCGATACGCAGGGGAAAGAGGTCCACTGAACTGGCCTATGCACTGACCGCGGACAGGACTTCCTCGATCGTCGTCAGCCCTTCTCGCACCTTCGTGTACCCATCCTCGATCAGCGTCGTCAGGTCCCCCGCGGCCTTGGCCTTGTGGGCGATGTCCGGCGCACTGTCGCGCTCGGTGATCATGTGCCGGAGGTCGTCGTTCATGCGAAGGAGTTCGTAGACGCCCACGCGACCGCGGTACCCGGTGTTCCTGCACGCGCGGCAGCCGGGGCCTCGCCTGAGCTCGCCGCTCTCGGGGAGCACAAAGCCGTGGGGGAGGTCGGCGGGGTCGGCCTTGTACGTGGCCCCGCACTCCTTGCAGATGCGCCGGACCAGTCGCTGGGCCATGATGCCCTCGACCGAAGAGGAGACCAGGAACGGCTCGACCCCCATGTCGAGCAGGCGGGTCGTTGCGCCCGCGGCGTCGTTGGTGTGGAGGGTCGAGAAAACAAGGTGGCCGGTGAGCGAAGCCTGGATCGCCGTGTCGGCGGTTTCCTTGTCACGGATTTCGCCGATGAGCACGACGTCGGGGTCGTGGCGGAGGATGGACCGAAGACCCGCGGCGAAGTCGAGGCCGACCTTGTTGTTGACCTGGATCTGGTTGACGCCCGCGACGTGGTACTCGACCGGGTCTTCGACGGTGATGATCTTGATGGCGTCGGAGACGATGCGGTTGAGTGACGCGTAGAGCGTGGTGGACTTTCCCGAGCCGGTGGGTCCGGTGACGAGCAGGATGCCGTGGGGGCGGGCGATGAGGCCGTCCCACGATTTCAGCACGTTGTCGGGCATCCCCAGGTCGTTGAGCGAAAGCAGCACGGCGGTCTTGGAGAGGATTCGCAGGACCACGCCCTCCCCGAAGAGCATGGGGATAATCGAAACGCGCAGGTCGAACTCCTGGGGCGCCTGGCCCGGCAGGCGCGGCTTGAAGGTGATGCGGCCGTCCTGGGGGCGGCGCTTTTCGGCGATGTTGAGGTTGGCCATGATCTTCAGGCGGCTGATGATGGCCGCGCCGAAGCGGTTGATCGAGGGCGGAACGTTGGCCTTCTGGAGCACGCCGTCGATGCGGTATCGCACGATGAGTTCGTGTTCGTACGGCTCGACGTGGACGTCGGTAGCGCGTTCGGAGATGGCCTCGGCGAGCAGGTCGTTGACCAGTTTGATGACGGAGGCTTCCTGAGCCTGCTCCGCCTCGTCGTGGGGCTTGAGTTCGACGTGGCCGGCCTTGTCGAGCCCCGCGGCCATGGCGTCGAGGGTGTCGCCGCCGACTCCGTAGTTCGCGCGGATGAACTTGGCGAGTTCCTCTTCGTCGGCGAGAACCATGTCGATGGGGCAGCCTGTGGCGAGGCGCAGTTCATCCGCGGCGGCCAGGTCGTAGGGATCGCTGGTCGCGATCGTCAACACTCCGTTTTCCCGACTGATCGGGACGCAACGGTGCTTGAAAATGATCTTGGGAGGGAGCGCGGCCAGGATCTCGGGTTCGACGTCGAGTGCGCCGGGGTCCACGACGGGCATGTGGAACTGGTCGGCGATGACCGCGAGGACGTCGCGGCGGGTGGCGAATCCCAGTCGCACGAGGACCCGCTCGAGGCGCTCGCCGGAGTTAGATTGCTCCGCGACCGCCGCGCTTAACTGCTCGGACGAGAGCACGCCTCGGGAGATGAGTTCGTCGCCGATCGCCATTCAGCGGACATCGTACGGGAGAACGCGCGAAAGTGGAGCGCGGGGCGGCCGGAATCGCGTGTTCTCGGGCGTCCGGGCCGGTTCGGAGGCGAATCCGGGGATCTGCGACGCGGACGTGGGAAGGTGCGAAGAATGGGGGGCTTGGCAGCCGGGTTGGGGAGACCGGGCGGCCGCGAAGGGAAGGGCGCGTCATGAGGATCTTGTCGTCAAACGTGTCGAGGTCTCTAGCCACCGCTGTTGCCGGGCTGGCGGGAGCGTGTGGGTTGGCAGGGTTGGCCTGGCAGCCGGAGAAACCGAAGGAAACCGAGAAGCCGGCGCAACCCGCCCCCGCGCCGGCACCGCAAGCGCAACCGGAGAAGCCGGGCGAGAAACCGGCGGAGCCGCCGGCGGCGCCGGATCCCTACGTGCTGGGATTCACGATCCCGGATATCGACGGAAAGGACCAGGACCTGGCCCAGTGGAAGGGCAAGGTGATCCTGATCGTGAACACCGCGAGCAAGTGCGGGTACACGAAGCAGTACACCGCGCTCGAAGAGGTATACCAGGCGAAGAAGGACAAGGGGTTTGTCGTCCTGGCGTTCCCGTCGGGCGACTTTGCCAACCAGGAGTTCGAGGACAACGCCAAGATCAAGCAGTTCTGCACGGTGGACGAGTTCAAGGTGACCTTCCCGCTGTTCGGTCGGCTGCACGTGAAAGGTGAGCACTCCCATCCCTTGTTTAAGAAGTTGGTCGGGCAGGCGGCGCCGATCGGGGGTGATCCGAAGTGGAACTTCACCAAATGGCTCATCGATCGCAACGGCAATGTGGTGAACCGGTTCGACTTCCGGGTGAGCCCGACGGCCGAGGACGTCACCAAGAAGATCGACGACCTTCTCGCGGGCAAATGACCGCGGCATGGAATCTCACCGGGGCGGCCCGGCGCTCTAGACTCTCCGCGTGGCGACCTTCCGGTACACAGCATTGACCACGGCGGGCCAGCGAGTGAGCGGGTCGCTCGCCGGGCCTAGCGAGCAGGCGGTGCTCGCGGAGTTGGAGTCCCGCCAACTTACGCCCGTGGTGATCGAAGCGGGTGCGGAGCGGAAGGCGGGCTTCGGGCGCGGCGTTTCGACGCGCCGGCTGGGCGAGTCGTACGGGCAAATGGCTGATCTCTTGCGGGCCGGCGTGCCCCTTCTGCGGAGCCTGAAACTCCTCGGCGGGCAGAAATCTCGCGGGCACCTGGCGCTGGTGTATCGGAACCTGGCGGAGGCGGTCGAGAAGGGGTCGGACCTGGGGGCCGCGATGGAGATCTCGGAGGGCGTGTTCCCGCCGGTGCACATCGCGATGGTGCGCGCCGGCGAAAAAGGTGGGTTCCTTGAGCAGGTGCTGGCGCGGCTGAATGTGCTGGTTACACGGCAGGCCGACCTGAAGTCGAGGTTGATCGGGAATCTGATCTATCCGAGCGTGCTGGTGGTTTTCGGGGTGGGAGTGGCGGGGGTGATCTTCGGTGTTTTCGTGCCCAAGTTCCGAGGGATGTTCGCGAAACTCGGGGACGATCTTCCGGTGGTTACCAAGTTGGTGTTCGCGGTCAGCGACGCGATAACGGCGCACGGGCTGGCCACGGCGGTCGTGCTCGCGGGGTTGATCGTGGCCGTGTGGCGGATGCTCCAGAACGCGCAGGTCAAGGCTTGGATCAGCGCGCGGATCGTTCGGGCCGCGGTGCTGGGTCCGATTCTCCGCGGGTTCGCGACGGCGCGGTTCTGCGGGTTGCTGGGATCGATGCTGGCGAACGGAGTGCCCGTGCTGACGGCGCTGGGGATCGCCAAGGACGGAGCGGGGAACCTGTTGATGGTGAAGGCCATCGAAGAGGCGTCCGAGTCGGTGAGATCGGGCGAGCACCTGGCGCCGCCGCTGTCGCGGAGCGGGATGTTCGACGAGGACGTGGTGGAAATGATCGCGGTGGGTGAGTCGGCGAACAACCTGGACGAGGTGCTGATCCGGATCGGAGACACGATCGAAGCGAGGTTGGATCGGCAACTCACGGCCGCGATGCGGCTGGTGGAGCCGCTGCTGCTGCTGGTGCTGGCGGGGGTGGTCGGAGTCGTGGCGGCGGGATTGCTGCTGCCGATGAGCAAGCTCAGTTCGGCGCTCTAGGGGCCATCGGCGGGCGGGAAAGCCCGTGTCCGTTCGCCGGCGTGCGAGCGTCTGAAAATCAGAGATTCTCCGGTTGATTCCGCGGGTTGCGGGTATCATGAGGTGTGGCCCGTTCTTGCGAATCGGGCGCGAAATGGAGGCCGGGTATGAAGCAGCGACGTGGACGGAATCGCGGGGCTCGCGGCTTTACGCTGATCGAAGTCATGATCGTGATTCTCATCGTGCTCGCGCTGGGCGGGCTGGTGGCGTACAACCTGTTGGGCACCAAGGAGAAGGCCGACGACGATCTGGTCAAGATCGACATGAACACACTGAAGCAGGCGCTCAAGAACTTCCGGTTCACTCACAACCGGTACCCCACCGACGAGGAGGGACTGCGGGTTCTTTGGGACAAGGAAGCGGCGATCGATGAGGATGTCCAGAAGAAGTGGACCAAACTCACGGAAGCCCCGATGGCCAAGGATCGCTACGGCAACGAGTGGGGATATCGCCAGAAGAGCGAACACACCGAGGATGAAGACGCCTACGACCTGTGGTCGTATGGGCGGGACAAAACCGAGGGCACCGACGACGACATTGTCTCCTGGGACAAGGACGCCGAGTCCGGCGGCACGAGCGGGGACTCGTCGGGTTCGACGGGCACGACGGGCGGATGACGTATGACATCCGCCCGATGCCAGCGAGCGCGGGCGGAGAAGCGCGGCCTCGGTTGGGGAGGGGGGTCGCGCCGGGGGGTCATTCGGCGCGGTTTTTCCATCCTTGAGTTGTTGATCGTGCTCGCGTTGGTGCTTGCGGTGCTTTCTCTGGCGATGCCGTCCTTGACGGTTTGGGCGACCGCCGGAGAGCGAGAGTCCCGCGAGCAGTTCGCCAGCGCGGCCATGATGGCGCGCGGAGCGGCGCGGGAGCGCGGGATCACAGTGGAACTTTGGGCGGAAGGAGCCGGCAACCGGCTCGTGATCCGGCGGGCTGCAAACCCGTCGAATCCGAACTCCGAGGAAACGGGGCCCACCGCGGCGGGGCCGGTGCTGGAGCGGCTTGACGAGTTGCCGGGCGGCGCGAGGATAGGGATCGAATCGGACGCTGAGGTGGAGGGACTCACACCACCATCCGAGCGGGTGGAGCGTGCGATACTGCTGGCCGTCTTCTGGGCGGGAGGCGGGAGCGAGTTGCAGGGGAGTTGGAGCCTGCGGGCCGGCGCCGACACCTTCCGGCCGGTTATCAATGAATGGACCGGGTCGATTCAGTTCGAAGCGGTCGATACCGCGGCGGAAGCCGGAGACACCGCTCCGGCGGAGCCCGTGCCCGAAGAGGGCGAGCCGTCCGAAAAGGAGGCCGCATGAGAGGGATTCTCGTGCGACGGCGAGGCGCGATCCTGCTGGAGTGCCTGTTGGCGCTCGCGATATTCGTGGCCGCGGGGCTGGCGATTCTGGCATATGTGGATCGGGCCTCGGGTTCGATGACGCTGACGCGGGACACGCTCCGGGCGGCTGACCTGGCGCGAACAGCGATGAGCCGGATCGAGGCCGGGGTCGCGTCGGCGGACACAATGTCGGGCCCGGTGAGGCCGGAAGATGAGGAGGAATCGACGCTCTCCGCCGAGGCGTGGGAGTTGGAAGTACGAAGCGAGCCTGCTGGGCCGCAGGGTCTCTCGCGCGTCACGATTCGGGCGATCAAGAGGCCCTCAGGAGGATCGGACCGCGAACTGGCGTCATTCACGCTGGTGCAGGGCGTTCGGCTTGCGCGGAGGGCAGAGCGATGAAGCGCGGGTTCACGCTGATCGAGGTGATCGTCGCGATCGCGCTCATCTTGGCGCTCAGCATGAGCATCTTCTCCTTCGGATGGGCGATGCTGCACCGTCGGGAGTGGTTCTTGATGGAGTGCGCCGGCGACGCCGCGGCGGAGGCCATGTGCGACGAGTTGGAAGATGACCTCGCGACAACGTCGGTGATCGACGGGTCGGGGAACGCGGGGATCGAGGGGACGGGGGAGTCGATCGTAGTTCGTGCCCGCGGCGTGCGGCGCGGCGGAGCGTCGCTCGCCGAGGATACCGGGTGCGAGTTTCGCTTCGACGTCGCGTCGGGAGCGCTCCACGGCCGCCGGCTTGATGGCGCATCGGCGGATTCGGTGGTGGGGAAGTTGGGGCGGGTACGGCTGAGGTATTGGGACGGGCGCGAATGGCAAGATTCCTTCAACAGCGCCCGCGCGGGTCGCCTTCCGGCGATGGTTGAGGTGCGTTTCTGGCGCTCGGGAGCGGGAGGTGAAGACGAGGAGACCTGGGGCCTCGCGGACCGGACGCGAGTGATGGTCGTTCCCGATTCGGGAGAGAGGGAACAGGGGTGAGCACGCGGCGAGCCACACCTTCGCTGACGAACCGCCGCGTGACGCGCGCGGGGGTGGTGCTGCTCGCGGTGCTGGTGGTGATCACTCTGTCGGCGCTGATCGGGACGACGCTGATACTTCGAGCGGATGCGGAGCGTGCGGGCGCTTCGGCGTCGCTGGAGCGAATGCGGCTGCGTGCGCTCGCGTGGTCGGGCGTGCAGGCGGTCATCGCCGAGATGGAGGCCCAGCGAGACACGCTGCTGGACGGGGGCGAGCCGCTCCTGAATCCCGAATGGACGCTTTGGGAGGAAGGCGGGCGGCGGGGCGTCGTGCGATTGCAGGCGGTCCACGGCGAAGACCTGGTCGAGAGCGAGGGCGCCAAACTGGACGTGAACAAGGCTACGGAGGCCATGCTGGCGCTGGTCCCCGGGCTCGACGCGGGCAAGGCTAAGGGGATCGTGGCGGCGAGGGGATCGGGCGAACTGGGCTCCGCCGAGGCTATTGGTGGTGTGCAGGACATCACTTGGGATGCGATGTACGGGTCGGTTGATGCGACGGGCGGGGGCGATTCGCCCGGTTCGCTCGTCTCGTTGCTCACCGCGTTCGCGTTTGATCCCAACATTCAGGCAGGGGTTTCTCGTGAAGGGCGAGAATCACGGGGAGAGGAGAGGGTTCATGTATCCGAGGGCTGGTCCGAGGAATTGAAGAAGCAGTTGGAGGGTCGATTGTCCGGGGCGGCGTTGGCCGCGGCCGAGGCGGTACTTCGTACCTCCACGGTCGCCCATGAATCCGCGGTCGTGGGGATCGCCCGGGCCAAGACTGGTGACGCCAGGGTCTGGGGCGAGGTGTTGGATGTCCTGACGACTCGCGACGACGCGTTCGCGAGGGGTCGGGTGGATGTGACGCGGGCGTCCGCGGCGGTTCTGGGGTGCATTCCGGGCATTGACGCCGCCGCGGCCGCGAGAATCCTGCGGATTCGCAGCGGCCTGGCGACGGAAGACCTTCGGAACGTGGGATGGCTGGTAACGGATGCGGGGCTGACGCCGGATCAGTTTCAGCAGGCCGCGGCGTGGGTGACGACGCGGACCACGGTGTGGCGGGTTCGGATCGAAGCGTCGATCGAGGCGCCGGAGATTGACGAAGAACGCGGCGAAGTGGAAGCCCACCGAATGGTCTGGGATGCGGTTGTTGACGCGTCGGGGCCCGTGGCACGGGCGGCGTATCTGCGGGATGTGACCTACCTGCCGGAACTGCGGACGAGGCTGGAACGGGCGGACGCGGAGAAGGAGCGGATCGCGGCGATGTCACCGACGGCGGAATCGGAAGCGTCCGGAACGCCGAGCCGGGAGTCGGCCGCGGAACCGCGTTCTGGGGAGGCGGGGGTGCCGCGGGGGGGCCGGGAAAACAAGCCTCGGGAGGCCTCGACAACGCGTGATCCGCAGGTCAAAGATGAACGGACGGAACCCCCGGCGGTCGATGCTGAGGGGACAACGAGCGGGGCGCCTGTGCTGAAGGATCGGCGGATAGGGCGTTGGCGCGGGCGAGGAGCGTGACTCATGGTCGGGTCTGGAAGGGACTACACGTTGGTGGAGTTGGATGGGAGACGCCTCACGGCGATCGCCGCGGCGGTCGGGCTGGAGCGGGTCGAGGTATTGCGGTGGCACACCGCGGACCGGCCGGAGCGAATCAAGGGGGACGACGCGGCCGCGCTCGGCGGCTGGATCGCCGAGGAGTTGCGGCAGGCGGAGATCGCGAGGGGTCGGGTGGTGCTGGTGATTCCCCGTGGGGAAGTGGTGTTGAAGCCGCTTTCGCTGCCGCGGCCGGCGGTGGGCGCCGTGGGAGATGCGGAACTTGGCGGGATGGTCCGGCTTCAGATCGCGCGGCAACTCACCATGACCACGGAGCAGACCGCCATCGATTACGTGGTGCTGGGCGAAGCGGCAGGTGAGGGCGCGGGGACGGTCAACGTGCTCGCGGGAGCGCTGCCGGCGGATCGCGCGGCATGGTGGATGTCGCTTTCGGACGAGGCGGGTCTGGCGGTGAAGCGGATCGCGTTGCGATGCCTGGGTATCGGCGCGCTGCTTGGTGAACTGTCGGTGCGGAGGGCGGGGGCGGTGATGGGCGTCGCGGTGGGGGCGCATGCCACCGACTTTGTGATCGTCGAAGAGGGACGCGTGGTGTTCGCTCGCGCGGCCGAGCAGCCCCGGCCGGCGGATTCGGACGCGTTCGAGACCTTCGCCGAGCGGATCGGGGTCGAAGCGAAGCGCACGTGGATGAGTCATCGTGGCGGCAAAACCGCGGGTGCGATCGAGGGCGTGGTGGTTGTTGGCGAGGGGTCGTTGTGCGAGCGGGTCGCGGCGAGGTGCGGCGCGGCCTTGGATACCAAGGGCGAGACCATGCGGGCTCCGGCGCTCGTCCGGATGCCCGACCACATGCCCGAGATGCTGCGGGCCGACGCGGCGGCGCTGATGGGCTTACTCCTGGAAGTCGTGCAGGAACGGGTGAGCCTGGACTTTGCGAATCCGAGGAAAGCGCCTGACGCCGCGGCCCGGAAGCGCCAGTTAACGCTGGCCGGGGTGCTGGGCGCCATCATCCTCGGCGGCGGGGGCTATGTCGCGGCGAGCCAGAGCCTTCAGGGCTTGCGCGGGGACCTGAAGGGGCTGGAGGCCCGCGAAAAGACGCTTCAAGGCGACGTTGATGCGTTCTTGAGAGAGCACGCCCGGGTGAGGCATGTGGAGCAATGGAGGGGCGGCGGCGTGGATTGGCTCTCCCACGTGGCGTACCTGAATCAGGCGATGCCCGATCCGAGGCTGGCCACGCTGGACGAGTTCACCGCGCGGATGTCCGGGGAGGTCTCGTTCTCGCTCAAGCCAAAGAGTTCGTACCCCGCCGGGACCTGGGCCGTTCGACGGAGCGCTTCGATCGATCTGACGGGCCGGATGGAAGCCAGGCAGGTCGCTTCAGAGTTGCGTGACATCCTCATCGCCTCGGGCGCGTACGAGGTTCAAAGTCGCGGGGCGGATACTCCGGAGCGATTCAGCCTGCTCCTCGCGAGCGACCGTCTTAAGCCGATTCCCGAGCCCGCGGCGGCCAAGCCATCGGGGAAAGGAGCGGCGAAATGAAGACCTCTCCGTACCTGATGCCGGTTGCGGCGGGCCTTGGCGCGATCGGGCTGGGCTGGGTCGGCGTGAACTCGGTGTACCTGGCGCCCAAAGACGAACTGATGTCGCGGATTGAGGCGAAGCGGTCGAGCATCGCTGCGATGGAAGGGACGCTGAAGAATCGGCCCGACGTGCGATCCGAGGCCAAGGCCATTGGTGCGTCGCTGCTCGGCGAGGACCTGGACGAACTGAGCGCCCGCTTCCGCGACGGACTGGCGCGGGTGGCCGAGCAGAAGGGCCTGATCAAAGTGACCGTGGAAGCGGGGCGTCCGCAGGACGAACTCAATCCGCTGATCAACACCAAGGGAATCGCGGTCACACTGAAGAAGGACCTGCGAAAGTACCCGGACTTCGGCGTAGTTCGAGGCACGGTGAAGGGGCAGGGTTCGTTGGAAGAAGCCTTGGGGGTGGTGGCCGCGTTGGAGGCTCAGACCTGGGTGCACCGTGTGGAGGGATTCTCCATCAAGCCGGCGGACAAGGATCGAACCCGGTTCGAGGTACGGGTGGAGGCGGCGACGCTCTATGCCCCAGACCTGGCGAAGGCAGCCGGGGCGGCCGGTCCCGAGCCGACTCTGGCCCTCGCGTCGGAGAAGGCGGGGGAGTTGGTTCGGCAGGTCGCGGCCAAGAACGTATTCCGCAAGCCTTCAGACGCCGGGGCGCCTTCCGTGCCGGTCGTGACACTCAAGCCCTCGCCCTCTCCGGACAGCGAGCCGCCGCGGGCGATTCCGTTCGCCACCTACGAGGACTGGAAACTCACCGGCGTTGCCCTGGGACACGCCGGGGCCGAGGCATTTTTTCTGAACGTGCGCACCGGCGAAAAGGTGACCGTTCAGAAGGGTGGGGCGGTGCTGGACGCGGTGTTCCTCGATGGAACCGGTGAGACGGCGGTGGTGGAGATCGCTGGGAAGCGGTTCGAAGTGACAAACGGCCAGACTCTGGCCGCGCGTAAGCCCATGGGATGATGTAGACTGTCCCCGCAGCGGGCGGAGTTGCCCGCGGAACTCGATTCGTTTGCGGGGACCGTGCAAGCAGGGAGGTTCCGATGCCCCGTCGCAAGACCCGGAGTCTATTGGTATCGGCGTCGCTGGTGGCCGTGGTCGGCCTGCCGGTGTCGGTATGGTCGCAGGACGCCCAGCCGCCGGTGAAAGCGCCCGAGTCCGCGGCGGGCGGTGCTGCGGCGATGCAGCCGGATCCGACCAAGGCGGACTCGAAGTTGAGGTTCAACTTCAAGGACACGCCGATCGACCAGGTGCTGGACTTCTTCGCTCGCGAAAGCGGAGTGCCGGTCATCTACGAGGCGGCCATCCCGGCGGGGACGGTTTCGTTCGTCAGCGCGTCGGAATACACGTACGCCGAAGCGCTGTCCATTCTGAACCTGAACCTGGCCCGCTTCGGTGTGCACCTGAGGCGCGAAGCGCAGTACATGTACCTGGGGACTCTCCAGGACTCGATGAAGCGAGCGGCATCAACACCGGCGGATATGGCCCGGCTCAATGCGCTCACGCCCGACCAGATCGTCACGGTCAGCATTCCCCTGGACAACGCCCGTGCGGACCAGGTCGCCGAGCAGGTGAAGACCATGGTGGGGGCCTACGGCGGGGTGCTCGCCATCCCGACGCAGAACATGATCGTGGTGGTCGAGAGCGTCGGGCAGATCCGCCGCATCCGAGATGTGGTCGAGGCCATCGATTCAAGGAAGCCCGCCGACGCCGCGTTCAAGATGTTCGTGCTTCAGTACGCCAACTGCGACGCGGTGCTGAACGCACTCCGCGGCCTGGTGAGCGAGCGGCGGAGCACCGTCATCGTGGACAAGGACGGCGGACAGCGAGTCGTGCAGGACCAGAACCTGCAGGGGCTGAATCTGGCCTCGGACCCGCGCACGAACTCGATTGTTGCGGTGGGGCCGGAATCCCGGATCAAACTCGTGGCCGAGGTCGTGACGATGCTCGACGTGCCGGAGAACGCCGTCGGCACGTTCGGGGCCGCGACGGACACGAACGCGGGGGTCGAACTTCGCACGTTCACCCTGACGAACATCACGGCCGAGGAGGCCGCGAAGCAGGTCAACGCGCTCTTCCAGGCGCTGGATCCCAAGCGCCGTCCGGCGGTGCTGCCTCTGCCGTCGGCCGGCAAGATCACGATCATCGGCGGCAAAGGGCTGGTGTCGCAGGCGGCGATGCTGCTTGGCGAACTGGACCCGGGCGCTGGTATCGGCGGGCCGGCATCGGCAACTCTCGAGCGCCGCGCGGCCACGATCAAACTGAAGAATGCGACCCCGGCCATGATTGAGGGGCTGGTCACTCGACTCGGCACGCCGCGCCAGCAGCAGGTCTTGAAGATCGCGCCGACCCCGGACGGCAAGTCGATCATCGTGATGGGTCCGGACGCGGATGTGACGGCGGTGGAATCGCTGATCACAGCCCTGGATGTGCCCGCGGAGATGGACCGCGACGTTCGGATGGTGAAGATCACGCGGGGCGAGGCCGCGGAGGTCCTGCGACAGACCCAGAGCCTCTACGAGAAGACCGGTAAGGCGGCGCGCGAGCCGATCACGGCGACCCTCGACGAGGCGACGCGAACGGTGACGCTGGTCGGCAGCCGCGCGGCCTTGGGCGACTTCGACACGCTCCTCAACTCCACGCAAGCCGTCTCGGCGACCGAGCAGGAATCGCGGAAGTTCCAGTTGCAGCGCGGGACCCCCAGCAGCATTGCGGGGAAACTCTCGCGGCTGTCGCGATCGCTGCTCGCGCCGAGCGACGGCGCCGCGTATGTCGAGCCGATCTTCGACCCGGTTGACGAACTCGGGCTGCTGGTCGTGCGCGCCCAGCCCGCCCAGTTCCAGGTGCTCTCGGTGCTGGTCCAGCAACTCGACGCGGCCGAGGGCGGTGGCAGGGACGTTCGAGTCGTCAAACTCGGGACCGCCGATCCGCACGGCGTGCTCAAGCGGGCACAGAAGATGTACGAGGAACGCACGGCCGGAATGACTCCCGAGCAGGCCGGCCCGATCGTCGCCGATTTCGACGAAACGACGGGGGCTGTCGTACTTTCGGGGCGCGCCGTGGGCATGCGGCTCTTTACCGAAACCCTGAACCAGGCGCAGCAGTTGGTGCCCCCCGCCCGTACCACGCGCGTGGTCGACGTCCACAACACCAGCGCGGCCAAGGTCATCGAGCCGCTGCGGAGCCTCATGGCCTCCGCGGACTCCATCGACCCCGCACGCAAGGTCCCCGACCCGACGATGCAGGTGGTAGAGCGGACCAACTCGCTCCTGATCACGGCGGAAGACGCCCAGCACCGGCTCATTCAGGACTTTGTCACACGCCTGGACAAGGTGGACGACCAGACGCTCCCGCCGATGAAGTTGATTCAGTTACGCCAGGCCGACGCCGCGGGCGTTGCCGGAATGCTGACCGAGCAGTATGGCAAGCGCCCGCAGTCGGAGCGGCTGGCCAAGCCCGTGGAGGTCCGGTCCGACGCGGCGACGAACACGCTCATCGTCTCGGCCCACCCCGACCTCTTCACGGAGATCAAATCGTTCGTGGAAGAGATGAACAAGGAAAAGCGCGAGGCGCCCGATCGCGTGACGGAGTTGTTCCCGCTCAAGGTGGCCAAGGCGGTTGACGTCGCGACCGCGATGGATCGGCTGTACCCCGAGCCCCCGATGCCGGTGGATCGATTGAACCGGCCGCAGCCGTGGCTGCGCAAGGCGAAGGACGTCTTCGTTTCGGCGGAGGCCACAAGCAACTCGCTGATCATCGACGCATCGCCCGAGCGGATGGAGTCGCTCAAGCAACTGGCCGAGCGACTGGACCGGGTCGAAGTGCCGCCGCAGGCTCAACTTCGCACCTTCCGCGTGCCCACGCAGAGCCTGGACGCGGTGACACGCACGCTCCAGAGCATGTCCACACGCGGCCTTCTCACCGAGCCGGCCCAGCCGGGCAAGCAGCCCGTTCAGGTGCTCATCGAGCCGGAGCCAAAGAGCGGCACGCTGATCGTCGCCGGAGATTCCAAGACCTTTGAGACGGTCGAGCAGTTAATGAAGGACCTTTCGCTGGTGCCGGTCGAGAAAACCCTTCGGATCTTTCCGATCTCCAACGAGAAGGCGTCCGTGGTGCGCGATCGGGCGATGGCGATCTACGACGCCCAGGTCGCGCAGGTCCCCACGGCCAACCCGATCGACGTGACAGCGGATGAGAAGGCGAACACCCTCGTGGTCGTCGCCGACGGCGAGGGGATGCAGCGGTTCAGCAAGGTCATCGACGAACTCAACCGCCAGTCCGGCCCGGCACGCGAAGTGCGACTGATCGACCTGAAAATGGCCAAAGCCGACGAGGTCGTGGGTTTCCTCCGGGATCTGGTCAAGTCGAGCGAATCGTTCACGATCAAGGGCGGCGCCGAGCCGGTCTTCGAGGTGATCGAGTCCACCAACCAGATCATGGCCGCCGCACAGCCGATGCAGTTCCTCGTGATCGAGGCGCTGGCTCGCAACCTGGATTCCAAGCAGGGAGGCGACCGCCCGCCGATGCGGATTCTCAAACTCCGCACCACCGACGCCGCCAACCTCGCCGGAGTTCTCCAGCGTTCGTACGACGCCCGAACGCCCGAGGAACGCGGCAAGAAGCCCGTATCCATCGAGTCCGACGCCGCGACCAACACGCTGATCGTGTCGGCCCATGCGGAAGTGCTGCCGGAGATCGAGGGGATCATCTCGCAACTCAACGAGACCGAGGCCGCGGATGCGAACGGCCGCGAGATCCGGATCTTCCCGTTGAAGGTGGCCCGCGCGGAGGAACTCGCGCAAACCATCGACCAGATGTATCCGGAGCCGCCGATTCCGCTGGACCCGCGGACGCGCCAGCCCCGCCCGGACCTCAAACTGCCGCGCGAAGTGATCGTGCGGGCAGACCGGGCGACGAACTCGCTGATCGTGGATGCCCCTTCGAAGCGGCTGGCCGGGTTCGAGCAGTTGGTCAAGAGCCTGGACCAGACCAAACTCGCGGATAACGTGACGCTTCGCACCTACCGCGTGGAGCGGGCGGACCTGAACTCGCTCGCGACAACTCTGAAGAACCTGTCCGCGACCGGATCGCTGGGGAACAAGAGCAGCACCGCGCCCGTGACGATCTCGACCGACACGCCTACCCGCACCCTCATTGTGAGCGGCCCCACCGAGGTGTTCGCGGCCGTCGAGGACGTGCTCAAGAAGTTGGACACCGGCTCCAGCATGCCTCCGTCGGACATGAAGTTGTACGCGCTGGTCAGCGCGCGGGCCGATCGCATCTCGCCGCTGGTCGAGCGCGTCCTCACGACCCGCGCAAAGGAGATGCGGGCGGCGGAGGGCAAGGGTGTTCCCGACAATGAAAAACTCGTGGAAGTTACCCCGGACCCCGCGTCGAACACGCTGATTGTCTCGGCGCCGTCGAACGTGCTGCTGATCGCCGACGGGATCATCAAGGCGCTGGATCAGCAGTCGGTGGCGACGGCGGTGGAGGTCCGCGTGTTCCGTCTCAGCAAGGGCGAGGCCGCCAGCGTGGCGACGGCGATGGGCACGGCCCTGAAGGCGCAGGACAAACCCGGCGCCACCGCGGCGACCGTGACCCCCGAGCCCGCGAGCAACACGATTGTCGTCGTCGGCACCGCCGAGCAGATCGAGCGGGCGGGTAAACTCGTCGAGACCATGGACGCGGCGGTGGACCGCGACGGGATGGGACTCAAGACGATCATGCTCAAGCACGCGCGCGCCGAAACGCTGGCACCGGTGCTCGAAGGGGTGCTCGCGAAGGAATCGTCGATCGATCGCCTTCCCCAGTGGATGCAGGCCCAGGTTCTCTCCCGCGGCGGCACGGAGCCGCCCAAGGTCCGGGTGATCGCGGAGCAGCGCCTCAACGCGCTGGTGGTCAGCGGTCCGCGCGCCATCATCGATATGGCCGAGCAGGCAATCGCCGAACTCGACGCCGATCCCACCGGCGCCGGACCCCAGCGGGCCGTGCGTGTCATCACACTCCAGAACGCCGACGCCGCGCAACTCGCCGCGAGCCTGGAGGCGGTCTTCAAGGATGCCGCGGGGCAGGAGCCCCCGCCCGTGATTCGGGTTGATTCCCAGAGCAACTCGCTGATCGTCCGCGGCTCGACGGAGCAGATGACGACCGTCGATGACCTCACGAAGAAACTCGATGCGGCCGCGGTCAACGTCAGCCGGCAGATGCGGATGGTGCCGATCGATCCTTCCCGGGCCGACGCGGAACTCCTGGCACGCACGCTCAAGCGGCTGATCGAGCAGCAGGGCGGCACCAAAGTCGAGGTCATCTCGACGGAAGAACTGCTCAAGCGGTCCCAGAAGGGCGATCCGGGCGAAACCGAAGCGCCCAAGGAAAAGCGGACCGGCTCACTGAACGATCGGGGGTCACGAAGTCGAGGTCTGAGCACGCTCGGAGCGGCAATCGTCGCCGCCGTCACGGCAATCCCGCAGGCGGAGGCCGCGCCGGCTCCGCAGGCGCAGCCGGCGCCGGAAGCGGAAGACACCGGCGTCACAATCGCTGTAGACAAAGCGACCAACACGATCATGTTCGTGGGCTCGCCGCGCATGGCCGACCGTCTGGCGCAACTCGCGAAGCAACTCGAAAGCCAAATGCCCGCCGAGCCCACGGGCGTGCGTGTCGTGACGATGCCTTCGAACGTCGATGCGGACCAGGTCGCGCAGATGGTGCGGCAGACCGTCTCCCAGATCGGCCGCCTCTCCGCCGGAAATGCGGGCGGATTCACGGGCCCGGTGACCCTGAGCGTCGATCCCGCGGGCGGGGCGCTGATCGTCCTGAGCAACGACACCGACTTTGAGACCGTGGGCAAACTGATCGCAACCATGACGCAGACGGTGCCGGGCGGCAAGATGACCGTCAAGGTCTACCCGCTGACGAGCATCTCGGCCCAGCGCGCGATCCAGTCGGTGCAGGACCTCTTCACGACCGCGCCGCGCGGCGCGCAGGCCCGCCGCATCCGTGAGATCGAACTCTCGATGCCCGGCGCCCAGGGCGAGATCACCGGCCGCATCGACCCCTCGACTATCCGCATGACCAGTGATCCGGGCGGGGCGGGGGTCATCATCGCCGCCCCTGACGAGGCAATCCCGATCATCGACCGGCTTCTGGAGACGATTGACCAGAGCCCTGTAAAGGACCGGCTCGCGATTCGTCGGTACGAGGTCAAGAACGCCAGGGCCGAAGATCTCGGCCGCACGCTTCAGTCGCTCTTTGACGCACAGCGGCAGGGAACGAGCGCCAACGACCTGCCGCAGGCGAGATTCGTTCCCGATGCCCGTACGAACACGTTGCTCGTGACGGCCAGCGATCCGCAGCACAAGGACGTGGTCCGCCTGCTCGCAGAGGCCGACGCGCCGATGGATCGGCCGGACCGCGAGATGGCGATTATCACGCTGCGGCAAGCCGCGCCGAGCACGGTGCGGCGGATCGTGGATGAAGTGCTCATCGCGCGTGACCCGGCCCGGAAAGACCGAATCCAGATCTCGGCCGAGGACGGGTCGAGCGTGCTGGTGGTCCGCGCCGCCAAGGAGGACCTGGAGCAGGTCCGCGCCATTATCGCGCAGGTGGATCAGGCCGAGACCGGCGGGCAGCCCGTGCGTTCGATCAAACTCGAACGGGCCGACGCCGGGCAAGTGGCCCAGGCTCTTCAGACGTTCTTCCGCGACCGCGCAACGGGCCGGCCCGGGCAGCGGGGCGTGAATCGCGTTGCGGTGGTGGGCGACAAGCGGACCGGCACGCTGGTGGTCTCCGCCTCGGACGAGGACTTCGCGCAGGTAACCGAACTCATCAAGACGTTCGACACCCCGGCGCCCTCGCAGGATCTTCAGTTCAAAGTCGTGCCGCTCAAGAACGCACGTGTCAACGACGTTTCGAACACCATCAAGTCGATCGTCGATGAAGTTCGCTGGGAGACGGCGTTCGGCGCCGGGGGCCAGGGCGACAAGGTTGACCTGCACATCGAGGCCAACGAGCGGACCAACAGCCTCGTGCTGATCGGCCGCGGTGAAGCCATGCAGACCGCCGAGCGCGTGATCCAGGCCCTCGATATGCCCGAGGAGGCGAGAGCGACGCTGACCATCAAGAGCGTTAAGGTTCGCGGGGCGGACGTGCAGGCGCTCCGTAACGTGCTTCAGCGCGCCTTCACGACGCCGAACTGGCGCTCGTGGCGCGGTCCGGACCCCGAGGCCATCACCGTCGAGATCGACCGGGCGCAGCGGGCGTTGATCCTCGTCGGCAAGGCCGAGCGGGTGCAGCAGGCGGCCGACTACATCACCCAACTCGATCAGGGCGCCGAGGGCGGTGCGCTGAAAGTCGAAGCCATCACGCTCGAACATGCCAAGGCGGATCGCGCGGCCAACAGCCTGCGGCAGTTCTTCTCCGACCGCGCCAAGGCCCAGGGCGTTGATCAGCCCGGAGTCAGCATCATCGGCTCCTCCGACGGGAACGTGCTGATCGTTTCGGGCGATGATGACAATCTCGCGACGCTCAAGGATCTCATCGCGCAGATCGACCAGCCCGACGGCGGGAAGGACCGCCGCATCGATGTGGTGAGCCTGCAGAACGCGCAGGCGAACGACGTCGCGACCTCGCTGCGCGCCATGTTCGCGCGCGGCACGCGCGAGGACGAACGCGTCATCATCACGCCGCAACCTTCGACCAACTCCGTGATCGTTTCGGCGCCGGCGGGAACGTACCCCGAGGTGCTGACGCTGCTCAAGCAACTCGACGCAGCGCCCAAGGCCGACGAGGCGAACATCGAGACGGTGGCGCTTACGAGCGCGCGGGCGCAGGACGTGGCGCAGGCGCTGAAGACCGCCCTTCCTCCAAACGTCAAGGTCACCGTGACGCCGGTGGTCCGCAGCAACTCGCTGCTCCTGACCGGCTCCAAGGAAGCCATCGCGATCGTGATAGACCAGATCAAGAAGATCGACACCGAACCGGTGCGCAGCGGGCTGGTCTTCCGCAGGTTCAAACTCACCAGCGCCGAGTCCTCGGACGTCTCCTACACCGTCGAGCAACTCCTCCGCGCCCGGCCCAAGAGCCCCACCGAGCCCGCCGCGAGCATCGACTACAGCCGCAACGACAACACGCTCACCGTCTACGCACCCGCCGACCAGATCGAGGAGATCGAGAAGATCATCCGCGAACTCGATCAGGCGCCCAGCGAGGAACGCACCACCGAGTTCGTGAAACTCGACTACGCCAACGCCACGCAGGCGGCCAATGCCCTGCGCGTGTTCTACGGCCGCAGCGCGCCCGAGGCCGCGAGCGCCGGCGCTCGAAACGTGACGATCCTCCCGGACGCGCTGTCGAACTCGCTGGTCATTCGCGCCGACAAGACCCAGTGGGAGGGCATCCGCGCGCTCCTGACCAAACTCGATACCAAGGAATACGACACCACCCGCCAACTCGCGGTGATCGGCCTCGAGCACGCCGACGCGGCCAGCGTCGCCAAGGCGCTCAACGAGGGCTTGCGCGCCCCGCTCGAAGAGCAACTCCGCCAGGCCCAGATCCGCCAGGTCCGCCAGCGCCAGGGCCAGCCGGTCCGCCCGAGCGACGAGCGGGCCGAGGCAACGGTGCTCGTCGATGCCGAGGGTGTTCCGACGGTCTCGGCCGAGCCCCAGACCAACTCGCTGATCGTCTTCGCCGGAGGCAAGGAACTCGAACGCATCCGCGAGATTGTGCGCCAACTCGACGTCTCGGGCTTCGCCGATATGCCCAAGCCGCGCATCATCGCGTTGAAGAACGGCAAGCCCACGGCCGTCGCGAACACCATCCGCGAGATGTATCTGAACAAACTCGAGCGGGCCAACGGGCCGCGGGCGGTGCTGGTGATCGGTGAGGATACCACGGGGGCGCTCATCGTCCGCGCCGACGATGAGAAGTTCGCGCAGATCAAGGCTCTCGCGGAGACGCTGGAGCAACAGGGCGAGATCGGGCGGGTTTCCCCACACGTGGTCCGGCTGAAGAACATCGCCGCCGGGCGACTTCGCCAGACCATCCTGACAACCTTTACCGAAACCGCGAAGTCGCAGGGCGAGACTCTGGCGGTCGAGGTGGACCGCGCGAGCAACTCGCTCGTGGTCGCGTGCAGCAGCCGCCTGCTCGAAGAAATCAAGAAGGTCATCGCCGAACTTGACCAGCCCGCCTTTGGGACTTCGCCGGACGGCACCGGCGCCGGGCTGATCGGGCAGAATGTGACCATCGTCGATGTGGTCAACAACGATCCCGCCGATATCAAGCGCATTCTCGACGACATGGGGCTCACCAAGGTGCAGGCCCTGGATCGCCCGGGAGTCGTCTCCGAGCAGGTCAGCATCAGCGTGATGTCCACCCGCCGCGCCCTCGCCGTGGTCGGCGCGCCCGGGGATGGCAGGGCCGTCGAGGGGCTCGTGAAAGCGCTCGACGCGGCGCCGATGGACGCCCAGCAGCAGGTGTTCATCGTCCCGCTCAAACTTGCGACCGCGGCGACGCTCGCCACGACTCTGAACACCATGCTCAAGGTAGACGATCCGGCCAACGGGCTGACGGGCCCGGCCCGCGCGCTAACCGAGCAGATCCGCCGCCTGCAACTGGTGAAAAACGGCGCCGATCAGCCCACCGGCGTCGTGGACCTGTCCAAACCCATCAAGATTCTGGCCGATGCGGAATCCAACTCGCTCATCCTGACCTCCACGCAGGCGAACATCGACGCGCTCCGCGAAGTCGTGAAGTCGCTGGACATCCTGCCCACCGGCGACGCGGTCGTGATGCGGATATTCCCGCTGGAAAACGCCAGCGCCACGCGCGTGAAGGCCGTGGTGGACCAGTTGTTCCAGCAGGGCGAGGAACTGCGGAGACTCCCCGGAACGAAGCGTCAAGGGCTTCCGCCCACCGCCACCGGGCAGGCCCTCGCCGGCGAAATCGCCATCGCCGTGGACGATCGCACGAACACGCTGATCGCCGCCGGGCGAGAAGAGGCCGTGGCTCTGGTCGAAGTGCTCATCAAAGACCTCGACGGCGAGCGCGTGAGCAAGTGGGTGGAGCCGGTGATCGTGCCGCTGAAGTTCGCCGATGCGCGGACGCTCGCCGCGAAACTCAACGAAGTCCTGGTGAGAGGCCTGAGCACTACGCAGGAGGCCGCGGGGCTTCAGAAGCAGTTCGGCCGGCTGCGACTCATGCAGCAGGGGGCGGCCCCGGCGGCGCCGGTCAACGGCCCGGCTCCGGTCCCGATTTCCAACATGCTCCAGGCCGACCTGTTCGCGCCCGTGACCGGACTTGTCGTCACCGCCGAAGAGCACATGAATGCCCTGATCGTCGTGGGCACTCCCGCCAACAACGCCGTGGTCAGGGCACTGGTGGCCCAACTCGACGTCGAAGCCGCTTCCGCGGCGAACACCGTCCGGATCTTCCCGCTGCGGTTCGCCGCGGCGGAGCGGGTGTCCGGCGTTCTCCGCGACGTGTTCCGGCAGCGTGCGGAGGCCGATCAGGACCGTCCGGAAGACCGCCTGATCATCACGACCGACGTTCGAACGAACGCGCTGGTTGTCTCCACGAGCCCGCGAAGTTTCGCGGTGGTGGAGGGATTGCTCAAGACCCTCGACGGCGAAAAGAGCAACTTCTCCGTCGGGATGCACGTGCTCCCGATCGTGAACTCCGACGTGCGTCAACTGGCCCCGCGGATCGAGCGGCTGATGCGGGAGCGAATCCAGGCCGCGGCCCAGGTCGGGAGCATCCGCAACCCCCTCGACGCCTTCAGCATCGAGCCCGAGCCGACCAGCAACCTGCTGATCGTGGCGTGCAGCGACGAGAACCTGACGGTCGTGAAGGAACTGATCGCGGCCCTGACGGCCGACTCGGAGAAACTCGCCGCGGGCGAGCGGGTGGACATCGTGCAGTTGTCCCGCGCCCGAGCGGGAGAAGTCGCCCAGTCGCTGGATCAGTTATACATCGAGAAGGAGAACCAGCGCCGGGGCCCCGGGGCCGTGCGTGCGATGGCCAACGAGCGGCTGAACGCGCTGGTGATCAGCGGCAACGAGCAGGACTTGATCGAGTTGCGGGCACTGGCGAAGAAGGTTGACAGCGCCGAGTTCACGCAGAAGCAGCAGATCAAGTGGATCGAGTTGAAGAGCGCGAACGCCAACGAGGTCGTGCGGCTCGTGCAGAGCGTGCTCGCGGGCCGGCCCATGGGCGGGGGCAGCGGGCTGGGCGCCCGTCAGGCGACGCGGGTGCAGTTCCTGCGAGAGAAGATGCGCGACGAGATGGTCGGGCAGGGCAAACCGCCGACCGAGGCCGATATCGACGGCGCGATCAAGGACCAGGTGACCCTGAACGCCGACGTGCGCACGAACTCGGTGTGGATCACGGCGCCCGAGGCGATGGCCACGCTCATCACCGAGATGATCACGGACATCGAGGAATCCAGCGCGGGGGCGCGCAAGATCGAGAAGTTCCGGCTCGTCAACGCCGACGCCGTCAAGATGCGGGAACTGCTCCGCGATATCTTCCAACTCCAGCAGCAGGGCGAATCGCTCGTGCTCGTCCCGGTCCGCTCCGACCTCAACCAGCGGAACGAGCCTGCTCAGTCCCCCGCGGCCGACGGCGCGTCGGTCGCGATGGAGGACGTTTCGGTCACGCCGGTCCCCGACGAACGCCAGCAACTCTCGATCGCCGTCGATCAACGGACCAACTCGCTGATCGTCTCCGGCACCGACGAGTACCTCACGCTGGTCCGAAAGGTCGTGACCGAACTCGACGCGATCAGCGCGAACGAGCGGGAACGCCGCGTCTACAAACTTCGAAACGCGAAGGCCAAAGAGATCGAAACGACGCTCAAGTCGTACTTCCAGGGCGAGGCCGACAAGGAGCGCCTCACGCTGGGCACCGATCGCGCGGGCTCGCTGATGAAGCAACTCGAAGAGGAAGTGACCGTCGTCGGCGACGAAGCCAGCAACAAACTCGTAATCTCGACCTCACCCAAGTACATGGAGTCGGTGCTCAAGATCGTGGACGAACTCGACCAGACCCCGCCGCAGGTGATGATCCAGGTCCTTCTCGCGGAAGTGACTGTGGACAGCGCCGAGCAGTGGGGGATGGACGCCAAGGTCGGGCCCTTCGGCGGCGACGGCTACGTCATCGGTTCGACGGCCCAGGGCGTGGGAGTCGCGACGGCGCTGGGCGTGCCCAATCTTTCCGTGACAAGCGCCGACTTCGGCGTGCTCATCCGCGCGCTCGAACTCCAGGGAAAACTCGAAATCCTCAGCAACCCGCAGGTGCTCGCCAACAACAACAAGCAGGCGCAGATCAAGGTGGTGGACGACATCGGCCTGGCCGGCAACACCCAGCGCGGCTTCGGCTCGGACACGATCGTCTCCACCGTCCAGCGGCAGGACGTGGGGATCATCCTGAAAGTCACGCCCGCCATCTCGGCCGACGGCTTCGTACGCATGGAAATCTCGCCCGAGATCTCGTCCCTCACCAACCGCACGACGCAGATCAACCGCGATCAGACCGCGCCCATCATCACCAAGCGCACGGTGGACACCGTCGTGACCGTGAAGGACGGTCAGAGCGTCGTCATCGGCGGGCTGATCCAGACCACCGAAGAGCGTCGCCGTAGCAAGGTCCCGATACTGGGCGAAATCCCCATCTTGGGCCTGCCCTTCCAGACCAAGCAGAACACCATGAACAAGACCGAACTGCTGGTCATCCTGACACCCCGTGTCATCCCCAACGACGGCGCGGACACCGACCAACTCGTGCAGGATGTCACCGAGCAGCGGGTGGACCAACTCGACGATCCCACCCGTGTGCAGGACTTCCTCGAGCGCATTCGCCTGGAGGTCAAACAGCAGAACGCCAAGCACGGCATCGTTCCGCCGGCTCCCGCGCAGGATGTGCCTCCCGCCGAGCCGGCCGCGCCTCCCCCACCCAACAACGCACCACAGGAACCGCGATGACCGAAGTTCGAACGATTCTGATCTGGAGCATCGCGGCCTCGCTCCTGGGAGGATGCGTGACCGACGGGCCCAAGACCGGCCCGAAACGCCCGCAGCCGTCCAACGCGGTCCCCACGCAGTTCGTCCCCTCCATCGGGAGTTTCGAGGACACCAACGCCAACGGGTACCCCGACAGCGCCACGATCTCGATCTACGTGTTCTCGGATTCGTACCCAGAGGCGTCGATCCTTGTCCCGGGCACGCTCTCGTTTCGGCTGACCACTCGCGATGGCAAGGTGCTGCGGGAGTGGGCGTTCGACGAGGCGCGCACCGCCGGGTTGGTGCGGCGAGGACCCGTCGGCCCGGGTTATGTCCTGCGCCTGAGCCTCCTGGACCAGGGCGGAACGGATGTGCTCACGGAAAACAGGGGCGATCTGGTCGTCATGTTCCGATCCCGCGACGGGGCGACACTGACATCGCTCCCGGAAACCGTTCGCATCGGAAAACCTGGCCGCCCGGGGGGCTGAACGGCTTCCGTCCCAGAGTCACCCCCGGCCACACTCGACAACAAAAAGGACCGATAGTCGCCTAGCATGTTGGCCGCTGACGGCCGGCAGTGAACGGCATTTGTTCGGCCAACAGGCTCTCGAATACAGGAACGCACATGACCGGGTCTCCGCGCACTTCTGATGCAAGCCAGAGCGCCGTTCGCGCCGTCCCCGCGTCGGTCAACGGCTGGCAGGTTGGCTTTCTTGAGCAGGAATACGATCGGTTCCGGACCGATCCGGCCTCGGTGAGTCCCGAGACTGCCGCGTTTTTCCGTGGGTTTGACCTGGGTTCCGCCGGCGGAGCGTTCAAGTCCGAGGGCGACTCCTCCCCGTTCCAATCCAGCGTTTCAGATCTCGTCAACGCCTACCGCGAGTTTGGCCATCAGGGGGCGCGGCTGGACCCGCTGGGCCGAGAGCCGCAGCGTCCCGCGGTCCTGACCCTCGAATACCACCAACTCTCAGCCGCGGACCTCGATCGCGATGTTGCTACCGATGTTTTTCCAGGGAGGAGTTCCTCGACCCTTCGCCAAGTGATCGACCACCTCGAGCGGGCCTATTGCGGCTCGATCGGCTCGGAGTTCATGCACATCCCGGTGGACGAAGAGCGGGAGTGGTTCCTTTCGCGGCTTGAACGCGGCGAAGGCCGGCCCGCGTTCGCTCCCGAGGATCGCAAGAGCATCCTTGCGGAACTCGCGTCCGCGGAAGCGTTCGACAAGTTCCTCGGCAAGCGGTATCAGGGGAAGAAACGATTCGCCCTTGAAGGCGGCGAGACGCTCATCCCCCTGCTGCAGGCGATGTTCCGGCACGCCGGCAGCGTCGGGGTCGAAGATCTGGTGATGGGAATGGCCCACCGTGGCCGCCAGACAGTGTTGCGGGTGTGCCTCCGCAAAGACCTCCAGCAACTTTTCACCGAGTTCGAGGATTCCTGGGCCGACGGCGAGAACTACACCGGCGGAGACGTGAAGTATCACGGCGGATACGCCGCGGACATGCCGCTGGCGAACGGCAAGTCGATCCACCTGTCGATGCTCAACAACCCAAGCCACCTCGAGGCCGTGAACCCGGTGGTGATGGGCCGTTGCCGAGCGAGGCAGGATCAGTTGGGCGACACCGAGCGCCGGCGAGCGATTTCGCTGCTCATCCACGGCGACGCCGCGGTCGCCGGGCAGGGGATCGTCAGCGAATGCCTGACGATGAGCCAGTTGGATGGCTACACCGTCGGCGGCACGCTGCACGTGGTCTCCAACAACCAGATCGGCTTCACCACCAACCCGCGCGACGGCCGCTCCAGCCTGTACTGCACGGATGTCGCCAAGATCATCAACGCGCCGGTGCTTCACGTGAACGGAGACGACCCCGAAGCCGCGGTGTGGGCGGCCATCCTCGCGATCGAGTACCGGCACAGGTTCCGAAAGGACATCTTCATCGATCTGGTGTGCTTCCGGCGGTACGGCCACAACGAGCAGGACGAACCGACCTTTACCCAGCCCGCAATGTACGCGCTGGTTCGCCAGCACCCGGGCACCGCGGAGAAGTATCGCCAGCGACTCATCCAGGACGGCGTCGTCACGCCCGAGCAGGCGCAGGCGATGCTCGACGCCGAGCAGCACGAACTCGACGCCGCCCAGGCCGCGGCCAAGGAAAAGCCGGTCGATCCCGTGGCCCCGCCCGGCGGTGGGGAATGGAAAGGCCTGACGGCGAAGTATTCGTTCGAATCGCCCCGCACGGCCGTGGACCCCAAGGTGCTGGCGGAAGTGTGCGAAGCCCTCGGGCGAGCGCCGGAAGGCTTCCATGTCCATCCCAAACTCAAGGCACTGATGCAGTCGCGGGCCTCGATCGCGACGAGCGGCAAGGTATCTCACGCCGACGGCGAGCAACTCGCGTTCGGGACGTTGCTGCTGGACGGGACCGACATCCGGCTCTCGGGTCAGGACGTTCGGCGCGGCACGTTCACCCATCGCCACTCGATGATCTTCGATGAGCAGACCGGCGAGGCGTACACGCCGGTCAACCACATCCGGCCGGGAAAGCAGCGTCGCTTCAGCGCCTGGAACAGCCCGCTTTCCGAATACGGCGTGATGGGCTTCGACTACGGGTACTCGTGCGGCTCGCCGCGGACGCTGGTGATCTGGGAAGCCCAGTTCGGCGACTTCTTCAACGGCGCCCAGATCATCGTGGACCAGTTCCTGTCATCGTCGGAAGTCAAGTGGAGCCGGTGGACGGGGCTGGTGCTGCTGCTCCCGCATGGGTGCGAGGGCCAGGGTCCGGAGCATTCCTCGGCGCGCCTGGAGCGATTCCTGCAGATGTGCGCGGGCGAGAACATGGAGGTCGTCAGCCCGACCACCGGCGCCCAGACGTTCCACCTCCTGCGGCGCCAGGCGCTGCGAAACTTCCGCAAGCCGCTCATCGTGATGTCGCCCAAGCGTTTCCTGCGCTTGGATACCAGCGCCGTGGACGAACTCACGACGGGCTCGTTCCAGCATGTGCTCGACGATCCCGCGATGAAGGGCGAAGCGCGGAACGTCAAGCGGGTGATCTACTGCACCGGCAAGATCTTCCACGAACTCGCCGAGAGACGCGCGGCCTCCGGCCGTAACGACGCCGCGATCATCCGCATCGAGCAGTTGTACCCGTTCAACGCGCCGATGGCCCGGGAGATCGACGCGCGGTACCCCGCTTCCATCCCGCGCGTGTGGGTCCAGGAAGAACCGCGGAACACCGGCGGCTTCCCTTACATCTCCGAAGTATTCCGCGACCAACTCGGGATTCATCTCGGGTACATCGGGCGGGCCGCCTCGCCCTCTCCCGCGACCGGCTCCGAGCACGCCCACAAGGACCAGCAGGAGCGATTGCTCACCGATGCCCTCAGCGTCGGCGCTCCGGCCCCGGCGGTCAACGGGTCCGGCATCGAGCACAAGTCCGCCCGGGCCGCGCACATTGTGAAATCAAAGCACTGAACCCGCGGCGATCCGCCGCTTCCGAGGTGATGCATGGCAGTCGATATCGTGATCCCCCAGGCCGGCGAGAGCGTGACGAGCGGCGTGATCGCGCGCTGGGTCAAGAGCGAGGGCGATCAGGTTCGGCGCGACGAGACCGTCCTCGAACTCGAAACCGACAAGGTCACCATGGAAGTCGTCGCCCCCGCCGCCGGAGCGCTCAAGATCCTCGTGCAAGCCGGTGAGACCGTCGCGATCGGCCAGAAGGTCGGCGCGGTCGATGAGTCCGCGGCCGGAGCGGCGGCGCCCACGGCAGCCAAGCCCGCGCAGGCTCAGGCCGCGGCCTCCAGCCCCCCCCCGCCCGCATCGGCGACCGCCGTCGCGGCCCCGGCGGAGCACGCGGAAGGAACCAACGGCGACGTTCGCGCGACCCCGCTCGCGAAGAAGATCGCCGCGGAACACAACGTCGATCTCGCGAAAGTGCAGGGGACCGGCGCAGGGGGCCGGATCCGCGAGCAGGACGTGCTGGCGGCGGTGGAGTCGCGCAAGTCGGCGCCCGCGCCGGCCGCGCGTCCGACGGCGCCAGCGCCCGCTCCGGCGACCAGGCCCGCCCCTGGTCCGGTGGGTTCTCGCGGCGTAACCCGCGAACGCATGAGCCCGTTGCGCCAGCGCGTGGCGCAGAGGCTGGTGCAGTCCCAGCACACCGCGGCGATTCTCACCACCTTCAACGAGGTGGACATGACCGCGGTCATGGACCTGCGAAAGCAGTACAAGGAGGATTTCGAGAAAAAGCACGGGATCGGGCTGGGGTTCATGAGTTTCTTCGTCAAGGCCGCGGTCGCCGCCCTGCGCCACATGCCGGTGGCCAACTCCTTCATCGTGGAGGAGAACGGCGTCCCGATGATCGAGCGGCACGACTACTGCGACATCGCGGTGGCGGTGAGCACGCCCAAGGGCCTCATGGTCCCGGTGCTGCGCAACTGCGAGGCGAAGAGTTTCGCCGGGATCGAACTGGCCCTGAAGGACCTGGCCGTCCGCGCCCGCGACGGAAAGATCGAACTCTCCGACCTCCAGGGCGGGACGTTCACGATCAGCAACGGCGGGGTCTTCGGCAGCCTGATGGGGACGCCCATCATCAATCCGCCCCAGTCGGCCATCCTCGGCATGCACGCGATCAAGAGCCGGGCGGTCGAGTGGCCCGTGGGCAGCGGGCAGGTCGCCATCCGCCCGATGATGTACCTCGCGCTCTCGTACGATCACCGGCTGCTCGACGGCGCCGACGCCGTGCAGTTCCTCGTGAAGGTCAAGCAGTGCATCGAAGACCCGCACCGGCTCATGCTCGAAGTGTGATGTTCAATACGAGGCGTCGCTCGGATCTTCGCACCGTACGGCGAACAGCCGGCACGACAGCCAGCACACCAGCCCGAGATACACAACGCACGCGGTGATCACCGGCACCATGCCCCAGACCATGTAGCCCGTCACGCCAATCACGTCGGGCGGATCGCCGGCGCCTTGCCCAACCACCAGCGTCAGCACCGTCGCGAGCACCACGAAAACTCCGAGCACGCCGAGGATCGGGATCAGCCACAGGCAAACGACGGCAAAGTGCGCAAGCCTCAGATCGTTGATTCTCAACGCCGTCCAGCGGCAGAGCCATACGGAGCAGAAGAACATGGTGATCGCCGCCAGCGACTTCAGCAGCGCCTGCGGAACTACTTCCGCGAGTGCGCGAGTGCCCCCGTTCGACCCGCGGGCGTACATCACGACGGAAACCACGGCGTAGAGCACGAGCGCGATCCGCAGGACAATTTTAGTGCCCCAGATTCCCGAAGGGTCACGTGTTCCGTCGGGGGTCGCGAAGAGCCACCACCCCGCCGCGCTCAGCAGGCCCAGGCTCAGTTCGAGCAGGCCGGTCTGAAAGCCGCCCGCGCCCGATCGTGCAGATATCGTCGCCAGCCCATCGATCATCAGCACCAGTTGCGCGAGCCACGAGAGAATCACCAGCACCGTGCCCAGCCACAGATGGCGCCAGGCAGGCGAATACGGGTCCAGCACGGGCACCCGAAGCCCCGGAATCTCCACGTACCCAATCCCCGTGGAAGTGACGCTCATCGCGGGCAGTATACCACAGTTTCTGCGTTCCCCGTTACTGGCCAGACTCGCCCGAAACCCGGGCCAGCAAGCCCTCGCACGCCGAGTTCACCATTTCGTACATCGCCTCGAACCCGTTGTCTCCGCCGTAATACGGGTCCGGAACGACCAACTCCGACTCCGGCCTGCCGGAGAGTGCCGGGTCAAACGCCCGAAGCAGGTGCACACGCTCCCGCGGCGCCCCAAGGTGGAGCAGCCGGCTGCGATTCTCCAGGTCCATCGCGATGAGGTACTCAAACGTCACGAAATCCGTACCCGGCCGCAGAGCCCGCGCGATGTGCGATGCGTCCAGCCCCCGGGCCCGGGCGACCGCGACCGTCCTTGGGTCGGCCCCTTCGCCGGCGTGCCAGTCGCCGGTCCCGCACGAGTCAATCAGGAATCGATTCGCCAGGCCGCGCCGGGTGGTCAGGTCCGCGAACACCATCCTCGCCATGGGGCTGCGGCAGATGTTCCCGAGGCAGATGAACAGCACGCCCGTTTGGCCCGTCATGCCAGACCCCCGAGATCGCTGAGAGACGCGGCGACCTGGCGCGCCAGCGGCTCTGCGCGTTGCCGCCCGGCCTCCTCCAGCGCGGCGCGAGCACCCTCCAGCACGCCCGGATTCGCCAGCAGAGCGCTCAAGGCCCCCGCCAGGTGCGGCGGCTCGCTCGACCGGGCCAGGCACACGCTCGCCTCTCCCGGAAAGAGCGGCGCTGTCTCCGGGCCCGCCGCCGTCACGACCGGCAGCCCCGTCGCGAGCACGCTCCGCAGCACGCACAGGGCATCGAACGCCGGTGGAACGCTCATCGGCATCAACGCGGCGTCGAGCGCCGGCAGAAACCTCATCACCGGCGGGCCCACCACGATCATCCGCCGGAGATATCCCCCCTCCCGAACGTGCCGGCGCGCTCGCTCCAGGCCCGGAATGCCCCGCCGCACCAGCCCGGTGCACGGCAACGACCCCAGATTCAGCATTCCGGCCGAAAATGCGAGCGTGATCGCCGCGTCTGGCCCTTCGGAGAGCACGCCGACGACCCGCTCGCCGACCTCAATCTTCAGCCGCTCACGAAGTTCCTGCCGCGCACGAACCGGCCCCGGCCCGATCGGGGCCGGCCGGAGCGACGACCGGCTTCGTGTCGCTTCACCCGTCTCGGGATTCACGCCTCTGGCGTCGATGCTGGCGCCGGAAAGATCGACCCGAGCGACGCGCGTGGGCAGCCCCCGCAGCCGCATCAGGCGGCTCCCGAACGAAGGGTCCCACGAAACCACCGCGTCAGGGTCGTGGTCATCCAGGACGTTTTCGATGGCGCGCGAGGCCAGCCCGGCCCGCTTCAGCAACGGCGCGACCCGATAGGAAATCGGGGCGCCAAGAGCCCCCGCCGCGCGCGCCTCCTCCGACCCTCCCAGAAACAGCAGTTCGTGCCGCCTGTCTGTATCGAGCAGCGAGAGATCCCGGAACGCGAGCAGTTCCGCGTCCGACCGACGCCGGTTGCACTCCGCCCCCGGTTCCGAAGGGGCGATCCACGCCGGGATGAGGTGCAGGATCGTGCGCACGGCTCACTTGCTGGAGATATGGGGGCGAGACTCGTGCTCAAAGAACAACTGCGCCAGCGCCAACCCGACATCTTCGCCCAGTTTCTCCTGAGCCTTCACGAACTCCGCGGGCGTGCGCGGGGGAGTCGCGGCCGATGCCCCCGGTGCCACCACCAACTCGTATCCCTCCACGTCGGACGGCCACACCCGTCCCGTTTCGCCCGCGGTGTCGATCACCTTGACCCGCAGCCGCGCCATCGGCTGAATCGTCTGGCCATCGGTTGTCAGCGTGAACTGCTTCACGGTCGCGTAGATCATGACCTCCGCCCGCGCGTTCCTGCACAGCGTGACCAGGTCCAGGGGCGCGCCGGCCTCTTCGCCCGCCGAGGCCTGAACGCCGGCGGTGGGGTCCACAACCTGCGTCAGCACGCCCTTCTTGAGCAGCACGTCGCCGGCTTCATTGGCGATCGCCAGCCTGAGCGTCCGGCGCGGGAGCCGGCTGGAACGATCGTCGATGAAGACGACGGTTGGCCGCGCCTTCTGCAGCGAGTACGCCGCGTCTGTCGTCGGCGGGCCCTTCAGCACAACCGCCGCGGTTCCGATGACGTTGCACCCCGCGAGCCCGGCCGCGCATCCAACCGCGGCGAGCAGCGAAGCCGCGCCGCGGATCAAAGGTCGTCGAAAAGTCATCGGATGCTCCCGGTGTGTTCAGTACTTGGGGTAGTAGGGTTCTTTATGGTCATAGAACGGCCACGAGGCGCGATCGATGAGGCGGCCGCCCAACTGCGAATAGACCAGCGCCGCGGGCGTGTCGTTGGGCCCCTTGCCGGTTTCGTCGGGATAGCGGATCGAAATCGTCCGCTCGAAGATCGCCAGTTCGGGAGTAGGCGAAGAAGGGTCGTAGACCGAAATCACTCCCGACGCCATGCCGTCCCACACGTACGGATTGCCCGGATCGTGCAGCCTGTACTCCATGATCTCGAGAATCACGATCCGGTCCACGCCGCCGAGCGCCTCGGCGAGTTCCGCCTTGCTCTTGTACGTCCACGCCGGAGAACTGTAGATATAGGCGAGCACGTCATTGGCCGGGATGAATCCCCCGGCCCGCGGATTGTTCCCGGAGGAACTCAGGCGTGCCGTCAGCGTCGCCGTCAAATCATCCACCATGGCGGGGAAGTCGCCCTGGATGCCCCGATCCGCCACCACGATGGCGGCGAACGACTTGCCTTCGAGAACCGTCGATTCCGCGTCCACGGTCTTGGTGGCGTCCTTGCGATAGTTCTCGACGGCGACCCCGACCAGTTGGCACCCGCCGACCAGAAGCGAAACGGCGCAAGCCGTGACGGGCGCAATGCAATTCCAGCGTGGTCTGTTCATGATCGCCTCGCGTTGTGTTAGCCGGGCCAGGTCGCCAGTTTGTAGACCCAGGCCGCAGCCGTTCCCGCCGCCAGTGTCCATAAACCCCGCGGCCGGACCATTGTTGCACAGATCGAGGCCAGACGCGAGCCCGTCAGCGCCACGTGCAGGCACCCCCAGAATCCCGCCGCCGAGCCCACCGCCAGCACCATCCCCATCGGCTGGGTCAGGAACGACGCCCCGAATCGGAGGTCCGCGGCATGGGAAAACGACGTCGTCATCCCGCAGGTCGGGCACGGTTTGTTGAACGCCATGACCCAGCCGCATGGGAACATGCCCAACTGCAGGTGCGTTCCGTGGCCGTCCGGACTCGCGTTGAGCCACGCAGCGGTTGAGAGGACCGCGAGAATCGCCACGGCGCACGCCGAGGCCCCCACACGGGCTCCAATTCCAACGCGAATCGCGACCCGCCCCGGCGCGCGACGGGGGAGCGGCGGAACGAAGGCGGGAGCACCGATTGTGGTCATGACGTGACACCCGCGGCGGAGCACAGCGTTAATCGAACTTGAAGACGCCCTTCCGGAAGCCGTAGACGTACGCCACAACCGTCGTGAACAGGAAGAACAGGATTCTCATGAGCCACAGGAACGACTCGCTGGACCCCGGTGAGAGGTTGGGGAAAGTGGATGCCCACGGGTACAAGAAGATGATCTCCACGTCAAAGACGAGGAAGACCATGGCGATTAGATAGAACCGCACGTTGAACCGCTTGCGAGCGGTTCCCACCGGGTTCATGCCGCTCTCGTACGACTGGCCCTTCACCTTGCCCGGCCGCCGGGGGCCGATCACCTGGCTGGCCACCACGTTGCCAACCCCGAACGCGATCGCCATCAGCACGATGAGCGCGATGGGTAGGTATGAAGCGAGATCTGTCTCGGCGAGGGTGAGCATCTGTGCCATCGGTTCGGATGGTAGCACAATCTGTGATGCCCGTGAGCGATCCAACCCACCTGCCGCTTTGGCAGGAAGCGCGCGGCTTGGACTAGACGACGACGCCGCCGGGCAGGTGGTGGGGGCCATTCCTTCGCACCCAGCGTCCTCGGAGGGTGCGGGAAGTTGGCACCGACCTTGCCCACGCTTCTCCCACACCCGCGCGGTGACTACCGCCCGAACGAAGCCGTACTTATCAGACTCCTAACGATACCCAGAGGAGATTCGCGACATGCCAGCCAAGGAACTCGTGTTCGATGTGGATGCCCGTCAGTCGCTGCTCGCGGGGGTTGAAAAACTCGCCCGCGCGGTCAAGGCGACCCTCGGACCGCGTGGCCGCAACGCGGTAATCGACAAGTCCTGGGGCGGCCCCACGGTCACGAAGGACGGCGTGACCGTCGCCGAGGAGATCGAACTCCAGAACAAGGCCGAGGACATGGGGGCCCGCCTCGTGAAGGAGGCCGCCAGCAAGACCTCCGACGAAGCGGGTGACGGCACCACGACCGCCACCGTGCTCGCCGAGGCCCTCTTCCGCGAGGGCCTCAAGCACATCGCCGCGGGCGTTGATGCCAACGCGCTGGTCCGCGGCATGAAACTCGCCGTCGAGACCGCCGCCAGGGAAATCGACAACCTCGCCACGCCCGTCAAAGGCAAGGGCGACATCCAGAACGTGGCCAGCATCTCCGCCAACAACGACGCCGAGGTCGGCAAGATCATGGCCGACGCCTTCGAGAAGGTCGGCAAGGACGGGGTCATCACCGTCGAAGAAGGCAAGAACATCGACACCGTCGTCGACGTGGTCGAGGGCATGCAGTTCGACCGCGGCTTCCTCTCTCCTAACTTCGTCACCGACGCCGACAGCATGAAGGCCACGCTCGACAAGTGCCTCGTTCTCGTTCACGAGGACAAGATCGAGGGCGTGACCAAGCTCCTTCCCCTGCTCGAGAAGGTCATGGCCGCGAAGAAGCCCCTGCTCATCATCGCCGAGGACATCACCGGCGAGGCCCTCGCCACGCTGGTCATCAACAAACTCCGCGGCACCGTGCAGGTGTGCGCCGTCAAGGCCCCGGGGTACGGCGACCGCCGCAAGGCCATGCTCGAGGACATCGCCATCCTCACCGGCGCCACCGCCGTCATGAAGGACCTGGGCCTCGAACTCGACAAGGTCGAGATCAAGCACCTGGGCCTGGCCAAGCGCATCGAAGTTGACGCCGACAACACCACGATCATCGAGGGCGCCGGCGATACCAAGGGCATCCAGGGCCGCATCGCCCAGATCCGTTCCGAGATCGACAAGGCCACCAGCGACTACGATCGCGAGAAACTCCAGGAGCGCCTCGCGAAACTCGCCGGCGGCGTCGCCGTCGTCAAGGTCGGCGCGGCCTCCGAGGCCGAACTCAAAGAAAAGAAGGCCCGCATCGAGGACGCCCTGCACGCCACCCGCGCGGCGGTGGCCGAGGGAATCGTGCCCGGCGGCGGCGTTTCGTTCCTCCGGGCCCGCAAGGCGCTCGAGAGCCTCAAGGACTACAAGGCGGCCTTCGGCAAGAACGACGAGGCCACCAGCGACGACGTCGGGCGCGTGAAGTTCGACATGGCCGCGGGCATCAAGACGGTCATCAGCGCCCTCAGCGTCCCAACCCAGACCATCGCGGAAAACGCCGGCGCCAAGGGCTCGGTCGTCGTCCAGAAGGTCGGCGAGGGCAAGGGCAACTTCGGTTACAACGCACTCACCGACGAGTACGGCGATCTCGTTCAGATGGGCGTCATCACCCCCGCGAAGGTGGACCGTCTCGCGCTCGTGAACGCTGCCAGCGTCGCGACGGTGCTCCTCGCCGCCGACTGCATCATCACCAACCGGCCCGAGCCCAAGGACAACGGCAAGCCCGGCCCCGGCGGCGGGATGGGCGGCATGGGCGGCATGGGTGGCATGGGCGGCATGGGTTTCTAAGAGCACAGTTCAGGCCGCGTCCGCGCGACCGGAGAGGATCTCGTCATGGCCAAGGCATCCGACATTCTGAACAAGTCCGGCTCGAGCGGGCTTTCGCCGCTGGGCGCTCCCAAGGACGTTCTTGATCTCAACGCGACGCCCAGGAAGGACCTCTCGAAGGGCGAGAGCATCGCGACGCACAAACCCGATTCCGGTCCCACGCTCCACGGCCCCGGCAAGGCGCAGGGCGGCGGGGGCGGCTCGGCCGCACGACCCAAGGTCTAACCCAACGAGCGGTGCCGTCCATGGCGCTTCATGCGACAACTCCTCCACGACATCTTCAGCGATCTGCCGGGGCTCCTGCAGCGGTTCGTAGACTCCCACGGCGCGGGCGTCTACGCGCTGCTCTTCGCGATCGTCTTCTGCGAGACGGGCCTGGTGATCACGCCCTTCCTGCCGGGGGATTCGCTCTTCTTCGCGGTGGGGGCGCTCTGCGTCCCCGCGGCCGACGGTTCTCGAATCCTCGAACTCCAGGTCGCGGCGCCGATCCTCTTTGCCGCCGCGATCATCGGGAACACGTCCAACTACTGGATCGGCCGGGCGACGGGGCCGCGCATCTTCCGGGGCGAATCGGGGTCGCTCTTCGCCCGGCTGCTCAGCAGGAAGCACCTCGCGGCGGCGCATCGCTTCTACGAGCGGCACGGCGGGAAGGCCGTGATCCTGGGTCAGTTCCTTCCGATCATCCGCACGTTCGTTCCCTACGTCGCCGGGGCCGGCGCGATGAACTACCCGCGCTTCATGATCTTCAACATCCTCGGCGCGGGGCTGTGGGTGAGCATCTGCGTCGGCGCGGGATACCTCTTCGGGAACATCCCGTGGGTGAAGCAGAACTTCGAACTCGTCGTCATGGGGATCATCGCCGTCTCGGTGATCCCCGTTATCGTGCAGGTCATCCGCACCAGATTCCCGTCGCGGGCCGAGGCGCAGACGGCGCCCCCGCCCGAGTCCATCCCGATCGATAACTCCAAGACCGGGGACGCCGCGTAGGCCCCGGAGCACAAACCACACGGGCCATGCCCGTCGAGCAGAAACCGCAGGAGATACAGAATGGCCATCAAACCTCTCGAAGACCGCGTTCTCGTCAAGCCCATGGACCCCGAGACCAAGACCGCCTCGGGAATCTACCTCCCCGAGGCCTCGAAAGAGAAGCCCGTCAAGGGCGAGGTCATCGCCACCGGTCCGGGCAAGCGCCTCGACAACGGCAAACGCGGCGAGATGTCCGTCCGCAAGGGCGACACCGTCGTCTACGGCAAGTACGCGGGCACCGAAGTCGAGATCAAGGGCGTCAAGCACCTGATCCTGCGCGAGAGCGAACTGTTGGGCGTGATCGAAGGCTGACGCAAGGGCCAATGGCAAAGCAGCCAAATGGCCACAGCGAACCGTCCGAGTTTGGCCCCTTGGCACTTCGCCAACATGGCAAATTGAGGAACCGCAATGAGCACCAAGCAACTCATGTTCAAAGACTCGGCCCTGGCCGAGATGAAGAAGGGCGTTGAGCGCCTCGCCGACGCCGTCAAGTGCACGATGGGCCCCGCCGGGCGCCATGTCGTCATCGAGATGTCCTACGGCGGCCCGCAGATCACCAAGGACGGCGTCACCGTCGCCAAGGAAGTCACGCTCCCCGAGCCTTTCCAGGCCATGGGCGCCAAGATGGTGAACGAAGTCGCCAAGCGCACCGCCGACAAGGCCGGCGACGGCACCACCGCCGCCACCGTCCTGGCCCAGGCCATCTTCACCGAGGGTCTCCGGCACGTCGCCGCCGGCGCCAACCCCGTGCACCTGCACCGCGGAATCAACGCCGCCGCGAATATCGCGTCCGACGAGATCGACAAGATGGCGATCAAGTGCAAGGGCAAGGAGGACTACCGCAAGGTGGCGATGGTCTCGTCAAACTACAACACCGAGATCGCCGACGTGATCGCCGAAGCCATCAGCCGCGTCGGCGCCGAGGGCGTTGTCGAAATCGAGGACGGCAAGGGCGCCACCACGACGCTCGAGTACGTCGAGGGCATGCAGTTCGACAAGGGCTACCTCTCTCCCTACTTCATGACCGACCCCAAGACCGGCGAGTGCGTCCTCGAAGACGCGTACATCCTCATCTACGAGAAGAAGATCAGCAGCCTGCCCGACCTCCTCCCACTGCTTAACAAGACCGCCGTCACCGGCAAGCCCCTCCTCATCATCGCCGAGGAAGTCGAGAACGAGGCCCTCGCGACCCTCGTCGTGAACCGTCTCCGCGGCATGCTCAAGATCGCCGCCGTCAAGGCGCCCGGCTTCGGCGACCGCCGCAAGGCCATGCTCGCCGACATCGCCGTCCTCACCGGCGGCACCTTCATCGCCGAGGACCTCGGCCGCACCATCGAGAGCGTGGAACTCGCCGAACTCGGCCGCGCCAAGAAAATCATCATCACCAAGGACGACACCACGATCATCGAGGGGGCGGGCAAGAAGGCCGACATCAAGGCCCGCGCCGAGCAGATCAAGTCCCAGCACGACAAGTCCACCAGCGATTACGACCGCGAAAAACTCATGGAACGCCTCGCCAAGTTGACCAGCGGCGTGGCCATCGTCTCCGTCGGCGGCGCCACCGAGATCGCCATGAAAGCCGCAAAGGACATGGTGGACGACGCTCTCAAGTCCACCCGGGCCGCGGCCAAGGAGGGGTACGTCCCCGGCGGCGGTGTCGCGCTGCTCCGCACCCAGGACGCCATCCGCGCCGCGGCCAAGAAGGCCAAGTCCGACGATGAGCGCCAGGGATACGAGATCATCGCCCGCGCGGTCGAGTCCTGCTGCAAGCAGATCGCCGACAACGCCGGCTTCGACGGCGACCTCGTCGTCGAGCGCGTCAAGGAGTCCAAGGGCGCCAACGGCTTCAACGCCGCCAGCGGCGAGTACATCGACCTGGTGAAGGCCGGAATCATCGACGCGGCCCTGGTCGCGAAGACCGCGCTCATCAACGCGGCCAGCGTGGCGGGGCTGATGCTGACGACCGATGTGCTGGTCACGGACCTGAAGGAAGAGAAGCAACCCGCTGAAGGCGCGGTTGCCTGAGAGATCCCGGTGCGCAAGCACGGGAATGAGCAACGACCACGAGCCCACATCCCGAAAGGCGTGTGGGCTCATTCATGCCCGCCCAACGTGACTACTACGAAGTCCTCGGGGTCGAAAAGACCGCAGACGCGGAGGAGATCAAGCGCGCCTACCGCCGCCTGGCGATGAAGTACCACCCGGACCGAAACCCGGGCGACGCCGAGGCCGAGGCCAGGTTCAAGGAAGCCGCCGCGGCCTACGAGGTCCTCGCCGACGTTCAGACCCGCCAACTCTACGACCAATACGGGCACGAGGGCCTCCACTCGCGCGGGGCTGCCGCCACCCACGACTTCTCCCGCATGGATATCAACGACATCTTCTCGATGTTCGGCGATATCTTCGGCGCGGGGGTCGGCGGCGGTGGGGGGCGGAGCGGTCGGCGCGGCCCGGCACGCGGCTACGACCTCGAAACCGAAGTCACGATCACCCTCGACGATGTCCTCAAGGGCTGCGAGCGCGACGTCGAGTTCACGCGCCTGGACATCTGCGACAAGTGCACAGGCACGGGCGCCAAGCCCGGCTCCAAGCCCGTGCAGTGCCCAACGTGCGGCGGGCAAGGCCGCGTCCAGCAATCCGGGCTGGGCGGCATGTTCCGCATGGTCACCAACTGCCCCGCCTGCGGCGGGCGCGGCCAGGTGATCCGCGAGTTCTGCGAAGGCTGCCGCGGCAAGGGCCGCGTTTCCCGAAAGCGCAAACTCACCGTCAACATCCCGGCGGGGATTCGCGAGGGCCAGGCCGTGCGCGTCCAAGGTGAGGGCGAGCCCCCGCCCCCGGAAGCCTCTCCCGCGGGCGAGGGCATCCGCGGCGATCTGCACGTGGCGGTGCGGGTGAAGGGGCACGATTTCTTCCACCGCGACGGCGATAACCTTCTGCTGGAAATGCCCATCAGTTTCACACAGGCCGCGCTCGGCGCCGATCTCGAGATCCCCACGCTCGACGGCGCGGCGAAACTCACGATTCCCAAGGGCACGCAGTTCGGCTCGGCGTTCCGAGTTTCGGGCAAGGGCCTTCCGAACCTGCGCAACGGGCGGCGGGGGGATCTGGTGGTCGGCGTGAAAGTGGAGATTCCAAGGCGGCTCTCGGCCAAGCAGGAGAAACTCCTCCGCGATTTCGCCGAGACCGAGGACAAGAGCGTGCTCCCCGAAAGCACGGGATTCTGGAAGAAGATGGCCGACCTGCTCGGCGGCTGATCGTGGGCACGGAGTGACGGACATGGCCGAAGAACAATCCAAACCCAGGCCCGGAGACGAACAGGACGATCCTCGCGTCTGGGACGTTTCGGACGCCGACGCCGGCGACACGTCCTCGGTCGAAGATCGCGTCGCGCAACTCCTCGCCGAACTCGAGGACGCCAAGGGCCGCACGCTCCGCATCATGGCGGACTACAACAACTACCAGCGCCGCGCCCTCCAGAACGAGCGCCTCGCACGCTCCGACGGCACGGCCGACGTGGTCAAGAGCGTGGTGGGCGTCATCGACCACTTCGACATCGCCCTCAACGCGGATCTCAGCAAAGCCACGCCCGAGCAGATCGTTGACGGCGTCAAGGTCATTCGCGAGGAACTGCTCAAGGCCCTCGCCCAGCACGGCGTCGGCCTCATCAACCCCGCCAGGGGCGAACTCTTCCAGCCCGGCCGGCACGAGGCCGTCATGCAGATGAGCGCCGAGGGCGTTGACAGCGGCCACATCGTGCAGACGTTCCAGGCCGGCTACACCCTGGGAGCCGATCGCGTGCTGCGCCCCGCCAAGGTCGCGGTCGCGCCGTAGGAAACCCACCATGCCGACCTACGACTACCGATGCAAGGCCTGCAAGCGCGAGTTTGAGCAGTTCCAGTCCATCAAGGACAAGCCGCTGAAGAAGTGCCCCAAGTGCGGCAAGATCTCCCTCGAGCGCCTCATCGGCACCGGCGGGGCCATCCTGTTCAAGGGGTCGGGCTTCTACCAGACCGACTACCGCGGCGAGTCCTACAAAAAGGCCGCGGAGGCGGACAAGCCCAAGGCCGCCGCGGAATCGAAGGCGGATTCCAAGCCGGCGGAATCCAAGCCGTCCGCGCCGGCCAAGCCCCACGAAGCCAAGCCTCATCACGAGAAGAAGCGATCCACGAAGCACTGACAGACGCCCGCGGTTGCATTTCCATGCCCATCCTCGGCCACGGCATCGACTTGGTGGAAATCCGACGCGTCGGTGAGATCTTTGACCGCCACGGCGAGCGGTTCCTGATGCGGGTGTTCACCACGCTCGAGCAGGCTCATTCGCTCCCGGCGCGGCGTCGGGTTGAGCATCTCGCGGGGCGCTTCGCCGCGAAGGAAGCGACGCTCAAGGCCCTGGGCACCGGCCTCTCGCACGGCATCGCCTGGACCGATATCGAGATCCGCGTGCTTCCCAGCGGGCAGCCCACGCTGCGACTCCACGGGCAGGCGGAATCCATCGCGCGGACGCTGGGCGTGCGCGAGTGGCACCTGTCGATCAGTCATTCGAGGGACTACGCCATCGCATCGGTCATCGCGATGGGCGCCGAATCCGAGCCCTGAACTTACTTGGTTTCGGTGTTCTTCGCCGCGTCCGCCGCCTTCTGCTCTTCGGCGCGCCGGGCCATCTCGGGCAGGAAGTCCTTCGCGTACCACTGCCGCCACGCGGGCACGTTCCAGCCCAGTCCCCTGGTCGATTGCCCGTACATCCGCGACGTGAAATCAGTCAGCACGTTATAGATGTCCACGTGGTAAGTCACGACAACCGCGTCGAGCACCCGGAGAATGACGCCCTCGTTCACCACGCTCAGTTGCGGATCGAAGGCCACCGCGCTGGGGCCGACCACGGGCGTCAGGTCGCTCACAAACGCGGTCTGCGTGCCCACCATAATCCACGCGAGCGCCGAGTCAGGATCGCGCGAGCCGATGCCGATCGACTGCGTCTGCGGGGTCTGGATCGGCTGACCCGTGATCAGTCGGGCGATCATCCACGGGATCGAGTCCATCATGTCGATGCCCGCTCCCAGTCTCGCGGCGGACGTCACAACGTCGGTATCCTGCGACCTCAGCCCCTCGAACACCACGTACTTCACGGGGTTCGGCACGCCGCCGTGATCGGCGACGAGTTTCTTGACGCGCTTGGTCGCGTCGTTCCGCAACTCCACATCCTTGTCGAAAACGCCCATCCACGCCAGCGCGGCTTCGCCCTCGGGCGTGCCGGAATCCTGGAAGTGGTCGAGCAGCGCGGTGCGCACATCGGCGCCTTCACGCTCGAAGAGCCGGATCATGCTCGAGAACAGCGAAGGCTCCGTGAACTCACGGAGTTGCACGATGCCCTCCTGCCGGATCTGGACATTCTTAATCGTCCCGAAGTGCTTCGCGCGGATCTTTCGCAACGACTTCTCGGCCGCCAGCCGGGCCTTCTGCTGCTCGGCATACCGCTTCGCCGCAGGACTGTTCGCGTCGATCGCCAGCCGTTTCATCCACTCCGCGGCATCTTCGGCGCCGGTCTCGGTCGGCCCGGAGACCTGCACGGGTCCGCTGGTGGTGGTTTGCGCGATCGCCCCGGAAGCGGCGAACAGCGCGAGCACGAGGCACGAGCGCCCGAACGGGTGGTTCTTCATGGTCGGCATCCTGTAATTGACGCGCCGGCGGGCCGGCGGTTCCGGGCGGTCGGCGCTTGCCAACCACCTCTCCCTTGGGGCCGTTTGTTCGGCCTCTGGTATGTCACACTATACCACATCGGCCGCCGTCCGGTTGCTGCATCACCCAAAGCGCCCGCCGGCAGCCTCATTCCCCATCGGTGGTGGTCACGAAAGCCCCCTTCCCGATGGCTTTCGCGACGCTGTCAGCGGTGGCCTTGGCGCCATAAAACCCCACCCGGACCGCATACAGCGTCTTGCCGGCCCGATCGCGGGTCGTGACGATGCGAGTCTCCCCACGAGCCTTGAGGGAGCCCGCCAGCGTCTCCGCGGTCCTTCGGGTCGCAAACGCTCCGGCTTGGACCGTGTACACGCCCGAATGCGACCCCGAAGGCGTATGGCCGGCCAGGCGGTCGCCAATCGCAACCCGCAACTGCACGTCGGTCTCCACCTTTTCTCGTGCCCGCTGGTACAAGGCCGTCGCCTCTTCGGTCTTCCCCTGTGCCTTCTTGGCGTCCCCGGCGTACATCAGCGCCCGGGCCGCGTCGTCGCCCGTTAGTTTGCCCGCGGCCTTCATGAAGTACTCGGCGGCCGAGCCGTGCGTCCCTTGCGCGGCCGCGAGCGATCCGAGCGTCGCGTTCGCCCTTCCGGCGATCCCCGGGTCCGGGTTGTCCACCAGCGGCAGCAGCCACCGATGGGCATCGCCCGCCTTCCCAAGCCGATACGCCGACAGTCCGGCGATGAGGGCCGCCCTGTCCCGGTGTGAGCCGCGCACCGATCCGGCGACTCCGCTGGCGGTCTCGTACGCCGCGGCGAACTGGCCCTGATTAAACAGGGCCATGTAGTCGTCCTTGGACCCGCCCTTAGGCGTCGAAGAGCAGGCTACGAGCAATGACAAGGTCGAAACCAGGAATCCGATGAGCAAGGGCAGCCGGGGGCGTCCGGTCTTCATGCGTCGCGACTCCACGATGCGCCGGCGGCCATGCCGACGCAGAGATCGGGTAGCATACACCCCTTCACCCGCACCAAGCGGAAGGACCCGCCGCGTGAGCATCCACTGGCCCATCATCCGTCAACTCGTCTTTCACCCGCTTCGCGCCTTTGTCGTTGACGACAAGCGCTCGTATCGGGGCGTTGACATCCTGGTGGCGTCCCTGCACGTCGCCGGGGCGATCCGGGCACGATGCGAGTCCAAGACCGTCGGGCTGCTCCTGCCCACCAGCGGCGCGTTTCCCATCGCCGCCCTCGCCGGCTGGGGGATGGGCAAGGTCGTCGTGCCCCTTAACTACCTGCTCAAACGCGAGGAGTTGGAGTACGTCATCCGCGACTGCGGAACCGACACCATCGTCGCGGCCAGGGCCATGCTCGACTTCATGGGGTACCAGCCCCCGGTCAAGAACCTCATCCTGCTGGACGAGATCGAGTTCAAATCCGTTCCCGACCCCATCGTGCCCGTCGGGGTCTCCGATGATGACCTGGGGGTGCTGCTCTACACGTCCGGAACAAGCGGGAAGCCCAAGGGGGTCATGCTCACCCACGCCAACATCATGGCGAACATCGCCCAGGTCCTCGCCTTCATCGACATCGGCCCCGGAGACATCATGCTCGGCGTGCTGCCGCAGTTCCATTCCTTCGGCATGACGGTGCTGACGCTGATGCCCCTCGCGGCCGGGCTGAAGTCGGTCTTCACCGCACGGTTCGTGCCCCACAAGATCGTCCGGCTGATCCGCGATCATCGCCCGACGGTGCTGGTGGCCATCCCGTCCATGTACAACGCGCTGCTGAGCGTCAAGGACGCGGCGCCCGAGGACTTCAAGTCGCTGCGGTTCGTGGTCTCCGGCGGGGAGCCGCTGCCGGAATCCACGTTCGCTCGTTTCCGCGAACGGTTCGGCGTCACGATCAACGAAGGCTATGGCCTCACCGAAACCTCTCCCGTCACCAACTGGTGCCGCCCCGAGGAGTGGCGCCCGCACTCCGTCGGCCCGCCCCTCCCCTTGATCGAGCAGCGCATCGTGGACCCGAGCGGGCGCGTGCTGGGCGCCAACCAGGACGGCGAGGTTCAGATGCGCGGCCCCAACGTCATGCAGGGCTACTACCGCCTCCCCGCCGAGACCGCCGCCGCGTTCACGGCCGACGGCTTCTTCAGGACCGGGGACATGGGCCGCCACGACAACGACGGCCACCTCTACATCACCGGCCGGATCAAGGAAATGCTCATCATCGGCGGCGAAAATGTCTTCCCTCGCGAGATCGAGGAGGTCCTCAACCGGCACCACAGCATCGCCGCCAGCGCCGTGGTCGGCAAGACCGATCCCATGCGAGGCGAACTCCCCGTCGCGTTCGTCGAACTCAAGGAGGGCGAGGCCTTCGACGAGACCGCGCTGAAAAAATGGTGCCGCGACAGCCTCGCCGGCTACAAGGTGCCCGACACCATCACCCGCCTCGACTCCCTGCCCCGCAACCCCACCGGCAAGATCCTGCGAAAAGACCTGAAGAAACTGGTCTGACTTATTCGACGTTCAGCGAGGCGACGTACGCGGCGAGGTCCTGCTGCGCGGCCGTCAACCGCTCCTTCACCCCCGTCAGTTCTCCCGCGATCGCGTCCAGCCGCGTCTCCTGGTCGCTGAGTTTCTTCATGTACCGCGAATACAACTCGCTCGTGCGGTCCACGCTGCCGATGTTCTGCCGCACGCGGCTCTGGTCGGCGGTGATCTCGGACCGCTCTTTCTCAAGGCTGGCGATCGCCTGGTTCAGGTCGGCCACCGCGCCCTGCCGCTTGGCTACCTCGCGGACCGCTTCGATGACCTTCTCCGACACCTTCCCCTGCTTGCTGTATCCCACCAGCGTCTTCACGTCGAAGTAAGTGACCTCAAAACTCTGGCGATCGATGCGCTGCTGCGCAACGTCAACAGCCTTCTTCCCGCCCTTGGGAATCTCACACTGGAACCGAACCGCCGTGTCGGTCTTCTCGACCGGCTTGGCGTCGCCGATAAACTCCCACGCGTCGCTCCGCGGATGCTCGATCAGGATCGTGCGCTCCCGCGCCAGGTCCTTGTTCTCGAACGAGTACGTCGTCGTTGTCTGCTGGAGCATCGTCTGCTCCAGCATCCCCTTCACGATCCTGAACTTCTGGACGGTGTTGGCTCCGGTTGTCTTGGTGTCCGCCGCTACTTCGAGATCAAGCGAGTACGCCAGCAGGCGCTTGTCGCCCTTGGGCACGTACATGATCTGCGCATCCCCCGCGTACGTGCCGTTGTCGTACACCGCGATCGGCCCGGGCATGAGCGGCACGTCCGACGAGTTGGTTATCTCCACGCCCCGCATCGGGTGTTCCCGATTGTCGCCGGGTGTGTAGATGCTCACGCGCCGGCCATCGATGCTCGTGTTGACGATCGGGATCATCGCGGAACGCTGGCGCTCCACTGTGACAGGATGATCCACCTCGAACTGAAAGACTTCGCCCGATTCGATGCCACGCGCCCGGGCGGGCGCGGCCCCTTCGGCGAGCGCACTGGCGTCGAAGCGCAGCCGCGCACCCGTTTCGGCGGGAGCAGGAGCCGCCGGCGCCTGGTCCGCCCACGAGCGATTCCTTCGTTCTCCGACGCTCTTGGAGACGTCGACGTCCTCGCCCGCACTCACCAGGTCAGAGTCCGCGCGGCCTCCCCTGTAGACCCTCGCAACCACGCCCGATTCCGTCGGCACCGGCAACTCCGGCCGCGTCATGAAGAGCGGCTCGTACAGGTCCATCCGAAAACTCACCGGCCGCCCCGATACCAGCGCCAGTGTGGCGTCTTTCCAGTCGTCGTCGGTCGTGTTCTCCACAATCGCCCAGCCATGCATCTGCATGCCCTGCTTGCCCGAGCCGCCGCCCTCGGGCAGAACCAACCGGTACGTCGCCTTCCACACCGGCGACTCCTGCACATACGCCAGCGCGATCTCGCGCGTCCCTTCGCCGGAGCACTGGATATCCACCGTCTTCGTCCGATCCGCCCGGTATTCCGCGATCGCCGCGAGCGCCTTGGCGAGTTCCTCCGCCAGAGCCTTGTCGAGAATCTCAAACCCAGTCGCGTCGGTCAGGTTGACCGACCGCACACCCTGCGGCGTAAGCAGGTTGATCCAGGGCAGGTCGTGCCGCGCGGGCGGCCCGTCCTTCCCGCCCGTCACGATGGTGGGGCGGTCCTCGACGTTCAGCACCGTGCCCGAGAACTCGCCCTGCGACGTGATGATCCTGACCGGCGAGCCCCGCAGCCGTGCCAGGATCTCGCCCGCCTTTGGGTTGTCGGAGATGTCCACACCGAACGACGCCAGTCGTTTCGCGAGCGGTTCTTTCGATGCGTACGCGATGCCGTCGATCCGACCCTTCCCCTTCGACAGGTCCACCGCCACCATCGACTTCAGGATGTCGTTGATCTGCTCGGTCTTGAACCGCAACTGAATCGTTGCATCGCCGTTCACCTCGCCCTGCCGCTGGAACGACCCGACTCCCGACCGATACAGCGTGATCCGCTTGATCGGCAGCGAATCGGGCGCCAGCCCCGCCGTCGCGGCCTGCGCGGCGGGGGCCTGCCCGCCCGCGGGTCCCTGCGCGATCGCCGAAACTCCCATCGTCAGCCCCGCGATCACTGCCAGAACGGTCGGATTCATGCCAACTCCCCTATGCAATCGCGGCTCCGGATGTCTCCGCGCCGCGCGTGTGCTCGATTTACTCAACGTTCAATCCCGAGATGTACGACGCGAGGTCCTGCTGGGCCGCGGTCAGGTTCGCGTGCGCCGTCGCCAGTTCACCGACGATCGCATCCAGCCGGGTCTCCTGGTCCGACAGTTTCCTCATGTACCGCGCGTACAGGTCGCTGGTCCGGTCCACGCTCCCGATGTTCTCGCGCACGCGGCTCTGGTCGGACGTGATTTCGGCACGCTCCTTCTCGAGAGCACCGATCGCGAGCGCCAAGTCGGCGATCACCCCCTGCCGACGCGCGGCCTCACGCACCGCCGCCAACACTTCCTCCGACACCTTCCCCTGCTTGCTGTACGAGAGCAGTGTCGCCAGGTCGAACGACGTCACCTCGAAGCGGCTCCCCTCAATCCGGCGCTGCTTGACCTCCACCGCCTTCTTCCCGCCCTTGGAGACCTCGATCTGGAACCGCACCGCGGCCGTCGTTGTCTCCACCGGCTTGGCGTCCCCAACAAACTCCCACGCGTCGTCACGCGGATGCTCGATCAGGATCGTCCGCGGCCGAGAACCGTCCTTGTTCTCGAACGAATAGGTGGTGGCGCGCTCCAGGAGCGCGGTCTGCTCCATCGCGCCCTTGACAATCTTGATCCGCTGCACCGTGTACGCGCTGGTCGATTTCGCGTCCGCATCGACCTCCAGGTCCAGCGAGTACGCCAGCAGCCGCTTGTCGCCCTTGGGGACGTACATGATCTGCGCATCACCCGCGTACGTGCCGTCGTCGTACACCGAGATCGGCCCGGGCATGAATGGAACATCCGACGTGTTCGTGATCTCCACGCCGCGCATCGGGTGCTCCGGGTTGTCACCCGGCGTGTAGATGCTCACCCGCCTCCCTTCGATTCCGGTATCAACAATCGGGATCATCGCGGAGCGCTGCCGCTCCACCGTGACGGGGTGATCGACTTCAAACTGAAAGACCTCCCCCGACTCAACGCCCCGCGACTGCGCGGCGAACCCGGTGGTCATGTCGTCGCCGGAGAGCCCGGTCATCGAATAGCCGACGCTGGGATCAGCTGCTTTCTCCGCTCCCCCCGACGGTCGGCCCGGCGCGGCCGCTCTCATTCGCGACGTGCGCGCGTCGAACTCGAGTGCCCGCAATGCTTCCTCCCGCGCAGGTGCCGCCGCGTCTCTGAACGGCGATTGTCCAGCATCAAACACCCGCGCAACTACGCCCTGCTCCGTCGGCACCGGCAACTCCGGCCGAGTCATAAAGAGCGGTTCGTACAGGTCCATCCGGAAACTCACCGGCCGTCCCGATACCAGCGCCAGCGTCACGTCCTTCCAGTCGTCGTCCGATGTGTTTTCGACAATCGCCCACGCGTGCATCTGCATGGGCGCTTTCTCCGCCCCCTCGCCGCCCGTTTTCGGGAGGATCAGCCGGTACGTCGCCTTCCACACCGGCGATTCCTGCACATACGCCAGCGCAATCTCGCGACTCCCGTCGCCCGAGCACACGATGTCCACCGTCTTGGTCCGGTCCGCCCGATACTCCGCCACGGCCGCGAGCGCCTTGGCCAGTTCCTCCGCCAGGCCCGGATCCAGAATCGCGAATCCCAGGGCTTCCGTGAGGCTAACCGACTTCACCCCCTGCGGCGTGAGCAGGTTGACCCAGGGCAGATCGTGCCGCGCGGGAGGAGCATCCTGACCGCCCGTGACGATCGTGGGGCGATCTTCGACGTTCAGCACCGTACCCGAGAACTCCCCCTGCGACGTGGTGACCTTGACCGGCGAGCCTCGCAGCCGCGACAGGATGTCCCGCATCTTCGGGCTGTCCGAGATGTCCACGCCGAACGACGCCAACCGCTTGGCCAGCGGCTCTTTCGACGCGTAGGCAATCCCGTCGATCCGGCCCTTGCCCTTCGACAGGTCCACCGCCACCATCGACTTTAGAATGTCGTTGATCTGCTCGGTCTTGAACCGCAACTGAATCGTCGCGTCGCCGTTCACCTCGCCGAGCCGCTGGAACGACCCGACCCCCGAACGATACAGGGTGATCCGCCGGATCGGGAGCAGGTCCGCTCCGAGCACCCCCGGTGAGGCCAGGCTCGAAGACTTCACCGCAGGCCGGCTCTGTGCCATGGACGGGAGCGAAACGGCGATTCCCGCCAACGCCGCAATCAGCATGATGCGCATGACATGGCTCCCTGGCCGGGGACCCGGCCCGATCAGGATAAGACGACGCCGGCGGCAAACGGTTCACTCGGAACAGACAGTTGCGCGGGCGTGACAATCGGGGCCGGCCCTCGGCCGCGTCTAGAGTCCCGCCTCATGGTGATCGGACAGCGCACACCGATCGTGCCGGCGGAGTCCCTGCAACGGGACCTGGAAAACGCGATCGAAGGCCAAGTCCGCTTCGACCGCCACAACCGAATGCTCTACAGCACCGACGCCTCGCTCTACCAGGTGGAGCCCATTGGCGTGGTCATCCCCGCTTCCGTGGACGACGCCGTCGAGGCCATTCGGGTGTGCGCCCGTGCCGGTGTGCCGATCCTTCCTCGCGGCGGCGGCACCAGCCTCGCGGGCCAATGCACCAACAGGGCCGTGGTCATCGACTTCTCGCCCAACTGCCGCCGCGTGCTCGAGGTGAACGCCGCGGCCCGCACCGCCCGCGTCGAGCCCGGCGTCACGGTTGACGAACTCAACGACCACCTCACCAGCCTCGACGGGGCCGCGTCCGGGCTTTTCTTCGCTCCCGACCCCGCCACCAGCCGCCACGCCAATATCGGCGGCTGCATCGGCAACAACGCCGCGGGAGCACGATCGATCCGGTACGGACGCACCAGTGAGAGCCTCCTCGCGCTGGACGTCTGCCTCGCCAATGGCACGCGAGCACGTTTCGAGAAGGGCGCCGCCCTCCACCATCCGGACGCCCGCGCGTTGACGCAGGCGGTCTGCGACGCCGTCGCGCGTCACGCCGCCGCGATCCGCGAGCGATTCCCCAAGACCGTCCGCCGGAATGCCGGTTTCGGGCTCGACATGATCCTGCACGCCATGGAACGAGGCGGATGGCGAAGCGGCGCCGTATCGACCGAGCACCTCGCCGAAGTCAATCTCGCCCACCTCGTCTGCGGAAGCGAGGGCACGCTCGCCGTGACCCTCGGGGCGGAACTCACCCTCCATCCAAAGCCCGCGGCCAAAGGCCTCGCAGTGGTCGGCTTCGACTCGCTCGATGCCGCCATCGAACGCGTGGTCCCCATCCTCGCAACCAACCCCTCCGCGATCGAACTCCTCGACGACACCGTCATCGACCTTGCCCGCGCCAACACCGAATACCGCCGCTACGTCGAACTCATGCCGCGCCCGGTCGGCGGCGAACTCAAGGCGGTTCTCTACGTCGAGTACTTCGGTGAGAACGGGGACGAAATCGCCCGCTCGTTCGACTCCCTCCGCCGGACCGTCGCCGGCGAATCGATGGAGGCCCACACCAACGCCGCGGCCATGCTCAACGCGTGGAAACTCCGCAAGGCCGGCGAACCTCTGCTCCACGGAATCCCCGGCCATCGCAAACCCCTTACGTTCATCGAGGACAACGCCGTCCCGGTCGAGAACCTCTCGGCCTTTGTCACGCAACTTCGCAAGATCGTCACCCAGCACGGCACCACCGCCGCGTACTACGCCCACGCCAGCGTCGGCGTGCTTCACGTCCGCCCCCTGATCGATCTGCACGACGAACGCGACCGCGAGCGGCTGCGCTCGATCGCGGTGGCCGCGGCCGATCTCGCCCGCAGCCTGGGCGGCGTCATGAGCGGCGAGCACGGCGACGGACGCGTCCGCACGCCGCTGCTGGAGCGCTTCTTCGGGCCGGAACTCATGGGGGCCTTCCGCGAGGTCAAGCGACTCTTCGACCCCGCCGACCTGCTCAACCCCGGAAACATCGTGGACCTCACCGGCCACAACCCCCGCCCGCTCGGGTCGATCACGCAGAATCTCCGCGTAGACGCCGGCTTCGACGCCCGGCCCACGACCCCGCCTCCACCGGCGCCATCGCCCGAAACGTACTTCGACTACACCGACCAGCACGGCTTCGACGGCGCCGTCGAACTCTGCAACGGTGCCGGAGTCTGCCGCAAGAAGCAGGGCGGCGCCATGTGCCCCTCGTACATGGCGACCCTTGACGAGCGCCACTGCACCCGCGGCCGCGGCAATGCGTTGCGCCTCGCGATCACCGGGCAGTTCGATGGAGAAGGGCGCGGCGGGCTGCAACCAAACTGGAGCGACCCGGGCACCATCGAAACACTGGACCTGTGCCTTTCCTGCAAGGCCTGCAAGACCGAGTGCCCCAGCAACGTCGATATCGCCCGCCTCAAAGCCGAGTACACCGCGCAGCGGTACCGCGAGCGCGGAGCGCCTCTCGCCGCGCGAGTCATGGGCGTCGTTCGCATGCTCAACCGGCTCGGCTCGGCCCTCGCCCCGATCGCCAACTGGGCGAGCACATTCGGGCCCACGCGGGCCGCGATGAACGCCATCCTCGGCATCCATCCCGACCGCAGCATCCCACGGTTCGCCGCCTCCCTCGCCCACGACTGGCGCCCGGCGAGTGGCACCGGGCGTCCGCGACCCGTGCCCGAAGCCGCCACCCCCCGCGTCGCGCTCTTCGGCGACTGCTTCACGATGTTCAACGAGCCGGGCATCGGCCTGGCGACCCGGCGCGTCTACGAGGCCTTCGGCTACGGCGTGGATCTCGCGAACGCCGGGTGCTGCGGCCGCGCGAAAATCTCGTTGGGCCTGCTCCCCCAGGCGATCCTCGAAATCGACGACACGCTCGAGCGTCTGCGGCCCTTCATCGAAGGCCGGCACGTCGAGGCGATCCTGGTCGCGGAGCCTTCCTGCCTCTCGGCCATCAAGGACGACTGGCTCGCACTCAAACTCCGCACGCCCATCGCCCTCCGCCGCCGGCTCGCCGAAAAGGCCTTCCTCCCCGAGCACTTCCTCGACGCGCGCTGGGATCAACACCCTCGCCGTCCCACGCTCGGCCAACCGGGCGAGACCGTGCTCCTGCACGCCCACTGCCACCAGAAGGCCCTGTGGGGCGCCGAGACCAGCGCCGCGATTCTCAAGCGAGTCGGCCATGCCCAACTGCGCGTGCTCGACTCCGGCTGCTGCGGCATGGCCGGGTCGTTCGGATACAGCAAGGGGCGATACGACCTGTCCATGAGAATCGGCGAACTCTCTCTGTTCCCGGCACTGCGGGCCTCGCCCGGCGCAATCGTCTGCGCCCCGGGCACGAGTTGCCGCCACCAGATCCACGACGGGGTGGGGGCAAGGGCGATCCATCCGATCGAACTTCTCGAACGATTGCTGCCGGCGTAGCCCCGTGGATACCGTCCCACATGTCCATGCTCTATATCCGCGCCGCCCGTCCTGCCGATGTCCCGTTCATCGTCGCGCTCATCCGCGAACTCGCCGAGTACGAACGCGCCCCGCAGGAAGCCAAAGCGACCGACGCGATGATCCACGACGCCCTGTTCGGCCCGCACCCCGCCTGCGAGGCCCTCATCGGCGAGGTTGACGGCAAGGCCGAGGGGCTGGCCCTGTTCTTTCACAACTTCTCCACGTGGACCGGCCGGCGCGGCCTGTACCTGGAGGACCTCTTCGTGCGACCCTCCGCGCGGGGCAAGGGGCTCGGCGAGATGCTGCTGCGAAAGGTGGCCCGAATCGCCGTCGAACGCGGCTGCCCGCGCGTGGAATGGACGGTCATCGACTGGAACGCCCCGGCCATCAACTTCTACGGCAAACTCGGCGCCGTGCCGCTGGACCAATGGACCGTCCACCGCCTGAGTGGTGAGGCCCTCACCCGCGTGGCCGAGGGCGATTAGATCGAGCGCTGATCGACGACCTGCCCGGTCGCCGGGTCGTAGGTGTACAGCACGCCGGGCTTCTCGCCGGCCGCGCAGACCTTGTGCGACTTGTCGCAGTACGGAAACGTGCGAGTCAGCCCGCAGGCGCAGATCCAGATGGCCTTGAGATTGCCCTGCTCGTCGCGCGGGAACTTCTCGGGCTCGATCTTGAAGGGGCCGGTCGCGTCGATGCGGATTATTCGCGGCATGGAAAGTCCTCACGCCGGGCTGGCGACTGTTTCGAGAACGCTCTGCAGGATTCGCCCGGTCTCGTGCTCGTCGCCGGGCACGCCCCGCGTGATCACGCGGTGAGCGCACACCGGCCCGATGTTGTCGATCACGTCCTCGGGAATCACGTACTCGCGTCCCCGGAAAAACGCCGTCGCCCGCGCGGCCTGGGCCAGCGACAGCGATCCGCGGGGTGAGAGGCCGTGGAGCAGTTTCGATTCCCGGCGCGTGGCACCCGCGAACGCGACGACGTAATCCAGGATGGGCCGGGCGATGTTCACGCGGTCCACCCGGTCCTGCAGTTCGATCAGTTGCTCCCGCGAAACCACCGGCCCCAGCGTGTGCAGGGGCGAGTTCGCGGGCCGCACGTCCAGAACCCGGGCCTCCTCGTCGCTGGGCGGATACCCGATGCTCAGCCGCATCAGGAACCGGTCGAGTTGATTCTCGGGAAGGGCGTACGTCCCCTCGAAGTCGAAGGGGTTCTGCGTGGCGATCACCATGAACGGCGGATCCAGGGTCAGCGTGCGGCCGTCCACGCTCACCGTGCCCTCCGACATCGCCTCGAGCAGCGCGGCTTGCGTCCGGGGCGGGGTCCGGTTGATCTCGTCGGCCAGCACGATGTTCGCGAAGATCGGGCCCTTCTTGAAAACAAACACCCCCGAGTTCTTGTCATAGATCTCTACACCCAGGACGTCACTGGGCAGAAGGTCCGGGGTCAGTTGGATCCTCGCAAACGAGCACGCCACGCTGCGGGCCAGAGCCGTGGCCAGCACCGTCTTGCCGACCCCGGGCACGTCCTCGATCAGCAGGTGCCCCCGGGCCAGCAGGCAGCACACCACGCGGTCCACCACGTCCTGCTTCCCAAACAGGACCTTCCCGATGTTTTCTCGCAGGCGTGTGACGGCTTCGTGCATGGATGAATGGGACCGGGGCGGTGACGGAAAAGGGTGGGGGTGGGGACTTTCGGGGCGGCGGCCAGTATAGGAAACGCCGAATCGTGTACGCTTATGCCAATGCCCAACGGAGAGACCGGTGGAGCGGGGCTTGCTCAGCCTCCGCCCGCGGCAGGTAGGTCAGGGGTCGTTCTCGCGCCCGAACTGGGCGGGGACTTACCCTGCGCGCGATGCCGCTACAACCTCCGCGGCCTCTCGATCCGCGGCGTCTGCCCCGAGTGCGGGACGCCCATCCGCGCCACCATCCTTACCCGCGTGGACCCGTTGGCGAGTGAACTGCGCCCGATCTTCTTTCCGCGTCTCACGGCCTTTGGGTTGCTGGTTTGGGGCGTAACCCCCGTGCTGGCCGCGATGCTGGTGTGGTCGCTGCGACTGCTGGGGCCCGAATGGTTTTCGCTGGGCCTGCTGACTCCCGAGCACATGATCGTGACGCTGTGCATACTGAGCGGGCTGGCAGCGGGGGTGCTGATCTCTCCGCACGCGGGCCCGCAGGCCCGTCGCGGCGGCTGGGCGGCGGGCTTGGGAGTGGCCGCGTACGTGCCGCTGTGCTGGATGCTCTGGCGGATCCACGTGGAGATCGACGGCGAGGGAGGGACCGCGTACGGAGATCGGGCCTTGCAGGATCCCTCGCGGCTGCTGGCCCGGTTCATCGCCACCGGCGCGATCATCGCCGCGCTCTTCCTGCTCCGCCCCAACGCGCGTCTGCTCGCCGCGCGAAGCATGCTCATGCGGGCCGGGAGCATCGACCGCCAGACCATGCGGGCCCTGGCCTCCGTCCTCGTCGTCGCCATGGCCGGCGACGGCCTGCGATGGCTCGGTTGGACCAACAACGGCGCGGCCGGGGAACTCTTCGAGCAGGCCGGGCAGGCCCTTGTCCTGATCGGCTCGATCCTCTTCACCATCGGGCTCTTCGGGCTGGCGTTCGATTGCTGGCGGCTCTTCCAGGTACTGAACGAGCCCCCGCTGTCGCTGGGTCAGATCCTCGGCCCGCCGCCCGGCCCCGACCCGCCGCGAGCGATCGGCGGCGTGGGGGGCGTGGCGGACGTGGGGGACGTGGGGGACGTGGGGGGGCCCGGGCTGTCGGGGAGCGCCGCGCCATGAAGCGCGGCGAGCGAGATCGTTTCGACCATCTGCTTCAGGAGGTCATCGACGCGCTCCCGCCGGGAATCCGCCGCCTGCTCGACGAAGTGCCCGTCGTTGTGGACGACGCCCCCGACGAAGCCACACTTGACGACATGGGCGAAGAAGACCAACTGGGCCTCCTGGGCCTGCACACCGGCACTCCCTTTACCGAGAAATCGGTGGAGCACAGCGGCGAACTCCCCTCCGACATCCGCCTCTTCCGCGAGGCCATCGTGGACCACGCCGGCGGCTGGGCAGAACGCCCCGCCGAGCCGGGCGAGATCGAGGGCGATCCTCCCGACGCGGTGCTCGGCGGGGAAGAGGCCGTGCGCGAGGAAATCCGCATCACGCTCCTCCACGAAATCGGCCACCAGTTCGGGCTCGGCGAGGATGACCTGGAGCGGCTGGGGTACGAGTAGTGGTGGAATGCTGATTGCGGTAAAACGGTAGATGCGGCGTGTGAAGCAATAGCCGCACACGCGTGGATAGCCGAATCTTCTCCGATCACCACCGGTCCCGGCGGATGGGAGGCCGCGCCCGGAACCAAGCGCTACCCGATCGACACGTCGTGCCACATGGGCTGGTGGCCCGGCTCATTCGTTTCCTGACACCCTCGTGTGCCACTACTCCGCCCGGCTTTGCGGGCGCGAGTAGTGCATCGCGCGGAAGTCGCACTGACGAGGCCGCGTCACTCGACCCACAGCGGGACCGCACTACTCGCGCCCAAAGCGGCGGAGTAGTGGCACATCATGGAGTCACAGAGACCAATGAGTCATGCCACCCGCCCTTTACGCACCGGGAACGGCAGGATCGTTCACGGCGTTGCGTGCCACCCGTCCCGCCGTTGAGACTCACAGTCCTACTTCTTGATTTTTCCAACGGTTTCAGCCAGCTCGTTAAACTTTTCGAGAATCGGCGTCACCGCCTGCGCAGCAGCCGAGACTGGCGTCGGGTCTTTGCTGTGATGTTCGGAGCTCTGCCCCGGGGGCGTCGCGATCGCCTCAATCACGCGCTCGCAGAGTCTTGCGACTGGTGCACCATCCGGCGTGTCCGAGGGGAGTGTGGCAAACTCACGCTTGTACCCCTCGAACGATCTCGACATCGTCTCCTTGTGGGCGTAGGCCTCCTGGCATTGCCCTGCTAATCGCGATCGCGACGATGCAAGCAAGCCGAGCCAAAGCAACCCGCCGACAATGGGAAGCCGAGACAAGAAAGATCGAAGCAGTTCTTCGTAGCTCGGTACTTCTTTCGTCCAGATCCGGGCAATCTCGATCCCGCCGATTGTGACCAAGCCAGCGATCGCTCCGAAAAACGCGATGTTCCACCAAACTCGGGGCCAGCGGTACTTTGTCCGCTGCTCATGGAACGCCGCCGCGAGACCCGTCGACGTCGCAGCGGGTAGTAGTGCCAGAATCTGCGTCTTTGTTGCCTCGAACTCGACCTTCAATGCGGCGAGCCGCTCCTCGTAGCCCCCGACGCGGCTTTCAACCTCTCCGCTGACCTTGGCCAGTTTCGCCGTAGTCTCGGCATCTGCCGTCGCCGTTTCAAGTGCCTTCTGTGCCAGGTCCCGATGCTGCTCGGCCTCTTCCAAGGCTGCTCTAGCCTGATCGCGAAGGGCTTCGGCGGCCTCCATTGCCAGTCCCGCACGGTCTGCGGAGCCTTGGGCGCCGCTCAGCTGACCTTCGGCCTTGGCCGAGTAATCCGCAACCTTCTTGCGCTCCTGCTGGATGTACTCCTCGCCATCGCTGACTGCTTTGCACTTTGCGGCCGAATCTGCGGCGCTCTGCGTCGCCTGCAACAGACTGGCCTCGGTGTCGAGTTTTGCTTTCGACGCAGCATCGACGGACTCGACCATTGAGTGTCGAGCTTTCTCGATCTCGTCCGTCAGCGGCGCAAGCTCATCCCTCTTCGCCTGTAGCTCCATCAACAGCGTTGCCAAGCTTGCTTTCGTGACATCGGAGTCGGCCGCAGATTTGTCCGCTCGTTCCTTCGCCGCCGCAGTGGCGCCCGCCGTGTCGTCGATGCTCTTCGAAACCTTGCTGGCGTGCTCGACGGCCTTCTCGACGTGCCCGCTCCCAATCGCGACCTTCTTGGCGCTGGCATCGGCTTCGGCCGCGAAGGCGCCGGCCCGTGCGGCGGCATCCGCAGCTTCCTTCAACTTTGTCGCAACGGTTTGCTCGTGCTCGAGCGCCCGCTTCCGCGACAACTCCGCCTCGGTCGCATGATCCCCCGCCGACCTCTTGGCGTTTTCCGCCGAGGTTGCTGCCGCGCGGATCGTGCCAAGTAGCGACTCGGCCTCCGCCGCGGCGGCCGACAGAGTCACCTCTTTCTTCGCCTCGATTTGTTCGGCGGGCAGTAATTGATCAACAGACGCTGCCTCATGCCCTGGATCCGATTCATCCGGCATAGCTATCCCCACGGCTCCGGCTTTAGGTCCGAACTGAACTACACTGAATCATACGTCGCCAACCTCGCGCCGCATCAAACACCCATCGCCCGTGTGCGAGGACACGCAGCCCGGGTTCTGGTTCGGGCCACCTGACTCACATTTGTTAGGGAGCCCCGTTCGATTCTCCTTCGGCCGCGTCCGGAGCGAGCGAGTTCTCGTCGACCACGCCTGCCAGTAGATGGGAGTCCGTCAGCAGGGCATGGATTGTCTGGCCCTTTTCCAGGACGTAATCTATCCGCTGCGCCCCATCCACAAGCACCACAAGTCCGGCCACAACCTTGACCACCCGCGGCCAGAACTCGGATTTCTGAACCGCCTCGGGATCGAAGCCGACTCGCACTTTTGCCGCCGCTTCGTGCCCGTTGCAGGTTGAGAGCCCGTTCCAAAGCGCCTCAAACCCTTTGGTCCGGAAGTCGAACAACGCATCAGCAACTATCTGAAGGTGGCGCAACAAGTACTCGCGGAGGAAGGCGTCGATCCCACTGTTGGCAACGGCACTGATGAGCGCCAGCGTTTCGTCGAGCAATCGGCGCACGCCGTTCTGATCCGCGATCGGCTCGTGAGCGAACCTCTCCAAATGGTCGCTGCAGATCGAGAGCAACGCCATTGCAGAGCCGTCGAAGGTCTGGAGCACGTTGGAGAACTGATGGCCGTTCAGAGAGAGATGTTGAAAGCCATCCCTCACGCGGCCAGTCCACGCCAAGTGCTTCTCGGGATCGATGTCTGGGACGCACTTCACCAGGCGCTCGACTTCCGCGACCAGTTGAACGAAATTGAGCGAGGAACGGAGAATGCCCGCGTGGTCTTTGGGGGAGACACCGAACATCCCCGCAATGCCCTCTTGGACGGGCTTGTTCTGGAACTCTCTTGCTCCGTTCACGAGGTTCCAAAGTCGCCCAGCGGGGTTGGTCAAAGGGGGATTCTTGGAGGTCGTTGCCATTGCCTGTCGCTCTCGGAGCACTCTATGCAAGACGGAGCGGTCAATGCCGTCACGGCTCCTCCGTTACTCTGCTTTCTCTACGCCAGGTTCCACCCGCACCCCCTCCGGCAGCGCCGCCAGAAACACCCGCCCGTACCGTGCCGTGATCACCCGCTCGTCCAGGATCACCACCCGTCCCGTGTCCGACTTGCTCCGGATCAGGCGCCCGATCCCCTGCTTGAACTTGATCACCGCCCGCGGCAGCGAATCCTCCATGAAGGCGTTACCGCCGGTGGCATTGGCGGCACGGGTGGTACGCATGCCACCCCGCCGGGGCGGAGTTCCGCTCTGGGCGCGAGCGGATGGCTCATCACCGGCGTTGGTACCGCCGCCACAAAACCGTGCCCGTCACGGCAAGCCCCGCCGCGCCACCGCCGCCCCACCACACCCAACGCGGGGAATCCCGGCGGCCGGTTCGGGCGTCAACCGCCGGCTGGACATCGCCCTGTGAGAGCGGCGAGCGGCGCCGACCGGTGCGGGCCTCGGTGCGGGCCTCATCCACTGTGCCGTCGGGGCGGATAACGACGCCCCTGCCGCGATCCCATGCACGATCGGCGATCCGGTCCCACCTAAACAAGAGGGGATCAACGCGGGTTTCGCGCGTGAAGGTCATGAACTCTACGGGTCCGTCGTATCTCGTTCGAGCCGCCTCGTCCGGACTCGTCCCGGGCGCGACCTGCTTCATGAACTGAAAGTGCGGGTGCTTCGCCGGCAACCCCGGTCCTGAAAGTTCGCCATCCCACCACCACTCGCATGTTGTGCCCGATGGCATGACCGTTCGTAGCCTCTCTAACTCGCCCGTGGAGGCGCTGAGGGTCGCGAACATTCCTAGCCCGACGGCCTCCAACTCAACCGAGTCTCCCTCCCTCGTCACCTCTCGCACCTCGGTCGCGCAATCGAATGTTTCGGCAACCCAGCGGACAACCTCAACAAAGGACTTCTCCGCCCGGACCCTCGCGAATGGGGTTTCGCCCCGATTGTGGGAAGCCACCCGCTCAGCACACGACATCGGGGGCGTCGGCACGAGATTGGCCTCGACCCCAGGCTGATTGCCGCCGGGCCTCGCCCAGCCTTCCTCGCCCCAGACAGTGATCACCCGTACCGCGTCACGACCCGGCCCGGCGGAGCGATCTGTTCGCACCAACACATGAAGCCCACCCCGACCATCCGCGGTGACGCGCAGGACCCTCTTGTCGAACATGGGGGTGAGGGTTGTGGGATGGACCGACTCGGTGATTCCGGGCAGGGCGCGGTGCGCGGCGAGTCCGGCTTCATCCGCGCCGGCAATCAGCGACCACTCACGTACCTCTGAAGTGCTGGGTGCCCACGAAGCCGCGTAACTCCTGCGGAAGTTGGCCAGACACTCCTGCGGAGTCTGGGCCAATACGCATGAGGCACACATGGTGAATGCAGCCAGAGCGAAGAGGGAAGGACCACTGTGGTACTGCCGGTTCACCCTTCGCCCCCTCCCCCTCCGCACTCGCCATCGAAAGTGGCCAGGTTTGTCGAGATGGTCTCAGGAGTAAATGGGGCTGACCTGCCCCCATCCTTCGGTCCACCCCTTATGAGAGTGTGACCAACTCCTCCTCCCGCGTGCGTACCCGCAGGCGCAGCGCAGCGGAGCCGGAGGGTACGCACGCGGCCGCGAACTCCTCGGGGGTCTGGTACCCCA
>CAJPFG010000002.1 GCA_905339235.1 Phycisphaerales bacterium
AATCTACGAGCCGGACGGGGCGGTGCAAGGGGGAGGGGCGCGCCGTGCGCGATTTTGCGCGCAAAGGCGCGTTGGGCGCGAGATTTGTTTAGGCGAAAGGCGAGGGGCGAGGGGGGCAGAGAGCCAAAGGGCAGATTGCCACACGGCCAAACTCGAGAGGGAGTTTGTGTCGCGAAAGCGAGGAGGCAGGAAGTCGCTCGGCCTGGGGACAGCGTCGGAGGGTGCGACATCCACCCGCCGCACTCACGCTCAACTCACAACTTCTCGGCAAGTTCGCCGTTATCGGTGACTTCCACAGACCCGCGTTTCCGAGCGGGATTCGCGTCAAGCGCGGCAAGGTCGGGCCGCGCCGTGGCAAATCAGGGTGTCGGAACTCTCCCCCGCGACACCCCGCGCGGGTCCGATAGGAACACACCCCGCCAAGGCCCCGCGCCAGAAGGAACCCTGCCATGAAGACCCCCGCCCACATCCTGATCGCCGCCCTCAGCATTGCCAGCGCACTCACGGCGTCGGCCCAGCCCGTTGTCGTGAGCGGGCTGGGGCATACTCCCATCGGCGCGGCCACGTTTGGCCCGCCCGAAGGCCGCCGCCTGCCGGTGCACAACCTGGGCAGCAGCGGGCAGGACGGAGTGAGCATCGAACTGAACAGCCTGTGGGGCGGAGGAGTTGAAGTGGACATGAATCCCTTCCACGGCGCGTCCTCGCAGGCTCGCGAACTGCGCATCCGCCCGAAGGGCTGGGACGGCACGATCAAGGGCACGCTGCGCGTCAGCAGCACGATCGACGGCATCTTCAGCGAGTCGATCGACTTCCGGCCCGCCGGGGCGGTCGCCGTCGCGTGGCGCGCCATGGACGTGAACGGCGCGGTGATCGGCGAAGGCTTGGCCGACGGCGGGCTCATGCAGTTCACGTACCAGCCCTCCTCCGACCCGGGCCAGAACACCAACTGGCTCTTCGGCGCGGGCAAGGTGTCGTACTCGGATCTCAGCGTCATGATCCAGGCAAAGGGTGGCCAGAGCGCCGCGTTCCGCGCGACGCAGACGGGCCAGATCGTCCCCGAGGTCGCCGCGCTGGAGTTCTCTCCCGTCGGCTGCGAGGGATGCGGCAACCCGTGGCTGGATGTCTCGGTGCTCGAGGTCGGCACGCTGGGCGTGCCCGACCTTGACCTCTGCGACACGCACCTCAACTCCTTCTCCTGGGGCGCCAACCAGGGCGGCTCGTACTCGTACGGCGGCGGGAGCGGCCGGCGTCTGGAGTGCTGGGGCACCGGGGGCGCCACCATCGCCGAAGAGTGCGACGGCCCCGCTCCCTGCTCCATCAACGAGCGCCGCCTTCCCGTCCACAACCTCGGCAGCAGCGGCCAGGACGGCGTGGATGTCCGGTGGCGGTCCGCGGGCGGCGGGGGTGGCGGGGGCAGCGGCGGCACGATCGGCTTTGAGATGTCGGCCGCGCGCGGCCGCGGGCACGTCACGCTCATGAAGGCCTACGACGACGGCGACCAGGAACTCTCCCGCTGCTCGGAAACCCAGACCGCCGACGGCCTGCAACTCGGCGTTGATTGCACCGCGTCCGGCGCCGCGATGGTCCGCACCGTCCTCTACGACGGCAACGGCGACCCCATCGCCGAATGGCTCGTCGCCGGCGGAGTGGCCGTGCTCGACGTCAGCGTCCTGTGTCCGCCCGGTAGTTACTGGACCAAGAAGTTCATCAACGGTCACTGGCACTGGTACTGCCAGTACTGGATGGACTTTCAGGTTCCCGGCGGCGGCACCGTGAGCGCGGCCGAGGTCTCGATGGGCGTCGACTCCTCCTCGCTGGTCTCTCGGGTGTCGATCACCAGCGACGACGACGCGGACGGCATCGTGATCGACGATTTCGCGGTGATCGAATCCGGCGGAACCCCGCCCTGCGACCCCGACGTGAACTGCGACGGCTCGGTCAACGGCTTCGATATCGAGGCCACCGAGCAGGCCGTCAACGGGGATTACTCGAACTTCTGCCAGGCCACCGCCGACCTGAACAACGACGGCGCCGAGAACGGCTTCGACATCGAAACCGAAGAGCAGCGCGTCAACGGCGAACCCTGCTGAAATCAACCCGCAAGTCCCCGCCACGAACCCCGGCGGATCGACCCCGGAAGGCACTGCCTCCCGGGGTTTTCTTTTCAAAGCAGGGCCCCGCCCCCAAAAAAAAACGCTTTGTCGAACCAACACCATGGGTTAAACTGGATGCGGTCGCGGGGTCGTTCGTCATTTCGAGAAGGGACCAATCCATGCTGAATCGTGTATCCATCGCCGCCTCCATTCTCTGCGCGTGCGCGGCCTCGTGTTTTGGACAGGGCCGCCTGATCGCCGTGGACAGCGGGCGAGCGCTTTTCGAAGTGGACATGAACACCGGCGTGAAGACCCAGATCGGCACCGTCAGTTCCAACGCGAGCACGAGCGCGGGCCTCGCCTACGACTGCGCCACCCAGACGCTCTACCTCACAAGCACCGGGAACGACTCGCTCTACACCCTCGACATCACCACCGGCATCGCCACGCTCGTGGGCGCCTACCCCGACCCGGCGGTGTTCATGCACGGCCTGGAGTGGGACAGCAGCACCGGGACGCTGTATGGCGTGTCGTCGCACAACAACGGCCTGTACATCATCGACCACAACACCGGATCGTTCTCGCTCGTCGGCGTCAGCGGGCTGACCTCCTTCAGCAACCTCGTGCACGACTCCGACAACAACGTGATGTACTCGACGAACAGCAGCACCGACAGCTTCTACAGGATGGATCGCACGACGGGCGCCACCACGCTTATCGGCCCGCTTGTCGGACCGACCAATCCCAACGGGCTGGCGTACAACTTCGACAACGACACCATCTATCTCGTCTGCAACAACACCGATTCGCTCTACACGATCAACCCTGCCACCGGCGCGGCCACGCTCGTGGGCGCCATGGGCTCGGGAAACCTGCTGGGGCTGGCGTACATCCCCGACAACTGCGGTCCGGCGCCCTGCGATCCCGACGTCAACTGCGACGGCTCCATCAACGGCTTTGACATCGAGGCCACGGAGCAGGCCATCAACGGCGACTTCAGCAACTTCTGCGCGCCCAGCGCCGACCTCAACGGCGACGGCGCCGAGAACGGCTTCGACATCGAAACCGAGGAACAGCGCGTGAACGGCGCCCCCTGCTGAGCCCTCACTCGAAGCGCCGCAACTGGCGATCGTGCAGCCACGGGAGCAAGAGCAGCGCCGCCACCGCGCCGACCAGGCACAGCGCGATGTCTTTTTGCGTATCCCACACGTCCCCCTGCGTGCCGAGGAACGACTGCGTGGTAGCCCCGCCCTCGACCACGGCCACCGCCCATTCCAGGAGTTCGTACACCGCCGCGATCGCGACGCAGATGCTCACGATGATGAAGAACAGCCACCCGCCGCGCTTCAGCGGCGTGCCGCGGAGCAGCACCTCCCGCGCCGCGATGGCGGGAACGAACCCTTGCACGAAATGCCCGAGCCGGTCGTAGTGGTTGCGGCTCAGGTCAAACTGCTCGCGGAACCAGTGGCCGATCGGAACTTCGGAGTACGTGTAATGGCCGCCGACGATCAGCAGGAGCGCGTGGAGCGCGATCAGGACGTAGCACAGGGGCGTGAGCGGAAAGCGGCGATAGGTGGCCCAGAGCACCGCCATCGCGGCCACCGCGGGCGACACTTCCAGCACCCACGTGACGGCTTCCTTCGGGTGATACCCCGACCATGCGAGCGTCGCCCCGGTGAAGAGGAGCAATCCCAGGGCGAGCCGGTCGGGGCCCTTGGGGCGGGGCTTGGCGGGGTGCGAGGTGACGCCGGACTCCTTGTGCCTGGTGTTGATACCAAGAGTACCACGGTCGGTGGCGATGGGATTGAGTTTCCGCCGCGGCGCGGTAAGGTAGACGATCGTGAAAACCGGCCCATCCATCGTCGCGTGCGTTCTGACGTTCACACTGGGTTCGGCCTGCGCGCAGGACTGGACCAACGACGGCGGCAACGCCGCGCGGAACGGGCGGACGGCGGCGATCGGGCCGAGTTCGGGCGCGATCCGGTGGTCGGGGGGGGTGCGGCCGTCGATCATCGCGTGGTTGCCGGTGATCGAGGGTGAACGGGTTTTCACGATTCGGCAGACGGACTTTCCGCCCGAGCCCGCGTCGAACGAGTCGCCGGTGGTGGCGATCGACCTGCGGACCGGTGCGGAGTTGTGGTTCCGGCACTTGCCGTTCGTGAGCGGCGACTGGACGACGTTCATCGCGGGCGTGAAGAACGGGAAGGTGTACGCGGCGCGATCCGGCAACGGGGCGAGTTCCGCGGCCCCGCTGTACTGCCTGGACGCGGCGGACGGGCACACGCTGTGGACGACGACGGTGGAGATCGACGCGGGCGCGTACGACGGGGTGATCTTCGCGGACGACGGCGACCCGATCATCGCGAGTTTCCGCACGATCTGGCGGGTGGACTCGGGCGACGGGCACATTGTGTGGTCCGTGCCGCGGACGTGCTCGGTCTCGGGGAACTGCGGCGGGTGCGTGTCGGGCGGGGGCGTGTACGTCGCGGACACGGTCGCGGGGGGGCAGGTGATCAAGAGGTTCAATCTCGCGACGGGCGCGTTTCAGTATCAGGGGCCGGTGATGCCGGGATTCCTCACGCAGACCACGCCCTTCGCGGGCGAAGACGGGAGCGTGTACTTCGCGCGGATCCAGACCAACGACTCGGTGGATTTCTTCTACGCATTCACCGACACGGGCGCGGCCCTCACGCAGCGTTGGAACCTGCCCGCGCGGGGCACGGGCACCGTGGGGCCGGATGGCTCGGTGTACTTCTGGACGAGGAACGGCACGATCCGGCGGGTGAACGCGCTCGACGGATCGTTCATCTCCGAATCGCCGGTGATTCCGGCGGACTTCGCCGGCCCGCGCTACGCGGTGGACGCCGCGGGGACGGTGTACTTTTCCAACGGCGCGTTTTCGAATGGGCGGCTGTATTCCTTCACGCCCGCCCTCGTCGAGAACTGGTCGGTGGCGGTGCAGAACATCAACATCGGGGGCCCGGCGATCGCGTCCGACGGCACGCTGGTGGTGTGCGGGATCGGGGCCGACATGCGGGCGTACTTCACGCCGCCGGCGTGCGATCCGGACGTGAACTGCGACGGCTCGACGAACGGCTTTGACATCGAGGCGACGGAGCAGGCGGTGAACGGGGACTTCTCGAACTTCTGCCAGGCGTCGGCGGACCTGAACGGCGACGGGGCGGAGAATGGGTTTGACATCGAGACGGAGGAGCAGCGGGTGAATGGAGCGCCGTGCTGAGCGAACGCGGAAGGCGGAATGATGGGCGATGAATGCGGGCGCGGCCGGCGCTGCGGACTTGTGTCGGCGGCGGGGTCGTGCGCCGCCGCCGTTGGGCATGAACCGGGAGGTTCGTGCCACGCGGGCCACGCGGGCAAAAAAAGCGATGCCGGATGCTGGAGGGTGGGGCGTGGGTCCCGTCTCCGAACATCCGGCATCGCGAGATCGAACCTGGTCGGTCTTACGGGCAGGGCGCCCCGTTGACCGACTGCTCCACGGCCTCGATGTCGAAGCCGTTGACCGAGCCGTCGTGGTTGAAGTCGGAGTCGGGCTGGCAGAAGTTGCTCACGTCACCGTTCACGGCCTGCTCCATCGCCTCGATGTCGAAGCCGTTGACCGAGCCGTCGCAGTTGACGTCGGGGTCGCAGGCGGGGGCGCAGCCGGGCTCGAAGGTGAGCGTGACGGGGTTGGTCGTGACGGTTTCGTAGTTGTTGGAGACGACCGCCGTGTAGACGCCGGTGTCGGGCGCGTCGGCGTTGCGGACGAAGAGCGTGCTTGCCAGGCCGCGGGGGCCGTAGGTGATGGTGTACTTCGGCGAAGCGGGGTCGATCTGCTGGCCGTCGTGGAACCAGGAGAAGGCGGGGGCGATCATGGTGTCGGCCTGCACGGTGAAGCGGGCGGTGCCGCCTGGGCAGAGGCTGAAGGGCTCGGGCTGGGTGTCGATGGCGAGGGGGACGTGCACGGAGAGCGTGGCGGCCTGGGTCGCGACGAATCCGCAGTCGTTGGTGATCACGCAGGTGTAGGCGCCGGCGGAGGAGAGGATCACCGGGTCGATGTTGAGCCAGGGCTGGTCCTCGCCTGCGAGGATTGCGCCCTCGTGCTGCCACTGATAGACGACCTGGCCGCCGGCGGGGTCGGACTGGGCCTGGACCGTGAAGTCCGCGGAGCCGTCGAAGAGGCCCGTGGTGTGCTGCGGCTGGGCGGTGATGAGGGGGAGGAGCGCGTCGGTGCAGACCGTGGCCTGGGTGATCTGCGCGGTGAGGAGGTTGGCGATCATCGGGCCGGGCGAGTCGGTCCATTCGCCGCCGACGAGGATTCGGGAGTTTTCATACACCTCGTAGGACACGACCTCGCTCTCGGTGTCGCCGGGGTTGGGGGCGGGTTCTTCGGTGATGAGGGGCAATCCGAAGGGAACCTCTTGCATGTCCAACTGAGTGGCGCCGGCGATGAGTGGGTCGTTGGGCATGAGTTCTTCGAGCGACACCTGCCGCTGCACGACGGTCACGCGGCGCTGCACCCACAGCAGGCGGCGGAGCGGGTCCACGTTTTCGACCGTTTCGCGGATGACGCCGCGCGGCGAGCCGGGGATGAACTCCACGCGGATGTTGGGCAGAGCGAGGGGCGGGGGTGGCGGCGGGGGCGGGGGAGGCGGGGGATCGTTGGGGTTGGTCACGGTGCCGAGGATCCAGCGGAAGCGCTGGGCGGTCACCGGGTGTCCGGCGCGGAGGGAGACGCCGAAGTGTTCGATGCTGCCCGAGTGGGTGGCGTGCGTGGGGCGCGAGTAGACGACGCGGATCCCGGAGTTGCCCGGAAGGGCGGTGATGGTCGGGGAGCCGTAGTTGCCGTTGTGGTAGGTGTGGTAGACGTCTTCGGGGCAGGGGCCGTCGAGTTCGATCTCGAACTCGTTGCAGTCCTCGCCCTCGCGGTTGGGGACATCGAAGTTGCCGAGCCCGCCGTAGATCACGACCGTAGCGAGGGATGAGCCGGCTCCCAGCGCCAGACATGCGGCCGCGACACACAGCGGCAATCGAACCACACCGAAAACGTTCATAGAGAAACTCCTGATCGAGGCCCCGCGGCGAGGCGAGAACGACTCGCACACCGCTCGAACTCGCGAGGAGGAGTATGGCGTCGGAAGGTCGCGGCACCCAGAAGGGAAAACTGGGAATTGGCGGCGAGTGCGAGAGGGAAACCCCGGCGAGGGGGCTAGAGGCCGCGTTCGCCGAGGAGGCCGCACTCCATGGCGACACGGACGAGATCGGCGCGGGTTTTGAGACCGAGTTTCTGCATCATCCGGGCGCGGTAGGACTCGACGGTCTTGACGCTGAGGCCGAGGCGGTCGGCGATGTCCTGGCTGGTGTGGCCGCGAGCGACCTCGACGAGCACTTCGCGTTCGCGATCGCTGAGGCCTTCGACGGGGGAACCGGATTGCGATCCGGCGCGGTGGTCGAGGACGGTGCCGAGAGCGCCGCTGCCCTTCATGTCCACGAAGACACGGCCGCGGCTGACGGCGCGGATGGCGCTGATGAGTTCGGAGTCGGCCGCGCTCTTCACGACGTATCCGGCGGCGCCCAAGGCGATGGCGGTGCGGACGTAGGCGGGATCGTCGTGCATGGTGAGCACGAGAACCTTGGCGTCGGGGGCGGCGGCGCGGAGGCGCTCGACACCGGCGACGCCTGCGCCGCCGGGCATGGAGAGGTCGAGGGTGATGACGTCGGGGGCGGCGCGGGGCACGTCATCGATAGCCTGGCGGAGATCGCCGGCCTCACCGACGACTTCGAGGTCGCTCTGGGCGCCGATGAGCATCCGCAGCCCGGTGCGGAGCATGGCGTGATCGTCAACGATGAACACACGGATCTTGGCCATGATCAACCGACCTCCGTGATGGGCAGCACCCCTTCGACAAAGGTGCCTTTCCCGGGTTCGGAAACGACTCTCAGAGATCCTCGCAGCAGTTCCGCCCGTTCCTGCATGCTCCGCAGGCCGAAGGTGGCGGGGTTGCGGCCGGCATCCGCGAGCCGTGAGTTGTCGAAGCCCTTGCCGTCGTCGCGCACGACGAGGCGGATGGCGCCTTCGATCTCGGACAGGGAGACCTGGACGCGTGCGGCCTCGGCGTGGCGTGCGATGTTGGTGAGCGACTCCTGGAGCAGGCGGTAGACGGCGATCTCGGTGGCGGGGCTGAATCTGCGGTCCGGGCGCAACTTCATGTTGAGGGTGAGGCTCACGTGGTGCGTGGCCTGAAACTCTTCGCAGAGGCGCTCGACGGCCTCGGAGAGTCCGAAGTCTTCGAGGGCTCCGGGGCGCAGGCCGCGGGCGAGCCGGCGGACCTCGTTGAGGCTTGTGGATGTGAGGCGCAGGAGCACGGTGGCGCGGCCGCGCGTGGACTCGGATTCCGCGGCCTGCTCCATGGCGCGCAGGCCGACGAGGATGGCGGTCAGGTGCTGGCCGAGTTCGTCGTGGAGGTCGCGTGCGAGGCGCCGGCGTTCATCTTCCTGGGCCTCGAACACGCGCTCGAGCAACTCGCCCCGATCGCGGAATACGTTTCGGAGCGGTCGCACGGCCACGAACCACAGGCCCGGGGCGAGCATCAGGGACAGCAGCGCGGCGTCCGCGGCGCTCTCGCCGACGGAGCCGCGGGGCCAGAGGCTGATCCGCGGCAGCACGAGCATGATCAGGCCTTCCGCGAGGAACGCCAGGAGCAGCACGAACCCGAACACTCGCAGGGGCGAAACCAGTTGCCGCCGGTTGAGTTGGGTGTGTGGCATGGACAGCGGATTTTAGGTCGAGAAAGTCCGGTATCCATGGGAGGGGGGTGGGGGTAGTAGTGGGCACCTCGTGCGAGTGCCGGGGCTGAGTCCTGCGTGGTGTTCATCGTTCAGCATGGTGCTCCGTTGACGCGTTGCTCTTCGGTTTCGATGTCGAAGCCGTTTTCGGCGCCGTCGCCGTTGAGGTCGGCGCTTGGCTGGCAGAAGTTTGAGAAGTCGCCGTTGATGGCCTGTTCGGTGGCTTCCACGTCGAAGCCGTTGACGGCGCCGTCGCAGTTGACGTCGGGGTCGCAGGGGGGCGAGCAGGTGGACGTCGTCAGCGTGGCGCGATAGCGCGAGCCGCAGGCCACACCCGTGAAGGCGTCGGTGCCGGCGAAGGCGTAGTACGTGCCGGCGGCGAGGCCGGTGAGGGTGACCGTGGCGGGGAGGCAGGGATCGGCCACCGCCGTGCCCAGCGAAGAGGCCGGGCACGCTGCGTTGAGGATGAACGCGCGGGTGCGGGCTTCGCCCGTGACGGTCCAGGTGACGTCGGACGGCGCTGGAAGGGTGAATCGGTACCAGTCGGTGTCGCGGAAACTCGCCCCGCCCGCGCTGAGGTACGTCCCGTACCGCCCCGCGACGCTCTGATTGCACGCGATGGCGCTGAAGATGGGCGGCGAGGAGTTGCACCCTCCGTTGAAGGCGTCCACGTAGCCGTTGGCGCAGTCGGTCTCACCCTCGACGAGGTCGCCGGGCTGCTGACCGACCGGGCAGCACGGGGTGGTGGTGAGGGTGGCGCGATAGCGCCGGCCGCAGGGCACGCCGGTGAACGCGTCGGTGCCGACGAACGCGGAGTAGGTGCCCGGTGCGAGGTTGTTGATGGAGACGGTGGCGGGGAGGCAGGGGTCGGCGACGGCGGTGCCGAGCGAAGAGGCCGGGCAGGTGCCCTGCAGGATGAACACGCGGGTTCGAGCCTGGCCGACGGCGGACCACACGACGTTGGAGGTCTGCGTGATCGTGAAGTGGTACCAGTCGGTATCGCGGAAGTTCGCGCCCCCGGACGACAGGAAGGTTCCGTATTGCCCGCACACCGTCAGCCCGCAGTCGATCAGGCCGAAGGCGTTGGGGGTGGAGTTGCAGCCTCCGTTGAAGGCGTCCACGTAGCCGTCGGAGCACAGCGGCTCGCCCTCGACCAGGTCGCCCGGCTCGCACGGCCCGACGCAGCACGGGTCGGCGGTGAGGGTGGCGCGGTAGCGCGATCCGCACGGAACGCCCGTGAAGACATCCGTCCCCACGAACACGGAGTAGGTCCCCGCGGCGAGGTTATTGATGGTCACGGTCGCCGGAAGGCACGCGTCGGCGACCGCCGTGCCCAGCGACGACGCGGGGCAGGTGCCCTGGAGGATGAAGACCCGCGTGCGTGCCTGGCCCACGGCCGTCCAGGTGACGTTGGCCGGCTGGGGAAGCGTGAACTGGTACCAGTCGGTGTCGCGGAAGTTGGCGCCACCGGACGACAGGAACGTCCCGTACTCCCCGCACACCGTCTGGCCGCAGTCGATCTCGCCGAAGACGTTCGGGCTGGCGTTGCAGCCGCCGTTGAAGGCGTCCACGTAGCCGTCCGCGCAGCGCGGCTCGCTCTCGATGAGATCCCCAGGCTGGCACGGCCCCACGCAGCACGGGTCCACCGTGAGCGTCGCCCGGTAGCGCGAGCCGCACGCCACGCCGGTGAATGCGTCGGTGCCGACGAACGCGGAGTAGGTCCCCGGAGCCAGGTTGTTGAGGGTTACGGTCGCCGGGAGGCATGCATCGGCGACTGCCGTTCCAAGCGACGTCGCGGGGCACGTGCCCTGGAGAATGAAGACACGCGTGCGAGCCTCGCCGGTCGCGGTCCAGGTGACGTTGGCGGGCTGGATCAGCGTGAAGTGGTACCAGTCGGTATCCCGGAAGTTGGATCCTCCGGCCGAGAGGAACGTTCCATATTCACCGCACACCGTCTGGCCGCAGTCGATCTCACCAAAAACGTTGGGGGTTGAGTTGCAGCCGCCGTTGAAGGTGTCCACATATCCATTCGCGCAGACCGGCTCTCCCTCAAGGCGATCGGAGTTGATGCAGTCCACGCACCCGCGCGGGTCGTAGCCGCCCGGCGCGGGCGGCCAGCCCGCAGGCTGCTCGGCCGCGGTCGCATCGGTGGCCGGCTCGCCCACCGGCACTTCGCCGCCGGCCGGAGGGGTCAGGATTTCGCCCGGCCCGTTGGGAGGCTCCATCGCGGAAACACCGCCCCACGCAGCCTCTTCGGGCGGCTGAGTTGTCAACGGCGCCATGCTCAGAACCCACTCGGGCTCGCCGGCGGGGTTGAGAGGTTCCGCGGCCGAGGTGGTCGCGAAGGTGGTGGGGGTGCTCGGCGGCTGGGGGATGAGCGAGGAATCGCTCACCGGTACCGCCGGAGATATCACCGTCGGGAGCGTGAATTCACCCGCGGCATACAAAAACCCTGCGACGGCGGCCAACGCGGCCGCACCGGTCAGTGTTCGAATCTTCATGGTGCTCTCCTCCCACGACATCAGCCTACTTCGAGGCTTCCATTGACACAAGCAATTCCGGCATCGCGAGATGCCCGAGCGTTACCTACCAGACTAGAAACACGGGGCACCGTTCACGCGCTGCTCTTCGGTTTCGATGTCAAACCCGTTCTCGGCGCCGTCGTTGTTCAAGTCAGCCGTGGGCTGGCAGAAGTTCGAGAAGTCGCCGTTCACCGCCTGCTCGGTGGCCTCGATGTCGAACCCGTTGATCGCCCCGTCGCAGTTCACGTCCGGGTCGCACGCCGGCCCGATCGTGCCGTACATGATCGAGTCGATGCCCCAATGGCCGTCGCCGTCGGCGTCCATCTGGATGCGGACTATCCCGGGTCGGTCGTTGCGCCAGATCCCGACGAACTCGGCCGAGTTGCCGCCGGTCGAAGTGCCCTCGACGCTGAACAGGTGCTGGGTTCCGTCGGCGAAGTGGACGATGAAGGCCGTTCCGGTGTGGTCGATGTCCTGCAGCGAGAGGTAGTCCACGCCGGGCATCGGGAACTCCAGTTCCAGGAAGGGCTGCTCGTTGTGGGCCAGGCTCATCGTGCCCACCGGGTTCGAGCCGCCAAACCCGGTGGTTCGAACGATGGCCTCGTGGGCCGGTGAGGTGTCGGTGATCACCAGGCCATCGGGAAAGAGGCCCGCAACGCCGGACACGTTCTGATTGATGACGAATCCCGCCTCGAAATCCACGATGTTCTTCACCTGGTCCAGCGAGATTCCCACGTCGGCCAGCCATGTTGCTCGCGTCGTATCGTTGCCGCTGGCGCTCGGCGAGTTGCGCACGATGATTTCCGCGTTGGCCGCGCCCGCCGACATCATCGCAAAGGCGAAGAGTCTGAAGGTGGTCATTCGGTCCATGTGTTCCTCCGTTCGCGATTACTCGCAGGGCGCGCCGTTGACGCGCTGTTCCTCGGTCTCGATGTCAAACCCGTTTTCGGCTCCGTCGTTGTTCAGGTCGGCGGTGGGCTGGCAAAAGTTCGAGAAGTCGCCGTTCACCGCCTGCTCCGTGGCCTCGATGTCGAACCCGTTGATCGCCCCGTCGCAGTTCACGTCGGGATCGCAGGGTGGAGCGCAGGGCGGATCGGAAAGCGTCAGCACGGTCAGTGAGGCGGGTGGACTGATGATGGCGCCGCAGGCGCCCGAGACCGATGCCCGGAATCGGATCGTGTTCGGGTGAAGGCCCAGCGAGATGTTGGAGACCACGATCGTCTCGGCCGTCGGGTCGGTCAGATCGAAGGCCAGTCCGCTGGCCCCTTCGAAGAATGTCGGTCCGGAGAGGTCGACAAACTCGCCGCTCTCGGCGGGCGATTCGACCTGCCATTGGCGGGAGAACGTGCCGGGTCCGCCCACGATTGCGGTGAACTGGGCGGAGTTCCCCGGGCAGATCGCCGTGGACTCGGGCGATTGAGCGAATCTTGGTTTGCGCGCAAAGACCCAGGTATCCCCGTACACAACGCCATTCACGTCGACGCCGCCGAACAGCAGCAGTTCCGACCGGGCGGTGTCGTACACCATCGCCGCGCCCCATCGGGGTTGCGGCTTTGGCTCGGGCAGGTCGATCGATCGCCAGTCGCCGCCGTCCCACACCCAGAAGTCATTGAGGCCGAGGTACCACGGCGCCTCACCGCCGAAGAGAGCCACACCACCCTCATCCGGGAAATAGGCCATCGCGTGGAACCGTCGCGGCGGCGGGCTCGTGGCCGGGAAGAGCGCGTTCCAGGCCGACCCGTTCCACTCCCAGGTGTCGTTGTGCATCGGGGCGGTCCCGTGCAGATCGGCACCGCCGAAGAACACCACGCGTTGACGCGCGGGGTCGTCGGTGATCACGGGGCCGTACCGATTGCTCGGGCCGGTGTCGGCCGCGAGGGACCAGGCCGCGCCGTTCCACGTCCAGGTATCGCGATATGAGGAGAACTGGTGCGCGCCGCCGAACAGGAGCACCATGCCGGAGCCGGAGGCGTACGTCATGCCCCCGGCGCACCGCTGGGATGGCCCGGTCACCGAGGACTCGAGCCACGAGGCGCCGTCCCACTCCCACGTGTCCCCATAGTTGGTGGCGTTATCCCAGGCGTTCCCCCCGAAGATCAACATCCGGTGTCGTGGAGGATCAAACGCCGCGAAGTGCGACCCGCGAGGCGCAGGACCCGAGTCTGTCAGGGGCGTCCATCGCACGCCATCCCAAGCCCAGAGATCGTCGGATCTCCAGCCGCTCCAGTCAGACCCGCCGAACCGCAACACCTGTTGTGTGTCCGGGCTGTACACCATCGAGGACCATCCGCACGGCTGGGGGCCACCGGAAGCCACCATCACCCAGCGTGGGTCGCATTGGGCGCCGGCCGTCGGCGCCAGGCCGATGGCAAGTCCCGCGGCCACCATGCAGATCGCCGCCGGCCGATGAGCCGAAAGCCAACCGCACCCACTGTGAGTCAGACGTGGCACTCTCGCTTCTTTGGCTGTCATCGCGAATACTCCTCAACTGTGACCGGACGAGCGCCGTCGACGGCTACTCGCACGGTGCCCCATTCACCCGCTGCTCCTCCGTCTCAATGTCAAAGCCGTTCTCGGCGCCGTCGTTGTTCAGGTCGGCCGTGGGCTGGCAGAAGTTGCTGAAGTCGCCGTTGACCGCCTGCTCCGTGGCCTCGATGTCGAACCCGTTGATCGCCCCGTCGCAGTTCACGTCCGGGTCGCAGGCCGCTCCCCCCAGCACGACGTTGTCCACGTGCGTCTCGTCGGGGCCCGTGCGCCATTCGGTGTTGATGTAGAGCCCCGCCAGGCCCGCCAGCGCCGCCTGCATCTGCGCCTCGGTCGCCTCGGGCCCGGTCCACGAGTTGTACCGCCACCCCGCCGCCGCGAGCGGCACCACGCGGTGCTCCCACACGCCCACGGGCGAGGAGGGCATGTTGTAGAACAGCGAAAATGTCCCGGCGTTCAGCACCACCGCGGGATAGGTCGCCGCGTCGGAGTACATGATGAGGATGTCGAAGGTCAGCGTCCGGCCGTACGAACCGGACTGGTCGCCGAGGAACTTGGCGGGCGCGGCGACTCCCGTCTCGCCGTACTGGTCCCACGTGTAGAGCGAGCCGGGCGGAAGCCCGATGTTCGCATCCCACACGACCGGCTGCATGCCCGGGGAAGCGGTGTGCGAGTACGGGAACGCAATCACCATCCAGCCCTCATCACCAAGGTCGAAGGTGCTGGAAGTCTGCGCGAAGGCCACGGACGAACTGAGCGACGCCGCCAGGAGTGCGGCAAGCGATGGGCGCGACATGAGAAACCTCCTTGTGCGGCCGCTCCGGAGGATCCCTGGCGGCCGGACAAGGCATTATGCGAGCCCGATGTCCGTGTGGCATCGGGGAAACTTCCCTGATTCCGGCCGGCCGCGGCCCGGGGCCTTACCGGCGCGCGCGGGCCAGCCTCAGCACGGCGCGCCATTCACGCGCTGCTCTTGGGTCTCAATATCGAATCCGTTCTCCGCCCCGTCCCCGTTGAGATCGGCCGACGCCTGGCAGAAGTTCGAGAAGTCCCCGTTGATCGCCTGCTCCGTGGCTTCGATGTCAAACCCGTTGATGGAGCCGTCGCAGTTGGCGTCGGGGTCGCACACGGGCGAGATGGTGAAGTTGTCGATGTGCTGCCAGACTTCGGCGCCGGCGGTGATGGCGCGGGTGATGCGTACGCCCACGGTGTGCGGCGCTGGTACATCGAACAGGACCGTGCCGGAGATCGACCCGTACGCCCGCTGGTTCGGGCCCAGGACCGGGGCCATGCCGGATGTGATCACCTGGCCGTCGATCACGAGTTCGAACACCCCCGCGCTCACGGGGGTGCCGATGAGCGCGTGCACCGCCCAGTCGAAACTCAGGGTGAGGAACTCGCCGGTGGGCAAGTTCATCACCGTCTGGTGGATCACCACGCCCTGCAGCCCGGAGTTGGAGGTGGTCTGGCCGGCCATGACGCGGGCGCACCACGAGGATGGGAGCGGCCCGGCGCCGTCGATGTCGAACATTGCCACGGACGAGAACATCGACTGGCCCGAGGGCGTGTTCGTCACCATCCACGGCGCGAGCGTGCCGGTTTCAAAGTCCCCGTTGACCACCTGACCCCGGGCGAAAGGGACGATGGCGAGTGCGAACGCGGCGGAGCAGGTGATTCGGCGGTTCACGGCGAGGCCTCCCTTTGGTGAGTTCGCCCCACGGGTCTGTCCAAAGCCAGTCTACCACGAGGCAGTCCGCGTCTTTGTAACAAGCACGTACCAGCCGTCTTGAGGACGGCGATCCATTCACACCCGGCGCGTCCGGTTCGGCGGAGCGGGCTGCTCGTGCGACCGTGCGCGGCCGGGCTGGTGTTCCGGCGGTTCCGTGGTACATTGGGGGAATGTTCGCGAAGTTGGCCTCGATCCTGCTGTTTGCCGGCGCGTCGGCTTCGCCGGGCCAGGATGCCGTGGTTCTGCGTCCCAGCACGTATTCCACCACGCAGGGCGGTGAAGTCCGAGTTGCGGCGTCGGCGCCCGCCGGACCACAGACCGACTGGCCGGCGGATATCGAGTGGTTCTTTGTCCGCCTTGCCGGCACGCAGGAAAACCGTGGCCCGGGCGATGGGCCCGCGCCCGCCCGGGGGCAACCGCACCGTCTATCGCTTGGACTTCCCGGCGCGGCCATGATCGGGCTGGACCTCAAGGCCGCGACGCAGATCTGGCCGCCGGCCGCGCTTTCAACTTTCGCCGCCCGCGCCGGAACCGAAGACCCCTGCGCGAAGTCCGACGCCAGAGTCCAACTCCTACGCAGCGCCACCACGCTCGTGCGAGTCAGCGACGCCGACGGCAAACCCGCCGCCGACAGCACGCCCACCAGCAAGTCGGGCCAGCAGGTCGAGATCCGCCCGCTGATGGACCCGACCTCCATGCTTCCCGGCGGCGATCTTCCGGTGCGACTCTATATGAAGGGCACCGCGGCGGGAGGCGGCGTGATCTCTGCGACGCATCTGGAATCGAATACCACCCAGCAAGCCACGGCCGATTCCGGCGGCATCGCCCTGCTTCACATCGAGCGGCCCGGTGAGTATCGGCTCGAACTCCGGGTGCTCCGCCCGCTCGCGGAATCCGACGCCGCGTGGCAGGCGGGGATTGCAACGCTCACGTTCGAGGTCCCCAAGCCGGCGGAACCGGCGCTCGAGGCCGCGCCCGAGAAGGAGGACAAGCCATGATCCTCCCTGCGCGTCTCGCGGCGATTCTCGTGAGCGCCTCCGCGGCGCTCGCGCAGACGTGGACTCATCTCGGCCCCGCGCCGATATCGGGCGCAGGCGATACCGGCCGCGTCTCGGCGATCGCGTGCCACCCCACGCTCGCTGACCGCTATTACGCCGGCGGCGCGGACGGGGGAGTCTGGCGCAGCGACGACGCGGGCGTCACGTGGACCTCGCTCACCGGCGATCTCCCGTCGTCTGCCATCGGCGCGATCACGCTCGACCCGACGGACCCCGACACGATCTACGTCGGCACGGGGGAGGCCAACTTCGCGAACCACAGCCGATATGGCCTGGGCATCTACAAATCCACGGACGCCGGCGCGACATGGATGCATCTCGCGGAGGATGACTTCGCCGGCCGCTGCATCTCGCGCATCGTTATCGACCCAGCCAACCCCGCACGCCTTTATGCGGGCGTCACGGGTGCGGGCGGCTTTCCAGCACTGGCGGCGGCCAAGGGCCACCCCGGCGCACCCGGACCGGTTGGCGTCTTCCGATCCGACGATTCCGGCGCGTCGTGGATGCACCTTCAGGTCGGCATCCCCGAGCGAGCGGCCACCGATCTCGTGATGGACCCGGTCAACTCTCAGGTTCTCTACGCGGCGATCGGCCACATCTTCGGCGACCCCACCAACGGCATCTACAAGACGATCGACGGGGGAGATTCCTGGACGCCGCTCGCGGGCGGCCTGCCGTCGGCCAACGTCGGCCGCATCGCGCTCGCGATTGCGCCCTCGAACGCCAACCGCCTGTACGCCCTGATCGCCAACGCGTGCGACGCGTTTGGGGGCGGCGGGGGCACGCTGGGGTCGTATCGCTCCGACAACGCCGGCGCCACGTGGACCACCATCGCCGCGGGGTCCATCCAGGCCTCGTACGGCTGGTACCTGTGCGTGACCTCGGTGCGCCCAACCGATCCCAACACCGTCATCATGGGCGGGCTCAATCTCGTTCGCTCCACGAACTCGGGGACCAACTTCACGAACATCACGCCCCCGCATGTGGACCTGCACGTGATCACCTGGGACGCCGCGGGGCGGTTGGTGGCGGGCGATGACGGCGGCGTGCACGTCTCGACCAACGTCGGCACCAACTGGACCGCCCGCAACGCGGGGCTGGGCACGATCCAGTTCTACGCCGGCCTCTCCACGCACCCGACCGACGACCTGCGCGTGCTCGGCGGCCTGCAGGACAACGGTTGCGTGCTCCGCGGCGCCGATTCGCTCACCTGGGCCCGCGTCACCGGCGGCGACGGCGGCTGGACACAGTGGGACCAGTCCAACCCGCTGCGCATGTTCACCGAGTCGCAGGGCAGCGGAAACCTCTACCGCTCCACCAACGGCGGATCGAGTTTCGGCGGCTCGGCCTCGGGCATCAACTCCGGCGACCGCCACTGTTTCCTGCCGCCCTACATCATCGACCCGACCAACTCCAGCCGCATGCTTTACGCCACGCACCGCGTCTACCAGTCGCTGAATGGTGGCACCAACTGGACCGCCATCAGCCCCGACCTCACGGGCGGCGCGCCCGCGGCGATTCGGGCGCTGGCCATCAGCCCCGCCGATCCGCAAACGGTGTATGTCGCCACCAACGATGGGCGCGTGCTCGTCTCGACCAACGGCGGCTCGCAGTACGCGCTCGTGCTGGATGACGCCTGGGGCTGGCCGCGAGTGACGCGCGAGATCTATCCCGACCCCGTCGATCCGGCGGGCGTGTATCTTGCGGGCGCGACGTTTGGCGCCCCGCAGGTGCGCCGCACGCGCGACCGCGGCCAGACGTGGGAGACCCTCGATGGCGACCTGCCCGATCTGCCGGTCAATGTCATCACCACCGACCACCGCTGCACGCCCCCGGCCCTGTTCGCCGGCACTGACGCGGGTGTGTATCGCTCGCAGGACGACGGCCGGACGTGGCACATCTTCGGCGCGGGAATGCCCAGGGCGTGCGTCATCGATCTGCGCCCGGAGCCTTGGCGAAACCGGCTGATCGCGGGAACGCAGGGGCGCGGCGCGTGGAGCATTCCGATGCTCGCGTCCGACTGCCCGCCGCGGTGCGACCCGGACGTGAACTGCGATGGGGCGGTGAACGGGTTTGACATCGAGGCGACCGAAGCGGCCGTGAATGGTGACTTTACGAACTTCTGCCAGGCGAGCGCCGACCTCAACGGCGACGGCGCCGAGAACGGGTTCGACATTGAGATCGAGGAGCAGCGAGTGAACGGCGCACCGTGCCCGTGATCGCCGGCGTGGCCGCCGTCACAGGATACGCGATACCCAACCTCTCGCTGGCGGCAACGCTTCTACCAATCCGGCGATCGTCACGCTTCCGGGCTGCCCGCCCTGCGACCCCGGCGTCAAGTGCGACGTCGCGATCAACGGCTTTGGCGTGGAAGCCACCGAACCGCTCGCCCGGCAGAAGTTGGAGAAGTCTCCGTTGACGGCGAACTGGGGCGTGAGCGGGGCAAAAAAAGACGCGCCGGTCTCCCCTCGGAAGTCCGGCGCGCCGGGGAAAAGGAAGGTTCGCGTTCGATTACGGGCAGAAGCCTCCGTTCACAACCTGCTCGACGGACTCGACATCGAAGCCGTTGGTGGTTCCGTCGTGGTTGAAGTCAGAGTCGGGCTGGCAGAAGTTGGAGAAGTCGCCGTTGACCGCCTGTTCCATGGCTTCGATATCGAAGCCGTTGACGGCGCCGTCGCAGTTGACGTCCGGATCGCACGGGGTGCAGGGGGTGCACTGGAGGACGTGGACGGTGGCGCTGTTGGCGCCGTAGAGGACTTCGATGACCAGGCCGTCGAGGGAGTCCAGGACGCTGACGTTGGAGAACGTGCCGGTGCGGCCGGTGGCGTTGGAGGTGGTGAGGACGGTGAAGGTGTCGCCGGCCAGGGGATGGAAGCCGTTCATGAAGCGGACGAAGAGGGTTCCGTTGAGGGAGGCGGTGTTGGCGGTGAGGCGGTCGAACTCGGTGTCCGGAGTGAGGCCCGCGATTTCGACTTCCATCCAGCCGCCGGATTGCTGGGTGTAGGACGAGGTCATGGCCATGGTTCCCGCGGCGTTGAAACCGCCCGGGCGGACGGATGCGCCGGAGTTGACGACGGGGCCGGTGATGGTGCCGGGGCCTTCGAGTTTGCCGCCGGCAAAGGTCTGGCCCGCGCCGACGTTGAGTGAACCGCCGGCGAGGCGTGTGGTGCCGGTGTTGGACTGGCTGAATGCGCCGGAGATAGCGAGCGTGCCGGACTCGATGGAAATCAGGCCGGCGTTGCTGAGCGGGGAGTCGATGCTGGTGAACCCGCCGTTGGTCTTGCGGAGCAGGGCGTTGTTGATGATGCCGGTGGGGCCGGCGGCGAGAGTGATGGTCTTGTTGTCGGAGCACTCGATGGTGCCGTTGTTGGTGAGGCTGCCGTTGTCGAAGGCGAGGTTCCAGGATGCGCCGATCCACATGGAGCCCGTGTTGAGGATGGAGCCGCGGACGGTGCGGTGGCTGCTGGGCACGCTCATGCTTCCGGCGTTGGTGAGGGTGGCACCGGGGGCGACGTTGATGTCGCCGTTGGCCCAGTTGACGCCGTTGCCGGTGATGTTGAGGGTGGTGTCGGCGGAGACGGCGGTGCCGCTCTCGAGTTGGAAGGTGCCGGCGTTGGCGCCGGCGAAGCGGCCGCTCAGCGTGGTTCCCAGGAACCGATTGGTGCCGCTCGCGACCACGGACCAGGCCGAGGAAGGCGAGGAGTTCACCGTCGAGCCCGAGAACACGAGTGAACCGCCGAGGTTGTCGACCGTGGCGTTGTTGGTGAGCGGGGCCATGATCGTGACGGTGCCGCCGTTGGTCTTGCGGATGGTGGCGTTGTTGGTGATGCCGCCGCTGGTGCCCACGACGGTCTTGTCGCCGAGGAAGTCGAGCATCGCGTTGTTGACGATGTTGCCGTTGGTGAGGGTGATGTTCCAGCCGTCGCGGATGGTCATGGTGCCCGCGTTGACGAGGTTGCCGGAGATGACTTTGTGGCCGTTGCCGATGCCCATGACGTTCAGGTTGGTAAGCGTCATGCCCGGGGCGATGCCGAGATCGCCGTTGGCCCACCACAGGCCGTTGCCGGCGATGTTCATGATGGTGTTGGCGGGGATGGTCCATCCGGCTTCGATCTGGACCACCCCGCTGTTGATTCCTGTGAAGGTACCGCTGTGAGAACAGTTATTGAAGCGTACGACGCCGGCCGCGGCGACGGGCCACGAGGCGGCGCCGATGGAGGTGATGGGCGCATCCAGGAAGAGCATGGTGCCGCTCTGGGTGTCCACGAGGCTGTTGTTGGCGAAGGGGACGAGGATGTTGGCGGTGCCGCCCGAGGTCTTGCGGACCGTCGCGTTGTTCACGAAGGAAGAGGACGTTTCGCTGACGGGCGTGATCGTCTTGTCGCCCAGAAAATCCGTGACGCCGTTGTTGGTGATGGTGGCGTTGCCGAGCGCGACGTTCCAGCCGTCGCGGAAGGTGAGCGTGCCGGTGTTGACCAGGCTGCCGGAGATGACTTTGTGGGCGTTTCCGATGCCCATGACGGCCGCGTTGGTCAGGGTTTCGCCGGAAGCGATCGAGAGATCGCCGTTGGCCCACCACAGGCCGTTGCCGGTGATGTTGAGGGTGGTGTCGGAGGGGATGCTCCAGCCGGACTCGATCTGGAATGTGCCGCTGTTGGCGCCGGCGAACAGCCCGCTGAGGCTGCACCCGACGAACCGGACGGCGCCGCCGGCGGCGACGGGCCAGGTCGAAACTCCCGAGGAATCGACGGACGTGCTCTGGAACAGGAAGGTCCCGCTCTGGGTGTCCACCACGGCGGTGTTGGAGACGGGCACCTGGATGGTCGCGGTGCCGGCGGCGGTCTTGCGCATCGTCGCGTTGTTGTCCAGCGACGAAGCGGTGCCGGTCGCGGGGATGAGCGACTTATCCCCCAGGAAATCCAGGAGGCTCTGGTTCGTGATGAAGCCGTCGGCAAGGGTGACGGACCAACCGTCTCGCATCGTGAGCGTACCGGTGTTCACCACGCTTCCCGTGATGGTCTTGTGGCCGGTGCCCACGCCCATGATGCCGGAGTTCGTCAGAGTTTCCCCCACACCGACGGCGAGGTCGCCGTTGGCCCACCACAGCCCGTTATTGGTGACATGGAAGGTGGAGTCAGAGGGAACGTTCATGCCCGACTCGATCTGAATCAGCCCGTCGTTCGCGCTCTCCAGGCGGCCCGTGAAGGAGCAGCCGCTGAAACGCACGGCGCCCGTCGGGGCGACCGGCCAGTCGGAGGTGGGGGTGGACGTGACGGCGTTCGCGGTGAAGAGGATCGTCCCGGCCAGGCAGTCCACCGTGCCGTCGTTGTGGAACGGGATGAAAATGGAAGCGGTCCCGCCGCCGTCCTTGGTGACCTGGCTGTAGTTCTCCATCTGGTGAGTCACGCTGCCAACCCCGGCGGAGACCGACTTGTCGCCGGTGAAAGTGATCTGTCCCAGATTCTGAAGCACCGAATTCGAGAGGGCGAGGGTCCACCCGCTGTGCAGGACGATTACGCCGTGGTTCATCACGTCGGCCGCGAGCGTCTTGTTGCCGGAACTGATGCTGACCGTGCCGTTGTTCATGAACGTGGAGGCGATGGTGAGATCGCCGCCGGCCCAGGTCAGCACGCCCCCGCTGCTGTTGGAGAGGCTATTGATGCCGGCGCTGCCGTTGAGCGTGACCGCCGCGGCCCCGATGAAGACGTCATCGGGGGTGCCGGGCGTGGGCAGGCCTCCGACGCAGTTGCCATACCCCCAGTTGTTGAAGGTCTGGAAGCCTCCGCCCCCGCACGGCACCCCGTTCCCGCATTCTCCGTACCAGTTCGAGTTGCAGGTAGCGGTGAACGAGAACACGGTTGCCGCGGCCCCGAGCGGGAGCCCGGCCAGGGCGGCGATGACGGAAGCCGAGGCAAGACGATTCTGGGTACGGACCATTGGCAATCTCCTTCTTCCCGCGCCCGGTCTCCTGCCGAACGCACGAAGGGACGTAGGGAACGCATCTACTGCCTCTGACACGATTTGCAGAAAAAAGCCCCGCCGCATGGCGGGGCATGTTCGGGGAGGACCGGAAGGGCCGAAAAGGGCTCTAGCAGGGAGCGCCGTTCACCCGTTGTTCCTCGGTTTCGATGTCGAAGCCATTCTCAGCGCCGTCGTTGTTGAGGTCGGCGGTGGTCTGGCAGAAGTTGGAATAGTCACCGTTGATGGCCTGTTCCGTGGATTCGATGTCGAAGCCGTTGACCGAGCCGTCGCAGTTGACGTCGGGGTCGCAGGGGGGCAGCGAGGTGCAGGCGCCGTGGAGGTAGGCGAGGTCCGCGGCCGCGCGGAAGTGCCACTCTTCTGCGGGCTCGATGGGGGTGGCGGCGCCGCTTGCGGTGTCCAGGGCGTAGATGCAGTGGAAGGGGTAGAAGTTGTTGGCGACGAAGGTCTGAGCGAACTCGCCGGCGGCGATGCAGGAATCTTCGAGGATGGCGTAGAGCGGGAGTTGTGGCGAGAACTCGGCGGGCCACTCGCGGAAGCCCTGTCCGTCGGAGTTGGCCGCGAGTTGAGGCTGCGCAACCGTGATGGTGTTGGTCGCCGGGTCGTACCGAGAGAGGGCGTAGAGCGTTGTGGTGACGGGGAAGTTCTCGGGGTTGAGTCCGCCCTCAAAGATGCTGGCGTGGAGGAGGATCATCTCGCCGTCGCAGGACCACGCGGCCGCGTGGACTTTCTGGGATGTGAGCGTTCCCGCGCCGGCGCCGAACGAATACGCGGGGTGCGGCACCGGCACGGTGGGGACCTGGCCATCGGGAATCGGCACGGGCATCGAACGCGCGATGCGGGCCAGGACCTGGCGGTTGGCGATGTAGATCGTGCCCGCCGGGTCGATGAGCACATCCGCGTGCGAATCGGTGGGGTCCAGAGCCGGATCGCGCGTGATGAGCGTGCATGTGGAACTGGAACGGTCGTACCGGACCAGGGCGGGTGGGGAGACCAGTGGTTCGGTCGTGGATTTCACGATGAGGACCAGCGTGCCGTCGGTCGGGTCTACGGCGATGTCGCAGACTTCGGACTCGTTCAGGCCGAGGCCCTCAAGGAACGCGGCCAGGGCGGGCGCGGTTGCCGCGTTGAGCGTGTCCGGGTTGAACATGAAGATTGGCGCCCCGGCGAGCCAGATGTCGCCGTTGGGCTCTTTGTGGAGGCCGCGCCAGATTTCGGCGCGATTGAAGTATTCGCTGGGCTCGGTATCGATTCCGGGGCGGATAATCCAAACGCCGGCCTGGTACCACTTCTCGACACCCATGATGACCGGCCCGGAGGGCAGTTCGGGGAGATTGACGAGTTCGAGTTCGGCGAGGATCACGCCGCACGACGGATCCTGGATCTGTCGTTGCACCGTGAAGTACGCGGAGTTGTTTTCCGGGGAGTCGGGCTGGACGCGGATCGTCACGGGCGCGAGCCCCGCGGCGGGCACATCGCCGTTGAAGCGCACGGTCGCGGAAGTTGCGTCATAAGAGAAGCCCGGCGGCACCGCGCCGACGAAGGGCGGGTCCGCGATACTCCACGAGGATGGCAAAGGCACCGAGATATCCGCGGCGGAGACCGTGGCGCCGCTGAGATTGCTTACGGAGAGGGTGAGGTCGATCACCGGCGTGCCGCGCACGAACTGCATGGTGCTCGGATACGTCGGTGTGCCGGGGACGACCGGGCCGACGGCTCCGGGTTGCGGCGCGGCCCCGAACGAGGCCGAGAGCGGCGGCTGAATCGTGAAGACCTGGCTTGTGGGGAACGAGCCCAGGAGCGCGCCGCAGAATGTCGAGACGTTCCAGTCGCCGCCGTGATTGAGTTGCGTGGTGGAATCCCAGGCGGAGATGCACTCGGAAATAGTGGAGTCAAAGGCGATCGTTGTGGTCTGGCCTGGCGCAAGATCGCCGGTCCATTGGATGTAGTTGCCGCTGCCGAAGGGGAATGAGAGCGTGCCCGTGCCGTGGTTGACGAACGCGGTGAAGTTCGCGGCCTCGCCGGCGGAGCCTGCCGCCACGATGTTTTCAAGCAGCATGCCGGAGGTGTTCGTGATGGTCATCTCGTGATGGAGGACGCTTCCGGGGAGCAGCGGCTGGCCCGCGGTCGTGGTGGTGGCGACCGATCCTGAGACGCTGCCCGCCGCCGGCGCCATGGTGACCCCCGTCGTGACCGGCGGACTCCCGCTCACGAAGATCCCGTCGGCGGAGATGCGGTAGTTGTAGTTGGTGAAGTACGACATGGTGCAGCCGGCCTGGGCGCGCAGGGTAAGTGTTTGAGGGCCGGATTGGGCCGCGAGCGTGCCGATCGTCCACGTGACCTGGTGCTGGCCCTCGTCGTACACCCCGCCGTTGCCGGCGCTGACAAAGGTGAACTCCGTGGGGAGTTGATCGGTGACCACGACGTTCTGTGCGGGTGCGCCGCCGCTGTTGCGGCAGGTCAGCACGTAGTCCACGAATGCCTGCTGATCGACCATCGCGGGGCCGGTCATGGTGACCGAGAGGTTGGGCACGGGTGGCGGGGGGCAGGGGGTGGGCTCGCAGGTGGCGCCCTGGGTCCAGGTGCCGCCGCACTGGGCCTGGATCGTGACGACGCACCCGCCGTTGATGCAGCACGCGCCGGTGGGAGCCCCGCTGCAGCAGTTGGTCACGGTGGACTCGTATACGACCGTGCTGTTGACGCGCATCTGAAGCACGACGCCGGAGGGGCCGGCGGAAGAGATCGAGGCGACAGGGAGCGGAAAGCCGGCGTAGTTGTCGATCGGCGGACCGATCTGGTTGGGAACGACGTCACCGAAGAACGGGCCGGGGCAGAGGTTGATGATGTCAAAGTCGCTGTCGGCCGGGTTGCTGGTGAGATCGTGCTGAACGAACGCCTGGTATCCGCTGGGGCTCACACGCATCGTATTGGGGTTGATGCCAGGCTGCAGTTCCTGGTCCGTGCTTCCGATCCCTCCGGGCCCGGGCGTGTTCATGTTGTACCACCTCAGCAGCGGCGCGGCCTGGCTGCTGGGATTGCACGGGGCTCCGGCGCCCGTCCTGAAGAGCACGATCCGCTGCCCTGTCACCGGCGGGGGAAACGGAATGGGAGGCTGGGCGCCCGTGTCGTAGAAGAGCGGTCCTTCGAAGACCGTGCAGGGGAGGCAATCCTCGTGAACCAGATCCATCGTGCCCGTGGCGGGCAGCAGGTGGTAAACTCGGACGGTCAGGTTTGAAGCGGCGCACGGTCCGGGTGTGCCTCCGACGAGCACGAAGAACTCCCTGGTCGGCGAGAGCGCGGTAATGAAGTGGGAGGTCTGGGCCTCGAAGGGGACCGAGTAGAGCGTGTCCGCGGGATCGCCCGCGCCGGTGGTGCCGTCCCCATCGGTGTCCACGATCATCGAGGACGCGTCGGGAAAGAAGAAACCGACCGTGTTGTTCCAGGCGCGCCACGGCTGCGTGAACGCGGCGAATGGCCCGGTCTGTTCGCATTGAGCGAACGCCGCGCCCGGAAGGAGGGCAATCGCGCACGCGGCCGCCGCCACGCGACCGAACGTTTGTCCCATGGCCTGAGTGTTCATGACTTCAACCTCACGTGGATTTGCACAAAGTTCCGGGCGGGGAGCGGAAATCGCCCCGGCGACGAGCCGGCTCCCGCGGACAAGTGGCGTCGGAAGAAAGGGCGCAGCGGGAGGCCGGGCGGCGCAGCACCCCCCGAGTTTTTTTGGGCGATTTTGTCCCAGGAATACACTCTGGCGGGTATGACCTCTCCCCCGCAACAACCGTCGCCGGACGTATCGGAACGGGTCTATCGCGAACTGCGCCAACTGGCCGCGTGGTACATCGCCTCGGAGTCGCCGGGGCACACGCTCCAGCCGACGGCGTTGGTTCACGAGGCGTATGTACGGATGTCCCCGGGGCTCGGGGTGGACGGCCTGACGCGCACGCAGTTCATGGCCTTGGCCGCGCGGGTGATGCGAAACGTGCTCGTGGACCATGCGCGACGGCACCAGGCGGCCAAGCGGGGCGGGTCGGGAAGCGGCTGCGAGGCGGCGGAAGCGGCCTGGCGGCGCGTACCGCTGGAAGATGCGGAAAGTTCTGACGGCGGCTGCGCCGCGCCGGACATTCTCGCGCTGCATGATGCGTTGGAGAGGCTGGCGGCGCTTTCGGATCGCCAGGCGAAGGTGGTGGAGGCCCGGTTCTTTGCCGGGCTGTCGGTGGAGCACACCGCCGAGGTGCTGGGGGTATCGCCTCGCACCGTTGAGGCGGACTGGAGAATCGCCCGAGCATGGCTGGCCCGAGAACTGAACCCGCGGACGACGGACCCGGGAGCCGGCTTATGAGCCCCAAGCCGCTTTCGCGGGAAGAGCACGCGCAGGCCGGCGAGTTGTTCGAGCGGGCCCGTGTGCTGCCGCCCGGAACGCGCGAACGGGAGATACGGGACGCGCCGGGGTATGTCCCGCGCGCGAGGCAAGAGGCGCTCGCGCTGCTCGCGCACCTACCCCCGGATGAGTTCCTGCTGCGGCCCGCCGGAACACCCGGGGCCATCGAGCAGGTGCTCCGCGAAGTGACCGGAGAGGATCCTCGCGGGCTGATCGGCGCTCGGGTCGGAGCGTTTCGCGTGGAAGCGCTGCTGGGCGTGGGCGGCATGGGCGCGGTCTACCGGGCGGTTGACACGCGGAGCGGCGAGGCGGTCGCGCTGAAGGTGCTGCGGACGCACGCGATGAGCCACGCGGCGATCGCGCGGCTCGAGCGGGAAGCCCGCGTTCTCTCGCGGATGCAGCACCCCTGCATCGCTCGGATGCTCAGCGTGGGAACGGCCGGCGACGACGGCCGGCCGTTCTTCGCCATGGAACTGCTGGAGGGGGCCCTGCCGGTCACCGCCTGGGTGCGGGCCAATCGCATCGACTGCCGAGGTGTGCTGGCGCTGTTTGTGCGGGTCTGCGAGGCGGTGCACCACGGCCACCAGCGAGGCGTGATTCACCGCGATCTCAAGCCGCAGAACATCCTGGTGCTGCCCGACGGCACCCCGAAACTCATCGACTTCGGGGTGGCCTTCGCGACCGATGCCGACATGTCGAGGGTTTCCGTCAGCACCGGCGTGGGCGCGCTCGTCGGCACGTTTGCCTACATGAGCCCGGAGCAATGCGAGGGCGACCCGGCCGGTGTGGACACCCGCAGCGATGTCTACGCGTTGGGCGTGGTGCTGTACGAACTCCTCGCGGGAGAACGGCCGCACGACCTCGACGGCCGACCGCTGGCTGAAGTGATCCGGGTGATCCGGAGCGGCGCCACGGGCCGGCTCGAGTCGGTGCGCCCCGAACTGGCGGGCGATGTTGCGACCATCGTGCGCAAGGCGATGGACCCATCTCCTGACCAGCGGTATGTCTCCGTCGCCGATCTTTCGCAGGACGTGAGCCGGTTTTTGAGCAACCGGCCCATCGAGGCGCGGCCGGCGGGATCGATGCACCACCTGAGGCTGTTGTGGCGGCGGCAGCGCGTGGCGGTGACGGCGGCGGGGATCGCGGCGGCCTGCGTGGTCGGCGCAGGAGTGGTCTCGGTGTTGTTCGGCGTGCGGGCGCGCGGGGAGGAGAACCGGGCGAAGGCCGCGCTCGTGAAAGAGGCCGATGCCCGCGAACGGTCGGAGCGAATGACGGCGTTTCTGCAGGGGGCGATCGGGTCGGCGAACCCGTACCAGCCGCGCGAGGTGAGTCCGGCGCTGCTGTCGTCGTCGGCCGATCCGTGGGCGGAGTGGATGTTCAGTCCGTGGAACTTCGCCGGCGTGGATGGCGGCAAGGCCACGGTGGAGGACGTGCTGGCGTCCGCGGCCAAAAGGCTCCCCGTGGAGTTCCAGGACGATCCGGAGGCGCACGCCCAACTGGCCGAGACGCTCGGGGTGACGCTGTTCCGCCTGGAGCGCAGGGAAGAGGCCAGGGTGCTGCTGGAGCGGTGCGTGGAACTGAGGCTGATGGCGCGGGGTGAGCAGGACGACGCGTCGATCCGCGCCATGATGCGGGTGGCCGCGGTGTACGACACCGTGCGGCTCGAAACCGCGCTGGTGTGGTGGAAGCGCGCGTACGAGCAGTGCGTAGGCTGCTACGGCGTGATGGACCCGCGGACCCTCCGCGCCGAGCGGATGTACGCCTTCGCCGTCCACGCGTCGGATGAGGACGGGGCCGGCATGCTGCTGCGGACGGTGCCCCCGCCCGCGCCCGGCGCCGGACCCCTTCCACCCGAGCACCTGCTGCACCTGGCGTTCGCTGCGTTGATGATGTCCGCGCACTTCGATTATGAGGCCGCGCCTATTGCGGAGGAGGTACTGCGGCGGCTGGAAGCGGGCGAAGCGGACGGTGATCCGCTGGCAAGGGTGCTCGCCCGGCGGTCGGCGGTGGGGGCGGTGCTGGCGTGCGGGGCGGAAATCGAGTCGGTGCGTCCGCACGTGCGCCTGCTGGAGGGGGAGGCCAGAGAATTGTTCGGTGCCTGGAGCCCCGAGTACATGAACACCATGGGCTCGCCGATGATCTCGGGAATTGAGGATCGGCCGACCGAGGAGAGCGCGGCGTATTTCGCGCAGGCGGCGGCGGCACAGTTGCGATTGCGCGGGCGGGATCACTGGGAGACGGGCAATGCGCTCTACGCGGCCTCGTACGCCATCGGGAAGGTGGACGCGAAGTCACCGGGCGCGGCGGACTCGGCCGGGCGGGTGATCGCGGCGCTGCGGGAGTTCCCTCAGGGCATTTCGACGCCCGGCGTGGTGGCGGAGTGCGTGCTCGCGCGCATCGATCTCGCGGCGGGAAAGACCGCATCGGCGATGGAACGCCTCGAGGCGGTGCTGCGGCGAGTGCGTGCCCCGCAGGCGCCGGCTCTTCAGCCCCAGGCATGGGCGCGGCTGCACACGGTGCGGGGGGAGTGCTTTTCGGCGCTGGGAAAGCCCGAGGAGGCGGACCTGGCATTCCGCGAGGCCGTGGCGACGGCGGCGAAGTTCAGGCGAGCGGATGAGGGCGAGGAGTGGACCAAGGACGCCCGCAAGCACCTTGCCGGGCGATGAAATCGGACAGGCGGGAGATCACGACGTGCGTGCCGGGATCAGCATGGCGCCCCGTTGACGCGCTGCTCCTGGGTTTCGATGTCGAAGCCGTTCTCGGCGCCGTCACCGTTCAGGTCAGCGCTCGCCTGGCAGAAGTTCGAGAAGTCGCCATTGACGGCCTGTTCGGTGGCTTCAACGTCGAACCCGTTCACCGCGCCGTCGCAGTTGACGTCGGGGTCGCAGGGTGGGGCGCCGCAGAGGTCGTGACCTGCGGGCAGGGTCATGCGCCAGGTGCTGGTGCCGGTGGAAGCGGCCCAGAGTTCGCAGCGGGTGTGATCGGATCCGATGCCGCAGAGCGAGGAGACGCCCGCGGGCAGGGCGTGCTCGGCCACGAACGCCCCGGCCGGAGTGAACTCGCCGATCGAAGATTCGTCGCTGCTGGCGACGAGGAGGTTGCCGTTGCCCGCGATATCGAGGTCGCCGAAGTTGACCGTAAAGGTGGGGCGCACGGCGGTGATGACCCAGGTGTTCAGAACGGCGCCAGACGCGGGATTGATCTCGGCGACGCGGTTGGCATCGCTCCCGCCCGGGACCCTGTCCTGCACGAGGAAGATCGTCTCGCGCCCGGGGTGGTAGGCGCCGCCGACGACGTGGCTGACGCCGAAGGAAGTATTCAGGGAGGCGATGACGCCGCCGGTCGCGGGGTTGATCGCGTAGATCTCGGCGACACCCGATTCGCCATCGATGAAGAGCAGCGTTCCGGCGGGGATCGGCGTGCCGTTGAGGCTCATGCCCACGGTGGGCACCGCGAGGTCGGCGTCGTTGGCGGATCCTCCGGGGCGCGGGACCGTTCCCAGGGCCGCGCCGGACGATGAGAAGTGGTGAATGGTGGCGCTGAAGGAGGGGTAGATCCACACGGTGTCGCTCGTCTGGTCGTACGCCAGGCCGACGGGCGAGAGGCCGGAGTTGAACGAAGAGCCGACCTGGAGTTGAGCGCGAGCGGCGCTGGCCGAGGCGAGTGTGCAGAGCGAACACACAACGAACTTGGACAGTTTCATGATCTCTCCACTCCGAACTCGCCCGGTGGGATTGGCCGAGCGCGCCATTACGCAAAACGCCGTCGGCGAAGTTGGGGCATTCGCAGTTTACCGCGGCGGGGGGAAAATCCAAGCGAAAACTCGGGCGGATCGAGGCGACGGTTCGCGAGACTCGGCGTTGAAGTCATGCCACTTCAGCAGGGTGCGCCGTTCACGTGCTGCTCCTGGGTTTCGATGTCGAAGCCGCGATCAGGGAAAATTCCCCGTTGCCGCCGCCCTCCGCGCGACGGGATGATCCCGTGTGGTCCAACGGCCGCGCAACTCTGCGCGACGCCGCGTTTGACCGTTTGACGAGGAGAAGACCAATGTCACCATCCCGGATCGTCTCCGCCGGCGTTCTCACCGCCATCGCCGGCCTGCCTCTGAGCGCGGCCGCGTCGATTTTCACGTTCAGCCCGGTCTGCAACAACAACTGGTATGCGGAGTGCAACAATGGGCAGCCGTGCACGGGCGGTGGCTGGCAGACGTTCAATAACTGGGGTCAGTCCGGATGCGCGGGCGGGCTTCCGACCCCGGGGCCGACCGACGATGTGGAGATCGGCACCAACACGCTGGTGCTCAACGGCGACGTCCTGATCAACAGTCTCTCCAACCCGGCCGGAGGGACGCTCAGTTGGTCGTACGGAAGGCTGGCGATCACGCTGCCCTTCACCAACCTCGGCGACGTGATCGTGGAGGGCAACAACAAGAACCTCGCCGCGGACGTCGTCAACGAAGGCACCATCACGGCGCGCAACAGTTGGAACCTCTATCTCGAGAACGCCGCGATCACGAACAACGCCATGTTCCGTCTATCGGGCAGCAAGGACTTCTATCCCGCCTCGGGCAGCACGGACAACTCGTTCGACAACGCGGGGACGGTTTCCAAGGTTGACGGGGGTACCGCCCTGTGGAGCGGCATGCCGTTTAACTCCACCGGGCTCGTGGAATCGATCAGCGGAACGCTCCAGTTCTCCGAGGCGTCCATCACCTCCTCGGCGGGGGCGACCTGGAGTGCGAATGGGGGCGCCTTTCAGTTCCTCTCCTGCTCCATGTCGGGTGCCTTCGACATCGTCAACAACGGAACCGTCGAAGTTTACAACGGCTGGACCATGCCCGCCGACGTCACGCTGAACGCGACGCAGGGCGGGCTGAACTGGATCAACGGGAATCTGTCGATCGCTCCGGGCGCCGTCCTGACCAACGCCCCGACGGGCATTCTGTATGTCGGGGGCAATAACAAGACGCTCAGCGGGGCCGTCCTCAACCAGGGCGAGATCGTCGCGCTCAACAGTTGGAACCTCTACTTCTCCGACGCGACAGTGACCAACTCGGGCACGCTCCGCCTCTCCGGCAGCAAGCACATCCTCTCCGGGGGCGGCACGAATCTGTTCATCAACACCGGCACGGTCACGAAGACCGACGGCGGCACCGCGACGTGGACCGCCATCCCGTTCGACACTACCGGGACGGTCAGCGCCGTGTCGGGCACGATCGACTTCCAATCCACGCCGATCACCTCGTCCGCCGCGGCGTCGTGGAACCTCACCGGCGGCACGATCCGGTTCTTCGGCTGCTCGCTGGCCGACACCTTCGTCTTTGAGAACACCGGCGTGCTGGAGGTGCACAACGGCTGGACCATCCCGTCCGACACCACGCTCGCCGCCAAGGGCAACGGGCTGAACTGGATCGACGGCAACCTCACCATCAGCCCGGACGCCACGCTGGTCAATGCGCCCGAGAGTGCGCTCTACATCGGGGGGAACAACAAGGTCCTGAGCGGCAATCTCCTCAATCAGGGCGAGATCGTGGCGTACAACAGTTGGAACCTCTACTTCTCCAACGCCGCCGTCACCAACCCGGGAACGCTCCGCCTGTCGGGCTCCAAGGACCTGCTCGAATCCGCGAGCACCACCAACTCGTTCGCCAACCCGGGCCTCATCACCAAGACCGACGGCGGCACGGCCGAGTGGCACGGGATTCCCCTGAACACGTCGGGCACGATCAGCAGCGTGGTGGGAACTCTGCACTTCCGGGCGGCCCCGATCGCTTCTTCGCCCGCCGCCCGGTGGACGGTGGGCGCCGCGGCACTTCGCTTCTACGACAACTGCTCCCTGGCCGGGACGTTCGACATCGACAACGCGGGCACGCTCGAGGTTCACAGCGGCTGGACGATCCCCGGCGACACGACCATCACCGCGACCGGCAATGGCCTGGCTTGGGTCAGCGGCACCCTCACCATTGCGGGGGGCGCTTCCCTGACCAACGGCGCGGGCGGAACTCTCTCCATCGTCGGCAACAACAAGACCCTCACCGGAAGCCTCAGAAACCTGGGGACCACCGTTCTGACCGACAGTTGGAACCTGTACCTTGCCGACGCGGTGCTCACCAACTCCGGCATCCTCGACTTCTCGGGGAGCAAGGACGTGTACGGGACGTCCGGAACTTCCGCGCTGGTGACGAATCTCGGCTCCGGCCTGGTGCGCAAGTCCGGCGGAGGCACCGGGCTCGTCGATGTGCCCTTCACCAACGCCGGGCTCATCTCGATCGAGAGCGGCACCTTCCGGATCAGCAACGCCTTCGCCCAGCAGCCCGGAGGGGTCACACGCCTGGCGGGCGGCACGCTCCGCCTCGACTCCGGCACGATCTTCGACCACGGCCGCATCGAGGGCTACGGGCCAGTCACCGGCTCGGTGATCACCGTCGCGGCCACCACCGCCCCTGGCGGGTTCTCGGCCGCGGGGACGCTCAACATCTCCGGCTCTTTCACGCAGAATCCCACGAGCAAGACGGAGATCAAGATCGGCGGGCTCGGCGAGGCCGAGTTCGACCGCATCACCGCCAACACCGCCTCGCTGGGCGGCACGCTCTTCGTCCGCTTCTTCAACGGCTTCCGCCCCATGGCGGGCGACACGTTCACCTTCCTCTTCACCACCAACCCCACCGGCCGTAGCGGCGAGTTCGCCAACTACACGCTGCTCGACCCGCTCGAAGGGCTGGTGATCACGGTGGACTACGCGGCCAACAGCGCCACCGTCCGCGTCATCCAATGCACCCCGTGCCTGCCCTGCGACGGTGACATCAACTGCGACGGGGCGCTCAACGGCTTCGACATCGAGACCATGGAGCAGGCCGTGAACGGCGACCTGAGCAACTTCTGCCAGCCGGACCCGGACTTCAACCACGACGGCGCGGTGAACGGGTTTGACGTGGAGGTCATCGAGCAGGTCGTCAACGGAGGGTTCTGCCCGTAGCGGAGCCCGCAACTCTCAGTATCCGGCGGGCCCGACACGGCCCGCCGGGCTTTCCAGTCCTCGCCATGAACGCCGGGTCGCGACGCCCGGGGTGGTGGCGCGGCGCGAGGCCATGGTCAGCACGGCGCCCCGTTCACGCGCTGCTCCTCCGTCTCGATATCAAACCCGTTCTCCGCCCCGTCGCCGTTGAGGTCCGCGCTCGCCTGGCAGAAGTTGGAGAAATCCCCGTTCACGGCCTGCTCCGTGGCCTCAACATCAAAGCCGTTGACCGCCCCGTCGCAGTTTACGTCGGGGTCGCAGGCCGGCGGGGCGCACCCCGCGCCCACGCACAGACGCACCAGCGCGTTGGGCGTTCCGAACGCCGGCGTCGAGTTGAGGTCCTGCCCGGCTTCGTTGCGGATGTTGATGATCGCGTAGAGGTACCCGTCCTGGGCGAGGAAGACGTTGTTGGCGCTGAATGGCGTGAGCGCGTCGTTGCCGCGGCCGAAGTACGCGTCGTCGTCGTCCTGCCCGTTGTTGTTGAGGTCAACGCGATTGCCCTCGCGCAGCACCACCGTCTCGCCGTTGAGAACCATCACCGCGTCGGCGTCCGACGTGCCGCTGGTGTTGCCCATCACGACGTAGTTCCCGGCGTTGTCCACCGCGACGCCCGAGAGCGTGTCTCCCCAGAGTTCGCCGCTGCCGGGGGTGATCGGCTGGCCGGTCTGCGCCACCAGGGCCCCGTCGAGCACGGCCCAGTCCGGGGCCGCGGCGGTGGTGCCCGAGTTGTCCCGCCCGCGGGCCATCCAGTGGCCCGAGGAAGACTGCACGGCCTGAAAGATGTCGCCCGCGACGAGGACCGAGCCGGGCACGGCCTCGCCCTGCTGGATCACCACGTCGCCGTCGCGGACCAGCACGTTGAGGACGGTGCCGCCGGTGATGTCGCCGATGGCGACCCAGTGCGCGCCGTCGGGGGTCGTGAAGAACGTGTTGGCGTTGATGGTGGTCCAGAGCCGCGAGCCCAGCCCGCCCATCGCGTTGACCGAGGTGACGTTGGTCTGGTGGAACGCCACGCGGTCGTAGAAGATCGCGGGCCGGCGCGAGGTGTGGATGTTGTTGATGGTGCTGTCCTGACAGCCGATGCGGCCGTCGTTGAGCAGGTGGATGGAGCCCACGGAGTTTCCGACCGTCTCATCGCCGCTGACCGTGGTGTCGGAAAGGCCGGTGTAGGGGTCGAGTTCCTGGAAGGCCGGCGAAAGCGTGGCCGAGGAGAGCGTGTACTTCAGCACGCGGTGCTGATCGACCCCGGGTACGCCGGTCTGGTTGGTGCGCGCCCGAACCGAGAACGCGGCGTTGCCGAAGTCATCAAAGCGTCCGGCCTCCGACCCGATGAAGTCGTAGAACCCCCCGCCCACGGCGGGCTGGCCCTCCTGCACGAGCACGCTCCCCGCGTTGGCGGCGCCGAGCATCAGCATGGTCTCGAGGTCCGTGCCCAACTGTGTGCGCCCCTTCATGAGCCAGCGGGAACCATCGGCCGAGCCGTACAGGCCCTCCATCGCCCGGAACTCCGCGAATGTGAGCGACCCGGCGAGATCCCTGGCCCCGGGAATCACGGCGGTGGGGTGACCGGTGATCTTTGTGTAGAGCACTTCGACGGGCCCGGCAAGGGCGGGCGCGGCGGCAACGACGGCGGTCCAGCATGCGGCGAACTTCATGGCATGACTCCGGTGTGTGGGGAGCGTGGGAGTGGGCCAACCGGGGGCACTCGGGAGCGCTCCGGAACCGGTTGACACCAAGCAGCGTACTCGAAGCGCCAATCTCTGTCGCGGGTATTTGATCGCGTTTTCAACGGGTGGCGGGCAGCACGTAAAAGCCCCATGGGTGGAATCCCGGTGGAACGACGGTCCTGCGCCGCGCCGCCCCATCGGGACCGCATCAATGGCCGCCGGGTGGGCAGGCGTCGGCGTTCAGCACGGCGCCCCATTGACCCGTTGTTCCTCCGTTTCGATATCAAACCCGTTCTCCGCCCCGTCGCCGTTCAGGTCCGCGCTCGCCTGGCAGAAGTTGGAGAAGTCCCCGTTCACCGCCTGCTCGGTGGCTTCCACGTCAAAGCCGTTGACCGCTCCATCGCAGTTCACATCGGGATCGCACGGCGGCGTGAACGGGCGCGTGAACATCTGCCCGAAGTACTCGTCGTCGCACGTCCCGCTGGTCTCGTGAACCTCGGCGCGGTCGAACGCAGTGTCGGTCAGCACGCCCACGAACGCGGCGGTGTCGTCCGGGCGGTTGAAGTCAAAGGCCGCGACCTCCGCGCCGTTCAGACGCAGCACCACGTGGTACACGGAGTTCGCGCACGGGCACAACTGCGAGCACGGCGGGTACAGCACCGTCGCGGTCGTCGGCTCGGCGAAGTCGAATCCAAAGGCCGTCATCGGGGCGTCGAAGTCGATGTTGAGATTCTCGCGACCGTCGATCGCGATGTCGTTCCCCGCCACCAGCGTGGTCCAGTCCGGCCCGACCAGCGGGTGGTTTCCCGAGCCGATCCACAGGCCGCTGCTGGGGGCGGAGACGGTGAGCGTCAGGTGACCGATCGTGAAACTCGCGGCGGCATCGCCGGGCAGGCGGCCGAGGTTGGGCAGGGCGGGCTCCGCCTGGGCCTGGGACGCGGTCAGGAAGGCCGCGCGATCGGAGAAGACCTGCGGCTGGGCGGACGCGGGCGCGCACGCCCACGCGAAGGCGAGCGCGGCCGCGAGGCGGGCGGTCGATGAGACAACGGATGTCGAGTGCATTGGGGGCCCTCCTGGGGTGCGTCATGAGCCTACTTCGGGCCCCGGAACTGTCAAGGGGTTGTCGTGTCGAGGGAGGCCCGGCCGTCCTCTCGAGCCGGACCTCCCGGACGACCCGCGCGGCGGCGCCACGGCGACCCGGGAAGGTGCGGGCCGCGCCTAGCAGGGCGCGCCATTCACGCGTTGTTCCTCGGTTTCGATGTCGAAGCCGTTTTCGGCGCCGTCGCCGTTCAGGTCGGCCGAGGCCTGGCAGAAGTTCGAGAAGTCGCCGTTGATGGCCTGCTCGGTGGCTTCGATGTCGAAGCCGTTTACGCCGCCGTCGCAGTTGACGTCGGGGTCGCAAGAGGCGGGCATCAGCAAGATGACTTCGGTGGGGGTGTACTGGATGACCATGCCCGGAGGGAGGTTGACGGTGGAGAACTCACCGCTGCGCGAGCCGGCGACGAGGATGTAGAAGACCTGGCCTTCGGAGGGCGTGAAGCCGTTGATCAGCGACACGTTGAGCGTGCCGTCGAGGGTTGCCTGCCAGTCCACCAGCAACTGGTCGTAACCGCCGATCCCGGGCGAGGCGCCGCCGAGTTCGGCCTCGAACGTTCCACCAGGACCCTGTGTGTAGTTTCCGGGCTGACCGCCACCCATATGGAGAGTGCCGGCCGAGTTTCCGGGCGAGAGCGTCCCGCCGGTGTTCTCCACGTGACCCCAGATTTCCCCGTTACCTTCGAGCCGCCCGGCCGCGAGCGGGAAGGGAACCCCGCCGGAGGACTGATCCAGGATGCCGTTGTTCAGGATTACGCGGCCGGTCGAGGTTTGCGTGAGGGCCGCGAAGCCCATGCGCCCGGCGTTGATTTCGACCGTGCCGCTGTTCAGCATGGCGCAGGTAATGTTGGTGTGTCCGGCGGACGTTCCCACGGTTTTTCGGAACGTGCCGTAGTTGTTGAACTGGCTGGGGTCCCACAGTCCGCCGATGTCCTGGTCGGTCCGGCAATCGAGGATGCCGCCCTCACGGTTGTTGAGAACCCCCTGGCCATCGAGGATGATCGAGGCGCCCGTCCAGGTAAGAGTGCCGTAGTTGTTGAAGACCGCGCCGGTGGTAACCCAGGTCCGGTCCCCACGGAACTCGCCCGTGGCTCCGGCCTGGAGGTTCGTTGTACCGCCGTCGAACGCACTGCTTTCCGAGTCCATCGTCCCCGTGAGGTTCATGATGCCTGGGCCGGCACGGCCGCGGGTCGCAAAGTGCACGTGCGGAATCGTCGCGGTCTTGCCGCTCCCCACGGCCACGCTCGCCGACACCAGGAGTGTTCCGGGGCCGGAAACGGTCAGGTCGTTCATTCCCGCGTTGGATCCGGCCATCTCCAGCACGCATCCGGCCGCGATGGTGGCGGTTCCCGCGAGCACGCTGTCCTGTCCGGCCAGGCGAAGCGAGCCCGTCCGCACGTCCACAAGGCCGGTGGACTCGAAGTGCGAAGCGATCATGGTCTGTCCGAATCCGCCGTCTTTGCGAAACGTCCCGCTGTTGAGGAAGTGACCCAGGCCAATCCAGCCGCGCATCTCACCGTCGCCGGTGGCGAGAAACAGCGCACCCGCGGAGTTGCGCAGGATGCCGCCCGGGAGTTCCGGGGTGCTGTACGCCTGGTCGATCGTCATGGCCGTGTTGCCGGGCCAGATCATCGAAAGGTTGTTGTGGACATCGCCGTACGTTCCGATCGGGGCGGCCTGGTCCATCGTGACCGGGCCATTGCAGATATGGACACCGGGTCCAAAGGACGTCTCCTGCCCCGGATTGTTCACAGCGATGATCGCCTGGTTGTACGTGAGCGTGCCGCCACCGCCCACGTACCCGCCCAGAGTGACGGGCGCATCGAAGATGGCCGTGTTGTACACGTAGAGATTGAACGTGATGTTGAGCGGCTGCGTGGTAAAGAGCATTCCCGCCTCACCGCCGTTGCACGTGACGGGGACGGCGTCGATGTGCACCTCGTCGGCCGGGCCGGGGAGCGGCGGGCACGGGCAGGTGTACGACCCGTTTGGCCACCAGTTGTTGGTGTACGAGCCGAAATGAGGATCACCGCACGGCAGTCCGTCGCCGCAGCAGTACGTCCACTGCCCGTTGCCGCAGGAGTTCGTGAAGTTGAAGGTGGTCTGCGCCCCGGCCTGGGCGGCCCAGAATGCCAACGGCAGGGCCGCGCCGGAACGGAGAAGCAGGCAGCCAATCGCGCTCTTCATGTGAATCCTCCTCAATCCGTCGCGGCCTGGTTCACGCGAAAACGTGTCCGAAGTCGCGAACTCCTCTGGAACAGGCCGCGCCGACGGCTCAATCTGACACGAATCCCGGGGATTGCGTCAGATTCATGATCGAGTATGCTGAGAGAACTTGAGCAACCGAACGACCCATGCCACCCTGATTGCCCGCCTTCGCGGCGGTGAAGGCTCGGAGGCTTGGGACGTTTTTTGCCTTCGATATGGGGATTTGATCCGGATGTTCGCCCGGCGTCAGGGCGTTCAAGAGACCGATTGCGATGACGTGCTGCAGGATGTGCTGCTGGCGCTGGCGCGGGACATCCAGAAGTTCGAGCACGATCCGCAGCGAGGCCGGTTCCGGGGATACCTCAAGACCGTGACCCTGCACGTGGTGTTCAAGCGATTCCGTCAGAAGGGCCCGGCGGCGCGGCCTGAGGAGATTGACTCGTCGGTGCAGGCGGCCTCCGTGGATGAGGCGATTGACGAGCAATGGGAGAGCGAGTGGCGGACGTACCACGTGCGGATGGCGATGGAAGCGATCGAGGCGGAGTTTGGCGAGAAGGACCGCGCCGCGTTCGAGCACTATGCGGTGGCGGGGCGGGATGCCAAGAGCACGGCGGAGTTGCTGGAGATGAGCGTTGACCAGGTCTACCAGGCGAAGTCGCGGATTTCGAGGCGGCTGGCCGAACTGATCGAGAGACAGGTGGCGGACGAGGGGTGAGCGGGGCTGGGAAACGATGAGCCAGGCCGACAGCGGAAGTTCGCCCGGTTGGTTCCACGATCAGGAGACGCTCCTGGCGGTGGTTCGGCGTGCGCGCCCGCCGCGGGCGACCCCGCCGACCATTCCGGGGTACGACGACCTGCGCGAACTGCACCGGGGCGGGCAGGGGGTGGTGTACTCGGCGACGCAGCGCTCGACGAAGCGGCGAGTGGCGATCAAGGTGCTGCTGGACGGGGCGTTCGCGTCGGAGCCGGCGCGCCGGCGGTTCGAGCGCGAGGTTGACCTCATTGCCTCGCTGCGACACCCGCACATCGTGACGATCTACGACAGCGGGCGCACCGAGAGCGGCCAGCCGTATCTGGTGATGGAGTTGCTCGACGGGGTGACGCTGGGGGAATGGAGCCGGGACTGCCCGGGCGACGAGGCGACGCGCGTGCGGCGGAAACTTGAGGTCTGCCGGGCGGTCTGCGAGGCGGTCAACCATGCCCACCAGCGCGGCGTGATGCACCGCGATCTCAAGCCCTCGAACATCCGCGTGGACGAGGCGGGCGCGCCGCACGTGCTGGATTTCGGCCTCGCGAAGACGATCGGCGCGGATGGGCCGGGCGCGACGGTGACGGAGGCGGGACGGTTCGTGGGGTCGCTGCCGTGGGCGAGCCCGGAACAGGCCAGGGGCGATCCCGGCGCGATCGACACGCGGAGCGACGTGTATTCGCTGGGCGTGATCCTGTACCAGTTGCTCACAGGGCGGTTTCCGTACGACGTGGACAGCGGGTTCCGCAGCGCGATCGAGAACATCATCTCGGCGGAGCCCTCGCGCCCCGGGTTGGCGTCCCCGCATGCGGGAGGGGATGTCGAAGTCGTGACGCTGCGGTGCCTGGCCAAGGACCCGGCGCGGCGGTACCAGAGCGCGGGCGAACTGGCCGACGACCTGGGTCGCGTGCTGGCCGGCGAGCCCATCGCGGCCCGGCGCGACAGCGCGTGGCAGTCGCTGCGGCGGCGGGCGGGCCGGTACCGGGCGTGGCTCATCGCATCGGGCGCGGCGGCGCTCGTGTCGATGGGCGCGCTCGCGGTGAGCGTGGTGTACTGGCGACGGGCCGAGAGCGCGAACTCGAACGCGGTGGAGGCGCTGGGGTCGGCGCAGCGACAGACGCGCCGTGCGGAATCGACGTCGAAGTACCTGACCGGCGCGCTGCGCTCGCCGGACCCGTCGGTGAAGGGGCGGGACGTGCGCGTCGCGGATGTGCTGGATCAAGCCGCGAAGGACGCCGGCGTGACGCTGGCGGACCAGCCCGAGACGCTGATCGACGTCCGGATGACGCTCGCGAGCACCTACCTTGGGCTGTCGTTGTACGACCAGGCCGATGAGCAGGCGGGGCTGGCGTTGGAGTTGGCGCAGGCCACGCGCGGGAAGGACTCCGGGGAGGCGGTGAGGTGCGCGAACCTTCTGGCGCGGGCGCGTCAGCACCGCGGGAGGCTCGGCGAGGCGGAGGCACTGAACCGCGAGTGGCTTCCGATTGCGCGAAGGGTGCTCGGGGACGATGACCCGCAAACCCTGAGCGCGATGGCGACCCAGGCGACGCTGCTGGGGCAATCGGGAAAGTTCGCGGACGCGGAAGCGGCGTGGCGCGATCTGGTGGAAATCCGCACAAAGACCCTGGGCGAGGACCACGAAGAGACGCTGACGGCGCTGGGGCGGCAGGCCCAGATGCTGGCGAGACAGAGCAAGCACCGCGAGGCGATCGAGGTCATTCGTCGGGTGCTCGCGGCGCGGGTGCGGGTGCTGGGGCCGGAGGCGCCCGACACGATCTCGTCGATGAGCGATCTGGCGTGGAACACCCAGCAGACGGGGGACCTTGCGGGGGCGGATCGACTGTTCGAGCAGGCGGCGGCGTTGTCGGAGAAGGTCAACGGCCCCGAGCACGCGATGACGCTGATTATCTTGAACAACCGGGCGGGATCGCTGGTGAAGTTGGGGCGCGCCGCGGAGGCCGAAGCGATCTACCGGAAGTTGCTGGACACGCAAATGCGGCTGCGCGGGGCGGATCATGAGCAGACGCTGAACGTGACGAACGGATTGGCGACGTGCCTGCGCGGACAGGGACGGGCGGCCGAGGCCCTGCCGCTGGCCGAGCGGATCGTGCAGGTCGCGACGCGCACGCAGGGGCCGGCACATCCCAGCGTGCTGAACTACTCCAACACGCTGGGCGCGACCTTGCTGCCCTTGGGCCGAGGAGAGGAGGCGCTCGCGATCTTCGAACGAATATGGCCCGCGGCGAAGGAGAAACTCGGCGAGCGCCACGTGCTGACGTGCGGCATCCGGAGCAACCTGGCCCGCGCCCTGGCGGCGCGCGGGGGATTTGAGGAAGCGGCAGGCCACGCGGAGGCCGCGTACGCGAGCGCGACGGGGGCATTCGGAGAGGCAAGCCCGCAGAGCACCGACGCCGCGGCGGCCGCGGCGGAGGTGTATGCAGCGTGGGGGAAGGCGGAGGCGGCGAAGGAGTGGCGGGGAAAGGCTGGTGGGGCGAACTGAGGGTCGAAGAGGCGGATTGGGAAGAAATGAAAGCCACCGGGTGGGAACCCCGGGGGCGGTTGAGTCGGTCGAGGCGGCCGGCACGAATCGGGAGATTCGTGCTACCGGTGGGTTCTCCTCGGTGCGCTGGCGCACGGGATCGGCAGGCTGCGAACGGACGCGATCGTGCCGACGGGGCGGACGATACCGGAAGGCCCGGGGTGCTTGGGCGGTCTGTTCGGCATGAATCGGGAGATTCATGCTACCGGGCACGAATCGGGAGTCTCGTGGTGCTTCAGCAGGGCGCGCCGTTCACGCGGAGTTCCTCGGTTTCGATGTCGAAGCCGTTCTCGGCGCCATCGTTGTTGAGGTCCGCCGAGGCCTGGCAGAAGTTTGAGAAGTAGCCGTTGACGGCCTGCTCGGTGGCTTCGATGTCGAAGCCGTTTACGCCGCCGTCGCAGTTCACGTCGGGGTCGCAGGTTGGAGGAGGGAGTATCGGCGTCAGGCGTATGGCGCCGATGGGGCCGGACGCACCCTGGCGCGCCGCCGCGATGATCTGTCGCGCGTTGTTGATGCCATTGGCGCCGCCGTACTGGACATACCAGGCGCCCTGGGAGGGATCGATGAGGCTGCCCAGCGCAAAGAAGCCCTCGTCGATGAAGTGGACGCCGGACGTCGTGGAGTAGTAATACAGAAGCGCATCGCCGCGATCGTTGATCGCCGTGCCGCTGGTCGTGGTGGCGCAGCCGCCGAGATAGTCCCAGCCCGCGGCCTGTCGGTACCGCATGGGGAAGGTGCTGCATCCGGAATAACCGGCGACGTAGCCGCAGAAGTCGTTCTGGTTGTTCAAGGCCGCGCCGACGAAGCCCTGCCAGTTGCCCGGCGGCAGGGGAATCTCCACGATCTGACCGGTGTCGAGGTCCAAGAGTTGCGGGCCGGTCAGCACGACGCGCTGGTCGTTGATGTCCCCGCCCATGAAGCCGGCGGGAAGGGGGAGCGGTCCGCTCGCGGTGAAGAGCACGCCCGTGGAGAGGTTCCATCCCCAGAAGCCCGAACCGCCGACAATGTCGCCGACGTTGTTGACGGCGTAGGCCGCGCTGTACGGGTCGCTCGGCAGGCCGCCGAGCACTTCCACATCGTAGCCCCCGGCCGCGGCGGGTCGCCAGACCGCGGCGGTGGGCTGGGTGACGACGTACTGGTTGGGGCAGACCGAGCCGACGATGACACCGGCGTCGTTGATATCGTGCGCGCGGGAGGTCTGCATGCCCGGGGGCAGCGGCAGGAGTTGAAAGGGCTGCCCATTGAAAGAGACGCCGGCGAGCATGGAAGTGCCGTCCGGTGAGATCGTGCCGCACGCGTCGCCGCGCTCGTTCAACCCGGTGGCGTTCCAGCCGGCGCCGAGGAACTCGACGCGATAGGTTGGAACGCCCGCGCCCACGGAAGCCGCCGGAAGCAGCATCGCCAGGGCCACGACTTTCAGTCTGTTCATTGCATCCTCCCAGTGTCCCGGGCGCACGTCCGTACGGATCGCGCCCGGTCCCCCACGCACATGCGTCGCCTGAGACTGTCTGCGGTCAGGAATCGCGCGGCGGGGGTGGGTTGGGAAGATGCTCTGGGGATATCGAGGGGAAGCCCGGGAATGTCCGAGTCACCAGGACGGTGGAGCCTTCGAAGACCGCGTCGGATCCCGCGTGCCGCAGAAGCGCGCCGTCCCGCGTGGAGGCGAAGCGTGCGGATAATCGACTTCAGCAGGGCGCGCCGTTGACGCGCTGTTCCTCGGTCTCGATGTCGAAGCCGTTCTCCGCGCCGTCGTTGTTGAGGTCGGCGGTGGGTTGGCAGAAGTTGGAGTAGTCCCCGTTGATGGCCTGCTCGGTGGCTTCGATGTCGAAGCCGTTGATGGAGCCGTCGCAGTTGACGTCGGGGTCGCAGGGTGGCGGCAGGCCGATGAAGGTGAGTCGAACGGAGTTGGGCAGGTAGTTGACTGAAAAGCCCGGGGCGTCGATGGTTGAGAACGCGCCCGTGCCGCCGGCATGGGACAGAATATCGAAGGTGGCGCCCGTCGTCGGAAGGAAGTCATTGATGAGTTGCACGCGGAGGGCGCCGCCGAGGCTTACGGTGCCGGTGACGACGAGTTCGTCGTAGTCAGCGCCCGGTGCGTTGCCGCCGATCTCGATGGCGAGTTCGCCGGGGTCGGACTGGGAGTAGTTGCCCTGAACAGTCAGGATTCCGGGGGAGGACCCCGGCGCGACAACCCCGCCGGTATTGGCGAGTACGGGCGAAGTCACGGTGCCCGAACCGGAGAGCGTTCCGCCGGTGACGGCGACGGGCTGGCTGCTCCGCAGGCCTCCCTCGACGCGGGTGCGGTTCGCCCGCTGAGAATACACCCGCGTACCGCCCATGACGAGTTCCCGGCCTGGGGTGACAAGCATGTCTCCGAAGTTCTCGAAGTCCTGAGCGAATGTCTGGTTGGATTCGCTGACGTCGATGATGCCGAAGTTGGTGCGGGGCTGAAACTCCGGCCACGAGCCGCCGAGTTGAACGTTCGCCGCGAGCCCGACCGTGCCGACAACCTTGCCGGGGGTGCGGAGCGTTGCGCCGATCCGGATCACCCATGTGCCGCCGGTGAGCGTGCCGTCGAGGAACTGCTCCAGGGGTCCGCCGATGGTGAGGGTGCCTTGCGTGATGGTGAGTCGCCCGGCGTTGTCCAGGGTGGTGCTGATCGTGCTGCCGGTGAGCCCCATCTTCTCGATCCTGCCGATGTTCGTGAATCGGCCTTCGAGCGCGGTGGAAAGATCGGTCACGTGACCGAGCAGGGTGACATCGGACAGGTTCTGGAGTTCAGCGGCGGCCTCGCCCATCACGAGCGTGTCGATGATCGTGATCAGGTTGTAGTTGATCAGGTCCGCCCGCAGTTGGCACGAGCCGCAATCCATGCTGAGGATTCCGTGGTTCAGGACCCTCACCCCTTGTGGAAAGGCGACCGCGCCCGAACGCCAGTTCCAGTTTCCTCGGTTCACGAGCCGGGCGTCGGCGCCCAGTGTGGGGTCGGCACGCACCGTGCCGAACTGGAGGAACTCGCCGACTGCCGGGGGGTAAGACCCCAGGTTGAGTTCCAACGCCGCGTTGCCGATCGTGAGGAAAGCGCCGGACGCGAGTTCGAAGACGCCCTGGCCCACGATGTTCGGATCGCCGCCGGTGATGACGACGTCGGAGAAGGCTCGCCATCGAGCGCTTTCACCGGCGTCGAGGCCGATCCGGACGAGCGTATCGTCGCCGAGTTCGATCGGCGAGGCGCTAGTGATCAGGTCGTTGCGGTGCACGGTCATCGTGGTGAGACCGAGCAGGCGGGTGTTGACGGCGTTCAAGAACGCGGTGGCCGTGCTGGTGTCTTCGGGCGGATTCACGTTGAACTGGCCGCGCACTTCGAGGAGGACGGTGCCGTCGCCGTCCATGCGCGTGTGGGAAAGAACGTAGTTGCCAAGGGTTGGGATGACGAGCCGCGAGCCTTCGAGGATTCGGGCGGTGGCGTTCTGGTACATCACGCCTTCGACGCGGAGGAATGTGCCCAGGGCGTCGCCGCCGCCGGCCAGGCCGGGGGCGCCCGAGACATTCATTCGAGCCCCGCTGGAGATGTTGATGTGAGGCGTGGCGCGCTGGCCGTCCCCACCTTGGAAGTTGCCCAGGCTCCAGGTGAGCAGCCCGCCCTCGGAAACGGAGATGGAGCCCTGGGAGATTTCGAGGTCGCCGGTCGAGGCGATCCACAGGCCGCGGCCGGACGGACCGTGCGCCGAACTGGTCACGGCGCCGATCTGGAAAGCGCCCTCGGAGAGTTGGACGTTGCCCTCGCCTTCGAGGTTTGCGGGCCCGAGGATCACGGGTTGGTTGAACACGGCCAGGGCACGAATGGTGCCACCGGAGAGCACGCGTGCGGTGCCCCGGAGCGTGGTTTCGGCCTGGAGCGTGAGCGTGCCGGTGCTGTTGATCTCGCCGTCGGAAACCAGGCCGGAAGCGATGGTCAGGCCGAGCGCGGCGGGGACGGTGATGCTGCCGTTGTTCTGGATGACGCCAGCGCCATTGTCACGACCGATGGTGACGCCCGCCTCGCAGGTGAGCGTGCCCTGGTTGCTGAACGTGGAGCCTCCGTTGATCTTGAAGCCCTGCAGGAGCCGCACGGTGCCGTCGTTGGTGAACGTGCACGCGTTGGTGAGTTCCCGCGGCGACGTCCGGCCGGAGATGAACGACCGCTCGACGGTGAGCAGGCCGGTATTGATGAGACCGCCGCCGGAGAAGATCGCGCCCTGCCACCACGCGTTGGTGCCGGAAATCAGGACCTGCCCGGCGACGACGGCGGGAGTGGTCGAGAGTTCGAAGATCGGGTTGTTGAGCGTGGCATCCCCGGCGAAGGTCACGGGCGTGTAGAACCGGATGGTTCCGGCCGCGCTGATATCGCCCAGGATTCTCGTGGATCCGTCGCACATGGCCATGTTGGCGGTGTGTCCCGGACCGACGGCGATATCGGCCCCGTTGGCGGGAATGCCGATGGGATCCCAGTTGGTGGCGTCGCACCAGTTGACCGGATTGATCGTTGACGCGCCGGTGAACGTGGACAACTGGGCGAGGGCCGCCGGCGAGAACGCGAACGCCGAGATGACAACGGCTCCTGCAGGATGCACGAAGTCCCCCCGCCCCGGGCGGGGCTGGGGAGAGACTAGCCGATTGCCTTGGGGTTGACAAGCATTATCTGGAGTTGGAGGGCGAATCCAACAGCGTCGGCGTTGGGGCCGGGATCGTTCGGGCACGATACAGACCCTGGCGGGGCGTCGGTCCGCCGGATGTCAGCACGGCGCGCCGTTGACGCGCTGCTCTTCGGTTTCGATATCGAAGCCGTTTTCGGCGCCGTCGTTGTTGAGGTCGGCGCTCGCCTGGCAGAAGTTGGAGAGGTCGCCGTTGATGGCCTGCTCCGTGGCCTCGATGTCGAAGCCGTTGATGGAGCCGTCGCAGTTGACGTCGGGGTCGCACGGCGCTGATTCAGTGATCGTCAGAGCCAACTGGGTGTTGCCGTAACTGAAGCCGCCGTACACGACAAAGTCGATGGGGCCGTTCGCGGTGCTGACCGTGATATCGAAGGACATCGCATCGGTGCCCTGGCTGAGAAACGTGCCGCCCTGGCGCACCGCGACCAGCATTTGCCCGGAGTCGCCCGCGGAGAACGCTCCCTGCACGAGAACAGTGCTCGGGCCGTTGGGGGGCGAGGTCCATCGGATGCACGCGGGTTGGAACCCGGTTCCCGGATGCAGCGATACCTGGCCGGGTTCGATCCCGTAGGCGACGGAGGGGCATGCATTGCGCCAGACGTTGGAGCCATTGCTCCCGTGGAGCCAGGCCGGCCCGGCGCAAACGCCCGCCGAGGGGTTGTCGAGCTCGAACGTCATCGAGCCGAAATCGAGGACGCCGTACTGCCAGACGCCGTTGGGATTGGCGGTGCCTGAAAAGTCGCCGGCGACGTTCCACTGCGCGGCCGCGGACCCCACGACCGCAAGCGAAAGTGCGGCCGCGAAAACACAGGTACGACTTAGCATGCGGAGACTCCAGAAATGGTGGTAGCGGAGAGTACCAACTCCGCGCGAGATCGCAAGCGAATATCACACGGCGGCCTCTGGTTTTCGGACGCGTTCGATGCATGTAAAGCGGCGCAGGCGGCGGAAAGGCGAGATGATGCGGGCCTGGCACGCCTGGCACGGACGCGGGCATGCACACCGAGAGTGACACGGAACGACTGGAATCGACGCGAGGAGCACGGGTCGCGGACGCCCCGTGGCACACGCCGCGGGTCAGCAGGGCGCGCCGTTGACGCGCTGTTCTTCGGTCTCGATGTCGAAGCCGTTTACGGAGCCGTCGCAGTTGACGTCGGGGTCGCAGGTGGCGGGGATCGGTGCCGCGGCCTGCTCGGCCTGAAGACAGGCCGAGCATCACTCGGGAGAGCGATGCCACGGAGCGTGATGCCTCGTTACTTCTTGGTGGTCCACCCGCTCTTGAACGCCTTCAGCGCGTTCTCGAGTTTCTTTTCGAGTTCGGTGTCGAGGGCGCGCTTGGCGTTGATTTCGTCCCAGATGGGCTTGGCCACGCCCTTGAAGTATTCGAGTAGTTTGTTCTCGAAGTCGCGGACGTCGGCGTTGTCCACGTCGTCGAGGAAGCCCTTGGTTCCCGCGTAGATCGAGATGACCTGGTCCACGACGTGGAAGGGCTGGTACTGGGGCTGCTTGAGGAGTTCAACCATCGCCGCTCCGCGGTCCAACTGGCGCTGGGTGGCCTTGTCGAGTTCGGTGCCGAGTTGCGCGAAGGCTTCGAGTTCGCGGTAGGCCGCGAGGTCCAGGCGCAGCGAGCCGGCGATCTTCTTCATGGCCTTGATCTGGGCGTTACCACCGACGCGGCTGACGGAGATGCCGACGTTGATGGCGGGGCGGACGCCGGCGAAGAAGAGTTCGGGTTCGAGGTAGATCTGGCCGTCGGTGATGGAGATGACGTTGGTGGGGATGTAGGCGGAGACGTCGCCTTCCTGGGTCTCGATGACGGGGAGGGCGGTGAGGGAGCCGGCGCCGTTCTCGATGCTGAGTTTGGTGGCGCGCTCGAGGAGGCGGGAGTGGAGATAGAAGACGTCGCCGGGGTAGGCCTCGCGGCCGGGCGGGCGGCGGAGGAGGAGGGACAACTGGCGGTAGGCGACGGCCTGCTTGGAAAGGTCGTCGTAGATGCAGAGGGCGTGCTTGGGGCCGGTGTAGCCGGGGCCGCCGTTTTTGCCCTGCCACATGAAGTACTCGCCCATCGTGCAGCCGGAGTAGGGCGCGATGTACTGCATGGGGGCGGGGTCGGAGGAGCCGGCGGTGACGATGATGGTGTAGTCCATCGCGCCGGCCTTCTTGAGGGTTTCGACGACGGCGGCGACGGTGGATTCCTTCTGGCCGATGGCGACGTAGATGCAGACGATGGCGTCGGGGGTGCCCCAGTACTGCTTCTGGTTGATGATGGTGTCGATGGCGACGGCGGTCTTGCCGGTCTTGCGGTCGCCGATGATGAGTTCGCGCTGGCCGCGGCCGATGGGGATCATCGAGTCGATGGCCTTGATGCCGGTCTGGAGGGGTTCGTGGACGGGCTGGCGCTCGGCGATGCCCGGGGCGATGATGTCCACTTTGCTGGACTTGGTGGAGTTGATGGGGCCGGCGTCGTCGAGGGGACGGCCCAGGGGATCCACGACGCGGCCGAGGAGGGCCTCGCCGACGGGGACTTCGAGGAGGCGGCCGGTGGACTTGACGACGTCGCCTTCCTTGACGGAGAGGTAGTCGCCATAGATGACCGCGCCGACGGTGTCGAGTTCGAGGTTGAAGACCTGGCCCATGACGGCGCCGTCGCCGGTCTGGAATTCGAGAAGTTCGCCGGCCATGGCCTTGGAGAGTCCGTAGATGCGGGCGATGCCGTCGCCGACCTCGACTACGCGGCCGACTTCGGAGACTTCGAGTTCCGCGCCGAAGTTGGTGATCTCGTTTTTGATGACGGTGGCGATTTCGTCGGCTCTGATCTTCACGGGTCGGGCCCTCGGGGAGTGCTGGCACGTCGGTGGGAAACCCGTTTCCGGCGTCCGGAAATGGGGGGGGCACAAGGGTAGACGCTTCTCCCGGGAATGTCACTTCGAGAGAGGCGCGGGGGCGGCGTGTTCGGGATGGGTTCGCCCGTGGAGTACCTTGCGGAGGAGGCCGCGGTTGGGTAGTTTTGTGCGGCTCGTGGGCGGCAACCAGAAGCGGGAGGACCTATGGAATCTCAGGTGAAAGGGGCGGCGGACGCGGTCAAGCAGTACATCAAGAAGTGGGAGGCGGTCTCGACGGAGATGTACAAGAAGTACATTGGGAAGGATCCCGAGGACATCGCCAAGTACACGACTCTGGACCAGGATCTCGCGAAGATGGGCGAAGTAATCGCGAAACTGGATCGGCTGCCGAAGTTGATCACGGAGGTCGAAATGGCCGCGGGGATGTACCGAGGCGGTGGCATGCCGGGGACCTCGACGATGCGGATTCAGCAGGACACGATGGAGCGGCTGATCAAGCAGGCGAAGGACCTTCAGAAGAAGCCCCCGGCTGCGCCGCCCAAACCGCCGGCGGGCCCGAGCGCCAAGCCGAATCCGAATGCGGGGCGGCCGCTGCCCAAGCCGCCGGTGAAGCCCGCGGGGGCCGCCAAGCGGTAATCGCGGCCATCGCCGGGGTTCGCGCGTAAATCAGGGGGGCGTCGTGGGGCCGGTGGGCGCGGGCTCGCGGCGTTTGATTTTGAGGCGAACGGAGCGGTTGGCGGCCTCGAACTTGAGTGCGCCGCCCGGGACCGAGGAGAACTGGGCATCCTTGGACGGGATGCCGCGTTCGAGCTCTTCGAAGGAGAGCGGGACGAAGGCGATGAGCGGGATGGAGCGGTCCTCGATCTGGCGCACGAGGTCGGCGGGCCCGGAGACGGTGACGTCGATCAGGGAGCGGTCGGGCTCGGCGATGTCCACGTCGAACTTGGCGAGTTCGGCGGGGGCGATGCGGAGGTGGACGGGGACGCTGGGGATGAGGATGGAGTTGGTGCGGCTGCGGACGGTGACGATGACGTCGGCGAGGGAAGGCTCCATGCGGGCCCGGGCGGAGCCGGCGAGTTCTTTGGGGAGTTCGAGGGGCACGCCGGCGATGGTTTCGCGTCGGCCGGGGACCAATCGGGCCCAAGTGGCTTCGTCCACGCGGACGGTGGCGGTGGAGGCGTCGGTGAGGCTCCTGGCTTCGCGGGCGGGGGCGAAGACCTTGGCGACGCGCGGCTGGCTCTCGGGAAGACCGTCGAGATCTCCGCCTGGGGTGACGACGGAGACCTTCACCTCGCGCGAAGTGGTTTCATCGATGGTGATTCGGAGGGATTCGGGTTCGACCTTTTTGACGGCGATTCCGTGATCGCGGAAGTCGGAGGCTTCGCGGAGGATGTCGCGGAGGCTGAGGGGGTATTCGCCGGGCTTGTCGGGGATGCCGGGGTCGCCGGGCCGGAAGGTGATCGTGCGTCCCTGGCCGCGCCGGGCGATCGCGTCGAGCGAACTGGTAGATCCTTCGAGCGAGACGGTGACGCGGATGGTGGAGCCCGGGGGCAGGAGTTGGGCGTTGGCGCCGCCCGCGGGGTCGAAGACGTCGATGACGCGGTCGGAAGCCGGCGCGGCCTCGAACGCGAGTTCGATTCCCGGTTCGAGCGTTCGGAGGCTCTCGGCCTCGGCGTAGACCCATACGAGGATCGCGAGGATGGTGGCGCCGAGGATGGAGCGGATTTGTTCGCCGGTCATGGAGTCACCTCACGCGGGTGATCAACGATCGGAGCGGGAGCGGGCTCGGGGGCGGATTCGAGTGATTCGGAGGCGGCGGGGCGTGCGGGGGGCGGGGATCGCGAGAGCCGGCTGGCGATTTCGGTGCGGAGGGCGTCGGGGGTGAGGCGGTCGGAAAGGCGGCCGCGTTCGGCGAGGCGGAGAGCCCCGGTTTCTTCGCTGACGACGATGGCGAGCGCGTCGGCTTCCTTGGTGACGCCCACGGCGGCGCGGTGGCGGGAGCCCAGGGCCGGGTCGGGCATTTCGGCGGGTTCGGCGAGGGGGAGTTGAACGCCCGCGGCGTGAATGAGTCGGCCCTTGACGATGACAGCGAGGTCGTGGAGGGCCGAGCCGGGGAAGAAGATGGTCTGAAGCAGGCGGGCGGAGAGTTCGGCGTCGAGAACGGTGCCTCCCTCGACAACGCCGGCCAGGGCGGTGCTGCGCTCGATGACGATGATGGCCCCGAACTTGGCGCGGGAGAGGTAGGAGCAGGCCTGGGCGATCTCGCCGGCGAGGTGCTGGATGTCTTTGGGGGTGCCGCGGGCGAAAGGGGATTCGCCCAGGCGGACAAGAGCGCGCCGGAGTTCGGGCTGGAAAATGACAACAAGCGCGATGGCGAAGAGCGCGAGGAACTTGTCGTAGAGCAGGCCGAGGCGCTGGAAAGAGCCCGAGCCGCCGACCAGGCGGGAGACGATGGTGACGAGAATGACGAGGACAAGCAGGCCCTTGAGGGCGCCGGCGGCGCGGGTTCCCTGCACGAAACGGATGATGACCCAGACGACGACCCAGATGAGGGCGAGTTCGACGGTGACCTCGAGCCAGGAATATGAGCCCAGGCGGTTGAGCAGGCCCTGGATGCGGTCGGTGAAGATCACGAGATGCTCCTGGGAGAGTCTACCGCCGACATCGGCGTTCGTCGCTGAAGTCCGTAGGATGGAGGGGAGGATTTTGTGGCGTACAAGGTCATCGAGTATGTGACGACCCCGAACCCCAACGCGATCAAGATCGTGGTGGAAGGCTTGCCGGCGAAGGACGGGCCGCGGTCGTACCGGGATGCGGCGCACGCGGCGGGGGATCCGCTGGCGGCGGCGCTGATGGCGGTAGCGGGGGTGAGGAACGTGCTGTTGCACGACGGGTGGGTGAGCGTGGGGAAGTCCCCCGAAGCGGAGTGGAAGAGCCTGAAGCCGGCCCTCAAGCGGGTGCTGGAGGGATTCGAGGGGGGCGCGTGAGGCGGGGCGGCGCGAAGGGGCGTGCGGGGCGGGGGCCGCGTGCGGCGGCGATGGCCGCGGCGGTGACGGAGTGGTTCCGCGCGAATCGGCGCGAGTTGCCCTGGCGGGAGGTAGACAGAAGGACCGGACGGCGCGATCCGTATCGCTCGCTGGTGAGCGAGTTCATGCTCCAGCAGACGCAGGTTTCGCGGGTGATCGAGCGGTTTGGGCGGTTCATCGAGCGATTTCCGGACGTGGGGGCGCTGGCCGCGGCGAATGAGGAGGACGTGCTCGCGGCGTGGGCGGGGCTGGGGTATTACCGGCGGGCGCGGCTGCTGCACGCGGCGGCGCGGGAGATCGTGGCGCGGTTCGGGGGGCGGGTGCCCGAGGACGTGGAGGATTTGCGGACGCTGCCGGGGGTGGGGAGGTACACGGCGGGCGCGATGGCGTCGATGGTGTTCGGGCGCGCCGAGCCGCTGGTGGACGGGAATGTCGTGCGGGTGGTGCTGCGCGTGGAGGGGTGGGAGGGGGCCGCGGATGACCGCGGGGCGGTGGGCGCGGTGTGGGCGCGGGCGGAGGAACTGGTGCGGGCGAGCGAATCGCCGGGGGAGTTCAACGAGGGGTTGATGGAGGTGGGCGCGACGGTGTGTGGGCCGGGTGCGGCCAGGTGCGGGGAGTGTCCGCTGGCGAGGATGTGCGTGGCGCGGCGGCTGGGGGTGCAGGGTTCGATTCCGCGGGCGAAAAAGGCCGCGGTGAGGCGGAGGGTGGTGCACTGGTGCGCGCTGGTGCGAGACGGGCGGGGGCGAGTGCTGCTGGAGCGGGCGCCGGCTGGGGCGTTGTGGGCGGGGCTATGGCGGCTGCCGACGTGGGAGGGATCGCGGGTGACCGGGGCGGAGCTTGGCGCGAGGCTGGGAGTTGGTGCGCTGGAGTTCGCGGGAGAGGTAAAGAGGCAACTCTCGCATCGCACGGTGCGGTTGCGGTTGTTTCGTGGGACGAGTGGGGTGCGCGCGGTAACGGGGCGGAAGTGGGTAAGGGTTACAGATCTGGAGCGGGTGGGAGTTTCGAATGCGCACCTGGCGGCGATCGCGTTGGCGATGACCGCGGGCGGGAGCGATGGAAAAACCGATTGAAGGGCTTGCCGGCGTGGCCGCGCGGTGCGCTCGGCGCACGGTTGGTGCGGCGCACATGCTGGCGGGACCATGCCGTTGCGGTCTGATTTGCGGAAGGCATCGAGGCACGCGGCATCGAGGCATCAAGGTCGGGACGCGGGTACCGAATGAAAAGCCCCCGGGGCGCGGGCCCCGGGGGCGTGGTTTGCGATCAGTGATCAGCACATATTGACGAGTTGCTCGGAGAACTCGACATCGAAGCCGTTTTCCGCGCCGTCGCCGTTGATGTCGGCGGTGGGGAGGCAGAAGTTGGAGAAGTCGCCGTTGACGGCCTCTTCGGTCGCTTGGACGTCGAAGCCGTTGATGGCGCCGTCGCAGTTGGCGTCGGCGAAGTCGCAGGGGTTGGAGGCCGGGGGCAGGGCGATGCGGATGAGGGCCTGGCCGCGGTCGGTGTCGGTGGCGCCGCAGTTGGCGGAGGCGGCGTCGCGGAGGCGGACGACGATGTAGAAGTCGGTGTCGGTCATGAAGCAGCGGTCGTCGATGAAGGTGCGGATGTAGTAGCCGTCGTCGAACTGGCCGTTGTTGTCGAGATCGACGGGATCATTTTCGCGGAGGAGGACGGAGGAGTTGTTGAAGACGATGACGGCGTTGGCGAGCCCGTCCGCGGCGTTGGTGGTGCCGCCGACGACGAATCGGCCGGCGTTGTTGGAGGCCATCACGAAGAAGCCGTTGGCGAAGGGGGCATCGTCGAAGAGTTCGGTTGCGCCCTCGTGGATGGGGTCGTCGCCCCGGGCGATCACGTCGCCGTTGCGGACGACCCAGTCCTGGTTGTCGGCGTTGTCGCCGCGGACGAACCACGTCCCGTCGGATTCCATGCGGTTGGCGAAGACCGAGGAAACGAGCGAAGTGAAGGTGGAGTTGGGGATGGTGAAGCCTTCCTGGATACGCACCTGACCGGAGACGACGACGGCGGTGTCGGAGGTGGTCGGCTCACCGGTGAGCGACCCGTCGAGGCAGTAGGCGGAGTGATCGGAGTTGAAGAAGATTCCGAGTTGTGCGGAGCCGTTGGAGACGTCGTTGATGGCCACCGTTCCGGAGCCGTCGAGCGTGGTGACCAAGGTGGTCTGCTCCTGGGTGACGGTGGTCGCGCCGCTGTCCTTGAACGTGAACTCATCGGTGGTAGTGGTGAGGCCGGTGATGTTGTGGAGGAAGGCGACGGAGCCGTCCGCGGCGAGGGAGGCCGAGCCGCGGATGGTGCCGAAGGCCAGGCCGCCGGTCTGCCCGGGAGCGGTGGCGCCTTCCTGTGAGATGTTGGTGAAGGTGCCGTTGGTTTCGCCGCGGTTGACGTACCCGTCGGAGGTGGTGGGGTTGTCGTCGAGGCCGGAGAATACGAACTGTCCGGCGTTGTTGATGTCGTACACGGCGTCGAAACTGCCGGTGTGCGGCTGGAAGGCGGGGAGCGGCGTGACGCCCTCCTGCACAACGACGGTGGACGTGCCGTTGTCCGTGAGCAGGAGCACCTGATCCTGCGTGGTGACAGCGATGTCGGTATCCCAGGCCTGGATCCACTTGGATCCGTCGGGGCTGCGAACCGGGACGCCGACAGTGATTCCGGTGCCGAAGCGGGCGCCGCCGAGCCCAGGGACGAGCGAGGAACTGCTCGCGGCGATGGTGGAGAAGATGCCCTTGGCATCGGCGGTGGCGGGCGGAGTGCCCTGCACCTGCGTGTTCTCGGAGGCGGTGTCGTTGCCGCCGATGGGGTCGGAAGTGGTCGTGGAGACCTGGGCCGTGATGGTGAGAGTGCCCTGGGAGTCGGCGGTGGCGTCGATGGTGAGCGTCGCGGTGCCGCCGTTGCCGATCGAGCCGGCGTTGAGCGTCAGGTTGCTGCCCACGGGCGTGAGGGGCGGGTTGGAGGAGATGAAGGTGACTCCCTCGGGGAGCGTGACCACCAGGGTGGTGTTCTCGGCGCTCTCGGGGCCGTTGTTGGTGACGACCACGGAGTAGTTGAGCGTTCCGCCCACGCCGACGGCGCAGTCGGCGGGATCGGTGATGCTGACGCCCAGATCGGCGAGCGGAGCGCGGACCGTGGTGGTGGCGGAGCCGGAGTTGTTGTTGGGGTTATTGTCCTGCGATGTGCTGGAAACGCTCGCGGTGTTCTGGTATTGGCCGAGCGTGTCGGTGTGCACGACGATGTTGAAGACGCGGGTGTCGTTGGCGGTGAGGTCGCCGATGGTGGCGTTGACCTGGGTGCCGTCGAACGTCGCGCCGCCGTCCACGCTGACAAAGGTCATGCCCGCGGGGATGGGGTCGGTCATCGCGACCCCGGTCGCGAGTTCTGGGCCGTTGTTCCGGACCGTCACGGTGTAGGTGATGTCGCCGCCGGGCGGAATGACCAGCGTGGAGGGGTTGCTGACCTTGGAGACGGCGACATCGGCGCCGGTGGGTGGAATGAAGAGCCCGGGCGTCCAGGCGCCGCCGGAGAAAATGCCGTTGGTTCCGGTGTAGGGAAGGGCGAGATTCGCTTCAAAGGTCGCGGACCCGAGATTCCACACGTACGCGCCCTGGGAGGGAACGTCGTTGACGAGGTAGAGTTTTCCGCCGCCGGAGGCGAGGCCATCGATGTCGGCATCGGCGACGCCCGCGGGCGTGTTGGGGTAGTCGGCGAGTTCGATGAACGTGGGAGCGCTGAGGGGCTTGTTGATGCGGTACAGGCCGCGCCCGCCGGGGAGGAGCGTGGTGGACGTGCTGTCGTTGGTGCCGAAGAAGGAGTCGGTGGCGGTGTCGTAGTCGAAGCCGCCGAAGTCCTGGGCGGTGGCGGCAAAGACGATGGTTGCGGCGCCGGTGTTGATATCCAGTTCGTAGAAGCCGCCCGAACCGCGGGCGTAGAGTTTTTGATCGACGCTGTCGTAAGCCAGGCCGGTAGGCGCGGTGCCGGTCGTGGTGCCGATGAGAATGGGGACCAGGGGATTGTTCAGGTCGTACACGGCCTTGTAGAGCGTCGAGCCGTTGTTCCAGTAGAGGATCTGATTGACTTCGTCGGCGGCGACGCCCCAGAGGTTCCCGGAGGTCGCGGTGCCGGTGACCAGCATTCGCGGAGCGACGACGCCGGTGACGTCGACCAGCCAGATGGTTCGATCCGGTGATGTCTGGTCATTTCCGACGGTGAGTTGGGCCAGAGCGGATTGAATACCGAAGCACGAGCCCGCCAGCGCGGCGAGCGACAACGCGATGCGCCTCTTCATGTGTGCACCTCTCTCAACGAAGACAGTGATACCTCGCGACAGGGCTTCAACCCTGCGAGCCACCCCTATGGCGCGAGTGTACCGGAATTCCCCGAATCCTCAAGGCAAAAACCGCCGGGGAACCCTGGGTGCGGCGAATACGGGCTTAGACGCAAGGCTCGCCGTTGACCCGCTGCTCCTGAGTCTCGATATCGAATCCGTTTTCGGCGCCGTCATTGTTTAGGTCGGCGGTGGACTGGCAGAAGTTGGAATAATCTCCGTTGACCGCCTGTTCGGTGGCCTCGATGTCGAAGCCGTTGACCGAGCCGTCGCAGTTGACGTCGGGATCGCAGGTCAAAGTCAGGGGTATGCGGAGCAGCGCCTGGCCGAGATCGAGGTCTTCGCCCGCGCATCGCGCGGCGTCGCCGGACCGCAGGCGGACGAGCACGAAAAGGGTCTGATCGTCCGCGAGGAAGGCGCTGTAGGGCTCGAACGAGCGGATGTAGAGGTCCTCGAGGAACGCGCCGTCGGCGTTGAGGTCCACGGGATCATTCTCTCTCGCGACGATGCGCTCGCCGCTGAGAACGATGACCTCGTCCGCGAGCGGGTCGGAGTTGTCGGTGGCCCCACCGATGACGAAGTCGCCGACCTGGTTGCTGCGCGCGAGGAAGAACGTGCGCGGGTTGACCCAGTCGCGCCAGTGCTCTGAGGAGCCGGGGATGATCTCCTCGCCCGTCTTGGCGATCACGGTGCTGTTGCGCAGGACCCAGTCCTGGGAGTCGGCGTTGGAGCCAATGGCGAACCAGGAGCCGTCGGGCTCCATGGAAACCGCCGCGACGGGCGCGCCGGAGGCGAGAGGTGAGGTGAAGGGCGTGGAGGGAAGCGGCACGCCTTCCTGCGCGGCGACAAAATTGTCGATCACGAGCACGCGGTCGAAGGGCGCGGCGTCCGCGACGGACGCGAGCGCGATGGTGTTGGACCCGTAGGTGTCGGAGGCGAAGGCCGCGGGGCCGGTGAGGGCGAAGTCGGCATACGCGAAGAAGTTCCCATCGCGCTGGCCGAAGGGCGCGCTCATCCCCTTGCGTGCGAGCAGCGAGAAGCCGTTATCGGCAAAGAGAGCAAGGTCGTCGGCCGGGGTGACGCCCGCGCCGGTAAGAGAAGCGCCAAAGAGGACGCGCCCGTCGTAGGTGATGCGGGGCGCCGCGCGCATCGGGCCGTAGTTCGCGCCGCCGCCGATGGCGGGAACGGGATTGCCCTCCTGCATGACGAGATTGAAAGCGGAGCCATTCCACACGACGACGAATGCATCGTCGTTGGTGTTGGGGCGGCTGTCGATGCCGGACATGGCCCAGCGGCCGGAGTCGTTGATCGAGAGGACCGGGTCAAACAGGAATGGCCGGAACGATCCGGCCGGATTGGTGGGGAGCAGGGGAAACGTGTTTTCCCGCGCGACCACGGTGACGCCCGCGGGGCCGCCGATCAGCACCACCGCGTCGATGGCGACGGAAGCGTCGGTGTCGGCGAGCATGATCCAGCGGGCGCCGCTCTCGCTCTTGAAAGGCGCGGCCAGTCCCCCGGTCGTAAACCGAATGCCGCCCTGCCCCGGGACCAGCGACGTCGGATGGCCCGCGAGAGTGGAGAGGATTCCCTGCGCGGCGGCGCTGGTCGGGGTCGGAGCGCCGATGCGGGTTCCTTGCGTGGACGCGCTGTTGTTGACGTTGGGGTCCTCCGTGTCGGATTGGGCCACGGCCGTGACGACCATGAAGCCGGGCTGGTTCGCGGCGCAGTCGAGGTCAACCTGCACGTCGTCGTTCACGGCCATCGCGCCGATGTTCACGGTCAGCCGCTGGTTCACGAGGGGGAACGGAGGCTGCGAGCCCAGGAACGTCGCGGTGGCGGGTGGGAAGATCTCGAGGACCGCGTTCTCGGCGGGCTCGGGGCCGAGGTTCCGCGCGTGGACCACGTAGCGCGCGGTCTGGCCGATGGTGAGCGTGCAATCAGGGGGCGGCGCCACGGAGACAAAGAGATCGGCCTGCACATTCCGCACCGTGGTGGACGCCTGCGACTGGTTGTTCTGCGTCACGGAGTCCGCGGTGGAACTGGTGACGGAGGCGTTGGAGTTCAGGTTCGTGGGGTTGGCGGTCCGGATGACGACTTGATACTCGCGCTGTTCGCCATTGGCGAGTGTGCCCAGCGACGCGGTGACCACGCCGCCGGTGTGCAAGAGCGGAGGATCGGCCGAGAGAAACGTGATTCCGCCGGGAAGATTGTGGGTCAGGGAAACGCTCTCCGCCGGGTCGGGCCCGAGGTTGTCGATCGTGAGCGTGTACGTGAGGTCTCCCCCCGGCGGCACGACCGGATCGGGGTCGTCGGTCAGCGTGATACTGAGGTCCGCGTGCGGAGGTGTTCCCAGCAGGTTGGGGGCCCACGTTCCCCCCGCGGTCGCGGCGTTGGTGGATGTGAAGGGCGATGGAAGCGCGGCCATGTACTGGTTGGTCATCAAGTTGTATCGATAGATGCCCTGCGGGGGCGCGTCGTTCACCAGATAGACGATGCCATCGCCCACCGCGAGCCCGTCGATGTCGATTTCGCCCGACGGGTAGATGCTCACGAGTTGAAAGGTCGGGGCGGTGAGTGGCTTGAGGATGCGATACAGGCCGCGGCCGGGGACGACCGTGGTGGCGATGCTGTCGTTGGCGACGTAAAAGACGTCGTTGGCGGAGTCGTAGTCGAACGCGCCGAAGTCCTGGGCGGTGGCCGCGAAGACCTGCGTGCAGACGGCGGTGGAAACGTCGATCTGGTACAGCCCGCCCGAAGAGCGGCCGTAGAGCCGTGAAAGGGAGGAGTCGAAGGCCAGGCCGGTGATGAACGTGACGCCGGAGAACGCGCCAATGTTCTGGGGAGTGAGCGGGCCGGTGGAGGTGTACGGCGCCCTGAAGAGGGAAGAGCCGTTGGTCCAGTACAGGACGCGGCCGGATTCGTCGGCGGCCAGCCCATAGCAGATCGCGGGGGAGCCGGTGACGAGGGCGCGGTTCGGGAGCGAGCCGGAGACATCCACCAGCCAGATCGTGGGGGTGGCCTGGTCGTTGCCGACGACCAGTTGCGCGGCGGCGCGGGGCGCAAGTACAGCAAGGGACAGCAGAAGCATCCACCGGTTCATGAAAACCCTCCGTCGAACGCCAGCCCTGCCCCCGCGAAGGTAGCCCCGCCGCGCGGACAGTATAAAGAAGTAGGGCCGAAGTTGGAAGGAAGGAGTTGGGTGGCGGGGAACGGATTGACCGTTGGGGAGCGTTCGCTATCATCCCCTCCCGCGCAGGCGGTGCGTTCTCGCGGGGACTGTTCGGGGGCGGCGGCGCCCGCGGGTGGGCTGGTTCCGCCACCGTAGCTCAGTGGTAGAGCACTCCCTTGGTAAGGGAGAGGTCGTGGGTTCAAGTCCCACTGGTGGCTTTGAGGTAGTCGAATGGGCGTCAGGTTTCGCGTCGTCAGAGGTTCTGACGGCTGACGGCCTGAAGCCCGGGCGACTGCTTCGTCCTCGCCTTTGGCAAGCGGGGAGCCTTGTCGTGCGTGTTCGCAACGCTGGTCTGGTGGAGGCGCATGGGAGCCCCGCCCCAGACCTTCTAGTTGGGTATCCCGAATCTGGTTGGAGGCATCTCCCATGGCGAAGGGCGTATTCAGCAGGACCAAACCCCACGTGAACGTCGGCACCATCGGTCACATCGACCATGGAAAATCGACCCTGACGGCCGCGATGTCGGCCCGTTCCGCGGCCCGATTCGGCGGAGTCATCAAGTCGTACGCGGATATCACCAAGGGCGGCACGGTTCGTGACGCCAACAAGACCGTGACGATCGCCTCGTCGCACACGGAATACGAGACCACCAAGCGGCACTACGCCCACGTGGACTGCCCGGGCCACGCCGACTTTGTGAAGAACATGATCACCGGCGCCGCCCAGATGGACGGGGCGATCCTCGTGGTGTCGGCCGCGGACGGCCCGATGCCGCAGACCCGCGAGCACGTGCTGCTGGCGCGTCAGGTTGGTGTGCCGTACATCGTGGTGTTCCTCAACAAGGTGGACCTGGTGGACGACCCGGAACTGCTCGACCTGGTCGAACTCGAAGTCCGCGAACTTCTGAAGAAGTACGGCTTCCCGGGCGACACCACTCCGGTGATCCGCGGGCAGAGCAAGGCCGCGGTGGAGAACCCCAAGGACGACAAGATCTGCAAGCCGATCGACGACCTGTTCGATGCCATTGACTCGTTCATCCCCGAGCCCACCCGCGAGATGGACAAGCCCTTCCTGATGAGCGTGGAAGACGTCTTCTCGATCAAGGGCCGCGGCACGGTGGCCACGGGCCGCATCGACCGCGGCATGGTCAAGGTCGGCGACACGGTCGAGGTGGTGGGTCTCAAGACCGAGAAGAAGTCCACGGTGGTGACGGGCGTGGAAATGTTCCAGAAGACCCTCGACAGCGGACAGGCCGGCGACAACGTCGGGTGTCTGCTGCGTGGCGTTGAAAAAGAAGACATCGAGCGAGGGCAGGTGCTGTGCAAGCCCAACTCGATCCAGCCCCACACGAAGTTCAAGGGCGAGATCTACGTGCTGACCAAGGAAGAGGGCGGGCGTCACACCCCGTTCTTCTCCGGGTACCGCCCCCAGTTCTACTTCCGGACGACGGACGTGACCGGGACGACCAAACTGCTGGGCGGGGCCGAGATGTGCATGCCCGGCGACAACATCCAGATGGAAGTGGACCTGATGGGCAAGCCCGTGGCCATGGAAAAGGGCCTGCGGTTCGCCGTGCGTGAGGGCGGCCGGACCATCGGGTCGGGCGTCGTGACCGAGATCCTGGAGTAAGGAAGCGGGGTAGGTCCCGAACCCGGGACCGGCAACCCGCCTAAAGTGAGATACACCGTCCGGGCCGAAAGGTCCGGACGGCGGTTTCTACGGACCGCGTGGTCTGGGCGCCCCGGGTGGGGGCGGCGCGCGGAAGGGGCGGGGCCCCGATTCCGAACGTTTCACGGACGGGGAGTCTTCCCCGGTGTTCGCGGGCCCGAGGGGGTCCGAAAGGGTGGTTCGGTCATGGCGAAGAAGAAAGCGGCCGCGCGTGAGTTCCTTTGGCTTCAGTGCTCCGAGTGCGGAGACTTGAACTATCGCACGTGCGTCAACACCAAGGGCGGGATGCCCGAGGGTCTCAAGGAAGGGCTGATGAAGTACTCGCCGCGGCTGCGCAAGCACACCCGGCACAAGGTGAAGCGCAAGTAAGCGTGAGGGCGTGCGTGTCGGCCGCGGGTGGAGAACGGATCGGAGTGATCGAACGTGTCGGCAGCGAATGGCAACAAACCTACGGCGGTAGCTCAACTGGTAGAGCAGCGGATTCCAAATCCGCAGGTTGCGGGTTCAAGTCCCTCCCGCCGTGTTGAGGACCTTGGCGCAGAGCGCCACAAGTTCTCCTTCGGCCTGTACAAGTTCGGGCAGGGCTACTGGGTTCGCATGATGACCGCGTCGATGCTCGGCGTGCTCATCATGACCGGCGCGCTCTGGGTCGCCAAGGAACTCTCCGCCATCCCCATGCCCATGCAGGGATACACGCTGGCTCTCCAGGCGGTGAAGGGAGACGCGGCCGAAGGGGCCGCCGTGTCGCTTTACCCCCAGGACGCCGTGGCCAAGTCGATTGGGACCGCCGTGGTGCAGTCGTACACTCCCGGCACCCGCGACGACGGAACCATGGTGATCAAGGACGTGGAGATCACCGAGAAAGTCGCGACCATCGCCGACGTCCGGCGGGTGTCGATCACCGGGGCCGGTGACGCGGCGGCGTTCGCGGCGGGCACAACCGCCCCGGCGGGCATCCCCGTCGTGCGGCTGATCTACGTGCAGGCGACGGTCGCGATCCTGATCCTCGTATTGGGCAGCGTGTTCGGCTATTGGTACGTCGGCTTGAAGCCCGCCACCGTTGATTTTCTGATCGCCACCGACGGTGAGATGAAGAAGGTCAACTGGTCCACGAGGAAGATCATCTGGGATTCGACGACAGTCGTGATCGCGGCCACCTTCATCATCGCGGGATTGCTCTTTGTGTTCGACCTCGCGCTACACACCCTGGCGAGGCTGATCGGCATTATGGAAGTCTGACATACGCCGCGCCGGTGCGTGAACACCCGGGCGGGCGGCACACCTGTTTTCTGATCCGGATCACACGCGCGGGGCCTTCCCGCGCCTTCCACGTCACCCGACGAGGAGACACGTCATGAGCGACAGCAAGCCCAACGCAACCATGGACGGCCGCCCCAACGAGCGGACCGATCTGCTGAAGCCCGACGAGCCCATCCGGCAGGAGGGGATGAACTGGTTCGTGCTGCGGGTGGCGTCGAACAAGGAATCCAGCGTGCAGAACACGCTGCTGCGCAAGGTGCAGATCGAGGCCATGCAGCACCTCGTCGGCCGGATTCTCGTCCCCACCGAGAAGACCAAGACCATCAAGGCGGGCAAGCAGAAGATCACCGAGACCAAGTTGTACCCCGGCTACGTCTTCGTCGAGATGAAACTCGAGCCCGACGGGCGCATCCCCCAGGACGTCTTCTTCCTGATCAAGGAGACTACGGGCGTGGGCGACTTCGTCGGCACGGCCGGGCGGCCCACGCCGATGAAGGAGCACGAGATCGAGAAGATGCTCCGCGACAGCCGCAAGCCCGAGGACGAGCCCAGCGTCAAACTGGTCTTCAGCAAGGGCGAGCACGTGGTCATCAAGGAAGGCCCTTTCCAGGGCTACGAGGGAACGGTGGACGAACTCTTCCCCGACAAGGGCGTGGTGCGCGTGCTGGTCACGATCTTCGGACGGCAGGCGCCCGTCGATCTCGAAGAATGGCAGATCGGCAAGGCCGAGGGGACGTAAGAGCGCCGCAAGCCCGCTCAGACTTTTGGAAGGTCCGTACGAAGGGCGCCCTCGCCGCCCGGTCGCGGCCTTTTGCAGACCCGAACCCCGCAACTCTCCCGCGTTCAGGCGCGGCGCCCGCTTCTGCGTCTCATGCCTCCCATGCTTCCCATCACTCCCATGCCTTCGAGCGGCACGAGTGGTGCTCCGCGCGATGGCCACACGCTGCACGTTGCTCAACGCTCAAGGCGACGCACCTTGCCGTGGAGGTTACGGATATGCGAGTGTCTACCACCAGAATGCACGCGAACACGTCGGCAGTCTGCTTCATCGATCCCGACGGCGCCGACGCCGGGTTCGGCAGAATCGAAGTCTTGTGGATGCTCCTGCTCCTCGGCTCCGTGGCATCACTGCTGATCGGCTTGCTCACGGCCATCCGCGCTTTCAAGTCTCGGTAAGTCGCGGCCTTGGACTGGACGGCGCTCCGCATCTCCGGAGAATCCCCGCCTCCGCAGGACGTGCGAACCCCGCACGCCCTCGCCCCGCCCCCGGAATTCGCGAATCGCGCAAATCAAGGCGGCACAAGCACCTCCAAAAACAACGTGCGCGTTTGCGCGCAAAAAGGCGCACCTTTCGACCAACCCCCTTCCACTCACCGGCTCGCGCCTGTATTTTTCCACCATCTTCATCCAGACGCTGCCATCCCCGCCCCGCTTCTGCCCCGCCGACCCCGCCGCGCTTATCGCCGACGCACGCGATCCCTTCCTCTCCCTCCAGGACCTCGCCGCCCGACACAACACCACCAGCGAAGCCCTCGCCCTCTGGTTCGCCCGCCCCGACATCCAGGAACGCGTCGCCGCCATCGACAACTTCGCCGCCGAGCGCACCCGCTCCGTCGCCATCGACCAACTCCCCCGCGCCGCCGCCACGCTCGGCCAGATCCTCCGCGACTACACCTTCAACCAACTCGCCCCCGCCCGCCAGCACGACGAAACTCCCTCAGCCCCCGTCACCCACCCCGCGCAGCACTCAGAACCCGGCACTCGACCCGTGTTCGCCCACGTCCACCGCCGCCGCGCGGCCAACGTCGTCCACAGCGCCGCCAACACCCTCTTTCGCCTCGCCCGCTTCGCCCCCCGCCCCACCCCGCCGCGCACCACCCAACCCCACCGCCCGCAGACGGAAAGCGCGGTACCGACAAGCCGCTCTGAATTTGCCAGTGCAGAAGCTCGCGACCGCGCTGTTCCAACCCCCAGCCCGGTCGTCTCCGCCGTCTCCCCCGCACCCGCGCCGGCCGACCCCGCGCCCACAAGCGTGGCGCTGGAAAGCAACTTCGGGCTCGCCGGTGGCACGCCGCTCAATCACGACACCCCGCCAACCCAACCCATCGCACTCCCACGCCCCGCAACGCCCTCTCCACGCCCGTCCCCAGCCTTCTCCCAATCCGCACCCACCGCGGCCTCCCTCTCCCAGAACTCCGGCGCGGTCCCCTTTCACCCCGCGCCCGCCTCATCGACTCGCCCGCGACCCTCCGCCTCCTCGCCCCTCTCCGCAGCCCTCCACATCCAGAAACTCGCGAAGGCCTACGTCGCCGACCCCTCCGACGAAAACACCGACGCCCTCCTCGACGCGGTCACCTCGGCCGACACCGACAAACTCCCGCCGTCGGTCGCCCGGATCGTCCACGACCTCCGCGACAAGCTCCTCCCTTCACCCCAACTCCTCGCCGCGGCGCTCGACACCTCCTGATCCCAAGTCTGCGTTCGACAACCCGCCCTTTCTCGCGCCCTCCGCCGCGCCCTTGGCGTTCTCCCCTATTCTTCGCCGCCGCAACGACGGACCCGCGGCCAGCCAGCGCCGGAGGATCGCGCCATGTCGGACCCGAACGATTTCTGGGGAAAAGGCAAGCCCGCCAACGAGGGCCAGGGCGGCGAAGGGGACTTCTGGGGCAGCGCCGGCAAAGGCCAGCCGCCCAAGAAGGACTCCGGCCTGCGCGATGACAAGCCCAAGCAGGAGGCGGGGTTTTGGGGCAAGGAGACCGCCCAGCCCGACCAGCCCAAGGCCGAGGGGCAGGAGTTCTGGGACAAGGCCGAGAGCGGCCGCAAGCGCGAGCAGGCCGAGCGCGAGGCGCTCCTGAAGGACCCGGATCTCAAGAAGCGCCGCCGTCGGCGGCTGGTGAAGCGCGTGCTTCTGGGGTTCACCGGCGTGGTCGTCGCGGCCGTGGTCGTCGGCGTGGTCTTCCTGCCGCAGATCGCCTCCTCGATGGCGCCGGGGATCATCCAGGACAAGGCGAAGGAGTCGATCACGGGCACGGTGAGCGTGGGGGATGTCGCGCTTTCTTGGGGTGGGCCCCAGCGGGTCGAGGGCGTCCGGCTGGTCGGGGCCGACGGGAAGGAAGTCGCGCGGGCGACGGTCGAATCCACGGCGGGGCTGTGGGGCCTGATCCGCGGCAATCTCGACCTGGGCGAAGTGACCATCACCGGCGGCAAGGCCGACATCGTCCGCGATGAGGATGGAACGACGAACCTGCAGAAGGCCCTGGCCGCGCCGGGCGCGGCCGGCGCGAAGCCCAAAAAGCCGGCCCCCAAGAAGTCCGGCGACACGAAACTCCCGGAAAACCTCCGCGTGAAACTGGTGGTGAAGTCGTTGGACGCGAGCATCCTGGACCGCAGCGCGCCGGGAACGCCGCTCACGGCCACGCTGCGCGATCTGGACATCAAGGCCTTCATCGCGCCCGGCGAGCCGCTGAATGCGGACGTGACGCTCACCGCGTACGAGGGGCTTATCAGCGGCCGGCCCAATGCCGAGGGCGGATCGCTCACGCTCAACGCCAAACTCGACAAGTGGTGCCGCGCCGATGGGTTGCTCACGATCGACAAGGCCAAGGGCAAAGCAACGATCACGGCCACGGGCCTGCCGACCTCACTGGTCGATGCGCTGGCGCCGGGCCTGGCCAAGGACGCGGCCGGAAAGCCCGTGCTCCTGGCCGATGCTCTGGGCCCGGCGATCAACCTCACCGTCAACGCCGAGGGCGACGGTTCGGACATCAATGCGGACTTCGATCTGGCGATGGCGAACGCCACGAGCACGGGCGCGGTGATGTACACCGGCAACGACATCACGGGCATGAAGCCCATCACCGTGAAGGCCAAGGGGTCGGCGCTGGGAGCGCTGGCGCCCAGGGCGCTCGCGCCCGGCGGGGGCGTGACGCTTGATGCGTTGCCCGACGCGACGCTCACCATCCAGAAACTGAAATACCCGATGGCGAAGGGCGGCGATCTTCGCGGGCTCGCGGCCGATGCGACGCTGCAACTCGCCGAAATCAGCGGCAAGGCCAGCCTCGATCCCGCCAAGCCCAAGCCGTTGAAGATCGCCCCGCTGACGCTGCGGGTGCAGACGGACGATCTCGCGAAGAGTGTGCGGGTGACCGGGGCGACGAAGGCTTCGCTGGACGGCCAGCCCGCGGGCGACCTGAACCTCGATGTGACCGCGTCGGGCGTGCTCGATGCAAGCGGCGCGATCATCGTGGGGTTGCCGGGAACGATCGCCGGCTCGGCGAAGATCACCGGAATCGCCAGCGCCATCGCCCAGCCGTTCGTGCAGGACTCGGGCATCGATCTCGCGCGCGACGTGGGACCGACGATCGACCTGGACATCACGGCCAGCGGCGACGCCTCCAAGGGCGGGGGCGGCGCGGGCGGGCTGCCGCCCACGGCGCTGAAGATCGCGGTGACCGCGGAGCATGCGCAGGTGAAGGCGGGGCTGGAGTTGAGCGCGGCCGCGCTTCGGACGTCTTCGGACGGCGTGGTGATCAACGTGGCGCGGGCGGGCGGGATCGCCGCGCGGTTCGTGAAGCCGGAGTCTGGGTGGGCCCTCGAGGCGGCGCCGGGCGCGGGGAAGGCGAGCATCACGCTGAGCAACCTGGCGGTGCCGCGTGACGCGAAGTCGGGCGAGTTCAAGCGCGACCAGGCCGCGGGGGATGTGGCGGCGGAAATCGGGGGGCTGATCGCGCGGCAGTTGGGGCCGCGGGCGGGGCCGGAGATCCGCGCGGAAAAGGTTCGGGCGGACGTCTCGCTGAAGGCCGGGGCCCGGGCGCGGGTCGAGGCGAGCGCGACGTGCCGGCACGCGAGCCAGCCCTTCGACGTGGCGGCCTCGTTCGACGTGCGCGACCTGTACACGGTCGGCGCCGACGGCGCTCTGGTGTTCGCGGCGCCGATGCGGCTGCGGCCCTCGGGCACGCTCGACGCCAAGGGGCTGCCGCCGGTGCTGGCCAAGATGTTCATGCCCGCGGCGAAGGAAGGCGAACTCGACACGGCGGCGCTCGTCGCGGACACGCTCGCGGGGCCGACGGACGTGAAGGTCGCCTTCAAGGGCGTCGAGGGCCATGCCCAGGCGGTGGATGCGACGGTGGACGTGAAGTCCACGCAGTTCGTGGCGATGGTGGGGGGCGTGGTGGATGCGGAGCGAGCGGCCATGCGGGCCTCGACCGTCACCGCGACCGTGACACCCGAGATTCTGGGCACGCTGCTGAAGACCTACGCCCCGTCGATGAGCGGCTCGATCGGGAATCTCTCCCTGGTGGGGCCGGCGCGGGTGCAGGTGGCGGCGGATGCGATCACGATCCCGCTGAACGCGGACGGGTCGCCCGCGGTGGACCGCACGCCCACGGCGCGGGCGAGGCTGACCATCGCCGGGCAGACGTTCGTGGACGGGCTGACGGTGGTGGACGAGTCCGGCGAGCGCCGCGCGCTGGGGCGATTGGGCGTCGAGGACTTCACGGTGCGGGCGGAGATCCCCGTGGCCGCGCTGGTCGCGCCGCCGCTGGGCAACGAGAAGCGGGCGGTGGTGAACGCGGCGGGCACGGTGCTGGGCGCGAGCGGGCAGGCGATCCTGGCGCTGGATGCGCAGGGCAAGGCGGAGATTTCGCAGGGCACGTGGAAGGGGCCGCTCTCGGGCGAGGTGCGGCTCACGAAGATGAACACCGGCGCGCTGGAGCGGCTCGCGGGCAGAGAAGGGCTGCTGACCGGGTTGTTCGGCGCCACCGCCGACGTGGACGCCTCGGTCTCCATCGCCCCGCCCGAAGAGGGGTATGGGGCCCAGTCGCCGTGGGTGAAGGGGAGCATCGAGGCCGGGCTGGGGTTCTCGTCGGCGCGGATGCGGTGCGACAAGCCGCTGCGGGTGACGGTGGGGAAGGAACGCATTGACCTGCTCGAGCCCGCAACGATCACGCTGAACCCGGATCCGCAGGCCATCACCACGCTGCTCGCCGGCAAGGTGCGCGCGACGGACGAGGGCAAGAGCACCTCCGTCGAGTTGGTGCAGGCCGACACCGTCACGGTGAGGCTGACCGGGTTCTCGATCCCGCGGGCGATTCGCGCCTCGCAGGGGCCGGAGGTGGCCGGGCCGGCGCGCCAGGCGACGGCGGATGTCGCGATGAGCCTCGACGCCCCGTCGCTGACGCTCCGCTCGGGAGACGGGCAGACGATCGCGCTCAAGGGCTCGCTGCTGACGATCGCGACCGAAGCGCTCAAGCCCGACAAGAACGGCAATGTGCCGCCGGGCGGGCCGCCGGTGACGTTCAAGACGGAGGTGGCAGAGGCCCGGATCGGCGAAACTCCGCCGGCGAAGGGGCTGCTGCTGACCGGGCGCATCACCGACCTGTTCGCGCCCGATGGGGCGATCGATCTGGCGCTGGGGAAACTCAACATGTCGGGGCAGGTGCCCGCGGCCCCGACAGCGATCGTTGACTCGATGCTGGGGCAGGACGGCGCACTGCTGGAAGCGCTGGGGCCGGTGATCTCGATGAAGGTGAACGTGGAACGCCTGCCGCTCATGAAGCCCAAGCCCGGGAGCGACGGCAAGTACCCGCGGTACGACCCGGCCCCGCTCATTGACCTTGAGGCCAAGTCGTCGCGGGCGAGTGCCACGCTCCGCGGCACGGTAAACGAGGGTTTGTACGTCTCCGAGCGGCCGCTGACGGTGTCGGTGAGCGAGATGACCGCCGAGATGGTCAAGCGCTACGTGGGCATCATGCCGCTGATCGGCGTCGCCGAGAAGACCACCGCCGATGCGCCGGCGCTGCTCACGGCGAGCAACCTGACGGTGCCGCTGGACGGGGATTGGTCGCGGCTGAACGCCCTGATCGACCTGGACCCCGGGCAGTGCCGGTTCCAGACCAGCGGCGGGTTCGCGACCATCCTCAAGGCGCTTCATCAGAAGACCACCGGCTCGGTGGGAACCCGCCTGGACCCGCTGCGGGTGACTATCACGAGCGGCGTGGCGAACTACAACCGCTGGCGCGTGCCGGTGGGCGAGTTCACGCTGGAGACGGCGGGCGTGGTGAACCTCACCAAGGCGCCCGTCAAGGCGATGGGCCCCGACGGCAAGGAAGTGGAACTGGGGCCCAGGTCGCTGGACGTGGTGACGTGGGTGCCGGCGGGCGCCGTCACCGATCAGGCCCTGGGGCTGTTCAACGTCGGGATCGGCTCGATCTTCGCGAAACTCACCCCCGGATTGCTCGAGCCGCTGACGATGCTGCCGTTCCGAACCCGCGGCACCGTCGAGCACCCCGAGACCAAGCCCGACGTGAGCCTGGTGGGAGACGGGATCAAGAACCAACTGAAGAAACTCGACCCGCGCCGATTGCTGGAAGGGCTGAAACCGCAGGCGCCCACAGCGCCGCCAACCCCCTCCCCGGCGCCGAGCGTGCCGGGGCCGACGACTCCGACTGTGCCGAAGTAGGAATGCGGGCGACAGGACTTGAACCTGCACGGCCTTTCGGCCACGGGAACCTAAATCCCGCGCGTCTGCCATTCCGCCACGCCCGCGGCGGGCCGCAACCGGAAGGGAGGCGGCCTCGCATATCCTAGAGGGCGCCCGCGAAAACGGCCTTTTTGCATGTTTGCAGAGGGAATCCGGTCGTTGGAGGGCGGTTTGTGACGCCGCGGCCGGGGGAATTCCGAAGAAACTCAGTTCAGAATCGAGGTTCTTCATGGCCGGTATGACCCGAACACACTCGTTGGCCCCGCTGTTCATCCGTGTCGCCCTGGGTCTGACCTTCATCTGGGCGGGGATGGGGAAGCTGTTCGCCGAGTTCCCGGTGAGTGGCGAGGACGCCGCGCGGCTCGCCAACTGGGGCCAGTTGGAGAAGGCCAAGCCCAAGACCCCGCCCGAAGAGCCGGCCAAGGTGCCGGAAAAGCCGACCGACATTCCGAAGGACCGCCCGGTCCCCAAGGAGCCGCTGCCCGAGACCGAGAAGCCCGGCGGGCGATCCGGGATGAGCGACCCGACGCGGGCGGCGATCGTGCTCGCCGGATTCCAGAACGAATACGCCGCGGCCGACTTCGCGGAACCGGTCAAGACGCGGCGCGTGAACGGGATCGCGCTGATGATCTACAAAGCGGCGAACCCGCAGGCGGACGCGGAGGGCAACAAGCCGTTCCCGCTGTGGCCGCCGGCGATGGCGACGGGCCGATGGCCGGTGTACCTGGCGTGGGCCGTGGCGATCACGGAGTTGGCCGGCGGCGGCCTGCTGCTGGTGGGGCTGCTGGCGCGCCTGGCCGCGGCCGGCGTGGCGGGCGTGATGCTCGGCGCGATGTGGCTCACGGAGTTCGGCCCCGCGATCCAGTCGGGCAAGACGATCCTGGGCTTCATCCCCGACCGCGGCCATGACGCCGTGTACGCCATCGCCCTCTCGCCCAACGGGTACGTCTCGCTCCTGTGGCAACTGGCGCTGCTCTCGATGGCGGTGGCGGTGATGGCGCTGGGCCCGGGGTCGCTGGCCCTGGACAACGCGATGCGGCCCAGGGCGAGCGCCCCCAAGCCGGCCCCCAAGCCCGCGGCGTGATGAATCCATCGGCGCCGCATGAAATCGGGTCGCCGCGCCGCGTTTGGTGTTGTTCGGGAATCGCGGGAATCGTAGAGTTTTGACGGAGACCCATGCGGCACCGCGCTCTCAAAAACCGGTCGGTCGTGGCGGTCGGCGCATCGCTGGTCGTGCACGCGGCGTTGCTGTACGGGATCGCGAGCGTCACGATCCTGGATCACCACCCGCGCCGGCCCGACCGCCTGACCGACGCGCCGGCGACGTCGCTGACGTTGGCCGCGCCGGCCCCGGTCGTGCCCGAGCCGCCGCCCCCGCCCGAGCCGGAACCTCCGCAGGCCGCGCCCCCCCAGCCCGCGCCCGAGCCCGACATTCCGCCGCCCGCGCCGGTAAAGGCCCCGACCCCTGCGCCGGCGTCCGTGACGCTGGCGCTCCAGCCCCCGCCCGCGCCGCCGCCGGTGCGCGAATCCAGGCCGGAGCCGCCGAAAGCGCCGCCCGCGGAGCCGCCGGCGCTGCCCGCGTCATTCGCGGGCGTGGAGGCGGCGCGGGCGAGGCGGATCGTGTACGTGATCGATGCCTCGGCCGCGATGATCCCGACGTTTCCGTTCCTGAAGGCGGAGTTGGCGCGGTCCATCGAGCGGCTGGACCCGACGCAGTCATTCCAGATTGTGGCGTACCGGCAGCGGCCCCCGGTGAACGGGCAGGAGTCGGCGCCCGAGGTTCGGCGGATGGAACCGCGGCGGGAGTTCGCGCTGGCGACGTCGGAGGCCCGGGCGCGTGCTGAGTCATGGCTCGCGAAGTTGCAGCCGAGCGGATCGTCGGTGCCGCTGCCGGGGTTGCGGGCGGCGCTGGAGTTGAAGCCGGACCTGGTGTTCTTGTTGACCACGAGCATCCCGCGCTCGGTGACGCAGTGGGGCGTGGGGACCGAGGCGACGCTCGCGTCGCTGGACGTGCTGAACCCGGTGGATCGCGTGACGGGGCAGCGACCGGCGGTGATCAAAACCATCACGTTCCTGCACGAGGACGGAACGGGCTTGCTCCCGGCGATCGCGAATGCGCATGGGGACGGGGAGGGGTCGTATCGGGTTTTGTCGATCGACCAGGCTGCGCCCGGTATTCGGCGCTAGGCAGGAACAAATCCGGAGGCCGCGGCGTATCGACTGCCCCTTAAAACCCCCTCATTTAGGGGCGTGCAAGGGCAAGTCGGGTTGACGAGCGTCCGAAGATAACGACACTGGGAGAGGGATCCGCGGGAGTTCGGGTCCGATAATCGAGGGAGTCAGATCATGCGTGGAACGTGCGTGTACGCGGCGGTGGGTGCGGTTCTCGGCTTGATGGGCACGGCTTCGACGGCGAGAGCGCAGCAGACGCTGGCGTCGGAGTTGATCGCCTCGGGGCTGACGCGGCCGCTGTTCGTGACGGCCCCCTCCGGCGACAACTCCCGCATCTTCGTGGTGGAGCAGCGGAGCGGGTCGCTGGGTCGGGTCCGGATCGTGAACATTCCCGCCAACACGCTGAACGCGACGCCGTACCTGCAGATCACGGTTTCGACGGGGAGCGAGCAGGGGTTGCTGGGGCTGGCGTTCCATCCGAACTTTCTGCAGAACGGGTACTTCTTCGTGAACTACACCCGCACGGCCGAGGCGGGTGTTTCCGCCGGTTCGACGATCGTGGCGCGGTATCGTGCGAACCTGCCGTATGCGACCTCGGGGACTGCGGACGCGGCGTCGGCGGTGACGCTGCTCACGATCCCGCAGCCGGACGCCAACCACAACGGCGGATGGATCGCGTTCGGTCCCGACGGCTACCTGTACATCGCCACCGGCGATGGCGGGTGCGGGAACGACACGAACTGCGCGGCGCCCAATCCACCTTCGATCGTGCCGCCGGGGCACGTGGCGGGGGGCAACGCGCAGAGCATCACCGCCAACCTGCTGGGGAAGATGCTGCGGATCGACGTTGACGGCGCGGACAATGTCCCCGGCAACGACGACGACGACGGGCAGGTCGGCGGCGCGGGGCCGCAGTACACCAACCCGTCTACGAATCCGTATTTCGGCGCCACGGCCGGGCTGGACGAGATCTTCGCACACGGCCTGCGGAACCCGTGGCGGCCGTCGATCGACCGTCAGACGGGCGACTTCTGGATCGCGGACGTCGGGCAGAGCGCGCGGGAGGAAGTGAACTTCGTGCCGGCAGGATCGTTGGCGGGCCGCAACTTCGGGTGGCGCTGCATGGAGGGGCTGAACTGCACCGGGCTCTCGGGGTGCACCTGTAACGCGGCGAACCTGACGCTGCCGGTGCTGACGTATCCGCACAGCGGCACAATCCCGCCGACAACGATCAACGGCTGCTCGATTACGGGCGGCTATGTCTATCGCGGGAACGCCATCCCGTGCTTCAAGGGGAACTATCTGTTTGCGGACTATTGCACGCCGCAGATCTGGTCGTTCCGGCGGACATCCGCGGGTGCGCTGACGGATGTGACCAACCGGACCGCGCAACTCGAGCCGCCGGGAGCGCCGACGATCAACAACATCATGTCGTTCGGCGAAGACGCCGCGGGCGAGGTGTACTGGACGGATCAGACGGGCGGGGAGGTCTTCAAGATTGTGCTGGGGACGAGCACGGGGCCGGACTGCAATCAGAACGGCGCGCCGGATTCGTGCGACATCGCCAACGGCGTGAGCCAGGACGGCAACGGCAACGGCATCCCGGACGAGTGCGAGTGCGACCCGGACGTGAACTGCGACGGCGCGGTGAACGGGTTTGACATCCAGGCGACGGAGGAGGCCGTGAACGGGGACTTCTCGAACTTCTGTCAGGCCTCCGCGGACCTGAACGGCGACGGCGCCGAGAACGGGTTTGATGTGGAGACGGAGGAGCAGCGGGTGAATGGGGCGCCGTGCTGACGGCGAAAGGCGAAACTACTCCTGAGGCTCGTCGCCTTCGCCGGGGGTTTCTCGCTCGGGGCCTCCGCCATCGCGGTGGTGTTCGATGGGACCGGTCTTGTTGCCCGGGGCGAAGTTGAAGGGCGGGGCCTCTTTGACCTCGGAGTGCGTCCAGGGCTTGCCGGGCTGGGGGCGTGTGGGCTGGACTGGGAACTTCGCCGCGGCCTGTGAAGGGCTTGAATAGCCGGAGAAGTCACGCGTGAAGTCCACGGGAGCGCGGGCGGTGGCGTCGTGGCTGCGGAAGCGGGTGGCGTTGGAGTCCCAGGAGAACTTGACGACGCCGGTGGGGCCGTTGCGCTGCTTGGCGATGATGACTTCGGCCATGCCGATCTTGTCGGGGTTCTCGGCCTTCCAGTCTTCGTCCTGGATGTGGTAGTACTCCTCGCGGTGCAGGAGCATGATGACGTCGGCGTCCTGCTCGATGGAGCCGGACTCGCGGAGGTCGGCCATGCGGGGGCGGTTGCCCTCGCGCTGCTCGCTGGCGCGGTTCAACTGCGAGAGGCAGATGACGGGGACGTTGAGTTCGCGGGCGAGGGCCTTGACGCCGCGCGAGATGGCTGAGACTTCTACCTGACGGCTCTCGCGCGCGGCGTGGGGCGCGGACATCAACTGGAGGTAGTCCACCATCAGCACTTTCACGCCGTGCTGGGCGACCATGCGGCGGGCGCGGGCGCGGAGGTTGAGGACGCTGAGGTTGGGCGTGTCGTCGATGTAGACGGGCGCGGCCTTGAGGTCTTCCGCGGCCATCATGAGGCGGCGGAAGTCGTCGTCGGGGATTTTGTGCCCGCCGCGGAGGGCCTGGCTGGAGACGCCGGATCGCGCGGAGAGGAGGCGCTGGACGATGGCGTTCTTGGACATTTCGAGGGAGAAGAGCCCGACCGGCGAGCGGCGGCTGGGGGGTGCGCCGGGGACGGGGACGCCGCCGATGGCGATCTGCTCGGCGAGGTTGAGCGCCAGGGCCGTGTTGTGCACGCAGACGTCGTTGGCGACGAAGTTGTGCGTGCCGGGCATGGTGAGGTCGTAGACCTGCTGGCGGCCGAGCGGCTCGATGGAGACGATCCGGTCCCAGTACACGTCGCTGGCGGCGAGGTCGCGGAGCGGATCGCTGTCGAGTGCTTCCGCGATCTTCGCGAGGCGGGCGCGTGTCGGGCGGCGTGTGCCGACGTGCACGTTGTCTCCGGGTGCGCCGATCGCCTGTGCGAGCCAGCGCCAGGAACGGCCGCCCATGGCGGCTTCGATCGCGTTCCAGACTTCGAGCGGGATGAGGTCCTTGTTGGTCTGGTAGTTCTTCGAAAGTTCCTCGGATACGCGCGCGAGCTGTTCCTCCTTGCCGAAGATCCCGATCTCCTCGATGAACGTCCGGATGGAGGCCGCGTCGGTGATGTCGAGTTGCCAGGACGGCCTGCGGGCGTCCTTGTACTTGACCCATCGCAACCGGAGCGAAGCGATCACGCCGAATCTCAGGAGCAGGTGCTGGACCTGGCGGGCGAGGCGTTCGCAGATGGTGCTGTACCCGAACTGGCTCTGTCCGGATGCCAGTACCGTTGCCCAGCCGTCGGTGGCGAAGAGCCGGTTCAGGAAGAGTGCGATCTGTTCGCGCGGGAGCGTAAAAACCCCCGCCGGAACGTGCTTGGAGCCGGCGCCATGTCCCATCAGGCCGAGATCGCTGAGCCACCGGGAGAGGGCGTTTGGGGCGTTGGTGCGGGCGACGGAGATGCCGTCGGCCGCGAGGTCCGCCGCGGTGACTCGGAGGACGATGCACAGCCGGTCAAAGGTCTTCTGATCCGGCGTTGTGAGTCCCTGCTTCCAATGAGTGATTGACGCGGGGGTGACGCCGATCTGGGCGGCGATGCTTCTCTGAGTGAGTCCCGATGCCGACATCGCCTGCGAGAAAGACGCCGCGAAGGACTGGCGTGCGCTGCGAACCCCCGCCTGGTGGGCGGTGATGTTCCAGGAGGGAGCCTCCCGATCACGGCGGCTCGACAGGGCGAGAGAGAGCCCGCCGAACTGCTCGACGGCGTGGGCAAAGTCCGCGGCGATTCGCTGGTTGGAGTTTGTGAATCGGGGCGTGGCCCCCGTCAGGCCCCCGTCACCGATCAGGTAACCCAGAAGTTTCACTTCACAGTCGCGCATGGGCCTGTCGCCGAACACGTCCATGCGGCGCGGCACGGCGACAAAGTCGCCAACCTTCAGATTGTCCAAGGGAGACCATCCCTGCACCGTCAGGAATGGATGGGTGAGCGTTGTTCGGATACGGCGACCCAGCCGCGTGGTGACCTCGAAGACGGGCTTGCGGCCATCGTCAATGAAGTCGCTCGGGCTGCCCCGCCGGAGTTTGAGCCGGTTGTCGAGTGTGGGAATGACGCCCTCGCGCCGCCGGTAGAGTTCTTCAATGGTGACGACCGAGCCGTCGTCCAACACGATCTCGCTGTCGAAGGCGAGGCACTTGCCCATGGATGGTCTGGCGGCGAGCACGAGCATTTCGCCCGGCTGGAAGCCGCGTAGCAACTCGTCGAGGTCCGGGTAGCCGCTGGGGACGCCGGAGAGGCCGCCGCCGTCGAAGTCCGCGGCCTCGATGCGTTTGAGTTCGAGGTCGAGGAGTTCGGCGAGGGCCTGGGGGTCGGCGGCGTTCTGCTCCTGGGCGATCTCGAAGACGCGCATCTCGGCGGAGTCGAGGACTTCGCGGGCGCCCTCGGGGCCGAGTTCGCCGGCGTGGTAGGCGTCGTAGAGGATCTGGCCCGCGGCGTCGATGAGGCGGCGGAGTTTGGCCTTCTCGCAGACGATGCGGGCGAAGTGGGGGGCGTTGGTGGCGCTGGGAACGGCGCTGGCGAGTTCGACGAGGTAGTTGGGGCCGCCGATCTGGTCGATGACGCCGCGGTCGCGGAGGATGTCGATGATCTGGACCAGGTCGCCGCTGTGGCGCTGGTCGTAGACGTCGATGACGGCGCGGTAGATGTGGGAGTGGGCTTCCTTCCAGAAGTCACCCTCGTTGCGGATGATCCCCAGGACGTCGGGGATGATGTTGGGGTCGAGGATCATGGAGCCGAGCAGGGACATCTCGGCTTCGACGGCCGCGGGTGGTTGGCGGTCGAAGAGCTCCTTCGCGGAGATGGGCGCGATACGGCGGCGGTCACGGGAGTCGGGGTCGCGTCCTTGCATGGGGCCATTGTTGCGGGTGGGGCGGGGCGGGTGGGAGAGTCGGCGGAAGAATCGACCGTGCTGTCGGACGACAGGTTGCGAGCAGGTTGTCCACAAGGGGAGACGATTAGACGACGGGAGGCTGCGCGCCGTTGTGGGCCGTCGGGCTCATCAAGGGTGCAGACTTGAGGCGCCATAGTGACGCGCGCTGTCCCAATCGCGGTGTAGTGCGACCAGCCTGGTGAATGCACGTCTGACCCAAGAGGGGCTCGCCGCACCTTTCGGGCTCTCTTGGCCTGGAGCAAGCTCCCGGGTAGGCTTGTCGCAGTTCGTTGCCGGACGACCGCGCAAACAACGCACTATCATTGTTGGATTCGACACTCGGAGATTCGCTCGTGGGAAAGAAGTCCAAGCCAGCGCATTCGGAGCCGAAGTACCCATACACCAATGTCCCAGGAGTGCTCCGGAAGGTCCTCCAGGCCATTCCTCAGAAGCCCAAACCTGCAAAGCTCGATCCGAAGCTGGTGGTGAGTTGGCGCTGCTCAAAAAGCGTCAGCAACAATCTCCGCACTGCGGTCGCTGTTCTCAAGAAAGTGGGGTTGATCGCGTCGTCAGGCGAGCCGACTCCCCTCTACGTCGAGTACATGAACAAGGCCACGGGGCCAGCGGCGCTCGGCGCAAAGCTGCGCGACATCTATGCCGACATCTTTAACGCTTCACACGCACCGCAAGCGGAAAGCGACGAGGCGCTTGAAGGGCTGTTCAACGTGCATGCGGGGGGATCTGAGAACCTCGTCCGCCTCCAAATGCAGACCTTCAAGGCCCTCTGCGAGTCGGCTTCCTTTACTGGGGTGCCGACGCGCGCGTCAGGCCAACAGTCCGGTTCGGGCGATCAAGACGGCAGCGGCGATGGGCGCGGCGGCGGCGCGTTGCCCCCAGTGAAGATCGATCTGCATATCCATTTGCCGGAGAACAAAACAACGCGGGACTACGAGGCCATCATCCAGGACATCGCCAAGTACATCTACGGTCGTGGGGTTGAGAGCGGTGGATAAGAACGCCCATACAGCCGCGGTACTCGGGGGGCTGTCGTCCTTGGCGTCGGCGAGCCGCTCGGCTGCTCCCGCGGGCGGCGCTTCCGTCGATGATGTGCTCGTCGCGCTCCATGAGTTCAGCGAGATTGTGCGGTATCTGAACACGCGGCGAAGCACTGGCACGGTGCTCGCGCTTGACTCGGAGGCAGATGTCCAGGACGCGCTTTACGTCATTCTGCGGTGCTGGGTTCGCGACCTCATCTGGGAGACACCCACCGCGAAAGTGGGAAACCGTTTCACCATCCGCGATTTCGTTTCGCGGTCGCTGAGGCTGGTCATCGAAGCCAAGTTTGTTCGTGACGAGACGCACGGCAAGACCATCTCGAAGGAACTGCACGACGACATCGAAGTCTACCGCCAAAGCTCGACTTGCGAGACGATCGTCTTCTTCATTTACGATCCTAACTCGCACATTCCGGATGGGCGAGAACTTCGCCGGACCATCGAGGAGTCGCGGGTGATCGGTGGCCGGTCCGTCACCTGCAAGCTGGTTATCAAGCCCTGAATTGGATAGACCCTTCCGCTTCGAGCGGGGCAGTGATGTACACCAGCGCCGCCGTCGTAAACGTCGCAAGGCTGATGCACGCGTGCATCAGTGAATCGGTCTGTTGTCAGGCCCGCGCCCGCCTGCCGCTCACGGCGCGTCTCGGGCTGATGCGCCAAGGGTTGCGGGCGCGGGCGGACTCCGCGAAGGTGCGGGCCGCGGGCCGATGGCGTGGGTACCGTATGCTGCTGAACGGCGGCTCGCGGACCGCTGTACGCTTCGGTGCACAGGGCATTGACCATCGTCTGAGGATCAAATCGGTTTGCTGAGAGGGCGGAGCGCGGTGGGATCAGAGGCCTTGCGAACGCGCTGACGGCAGACTATCATTGGGAGCTATGCCCGACCAACCGACCGACTTTGATATCTGCAGCTCAGAGGGCGACTGGAGCGCAATCGCCGAAATCTGCGGAGGGGCGTTTGATCAGGCTGATATTGCAATCCTCTCGTCGTGTTTGAACGGGGTCTACAAGACGGCGCTCATTGAACACGAATACATTGATAAGGATTATCGCAACGTCTACAGCGCGCACTATTCGCGGAAGTTCTCGGTGTTTCCTCCTCGCGCGAAGCGAGTTCACTTTTTTGAAATTGAAATCGGCAAAGATGACCTCTTGTTTCCCGAAGACGGAGACTTGGAGGGGCATCTTAGCACCATCGCGGAACGTCAGGGGATTCACGCTCAGCATGAATCCGGAAACGCCTCGACGAGCCCCGGATACCTCGGATACGTAGTGGTGCGACCTACGCCGTATTGTCGCATTGGGAGATGTCTTCTTGACCCACGGAAGTTAGCAGGAATTCGTGAAGGAACAAGAATCTGTCTAACGGAATTCCACTCACACGTCTTTGGACAGGGACTGAGGATCGCCGCATTCCCCCATCAAAGCCAGGATACGGAAGTACACACTTGCGCTGAAACGGCGGTGTGGAGCCTATTTCGATATTTGTCGCAACGGTACCGCCAGTATGCAGAGCAAGACCCATTTAGCATTGCACGGCTGGCGGAAGGGCTGACGGTGCGCCGTCTATTCCCAAGTCAGGGGCTCACGATCGAACAGATCTCAGCTATGTTTGGTCGCAACAGACTCGCGGCTGAGTTGTACGACCGGCGCGTCAGTGAGATTGTCAGGCCGAGCCTCGACATCGGCTGGGCTGGCAGCGAACATCTGAGTAGCGAAGATGACTTCCTGCAGGCCATTCACATTTGCGTCGAATCCGGAATGCCACCGATCGTCGGAGTGTCCAGTAGCGGGAACGCTGATGGCCCGATCGATCATGCAGTCGTGGCGATCGGAGTGAACTACCGTGATAAGCCCGTAGTGCGGCGGTCGTCCAAGGTGATTCCGGCAACAGATCTAGTCGAAACTATAGTCGTTCAAGACGACAACTGGGCACCGTACCGGCACGTCGAACGTGGGACTCACGAGTCACCCAATGAACCTCGATATGGCCTCCCATCACTCCAAGCCATGGTTGTCCCTTTACCCGACAAGGCCTTTCTTGCTCCGGAACAGGCGGACATCGCGGTGGCGACCCTCATGAGTGAGTTTGTACAGGAAGCGAATCTGCCGCAAGAATGGAGCGAAGAGGTCTTTGTCCGAAAGGTCTTTCTGACTTCCGCCAGCAACTACCAGAGATTCAAGTGCCGCGATGCGAGCAGCGATCCCGTATGCGACATCCTTCGGCGCAAGCCGATGCCGCACTTCGTTTGGGTTGGCGAGCTGTACCGGCTCTCTAAGTGGCCCGAGCGGACTGCTTTTGCGGAGGTTGTTGTCGATGCGACCGCAGGCCCGAGCGATGACTCGCCATTTGTCTGGATGAGATCACCAACCCTCCTCCGGATCAACTCCGGCCGACTTTATGGACTCCGAGAGGAGAGTCTGGAAACGTACGAGGTACCCCAAAATGTCAGAGAATTTGCGGGATTTCAGGGGAATCTCTGTCGATAGCTGGATGTGCGGGCTGGGTTAGGATAAACTTGCCCCCAACGGATGGGCGTACCCATGAAAAAGATCCTCTCAATGTCAGGCGTTCAGGGAACGAGGGCGGGAGCATTGAAGCCCACCTCTGGGCCAAAGGCGTTGATCACGCCAAAAGCCCGCGCGCTCATGAAGCGAGTGCGCACCGAGGGTGCGAAAGTTGCCGCCCGTGCACACTCGATCCGATTTGGCTAGCCGAGCGTTGGCATCCGTGTGGCTGCCTACCTGACACCGCAGCCTTCGCGCTCGCGCCACCGCGGCGCCCTTGCAGGCACGAACGTCAGATTCACCCGCTCGAACTCGGCGCGGCTGCGGGCTACCTGTGGATCAACCTTTCCCTCGTTCGTCATTCCCTCGTCGCCTCGTGCATTGTCCGGTGCGCGTGCATCGCGCGGCAGATGAGTGCGGACACAGGGGAACCAAACGCCTGCGACAACTCCCCGGCGCATCTGCGAGCAACGAAGTTGGTGCTCCAATTACGCCGCGGAATGTCAAACCGGTCCACACATTGGGCCGCGGTCTGGCCGATAATCTCCCCGCATGCCAACTCACTCCTGCCCCATTGTGAAGCGGATCGCGGTGCTCACCGGCGGGGGAGATTGCCCCGGGCTCAACGCGGTGATCCGCGCGGTGGTTCTGGACGCAATCTCCTGCGGGATGTCGGTGGTGGGGGTGGAGGACGGATATCTGGGCCTCATCGAGAACCGGTTCCGCGAGATGACCGAGGCCGACATGGTGGGGATTCTCGCCCGGGGCGGGACCATCCTGGGCTCGAACAACAAGTCGAACCCTTCGAAGTTCCCGGTTGGGCAGAACCCGCCCCCGCCCGCAGGCGACGGCAAGGTCATCTACAAGGACGTGACCGACCGGTGCCTCGCCAACCTCCGCGAGCACGGCGTTGAGGCGATGGTGGTGATCGGCGGCGACGGGACGATGACCTCCGCCGCGACGTTTAGCCAGATGGGGATTCCCGTGGTGGGGGTTCCCAAGACGATCGACAACGACATCGAGGGGACGGAGATCACCTTCGGGTTCCAGACGGCGGTGGACACCGCGACGGAGGCGATGGACCGCTGCCGGACCACGGCCGACAGCCATCACCGGGCGATGATCGTGGAGGTGATGGGGCGAAACGCGGGGTGGATCGCCTTGCACTCCGGGGTCGCGGCGGGGGCGGATGTCATCCTGCTTCCGGAGATTCCGTTCAAGATGGAAACGATCTACACGAAGATCATGAGCCGCAGCAAGCGCGGGCGCAAGAGCACGCTGGTGTGCGTGAGCGAAGGGGCCGCGCCGCAGGGCGGGGCGAAGGTGGTGGCGCGGGTGGACCCGTTGAGTCCGGACCCGATCCGGTTGGGGGGAGTGGGGAAGTTCCTGGCGGAGCAGATCGAAGAGGCGACGGGGGTGGAGAGCCGGTACGCGGTGCTGGGGCACGTGCAGCGCGGGGGGACGCCCTCGGCGTACGACCGCGTGCTTTCGACGCTGTTGGGGAATCACGCGATGGTGCTGCTGCGCGAGGGGAAGGTGGGACGGATGGTGGCGGTGCAGGGCGGGAGGTTGACGGACATCGACCTTCGAGAGCCGGCGGGGCGGCAGCGGCTGGTGAGGGCCGATGAACCACTGATCGCGGCGGCGCGGGCGGTGGGAGCGACGTTTGGAGAGTGACCGCGGGCGGTTTTCTCGGACGTGCGCGGAAACACACGGAATTGATTGTTGACTCCCGCATCCTGCATCAGGGGATGGGTTCGTTCGCCGATGAATGCCGGCAGTACGTGCAGTCCGTGCTTTTCAGGGATCGCTGCGCCGATGAAAGCCCGCCATTTGCTATCCGCGGTGGAACTGAGCCAACTCCAGGAGTACCTGGAAGCGACGCTGGAGAGCATCGGCCTGCCGAGCCAGCCGGAGGTGGTGCTGCGGCTCCTTGAGTTGTCAGGGAATCCGGAATCTCAGATCCAGGACTATGCCAAGGTGGTGCGGACGGATCACGCGGTGTCGGGACGGGTTTTGAGGCTCGCGAACTCGGCGTTCTTCGCGCAGCGAGCGCCGGTGTCGAGCATCGAGCGGGCGTGCCTGGTGCTGGGGTTGGAGCGATTGAAGAGCGTGGCGCTGGGGTTTCACCTGAGCCGCGCGGCGATGTGCGGAGCGGAAAAGGACCTGGCGCGTGACGTGTGGGGCCAGTCGGTCATGCGCGCGTGCGTGAGCGCCGAACTGGCGAGGCTGATCGCGCCCTCGCACGTGGCGGAGGCGTTCGTGATCGGGCTGATGATCGACGCGGGGATCCCGATGATGCCGCGGCTGGTCGGACGCGGGTATGACTCGCTGTTCAACTCCCGGCCCACCCCGACGCGCCTGTTCAGGCTCGAGCACGAGACGCTGCCCTTCACGCATGTGGACGTGGTGGCGGCGATGGCGCGGAAATGGAAACTGCCCGAGATGCTTCTGCGCCCGCTGGAGTTGCACCACGTGCGCCCCGCGGAGCCCCGGCGCGACGATGCGATGGGCCGGCTCCATCGAGTCGCGTACACGGTGGGGATGATCGAGTTGTCGCCGAAAACGCAGGACGAGCCGTTCGTGGGTGCGCCTGATTTCACCGGCGCCGGAAAGGTGCTGGGGCTTACCGGCCCGGAGATGGACCTGGTCATCCGCAAGAGCGTGAGCGAGTACGGCGCGGCGGTGGCGGTGTTCTCCGATATCGCGTCGAACTTGGCGGAGGGGGACGATCTGGTGGACCTGGTGCACGCGGGCCTGATCCGCGCGGTGGATTCGACGGTGCTGGACAGCATCGCGCGGGAGCAGGTTGCCACGCACCGGCTTGTGGTGGCCGGGCAGACGCTGGAGGCGACGCGCGAGCAGGACGGCTCAGCGGTGGTGGTGCTCTATGACGCCAAGGGCCAGCAGTTGATGACGCATCGGTTCCCGCCGGGCGGCGCCTCGCCGGAGGCGGTAGCGGATGCCCTGGGGCTGGACCTGGGCGGGCCGGACGACACGCGGCGGCTGGCGGAGTACCTGCGGGCCAAGGCGGCCTGAGGCGCAACGCGACGCCGCGATATCATGGCTCCCGCGGCGGCGTGTCGCGAGGAGGCCTGCGAATGTTCCGGATGACCATTGCAGCGGTGTGCGTTTGGGCGATGTCGTGCGCTGCGCGGGCCGACGACCCGGCAGTGCGGGCGGGGATCGACCTGACGTTGCGGCAGATGGAGGCCGCGGCGGAGGCGGGAGATCGCGACGGCTGGCTGGCGGCGGTGGCGCACGGCGACCCGGAGTGGACGAAGGAACAGACGTACTTCGCCAACGACCTGAAGAAGAAGCCGGCGGCCGACCTGATGCTGAGCCTGGGCGAACTCGCGGTGACCGACGGGGCGGCGACTGGCGATCTGACGTTCGCCTGGACGATGCCCGAGAAGGGAGAGCGCACGGTGGCCTTCGGCGCGAGATTCGTGCTGGAAGACGGCCAGTGGCGGTACGCGGGGGAGACGTGGGAGAAGCACGAGGCCGCGGGCGTGGTGGTGCTGTGCGACCCCGGGCTCGATGAACTCGCCGGGCGCGTGGTGGAGGCGTTCACGAACGTGCGGTCGAAGGTGGATTCATTCTTCGGGCACGACGGGACGGGGTTCACGTCGCGGACGCAGAAGATCAAGTTGTACCGGTCGATGAAGCACCTGCAGCAGTCGATCTGTCTTTCGTACGAGGACAGCCTGGGGGGCTGGAACGAGCCGGACGAGTCGATCAAACTGCTCTCGAACGCTCGCACGGGCCTGAAGGCGCTGGAGCGGCTGCTGGCGCACGAGTACGGACACGTGGCGACGTTCGCGGTGGGGCCCAAGGCCAACGACGTGATGCCCTGGTGGGTGCTGGAGGGCGTGGCGGAGTTGTCGGCGGAGGCGAACTCGGGGCAGCGGGGGCCAGAGGGGCGCGTCGAGTCGTGGGCGCGGATGGGCAACCTGGCCGAGTGGAAGGAACTCGCCGACTTCGAGACGTTCGACAAGCGGTGGTACGGGCATGTGTATACCCAGGGCCACCACATGCTCAAGTACATCGACTCGCGATGGAAGCAGGAAGGGCGGAACAAGTGGCTGCGATCGATGGGCCAGGGAAAGTCGATCGACGAGGCGTCGCGCGAGGTGTTCGGGTTGTCGTTCGAGGAACTGAATACGGATTGGCGCGCCACGCTGCCCGCGAAGGAGGAGGCCAAGCCGGTCGAACCGAAAAAGGAAGAGAGCAGGTCCGGCGGCTGAATCGTCAGTGCCCGCCGCCGCCCCGTTTCTCGGAGCCGTGCGAGTCGGACTTTGCGGGTTCCTTTTTCTTCGCGTCCGATTTCGCGGCTTTCTTGGGCTCGGCGGCCTTTGCGTGGCCGTCCGCGGCGGGCGGTTCTTCGTCGTGCGAGGGGGGCGTCGGCAGTGCGCCCTGAGAGAAATCAAACTCCCACGCCTCGGCCGCGTGGGGCGGATGACGGAAGAACAGAACGTACGCCCAGAGGCACGCGCCCAGAAACAGCGAGTTCAGCGCGATCCAGCCCAGCGAATCGCGGATCACCTTGGGCTTGTCGGCGAGAGGCTTGGAGGCGACGGCGAGCGCGGCCAGCAATGCTTCGCCCCGAGGGCGCGGCGGAACCTCGGGCTCGACCGCTTGCGGGGGCGTGCCCGGGGCGGGCGCCGGTGCGGGCGGAGTCCGGGTCGCGGCAACAGGAGGGGCGGCGGCCGCCGGACGCGGCGCGGGCGCTGCGGCAATTGGAAAGTCGGGGAGCGGCGCAACCGGCGGGGCAGGGGCGCTCGGCGCATGGTCGGGGGTAAGTGCAGACTCGGGCAACTCGAGCGGAACCACGGGAGGCGAGGGCTCCTTCTGTTCGGGGGTCAGGAGCGTTTCGATCTGTCTGGCGAGTTCGTCGGTTGCCTTCTGGGTTTCGGGATCCGGCGCGGCCGCGGCGCTCTTGGCGGGCGTCGAGAGGATGTCCTCCATCTGTCGGGCGAGGTCGGCGCTGTCGGCTTCGCTGGGCTGGGGAGCGCTGGGGGTGGAAGCGGGCGGAGCGGCCGAGGCCGAGCCGATCTCGCCCAGCAGGGCGTCGATCTGCGCGCTGAGATCCTCCTGGGAAGCGGTCGTGGGGTTGGTTTCCCGGGTTTCGGCCATGGTACACAACCCTCGCGTGGCGGGGTCGCGTGGGCATCATCGTCCTTCGCGGGCTCCGACTCAAGGGTACTTCGCGGCAACGCCCGAGAATACGCTCCGGGCACCGCCTTTCTCGGAGTGTTCCGTCATCGCCATGAGCACCCACCGAATCCACGTTCCGGACCTGCCCTCAACCGGGGATTTGCTCATCACCGGCGAGGAGGCGCACCACGCGGCCCGGGTCAAGCGGCTGCGGGAGGGTGAACGCGTTGAAATCCACGACGGAAGAGGCGGGGTGGGGGTGGCGGCAATCGCCGCGATCCGCAAGCACAGCGCGGAGTGGGAGATGGTCGTTCGGTTGGAGTCGAGGGAGCGCCGGCCACGCGAACTGCCGGTGCTCCACGTGCTCGCCGCGGCGCCCAAGGGCGAGCGGCTCCACGACATGATCGACGGGCTGTCGCAGGTCGGCGCGGCCTCCTGGTCGCCGCTGGTCAGCGAGCGCACCGTGGTCGAGCCGCGCGAGGGGAAACTCGGGCGGTTGGCGCGGGTCGCCGGTGAGTCGATGAAGCAATGCGGCCGGGCCTGGGTGCTGGAAATCGGGCCGATGGTTCGATTTGATGCCGCGATGGCGCGGCCGCGGATCGTCGTCGCGGATGCGAGCGGTGAGGACTACCGCCGGACCGGCAGCGAGGAAATCACGCTGCTGGTAGGGCCGGAGGGCGGGTGGTCGGCCGGGGAAGTTAATGGCTTGCGGGATGCGGGGGCGCTGATCGCGCGGTTCGGGCGGCACGTCATGCGAACGGAGGTTGCGGCGGTGGTCGCGGCGGGCGTTGTGATGCTGGCCGAGCGACCGGAGGCGGGCGTATCATAAACAGAGTATTTAGTCCGATTTGAGTCAACGTGAAGGAGGTTTTCGTGAAGTGCATGCTGAAGGCATTGTGTGTGTCGGCGGTGGGGCTGGGTCTGCTGGGCGGGTGCGCGGCGGGCCAGAAGGAAGACGAATCCGCGTGCCGCGAGGTCAAGCCGGGCGTGGTGACGACGGTGAACGCGTTTTGCGTGATGGTGCCCGAGGATCCGGTAGACCCGAGCGTCACGCCGGTGGAGTGGAAGGGGCAGAAACTCGGATTGTGCTGCGAAGGCTGCCGCGGCAAATGGACCAGACTGACCGACGCCCAAAAGGACGCGGCGGTGGCGAAAGCGATCGCGAAGAAGGCCAAGTAGTCCGGCGTCCGTAGGATTCGGGATGATCCGATACCCCCTGATCGTGGCCTTGGGGATGCTGGGGCCGGGAATGGTGTGCGCGCAGCCCGCGCCGACAAACCAGGCACGATTCGAGAAGCCTGATCGTTGGGCGATGGCGGCGCGGGCCGCGGTGTTTTTGCGCGCCCAGCAGGACAAGGCCACGGGCGGCTGGAACGTGAATCCGCAGGGGCCCACGCTGCCGGCGATCACCGGGTTGGTGGTGCAGGGCCTGCTGATGCAGGAGGGCGTGGACGAGAAGGACCCGGCGGTGAGCGCGGGGATCGCGTTCATCCTTTCGAAGCAGCAGCCCGACGGGGGGATCTACGACCGGATACTCCCGACCTACAACACGGCGATCTGCCTATCGGCGTTGGCGAAGATCAAGAGTCCCTCGGCGGAGGTTCGGTCGGCGATGGTAAAGGCGCAGGAGTTCCTGAAGGGACTGCAGTACGGCGAGGGCGCGGCGGTTCGGGAGGGGGCGGTCGAGGCGGCGGAGCGGGTGAGCAGGGATCATCCGTACTACGGCGGGTGGGGGTACGGAAATCGGGGCCGCCCGGACCTTTCCAACTCGGCATTCATCATCGAGGCGCTGCGCGAGTCGGGAGTGTCGGAGTCGGACGCGGCCTTCCAGCGGGCGCTGGTGTTTCTCCAGCGCTGCCAGATGATCGAGAAAGGCTCCGACGGGAAGATCATCAACGGCGAGCCCTACGCCAAAGGCAGCACCCAGGGCGGGTTCATCTACTCGACCAGCGAGAACAAGGACAAACCGGGCAGCGGCCAGTCGTTCGCGGGCGAGGTCGCGGAGAGCCTCTCGGGCCCGGCGGGGCTTGCGGCGCGGGTCACGCTCAAGGCCAAAGGCGCCGACGGAAAGCCGGTCACGCTGACGCGCGAGGAGATTCGAACACGCCTGCGAGAGAAGGCGAAGGAATCGTCGAACCCGGAGCACGCGGGGCTTGGCGACCGGTGCGTGATCCTGTTCGGCCCGGGCAGCACCGACACCAGCGCGAACTCGTTCGAGGTGCGGGCGCCCGGCGATGTGGCGCCGCGGTTTGAGATCCTGGTGGGCAGCGCCTTCGCCGATGTCGCGGAGGCGCCGGTGACCGCGAAGGCCGTGGAACACTGGCAGGGCGAGAGCCGGCTGCGGGCGTACGGGTCGATGACCTATTCCGGGTTCAAGAGTTATGTGTACGCGGGGCTGGCGAGGAACGACCCGCGGGTGGTCGCCGCGCGAGAGTGGATCGCGAGGAACTACACGCTCGAGGAGAATCCCGGCGTTGGGACGGACGGGTTGTACTACTACCTCCTGGTGTTCTCGCGGGCGATGCACGCGTGGGGCGAGCCCACGCTCCGGGCGGTGGGGGCGGAGGGCGGGCCCGTGACGCACGAGTGGAAGCAGGACCTGGTGGAGCGGCTTTCGCGGCTGCAACAGTCCGACGGGTCTTTCCGGAGCGTAGATGACCGGTGGATGGAGAGCGACCCGGTACTGATCACGGCGTACTCGCTGGTCGCGTTGGAGCATGCGGAATGACCGCGCGCGGCGCCCTTCTATCCTCCGGCATGATGCGAGTGATGGTCATCGTGCCGCTGGTCTTCCTGGCCGCGTGCTCGTCCTGGGGGGTGAACCGGAGTTCGGGCAGGACTCTGCCCACGATGCCGCACCCGTTCGATCCGGTGACGTTGCGAGTGCATGGGCTGACCCACATCGATCCCACCGGGCCCAAGGTCGGCGCGGACCAGTGCCTGCTGGTGCTCCACTTCGAGTTGAAGGATCGGTTCGGCGACACGGTGAAGGGGCTGGGACCGCTGAAAGTCGAGTTATACAAGCCCGGCGCGGGAGTGGCGCCGGGAATCGAGACGCAGGCGCTGTCCTGGGAACTCCCGGACTTCGCCGACCCCGAGGCCAACGCCTCGCGGTTCGATACGGCGACCAACACGTACCGCATTCCGCTGATCGCGGGGAAATGGGCGGATCAATGGCTGGACCCGGGGAACGAAGGGCTTCGCGAGCGGGCGCCGGCGTGGCTGAAGGTCCGAGCCTCGCTCTCGACGCAGGACGCGGATCGGCGAGCGGTGCTGCTGTCCGACGAGTTCGTGGTCCAGCGGTAGTTTGAGGACGGTGTCTGTTCTCGGGCATCGGCAATGGGTGCAACCCGGGGGTTTCTGCTGCGAATCACCACCTCGCCGCACTTCCCGGTGGACGAATGGTGAATGTCTGATATTCTGAGCCTTGTCAAAGAATAGAACAAGGGGTGATCATGCTCGACGCGAGATTCAGGCGCGTTTCCGTTTTGGCCGCGGCTCTCCTTTCGGCGTTGCTTGGCGGGTGCGTTTCGACGCAGCAATCGCTGCTGGCGGATCGAGAGCCGGTGCCGGTCGCCGTGGCTCCGTTCCCGGGTGAGGGTGCGCTCCGCCAGCCGGCGGGAGTTTCGCGCCAGGTTCCGATCAATCTCTCGCGTCCGGGGCAGGTCGCATGGGGCACGGCCGCGGCGGCGGTCTTCGATTCGCGCGCGGTGGCCGAGCCGATCCAGGAACCGGATATTTTCGGCGAAACCCGGCGCGTGCGGGACGTGCTGCCGCCGCACCAGATGCCCGCGCCCGCGGCGGGCGAACCGGCGAACGCGCTGGTGGCGGGCGGGATGCTGGAGGATCACCGCACGATTGTGGAGCAGACCTGGCCGGCGATCGGCGCGACAGGTTGGAACCCGCCCGATCCGACGCTGGCGGTCGGGCCGAATCACGTGCTCTCGACGGTGAACATGCAGATCGCGTGGTACTCCAAGAGTGGCGCGCTGCAGTTTTCGATCCCTCTGAACAACACGGGGAACCCTGGGTTCTTTGAAACGGTCGGGGCCGCGGGGTTCACGTTTGATCCCAAGTGCTTCTACGACCACTTGGCGCAGCGGTACGTGGTGGTAGCGCCGGAGTATTACTCCTCGACGCAGGAGGCGTACATCGACATCGCGGTGTCGGACGACAGCGACCCCAACGGGGTGTGGTACAAGTACCGCACCGACGCGGTGCTGACCGACGGCGTCACGACGTTCTGGTGGGACTATCCGGGGTTCGGGTACGACGCGGGCGCGTACTACGTGACGGGCAACCTGTTCGGCCTGAACCAGAGCGGGTTCGGCGGGGCGGGGTTCCGGATCTTCGACAAGGCGCCGATGCTCACGGGGTCGGCCGCGGTGTATTCGACGCTTCGCGACTCGGGCGCGGCCTCGGTGCAGGTGGCGCAGCATTTCGGCGCGCCCATCGCGCCGTACTTCCTGTCGGCGGGGTCTTCCTCGACGGTCCGGGTGCGGGCGATCACCAACCCGCTGACGACCCCGGTGGTCGTCGGTACGACCGTCAACGTGCCGACATTCAGCGGCCCCGGCAACACGCCCACGCCCACGGGCACGATCTCGGCCGTCGATGGCCGGATCTTCAACGTGTGCTGGCGGAACGGAAAACTGCACGCGGCCCACACCATCAACGTGGGCGGGCGGAATCTGGCGCGGTGGTACGAGATCAACACCAACACGTGGCCCGCGAGCGGTTCGTGCGCCCTGGCGCAGTCGGGGAATGTCGATCCGGGCCCGGGGCTGCATTCGTTCTTCCCGGCCATCTACACGAACGCCGCGATGGAAGTGGCGATGATCCTTGGGGTTTCTTCGCCCCTGATGAACCCGGCGGTGGCCGTGACGGGCCGGCGCCCGACCGACCCGGCGGGCAAGATGGGCGTGCCTGAGATTGTGAAGACCGGCGACGCCAGCGCCACGGGGCGCTGGGGAGACTACTTCGATCTCGCGATCGATCCCACCGACGACACGACCTTCTGGGGCATCGGCGAGTACGCGCAGCCCGCGGGATGGTCCAACTGGATCACGTCGTTCCTGATCTCGGACGACTCGGTGTGTCACCCCGTGCCCGACAACACGACCAACCTCTCGGCGGGGCAGTCGGCCACGGTGGATGTGCTGGCCAACGACTGGCATTCCAACTCGCTGGCGATGACGATCCTGACGTTCCAGGCGACGAGCCAGCGGGGCGGGACGATCGTGCGCTCCGTCGGCACGGGCCCGGGCGGACGCGATCGGCTGATCTACACCGCGCCCTTCGGATTCAACGGCATCGATTCGTTCACGTACACGGTGCGGGACGCCAACGACGTGCAGGCGACGGCGGCGGTGACGTCGTTCGTGACGGATCCGGCGACCTTCCGCGCCTCGGACGCGAACGCGGACCAGGTGCTGCCGCAGATCGACGTGGACTACTACGCCCTGTCCAATCCCACGACGCTTCCCAACTTCGCGGTCCTGACGCCCTATCAGAGCGATTTGGCCGCGGACATCAACTACGGATCAACCGATCAGAACTTCGCGACCTCGGGGCGCGCGGACAACGTGGGCGCGGTGTACAACGCGTATCTTCGCGTCACGACTGCCGGGTTCTACACGCTGAGCATCACGTCGGACGACGGCTCGCGTCTGTACCTGGGGGACACGCTGCTGATCAACAACAACGGGCTGCACGGGATGGTCGAGGCGACGGCGAGCGTGGGGCTGCAGGCCGGGTACCACCGTGTGAGGATCGAGTTCTTCGAAGGGAGCGGGGGCGCGGGGTTGATCGCGTCGATGTCGCCCTACGGCCAGGTGCGCTCGCCGATCCCGGCGTCGCAATGGTTCCGCCTGCTGTGCGACCCGGACGTGAACTGCGACGGCGCGGTGAACGGCTTTGACGTGCAGGCGACGGAGGAGGCCGTGAACGGCGACTTCAGCAACTTCTGCCAGTCCAGCGCGGACCTGAACGGGGACGGGACGGAGAACGGGTTTGACATTGAGACGGAGGAGCAGCGGGTGAATGGGGCGCCGTGCTAGACGCCTTGCAGGAATGGGCGACCGCTGTACACTGGCGGGAGGTGCGGCAGGAGTACCCCGATGCGTCTGCTCCCGGTGTTCGTGTGTGTGATGGGCTTGGTTGAAAGTGCGCGATGTCTCGCACAGTGCGAAAGCTGGGTCCGTACCGCGGCGAACTCGGCCCTTTCCAACGCTTACGACCTCACATACATGGATTGGGATGGCTCGGGACCAGGTTCTGCCGTGCTTTACGCCGCGCAAGCCGCCACAACCAACTCTCCCGCGGTTCACTGGTGGGACGGATACACGTGGATTCCCGTTCCACCGACCAGAGGCCACGTGCGAGACCTCCACGTGATTCCGAGTCAGCACGCCGGCCTGCCCGCCCCGCGGCTGGTTCTCGGTGGGCGCTTCACTTCTGCCGATGGAACGTGCCGCCACATTGCATCGTGGGATGGAGCCGTCCTCGCACCAATTGGGCCGAGCACGGAGTCGGACTTCTCCACGAACGCGACGGTCTACAGCGTGACCTCGTGGGATAGTGATGGGCCCGGCCCGGTCGAGCCATGGATTGTGGCCGGCGGCTGGTTCTATCGCTTTGGAGGAACGACCGCGCGCGACGTGGCAGCTTGGGACGGCGTGCAATGGCGGGCTCTTGACGGCTTGAGTGGTTCTGGCGTTCATGCACTCATCTCATGGGATCCGGACAGTGGAGGGTCGCAGCTTCCCATGTTGGTGGCGGTTGTGCCGACCCTCCCAAGCGTCATGAGGTGGAACGGATCGACCTGGCAGCCGCTCGGATCGGCGTTTGATGGACCGGTCTACGCGATCACGCTCCATGACGAGGATGGCCAGGGCCCCATTGGGCCGACGCTGGTTGTGAGCGGCGACTTTCAGAACAACGGCGGGATGAGCGTGCCTCAGGCCGCGCGATGGTCGGGCTCGGAGTGGCAGCCGCTGGCTTCGGGGCCGCCGCCGTTTGTGCCGCAGCGAGTTTTCAGCGTGGATCTGGATCAAGAGGGCCCGTCGCCGCCAAGCTTGATTTGCGGCGGAACTTCGGGGGCAGGAACTTCGTTCATCGCTCGGTTGGAGGACGGCCAATGGATAGGCTGGCCCGGCTTTCTGACTTCGGTACAACAGGCGATGTCTGTTGCCATCCTTGATCCGGATGGCGGCGGGGGCCCACGCGGAAATGAAGTCGTGGCAGGAGGAGCGATCACCAACGGCATCAGTTCCTGGGACGGTGCCCGATGGCGCAAACTCGGCGATGAGTTTAATGGCAAGATCGGCTCCTTCCTTTGGTTCGACGAAGACGGGGAGGGTCCGACACCACTGAGGCTCTATGCGTCGGGCATGTTTTCGGAAGTCGGCGGCGGTCCGGCCAACGGGCTCGCACGCTGGGAGGATGACCACTGGGTCGGTCTGGGGACGCCTCCGCCGGGCGGAGTCGGATTGGTCATGAAGTTGGACTCGTTTGATCCGGATGGAGGTGGTCCGGAGTCGCCTTGGCTGGTCGGCACTCCCGGCTCGAGCCTAAACAACGGCCCTGTTCGCTGGAACGGGTCCAGTTGGATTCAAATCGGTATCGGCAGTGGTAGCGCGGTTACCATCAGGGCCCACGACGAAGATGGGCCTGGCCCACAGTCGTCGCGGTTGTTCGCAACGGGCAACGGGCTGCGAGTACTAGAGGGGTCAACGTGGATCCGGGCGGGGCTGCCGAGAAGCGTGAACTACTGGCCCCTGATCAGCCACGATCCCGATGGGTTGGGCACACTCCTGCCGCGGCTGGTGGCGGCGGGCGTCGGGCCGAACGGTGATCTTGTCGAGTGGAACGGCACCGACTGGAACCGACTTTCTGCCGTAGCCGTGGACCAGTATTACATCTGGCATCTGAGGTCCTGGGATTCGGATGGGGATGGCCCGGCGCGTCCGGAGATTCTCGTTGGTGGCCGGAATATCACCGCACCCGATGGTGTCTTTCACGGCGTTGCTGCGTTTGCAGACGCGGCTTGGCGGCAAGTGGGATCGACAATCTTGCCTGATGTCCGCGGGATGGGAGATCACGACCCGGACGGCAATGGCCCCGTAGTGTCTCAACTGCTCATCGGGTACAGTGGGCATGATGGCAAGGGCGTGGCGCGGTTGCAGGCCGGCGACTGGGCTTCACTCGGCGCTGGTCTATCCGGGCCCGCTGTAGTTGCCCACGCTTTCGTAGATGTAGACCCCGACGGTCCTGGGCCGCTGCCGGTTGAGCTTTGGGTTGGCGGCCAGTTCACCCACGCCGGCGGCCAGCCGGCTTTGAACTTCGCTCGCTGGCGGATGAACTCGCTCCCGCCAGCGATCGCGGTGCACCCGACGCCGATGGCGGTGATTGCCGGCGGGGTCGCGGAGTTCAGCCTGATGGCGCAGGCCCAGCAGGCGATGACGTATCAGTGGCGGCGGGGATCGCAGTCGCTGTTGGACGGCCCCGCTCCCGGCGGTGGGGTGATCGAGGGTTCGACGACAGCGACGCTGCGCATTTCCGGAGTCGCGCTTGCCGATGCGGGGGAATACGTGTGCGTGGTCTCTACTCCGTGCCAGTCGGTGGCGAGCACGCCGGCGAGGCTGCGGGTCTGTGACCCGGATGTGAACTGCGACGGGTCGATCAGCGGGTTTGATGTCCAGGCCACCGAGGAGGCCGTGAACGGGGACTTTACGAACTTCTGCCAATCCAGCGCGGACCTGAACGGGGACGGGACGGAGAACGGGTTCGATATCGAGGTCGAGGAGCAGCGGGTGAATGGGGCGCCGTGCTGATGGCGGCCCGGTGAGTTCCACGGATCGATTCCTGACGGCCGACTCGCTTGAATGACGCATGTTCCTCTGGAGCCCTGACCAGGAGTTCGCCATGCGTCTCACCGCTGTTTTCGTCGGCTGCGCGGCCCTTGCCGCCGCGGCTTGTGCCCAGAGTCTTGTCGTGCAGTCGCCGTTTCCCACCGGCCGCAATCTGGGTGGCGCGGCGTTCCTGACCCCGGACCATGGGTTCATCGTGGGTGACAACCACCACCTGATCGAGACCGCCAACGGCGGGCAGTCCTGGATTACCCGGATGGCCACCGGCCTTTCGACGGACCCGTTCTACACGATCACCTTCGCCTCGCCCACGCACGGGTACGTCGCGGGGAACAACCAGGACGCGTACCGGACTACCAACGGCGGGGCGACGTGGACGCCGATGCCCGCGATGGCGTCGGGCTCGGTCCGCGCGCTGGACTTCATCACGCCGACCACCGGCTTTGCCGGGTACAACGGCGCCTGCACGTGGACGCCCGACGGGGGAGCCACGTGGCAACTGCGGGGCGTCTACCCCGATGCGCCCATCGTCTTCGGGATGGACTTTCGCGACGCGAGCGTGGGGCTGGCGAGCGGGATCCGCTCGACGCCGTACCACGACGGGGGGATCTACAAGACCATCGACGGCGGCTTGACCTGGTCGCTGGTCTACGACGGCAGCGTGAACGACGTCATCTGGCTCGACAACACTTCAGCCGTCGCGATTGACGGCACATGGATCATCCGCTCCGACGACGAAGGGGCGACGTGGTATCCGTACTCCTTCACGGTGATCGACACCGGCTTCTCGGAGTTCACAAGGGCGGGGCAGTCCAACACGCTCGCGGGTGTTTCGCTCGCGGGTGATATCTGGGTTTCGACGGACCTGGGCATGTCGTGGTGGCGCGTGGTGGAGGGGATGGGCGTGCTCCCCGCGACGTGGGCGATCGAGTTCTCCGATGATCTTCACGGGTGGGTGGTGGGGGCCAACGGCCTCACATTCAAGACGATCGACGGCGGCATTTCGTGGCAACTCATGAACTCCGGGTGCGGGGATGAGATCACCGACATCCAGTTCGCCGACGATCAGAACGGACTGGCAGTGACGCACTTCGGATTTGTCTTCACCACGCACAACGGCGGTCAGCGGTGGGACGTGGCGCGGCTGAAGGTCACGGGGGTGTTGTTCGGGCGCGACGAGGGGCTCGGCGCGGCGTTCGCGCTGGACGCCAACGACTGGTGGGCGGGCGGCGCGGGCGGCGTGCTCTTCCACACCCTCGACGGCGGGGAGTTCTGGACATCGATGGGCTATCCGAATCAGCCCTGGGGTTCGTCGGAAATTACGGCGATCCACTTCTCAGATCAGTTCAACGGGTTCGTCGGCACCAACGCCGCGGGCTCGTCTTCGTTCTGGCGCACCTACGACGGCGGGTTCACGTGGACGGCGGTGCCGGGCATGGGCGGGTGGGTATCGAGCATCGACTTCGTGGGCCAGCGGGGCTGGATGATCTACCCCAGCAACGTGGTGTTTCGCACGATCAACGGCGGGGACACCTGGACACAGGTGACCGTTTCCGGCGGCGGACAGGACTGGTATACCGCGACCGACATCGACTTCTGCGACGCGAACAACGGCTGGGTGGTGGGCTGGTACGGCTCGCTGGCCAAGAGCACCAACGGCGGGGCGAGTTGGGTCCCGCAGATGCAGCCGCAGAACGAGACGTTCTTCGATGTGAGCGTCCTGTCTTCCAGCGAGGCGTGGGTGATCGGGTACGACAACTCCTCGTACGGCTACTTCTACAAGCGCACCACCAACGGCGGTACGACCTGGACGCGGACCAACCTCGCGTACGAGGAGAGCCTCACGGAGATGTTCGTGCGGCCCAGCGGCCGGGCGTGGTTTGCGGGCGGCATCGGCAAGATCGTCGTCAAGCCCGCGCCCCCGCTGACGCTGACGCTGCCATCGGGCACGCCCGCGACCGCGGCCCCCGGACAGAATGCAAGTTTCACGGTTCGCATCACCCCCGGTGAACAGCAGATCGCCTCGGGCGCGGTGCACGTCCGGGCTCGCGCGACGGATCCGTACCAAGCCATCCCGCTGACCTACCTCTCCGGGAACGACTGGACCGCGACCCTTCCGGGATTCGCGTGCGGTGATTCGCCGCAGTTCTACGTGACCGCCACCGGGGCCGGCGGCACCACGGTCACGCTCCCGACCAACGCGCCCACTGGCGCGTACACGATGCGGGTGGGGGTCTTCCAGACCGGCTACCTGCTCGAGACCGAGTTTGCCGGCGGTCTGCCGGCGGGCTGGAGCACCACGGGCCTGTGGCATGCCTCCAGCGGGTGCGCGCCCCCGGGGTCGTGCGGCGCGGGTGCGCCCAGGATGTACTTTGGCCAGGAGGCCGCGTGCAACTTCAACACGGGCGCGAGGGCCGCGGGAATTCTGCGCACGCCGAACATCACGCTCCCGACGCTTCAGCCGGGGCAGAACATCACGCTGACCTTCTGCTCGGCGCTGGACACCGAGTACAACAACGGCGAGTACGGCGACGACGACCAGGCGCAGTTGTGGTGGGTCTCCGGCGCCACGCAGTATCCGATGGAGTGGTTCACCGACCACAGCGTGTTGAACACCCGCTCGTTCAATCTCAATGCCCGCGCGGGGCAGACCGGACGCCTGGAGTGGCGGTTTGACTCGATGAACACATACCTGAACGCGTACCGCGGCTGGCACGTGGACAATGTCCGCCTGAGTGCGCCGATGCTGGTGTGCATCCCGCCGTGCGATCCGGACGTGAACTGCGACGGGGCGGTGAACGGGTTTGACGTGCAGGCGGTCGAGGAGGCGGTCAACGGCGACTTCGCGAACTTCTGCCAATCCAGCGCCGACCTGAACAACGACGGCACGGAGAACGGATTCGACATCGAGGTGGAGGAGCAGCGGGTGAACGGGGCGCCCTGCTGAGCACGCCACGGGCCTTGGTTGCGGGAAAAGAGGCGGTTTTGCGGCCGGAGATTCTGTTGGGGGATTTCGCGGCGAGTGGTATGCTGCGTTCCGACCCGGAGGGACTGCCATGGTCTGGACGCAGGGGCTTGCGGCGCGGAGCGGGCGGGTGATTGGCGTGCTGGGGGCGGCGTTGATCGCGGTGGCCGCGGCGGCGCAGCCGGTGTGGCAGTTCAACCCCGCAAACGGTCTCAACGCGATGGTGAACGTGACGGCGACGTACGGCGGTTCGCAGCCGGCGGCGGACGCGGAGATTTTCTACGCGCCGGGGTACTCGATCGGCCCGGAGGTGTACGACTTCGGGAGCGACGCGAGCGCATCGTCGGTGTTGAGCGGGGCGGGGTGGTCGCTCTCGGCCTCGGGGGTGAGCGTCATCGCGATCCGCGGGCTGAACACGCCCACGGTGGAGATTTACTACCGGGTGTCGGCGTTGGACGACGCGTCGGCGCCGCCGCTTCCGACGCCGTATTCCACGGACAGCACGGCTTCGCTCGACGCGTTTCTTCCTCTGGAGGTGGGTGGTGCCCCGCCAAACACCAGTTACCACGTGGCCTGCCAGTACGAGTACTTCGGAAACGGCGTGACGATTGCGGAACTGGGACAGGACGATCACTCCAGGGCGCAGTCGTACTTCGCGCTCACCAACGGCGTCGGCGGCTTCTGGCCCGTGATTGCGGGCTATTACGAGGGGACCAACAGCGGCGGGACGCAGACGGGGAATCTGGGCGCCATCGCGGGGCACGACCTTCCGGCGCAGCCCGCGACGCTCTACGCATCGGTGAACTTCACCAGCGCGCACACGGACATGTCCTCGCCGGGGAATGGGACCTTTGCCAACGAGGATCTGTGCGGGGCGGAGTTCTACGCGCGGGTCACGCTGACGATCGGCGCGGTGTGCCCTCGTCCGACCATCAGCCCGCAGCCGGTGAATACGCCCGCGTGCCCGCTCGGGCAGGCCAGCCTTACGGTCGGCGCATCGGGGGGCGGACCATACACGTATCGGTGGGAGTACGAGTACGTCTACCCGGGCGGCTCGGACTGGATCGGCCTGGCCGACGGCCCGTTCCCGCTGGGCGGGCAGGCGGTGGTCAGCGGCTCGCAGACCGACTCGCTGACGATCTCCAGCGCGGACGATACGTCCGCGACGCGATACCGGGTCTTTGTCGGCAATCAGTGCGGAGGCCGGTTCAGCGTCCCCGCGCGGCTGACCATTGATCCGGGAGCGTGCCCGCAGTGCGATCCGGACGTGAACTGCGACGGCTCGATCAACGGGTTCGACATCGAGGCGACAGAGCAGGCGGTGAACGGCGACTTCTCGAACTTCTGCCAGGCCTCGGCCGATCTGAACGGGGACGGGGCAGAGAATGGGTTTGACATCGAGACCGAGGAGCAGCGGGTGAACGGGGCGCCCTGCTGAGGCGCTTCGGCGCGAAGGGTGCGTGAGTGAACCGGCGAATCGTCGCTGTCGGCGCGCTGGGGTGAAGTTGGCGCCGGGCGCGGGCCACCGGTCGCCTTCTTGAACTCATCTCGCGGTCCGCAAACAAGCAGGAGCCGCACCATGCGTCGCGCACACGCCGCGTTGTACTCCGTTCTCTCCGCCTCGCTCGCCGCGCACGCCCTCGCCGGGCCGCCGGGCGATTACGGGGATGCTCCGGTCGGGAACAACGGCCAGGGGATCGACGCGTATCCCGGGGTGGTGGCGCGCTGGGACACGCTGTACAACCACACGAACACGGTCTTTTCGCCGCAGTGGCCGCAGGGGGCCTGGCTCAACACCGGGGCGACGTGCCTTCTGGGCGATATCGGCCCGACCACGCGCAACGACAGCACGATGACGCCCGGGCTTCCCGAGAACGACTGCGCACCGGTGATCCTGCTCTACACGAGCCCGCCGAACCCCGGCGCCAACCCGCTCGCCGACGTCGAGGTGACGGTCTCCACGACGAACGCGCACGCCGGCGGCGATACGGTCTACCTCAACATCTGGATCGATCAGAACCGCGACGGCCAGTGGAAGGATGGCTACTACCTCGCAAGTCCGCTGGCCGCATGGAACCTGGAGTGGGCGGTGCAGGACGTGCCCGTGATGCTGCCCCCGGGCACCCGCGCACGCGTCAATACCGCGGGGATCCGCCTCGAGAACCCGCTGGCGAGCGTCTGGCTCCGCGTGATGGTCTCGGATGAACCCGTGGGGGACGCCTTCCGCGGACCGGCGGGGACACCCGAGAACTTCTGGGACAGCACGATGATCGCCGCGCACAACTTCCACGGCGAGATCGAGGATCATCTGCTGAGTTTCCAGAACAACCCACCGGGGCAGACGCCGGTCCCGGGTGTGTGGTACCGGGTCCTGTATAACGGAATCGCGCCGCCTCCGGGCGGGGCCAAGCCGGCGTGCGACCTGTTCTACAAGGGTCCGTGGCGCGTTTTCACGCCCAAGTGCGCCGGCGGAATCACGTTCCCGCTGATCTACACGTCGTCGGACCGCAACGGCGGGTGCGGGCTCGCGCCGGCGCTGTGGGGGATGTACGGCCTCAAGCATGTCGCGGGAATTGTCGGCCCGCCCACCGTCAACGTGGCCGCGGCGTTTCCCGCCGGGGCGGTGATGGGGGCGGTGAACATGGTGTGCCCGCCGCCGGGCGGGGCGCCGGCGTTGCCCGCGGCCATTCCCGCGCAGGGCGCGCGGATGGCGAGCATGACCGTCCCCGTGGCAAGCATTACCGGCCCCGGGCGGATCAACATCTTCGCGTGCTACCCCGACCCGCCGAAGCGATTCCGGGCATACCGGGCGTTCTTCAACCACTTCACCTGCGGCAGCATCCACGCGGGGCGGACCGTGTTTGAGTATCCCGAGACGGGCGTGACCCTGGCCGCGGCGACCGTGAGCGGGGCCGGGCAGACCGCGGACTACTGCGACTTCGAGTACGGCGGGCTGGAAGAGGACTTCATCGATCCCATCGAGAATCGCCCCTTCCCCGATCCGGATTTCACGAACTACACGTTCAACCTCCATACGCCGGGCTCGATGGCGCAACTGGTCAACTGGGACTCGGTGTCGCCTCCCAACTCGCTCTTCCTGGCGCAGGCGACGTACCTGGTGCGGCCGACATTCCCGGATCGCTACGAGGCCGCGTCGGTCGAACTGTGGCACCGCGGCAGCATGTGCACCGTCATGCTTATGAGCGAAAACGGTGAGACGCTGCTCGTCACCGCCCCCGAGGTCACCCGGTGGGACCAGATGCGCATCGAAGTCCCCGACGGGTTCAAACTCGATTCGATCGTCGTGGATACGCCCGGCGAACTCAATCTCGACAATGTCTTCGTGGACCTTCGCGAAACGCCGGCCGCGCCGCCCCCGCCCGCCTGCGACCCCGACGTGAACTGCGATGGGACGGTCAACGGGTTCGACATCGAGGCGACCGAGCAGGCGGTGAACGGCGACTACAGCAACTTCTGCCAGGACTCGGCGGACCTCAACGGCGACGGCGCCGAGAACGGCTTTGATATCGAGACGGAAGAGCAGCGCGTGAACGGCGCGCCCTGCTGAAGTGGCACGAGCCCGCGGGTCGCCGAGACGGAGTGTCCTCGTCCGACAAGTGGAAAGCCGGGCGCGCCCGCAACCGCGGCACGCCCGGCTTCTTCATGCGCTCTTGCGTCCGCGCACCGTCCGGGTATCTTGATGGCATGCCCCGCACCTCTTTCCGTGCCCTGTCCAGCATGTTGGCGCTTCTCGGCGCCGCGTCTTTGTCGGCCGCTCAGGCCACCTTCCGCGGCCTGGGCGACCTTCCGGGGGGCGGGTTTTACAGTGAGGCGTGGGGCCTGTCGGGAGACGGCGCGGTTGTCGCCGCGGCGAGCGTGGTCGGCGGAGGCGGACCTTTTTCCACCCTCGACGCGTTCATGGATGTCGAGGGCTCGGGCACGATCGCCTCGGGGCTGGGCCCCACCGCCAGCGCCCGGGCATTCGCCGCGAGCGGCGACGGCGGGCTGGTGGTCGGGGTCGCGGATTACGGGAGTTTCAGTTCGCTGGGAGCGCAGGCCTTTGTGTGGCCCGTGGGCGGCGCGCCGGTCCTGATCGGCGACCTGCCCGACGGTCCGACGGGCGTGCCGCGGAGTTACGCGCGCGGCGTCTCGATGGACGGCCGCTACGTCGTGGGCATCGGCGAAAGCGCGGGCGGAACCGAGGCGTGGCGCTATGACTCGTTCACGAGCACGTTCGAACCGCTGGGCGTGCTTCCCGGCGGGCAGTACGCGAGTTACGCGTACGGCGTCTCGGCCGATGGCGCGGTGGTGGTGGGGCAGAGTTACGGCGGCCCCGACCAGCAGGCCGTGTACTGGGACGAAGCCGGCATCCACGCGATGGGCTTCATGCCCACGCCCCCGGGCTACGCGCCGGCGAGTTCGGCGGAGGCCGCGAGCAACGACGGCTCGGTGATCGTGGGCTGGTCGCGAAGCATGAACTCGCTAAACGGGACCGAGGCGTTCCGCTGGACCGCGGCGACGGGCATGGTGCCGTTGGGCGACCTTGCGGGCGGGGCGTTCCAGAGTTGGGCGTACGACGTTTCGGGCGATGGATCGGTGGTGGTGGGGCGGGCCAGCATCGCCGGCCCCTGCGGGCCCTTCGGGTGCAACTCCGAAGGCCGCGCGTTCATCTGGGACGAGGCGCACGGCATGCGCGATCTCCAGCAGGTGCTGACAGACCTTGGCGTGGATCTCACGGGCTGGAAACTCCTCGAAGCCCGCGGGGTTTCCTTCGACGGGCGCGTGATCACCGGCAGCGGCCTCAACCCCGAGGGACTCGGCGAGGCGTGGGTCGCATCGCTTTCACCCGCGCCGCCGGCGTGCGAGCCCGACGTGAACTGCGACGGCGCGGTCAACGGCTTCGATGTGCAGGCGACCGAAGAGGCCGTGAACGGCGACTTCGCGAACTTCTGCATGCCCAGCGCGGACCTGAACGGCGACGGCACGGAGAACGGCTTCGATATCGAAACCGAGGAACAGCGCGTCAACGGCGCGCCGTGCTGAGGTAGCACCAGCCTCCCGGCGCCTCCCGCGACGGTTGTGATGTGCGTGCGCGGCCGCGTGAACCAGTCATTTCATGGCACTCAAAAAAATCGCAGGGCGGGAGCCTGTGGCTCTCCGCCCCGCCAAGGAACCCCGACTGGTGCTCGGGATTGAGCGTCAAAGTCCAACTTGTTCAGCGACGCGCCAGTGATTCTGTCACACGATTCGGCGAGATTTTCCTAAATTTCCGCCCCGCATGTGGCTGCGTCTTTAGTTCATACGCCGCCGGCGGGTGAGGCAGACCCCGCCCAGCCCCAGCAGGGCAAGGGCGCTGGGGGTCGGGATGACGCGGAGGTCCGCCTGGTCGGCGAAGTGTCCGTCGAACTCCACGCCGCTGCCGTTGTTGAGGACGTTCTCGTTAGCGCCCAGGCGGAAGCCGATGTACTGGGTCGCCGCGGGGAGATTGAGGCTTACCGCGATCGGCTCCCACGTCGCGGGGTTGTTGTCGGAGATCAGGCCCTGGCTCATCGTTGCCAGAGGGCTGTTCAGGTTCTGAGCATCGCCGAGGGTTGCGAAGGCGTAAAGAAGCAGCCCGAACCCGGTGTCCACCGTACCCGCGGCGTTCTGTCCCACGCGGTTCACAAGCACCGTCCCGCCTGCGACGCCCGTGCCTGGAGCGATCATCGCCTGCATGGTCGGCGAGGTGACGTCCACGATCTGGACGACGTCGCACGAGACCAAGCCGCTCGGGCCGCCGGGGGCGGTGTTGATGAACTGGAGCATCCGGGGCCCGCTGAAGGGCGTGATGCCGCTGGTGGGCCCGACGAACGCGCAGTTGTCGAAGGCCCACTGGCCGACGGGGAAGGGCGTACCGCCGACGGCGGGCGAGCCGGTGTCGAAGCCGGCGTCGTTGAGTTGCGCCTGCGCGCTCGAGGCGAGCAGACCCGACAATGCGAGGACGATCATGCGTGCCTTCATGCCGAACTCCTTTATGTGGAATGCCGCGCCGCGTCGGTGAACGTGGCGCGGCCGGATCAGTTGTTGCGTCGGCGGCGCGCGACGAACAGCCCGCCCAGGCCGGCCAGTCCGATCGCGCCCGGCGCGGGCGTGAGGGTGAGGCGGACATCGTCGGCGTAGTGGCCCTGGAACTCCGGGGGGCCGCTGTCGTTGACCACGTTCTCCACGGCCGCGAGGTGGATGGTGATGTACTGCGTGCCGATGGGCAGGGCGAGCGTGGTGGTGAGGGCCTCCCACGAGTTGAGATTGCCGTCGGAGATCAGGGTGTTGCTGGCCAGGCCCGAGGCCGCAAGCGCCTGGGCGTTGGCGTACGACGTGTGCGACCGCACGTTGATGTCGAAGCGCGTGTCCACGGGCGAAGGCACCGGGCCGGGCACGCGGTTGAAGACGGCGCCGATCGAGAGGCTCCCGAAGCCGGTGGAGATGATCGCCTGATCCGCCGCGGCCGTGAGGTCCACGATCTGGAAGATGTCGCTGACCACGCCCGGGCCGGACCCGCCGCCGGACGTGTCGATGAACTTGAGCATCTGATTGCCGGAGGCGGGCGTGATGCCGTTCTCGGCCGTGACGAAGTTGTGCCCGTCCCATCGCCAGTCGGTGGTGAGCGGACCGCCCATCACGGGCACGCCAAACTCGAAGGACGGGTTGAAGACCGTCGCACCAAAGGCGGATCCGGCTACGGACATGACAGCGCAGAGTGACAGCATGGAAGTTCGCATCGGGGGCTCCTTGAAATCAGGGGTTCGGGGTTCGCCACGAGTTTTCCGGCCCACCCGGGCCGAACCCTGGCACCCGGGGAGCGACGGGCCGCCGTGGCACTCACGCTCCGGATCGCGCTTTTGCGTGGACCGCATTTGCCCGGCCGCGCCCCTACCCTTTCACCCCATGGCGACCGAAACCTACAAAGCCGGCCAGCGACTCCGCGTCACCCAGCAGGTTCCTCACCTGGGCAACGCCGATCCGACCACCGCCGTGAGCGTCGAGGGCACCCTCGTCAACTTCACGCAGCAAAAGACCGGCTCGTGGTTCGCCCACAGCAAAGACCACAAACTCTGGCTCGACCGCCTGCTCCTCAAGAAGGATGACGGCGAGATGGTCTACGTGAACCTCGATCAGTATTCGAGCGTCGAAGTGCTCTGACCGCAGCGGCCGCAACCGCCGGGCAGAGCCGCCGGTAGCCTCTCCGGCATGCCGCGTTATTCCTGGAAGTTCTGGGTTCTCGTTCCGGTCGCACTCGCGTGCATCGTTTTCGCGGCGTGGCTGGTGATCTGGGGCGTCTCGATCAAGTCGGCGTTCCTTCACGAACGCGAAACCCCGCTGGCCACGTTCGAGTGCGATCTCTCCAGGCCCGGCACGCACGACATCCCGGTCACGGTCCGGTACCCCGCGGGGCACGGCTTCAAGTTCATCGTCGCCGGCCCGGCGCGGTCGGTCCAGGCGTGGGAGCAGGAGCCATGGCTGGCCGGCCTCTCGGGCGAGGCGCACATCGCGCAAGGCCCCTGGGGCGCCTCGGAACCGACGGCCCTGCTGGAATGGCTCTCCTTCGCATCCGGGCCTGACTCCCGCGCGATCGTCCGAGTCCCCGGCTCCTCGCCCGGGCAATACGTCCTCCGGCTCGACGTGACGAGCGGAGCGCGGGGCCTGGCGGGCGTGCCCCACACGTTGATCATCTACAACGACGTGTGCGGGTGCGAAACGATGGCCGCGTTCTTCGGCTGGGTCATCGCCGCGGGCGCCGGTGTTGTCGGGCTGGTGCTGGGAACCTGGGGCGTTTCGAGTCGCAGACCGAAGCCGGCGGTGATCGCGTGATGCAGTGACCGGCGCCGCGCGATCACCCGTTCGCCTTCGCCACTCCCGGGCCCGGTGCGCCGCACTCGGGGCACGCGCCCTTCGGGTCGAGCCCCGCACGGTCATACCCGCAGCACCGGCACATTCCGTCGCGCACTCCTACCCCCCGATCACGGAACCACAGGATCGACATGGGGACTCCCACCAGCGCAAGCGGAATCCAGAGCGGCATCACGATTTCATTCACGGCCCCGGGTTCATTCCAGCGCGGCAACCACCATGCGATGCCTCGCGTCCCTTCAATAAACCAACCCGCTCGCACGGTGCCTCCTGGGTGCATCGCCATTAGCGACCTGCTAAAGACGATCGCGCCGCCTTCGCAGTCAAAACGCAAGGCGGTCGTGTATCCCGAAGGCTTCTGTCCTCCGATGGGGATCCAACCTCGCGCGGCTCGCTTGAACAAAGCCACGTACGCCGCGCTGATCCCGATGCACACTACCAGAGTCACCCACTTGAGAATGCGTCGTCTGCTCCACCCCCGGAACCCCCGCGCTGGCGACCCGCGAAGTCGGTAGAGTGCCAGGTAGGACGTGACCGCGACAAACGGCATCCACAGCGGGATCACGATTTCCGTGTCGAAGCCGGGGAACGAATACCAATCTAAACCCCAAATGAGCGGCCCGGCCGCGCCGCCGAAGCTCACGCCGTGGGAGACTTGGCTCGGGTCCTGCCAACGCTGGGCTCTGTACGTGAACGCGCCGTTCCCGACGAGGACCATGCGTTCCGTCAACCCCGCCGGGCCAGTCCCTGCAAACCACGCCGCTTGCCACCGAAGGGAGCAGAGCAGCAGCCCGCCAAGCGCCACGCACACCACCAGCCCAACCCACTTCGCCACGCGCCGCGCACGGGCTCGCAACGCTCGGAATGCGACGGGTGCTTTCGCGGCCTCGGAGGGCATGCCCCAGTCTACCGCGCCCGCGGAGTTTCACGCCGATCGCGCCCTTCCAAGGCCATGCGCGCCAAAGGTGCGCCCTTGCGCGCGCAAACGCGCACACCCAAAAACACAATCCGCCATTTTGTCAAAAAACTTTGCGCCCATCGCCACCGCCACTTACGCGTTTCTCGCCAAGCGAATGTGCGCCCTTGCGCGCGCAAAGGCGCACCTCCGCCCCTTCTTCCGGAGGGCCCGCACGCCGCGGCCTTCCGGAGAATGCCATGACCTACCGCCTCGAACCCTTCGCCGACGCCGGACTCACAACCGCCTCCCTCGCCGCGGCCATCGACCGCCACCAGCGCGATGAACTCCCGCGCCTCCAGCGCCTCTGGACCTACTACCGCAATCCGATGACGCTCTCGCGTCCCGCCGCGCGAGACGCCCGCCCCTACCGGCTCGGGCAGGAAGTCGGTCTCCCGGCCCGCATCGTCGGACGAGACGCGCTGAACCTCGACGACCGCGCCGGCCGCGCCGAACGTGTCGTCGAGAACGACATCGCCTGGCGCATCCAGGCCATGGTCGATTTCCTGCTTGGCAAGCCCGTGGGCTTCGTCAGCACCGCCCGCGACCCGTCCCTGCGAGACATCATCGACCGCGTCCTCGACCACGTCTGGGAGCGCTCCGGTGGCATCGCTCTTCTGCAGGACATGGCCCTGCTGGGCCAGGTCTACGGGCACGTCGATCTGCTCCTCCGCATCGACGACGACGCCCTGCGAGCGGGTGCGCCCGGAGCGTCGCTCCTGGATCGTGCCCTCCGCGCCGCCGACGGTCTTCGTGTGGAAACTGTCGAGCCCCGGCGCGGCCTGGCCTTCGTCAATCCGCGCGACTACCGCGAACTCTCCGCCTACGCCATCCGCTACGAGCGAGAATCCGACGAGGAGCCCACGATCGTGGACCGCGTCCTCTCCCGCGTGCTGGGCGGCCCCGGCCCCTCGCGCCGACGCGTCGAGGTTCTCGAACTCGTCTCCGCGAACGCTCACCACGTGTACGAGGACGGCCGCCCCGTCTGGGAGCGCGAGGGCTCGCCGACCGGCGGGGAGATCCCCGTCGTCCACGTCCAGAACATCGCCGAGCCCTTCGCGTATTCGGGCCTGAGCGAGGTCGAGGCGCTGATCCCGCTGCAGGATGAACTCAACACCCGCCTCTCCGACCGCGCCTGCCGCGTCACGCTCCAGAGTTTCAAGATGTACCTCGCCAAGGGGCTCGACGGATTCGAGAAAGGCCCGGTCGGCCCCGGCCAGGTCTGGTCCACAAGTAACCCCCACGCCAGCATCGAGTCGTTCGGGGGCGACGCCGAAAGCCCCAGCGAGGAATCGCACATCAAGGAGATCCGCGAGGCCCTCGACAAGGTCTCCGGCGTCCCCCCGCTCGCCGGCGGGGTCGTGCAGGGCAGGATCGGAAACCTCAGCAGCGCCAACGCCCTCCGCGTCACGCTCATGGGCGTGCTCTCGAAGACGGCGCGCAAGCGCATCACCTACGGCCGCGGCATCTCGCGCATGTGCGGCCTCATCATGGCCGCGCTCGACCACTCCGGCGCGCTCCCCACCAGCCCCGCCGACCGCGGCGTGCGACTCAACTGGCCCGACCCGCTCCCCGAAGACCTCCACGACCAGGTCCTGGCCGCGAAGACCAAGTCCGAACTCGGCGTCCCAGGCGAACGCGTCCTCGAAGAACTCGGGTACACACCCACCGACGCCGGCGTCACCGGCTGATCCATTGAACCACAGAGGACACAGAGCACAGAGAAGGAACTGATCAAGGAACGGCGAGCCACAAATCACTCTGCCTCGGCTGCCCTTCTTCCCAATCCCGCTTTGCCTCGGTGCTCTCTGTGCCCTCTGTGGTTAGTCCCCTTTTTCCAGGAGCCCCCCATGACCACGACCGAAACCGCCAACTCTCAGCCCAACGCCGAAACCCCGGGCGACACCGCCAGACTCGATGCCGAACTCGCCGACCTCCGCGCCACGCTCGCGCAGGCCCGCGAGGCCCTCGACATCGCCGAGCGCCGCCACGCCGTCGAACTCGAACTGCTCAAGGCCGACACCATCGACCTCGAGACCGCGCGCCTGCTCACCCAGACCGCGCTGACCAACATGCCCAAGGCCGACGCCGCCGCGGTCGTCGCCGAACTCCGCAAGCGCAAGCCCTTCCTCTTCCGGCGGACGACCACGCCCTCCGCGATGGGCGCGGCCGCGGCTCCCAGGCCCGCCGAAGACCTCGCCCGCGCCGCGCGCCAGTCCGGCGACCGCAAGTCACTCCTCAAGTACCTCCAGGCCCGCCGTGCGGGCTGAATGAGCGAAACACGAAGGGCCACGGAGATCACGCAGGGAGGAGTGGATCGAACCAATCCGGATCGGCATTTGAAGCCATCCCGCACCGCTCCGGTTCGCACTCCGCTCCTCTCCTTTTCAGTCCCCCTCCGTGGCTCTTCGTGGTTCTCCGTGTTTAACCCGGCGAAAGCCAGAAAGGAACAGCCATGAGTTTTTCGGGAAAAGCAACGTACGCCGCCGGCGTGGATCTTCCGGAGATCGTCGAAGATGTCTCCGACGTCATCTCCATCGTCAGTCCCTTCGAGACCCCGCTGCTCGCGCACCTGGGCGATGCCAAGCGCGCCGCCGCCAGCACCGTCCACGAATGGATCGAGGATGCCCTCCTTCCCAACACCGACGCGGTCAACCAGACCACCTTCACCCCCAACGGCCAGGACGCCACCAGCATCACCGTCAACAACGGCGGCCGCTTTCAGGTCGGCGATCTCGTCCGGCCGGGCAACGCGCCGGAAGTCTGGCAGGTCACGGCCGTGGCGGGCAACGTCCTCACCGTCGTCCGCCGCTACGGCAACACCCCCGCCTTCACCGTCACCAACGGGACCAAACTCGCCATCCTCGGCAACGCCGCGCTTGAGGGCGCCGACGCCCTGCCCGCCCGCTTCACCAACCGCGTGCGCAAGCAGAACTACACCCAGATCTTCGCGGCCACCGTCGATGTCACCGGCACCATGCAGGCCGTCCGCCAGTACGGCGTGCAGGACGAGATGGACTTCCAGAAGCAGGAGCGCCTGCGCGAACTCCTGCGCGACCTGGAGAACTGCGTCATCAACGGCACCGCGCCCGCGAGCACGCCCCAGGGCTCCACCTCCGTCCGCCGCTCCATGAACGGCGTCATCAAGCAACTCTCCACCAACCAGTTCGTCCCCGGCCAGAACGGCTTCCCCAGCGGCGGCGGCGCCGGCACCGATCTCAACGAGACCCAGATGAACGCCGCCCTCCGCACCGTCTGGGAGCAGAGCAGCGGCGCCATCGACACCATCGTGGTCAACGGCCTGCAGAAACGCCGAATCAACTCCTTCGTCGGCATGGCCGCGCGGAGTTTCGCACCCGCCGACGAGCGATTCCGTGATCTCGTCGGCATCTACGAGTCCGACTTCGGCGTCTGCAAGGTCGTGCTCTCGCGCTGGGTCCCCGCCGACACCGTGCTCCTGCTCGACAGTTCCCGCGTCGAGGTCGTCCCCCTCGCCGGCCGCTCGTTCCACTTCCGGCCTCTCGCCGCCACCGGCGACGCCGTCAGCGGCCAACTCGTCGGCGAATACACCGTCGAGTTCCGCAACGAAAACGCCCACGCACTGATCCGCGGGCTCTCCACCTCCTGACCCGATCAACGCGGCCGTCTCCGAAATGGACGACGCCGCGCCGCAGCGCGGGCGGAAGCCCACGCCTGCGGTTTCAAGAGGCCCTGACTCCCCTAACACGTCTTCCCTCCCAGCCCCTCGACTCTCGCCTTCGCCTCTTGCCTCTCGCCTTTTCTCCCCCCCCGGAGCCCCCCCATGTTCACCACCGACCGCGACCTCCTCGTCTTCGAACCCCACCTCTTCCGCGATCTCGCCTGGGCCGGGCAGACGCTCATCAGCGGCACGGCCAACTACGCCGGGTCCGTGCTCGAACTCACCGGCGACCAATCACTCGAGGATCAGAGCGTGGCCGCCGGCCACGTCATCACCGTGGACGGCGTTTCGTACGAGATCATGGAAGTGCTGGGCGCCACGGAACTCTGGGTAAGCGTCGTCCGCGCGTCGCACGATGATCCGGTCATCCCCGCCGTCAAGATGATCGACCGCCCCGCCTACGTCTCCACCTTCGCGCCCCAGATCGCCATCGCCCACCGCCAGGTCCTGCGCCTGGTCGGGGTCGAGCCCGACCTGGTGCTCCCCGGGCAGCCGACGGAGGCCAGCATCAAAAACCCGCGCGAACTCGCGCGGCTGGAAGCCCTGGCAGCGCTCCACCTGATCTACTCCGCCGCCGCGGCCGCCTCCGGCCAGGACTCCCCCCTCGCCCAGCGTGCCGCCATGTACCTCGAGCGATTCCGCGCCGAATCCACCCGCGTCGCCGCCCTCCTCGACCTCAACAACGACGGAATCCCCGACTCCACCCGCCGTCCCTGCGCCACATACCTCACCAGAACCTGAACACACCACAGCACCTTGATCGCTTTGTCGCTGTATCACTCGCCTTTCGCCTTTCGCTCCCCCCCTCCCCTCCCCGGATCCCCCATGCTCATCCTCTCCCCCCGCGAAGTCACCTTCGGCCCCGCCCGCTGGAAAAACGTCGGCGCCATTTCGATCGACCGCATCGCCCAGCGCGAGTCGGTGGAATGGCACGACGCCGGCCCGCACATCGTCTTCGCCGACATCCCCCAGCAGCGCGTCAACGTCCAGATCAAGCGCCAGATCGAAACCGAGATCGAGGACTACCCGCGCCCGGGCGACACCGCCACTCTTTCCTTCCTGGTCGCCCCGGGCGGCGATGCGGGCGCCCGGCGATTCTCCGCGGCGTGTGTTGTCGTCAAAGTCGAGAACGAACTCAAGATACCGAACGGCGCCACCCGCACCATCGATCTCATCGCCATCTCCCCCGACGGCATCGCCGACCCCATCACCTTCGAAAGCAACGGAGTCGCGCCATGAGCAGTTTCAAGTCCCTCGACCTCTTCGGCTCCGGCCCGCACCGATTCTCCCTCGGCCCCCGCGGCCAACTCGTCACCATCGACTTCTTCGGCGGCGGATCAGGCGGCGGTAGCACCGCCCAGGGCCTCATCGACGCCATCATCACCGTCCGCGGCCGGCTCGTCGCCTCCACCGAGAGCGCCCTGCTCACCCTCCGAAACGCCGTCTTCGCCCAACTCCAGGCAACCCCCACCCCCGGAACACTCATCGATAACCACGCCCACTCCTGGACCGGTATGTCCTTCGTCCGGTACGCCGAATCCGGACCAACGGACCGCGGCAGAGTCTGGAGTATCGCCTACGAGGCAACCTTCCAGGCGCTCTAACCGCGGCAAGAGCCTCGCGGGTCACCTTTCCTCCGGCGCACCCTCGTTCAGAGTGAAAGAGTGGAAGGTTGGGCGGCTCAACCGTCCTCGCGGCACAGGACCATCCGACCTTCATACCTCCAGACCTTCAGATGTCCCGACCTCTTCATCCGACGCTCAACTTGGCGACCGAGAATCCGAAGACCGACAGCCGGGAGACCCCAATGCTCGACCCCGAAACCACCGCACTCCTGACTCAGTTCGGCACCGCCGGGCTTATCGGCTGGCTCTGGCTCGGCGAACGCCGCGCCGCCACCGAACGCGAACGCCAACTCACCGCCGTCCACGAGCGGCTCGCCCAGGAACGCCGGGGTCTCGAAGTCGCCGTCGAAGCCCTCCGCGACAACACCCGCGTCCTTGCCGGGGTCGAATCCGGACAGCGCGCCCTCCTCGCCGCCCTCGACAGGCTTGCGCCCCGCCCGGTCGCGGCGGCCGAACCGGCGGTCACGCCCAGGCCATCTTGAGCCCGGCACTAAAACCGCTTGTGCACCGGCCGACCCTCGGGCTCGCGAAGCCCCAGGATCCGCCGCGCCAACGACAGGTCCGCCGGCACCGTTACCTTGATGTTGCCCGCCTCGCCGTCGATCACCACCACGCGTTCCCCGAGCCGCTCGACCAGCCCCGCGTCGTCGGTGCTCCAGAGGTTGTCCTGGGCGTACGCCCTTTGCAGCAGATCCTTGCGGAACACCTGCGGCGTCTGCACCAGCACCAGGCCGGCACGATCCAGCGTCTCGGTCACCACCCGCAGCGGCGTCTTGGGCGCGGCCCCAAGAATCGCCGCGACCGGATCGTCTCCTCCCATCGCCTCGCCCGTGTCCTTCATCCGCTTGACCGTGTCGGGAACTTCCACAGCCGGGATCACCGCCGCGTACGTCGCCGCGGCGTAAAACACCCGGTCCAGCAACTCCATCGACACACAAGGCCGCGCCGCGTCGTGCACCGCGATGTGCGTGCATTCCTCCGGGACCACGGCCAGCGCGGCCTTCACCGTCTCCCACCGGTGCGTGATCCCGCCCGGCACCAGCGTCGCGCCCATCAGCCCCAGCCGATCCCCGTGGCGCTGCCGGAACTCCGCGAACTCGTCGGGCTTGCCCGGGCCCGCCACGATCATCGCGACGATCGCCCCCTCGCGCGGCTCGAACTTCGTGAAGATCTCCACCGTCCGCTGCAGCAGCGGCTTGCCGCCCAGGTCCTCATCGAGTTTGGGGCGCAGGCCCCCCGCGGCGGTGTAACGGGAAGACGCTCCGGCGGAGGGAAGAATGACGGCGAATCGCATGGGATGACATTATCGCGTCGAACTCCCCCCCGCGCCGGCCGCGGCCGCCCCGCCTCGCCTCATCCCCCGAAACCGCAGCACCAGCAATCCGCACTCAAACAGCGCCCACCCCGCCCCCGCCGGCAGCATCCACCACGCGCCGGGGTCCAGCCGGTCCGACAGTTTCGTCAGGACCTCCGCGGCATTTCCTTTGTAAAGCGCCTTTACGATTCCCAGCAGCGGATGCGGACGCAGCAACACCCGCCCCGGCCCCTGAGTCAGGAATCGCACGCCCCGCGTGCCCTTCCGCGCGCCCTGCACCAGCATCTTTTCCGCGGCCAGCGCCGCCTCCGGCCCACGCCCGGCCGCCGCTTTGATCGCGTCGGCGCCCTCCTTGCCCGCGATATGCAACGCCGCCGCCCCGCCGGGGTGCCGCTCGACAAAGCGCGCGATCTTCGCGAGGTCCTCGGGGTCATCCGCGTGCTTGAGCAGCCTGGCCGCGCCGCCAGGAGACGCCTTGCCCGCGATCGCGCGAACATCCTCAAAGACCGGCTTGAGCCGATCGACATCCTGCCGCTTGATCGCCGTCACCAGGAAGTCGGCGAACCGCTCGCTCATCGCCCCCGCGCGGCGGGCCACCTTGAGAATCGAGGGCACCCAATCGACCTCCGGCGCCAGCGTCGTGACGATGCCCGCGATGCTCAGCACCAGGATTACCTCGTCGCTGTCGCCGTCGAGTACCTGTTTCGTGCCCTGGATCGCAAGGTCGCGCACATCGCCCACGATGAACAGATCCGCCCCCACCGCGCCGACCAGTCCCTCCAGCGAGTCTCCCGTGCCGGAGAGAGCCCCCAGCCCCACGTCCTTGGCGCGGCGAAGAAAACTGTCCTGCTCCTCGCGCGTCAAGTCCCGCTCGGCGACCAACTCCTCCCGGGCGGGCCCCTCCATGTCCGTGAGTCCGCTTTCCGCAATCACCATCGCTTCGCCGTATCGGCCTTCGAGGCGGAGCGCCCGAACCTCGGCCGCGTAGTCGAAGTCGGGCATCATCGACATCGCCCGGCGCGCCAGCCGAGCCGACGTATCCGCCGCGAGCACCCACACCACAAAAACAGCCAGCGCCAGCCGCAGCAGGTTCCACCGCGAACGCCACAGGAACGAGATCCCTCCCAGGGCCCCGCGAACGCTCATGGCGCCCCCTCAAAGACCACGCGCACGGGCGTCTTCTCCCCAACGATCGACTTCACCAGCGCCCGCACCTGCTCGCGTGTCACGCTCTCCACCCGCTTGGCATCCTCCGGGCGCAGCGTCAGGTCCCGCGCCGCGCTCGCCGCGTCCTTGCGGGCCTGCCCGAGGTAGTACTCCCCCGCGCGAGACCGCAGCCGCATCCAGCCGACGGCAACCTCCGACTTCTCCTGTTCGCTGAACACCTCGGTCGATACCCGCTCCGGCCGCGGCACCCGGATCACGTACCCACCCGCGAGCAGCGGCGAAAACCCCACCGCCTCGCCCTTCAACTTTGAGAGATCCGTTCCGTACGCGAGTCGCACCGGCACCTCGATCTTGGCCGCGACATCCCCGCGCCACGAAGAATCACCCCGCTGCAGCGAGACCGTCGTGTCGATTTCCACCGTCACCAGTTTCATGGTCCGCAGCGCCGACGTGACGTCGGCGAGCGGTCTCGGCGGCGGCTCGGCCGCGGCCTGGGCCGCCGCCCGGTCCAGAAACGCCCGTTCCTGCGCACGCAGCCACAACGCCAGCCCCCCGAATACGCCCAGGCAGGCGAAAACCAAAGCCATCAAAGATCGAGACGCGGCCGCGCGCACGCCCGTTCTATCGACCGGACCCCGCCCCGGGTGATAGTCTTGACCATGACCCCCGCGGTGTTCCTGGATCGCGACGACACGCTCATCGAGTGCACCACCCTCCCCGCGCCCCCACCGCCCGCCAAGGCCGGGGACCTGGTTGACCCGCGGCTCGTTCGGCTGCTGCCCGGCGTCGCCGACGGCCTCGCGCGGCTTCACGCCGCGGGATTCCGGCTCGTGGTGGTCTCAAATCAGGGCGTCGTCGCCCGCGGCGGCGCGACCCTCGAACAGGTCGAGGCCGTCAACCAGCGGCTTCGCGAGGTAATCCTGACCGAGGCCGGCGTGGACCTTGCCGGCGTGTACTTCTGCCCGTTCCATCCCGCGGGAACGGTTCCGCGCTTCCACCGTGAGCACTCGTGGCGGAAGCCCGCGCCGGGGATGATCCTCGCCGCGGCGTCGGAACTGGAGATCGACCTTTCCGCGTCCTGGCTGATAGGCGACGCCGCCAGGGACGTGGACGCCGGCACGGCCGCGGGCATCGCCCGCGAACGGTGCTTGCAGGTCGGCGAGGGCCGGGACGTCCCCGAGTTCGCCGCCGCGGCCGACGTGGTGTTGGCCGCGCACGACATCGGCGCCATCGTCGCGGAGGGCGGAGAGGTCGTGACGGTTCTGATGCACGCCGCGGATGCGGGGGCGCTCTGTGACGCCCGCGTGCGGTCCACGGTGATCGCCGCGGCCCGGGCGATCGGCGAGCGCGCGGGCCTGATCGTTCTCCACGCCGCAATCGAAGGCGACGCCCTCATCGTCACCCTCGGCGGCAGCCGTCTGACAGGCCTTGGCCTGCTCGCCGAAGTCCGCCGCGCGACGGAGCGGTGGCACCGGGGGCGGACGGGAAATGGGCTTTGGCGAGGCAATGATGAGTGATGAAGGAGGAGTGATGAATGATGAACGAGAAGCGAGTCACGGTGGATCTTCGAGCGCGTAGCAAGGCGTTGCGAGCGTTCGCACCGCCAAGCGACGGCGTGATGCAAAGTAACCCAGCGCCAACTTGAGCACCACCCCATCAACCCGCCTGCTCATCGTCCTCCCCTCGTGGGTTGGTGATGTCTGCATGGCTACGCCGACGCTGCGGGCCGTTCGCGCGGGGTTTCCGGGGATCTTTGTTGGGGGGCTGTGCCGACCGGGGATTGATGAACTGCTTGCCGGCACGGACTTCTTCGACGAACTCCATGTCGAACGCGCTGCGGGCGTCATGGGCCCCAAGTTCATTGCCGCGAAGGTCCGGCCCCGTCGGTATGACACGGCCCTGCTCCTGACTAACTCCTTCTCCACTGCCCTTACAGTCCGCATCGCCGGCGTTCCGCGACGCGTCGGATATGACCGCGACGCCCGCGGCCTGCTCCTGACCGATCGGATGCCCGCCCCCAAGCGGCCCGATGGTTCGTGGGAGCCCGTCCCGGCGGTGCGGTACTACTGGGCCCTGGCGGAGCGGTTCATCCTGCCCGCGTCGCGCGTGGGTGGGGCCGCGTTCGGGCCGCTCGAACTGGGTGTGACGCCCGCTCAGGATGGCGCCGCGAACCACGTGCTCGCGCGGGCGTTTCCGGGCATTGATCTCTCGCGCGGCCTGGCCATCCTCAACCCGGGAGGCAACAACCCGTCCAAACGCTGGCCGGCCGATCGCTTCGCCCGCCTCGCCGCCGGTCTCGTGCGCGCTTCGGGCTGGGCGGTGGCGGTCAACGGCTCGCCGAAGGAAGTGGAACTGACCCGGGACATCGTGACCGCGGCCCGAAGCGTCCTTGGCGCGGATGCGGCCCGCGTTGGTGATCTGGCCGCGAACGGCATTACGCTGGGCAGCCTCAAGGGGATCGTGAAGCGGTCGGGATTGATGGTGACCAACGACACGGGCCCGCGCCACATCGCCGCGGCGTTCGGGGTACCCCTTGTCAGCCTTTTCGGCCCGACCGACCACCGGTGGACCACGATTCCGACGCGGCCGGAAGGCCCCGAGACGATTCTGCTTGCGGCCCCAAGCCTCCCCGAGAGCGAGGCCGCGAACGACCATCCTGATCGGTGCGCCATCGAGCGAGTTGAGTATGAGCGGGTGTGGGCGGCGGCGGAACCCCTGATCCGGGCGGGTATGGAGCCGTCGAAGACCCCTCACGGCTGAAACTTGGACCTTCGCGGGGCACCCACCTACCATCCGCACCCGAGGACGGAGACGCCCCGGGGGAACAACGTGAGAACCGTAATGCCGGGGGCATAGCTCAGTTTTGGTAGAGCGCATCCATGGCATGGATGAGGTCAGGGGTTCGAGTCCCCTTGCCTCCACTTCGGCGACAAATGGCGACCCAATGGGTCGTCGTTTGTTTTTTGGGCCCATGCAGGCTCGCCCGGGGATTCGTATACTCGCGCACCCCGGGAGACCCGCCATGGCCATGCCCCCCAAGTACGCCGCGAGCCGCACCCGTGACATTGTTCAGTCCGGGGAGGACGTACGTGCTCGCGTTCGGGCCCTCACCCTTCAGACCCTTGACCAGGGGCTGGATCTGGATCAGATCAAGTCGGTGGTGACCGAGGTCATGGATGCGACGGCCGAGACGCTCAAGAAGGCGGTGCCGGAGAAGCAGTCGAGCGCCCTTCGCGGGGTGTTCGATGGGCTTTCTGATGCGCTCGACGAGGCCGCGAAGTCTGCCTCGCATGCGCTGAAGGATGCGCAGGCGAAGGGCGACGGGTTCAAGGACAAGACGCTGGTGAAGAGCGCCAAGGCCCTGAGGAGCGTCGAGGAGCAGTTCCTGAGCACGGTCAGCAGCACGACCGGGAAGTTCGCGACGACGATGCGGAGCGAAGTCCAATCGCTCGTGAGTGAAGCCCGGGGCGCCGGGCATCGCATTCGTCCGCACGTGCAGGAAGCGATGAAGTCCGCCGACGGGCGGCTGCTGGAACTCATGAGTGAGGCCGCGACGGCGACGGCCACGGTCGCGAAGAAAGCCGCGGCCGCGACTCTCGGGGCGGCGAGCGGGCTGCTGCAGGGGATCTCCGACAAGGTGAGCGGGAAGAAGGCGCCGGCGTCGCCCAAGAAGGCCGCGAAAGCGAAGAAACCCGCGAAGAAGGCGGCGAAGAAGCCCGCGCCCAAGGCCAAGAAGAAGAAGCGCTGAGCCTGACGAACCCAGCCGGAGTTCCGGGACCAACAATGACCGGCGTGCCGCCCGCGCAGGCCCACGATTCGGGCCGAGTTCTCGCCAGCACCGTCGAATCGATTCGCATCGAGCAGACGTACCACTCCAACGCGATCGAAGGCAGCACGCGCACGCTCCGCGAGACACAACGTGTGATCGAGGGCCAGTACTTTCCGGCGGGCAAGTCCCTTCGCGAGGTGTACGAGGCGCGCCACCACGACCGCGCCGTGCGGCTGATCGAGCGCGGGCCGCGGCTCGCCCCGCCGATGCGCCGATCTCCGAGAAAGACCTGCTCGACGTTCACGCGACGGTGCTTGCGGACATCGATCCGACGAACGCGGGGCGTTATCGCGCGGATCGGGTGCGAATCGCCGGGTCTTGGCTCATTCCGCCGGGTCCGCATCGATTCGCGGAACTGATCCCCGCGGCCTTGGCATTGCCGAACGAAGCCGGGCGGCACCTGGTGGTGCAGGCCGCGGAACTGCACGACAACCCAGTCGCCGTCCATCCCTTCACCGACGGGAACGGGCGGACCGCGAGGCTGGTGATGAACAACGCCCTGCTGCGGTGCGGGTACCCGCACACGATAATGGAGGTCACCGGCCGCGCTGAGTGGACGCGGCCAACGAGGGAAACCGGCACGGTTTCGCGGGCTGGGAGCGCCGAGCGCTCGATCCGCCGTGAACTCGGCCAGAACTGACTCACTCCCGGAACCGCCTGGTCGTGATCGCCATCAGAATCATCAGGCCTCCGGCGAGGATGAAGCCCGCGATTCCGAGGGCGGTGAGCCAATAGCCGACCGTCCCTCGCGCGGCGAGGACGAGGATCGAGGAGCCGACCACCATGGCGGCGATGATCAGGGCGAAGGAGATGTTCCGGCTCGCGTGCTCGATGGTGTGGGTGAGGCGGTGCAGCCCGCGGTGTTCGAGGTTCACTCCAAGGCGGTTGCGCTTCAACTGGCCCAGGAGGTATCGCACGTCGTTGGGCAGGTCTTCGAGGAGTTCGGCGTAGCGGATGACGCCGGACTGGACGCGCTTGCTCCAGGCCGCGGGTCCGTGCTTGCGTTTCACCAGGCTCTCGACGTAGGGGCGTGCGAAGCCGACCATGTCGAACTCGGGGTCGAACTGGGCGGCGACGCTTTCGATGGTGGTCATCGCCTTGATGAGCAGCACCAGGTCGCCCGGGCAGCGGAGCCCGTGGGCCCGAAGGCGTTCGAAGAACTCGCGGAGCAGGCGGCCCATGTCCAGCCGCTCCAGGGGCACTGACTGGAAGTGCGAGACAAACTCGCGCACGTCGGCGCGGAAGGGTCGCTCTTCGAGTTTGCTGGGGTCGGCGTCGCTGAGGGCGCCGACGACGGCGATCACCCGCTCGATGTCACCGGTGACGACCCCGGCGATCAGATCGCCCAACTGGCTGGTGGTGCGTTCGTCGAGTTGGCCGGTCATGCCGCAGTCGATGAAGCAGATCCGTCCGCCGGGGAGGGCGAACAGGTTTCCCGGGTGCGGGTCGGCGTGGAAGTAGCCCACCTCGAGGCACTGCCGGAAGATCGCCCGGGCGCCGTTCTCCACCAGGGCCCGGCGCTCGTCCGGGGGCATTTTCTCGGGGTCCAGGCGCGAGAGGGGACGCCCCTCGATCAACTCGAGGGTCAGCACCTTGCGGGTGGACGCATCCCAGTACACGGCGGGGAACTTGATTCCCGGGTCATCGACGAACATGGCCCCCAGCCGCTCGGTGGCCGTGCCTTCCTGAGTCATGTCCATTTCGCGCCGGAGTTCCTTGGAGAACTCCCGCACCACCTCGGTCGGGCTGTAGCCGAGGTTTTTGAAGTGAGTCTCCGCCCACCCGGCGAGCGTCCGCATGATCTCCAGGTCGGCCTCGATCTGGTCGTGGATCCCCGGCCGCAACACCTTCAGCACCACGTGCGTTCCGTCGGAGAGCGTCGCCTTGTGGACCTGCGCCATCGAGCCCGCGGCCAGAGCGCGATGGTCCACCTTCTTGAACAGTTCCTTCAGGCGCCCGTCGGGGAACTCTTCTTCGAGGCGCTCGTGAATCCCCTCGTAGGGGACCTGCGGGCAATCGTCCTGCAGTTTGCGGAACTCGTCGGCCATTTCCTGGGGGACGAGGTCGGGGCGCACGCTGAGAATCTGCCCGAGTTTGATGAACGTGGAGCCCAGTTCCTCCATCGCGCGCCGCAGCCGCTCCTCGCGCTTGAGGTGCTCGAACTCGGGGGCGTGCGCCCCCACGGTGCGGAGTCCCTTCTCGAGCAGCCGGTCGAGTTTCAGTTCCTGCACGGCGTCGCCGAAGCCGTACCGGACCAGGATCCGAACGATCTCGACGTACCGCTTGAGGTGCTTGATCGTCTCGGGGATGTTGAGGAGGCTTGTCACCGCGGGAGTCTATGAACCCGGCCGGTCAACGGCCCTGGCGCATCCTTGCGACAACCCTCAAGAAGGAACCAGAACGCGGAGGCTCTTGAACCTGCGCAAGTCAGACTCATCCGGCACCAGGGCCTGGCAGGTCGCAAAGAAGTGCTGCGCCCCCCGAAGGTCGCGCCGATCCAGGGCGCCGGCGATAATCTCGGCCTGCACGACCGAGTCGAAGCCGGTTGATTGCTGTCAGAGCCTCCGGTCGCGCCTTGAGGAAATCGACCACGATCGAAGCATCGGGAAAGGCCTCATGCATCGCGTCGCCCACGGCTGCTTCGACGACGAAGTTGACGAGCGAACTCCGCCGAATCGGCGATGTCGGTCCGATGCTTCCAGGCCCCGAACTCCGCCGCGGGCTTGGACCGCTTTGACTTCGCCGGTCGGCGCTTGAGCGTCTTGGAAGCCCTCGCGCGCACAATCTCGACGATATCGCCGTTCCGCAGGATGCCGTTGGGCTCGGGAACGATGACGCCGTCTCGAAAAGCATCGCGCAGCGTCATGCGGAACGCTTCGGCTTCGGTCGGAACCCCGAGGACCGCGCCCCTTCTACTGCTTCTGCAAGTCCTCGAACAACATCAACGCGTGCCCGTCGGGGTCGAAGAACGTCGCCAGTTTCACCATCCCGGGGTACTCGCGCGTCGCCCCGTCGAACTTCACCTTCTTCGCCTCCAGCATTGCCCGCGACTTGGCGATGTCCTTGACTCCGAACGTCGGGACCGGCCCGGCCCCCGTCCGCGGCTTCTCCACCTGCGAAAGCCCCACGTTCACTCGCGACCCCGCCTCCGTCGCCAGTTCCGCCCACCCGATCTCGTCCACCTGGTACAGCAGGTTGAAGCCCAGCACGTCGCGGTACCACGCGATGGAGCGTTTGAGGTCCGCCACGTCAAACGCGATGGTCAATCCGCCGTCGTAGTTCAGGGGTGAGGGCATGTGGTGCTCCGGGGTTTGGGGTTCGGATCGTACTTCCGCTTGCGTCGTCGAATATAGTCGCTATACTTTGTGTGTCAAGTTGAATTGTTCTGGGGCGGCGGAGCGCCTCACCCCGGCCCCGCCGCGCCCGGTTTCCCGCCCCCGCCCCCGCCCCCGGGCCAACCGTTCGGATGCGCCCGGTCCGGGCTTCCTTCGGGATTTTCATGGACCGCCTCGCCCGACTGACCGCGCTGTTTCGCCGACGCTGGGCCTGCCCGGTGCTCGCCCAACTCCATCTGTCTCAGGGGGCGAAGTTCGTCACGCTGGTGCATCGCCTGGAGTGCAACCCCGGGGCCATGCGTCAGGCGTTGGACGAACTCATCGACCTGGGGTGGGTCCGCCGGAACCCGGGCTACGGCCACCCGATGCGGCCCGAGTATCTGCTCACCGCGCGGGGCGAGCGGCTTGGGCCGGCGTGCGCCGGAATCGAGTCGGTTTCCGGCGCGCTGGGGCTCCACGAGACGGTGCTGCGAAAGTGGTCGATGCCGGTGTTGTATCTTGTGGGCGAAGGGCCGACGCGATTCACGCAGGTGACCCGCGCCCTGGGGGGCATTACCGACCGGGCCGCGTCGCTCGCGCTGAAGGACCTCACTCGGGCGGCGATGGTCGCGCGGACGCTGATCGAGGGTCCGCCGGCGGGGAGTCAGTACGGGGCCACACCCATCGGCGAGCAACTGCTGCCGGTGCTAGACAGGGTGTAGCGAGCCCTGCGCTCGCGTCTTGATGGTTCACCGCGTGCGAATGGGCGCGTTGGGAAGTTCGACACGAGCCGGGAGGCCCGTGCCACCCCGGCAGGGGGCGCGGTTGGGGTCGGCGGAGGCCGGGGGAGCCGGATTCAGCCGAACCGTCCGCTGATGTACTGCTCGGTGAGAGGCTTGCCGGGGTTCTGGAAGACCTTGGCCGTGCGGTCGTATTCGACGAGTTCGCCGAGGTACATGAAGGCGGTGTAGTCGCTGACGCGCGCGGCCTGCTGCATGTTGTGCGTGACGATGAGGATGGTCACCCGCTCCCGCAGGTCGTCGATCAGTTCCTCGATCTTGCTCGTCGCGATGGGGTCCAGGGCGCTGGTGGGTTCGTCGAACAGCACCATCTCCGGCTCGACCGCGAGCGCCCGCGCGATGCACAGCCGCTGCTGCTGACCGCCCGAGAGGCCGTAGGCGTTCTGCGGGAGCCGGTCTTTCACCTCGTCCCAGAGGGCCGCGCCGCGCAGGGCCGTCTCGACCCGCCCGCTCAACTCCGACCTGGATCCCACCCCGCGCAGTCGCAGGCCGTAGGCGACGTTCTCGAAGATCGACTTTGGGAACGGGTTGGGCTTTTGGAAGACCATCGAGATCCGCATGCGCATCTCGATCGGGCTCGTGCTCGGGTGCACGATGTTGAGCGGGCGGACGCTTCCGTCCGGGCTCCGGGAGTGCAGGATCATCTCCCCGGCGTAGCGGTTTCCCGGGTAGAGGTCGTGCATCCGGTTGAAGCACCGCAGGAGCGTGGTCTTCCCGCAACCCGAGGGCCCGATGATCGCCGTCACGGCCTTTTCGCGGAACGGCGCGGACACGTTCTTGACCGCCTGGAACGACCCATAGAAGAACGAGAAGTTCTTCACTTCGGCCTTGAGCGGGCGGGTATCGATCTGCGTATCTGGCATGCGGACGGAGGAAGGTAGGTCGCGACCCGGCGGGATGGCCCGCGGCCTGTCGGCAGGAATGGACCGCTGGGTCACCACTTGACCTTCTTCCTCACCCGCGCCCGGATCACGATCGCGACGGTGTTCATGGTGAGGGTGACGAGCATAAGGATGATCCCGGCCGCGGCGGCGTTGACCGCGAAGTTGTTGTCGTCCGAACTTGGGCGCGATACCCAGTTGAACATCTGGATCGGGAGGACGGTGAAGGGGGAGGAGAGCCAGGCGAAAGGCCCGACCATCTGGCCGCTCTCGGTGTGCGAGAACGGCGCGGGCGGCAGGAAGGCGATGTAGGTCAGCGCCCCGATGGTCACCAGCGGGGCGGTCTCGCCGATGGCGCGCGAGAGGGCGATGATGACGCCCGTGGAGATTCCCCCGGTCGAGTAGGGCAGGAGGTGGTCCTTCACGACCTGCCAGCGGCTGGCGCCGAGCGCGTAGGCGGCCTCGCGCATGTGCTGGGGAATTGCCCGGAGCGCTTCGCGTGTCGCAACGATCACGATCGGCAGGATCAGGAACGCGAGGGTGAGCCCGCCCGTGATGATCGACTGCCCGAGTCCCGCGATCGAATCGGTTTTGTCCCCGAACCAATCCTCCCACTTGTAGATCAGGAGCCCCAGCGCCATCAGCCCGTAGATGATCGAGGGAACGCCGGCCAGGTTGGCGATGTTGATCTCGATCAGGCTCGTGAACCAGTTCCTGCGCCCGTACTCCTCAAGATAGACGCCCGCGGCCACGCCGAGCGGGATCGCCGTCAGGCCCGTCACCAGCATGACGAGGGCCGATCCGACCCAGGCCGAAAAGATGCCGGCTTTGGCCGCGCGTCGGGAGGGGAACGTCGTCAGAAACTGCCAGTCGATGCGGGCCAGGCCTTCGCGGCAGAGGTTGACCAACAGGATTGCCAGCACGCCCAGGCACAGGATGGTCAGAGCGACGCCCAGGATCGAGAAAACCCGATCCCGCATCTGCCCGCGTCGAATGACCTGTTCCGTGCTCAACATCAGTTCGTACTACCTCTCGACCAACACTCCCGCGTCCCGCCTTTCGCCTTTCTCCTCAGTACGCCTGCCGATACCGTTTCCTCAACCAGGCCCCCATCAGGTTGAACGCGAGGGTCATGAAAAACAGCGTGATTCCCGCGGCGAAAATCGTCTGATATTCCAGCGATCCGTGCGGCAGGTCGCCCATCGAAACCTGCACGATGTACGCCGTGATCGTCGCGCCGCCCTCCGCCGGATTGGCGGTCAGGTTGGGCTGCTGCCCCGCCGCGATCGCCACGATCATCGTTTCGCCCACCGCCCGCGAGATCGCAAGGATGTACGACGCCGCGATCCCCGAGAGCGCGGCCGGAAACACCACCCGGACCGCCGTGGTCAGCCGGTTGGCGCCCATGCCGTACGACCCTTCCCGCAGCAGCATCGGCACCGACCGCATCGCGTCCTCCGAGAGCGACGACACGTACGGGACGATCATGATCCCCATCACAATCCCCGCCGAGAGCATGTTGAACAGCGGCAGTTCGGTGGCGATCGGCGAGGCGCCCGGCGCCACCGTCGCGAGCACCGAGTTGATGGCCTCCGCGAGCCATGTATAGACAGGCTGCATCGCCGGCGCCACCACCGTGATCGCAAAGTACCCGTAGACCACCGTGGGCACGGCGCTCAACAACTCCAGCACCGGCTTGATGATCTCGCGGACCTTTGCATTGGCGAACTCGCTGAGCCAGATCGCGATGATCGTGCCGACGGGCATCGCCACGAGCAGCGCGATGACGGTGGTCCACAGCGTCCCTACCACCAGCGGCATGATGCCGAAGTGCTTTACCGAGAACAGGGGGGTCCATTCCGTGTCCGTCAGGAACTTCCACACTGAGACGTCGGGGTGCCGGAAGAAGGGGACCGCCTCGGAGAAGAGGACGTAGACGATGCCCGCGGTGATGAACACCGAGAAGATCGCCGCCAGCAGCAGCCCGAACTCGATCGTCCGCTCGATCGGACGCAGGCGCGTCGCGGCCTGGACGGAGAGTTCCTTCGGGCTGATCGCGGCCTGGGTCATGTGATCCTCAAGAAAAACGGGAGAGCACCGTCGAGCGCTCTCCCGCAGCATACCGGAAGGGTCGGGCGGGAGCCGCCCGGCTGTCACTTGGCTTCGCGGGTCAGGATTTCCTCGATTTTGAGCCCGATCGCGGCCTCACCCCCGAAAACGGTGCCGGTCTGGAGTTTCGCCCAGCGGCTTTTGATGGTCTCGTACGCCGCGTCGGGCAGCGGAACGTACTTCACCTCGGTCGTGAGTGTCCTGGCGTTCGCGAGGTAGAAGTCCACAAACTTCTTGACTTCCGGGCGGGTTTCGGCGGACTTCTTGTTGACGTAGATGAACAGCGGGCGGGAGAGCGGCGCGTACGTGCCGTTGTTCACGTTGGTCGTGGTCGGGGCCACGGCGTCCTTCGTCGCCTTGTTCTTCTCCCACGACACGTTTACGGCGGTGAGTTTGTCCTGGTGGGCGAGGTAGTAGGCCATGCCGAAGTAGCCGAGAGCGTTCTTCGATCCCTCGACGCCCTTCACGAGCACGTTGTCATCTTCGGAGGGGGTGTAGTCGCCGCGGGAAGCCTTGGACTTGCCGTTGATGGCTTCGGTGAAGTATTCGAACGTCCCGGAATCGGCCCCGGCGCCGTACAACTGGATCTCGGCGTCGGGCCAGGCGGGGTTGATCTGGTTCCATTTGGTGACCTTGCCCTGGGCCTCGGGCTCCCAGAGTTTCTTCAACTCCGCGACCGTCATATTTTTCGCCCAGGTGTTCTGCTTGTTGATGACCACGGTGAGAGCGTCGAAGGCGACGGGCAGTTCGATGTACTCCACGCCGTTCTTCTTGCACTCTTCGATCTCCGCCTTGGTGATCGGCCGGGAGGCGTCGGCCACGTCCAGTTCCGCGCGGACGAACTTCTTGAACCCGCCGCCGGTGCCCGAAATCCCCACGGTCACCTTCACGCCCCGGTTTTCGCCCTGGAAGTCTTCCGCCACGGCCTCGGTGATCGGATAGACGGTGGATGATCCGTCCACTTTGATGATCTTGTCCTGGGCCAGGCCCAGCCGCGGAACCACGCTCGATGCAAGAATCGCTGCGGAAACCAGAGTCAGTTTCATCGGTACGCCCCTTGGACCCGTCCTTCTCCGGCCGCCGCGCCACGCGCGCTGGAGGCGGGAGAAATCCGAAATCCGGTGTATGCACGGGAATGGCCTCGTGAGCCGCCCAATGTTAAGAAGCGGGTGTGGAAAGTCCGTGGGGATCGTGTGAAGGTTGCGCAAAACCGGTGGTCAGGTCGGCTTCCGTTGGGCGGCGGATGCATCGGCGGCCGGGGTTCCCGCCAGCAATCCGAGCAGCATCGCCACGTTTCCGACGCCGAAGAACGGCATGCCGTACCGATCGATTCCAGCGAACTGCATGACCACCACGGCGGCGGTGTTTCCAAACACGAATAGGGCCAGCACCAGCGTGGGCACATCGCGACGCGCCAACGCCCTGAGTGCGCCGAAGGCCAGGAGCAGCACCAGCACCGGTCTGGCCTCGCGCCACACATTCCACCATACTCCCATCGCCCTTGAGTTCAGGGTCGTGTGAACGCCGGACGCGTCGTGGATCACCCGTTCGAGCGTGGGCCGGATGGTGGCCGGAAACCGGGAGATTCGGTCGTAGAAGTTTGTCGGCTCCGCTACCGGCCGGCCCCGCATCACCGAGACCTGCCCCGCCGAGTTGCGCTTGAAGTGCTTCGGGTAGTCAACCCAGAACCCCAGTTGCGACGCTGTGGCTTTGACCAGCCGCTTCGCGTAGCGCGAGGGCATTCTCGACATGCTCTCCCGGAGCACCTCGGTGCACCGCAGGTCTCGGGTCACCCACGGATGCGTGCCCGTCCTGACCTCTACGCGGTCGTTGCGCTCGATCTCGGCGGTGAACTCCCAGTCGCTCATCTCGCCGCGGCCGACCCGATCGTTCAGGTCCCGGAACTGCTCCAGCGTGAACAGTCTGGTCTGGTTGAAGTCGATGTCGGTGTTCTGCCATGCGAAGATGGTGCGGCCGGTGTTGGCCCCCACGACCAGTGACGCGCGTCCGAACACGCGATAGTTGTGCCGCAGGATCGGCGAGATCGTCAGGGCGAAGGTCGCGAGCATGACCCCGGCCGCGAGCAGGGCCCGCGCGGGCTTGCGGCTGAGAAACCCGATTGCGATTACTCCCGCCGCGATGACGAGCAGCAGAAGTTGCAGGTTCCCCCGCACCGTCGCCGCGATGCCGCACAGCGCGCCGAGCCCGGCGAAGGCCAGCAGCATCCTGGTGGCCGAGCCGGTCCGCAGCCGCGGCTCGAGGACCGTGAACACCCACGCGACCAGCAGAATCAGGAACGCACCCGGGGACTCGGAGAGGACCGTGCGCTGCCAGACCATCATCATCGGGTCCAGGGCCACCAGCAGCATGCCGATGCAGGGCCACACGCCACCCAGCCCGCGGCGGCGGAGGATGTCGAAGGCCAGCACCGCCGAGCCGATCCCGAGCGCCGCCTGCGACAGACCGATCCAAAGCGTGTACTGGTCGGTGTACACGACCCACGGCGCGATGAACAGCGCGTAGCCCGGGAGCCGCCAACCGTCGAGGTGGTTGATGTCGCGGTTTTCCCAAAGGAGTTTTCCGAGCCAAATGTACGCGGTGCTGTCCGAGAGGAGCAGCATGGGGGCCCACGAGGCGAGCCAGAGCGGTGCGCCGATGGCCGCGGCCCATGCGAACACCTTCAGCCATCGCGGCGCCCGCGCCGATGGCCTTCCCGCGACCCTCTCGACCAACCGGTCCCACAACGGCGGGATTCTCAGGGCAAAGCGGAGGCCCAGGTACGCCGCGCTCAGCGCGAGCCAACTCACGCCCAGCACGAAGAGCCAGGTGACGGCGGCGAGGGCGGGCACGTCCGCGTCCAGGCGTGACGAGGCGGGCTGGGTCGGTTGCATCGTTGCGGCGGGTTCGTCAATCAGCACGTCGGTTCGCCACGCCCGGCCCGCGAGTTTGGTCACGATGGCCAGCCGGCGAACAGCGAACTCGCCGCCATCGTTGTCGTTCCACTTCACGGAAAGCGTTCGCAGCGGGTAGGAGGGCAACTCGCGCCGCACGTACAGCGAGGCGGCGGTGGTGAACCGGCCGTTAACCTCCGGCACGCCGTAGACTCTGGGATCGATCCAGAAACCGTTGCGGGCGCGGTGCGACTGGGCGGGAATCCATTCCAGTTCCCACGCGGGATGCGCGTTACGCAAGTCGAGCGTCAGTTCGACGTGCCGCGTCACGAGGATCGGCCGAAGCAGCGGTGCGAGCGCCGCCGCGAGCACGAGCGCCGCCAGCGCTTTGCCCCACCATGTCGTCAGGAATCCCGGAATTCGCGGCATTCGCCCATGGTAGCGGAGTTTGAATGGCAACCGCCAACTCGGCGAGGATTGAGTGTCTCGTTGCAGTTCTGGCTTAGTTGGGTGCGCTCAAGGGCCGGGCCCCCGATTGCCTCGCGGGATTGCGTGCGCCGACGGCCGCGATCACCAGCAATCCCGAGACTCCCCACCACGGCATGATGTACCGGTCCCCTCCTGCGTAGTACAGCACGGGCAGGGCGAACAGGTGGGCCAGAACGATCGTGCTCATCGCGAGCATGGGAATATCGCGTCGGCGGAGGAAGCCCGCCGCGGCGAGCAGGAACAGGATCGAGATCGCCGGCCTCGCGAGCCATGCGGCGTTCCAGGCGGCGCCCAGCACCGCCGCGTTTGGGCTCCCGCGAGTCGGCATCGGCTCGACGCCGTCCTGGATTCTCTCGGAGAACTCCGGCGGGTCGATGCGGTGCGTGAACTGCAGGTTGGTGGCGTGTTCGGAGGGATCTCCGATGAGGTCTCGCACGAGTTGGAAGGAGAACCCGCGGTAGTAGTCGGGCTTGGCGACCGGAAAGCCCAGAAGCGAGACGAACGCCTTGGGCGCGAGCCGCGCGAACTTGTCGGGAAGCCGGGCGCGGCTCTCGCGGAATGCCGCGGCGCACCGGATGTCTCTTGCGCGTCGGAAGGGAACATCGGGGGGCACCGCTACGACCTGGCTGTTTCCGATCAGGTCGGCGTAGATGAACTCGTGGATCGTCCTTTCATCGATTCGCCGGCGGATCTCGCGCACTTCCTCGAAGGTGTTCGCGCCGGTCTGGTTCCAGTCCGCCGTGCCGCCCAGCCACGCCCGCATGGCGACGTGCCACCCCGAACCGACGGCGAGCCCCCACATGCCGAAGGTTCGATGGATGTGCACGTAGAACGGCGCCAGCACCGCGCTGCCGGCGAGCAGGCACGCCGCGCCGACGGCCGCGGCCTTCGCCCACGACAGGCACCGCAGCGCCGACCACCCCACGAACAGCGGCACCAGCACCAGGGCCATCTGGAAGTTGCCCCTCACCAGCGTGCAATACGCCAGCAGCACACCCAGCAGCGCGCACGCGAGGAAGAGCGCAGCGAACCGAGGGCGCTTCTCGCGGCACCAATCGTCGAATCGTACCAGAATCCAGAGCAGAAGCATGACCAGGAAGGTCGTCGTGCATTCCGCCAGCACGTGCCGCTGCCAGACGATCAGCATCGGGTCCGCGGCGATCGCGAGCATCCCGATCCACGCCCACCGCGCCGAAACCCGCCGCCGAAGCGCGGCGAGCGCCAAGACGGGCGCCAGGATCGCCAGCACGCAGTGCAAGATCCCGATGCCGACGGTGAAGTCTTCCGACGCCAGCAGGGCCGGAACCAGCAGGATCGCGTACCCGGGAAGCCGCCACCCGTTGTAGTGCTCGATGCCTGGCGAACGAATGAAGGCGTCGGCGAACTCGAGGTACCCCACGCTGTCACCGCCCATCAGCATCGGGGCCCACGCGAACATCCAGATGGGAATTCCCACCGTCGCAAGAATCGCTACCGACGCGAGGACGGGGTGCCGTCTGGGAATGGAGACTGGCCGGGGCAGCCTTTGGATCGCGTCGGTGGCCGCGCACGCCGCTCGCCAGGCAAGCCGCACGACCCCCGCGGCGACGCAGACCAGTCCCGAGGTCAAAGCCCAGACGATGAGCGCGTCGGTGAAAGGCCGTGCGGGCGGGGGAATTGTGACCTCGCCGGCGGGCTGGGAGATCTCGAAGCGGTCCTCGGCGGCGAACCAGGCGCCCCGCGGCGGCAGGCGTGGGGAGAGCGGCCGCTCCCGATGGCGCACCGCTCCGATGATCCGCGTGGTTTCCACGACGCGGTGGAGCAGGAACCCGGCCCCGGGCGAGTCGTGCCACTTCAGCGAGATGGATTCGATCTGGTACACGGGCAGGCGGCGATGAATCCACACGGCTTTCGGCAGCGTCACCTTGCCGCGTGCGTCGGCCGGCGCGAACTCGGCCAGGTCGATCCAGTAGCCGTTGGGGGCTCTGGCGGGGTCGCGCGGCCGCCATTCCAGCGACCACTTGGCCCCGGCGTCTCGGGCCTCGAACACGAAGTCGATCTCGCGCACGATGAGCCAGTTCATTCCCCACGGCACGAGGGCCGCGCCGATCAGGAGCGCGCCCAGCGCGAAGAGAGCAATCCGCCGCGGATTGAGGGCGAGTCTGCGCACGGAGGGCAGAATAGCGAACGGGTGCGCCTCGTGCGCGGGGCGATCAACCCAGCGCATCGCGCATGAGCGTCTCGAAAGTTCCCAGGGCCTGCGGCGAGGCGGGCTCGGCGCCGGGGGGCGCGGCGCGGCGCATGCACTCGCCCACGCTGGTCAGGTCCCACGCGTTGCGATGGTCGGCGACGTGCACGTCGAAGATCCGCCGCAGGCGCTCCCTTGCTTCGCGCTCCCGCACGGGCACGGCGACCTCCACGCGGTTGCTCAGATTGCGGTACATCCAGTCGGCGCTCCCGATGTACCAGTCGCCGTCGAGGGGGTCTTCCTGCCCCGCGCCGAAGTGGAATACGCGCGAGTGCTCGAGGAACCGGCCGACCACCGAGACCACGCGGATATTCTCCGACAGGCCGGGCACGCCCGGGCGCAGGCAGCAGAAGCCGCGGCAGATGATCGTGATCCGCACGCCCGCCTGGCTGGCCGCGTAGAGGCGCTCGGTAATCTCACGATCTTCCAGCGAGTTGATTTTCGCGTAGATCCGGGCGGGCTGACCGTGCCGGGCCAGGTCCATCTCGCGCTCGATCAACGCGTAGAACTTCTGCCGCATGGTGAAGGGTGCGACCAGGAGGGTGCTGTAGTTCTGAGTCGCGGTCATGCCGGTGAGGAAGTTGAAGAGGCTGACCAGGTCGGCGGTCACTTCCGGGTCGCAGGTGAGCAGGCCCACGTCGGTGTACAACTGAGCGGTCTTGGGGTGGTAGTTGCCGGTGCCGAAGTGGGCGTAGCACCGCAGGCCGTGGCGCTCCTTGCGGACGACGAGGCTGGTCTTGCAGTGGGTCTTGAGGCCGGCGACGCCATAGGCGACGTGGACGCCGGCCTTTTCCAGTTGGCGAGCGAACCGCACGTTGCGGCCCTCGTCGAAGCGGGCGCGGAGTTCGACCAGGCAGGCGACCTGCTTGCCGCTTTCGGCCGCGCGCATCAGGCTCTCGATGAACGGGGAATCGGGCGTGGTGCGGTAGAGGGTCTGCTTGATGGTGAGGACGTCGGGGTCGTTGGCCGCGGCGGCGATGAACCGCTCCACCGATGCGTTGAAACTCTCGTAGGGATGATGGACGAGCACATCCTGCTTGCGGATGACGGAGAAGAACGCGGCGGGGGCCTTTTCGCTGCCGGCGGCGAGCGCCGGGGCGAGGCGCGCGGGCACGACCGGCTTCCACGGCTTGAACTTGAGGTCGGGCCGGTCGAGATCGGCGAGTTCGCCCAGGGCCTGGGCGCTGGCGAGGGCGGACTGCTCGTAGATATCGCCGGGCTCGATGCTGAGTTTGTCGGCGAGCCAGCGCCGCAGTTCGGGGGTCGCGGTTGCTTCGATCTCCAGGCGCACCGCTCGCGCGAATCGCCGCTGCTTGAGATCGGCCTCGATGGACTGCAGCAGGTTGGCGGTGTCGAGGTCGTCCTTCTGAATACCGCTGGAGCGAGTGACCCGGAAGGTGACCTGCTCGCGGATATCCAGCCCGGGGAAGAGATCGTCGAGATTGTGCCGGATGATGTCCTGCAGCAGCACAAACCGCTCGGGAGCGCCGACCTTTCCGGGAAGGCGGACGAGTTGCCGGATCGACGGCGGGAACTTCAGGCGCGCGAACGACGGCTCGGGCTCGTGCTCCGGATCGTGGGTCACCGGCACGGGCGTCGGCGGGGTCGCGAGGATCGCGAGGTTTTCCGAAAGGTTGGAGATGAACGGAAACCGGTGCGTGGGGTTCACCGCCAGCGGGGTCAGCGCGGGAAAGACGTTCGCGCGATACCAGTCGTCCGCCCACTGCCGGTCCTTGGGCTGCAGGTCGGCGTAGCGCTCCATCACGATCCCGTGCTCCACGAGCGCGGGGAGCATCGCGCTCCGCAGGTCGGCGTGCTCCCGCTGAAGCCGTCCGACAAACTCGCGGATGGCGTGCAACTGCAGGCGCGGGGTCAGCCCGTCGGGCCCGACCTCGTCCAGCCCCGCGTGCACTTGCCTCTTCACCAACCCGACGCGCTTCATGAAGAACTCGTCGAGGTTGCTGGTGAAGATCCCCAGAAACCGAACTCGCTCCAGGAGCGGGAGCGCGGCGTCACCGGCCTGGGCGAGCACTCGCCGGTTGAACTCGAGCCAGGAAAGATCGCGGTTGAAGAACCGGGCCGAGGCCTCGCCGACGAAGGGCGTGGCGGCAATCCGAGGCGAGAGTTTTCGTGCGGCGTGGGGCATGGTTGAAGCGGATTCTTGGCGTGAACGTTCGGCGGAAGTGAATTGATCGGCCCAGGGCACCAAACGTATTCCGGACGGAAGCCGGAGTCTCAGTCAAAGATCTTGAATCGTTCGGGAGGCCAGTAGCGGATGCCGACGACGCCGATGATCTGACTCTTGGGAACTCCCCACGGGTGCGAAGCCCCCGCGAATGTGCCCGGAAAGACGGCGGACCCGAAAACTCGGGAATCGACCGCGCCGTCGAAGTTGTCGCTGGCCAGGAAGTACTCCTCCGTGCTCAACGGGGCGATCGATCCGGCAACTCCGTGCACCGAACGGATACCCGGCCGCGGCGACACGACGCCGGGCGGCGCTGGGACCGCGACGCCATTGATCGACAGGCCCTGCGCGGTAATCGCCACACGTTCGTTGGGCAAGCCCACCGCTCTCGAAACCCACGTGTTCCCGCCCGGATTGCGGAACACAACCACATCCCATCGTTGCGGCGAGAGGGGCTTGAGCGCCATGATCCGGTCGCCCTTCTGCAGCGTCGGGTGCATCGCCTCGCCCACGGTCACGAAAGCCTCGACGAGCACCCTCTTGAGCACGAACGTCGAGCCCACCTGCGCGGCGACATCGAACATGACGTAGAGAATTCCGAGCGCCGCCGCGGCCGACCAACCGGTCCGAAACACCCGCCTGAAGACGATCGCGGGCGACACGGCGAAGATCGTCACCAAGGTGAGCGCGACCAGGCCCGTGATCCACACGTTTTCCAACAAAGCCGCCAGCACCGAGAGCACGGACATCCCTACGCCGATGCAGAAAAGAGCGAGCACGGCGCGGCACAGAGATTTCAGCGGAACAGGCTGGGTCAGAACCGCCTGGCACGCGATCCACACGGCCCCGCCCGACAAGAGCGCCGACAGAAAAAAGGACGCGGCGAATACGGTGAGGATTGCGAGGCCGGCCATCCGCGGCAGTGTAATGGACATTGGGCAGGCCAAGTCCATATGCCTGAGCGTACCGGGGCTCCCCGGACCGACACCCTAACGCACGCCGCCATATGCGGTACAAAAGGGGCGAAATCTCCGCCCCGCGGTTTCCGCAGCGCTCGCGGACGCGCCGGACGTCATGATCGTGCGCGCGAGACAGACCGGAAAGACGACCCTGACCGCTGAACGCCACGTTTTTCGTGAGCATGATCCCGGCTTGGCCGGGCATAGCCCTCCGTCTTATCAAGGTTTGCATCCGCGACTTCGGGCTGGCGACTCAGGTCAACGGTGCGGGCGAGGCGCGCATCGCCTCTGACCGACTGCGGCCGGAGCCCGTTGCGGGAGAACTTCGTCGCGGGTGAACACAGGAAGCAAATCGCGTATTCCGCCATCCGCCCCGCGCGCTTTCATTATCTCCACGAGGTAGATCGACTTCTGGAGGATCAGCGGGGACGATTGGTGGCGATCGAGGTGAAGCGAGTGCGCCCGTGACTTCGGACGACTTCCGCGGGCTCGGGTTGCTCCGCGAACCCGAGGGTAACCTCGTAGCCGCAAGTCGGGGCTTCGTTGGAGCAAGGCGCCCGCTACCCTTCGCGAAATGTCGAATCTGATGCTGTCGATCTCGGGGTGTCGGGGCGTGCTTGGGGAGACCATGACGCCGGAGGTGGCCGCGCGGTTCGCGGGGGCTTTCGGTGCGATGCTCGTGGAACGCGCGTCGGGGCGGATGGTAACGGTGGTGCTGGGGCGCGATGGACGGCGGGGGAGCGAGATGGTGAAGTCGGCCGCGGCGGCGGGGTTGATGGGCGCGGGCTGCCGCGTGATCGACCTGGGCGTGGCGATGACGCCGAGCACGGCGGTGATGACCGACGCGGTGGGGCGGGGTTTGCAGAATCCGGCGGGCGGGGGCGTGGCCTGCCCGGACGGCTCGGTCGCCGGCATGATGGTCACCGCGAGCCACAACCCGCAGAACTGGTGCGGGCTGAAGTGTCTGCTGGCGGAGGGAGGCGAGCACGGGTCCGCGGCCTGCGCACCGCCGGCGGACCTGGCCGGGGCGATCATCGCGCGATTCGAGCGTGGAGACACAGGACGGGCGTCGTGGTCCGGGGTCGGCGCGATTGAAACGGACGAATCGGCTTGCGAGGAGCACGTGGACCGGGTGATGGAGGCGATGGAAATGTCGGGAATGTGCGAACTGCCGAGTTCGCTGGGAGAGGGGATCAAGGTCACGCTGGATTCCGTGAACGCCTCGGGGGTCGAGGGAGGACGGCTGTTCCTGGAGTCGGTGGGATGCGATGAGATCCTGCATCTCGGCTCGGAGAGCACGGGCATCTTCCCGCACCCGCCCGAGCCGACGGCTGAGAACCTGACGCTGCCGGGCGGGCTGTGCGACGCGGTGCGCGGAGCGGGGTGCGATTCGGGATTTGCGCAGGACCCGGACGCGGACCGGTTGGCGATCGTCGATGAGAAGGGCCGGTACATCGGGGAGGAGTACACGCTGGCGCTGGGGGCGCTGGCACTGCTCGAAGGCACCGGGGCGCGGGGGTCTGATCGGGTGCTGGTCACCAACCTGAGCACGTCGCGCATGCTTGACGATGTCGCGGCGGCGCACGGAGCGCGGGTGGTGCGAACGCCGGTGGGCGAGGCGCACGTCGTCGCGGCGATGAAGCGTCTGGCGGCGGAAGGAAAGACGGTCGTGTGCGGGGGCGAAGGTAATGGCGGGCTGATCTGGCCGCGGGTGACGTACGTGCGGGATTCGCTCTCCTCGATGGCGATGATCCTGTGGCTGATGTCGCCGGGGGGCGGGGGGCGGGGGCGCAAGCGAACGGTGAACGAACTGGTGCAGAGCCTGCCGCGGTACGCGATCGAGAAGCGGAAGGTGGAGTTGACGCGCCGGGAGTCGGCGGAGGCGGCGGTGGAGAAGATCGCGAAGGGCTTTGCGTCGCAGAGGGTGGATCGACAGGACGGCGCGTGGGTGGATTTCGTGACCGGCCCGCGGGCGGGGAAGGCGTGGCTGCACGTCCGGGCGAGCAACACGGAGCCGATCATGCGGCTGATCGCGGAGGCCCCGAGCGCCACGGAAGCACAGGCGATTCTGAGCGAAGCGGAGCACGTGATCGGAAATGGCAGATAGGCCTCGCTCCGGGCGGCCGGTTCAGCGCGCAGTGGGGGGGGCGGACGGCCATGTACCTGCGCGGTCTGGCCTTCCGCTTTCGCTCCGAATCGGGTACGCTGTTCGCATGATCCGCACAGTGATTTCGGCCCTTACCGCCGCGGCGGCGTGCGCGTTTGCGCAGCCCAGCGGCACCAGCCCCCACACGCCGCCGGCCAACGGCCCACGGCGAGCCGATCCCACGTGGGTGGCGCTCCGCGACTGCACGGTTCACGTGAATCCCGGCGAGGCGATCGAGCACGCGACGGTTGTGTTTCGAGATGGGGTGATCCAGGCGGTGATGCCGGGCGAGGGGGCGCCGATCCCCATGGGGCCGCGGGTCGTGCAGTCCACGGGCCTGCATGTCTACCCCGCGTTCATCGACGCGTACGTGGATGTGGATGCACCAGCGCCGACGCCCGGGGCTCCGGGCGTGCACTGGAACGCGAGCATCACACCGCAGCGACGGGTGCTGGACGGAAGCGCACTCGATGCGGCAACCGGGGAATCGCTGCGCAAACTCGGTTTCGGAGCCGCGGCGGTGGCGCCGCGGGGCGGCATCTTCCGCGGGACGTCGGCGGTGGTCAGCCTTTCCAAGGCATCGGACGACCCCAGCATCACGCGTCCGCTGGTGTATCGGGCGGACGCGTACCAGGCGGTGGGGTTTGAATCCGCGCGTGGCGGATACCCCGGCAGCCTGATGGGGGCCATCGCGGTCGTGCGGCAAACGCTGTCCGACGCTGACTGGCTTGACACGCTGCCGGAAGGGGCCCAGCGCAACGCCGCGATCCAGAACGATGGGTGCCTTGGCGCACTTTCTCGAAGGTACGACGCGGTCACGCCGCTTGTGTTCGATGTCGGGGACGAACTCGATGCGCTTCGCGCCGCCAAAGTGGTCCGGGAGTTCGGCCGGCGAGCGATGATCCTGGGGAGCGGCACCGAGTTCCGCCGCCTCGAGGCGATCGCCTCGGAAAAACTGCCTTACGTGCTACCGCTGAACTACCCGCGGCAGCCGGATGTTTCAACCCTGGGAAAAGTCGAGCAGGTCGAACTTCGCGAACTCATGACCTGGGAGCAGGCCCCGACGAATCCACACCGGCTGGCGAACGCCGGGGTGTCGTTCGCGCTGACATCGTCGAAGGCCCGGGATCGCGATGGATTCATTGAGAACGTTCGCAAGGCCATCACCTGCGGTCTTACGGAGGAGCAGGCCCTGGCCGCGCTGACGACCGTGCCGGCGAAGATGCTGATGGTGGACGACCAGATCGGCACCGTGGAAGTCGGCAAGCGAGCGAACCTGCTGGTGACCGACGGCCCGGTCTTCGGGAAGGAGACCAAGGTTCACGCCGTGTGGATCGACGGGAAGGCCCACGATCTGTACACGGCCCCCGAGCGGCTCGAGGGCGAGTGGGCGCTGGAGATTCCCGGCGCACCCGAGGCGAAGCGCAAACTGGTGGTCGAGAAAGGCAATGGAATCACGGTGCACCGAGACGACAAAGCCTCGAAGGCTTCCCGTGTGTCGGTCGAGGGCGGGCGGGTTTCGTTCACGTTCGAGCACGAGCCGCTCGATGGCAAGGCCGGGGTCTATGCGATGACCGCGGCGATCGAGCGCGACGCGGACGGCAAGGCCGCGCGGCTGCTGGGCCAGGGCTTGCGTGCCACCGGCGAGACCTTCACGTGGACCGCGGCGCGGGAGTCCGCAAGGCTCGACGGCCTGTGGCCCACCGTATTCGACCAGCCCCACGCCGACGGGGCCAAGAACGGCGCGATGCTCGTAATCGCGGACGGCAAACTCGCCATGGTGGGCGCGGCCGAGGCCCCCGACATGCCCGTCGAGCACACCTGGGACGGGCGCACCCTCCGCTACGAACTCGATCCGGCGCGGACCGGTCACGAAGGCATCGTGAAGGTCGAGGCGACGGTGGACTTTGACGAGGACCCGCCCGTGATGCGCGGCGTGGTGAACGCCCCTTCGGGCGGCTCGTTCACCTGGACGGCCACGCGGACCTCGCCCCAAGGCAAGTGGAATCTCTCGGAATACGACGGTGAGGCAAAGAAGGAGAGCGACCCCGGATACTTCACGATCGAAGTGACCGGGGAGAATGCGACGGTAACCCTCGCAAAGACAAGCGAAGGCGAAGCCGAGAAGGCGGAAGAAAAGCCCGCGGCCGAGGCGCCGAAGCCGGATGATGCGCCGAAGACCGAGCCGGATGCCGAAACTCCCAAGCCGGAGCAGCCCGGGGCGGCGCCTCCCCGCGAAGGCCGAGGCCGGGGCAAGTTCGGCGGTGCTCGCGGCGGCGAGGGGTTCAAGATCGAAGGCCGCGTCGTCGCGTTCAAGCAGGACATGAGCGCCCTTGGCGGCGAAGGGAAGGCGGATGCGACGCTGCGGGTTTTCGGCGACACGCTGGTGGGCGAGTTCAAACTCGCGGAAGTGACGCACACGTTCAGGGCCTCGCGCGAGCCCCGGAAGAAGGATGATTCCGAGACGGAATGGGCGAAGGACATCCCCGAGTCGCTCCCGACGCCATTCGGCCCATACGGGCTGGAGTCGCTGCCCCCGCAGTGCACGTTTGTCTTCACCAACGCGACGATCTGGACCAACGGCCCTGAGGGGGTCATCCGGGGCGGGACGCTGGTAGTGTCGAACGGCAAGATTGCGGGCGTGTTCCCGACCGGGAACACGGGGATCGTGCCCCCGGGGCCCGACGCGATCACGATCGACTGCCAGGGCAAGCACATTACCGCGGGAATTATCGACTGCCACTCGCACACGGGAATCTCGCGCGGCGTGAACGAGGGCGGGCAGGCCGTGACGGCCGAGGTGCGGATCGAGGACGTGACCAACCCCGACACGACGAACTGGTACTGGCAACTCGCGGGCGGCGTCACGGCGGTGAACAACCTGCACGGATCGGCCAATGCCATCGGCGGGCAGTCGCAGACGAACAAGATCCGCTGGGGCTGTGCGCGGCCGGACGACATGCACTTCGAGGGGGCGATTCCCGGCATCAAGTTCGCGCTGGGCGAGAATCCCCGCGGGGCCAACAGCGGCCCCTCGCGCGATCTGGGCGGGGGAGCGACCGCTCGCTACCCGCAGACGCGCATGGGCGTGGAGATGCTGATTCGCGACCGGTTCACCGCGGCGAGCGAGTACAAGCGTCGGCTGGATGAAGAAAAGAAGGGCCGGACCCAGGCAAGCACCGAGACGCCCGGCGGGGGGCTGGAGGAGAAGAGCACCAACGCGACGCTACTGGCGACGCTTCCCGTTCGGCGCGACTTCGAGTTGGAGGCGCTCGCGGAAATCCTCGACGGCAAGCGGCTCGTGCACTGCCATTCTTACCGGCAGGACGAGATCCTGATGCTGTGCCTGGTGGCGAAGGAGTACAAGTTCAAGATCGGCACGTTTCAGCACATTCTCGAAGGCTACAAGGTCGCGGACTACGTGCGGGACTATTCCGGTGGAGGCTCGGGATTCTCCGACTGGTGGGCGTACAAGGTCGAGGTGCAGGACGCGATCCCGCAGGGCCTGCCGCTGATGGCGCAGGTCGGGGCGACGATGTCGTTCAACTCCGACAGCGATGAGTTGGCGCGCCGGCTGAACGTCGAGGCGGGGAAGGCCGTGAAGTACGTGGGATTGTCGGAGGAAGACGCCTTGAAGTTCGTGACGCTCAACCCGGCGAAGCAGTTGCGCGTGGACGACCGCGTGGGCTCGATCGAGGTCGGCAAAGACGCGGACTTCGCCGTCTGGAACGGCCCCCCGCTCAGTTCGCTCTCGCTGTGCGAGATGACGTTCGTGGACGGGCGCCGGCTCTTCTCGCTCGAGGACGACGCGAAGCACCGCGAGAAGATTCAGCAGGAGCGTTCCCGCCTCATCCAGAAGATCCTCGCGGAGAAAAAGCGGCCCGGCGCGGGCGATGGTGATCGCCCCGCGGGCGGCCCCCCGGATGGGGCCAGGCGTCGGCCAGGCGGCGGGCGGCGTCCGCCCAACGACGACCTCGTCGCGGCGGATTTCCTGGTGGAGAACCTGACCGAGGAAGAGGCCGCGCGGGTGCGCGAGTACTACCTCGACCTGATGAACCGGGGCAAGTCCCCGAACCAGCCGGGGATGTGCGGATGCGGGCTGATGCACTGGTGATCGCGGACCGGGCAGAGGAAGGCAAGAGGAAAACAGAGGGCCGATACCGATGAAGAATCTCATCACACGCTTGCGCCGGAATACCACGACCAGATCGCGCGAAGGGTCGCCGGCCAAGAGACACCACTCTTCGGCCTTTCTGTTTTCCTCCCTCCTCCCTCTGCTCGGGGCATTGGTCGGGTCGGCGAGCGCGCAGGACCTCACGCCCAAGGCTCCGGCGCAGACCCAGGCGATCGTGATCACGGGGGCCACGGTGCACCCGGTGAGCGGTCCGGAGATCGCGGACGGCGTGGTGTTCTTCGACGCCGGGCGGATCAAGGGCGTCTACACGCGCGAGCAATGGGGGGAAGTCGTCCGCACCGCCTCGTTCGCCTCGCCTTTCAAAGTGGTGGACGCCAAGGGCAAGCACGTCTATCCCGGACTCATTTCGCCCTATTCGCAGTTGGGCCTGACCGAGATCGGCGCACTCCGCCAGACCAACGATTCGTCGGAGACCGGCGATATCACCCCGGAGAGCATCGCGGCCGACGCGGTGAACCCTGATTCCACGCTGCTCCCGGTCACCCGCTCCAACGGCATCCTGCTCGCGGCCACCTTCCCCGGCGGGGGCACGATCCCCGGCCAGGTCAGCGTCATCCGGATGGACGGCTGGACGACGCGCGATATGTCGGTGAAAGACAGCGCCGGGCTGGTTCTCCGCTGGCCGGGCATGCGCACGTTCAACGCCTGGTGGATGGACCGCCCCGAGGGCGATCAGCAGCGCGAGAACAACGCGGCCCTGACCCGCATCAAGGACATCTTCCAGACGGCAAAGGCCTACGACGCGGCGCGGAAAGCGGATGCGGGTTCTTCGATCGATCTTCGCTGGGAGGCGATGCGACCCGTCTTCGGCGGAACCGCCGAAAAGGACGAGGGGGCGCCGGCCGCCGAGACCATGCCGCTGTTCGTGTTCGCCAACGACCTGGACCAGATCAACGCGGCCGTGTCGTTCTGCACGGAGCACAACCTCCGCTGCATCATTGTCGGCGGGCGTGACGCCGACCGATGCGCCGAGTTGCTCAAGCAGAACAGCATCCCCGTGATCCTGTCGAACGGAACATTCCAGATGCCCCGGCGCGCCGATGCGCCGTACAACGAGCCGTACACGCTCCCCAAGCGGCTCCACGATGCCGGGGTGCTCTTTTCGATCGCCGGCGGCGATGACACGCCCCACGAGCGCAACCTGCCGTATGTCGTCGCGATGGCGGTGGCCCATGGCCTGCCGCACGACGCGGGCATCCGGGCCGTCACACTCGACGCCGCGATGATCCTCGGTATCGCCCGCGACTACGGGTCGCTCGAGCAGGGCAAGTCGGCGACGTTGATCGTGACCGACGGGTCGCCGCTCGAAGTGACCACGCACGTCACGCAGGCGTTCATCGACGGGCGCGAGATCGATCTCTCGAACAAGCAGATCAAGTTGTACGAGAAGTACCGGGAGCGGTACAGGCAGACCGGGGATCTCAGGTAGTCCAAATGCGCGGCCACCGGTTCGTCGCCGCGTGCCTGGTCTTCGCGCTCGAAGGACCGACCCGGATAAAGCGGTTTCCCGGCGTGGTTATGAGCGCGGGGGCGATGCTCATACTCTGGGGGATGTTCCGGGACCGGTACGCCGACACGCTGGTCTGGTCGGGCGGGGGCCTGGTTGGTCTGGGGTTGCTGTGGTGGTTCATCCGCGGCGTGCAGTGGGAGTATCTCAAGCGGGTTGGCTCGGCCGCGCGTCGTGATCGTTGCCCGATGTGCGACTACGACCTGCGTGGGATCGGGACCGGGGTGTGCCCCGAGTGCGGGACGAACGCGGAGGAGTATCTGAAGCGTGCCCGGGACGTGGTGTCGGGCCCCGCGCCGCCGCGGTGAAATGCCGCAATTTCGCATTCCTATACTGGCCATCTTCCGAAGAAGGACCGCAAACCCATGCCCCACACCCCCGCCACGCCCACCACCAACATCCGTCAGACCCTCGGCGCCGACGCCGATGCGCTTCTCAAGTACGAGTCCAAGACCGTCAACCGGTCTCAACTCCACCTCCCCGGGCCGGACTTCATCGACCGGGTGTTCAGCCAGACCGATCGGTCGCCCAACGTGCTGCGGAACTTCCAGACCATCCTCAACCACGGGCGGCTGGCGGGCACGGGCTTCGTATCGATCCTGCCGGTGGATCAGGGCATCGAGCACTCCGCGGGCGCCTCCTTCGCGCCCAACCCCGCGTACTTCGACCCTGAGAATATCGTGAAACTCGCCGTCGAGGGAGGGTGCAACGCCGTGGCGAGCACCATCGGCGTGCTCGCGGCCGTGTCCCGCAAGTACGCCCACAAGATCCCGTTCCTGGTGAAGTTCAACCACAATGAGATGCTGACGTATCCGAACATCTTCAAGCAGTCGTACTTCGGGAGTGTGCGGCAGTGCTACGAGATGGGGGCGTTGGCGGTGGGGGCGACGATCTACTTCGGCAACGACTCGGCGCGCGACGAGATCGCATATGTCTCGGACATGTTCGAGGAGGCCCACCAGTACGGGATGGTGACGGTGCTGTGGTGCTACACACGCAACGCGGCCTTCAAGGTCAAGGGCGCCGACGGCAAGAGCACCGACTACCACAGCAGCGCCGACCTCACCGGCCAGGCGAACCACCTGGGCGCCACGATCAAGGCGGACATCATCAAGCAGAAACTCCCGACGAACAACGGCGGATACGCCGCTCTGAACACCGGCGGCTCGTCTTACGGCAAGTGGGACAAGCGGGTGTACACCGACCTGGCGGGGAGCGACGAGGCCGGCAAGGGAGGCCACCCCATCGACCTGTGCCGCTACCAGATCCTGAACAACTACATGGGACGCGTACCGCTGATCAACTCGGGCGGGGAGTCGAAGGGCGCGGGCGACTTGGCCGAGGCGGTGACGACGGCGGTGATCAACAAGCGGGCGGGCGGCATGGGTCTGATCTCGGGCCGTAAGGCGTTCCAGCGGCCCATGAAAGAGGGCGTCGCGCTGCTGAATGCGGTCCAAGACGTGTATCTCGACCCGACCGTGACGGTTGCGTAGCCGCAGTTTCCCACAGTTTCCGTGTCGCATTGATCGCGTCGAGGCACGCTCACTGGGTGTCGTTCGCTCGATGTCCGCACTACGATCTGTTCCAGTTTGCTTCGGTTTGTACGGGTTGTTCGCGCAAAGGCGCTGTATGCGCTTGTTCCGCCTCGCAAAAGCGCAACCCTCTTACGTAGAAGAAGGGGCACGGGCCCCACCTTGTGAGGGGAGCGCTAACTGCTTGCAGGGACGCTCCTATGGAAACTCGTACGCAAAACTCGTCGAAGTTCGATCACGGGAATCACGTCAACGGCGACACCGCGTGGGCATCGCTCACGCAGGACGCCGGTGCGTTCGTGTTTGCCTTGGATTCAAAGGGTGAGTTCGTCTACGCGAACCGCTCGGGAATCGGGCTGCTGCACGATCTCGCCCCGGACCCGGTCGGCCGCACGCTCTCGGCCCTGTTCGGGCGGGAGTTTGGGGACGAACGGCTGGCGCTCATGGAGCGAGCCCGCACCACCGGGCAGCCCGCCCGGATCATGGGCATGATGAACGGGGTCTTGCTCTCCGAGGCCTACCGGTCGCTTCGCCCTCAGAACGGGGTGGAGGTGTGCCTGCTCACGGCCCATCCGGCGGGGCTCGAGGGCGACTTTACCGACTTCCATGCCAACGGCGACCGGTACCCCGCCCGGACCAATCATCTGGGCAAGTTGGCGGTGCTGACCGAGCGTGAACTCGAACTGCTGCACCACATCGGCATGGGCCGCACCAGCGAAGAGACCGCCCACCTGATGCACCGCAGCACGCGGACGGTCGAGTGGCACCGGGCCAGCCTGGGCCAGAAGCTCAACTGCGACAACCGGGTACAACTGGCCCGCGTGGCCGTTCGGGCGGGACTCAACGCGGTGGACCTGCCGTTCATCACCGCCCTGCACCGCTCGGCGGTCCGCCCGCGTCCTTGACGATCAAAAGTTGACCTGAAGACCGACAGTTCCGATAACCTCGAAGCCGTCGCCCGAGTTGTAGTCCGAGGTGTGGTCTCCCAGGAAGAGGCCGTGGACGCCGGCGTTGAGCGTCCAGGCGCCGTAGCGACCGCCGAAGGGCAGCGGTATCGAAGCCTTCGCGCCCACCTGCGCAAAGCCGAACGTGTCGTCGTCTCCCGCGGCGTCCTGGTAGTAGTCCTTCAGGCTCAGCCCCACCGAGACGGGGAATGAGATCGCCACCGGCGTCTCCGACACGTCGAATGAAAAGCCCGGCGCCACGCCGAGTTCGAGGTACACGCCCGCATCGGAGTTTGCGCCGTCCGAGGCATCCGCGCCGCACTCAACACCCACCGTCGCGTAGGGGTGCAGGGCGAACTTCTTGAGCAGTTCGGTGTCGTCGTACGCGAGCGTGAGGTCGAACTCCTGTACCGTCTCGTACGCGTCGCTCGGGCTGGTCAGAAGGACGTATTGGCCGGTGACGCTGAACTTGCCCATCGTGACCGTGGCGCCGGCGAGCAGGTCGGACTCGTACCAGTACTCGGTGAAGTCGCCCTGCGTGGAGGCGCCGGTCTTCTGGCCGTGGAAGGTGTTCCATGTGCCGGCGAAGAGATCAAGCATGATTCTCTCGTTCTGGAAGACGTTGAGGGTGACTTTGGCCGCGGGCTGCAGGATCAGGCCCGAGTCTTCCTGGATAATGCCGTGATAGAAGTATGCGGTCGCGGCGTCCAGGTTGATCTGGGCGCGGACGGCGCTGCCCTTCTCATCTTCCGCGGGCGCTGCGGGCTCCCGTGTCGCCTCGGGCTGGGCGTGCGCGGCGTGGCCGATCACCACCGGGGCCAGCAGGGATGCCAGCATGAATCGCGCTGAACGAGGCTTGCGGCTCGCGGGGCATTCCGGGAGCGCCGCCCGAGTGTCGCCACGCTCTCGCGCGAGCATCCGCAGCACGACACCAAAGGCAGTGACAAGCCCCATGGCGATTCTCCAGCGTGATGCGCGGCACTGCGCCGGCGACCTCACGTGCAGGAGTGTCGTCCACACCGGTGCGGGTGTCGCTCAGCGCAGCGCAAATTGAACTCGTGCCGACGCAAGCGCGGCGCAAGGGGCAACCTGGTGTTTATGGCTTCCTTATCCCGCGAACGCGGCTTTTGATGCCGCGCTTCTCGACGGATGGGGGCTTCGTGATGACAGTTCCGCGGTTGCGAGCACGGGTGCTGATCGGAGGTCGTCCATGAGAGACCTTGTGTTTCTTGGGGTGCTGCTGGGTTGCCTGGTCCTGACGTTCGGTCTGGCCCGGGTGTGCGAGGCCCTCATGCCGAATGAAACCGGAGGCAAGCCATGACCTGGATCTACGTGCTGGGTGCTCTGGTCGCCGCGGCCCTGCTGGCCTATCTGCTGTGCGCGCTGCTCAAGCCGGAGTGGTTCCAATGACTCTCAACGCTGTGCTGCAACTGGTGCTGTACCTCGCGGTGCTGCTCGTGCTGGTGAAGCCGCTGGGCTGGTTCATGGCGCGGGTGTACCGGGGCAAGCCTTGCGGCCTGGATCGCGTGCTGGGCCCGATCGAGCGGCTCATCTACCGCATCGCCGGCGTGAAGCCCGAGGGCGAGATGGGCTGGAAGGCCTACGCCGCGGCGGTCATGCTCTTCAGCGGCGTCGGTCTTCTCTTCGTCTACGGCCTTCAGAGGCTGCAAGCCATGCTTCCCCTGAACCCGCAGGGGCTGGGAGCGATTACGGCGGATTCCTCCTTCAACACCGCGGTTTCCTTCGTCACGAACACGAACTGGCAGGGCTACGGCGGCGAGACGACGATGTCGTACCTCACGCAGATGCTCGGGCTTGGCGTGCAGAACTTCGTGTCGGCGGCGACGGGGATGGCGGTGCTGGTGGCGCTGATCCGCGGGCTGGCCCGAAAGAACACCGCGACGATCGGCAACTTCTGGGTGGACCTGACCCGCAGCACGCTGTACATCCTCCTGCCCCTGTCACTGATCCTCGCCACCGTGCTGGTGAGCCAGGGCGTGGTGCAGACGTTCAAGCCGTACCAGAGCGCCGCACTCACCCAGCCGCAGAGTTACGAGGAAGCGCTCAAAGACGATTCCGGCAACCCGGTCACCGGGCCGGACGGAAACCCGGGCGCCAGGACGGTGCAGGTGACCGAGCAGGCAATCCCGTTGGGCCCCGCGGCATCGCAGATCGCCATCAAGCAACTGGGCACCAACGGCGGCGGGTTTTTCAACGTCAACTCCGCGCACCCGCTGGAAAACCCCACGCCGCTCTCGAACTTCGTGCAACTGCTGTCGATCCTGCTGATCGGCGCGGGACTCTGCTGGACGTTCGGCGAGATGGTGGGGGACCGGCGTCAGGGGTGGGCGGTTCTGGCCGCGATGACGGTCATCTTCGTAGCGCTGCTGGGCGTGTGCTATTGGGCGGAGCAATCGGGCAACCCGCGGTTCGACGCGCTGGGCGTGGATCAGGCGGCGGGTGCGCTCCAGCCCGGGGGAAACATGGAGGGAAAGGAGGCGCGGTTCGGGATTGCGAACTCGGCGCTGTGGGCGACGGCGACGACCGCCGCGAGTAACGGGTCGGTCAACTCGATGCACGACTCCTTCACGCCGGTGGGCGGGCTGGTCCCGATGTGGCTGATGCAACTGGGCGAAGTCATCTTCGGCGGGGTGGGGTCGGGCTTGTACGGGATGCTGATGTTCGTGATCGTCGCGGTGTTTGTCGCGGGGCTCATGGTCGGGCGAACGCCCGAGTACCTGGGAAAGAAGATCGAGCCCTTCGAGATGAAGATGGCGGCCATCGCGGTGCTCGTGCCGTGTGCGCTAGTGCTCCTTGGCACGGCGGGGGCGGCGCTGTGGCCCTCCAACCAGGCGAACGTCCCCAACCCCGGAGCGCACGGGTTCGAGGAGATTCTCTACGCGTACTCCTCGGCCTCCAACAACAACGGGTCGGCGTTCGCGGGGTACGGCGCGAACAACCTCTTCAACAACACGGCGCTGGGGCTGTGCATGTTTTTCGCGCGGTTCTGGATCATCGTGCCGGTGCTGGCGGCGGCGGGTTCGCTCGCCGCCAAGAAGGCGGTGCCCGTGACCGCCGGCACGCTCCCGACGCACACCCCGGTGTTCGTCGTGATGCTGATTTGCGTCGTGATCATCGTTGGTGCCCTGACGTTCGTGCCGGCGCTGGCGCTGGGCCCGATCGTCGAGCACATTTCGCTCCCGGGGAACTGAGCAATGTCCAAGTCCGCCGAGATGAAATCCCTGTTCGATCCCGTGATCGTCCGCGGCGCGGTGATGGCCGCGCTCGCGAAGTTGAGTCCGCGCGAGCAGACCCGCAACCCGGTCATGTTCGTGGTGTTCGTCGTGAGCGTTCTCACGACGGTGCTGTGGGTGCATGCGCTGGTCGGCACCGGCGAGGAGCGGGCCTCGTTCATCGGCTGGATCGCCGTCTGGCTGTGGTTCACGCTGCTGTTCGCGAACTTCGCGGAAGCAATGGCCGAGGGGCGCGGCAAGGCCCAGGCCGCGAGCCTGCGCAGGGCCAGGCGGGATGTCAGCGCCAAAGTGCTTGATGCGTCCCTGTTCTCCGGGGGCCAGACCTGGGAGATGATGCGTCGGGGCGTCAGGCCAACCCACAAGCCCGGCGCGGCTCTTCACAAGGGCGACATCGTGCTGGTCGAGGCCGGCGACGTCATCCCCGGCGACGGTGAGGTCATCGAAGGCGTCGCGTCGGTCAATGAGTCGGCGATCACCGGCGAATCCGCGCCGGTCATCCGTGAGGCGGGCGGAGACCGTTCCGCCGTCACCGGCGGAACGACGGTGCTTTCGGACTGGATCGTCGTCCGCATCGCGGCCAATCCGGGCGAAACGTTTCTCGACCGCATGATCGCGATGGTCGAGGGCGCCAAGCGTCAGAAGACCCCCAACGAGATCGCGCTGGACATTCTGCTCGCCGAACTCACCATCATCTTTCTGCTGGCCTGCGCCACGCTGCTGCCCTTCTCGCTGTACGCCGTGAAGCAGGTCAACGCCGCGAACCCCGACTCGGGCGCCGCGCCGATCACGGTCACCATTCTGGCGGCGCTGCTGGTGTGCCTGATCCCCACGACCATCGGCGGCCTGCTCTCGGCGATCCGCATCGCGGGGATGGACCGTCTGGTGCAGGCGAACGTGATCGCGACGAGCGGGCGGGCGGTCGAGGCCGCGGGCGACGTTGATGTGCTCCTGCTCGACAAGACCGGCACGATCACGCTGGGCAACCGCCAGGCCAGCCGGTTCATCCCGGTGGACGGAACGTCGATCGAGGAACTCGCGGACGCGGCCCAACTGGCGTCGCTCGCCGATGAAACTCCCGAAGGCCGCAGCATCGTCGTGCTCGCCAAGAAGCACGGCCTGCGCGAGCGCAACCTCCACGATCTGGGCGCCACGTTCACGCCCTTCTCGGCGCAGACGCGTATGTCGGGCGTGAGCCTCGGCGGGCGCGAGATCCGAAAGGGCTCGGCCGACGCTGTCGCGGCCTACGTCGGCCGCATGGGCGGGCGCGCCAGCGAGGAGGCCAAGCGCGTGGTGGACGAGGTCTCCAAACGCGGCTCCACGCCCCTGGTCGTTGCCGACGGCAAGGGCCGCACCTACGGCGTCATCGAACTCAAGGACATCGTCAAGGGCGGCATCGCCGAGCGCTTCGCCGAACTCCGACGCATGGGAATCCGCACGGTCATGATCACCGGCGACAACCCCGTGACCGCCGCGGCCATCGCCGCCGAGGCCGGCGTGGACGACTTCCTCGCGCAGGCGACCCCGGAGAACAAACTCGACCTCATCCGCCAGCACCAGCAGGGCGGTCGCCTCGTGGCCATGACCGGAGACGGAACCAACGACGCGCCCGCCCTGGCGCAGGCCGACGTGGCGGTGGCGATGAACTCCGGCACGCAGGCCGCGAAGGAGGCCGGAAACATGGTGGACCTCGACAGCAACCCCACCAAACTGATCGAGGTGGTGCAGATCGGCAAGCAGTTGCTGATGACCCGCGGCTCGCTTACCACCTTCTCCATCGCCAACGATGTTGCGAAGTACTTCGCGATCATCCCGGTCGCCTTCGCCGCGACCTACCCGCAACTCAACGCCCTCAACATCATGCGGCTCGACCCCGCCACCGCCATCCTCTCCGCCGTGATCTTCAACGCCCTGATCATCGTCGCGCTCATTCCGCTCGCCCTCCGCGGCGTGAAGTACAAGGCGGTCGAGGCGTCGGTGCTGCTGCGGAACAACCTGCTGATCTACGGGCTCGGCGGTCTGGCAGCGCCGTTCATCGGCATCAAGGCCATCGACCTGATCCTCGGCTTGTTTGTGTAAGGAGCCCCACCGTGTCCGCGATTCTTCGTCCCGCGATCGTCATCTTCGTGCTCCTCACGCTCATCACCGGGATCGCGTACCCGCTGGCCGTGACCGGCATCGCGCAGGCGGTCTTCGCCGATCGGGCCAACGGATCGCTGATCATGCGTGACGGCGAGGCCGTCGGGTCTTCGCTGATCGGTCAGGACTTCAGCGGCGATCCGAAGTACTTCTGGGGCCGGCTCTCGGCGACTGGTCCGGTGCCGTACACGGCGTTCAACGCGGCGAAGGCCACGGGTTCTTCGGGATCGAATCTCGGCCCGACCAATCCGGCGCTGCTCGAGAATGCCCGAGCGAGGATCGAGGCGTTGAAAGCCGCGGACGTGGCCGTGGGCTATGCAAGACCGGCGGACCAAAGGGTACCGATCGATCTGGTCACCTCATCGGCCAGCGGCCTGGACCCGCACGTTTCGCTCGCCGCGGCCGAGTACCAGGCGCCGCGGGTTGCGAAGGCCCGCGGAATGGATCAGGCGTCGGTGCGGGCAGCGGTCACGAGGCACACCCGTGGCCGCGCCCTGGGCTTGCTGGGCGAACCGGTCGTGAACGTGCTCGAGGTCAACTTTGATCTCGACGGGCTCGCGCCGTGACTTCGCGGCGCTCCGCCTTTTATGCGGCGCTTATTCGCGTGATCCGCACGCAACTTACAGTTCCCTGACGAACATGATGCCCGAGCACTCGCGTCCATCACCCGAGCAGTTGCTGGCCCAGGCCCGGCGGGAGGAAGGGCAGGCCGCGCGAGGCAGGCTCAAAATCTTCTTCGGCGCGGCCCCGGGCGTGGGCAAGACCTTCGCCATGCTCGCCGCCGCGCAGCGACTGGCTCGGGACGGCGTGGACGTCGTGATCGGCCTGGTGGAAACGCACGGCCGCCGCGAAACCGAGGAACAACTCCTGGGGCTGGACATCCTTCCCCGTCGTGCCGTTGAGTACCGCGGCGCGAAACTGCGGGAGTTCGACCTCGACGCGGCCGTCGCACGGCGGCCCGAGATCCTCGTTCTCGACGAACTCGCCCACACCAACGCCCCGGGCTCGCGGTTCGAGAAGCGCTGGCAGGACGTGCAGGAACTCCTGAAAGCCGGCATCAACGTCTACTCCACGCTCAACGTCCAGCACATCGAGACGCTCAACGACATTGTCGCGCAGATCACCGGCGTCAAAGTCCGGGAGACCGTCCCCGACTCGGTGGTTGAAGAGGCCGACGAGATTGAACTGGTGGACCTTCCCCCCGATGCACTCCTGGACCGGCTGAAGGCCGGGCGCGTGTACGTGCCCGAGCAGATCGCCGCCGCCACCGACTCCTTCTTCCGCAAGGGCAACCTCACTGCGCTCCGCGAACTCGCCCTCCGCCGCACGGCCGAATGGGTCGATCAGCGGATGCGGCAGTACAAGTCCGAGCAGGGAATCCGCACGGTCTGGCCCGCCGCCGACCGCATCCTGGTCTGCATCGGCCCGGCCCCCAGTTCGGCCACGCTGCTCCGCGCCGCCAAGCGCATGGCCTCGGGCCTTCGCGCCGACCTGCTCGCGGTGTACGTCGAGCGGACCGACCGCTCCCTGTCCGCCGCGGACCGTGACCGCGTGCTCGAAACCCTGCGTCTCGCCGAATCCATGGGGGCCGAGACCATCACGCTGCCGGTGCATCGCGCCCGCGACGCGGTGCACGAGGTGGTATCGCTCGCCCGCGCCCGAAACGCCAACAAGATCGTCGTTGGCAAGACCCGCCGCTCTCGCCTCGCGGTCGCCTTGCTCGGCTCGTTCATGGACGACCTGATCCGCGCCAGCGGCGAGATCAATGTCTACGCCATGCAGGGCGAGGAGGAATCCCCGGCCGCCGCGACCGATGTCGCTTCGCCCCGGACCGCGTCGTCGCGATCGGTGGCCGCGCGAGTGCGGGCCTACGCCGGGGCGATCCTCGTGGTCGCCGCCGCCGCGGGCGTCGCGTGGTGGGCCTTCCGGCCCCCCGACCTGTCCGAGGAAGCGATGATCCTGATCGCCGGCGTGGTCGTCGCGGCGTTCGCGTTCGGGCGCAGCGCCTCTGTGATCGCCTCGGTCTTCGCGGTCCTCGCCTTCAACTACCTCTTCACCGAACCCAGGTTCACGTTCTTCTTCAATGACCCGGGGTACCTCATCACCTTCGGTGTGATGCTGGTGGTGGGCCTGCTGGTGGGCAATCTGGCCGCGAGAACCAAGGACCAGGCCGAGGAAGCGCGCCGCCGCGCGAGCCGGTCGGCGGCGCTCTACGCGCTGGCGAAGGACCTCTCCTCCGCGAGAGACCCGGCCCAGGTCGCCGCGGTCGCGGTGGGACACATCTCCGGGACGATCCGTTCCGATGCGGTCGTGATTCCCATGTCGAGCGATCCCGGTCTGCCCGAACCCCTCGCCCACGCGGGCTCGCCCGACTGGCTGAACGACCGCGAGCGGTCGGTCGCACGCTGGGTCCTGGACAACGGAAAGGCCGCCGGTGTCGGGACGCGCGTGCTGCCCGGCGGGGCCGGGCGATTCCTGCCGATCAACGCCTCGCAGGGCCGGCGCGGCGCGCTCGGGCTGCGAATCTCGGAGCACGCGTCGGACCTGCAAACTTCCGAACTGCTGCTGCTCGAGACCATGGCCGACCTGACCGGCCAGGCCCTCGAGCGGGTCGGATTGCTGGAAGGCCGGCAGCAGGCCCGCGTCGAGGCCGAGGCCGAACGATTGCGCAGCGCACTCCTCTCCTCCGTGTCGCATGACCTCCGCACGCCGCTGGCGACCATCGCCGGCGCGGCCAGCACTCTGGCCGAATCCGATGGGCGCATCGACGCCGCCACCCGCCACGAACTCGCCCAGAGCATCGTCTCCGAGGCCCAGCGCCTCAACGACCTCGTCGCCAACCTGGTCTTCGCCACCCGCCTGGAGAGCGGCATTCAACTCCGGCGCGAGTGGACCTCCGTCGAAGAAATCATCGGGTCGGGCCTGGCGCGGCATCGGGAGGCCCTGACCTCGCGGCCATTCTCCGTCCTCCTGCCCCCCGGACTGCCGCTGCTGCGGGTGGACAACGCCATGCTGCCGCAGGTGGTTCACAACCTCGTCGAAAACGCCCTTCGCTACACGCCCCACGACGCCCGCATCTCCGTCATTGCATGGGTTGCCGAGGGTCGCGTGGTCGTGCGGGTGTCCGACGAGGGTCCCGGGCTGGACGAAACGGAACTGGCGAAGGTCTTCCAGCGCTTTTATCGAGGCCGCGCTGGCGCGTCGGGAGTCGCCGACCGCGCCGGCCTGGGCCTGGGCCTCACAATCTGCGAGGGGATCATCCGGGCGCACGCCGGTCGCATCTGGGCCGAACCCAACCGGCCCAGGGGCGTGTCCTTCCTGTTCTCGCTCCCGGTTGACCAGCCCCAGCCCACCGTGCCGACGGAGCAGGTCGCATGACCGCCACGCCCCTGACTCCCGCCACCGTCGGACCGGCGCCGCTCGTGCTCGTCGTCGATGATGAGCCGCCGATCCGCAAGTTCCTGCGCGCGACGCTCACGTCGCGCGGGTTCCGGGTGGTCGAGGCGGGCACCGTTCGCGACGCCCTCATCGCGGCCACCTCCCAGCCCCCGGACGTCATCATCCTGGACCTGGGCCTTCCCGACGGCGACGGGCTCCAGGTGACGCGTGCCGTCCGAGGCTGGGCGTCGGTTCCCATCATCGTCCTCTCCGCCCGCGGCCAGGAGCAGGACAAGGTCAGCGCCCTCGACGCCGGCGCCGATGATTACCTTACAAAGCCGTTCGGCACAGGCGAACTCATCGCGAGAGTTCGGGTGGCCCTGCGGCACGCCGCCCGCCCGCCGGATTCCGCGAAGATCGGGCCGTATCGGTGCGCGCTGGGACAGCGCACGCTCACCGTCGATCTCGACAAGCGCGCCGCCCGGGTCGTCGATGGGGGCGAGGAACAGGTGCTGCGGCTGACGCCCACCGAGTTCAAACTGCTCGCCACGCTCGTGAGGCACGCGGGGAAGGTGCTCACGCACCGCCAGATCATGACCGAGGTGTGGGGGCCCGCCCACGCCGATGATGTCCAATACCTCCGTGTGTACGCCGGCCAACTGCGGGCCAAGATCGAGGCGGACGCGGCCATGCCGCGCTTTCTGACCACGGAGCCCGGCGTGGGCTATCGCCTCGCCGAGCCCGGCGACGCGGCCGACCCCACGTGACCCGCCCGGCAAAAAAAGAAAGAAAGCCCCTCCACTCGGAGGGGCTTTGAGGAAGTGCCGGCCCGGACGACTCGGCCGGTTGGGAGGGAGTGTCTCAGCAGGGGGCGCCGTTCACGCGCTGCTCCTCGGTTTCAATGTCAAACCCGTTCTCGGCGCCGTCGCCGTTGAGGTCCGCGCTGGGCTGGCAGAAGTTGGAGAAGTCGCCGTTGACCGCCTGCTCGGTGGCCTCAATGTCGAAGCCGTTGATCGAGCCGTCGCAGTTCACGTCGGGGTCGCAGCAGTTCGCGGGAGTGCCCGAAACGGTCAGCGTGCCCAGGCCGCTGTTGGGGACGTTGGCGCCCGAGGCCGAGACGCGGATGTAGACCGGGCCGTCGATCACCAGGTCGAGGATCCGGGCCTGGTTGCTGGTGCAGCCGGTGACGCCCGAGCCCACGTTATCGTTGCAGGCGATCTCCACCCCGCCGCACGCGTCGTACACGTTGAGCATGGGGTTGCTGATCGTCGATCCGCAGGTGGCGATGGTGTAGGTGCCGCCGCAATCGGTGACCAGCCGGTACCAGATGTCGCGGTTGGACGTCGAGTTGCCGGAGGGCACGGTGCAGCCCGTGAAGGTGTCGTCCGTCGCCTCGGCGAGGTTGAACGCCGTCGCGCCGATGCCGATGTCGATTGCGGTAGTGCAATCATCGTTGGGCGCGGCCGGCGGGGCCACGCTGATGTTGAGCGAGCCGGTGCTGGTCGGAGTCCCCAGCGCCCCCACGCGCACCAGGATCGGAACGCCCGTGGTCACCGGGAACCGGGAGATCACGCTGCGGTTTGCGCTGCACGAGGTGCCGACCAGGCCGCGGCTGCCCACGTCGTCGGTGCACGCGAGCACCGAACCTCCGCACCCATCCATCAGCACCAGCGAGGTGTTGAAGGTCGAGGCACAGGTCTGGAACCGGGCTTCGCCGGTGAAGGTGGGGGTGTAGCGGTACCACACGTCGCCGTTGTCCAGGGCCGTGCCGGCCGGGCAGTAGGTCGCGCCCTCGTCGGCCCAGGCGTTGCACATGCTGAAGGTGGCCACGCCCTCGCCCACGTCGATGGCGCTGGCGCAGGTGTCGTTCGCCGGGGCCGGGATGGACGTGTCCAACTGCACGGTGGCGACCGTGGTGCTGGCGGACTGCCCGTTGCAGCCGTTGGCCACGCAGTAGTAGGTGCCCGCGTCGGTCGCGTTGGCGAGCGTGACGCGGAGTTGCGAGCCGGTTGCGCCGGTGATCGTGGAGCCCGTGCCGGTGGGGCCGTTGAATAGTGGAGTTCCGCCCTTGTACCACTGGTAGGAGAGGGGGAGTGTTCCGCCCGCCCGGGCGTTCAGGATGATGCCCAGCGAGGAGCAGCGCGTGAAGGTCGAATCAACCGGGTTGGTCGTGATGAACGGCGCCACGCACGCCGGGCCGCCGCTCCACTGCAGAACCCACGGAACGGCGCTGGGGATGATCTGGTTGCCGCCCTGCGCGCCCGCGACCGAACCTCCGTCGGGGGAGATCGCCAGCGGGTTGCCCAGCCGGGGCAGGCCGACCGTGACCGGCAGGCCGTCGATGTCGACCGGGCTGTAGTCGGTGGCGATGTTCGGCACGCCCTGCGCGATGCAGTATTCGTACCAGTCCTGGATCAGGCCATCCGCGACCGCGCAGTGGAACCCGGCCCGCATGAAGCTGCCGCAGGTGCTCCAGGTCGCGAAGCCGACGATGGTGCTCCCGTCATCGCTCATTCCCGTTGGGGTGAGCACCGCGGGAAGGCCGCACGAGATCACTTCCGGGGGCAGCCACGCGGGGTTGGAAGTGAGCGTCGAGCCGATCAGCGTCCGGTCCCACGTCGAGGTGCCGGCGTTCCACACCCAGCGGGCGAGGAAGGGGCCCGCGCCGGTGATGTCCTGGAATGACGTGCCGACGATGATCGTGCCGGCCGCGTTGATGTAAAAACTGTCCACGTTGCGCGTGAAGGGGTTGCCGCTGGCGCGGACGGCGTCGGGCAGGTACGACCAGTCGTACTGGCTCGTGCCGGCGTTCCAGCGATACACGATCGGACGGCCGCCGTCAGGATCGGGGGCGTCGGTCGAGGTGCTGGAGTTGGGGTCCTGCGCGCCGACGATAACCGAGCCGTCCTGGCTCACGGCCAGGGCGCGGCCGTCACGGCGGCGCACGTTCGCGGCGTTCATGGGCGTGGGGAGCAACATCGAAGCGCCCACGCCGCCATTGGCCTGGGAGTCCCAGACGTAGCCGCGGAAGCGGAAGGTGTTGCTCGCGTTGATCGCCGTGCCGGCGGTGTTGTAGGTGGAGATGTAGGTCTGGCCGACGGTGAAGCGGCCGTCGGCGGAGATGTCGCGGGTGTCGCAGAAGCCGCCGCTGTCGCCCGTGCCGAAGCACATGAAGGACTGGGAGTAGGCGTCGTTGGGCAGGCCGCCGCTGCTGGTCCACGTGTTGGAGGAAGCGCTCCAGCGGGCGCCGATGTTGGAGGTCGTGGGCAGGGGGAAGGGGGTAAAGGTCGCCGGGATGCTGAAGGGCGGGCTGATGCCGGTGGCGGTATTGCCCGAAATAGGCGGGTTGTTCAGGATGGCCCCGCCGATGAAGGCCCCGTCGCTGGACATGTACCCGCCGGCCGTGCCGCCCAGCGGCGTGTAGGAAAACGCGCCCGCGGTGTTCGTCCAGCGGACTGCCTGCCCGCTGGAGCCGCCGACGAACGTCGCACCGTTCGTGACGCCCAGCGGGATTCCGGTGCCCAGTGATGTGATGGTGGGCTGTGCGCCCGCCAGGCCCGCAACGCACGAGAGTGCGGCCGCGGTAATGACGCCGATCTTCCGATTCATGTGCTTCATCTCCAAAATCGCTGCCTTGAGGGGATTGCCGTCCTGACGTTCAAAACCGGCGCTCGCGGCCGGACGAGTTCCCAGCGGAACCAAACCGCCGGAAAGGCGCAAAACGCACTCGCCAGGCGCACTCTATCGTCTCCGCAGTCATTTGCAATGGAATCTCCAGAGATTTTTCCAAGAATCTCTTCCTGTCGAGTAGCCTTGTGGTATACTCGGTAGGCTCCCTTGGTCGATTGCCTATGATCCAAACACATTCCGATCAACTCGTTGACGACACGCGCGCCGCGCTCCAGAACGTGCGGCGAGCGCTGATCGAACTTTTCGCCGCTACTGGGGTTGACCACGGCCAGCCGGTGGAGGTGGCGAAGCGGATCGGGTTTCACAAGAACATGGCATGGCGGATCTCGCGCGTCATCTCAGCGACGGATCCCTTCGCCGCGCTGGCCCACCTCCCGGGGAGTTCAGGGCTGGAGATCGCGCTGGAGGCGTTCTCGAAGTTTGGGGCCCCGCCGGCCGCGCTGGAGTCGGTGCGGCAGGCGCTGCGCGATCTTGAGAGCGTGGTGGTCCGGCACGCGGGCGACCGGGCGCACCTGGAGTTGATCCTGGACAGCATGGGCCTGCTGGGGGCCGAGAATCAGTTGGAGGGCAGCCGCGAGATGTTCTATCGCGGCGCGAGCGGGCTGTGGGGAGTTCACGCCAAGACCCGGTTGCAATCGTGCTTCCTGATGCCTTCGCGCACGGGCGCGTCCAGGCACGACGTGGTGATGGTGGGGGGGTTGCTGGGGTTTCGGCGGCTGCGTCCCACCGCGACATGGCGGCTCTTCAAGAGTCAGTTGCACGACGACCGGGGCCAGCCGATGAACGGGCAGCCGTTCATGGAGCGCTTCGAAACCGGCGGCAATGGCGACGATCCGCCGCACGTGGTTCGGCGGTTCTGCTCGCCGAACATGCCGCGGCTGGAGACGGTTCCCTCGGGCGACAACAAACTGGAGCATCTGCTTCCGGGCGGACCGGTGGGCAACCTGGGCGCTTTTGACTGCGTCATCGCGAACATCGTGCGCGATCTGCCCGCGGGCGCGTCGCCGGGAAACGAGTTCGCGTCGTTCGCGGCGTCGGAGTCGCTGCCGGTGGAACAACTCATCTTCGATCTGATCGTGCACCGAAGCATCACCGACGCGGACAACCCGGAGGTATCGGTCTTCGGTTTTCCGCACGGCGGGCCGGACGATCCGGGCGCTCAACGGCGGCAGAACCTTCTGCCGGTTTCCGCAACATTCAGCGAACTGGCCGGTTCGCCCCCGGCGGTGGCTACCCCTCTGGTGCCGCGGTACACGGAGATCATGCTCGCCGTCTTCGAACGCATGGGGGTGAAGCCGGGCGAGTTCCGGGGTCGGCGGATGACGCTCAAGTACCCGCCGATGTCGTCGATGGTGGTGGCGAAGTGGAGGCTGCCGTAGTTCTGAGACTACGGCGGAACCGGAATAGGTAAAAGTCCCCCTTGGAGTCCCCTGAACTTGTCCGAGGTTCGGGACGATTGTTGCGCTCGGATGAGCCAACCGCACTCGGGACTATGCGAGGGGACCGTTCGGACCTGCGAGCAGGACCTGCTGCTCTCCGGCACGGGCGGCGGGGCGATTGCAGGACGCTCGGGCCTGCTGCCGATCGCCCTCGACGGGGCAACCCCGGGCGCGCTGCGCGGCATCGGCGTCTACCTGAGAGTCCGGGACACGTGGGATCGCCGGCCGACTGCGGACGAGACCGGGTTCACGCTGTACTGCGAGACGAACACGGATTTCACCTCGGAGCATCGCGCGCGCCTGGCGGAGCACGGCGTGAAGTTCGTCTACATCCGCAACGACGATGCGCTGCGTTTCCAGGAGCAGACGGTCGAAGTCATGCGGAAGAGCGGCGTGCGAGACCTTGCGGAGCGCGAGGCCGCCCTGGTGTACGAGACCAGCGTGCAACTGGTCAGCGACCTGCTGCTCGACCCGTCGCGCATGGTGCAGTCGCAACGGGTGCGAGACCTTTCCGGGGTGATCGCGAAGATGGTGCTGAAGGACCGGAAGTTCTTTGGGCACCTGTTCGTCGCGGCCCACCACGATTTCTATACGGCGACGCACATGGTCAACGTGGGGACCTGGATGGTCTCGCTCGCGGCCGAGTTGGGGTACACCGACTATGACGAGCTCTCCGATATCTGCCAGGCCGGGCTGCTGCACGATATCGGCAAACTGCGCGTGCCGGCGCAGGTGCTGAACAAGAAGGAACGGCTGGCGCCGGAGGAGTGGGAGATGATCCGCGGGCACTCACGAGCCGGCTACGAGTACCTCTCCAGATATCCTGAAGTCCCGGAGGTGGCCAAGCGCGTGGCGCTGGAGCATCACGAGCGGCAGGACGGCACGGGATATCCGAGCGGGCTGCGCGACAACGCCATTCACCCGATCAGCCGCGTGTGCGCGGTCGTGGATTCCTTCGACGCCATGACGGCGGTGCGCCCGTTCAAATCTCACACGTTTACGATGGACCAGGCTCTGGCGGAGTTGGAAAAGGAAGGGGCGAAGTTCGATCTCACGGTCCTGGCGACGTGGATTCGGATGGTGCGAGCCGCGCCGGCGGGCGAAGTGATGCACGTCGGCCGGGCGCTCCCGGAGGAAAGCGGCCGCAAGCACGAGCGAGCCTCCCTTCGCTGCGGTGCGGAGGTGCAACTGGTCCTGTTCGAATCGGCGAAGGGGTCCAGGCGTTACATCGCGCACAACATTTCGCGCTCGGGCGTGGGGTTGCTGGGCCCGTGGGCGATCGAGCCGGGCGAGACGGTTCGGGTGTACCTCGACGCGCCCGGCTGGGGCAACCGGATGCTCGTCGGGCGCGTGGTGCGGTGCCGGCGGTACCAGGACGGCATGTACGAGGTCGGCGTGCGGTTCACGGATGTGGACGGGGCGTGAGCCGGCGGCGCCGACCGGGAGGTTGCTTGGCGAGTTCGGCATGAACCGGGAGGTTCATGCTACCTCAGCACGGCGCGCCGTTCACGCGCTGCTCCTGCGTCTCCACGTCGAATCCGTTCTCGGCGCCGTCGCCGTTGATGTCGGCGGAGGCCTGGCAGAAGTTGGTGAAGTCGCCGTTGATGGCCTGCTCCGTCGCCTCGATGTCGAAGCCGTTGATGCTGCCGTCGCAGTTGGCGTCGGGGTCGCAGGCGGCGCTGTCCGCCAGGTAGAAGCGGCCCCAGTACTCATTGTCGCACCCTCCGCTCTGGTCACGGAATACGACGGTGTCGAAGGGCTGGCCGGACCGGACGCCAAAGAACGCCAGCGTATCGTCCGGGGCGTTGAACGAGAATGAGCCGACGGTCGTGCCGGCGAGCCTCAGTGTGACGCTGAACTGCGCGTCCGCGCATGGGCACGTCGTTGAACACGAACCCGGCACGTCCGTACCTTCGACGAAGAAGAACCCGAAGCCGAGAACGGGCGAATCCACTTGGATATCGAGGTCTTCCACGCTGCTCATGTAGACCTCGTTGCCGGGATTGATGGGCGAACCCTCATCGAAGATCAGGGCGACCGCAGGATCGGACTGAGAAACCGCGAAGGTCAATCGGTTGAGCGTGAACACGGTGCCAGTGCGCCCGACCATTCCCAGGGCGGGGATGGGCGGCTCGGCGGCGGCGCCGGTGTCCGCGACGAAGGTCGATTGGTCGGTGTAGAGGGTGATCTGAGCCGCGGCCACGGGGATACCCAACTCCAGGGCGGCGGCGGCGAACGCGAACACGATCCGAGAAGGCAGGGGCATCGGTGATACTCCGGGCGGGTTGGCTGCGATCAGTCTACCCGGAGATGGCGGCGGCCCCTACCTGTTTTTGGAAGATCGCGCCGAACGCTCACGTCGGCGACGCGCTCGGTCGTGCGACGACTCACGCCGCCAGCGCCGGCGGTTTGGTTTCCTGACGAGTTCGGCATGAACCGGGAGGGTCATGCTACTTCAGCACGGTGCGCCGTTCACGCGCTGCTCTTCGACCTCCACGTCAAACCCGTTCTCCGCGCCGTCGCCGTTGAGGTCGGCGGAGGCTTGGCAGAAGTTGGTAAAGTCGCCGTTGACGGCCTGCTCGGTGGCCTCGATATCAAAGCCATTCACGGTGCCGTCGCAGTTCACGTCGGGGTCGCAGGGTGTTCCGCAGGTATTGACCGTGAGGGTGGCGGGGTTGCTGGTGTCGGTGCCACAGCCGTTGGTGACGCGGCAGGTGTACGAGCCGATATCGGAGAGCGCGACGGGGTCGATGGTGTACGACGGGCTGTTGGCGCCGGAAATGTTGACGTTGTCCTTGCGCCATTGGTAGTTGAGGGTGGGGCTGCCCGTGGCGGAGATGGTGAACGTGGCGCTCTCCCCCTCGCAGCGGGTCAGCGAGTTGGGCTGGAACAGGACATTGGGGGAAACGCACCCGACTGTGACGTTGAGGATGTTCGCGCTGACAGCGTTCTGGCCGTCGGGGTTGGTAACGGTGAGCGTGCGCTGGCCGGTGGGGGCGCCGCCGGTGACGGAGATGTTGAGGGTGATCTGGGTTTCGCTGTCCCAGGTGACGGAGTTGATGGTGATGCCCGTGCCGGAAAAGGCCGCGGCGAGGCGGCTGGGGAACGTGGCATCGGTATCGAAGAACGCGGAGTTCGAGGCGGAGGCGCCGGTGACGACGACGTTGACGTTGGAAGCGCTCTGGACGACGCTGGCGGGCACGCAGGCGGTGGGGGTGACGGGCGGGGGTGCGAGCAGGCGTGTGACGCGGATGGCCCATTCGTTGGTGTTGCTGACGTATTCCTGGAATGTCCAGAGGGTCTGGTCGTCGGCGGGATCGACGACCGTGCTGGAGTAGTCTCCCCAGCGATTACGGCCGGCGCCGTAGTCGAGCGTGTAGGCCGCGACTCCGGGCTCGATGATGGTGGGGGCGCGCATGGTTCCGTTGGCGTCGGTGCGCCAGCGGCCGGCGAAGACGGCGGAGAGGAATCGGTCGGAGGCGCCGACGGTGGCGGCGGTGGCGGCATGGCCCTGTCCGGAGGAGGCGATGGTGGCGTAGAGGTAGTAGTCGGGGGCGCTGGGCGCGTTGTCGAAGACCGTGCCCGACTGGGTGAGCGACGGAGTGGCGGAGAAGTTGGAGACCTGGTACCAGCGGATGCCGTTGCGATTGCCCGAGGCGCTGGCGACGCCGGAAGAGTTGACCTCGATGGTCTGAGCCGTCCAGATGGAGGAGGTGCCCGAGACGCGGTTGCGGTAGATGCGAGCGTCGAACAACTGATCGGCGCCGGCCTCCACGTTGATCGTGCTGCCCATGGCGGGGACGGTGGAGGCGTTGACGGTGCTGGGAACGGTGAGGTTGATGTTGGCGGAGATCGTGGGCGTGCCGCCGGGGGTGCTGACGCGGCGGAGGACCAGACGGCCGAAGGTGGCGTTGTCGGGGCCGATGAAGTAGCCCTCGGTGGCGGCGGGGTCGTAGTTGGTGACGCCGCGGGGCGCGAAAGGTCCTGCGCCGGCGGCGGTGGCGAGGGTGCGGAAGGCGGTGACGACGATGGGCCCGCCGGAGAGGACGGAGGACTTGCGGATGACCCAGCCGCTGGTGCCGGCGAAGTTGCCGGCGTACATGTTGGAGCCGGTGTAGACGGCGTTGGCATCAACGCCCAGGGATGGATAGTCGGCGAAGCGGCCGGTGTCTGCGTTGGGGGTCGTGCCGACCAGGTCCTGCTGGAACTGGTAGAGGGTGAAACTGGCGGTGCCGCTGAGGACCGCGCCGCTGCTGACGGCCAGAAGTATGCGGTTGGGCGTGCTGGTGTTGATGGTGAGGACGAACCAGCGGGCGCTGGTGCGGTCCCAGACGACGCGAGGGTCCACGGCATTGGAGCCGTTGCGAACGCTGGAGAAGAGGGTGTTGGCGGAGACGTTGAAGACGAGCGAACCGTTCTTGTTCCAGACCTTGAAGCGGCCGTTGCTCATGGAGACGACCTGGGTGGGGCTGACATCGCCGACGGTGTCGGGAGGGATGTAGCCCGAGTCGTTGATCGTCTCGGACTGCCATTCCGAGCCGATGGTCTGGGGCGAGCGTTCCTCGTACCCGGGAAGCGGCGGGAGGTTGGCGAGCGGCGGCCACTGCGAGACGGCGGGCGAGTCGGGGTCTTGCGGGAGTTTGCTGCGGTCGCGGTGGATGCGGGTGGGCTTGCCCGTGCCGCGGATCCGGAAGGGCTCCGGCGGCAGAGCCAGTTCGCGTGCGGCGATCTGGTCGAGGGTTTCGGTGATGCCCGGCTCGCCGGTCCAGGGCTGGGGCTCCTCCTGGGCGATGGCGGGGCGGCCGAGCGCGAGAAACGCGAAGCAGGCCAGCAGCATCAGCCAAACGCGACGAAGGATCGCGAGCAGACTTGTGCGCATGAAATTACCCCTGACCCACGAGAGGAACAGACCAGTCTATCGACTATTTCGGCGACCACAACGCCTACTTCCGCACAAGTTGATACGCAGACCCGGGGGCCGGACGGCACGCAAAGTTGGCGGTGGGCGGCGAGCGGGCAAGCCCACGAGCCGGGAGGCGCCGGGAGGCTCATGCCACCTCAGCAGGGTGCGCCGTTGACGCGCTGCTCTTCGGTCTCGATGTCGAAGCCGTTTTCGCTGCCGTCGCCGTTGAGGTCGGCGGAGGGGAGGCAGAAGTTGGTGAAATCGCCGTTGACCGCCTCCTCGGTGGCTTGAATGTCGAACCCGTTCAGCGCGCCGTCGCAGTTGACATCGGTGTCGCAGGGCGGGGTGATGTTCATGGTGGCGAGCAGCGCGTTGGCGAGCATTCTCGCTCCGTCGGTGGCGGGGTCCCAGGATGTGGACACGCCATCCCGCGACGGGGGATAGAAGCCCAGGTCGATGCGGTTGGGGTAGGTCGAACTCGCGGCCACAAGGGTCTTGCCGTCGGACCACAGGGCGACGTGGTAGCCGTGGGATGAAACGGTCGTGGTCGTGGGCCGGGGCGAGGAGGTGCCGCCGATGAAGGTCGAGACACCAGTCATCGTTGGGTGGCCGGGGAGGAGGATGGTGCCCAGCGTGGCGGCGCCGGTAGTGTTTCCGCCTTGCGTGGGGATGATCTCGTACCCGCCGGAGCGAAAACGTCCGCCCAGGGAGCGGCCGACGGTCGTGGTGCTGGTGGCAAAGACGGCGACCACCACGCCGCCGCCCGCGTCCACATAGTCGGCGAGAACGTCGCCGAGTCCGTCGGCACTTAGGAACGTGTTGTTGCTCCAGCACAGAACCGCGTCGTACGCCTGGAGTTCGGCGAGGGTGGGAGTGACGGTTTGAGCGTTGATGTAGGTGACCGTGCTGAACTCGCCGGTGCCCGTCAACTTGTTGATGACGTCCACGGATTGCGGCCCGCCCGCCGCGGCGACGAGCGCGATCTCGGGTTGAGCCAAGGCGGACGACGCCATGAGGGCGCATGCGACGAAGGCGAGACGGTGAGGAATCCTGAACATGGAGCACCTCCCGGTCCCTCGGAATCGAGGGTACCGCCAGCGTACCTTCGGACCGCGGGTGTGCCAAGGCATTTTTTGCACTCTCCTCCTGCCTTAGCACGGGGCGCCGTTCACGCGTTGCTCCTCGAACTCAACGTCGAAACCGTTCTCCGCGCCGTCGCCGTTGAGGTCGGCCGAGGCCTGACAAAAGTCGGAATAGTCGCCGTTCACGGCTTCTTCGGTGGACTGGATATCGAACCCGTTGAGGGCGCCGTCGCAGTTAACGTCCGGGTCGCAGGTCGGCAGGACGGGGGCCGTGGTGCGGTACACCCCGCCCGGCGCGCCGGCGTAGAGGTGGTTGTCCGGGCCCAGGACGAGCGCAAAGCAGGCCCGGTAGGGGATGCCGGTGTTGATCGTCTCCCAGGTATCGCCGTGGTCGAGGGAGCGCTGCACACCGTGAAGGACGGTGCCGGCGTAAATCACGTCGTCGGGCGCGGCCAGGAGGGAGTAGCCTTCGTTGCCGGGGAAGCCGGCGAGCGCCTGGAACGCGCCGCCGCCGCCGGGCGACCGCCACACGCCCTTGATGTTGCGGTCGTTGCCGACGAAGACGCGGCCGGCCGAGTCGCACGCGAATGCGAACTGCTGCGACTGATCGAGGCCCAAGTTGACCCATGTGTTTGTGGCCGCGGCCAATCGCCAGACGCCCTGACCTTCGCTGCCGAAGTAGAGATCACCGCCGGGCGTGCGGAGCGAGCCGTAGCCGGAGATGAACGGCACAGGGCCGAGGTGGGACCATGAGTCGCCGTTGTTGGAGGAGTAGTGGATGCCTCCGGGGTTCCAGGCGGAGGAGACGAAGACTTCGTTGGCGGCGCCGAAGTTCAAGCCCATCACGGCGCTGGCGTGGAAGCCGTTGTCGAGCGGCGACCAAGTGAGGCCGTCGTCCTGCGAGCGCCACACGTGGCCGTCGGGCTGGCCGTCGGTGATGGTGTAGTTGCCGGCGAAGACATCGCCCCAGGGGGATTGGCGGATGCACCAGACGCCGCGTTCGAAGAGACCGCGGGGCTGCCAGGTGAGTCCGCCGTCGGGCGATCGCCAGATGCCGTTGGATTGCGTGCCGGCGAGGATCGCGCCGGAGTCCGTGACGCAGAGGCGGTTGACGGTGTGGGCGCGGATTCCGATGTTGTGTTCCTGCCAGGTGAGCCCGGCGTCGTCGGAGGCGTAGAGGCCCCAGCCGTTGAGACCGACGAAGAAGCGGGTGTCGGAGGCGCCCAGGCCGAGGAAGCGAGACCCCGGGAGCCCGCTGGAGGAGGGAAACCAGTTCGCGCCGTCATCGGGCGAGCGGAAGAGGCCGTCCTCCGAGGCGACGAGGAGCGCGAGGCCCGAGCCGGTGATGTGGGCGGTGATGATCCCGGCGAGCGGGCCGGGGACGGGTTGCCAGGTCGCGGCGTCATCGGCGGATGAATAGAGGCCGCTGTCGGTGACCAGGAAGAGTTTGCCCGACGCGGAACGGTGGAAGTTCCACGCGTTGAGGCCGGCGAGGCCGGAGTTGGCCGCGGCCCAGGAGCCCGAGCCGATGCGCTTGAACACTCCGCCCGCGCGGGTGGCGGCGAGGACGTATCCGGGGCCGGCAATGAGGGCGCGGACGTCGAGCGTGGTGAGGCCGGAGTTGATGGGCGACCACGACGTGCCGAGGTTGTTGGATTGGTACACGCCGCTGGCCGCGCCGGCGAAGATGGAGTTGGAATCGCAGAGCAGGGTGCGGACCTGCTGGGTGGCGATGCCGGCGTTGGCCGGCGACCAGTGGACACCGGCGTCGTCGGAGCGGTAGACGCCAGCGCCGAAGAGGCCGGCAAAGACGCGGCCCTGGGGATCGACGGCGAGGCACTGCGTGCGCGACCAGGTTGGGGAAGCGGCGAGGATGTCGGCGGTGACATCGGTCCAGGAATCGCCCGCATCGGTGGAGCGGTAGAGGGCCCCGGCGCTGGCAAGGTTGGCGTATGACGCGGTGAGCAGGCCGGGCACGAGCACCGCGCCGGAGGGCGGGTGGAAGACGGCGGCGCCGACGTTGCCCCCTGGAGGGCCGTCGAGTTGCTCCCATGCGACGGGCTGGGCGTGAAGGTGAGCGCAGAGGAGGACCGAGAACGAGGCGGCGATTCGATGACGTACCGGCATGTGGCGAAGATCCCCTGTTCCATAGCCCCGCAGGAGAACGACGCAAGGCGTGAGGGATTGCGATTCGGATCGGCAGTTTCGGGGGCGCGCCGGCCTGTGTCGGGGGAGATCGGGAGAGCGATCGGGGTTAGCAGGGCGCGCCGTTGACGCGCTGTTCCTCGGCCTCGATGTCGAAACCGTTCTCGGCGCCGTCGTTGTTGAGGTCCGCGGAGGTCTGGCAGAAGTTGGAGTAGTCGCCGTTGACCGCCTGCTCGGTCGCTTCGATGTCGAAGCCGTTGACGCTGCCGTCGCAGTTGACGTCGGGGTCGCAGCCGCCGGGGAGGGTGTACGAGATGCTCGCGATCGCGCCGTTGACCGTGCCGTCACTGGGCGTGACGCCGCAGGTGATCGTGGAGCCGGGCGTGAGCGTCTGCGTGGGGATGGCGTCGGCGCGGCCGGCGGAGATGATGTCGCGGATGGGCTGGCCGTTGAGCGTCCACACGTAGTGGTATCGCACGATGTCGCAGTCGGGGTCGTCGTAGACGTAGGAGCCCTGGACGCGGCAGAAGAGCACGTCGTCGGGCGTCGGGTTGTCGGGTTCGAACGTGAGTCCGATGGCGGCCGGCGGGCGGTTGAAATCGGGTGTGCGCTCCGTGCGCACTTCGATGGGGAGGTCGAGGACCTGAACGCCGTTGATGTCCATCTGGATGCGCCAGGTTCCGGTGATGTAGTGCATGTTGTAGATCCAGCGCGGGAACCAGTAGATGGCGCGCCCGTAGAAGTCGGGGTTGTCGAAGTTGTAGACGGGGGTTTCCCAGTCGATGGTGCCGTTGGGCTGGACCCAGCGGTGGCGGTAGTTGCTGTTGGCGGGGAGCCACTGGATGTCAGTCCAGATGTAGTGCGAATCGTCGGTGAGCGCGAGTTGGCCGCTGCGGGGCAGGGGCTCGGGCCAGCCCGGGACGGTCCAGAGGTCGATCCAGGTCACGCCGGCGTCGCGGATGACGGTGGTCGGCGGGCGCTGCGGCTGGTTCAGCCAGGCGCTGGGGCCGGGCCGGCAATCGCCCGCGAAAGGCTCGTAGACCTGGCCGGAGACGACGGTGCCGAAGTGCAGGTGCGGGCCGAAACTGTTGCCCGAGGATGCGGTGAGCCCGATCTGCTGGCCGGCGCGAACGATCTCGCCGAGGCCGACGCTGACCGAGCCGTTACGGAGGTGGAAGTACCAAGACTCGTTGCCGCCGGCGTGGCTGATGATGATGTAGTTGCCGGCGCAGGCGCAGCCCTGGGTGTTGCGGTCGGGGTAGCCGTCGTCGCGCGCGACCACGACGCCGGGAAGCGCGGCGAAGACGGGAACGCCGATGTCCATCTCGGCCCAACTCCGCACGGCCGAGTCGATGCCCGCGTGGCCGTCGCGCGCGAGCAGCGAACAGGCGTAGTCCTGGACGTTGCCGGAGGGGTCGAGGTCCACGAAGTTGGAGCAGTCGAGATCGCCGAAGAAAGTGCCGCCTTGCGGATAGAAGGGATAGACCGGGGGCGTTCGATCACCGTACCCGTTGAGGCCGTGGAGGGCTTTGAAGGCGTCGATCTGCGCCCGCAGCGCGGCGAGTTGAGATTCGGTCAGGCCGTCGTCGTGGGGCGCATTGACCAAGCCGCCGCCGAGCAGGGGGCGATGGGCGGGGATGGGCTGCGCCAAGGACGCGGCCGGCGCGCACGCGAGCAGGAACAGGATGCACCGCATTCTTCGACCCTCCGGATGCGGTTGAAGATACCACGCCGGCCCGGCGCGGCCAACCGCATTTGCAGGCGAAGAAAAACGCCCCGCGCGAGGCGGGGCGATTCGATCGCATTGAGGACGATGAGGTCCGGGCGGTCGTCAGCAGGGTGCGCCGTTCACGCGCTGCTCCTCGGTCTCGATGTCGAAGCCGTTCTCAGCGCCGTCGTTGTTGAGGTCGGCGGTGGGCTGGCAGAAGTTGGAGTAGTCCCCGTTCACGGCCTGCTCGGTGGCCTCGATGTCGAAGCCGTTGATCGTGCCGTCGCAGTTGACGTCGGGGTCGCAGGGCGGCGGAGGTGGCCGGGTTTCCGGGCAATAGCCCCATCGCGCGATGGCAGGTGAGGAGATACCTCCTGCGGTTGAAAACGTGCCGCCTACGTAGAGCGCGGGGTGGCCGGAGTATTCGGCGGATTCGAGTGCGCTCACAGTTCCGTTCAAAGTCGTCGGGAGCTCTTGCCAACTTGATCCGTCCCACTTCGCGAGAAACCGCACCGTAGTGGCGCCCGACGTAGCCATATCCCCACCCGCATACAGCGCGGGGCCGGAGCCATCGTCAAACACGTCAAGCTCGAGCACCGCCGCGGGGAAGCCGGATTGGCTCACAAAGCCATTGCCGACGCCTGACCATGCGGAGCCATTCCACTTTGCGACAGATGACACCGGTGTGCCACCTGCCGTGGTGAAGTAGCCACCCACATACAGGGCGGGGCCGGACCCGTCATCAAAGGACGTCAGGGCGTACACGACTCCGCCGTTGTTGGAGGTGTTCACGCCGGTTCCCAGCGGGTTCCAGGAAGTCCCATTCCAGGCGGCAAGGCGTGACGCGCTGGTTGAGCCGGAGGCGGTGAACTGCCCGCCCGCAACGAGAACGGGAGGGAGCAAGCCCGGGCCGTCCGCATCGAACACCGTCAGCGCGTTGACAGCCTGGTTGAATCCGTCTCCCACCGCCGCCCAGGACGTGTCGTCCCATGCAGCGATGTTCGGCGTGATGGCCGCCAAGCCGACGGTGAAGCTCCCCGTTGCCAGCAGCGCGGCGGGATTCGCACCCGGCGTTGGGACGAGATTGTGGACAGTTCCCGAGACTCCCGGCGTCGCGGACCAGGCCTGTCCATCCCATTTCGCGATCGAGCCCACGGTGGCGAACCCGGCGCGGTTGAACTGACCGCCGACATACAACGCTGGCCCTGAGCCGTCGTTGAATGTGGTGATCTCGCGAATGTCGACGGCGCCCGAGTTTGCTATCCCAGTTCCCATTGCGGACCAGGCTGAACCGTCCCACATGGCGATCCGGGTTGCGGGCGTGCCACCCGCGTTATTGAACGATCCTCCGACAACAAGCCTCGGACCATTTGCTGATTCGAACACGCCCACGGCGTTTCCTGTGCCGTCGAGGCCCGAGCTGAGATTGGCCCAGGTGGAGCCGTCCCATGTTGCGATGCGATACGCATCCCCCGAAGGAGTCGCGATGACGAATCCGCCGACGACTGCGATTCGCGGCAATTGGGCGCCCATACCGTCGGGGTCGTACACGGTCGCGTCGAATCCTGCCAGGGTCTGGATGCTTGTCCACGTTGCGCCGTTCCAGCGGAAAAGCCCCGTCCCACCGATCGCATAGAGGGCGGCCCCGGAACCGTCATCGAAGACAAGAAGCCGGTTGATGCTGGTGCTGACATCGAACGACCCCGCTCCACCGCCGAGTGGCAGCCACTGTGAACCGTTCCATTTACCGACATTTCGGCAAAAGCCTCCGCCGTTGGGAACGTCGAACTGTCCGCCCGCGTAGAGCGCGGGCCCGGTGCCATCATCGAACACTACCAAGGAGCGCACGATCTGGGCCCCGATCATGTTCGACAGCATGGCGATCCACGCGGAGCCGTTCCATCGCTGTACAAAAGCCGTCCCGCCAACGCACGCGTGAAGACCGCTTCCCGCATTGAAGTACGTTGTTGCCAGCACCTGATTCGAGGGCCCGGATGCAAAGGGAACCCATGAGTCGTTTACGATGCTCGCGATCCTCGGCAGCGCGATGCTTGGCCCTCGAAAGGAACCGCCGACAAACAGGCGAGCGCCGCCGCCGTCGTCGAACTGCTTCATGGCCCGCACATCGGTGCCCCCGCCATCCGAGGTGTTTGTCAACCCGGGCGGTGCGCTCCAGCCCGACCCGTCCCACGCTGCGATGGCTCCGGCCGGAAGTGAATCCTGAGCGGCGCGAACAATCGAACCGAAATCCCCCCCGACGAGCAGTTTGAGCCCGGAAGGCGTGTCATAGGGCTCGAGCGTTCGCACGCCGCCATTCGGCCCATCGTTGGGCGCGCCCAGAGGACTCCACGAGGAACCGCTCCACGCGGCGATAGATCGAACGCTGGCGCCCCCGGCGAACTGGAAGTTACCGCCGGCGAACAGGACGGGGCCGTCGCCAAGATCGACGGATCGAAGCGCCGAAATCGTCGGCGGAGAGCCCTGCCTGCGGATGGAGTTTCCCCGGGGTATCCACGTTGCGCCGTTCCATTCGCCCATTCCGGGGGAGTAGTTTCCGCCGATGGTCCCGAACCCGCCGAACACGAACAGCGACGTTCCGTCGGCCTGGGCGATGGTGCGAAGGTGATACACATTGCCGTCGATTCCGTCCAGTTCTGTCCATGCCGTGCCGTCCCACGAGGCGACAAAGTCGAACGGATGTCCCGATCCCTGATAGAAGATGCCGCCCGCGTACAGCCGGGTTTCGACGCCATCGTCGAAGACTTCGAGGGATCGAACATCCGCCGCGACGCCGGCGCCCGGTGTGATTCCACCTCCGACTGCGGACCACGAAGCGCCGTCCCACCTCGCCACGCCGAACGCGGGATTGCCGCCGGCTTCGTCGAACTGGCCTGCGGCGTAGAGCGACGAGCCTGATCCATCGTCGTGAACGCGCAGCGCCTTGACTCCGGCCAACCCACCCGCCGGATGGATGCCCAAGCCCAACGCGTCGAACTGGGACCCGTTCCAGCTGACGATGCAGGAAGCGGGGTTCCCTCCGGCCTCATTGAACAGTCCGCCAACATATAGGGCGGAGCCGCCGCCACCATCGAAGATGCCGAGTGACTTTCCCTCTCCGTGAACATCCAGGTATGTCCAGGCAGCGCCATCCAAGCGGGCGAGTCCAACGGTGTACGGGAATCCGCCGTTGAACAATCCCGCCGCGAAGAGTTTGGGTAAGCCCGGTCCTGTGCCGTCCTCATCAAACTCGCAGAGCGACCAGACGCGCCCGCCCAGCCCGTCACCGACCGCCTGCCACGCGCTCCCGGTCCAGCGGGCCACATAGTTCGCCGAAATACCGCCCACGTTCTGGAACCAGCCGCCGATGTACAGTGAGGCCGCGGACGGGCCCGGGCCGTCCGTGTCGTGCCACGCTGACGCGTCCACGCTTGTTCCGCCAAAGACCTGAACGCCCGACCCGAGAGCCTGCCATGCGCCATCTTGCCATTTCACGACGTGATTTGCGGGCACGCCGCCGATGGAGGTGAACGTACCACAAAAGTACACGGTGGTATGCGATGGATCGGGGTCTTGGACAGAGCACAGGACGTTCCCACCGGTGATATCCAGAGGCTGAAACTCGGTGCCCCACTCAAGGCACGGGGTTTGGGCCGTTGACCTGCCCTGGGTGGCGATTAGACAACCGATCGATGCGACGATTGCCACGGATGGGCGCTTCATGGGGTTTCTCCTGACCGAAAGGGACGAACCGGCGCGCAGCATAAACTAGGTCATCGATATCCACAATGCGGATACGCGAAAACCCCGGAGTCGCGGCAGCGACCGGATCAAAAACTGGTAATCGCACTTAGAAGCGGTCCAACCTGACGCTAACACGGCGCCCCGTTGACCCGCTGCTCCTCGGTCTCGATGTCGAAGCCGTTCTCAGCGCCGTCGTTGTTGAGGTCGGCGGTGGGCTGGCAGAAGTTGGAGAAGTCCCCGTTCACGGCCTGCTCGGTGGCTTCGATGTCGAAGCCGTTGATGCTGCCGTCGCAGTTGACGTCCGGATCGCAGGCCGGGACCACGTCAAGAGTTCCCACGGCGCTGAGGATCGAGCCGCAAGTGGCGGTGACCAGGCAGTCATACGAGCCGATGTCGCCGCTATCGACGCCGGTGAGCGACAGCGTCGCCGACGTGGCCCCGCTGATCCCCGGGCCGTTGACGAGCGCGACGTTGCCCTTGCGCCACTGGTGCGAGACGCCGCCGGGAGCGCTCGCCGCGATCGTGAACGACGCGTTACCGCCCTCGGAGGCCTGCTGATCCGCCGGCTGCTGCGAGATCGCGGGGCAGACGTTGACGCAGTCGTAGGAGAAGGCGGTGAAGTCGTCGAGCGCGGCCTCGATGAGCGAGCCCGCGCCCGCGTCGTCGGCGATGAAGCGCATGCGCATCTGGCTGGTCAGCGGCAGCACGTCCGCCACGCGGAACTCGTGGTAGTTCCAGCCGCCGGTGGTGCCGGCGCCCGTGGGGCCGACGATCTCGGCGCTGGTCCAGTTGGTGCCGCCGTTGTTCGAAAGGTCCACGCGGAAGGTGTCGGCGCCGGGCGAGCCGCCGGCGTTGTTGGAGTACCAGCGCCAGTAGCCGAAACGGGTTTCGGAGTTCGCGCCCGAGAGGTTCATCACCGGCGAGACCAGGGTGGTGAAGCCGCCGTCCACGTCGTTGGAGCCCGCGCCCGCGCCGGCGGTGCGGCCGGTCACCCAGCAGTTGACGCCGGGGGCGTCTGTGTGGTCATCGCCGGGCTGTGCGGTGGTGGGTTCGGGATCGCCACGCTCCCACAGGCCGGTGGCGGCGGTGTCGCCCGCGGCGGCGCGGGCCCATCCCGCGTCGGCTTCCATGTCGAAGGAGAAGAGCGTGGGAAGCGACGCGTACACGAAGGCGCTGTTCACGCCGCTGGCGGGGGCCCCGGTGGGGCTGGCGAACGCCGCGCCCGAGGTGTTCTGCGCGGTGATGTAGTACGACACGGTGGAGAGGCACGGCGCCGCGGGAAGGTTGGCCGTGAACCGGCCCGAACTGACCTGGGTCATGACCGCCGGCGTGTAGGCGCCGTTGTTGATACTGGAGTAGAGCGTGACGGTGGCCGCGTCCACCGCGGTCGCGGTCGAGGCGATGTCCACCGTGATGGGGGTGCGGGCATCGGGCTGCAGACGAGCGGGGAGCGCGCTGGGATATGAGAATGTCAGGTAGTCGAGTTGGAGTCGAACAACGAACAGGCCGCGGTCGATGTCGCTGATGAGGATCGTGCCGCTTGGGAAGTAGGGGTAGGTGCTCCAGGCGCCGTCGTAGCCGGTGGAGTTGTCCTCGGGGTAGGTATCGAAGTACGCGACTTCGACCGGCGAGGTGGGAGTTCCCAGGCCCTGGGTATCGAAGACGCGCAGGCCGGAGTGGTAGTTCGCGGCGTAGATGTACCGTCCGTTGGTGTAGAGGTTGTGATCGGTCGAGGTCGAAGCGTTGCTCGGAAAAGTGCTCACGAGCGTGGGGGCGGCCAGATTCTGTACGTCGATGACACGCGTGAGCGTGCTCGGAACGCCCTGTGCCGGACCGTCGAGTTCGTCGTCCACGTACAGGTAGCGGCGGTCGGGAGAGAGCCAGGCCTGATGGCAGTACTGGACGCCCGGGTAGGTGGTGCTGCCGACGACGAACATGCTTGACTTGTTTGTGACGTCCACCACGTAGACCCCGTTGGCCTCGCAGCAGCAGAACGCGATCTCACGGCCGGCGTAGGGTCCGGAGGTGTAGGAGACGATCTGCGCGTCATGGGTGTACGGGCCGCTCCAGACTCCGGCCAGCACCGGATTGCTCGGATCGGCCAGCGAGTAGGCCACGAGCGCTCCGCCGGACGCGCCGGCGTTGGATCCGCACAGGTAGACGAACGGGGTATCGGGATTGAGCGCCACGTTGTGGCAGTGAGTGAGGCCGTTGCTGGTCACCGAGCGAACCAGCGTCACCTGGCCGGCGTCGATGTTGTTCAGGTTGATCACCTGGATCCCGCCGCTGGATTCGTTCGAGCAGTACGCGTAGCCCGCGTAGACCTTGACATCGCCCCACAGGCTGTTGGGGCGGGTGATCTGGGCGATGATCACGGGGTTCGATGGGTTGGTCACCTCGACGAAGGCCATGCGGTCGGCAAGGCCCATGATGGCGTACTCGCGCCCCGACGGGGAGACATAGCCCCAGCAGTCGTTCCCGCTCGCCGGGGCCGGGGCCGGGTTGTTGAACGCCGAAAGCGGGAGGTTCGCGAGCAACTCGACGCCTTGAGCCTGGAACTGGGCCAAGGCGACCGGGGACACGACAGCGACAACGAGCGCGCACGCCGCGCGGCGGACGAAACGGTGAATCGACATGCGAACGACTCCTCGAACCCCACGCTGACCCGATGAGACCATTGACCCCGCGGGAGGGAGCGATACCCCGAAAATGCCGCTACCACCCCTGCGACCAGCGGGCCAGCATACCAGATGGGGGGAAAAAGCCAAGGGGATTGGCGGGGCTCGTGGAAGGCGATTATCCGCGGACGATCCTGGCAAGGGCTGCCAGGTCCAGAACGAAACCGGGCAAAGCGTCGCTCGCGAGCGACCCCCCTTGGGCGGGCATCTCCGCGAGAGCGGCGCCCTGCCTACGCCAGCAGCGGATAGCGCCGTTTACCGGGTCGGCCGCCCAATACTCGGCCACGCCAAAGGCCTCGTAGTCGTCCCGCTTGGTGATAAGGTCCAGGGCCTTCGTCGCGGGGGACAAAACTTCGACAATGAGATCGGGCGGCAATGTCAGTCGCTCGATGACGGGTGGAAGCCTTCCGGCGCGATACGCCGCCAGGTCCGGCCGATACACCGAGTTGGCCTTCAGGTACAGGTCCGTTTCCGGAAAAACACGAATGCCGGCGTTGCCGCGTGCAAATGCCTTGAGTTGGAAGAGGATTTCTGCGAGCAGTTCGTTATGCGCCCGGGCCGGGCTGGGAGACATCACGACGACTCCGTCGATGAGTTCGGTGCGGTCCGGCAACTCGCCGAGTTCGGCGTAGTCCCGGGCGGACATTCGCAGCCCGGCACAGCCGATCTCGCGGGGGTATCGTGGGGCCGCGGACATGCGATGAGCATACGCGATTCTGCCACGAGCCCGGACCTTATTCGGGTTTGTCCGTGGTTCGCCAGTCCTCGCCGCGGGCCCTCGCACCGCGCAAGCCGGCGAGAAGCTCCTCGACCTGAACATGGATGGACGCGGGTCCATGGATCAGGATTCGATCGCCAATCTCGAACGAACCCACTTCATCGCCGCCGTTCTCCCACCAGAGTTCCGGTTCGATGGTTGTTGCCAGCAGCGTGCAGAGGTCGCTCACCTGCCCTCGAAGGTCGTCGGCGGGGTGTGGAATGGCGAAGTGAATCGGGGACGGGTGATTCCGCACGTCATCCCAAAACTGCTCAAGGTCAACCGGTTCCGGCACCTCCAGCAGGTCACCGATTGCGTACACGCGGGTGATCGCGCCACGGGTCCGTCGGTCACGCGACGAAAGCAAGACGGAGCCATTGCTCGTCGTCCACACAAAGGGCCCGGGCTTGAAGGGGCCCAATGACTCCAGCGCCTGTGAGAGCACGGCGCCGATGCTCCCGCCCCGTGGCAGGGGAACGCGGCTGGTGTCAATGAGCGGGGGACGGGTGGCATCGTCGATGAGGCACGGCGCACGAATCGCATCCGCGACCATCTCCGACAGCGCGGCCAGCGTTTCGGACTCAGGAAGGTCGCGCACCGTTTCCTTCCGAACCAGTCTCGCCAACGCGAGATCGTCTTCGCGGTCTTCCGTGCAAAGGGGTTGCTCCGGGGTCGCACCGATCAGGGCCTGAAGTACCCCGACGATGCTCGCCTGGCTTCGCGCATCCGCGACAACGATCATTCGACCCCCAATCACCGCCAGGCGGGACGAAGCGCCCCCGTTCTCCACCCAGCCGGCTGGATTCACAACCGACCTCACGCAGTCCGCAATCCGCAAGCGGGCGTCCGACGCCGACACATCGAGGCGGCGCCACATCGCAAAGCAGGCATCCGTGGCGGCGCTCAATGCATGGGCTTTGAAGACCGAGTTGGAAGCCGCTTCCGACTGCGGAACGATGTGCAGGTTCCGCCCACGAACCGTCCAGGCATACATGGCAAAGACCGAGTTCTCCTCCGCGCACGCGCCGTCCAGCACCTGCGCACAAGTCAAGGGAATCGAACGGCTGACCTTGGTTGGTTGAGTTCCGTCATCCGAGTCGGCCCATGAGGCCGAGAGTTCCAACGAGCAAGTCTCGGCGACTTGCTCGAAGGCTTGTCGGACTGTTGCGGTCTCCTGAGGCCCGAACCTGGTAGACGCAAGAACTCGAAGGGTCTCGGCATCGCCTGGCCTCCAGCCTCGCGAACGGCCAAACGTCCACCGCGTCCTCTCTCCCCACATCCACCCCCACACCCCATACATTTCTCCATCCTTCAGCCGTTCTTCCGCCTCATCTCGAAGCACCCCCGGCGGCGCACCGCCCGCATCGTGCCATTCCGGCGACATCCACGGCATCATGACCACCAGCGCGGGCGTGGGAATCGCGCCGACCCAGCCTCGCCTCAGGACGCGCGGCACGATCGACGCGCCGTACGCGATCAGCAAAAGGGCAGTGACGATCCAGACTCGCGCCCATTTGCGTTCGCGGCACAGAAGGTCGCGTGGGCGGCGGGCTTCTCGCCCGCATTCCGGACACTTGGCTGGCAGCGAGGCCGCGTCCACCCTCGCGCCTTCCATCGAGTAGCCGCACTTGGAGCAATGCGGTCCCTTGGCGCGCCGGCCGATGAGCACCCAGAGCGTCACCCCCGCGCCCGCAAGCACGAAGACCCACGTGATCCACCTCCACAGTTCAAGCCCGCCGGACATGGTTCATTGGACTCCGAGCGGATGTATGGGTTCCGGTATGAACCACAGGGGGCCGAACGTTCCGCCCGAACGCAGAGATGTTTTCTCTTTGCGGTCACGGCGATACGCCGCGTGATCGAGCGATTGCCGCCGGCGCGTTCGGGTGGCCGGGCGCCTCTGCGCGGCGGCGTGTTACAGACTCGTGACGCCCGTTCAGGAACTGTGAGGGACATTTTGCCGTATTCTGTGGCACAGCGCGGAGGCCGCGAAAAGCGAGTAAACTCCGCACCCTTTTCCCGGCCCGCCGGGATCAGCCAACCGAGGTGAATCATGCCAAGTGCGTCTGTCTGCTGGGGCATCGAGATCGGCGCTTCGTCGATCAAGGCCGTAAAACTGGAAGCGTCCGGCGATGAGGGAGTCAAGGTTCTCGAGTACGCGGTGATCCAGCATCCCAAGCCGCTCTCCACGCCCGGCGTGGATGCCAACGACGTGCTCAGGGTTTCGCTGGGCGCGCTCGCAAGCCAGCACGACCTGACCAAGGCGACCATCGCCGTGTCCGTCCCCGGGCATGCCGGGTTCGCACGCTTTGCCAAACTCCCGCCTGTGGACCCCAAGAAAGTCCCGGACATCGTGAAGTTCGAGGCGATGCAGCAGATCCCCTTCCCCCTCGAACAGGTGGAGTGGGACTACCAGACATTCGTCAGCCCCGAATCGCCCGAGATCGAAGTGGGCATTTTCGCCATCACCAGGGAACGGGTGAACGAGCGGCTGGCCATGCTGGCCGACTTCGGCATCAACCCCAGTTACGTTACGCTGAGCCCGCTCGCGGTGTACAACGCCCTCGCGTACGACCTGCAGTTCGGCCCGCAGACGCCCGGCACCATCGTCGTGGATGTCGGAACCACCTCGACCGACCTGGTCATCGCCACGCCCGGGCGAGTCTGGATCCGCACGTTCCCCATCGGCGGCCACCAGTTCACCGAGGCTCTGGTGAACCAGTTCCAACTCTCCTACCCCAAGGCGGAGAAACTCAAGCGAGAAGCCGAGGACAGCAAGCACGCCCGCCAGGTCTTTCAGGCGATGCGGCCGATCTTCACCGACCTCGCCCAGGACATCCAGCGGTCCATCGGCTACTACCAGTCCCTCAATAAGGATGCAAACCTCACCCGGCTGATCGGGGTGGGCTCGACCTTCAACCTCCCCGGCCTGCGCAAGTACCTCAAGCAGCAACTCTCCATGGATGTGTACCGCATCGAGGAGTTCCGCCGGGCCTCGCTCGATGGCTCCAAGCCGGGTGATGAAAAAAGCCAGGCGCTCAACGCCGCGGCCCTTTCCCTGTGCACCGCCTACGGCCTGGCCCTCCAGGGCCTGGGGCTCAACGCCGTCGGCGGCAATCTCATGCCGGTGAGCGTCATCCGCAAGGCCATGTGGAAGGAGAAGGTCCCGTGGTTCGGGCTCGCTGCGGGCGTGGCCGTGCTGGCGGGCGGAGTCATGTTCATCGGCGCGGCCCGCGATTGGCTGCAAGTTCGGGGCGAGGGCGGAGTCGTTCCGCCGATTATCGCCAACGCCGTGAGGGCCGCGGAGGACCAGAAACGCCTCGCCACCGAAGCCGGTGTGACCGCCGCGGGTGAGCCCGACTATCGCGCCGCGAACATGGTGGCGCTCAACGACATGCGCGGGGTCTACCGGCAGGTCGCGGCCGACGTGAGCGCGATGCTGGAAGCGTCCAACGAGCGCGCGGCGACCTGGTCTGAATCGCTCAAGTCCAAGGATGGAGAAGCCCCCAAGGCGCCGCCGGGCCCGGCGTTCTCCGTCAAAAAGTTCGCGACGACCTATCTGCCGCCGCAAGCGGAGACCATCGATCCCTACGCCGGCAGCGGAATGGTCTCGGGAGATGATCCGCTCTCGCTCTCGAAGTTCCCGCGAATCAAATGCGAACTCGATCTGTCAACCTCCCAGCCGGAAGCACGGCGATTCGTTGATGCGACGGTGACGCGCTGGATGAGCGCCAATGCGAAGCGTCCCGGCGTGCCCTACGAACTGAAGTTCGTGGAGCGGCCGGCGCTGGTATCCGAACCGCGATCCGTGGCCACTGCCGGGCCGAGAGAAGCCATGGGCGAAGGCGGCCAGGCCGCGCCCATGCCGGGCCGGGGCATTCCGGGACGTGGAGTGCGAGGCCTCGAAGGCGACCGGGATCGGCCGGTCGTGCCGCCCCCGGGATCCGAGCGCCCTGCCTGGCAGGGGATGCTGGTCGGGGCCGGCAAGGATGAGGCCGAGCAGCATCAGGCGCTCGCCAGCGTGACGGCGGCGCTGGAGGAACTCGACCGTTCCGCTCCGATCCAGGCCGAAGTGAGCCAGGATCCTGTGACGGGCAACATCACGGTGACCTGGTGGGCCGCGTTCATTCCGGCGCAGCCGGCCGCGGAAGGAGAGGCCAAGTGAAGAACCTCATGACCTGGGTCAAAGCCAACGTGGTGGTGGTCGTGTTTCTGGCGGTGATTCTTGTGGTGCTGCCGGCGTCGTACGTCGTGTCCGCGGCCTGGGGCGCCTCCATCCGCAAGGAGCAAGCCGACAAGGCCGGCAAGGAGTTCCAGCGTGTCAGCGGCGCGAAACTCGACTATGCGCTCCCGTCCGCCGATCCCGCTATCCCCGCGGTTGTGCACAAGGCCGAGCCCAACTCTCGCCTGACGGAATGGTTCAAGGCCAAACGCGACGAACTCGAATCGCAGGCCGGAGCGATCGTCAAGCGCGCGGTCGAGTTCAACCGCGGCATCGGGCCCGACGCCCAGTCCGTATTCCGGCGCGAGCACCGCGTGCTGGTCGAGGGCCTCTTCGGCGACGCGGCCCTCGAAGGCATCGCGGCCGAGGTTCGCCAGAAGATCGGCGCCGACGCCTGGACCGCCATGACTCCCGAAGATCGCGTCAAGGCGGTCAAGGACAGGGCCAGGGAACTCGAGCAGGCGAAACTCTACGAGATGGAGGACAAACTCCTCGCCAAGGCCGGCAACCCCGATCCCTACCAGCGGCTGCTGGACGGCATCCGCGCCGGCGATCGGGCCGACGCCATCCGCCTGGCGCAAACGCTCATGGACATGAAGACCCGCGAGACCGAGAAGGTCACCGCGGGCAAGCGAGACCTCACGAAAGAGGAGTCCGCGACGCTCGCCAAGGCGCTGGTCGAGCGCCGCCTGGGCGAATACCAGGGCCGCGCTCGCGAACTTTCCGTGTACGCTTCGCTCAGCGCGTTCCCCCGGGATGCTCGCGATCCCGACTCCGTGACGGTGCCCCGCGGAACATCTCTGCAGCCCAATGAACTCAACCCCGCATACTTGTTCATCTATCAGTGGGACTACTGGGTGTTTTCGGACCTGCTCTCCGCCGTTCGGCTCGCGAATACAGGCGCCGACGGCCGGCCGACTAACGTGGATCGGTCGGTGGTCAAACGCATCGTGAGCATGAAACTGACCCTGCCCGAGGGCGTCTTCTCCCAGCCGTCGTCATCCGAGTCCGGCCTCGCCCCCCCGCCCGACCCCACCGCCACCGTCGCGGGGTACGTGCCGACCGATCCGCAACTCTCCATCACCGGACGGGGCATGGGATCGTGGAACAAGATGTACGACATTCGGCGCGCCACCATGTCCGTCATCGTCTCGTCAGAGCGCCTGGGCGAATTCCTCGACGCGGTCGAACGGTCCAACTTCATGACCGTCACCGATCTCGATCTCGACGAGGTCGATCCCTGGAGCGAACTCCGCGACGGGTACTACTACGGCTCCGAGCATGTCGTGAAGGCCACCGTCGGGATCGAGACGGTCTGGCTCCGTGACTGGACGGCGCGGCTGTACCCCGACTCCCTCAAATCGCTCCTCAAGTTCCCGGAGAGCACCACTCCCCCCTATTGGGCCGCCAATGCCCCCGCCTCCAGCCCCCAGTAAGCCGAATCCCGCACCACGCGGATTGTGAGACACAGCCATGAAGATGAAAGGCATCGGAACCTTCGAGCAGAACGCGGACAAGGTCGTCCTCGGCGGCGTCGTCCTCGTCGGTGTAGGGGCGCTCGCGCTCCAACTCATCGCCGGCGGCAGCACCATCAAGGTGGGGACCAAGGAAGTCCCGCCGGGAGCGGCGTTTCAACCGGTCGAGGAAGAGGCTCAGCGCCTCCTGGCGCGGGTTCAGTCCGACTCGCCCTCCTTCCCCGAGGCCCCGAAGTTCACGCTCGCGGGCAAACTCGCGCTGGGCAAGGACCTCTCCCGCCCCGCGTGGCCGCGCGTGGCCATGGGCTCCGCCCCCAACATCGGCAAAGGCGATATCGGCGCGGTGATCGCGACCGCCGAGTACGCGTTCCCCGAAGTTCCGGCCCCCTCGACTCCCGTCGCGGTTGCATACAGCGCGACCATCCATCCGGCCGAAGGGCTCCAGAATCCCCAACTGGCCTCGCTGCTGCCGGCGCAGCAGCCCTTCGACAAGGCCGCCGTGAGCATCGAGTTCACGTACTCCGGCACGGAACTCCAGGCCGCGCTCGCCAACGACCCGGAAGGCCCGGTGGAGCCGCTGCCTCGCCCCTGGTGGCGTGGCCAGGCGGATCAGGGCGCCGACCCGGTAACACTCATCGCGGTCGAGGTAGAGCGTGAACTGGTCTCCGGGGCCGAAGGCGTTACCCCCACCGGCTCCGCAACCACAATCCTGCCCCCGCTCCCCGGACGAGTCGATTCGCTCAAAGTGTGGAACGACAGCGTCAAGAGCGTCGGCGATGTGCCCGTGATCGTGGACGGCATCCGCGGCGTTTTCGACGAAATCGCCCGCCCGGAGTACTACGCCACGATTGCCGGACCGACATGGGAGCAGCCCAGCAAAGTCGCCGAGCGCGGCGATTCATCCGACAAGGCCACTCAGGTGCGCAATACCCGCCGCAAGTTCAGCGAGGTCCAGCGCCGCTTTGACGACCTCACGGAACTGCTCTCCAAGACCCCCAAGCCCGACACCGCGCGCAGACCCGAACCCCGCGAGCAGCCGCCGTCACGCACGGGCGGCGGCGGCAAGGGCGGTTCCGGTGGGCCCGCGGGCGGAGCACCCTCGCCGCGAACCGGCGAGACTCGAACCGGCAACTACCGCGAGATCGAGCGGTCGCTCAAGCGAACCAAGGCGGAACTCGACGCCCTCGCCCAGAAACTGATCGCACTGGGCGAGACCGTCGAGGGTTACGAAGTGCCCGCGGCCGCGACCGACGAATCGGGCCTCGACGCCGCCTACCGGCCCTTCCTCGATAATCCGTCCGTGACCATGTGGACGCACGATCTCACCGGCGTACCCGGCGCCACCTACCGCTACCGGGCACGGGTTGTCATCAACAACCCGCTCTTCGACCGCAACCTCCAGGAAGGGCTCCAAAAGGAACTCGGCAAGGACTCCCTGCTCCGCGGCGATTGGTCAGAATGGTCCGCCCCTGTCACCGTCGATCCCTCGAACGCCTTCTTCGTCACAAGCGCCGAGGATCGCAGCGAGATCAGCCCGCGGCCGCACGCCACGGCCCAGATCTTCCAGTTCTACTACGGCTACTACCGCGTCGCCCAGGTTTCGCTCGAGCCCGGTGACGTGGTGATGAATGACGCCAAGTTGCCCGAACTCCGCATCGCCGATATGGCCAAACTCGATGACATGATCAAAAAGGGACAGATGCCGGGTGCGCCGTCGGCGCCGCAGGCGCCCGCCGCGCCGTCACGGGGCCCGGGCGGGCCCGGAGGAAAGTCCCCGATGGGTCCGGCGCCGGCGGTGAGAGACCCGGGCGTGGCTCCCGGTGCGGCTCCAACACCCGGCGAAAAGCCCAAGATCCAGTGGCCCGACTGGATGGCCGTAGAGTTGCCCAAGACCCTGCCCCTGACTGTGGATGCGATGTTGCTCGACGTGGCCAGCGTGCCCGCGGGGGATCGGTCCAAATCGGAGGCGGTGCTCCGCCTGGGCAACGGCGACATTTTCGTGAAAATGCCCGAGGCTGACCGTCAGAATCCGCTGCTGAAAAAGCTCGAATCTTCGGCAAAAGAAGGCGAAACGCAGGGTCAGGACCTGTCCATTCCCGAGCCGACGCGGTCGCCGGTGTTCCCGCGTCGGGACCGCCAGGGAGATCGTCCGCCGGGCAAGACCGGTGGCGGCGGCGGCGGTGGCGGCTAAATTTGGCCGGGAACTGGGGTTACGAACAGAATCGGGGGGAGTGGTTCGACGGCAACTTGACTGGGAGATGGGTCGGCCTAGACTCCCCCCCGCCACCCGCCCGACCGGGAAAGCCGCTCGGGGATGGCGGTATGGATCTTTGACAACCGGATACGGATGAATCTCACTCTCTTGCGGAAGGCCGCGGTCGCCTAGGCCGTGGGCTGAAAGCAAGGGGGTACATGCTGCCCGGCCGTTTTTTCCATGCGGGAGAAGGCGGACCGGAAGAAGCAGCGCGCAAAGGAAAGTTGGTCGACCGACGGAGGCCGGGAAGTCTCGGCGTCCGGTTGGTGTGACCGAATAAGAGCGCATGGTGGATGTCTTGGTGTCGAGAGGCGATGAAGGACGTAGGAACCTGCGATAAGCCACGGGGAGCCGGTAACCAGGCTGCGATCCGTGGATGTCCGAATGGGGCAACCCACCCGCAAGGGTACTTCACTCTGAATGCATAGGGGTGAAGAGCGAACGTGCTGAAGTGAAACATCTCAGTAGGCACAGGAAAAGAAAGCAACCGCGATTCCGTGAGTAGCGGCGAGCGAAAGCGGATCAGCCAGTGGACGAGCGAAGCGTTTGAATGACGCGCCGAAGAAGGTGAAAGCCCTGTAGTCGAAAACTGGTTAGCCCATAGATTAGATTCGGGCTCGGGAAACCCGGATTGAAGATGGGGGGTCCACCCTCCAAGGCTAAATACTCCTCGACAACCGATAGTGAATCAGTAAGGCGACTGAACGATGAAAAGCACCGCGATGAGCGGAGTGAAAGAGCACCTGAAACCATGCGCTTACAAGCGGTCGGAGCCTCGCAAGAGGTGACGGCGTGCTTTTTGCATAATGAGCCGACGAGTTGGTCTGTACGGCGAGCCTAAGGCCTACCGGGCCGGAGGCGGAGCGAAAGCGAGTCTGATAAGGGCGTGCAGTCGTACGGGCCAGACGCGAAACCTTGTGATCTACCGTTGGGCAGACTGAAGGGCGGGTAACACCGCCTGGAGGGTCGAACGGGTGAACGTTGAAAAGTTCTCCGATGACCTGACGGGAGGGTTCAAAGTACAATCAAACTGGGAGATAGCTCGTTCTCTCCGAAATAACTCTAGGGTTAGCCTCAGGCAGCAAGCATTGGGGGTAGAGCTACTGGATGAAGCAAAGGGCCTACCCGGCTACTTTCTTCAACCAAACTCCGAATACCAATGCCCAAGACCTGGGAGATAGACGGTGAGTGACAATATCCATCGTCAAAAGGAGAACAATCCTGATCGCCAGCTAAGGTCCCTAATCTCTGCTCAGTTCGAAAGGAAGTTGGGTTGCTGTGACATCCAGGATGTTGGCTTAGAAGCAGCCACCATTTAAAGAGTGCGTAACAGCTCACTGGACGAGGAACTCAGCGCCGATAATGATCGGGAATAAGCAGAGAGCCGAAGCTGCGGGCTTCGAAAGAAGCGGTAGGAGAGCGTTCCAGGCGCGGCGAAGCCGTCCCGAAAGGGTAGGTGGAGCGCCCGGAAGTGAATATGTCGGCTTGAGTAACGATTAACCGGGTGAGAATCCCGGTCGCCGAATACCCAAGGTTTCCTGGGGAAGGTCATTCCGCCCAGGGTGAGCCGGGACCTAAGGCAAGGCCGAAAGGCGTAGTCGATGGACAGCAGGTCAAAATTCCTGCGCCGTCGTCGAGAACGGATCTTCAAGCTCAGCGGGACTGTCAGATGTCCAGGTCCTTGTGGCCGATGCTGGGGGCGAGGGTTCCTAGAAAAACCGACGACTTAGCCCGTACCAAAACTGACACAGGTGGGTGTGGCGAATAGCCTAAGGCGCGCGAGAGAACGGTCGTGAAGGAACTAGGCAAGTTAACCCCGTAAGTTAGCGATAAGGGGGGCCTCCTCCGCAAGGAGAGGCCGCAGAGAAAAGGGTCTGGGAACTGTTTATCAAAAACACAGCTCTGTGCTAAGACGCAAGTCGACGTATACAGAGTGACGCTTGCCCGATGCCGGAATGTCAAGGGAGCGGGTCAGGGAAACCGAAGCTCGCGACCGAAGCACCGGTGAATGGCGGCCGTAACTATGACGGTCCTAAGGTAGCGAAGTTCCTTGTCGGGTAAGTTCCGACGCGCATGAATAGCGTAATCACTGGACTCCTGTCTCCACGACCGACTCGGTGAAATAGTAGTGGCGGTGAAGATACCGCCTTCCCGCAGCAAGACGGAAAGACCCCGTGGACCTTCACTGCAGTCTTGTATTGGCCACGAGCATTCACTGCGTAGCATAGGTGGGAGCCGTTGACGCCTGGGTTCCGGCCCAGGAAGAGGCAAAGGTGAAATACCACCCTGTGTACGTTTGTGGCCTAACCCCGAGTCCCGTGAATCCGGGCGGGGAACAGTGCATGACGGGCAGTTTGACTGGGGCGGTCTCCTCCCAAAGTGTAACGGAGGAGTGCAAAGTTCGGCTCAGCACGGATGGAAACCGTGTGTCGAGTGCAAGAGCATAAGCCGGATTTACTGCGAGACCGACGGGTCGAGCAGTCTCGAAAGAGGGCTCTAGTGATCCTGCGATCCCGTGTGGAAGGGTCGTAGCTCATCGGATAAAAGGTACCCCGGGGATAACAGGCTGATCGCGCCCGAGCGTCCATAGCGGCGGCGCGGTTTGGCACCTCGATGTCGGCCCATCACATCCTGGGGCTGAAGGCGGTCCCAAGGGTTCGGCTGTTCGCCGATTAAAGTGGTACGCGAGCTGGGTTCAGACCGGCGTGAGCCAGGTCGGTCCCTATCTGCTGTGGGCGTTCCAAGCTTGAGAGGAGTCAACCTTAGTACGAGAGGATTGGGTTGGACGTACCCCTGGTGATCCAATTGCACCGCTAGGTGCACCGTTGGGTAGCTACGTACGGCAGGGATAACCGCTGAAAGCATCTAAGCGGGAAGCCCCCCTCAAGATAAGGCTTGGTCGTCTTTATTGACGTGAGACCCCTGGTAGACCACCAGGTTGATAGGCCGCAAGTGTACGGGCAGAAATGCCTTCAGCTGAGCGGTCCTAACGGTCGAACGGTCACACCAACCAGCCGCCGCGGCAACCCCGTGGCCTCTGGTTACGTCTCCGGCCTCCCGGAGACTCGCACCAACGGGCGATCAACGCCCCGCGCGTGCTGTTTCAACCACGCATGTCCGTCGTCCCGCGAGGCTTCAACGCCCCGCGGCCCCACGACGAAGAGATTCATCCGTCCGGTTGCCGGGTCGCAACGCCGCAAGGCCGCGCGACCAGGATTCAACCGGTCGAAGCGGGGAAACCCGTTCCGATCGGATTGTCGGTGACTACAGGCGAAGGGAAACACCTGTTCCCATCCCGAACACAGCAGTTAAGCCTTCGCCGCCGATGATACTGCACTGCGGGAAAGTAGGTCATCGCCGACTCTTGACCCCCTCCAGGTAAACCTGGGGGGGGTCGTTTTCGTTTTGCGTGTGACGCCGGCTATCTTCCAGCCGCTCATGCTCCTCACGCTCTCCACAACCCTCTCTCCAGCCACCGATCTCGGGTATCTCCTCCACAAGAACCCCGCGAGGGTTCAGACGTTTAGCCTCGCCTTCGGCCGTGCCCACGTCTTCTACCCGCAGGCTACCCGCTCCTCCTTCAGCGCGGCACTGCTCCTTGACATCGACTCCATCGAACTCGTCCGCGGCGGCCAGGGCATCGCCCCGCCCGGCTCTCTCCTCAGCGTTGCCATCGCCCAGGTCTTCGGCTCGGCCCTTGGCGGCCGCTGCAAAGACCGGCCCGAGCTCGTTCAGCAACCCATCCCACTTTCCTGCCGCGTGGCCGCCGCGTCCTGCCGCGGCGATGCCGACCTCCCCACGCGCCTCTTCTCCCCGCTGGGCTACCACGTCGGCATTACCCGTTGGCCACTGGATGAGAAGCTCTATCCCGGCGAACCGTCGCGTGTCATGGCTATCGACCTCCGCGCCACCGCGCGCCTCTCCTGACCTGCCCCCATCCTTCGGTCCACCCCTTATGAGAGTGTGACCAACTCCTCCTCCCGCGTGCGTACCCGCAGGCGCAGCGCAGCGGAGCCGGAGGGTACGCACGCGGCCGCGAACTCCTCGGGGGTCTGGTACCCCA
>CAJPFG010000003.1 GCA_905339235.1 Phycisphaerales bacterium
GCAGGGTGGCCCGGTTGATCTGGATGAGCCGGTTCCAGGCGTCGTACTGGTAGGCGTAGGTCCCGTCGAAGAGGAGGTTGCCGGCCGCGTCGTAGCGCGGCTGGTTGTCGGGCTGCGGCGCGCCGCCGATGGTGGTCTCGAGCAGGTCGTACTCGTCGCGCGCGTTGTAGCCGAAGTCGATGGCGACGTCGTTGGCCGGGAAGTCGGTATTCCGCGAGACCCAGTTGCCGACAAGGTCGAGATTCCATGTGTCGATGGCGAGGGTCGAGCCGGGACCGGAGGCCGGGAAGTTCGTGAGGCCGCATTCGGTCAGGCGGTTGAAGGCGTCGTAGTCATTGGCCTGATCCTGGTGGGTAGCGGAATTACCGCCGCCGGCGATGGGCGCGGGAGTGCGCACCGCCGCGAGGCGGTTCCCGGCAAGGTCGTAGGTGTACTGGAACCGGGCCAGCGTGGCCGAACCGCCCGTCGCCTGCCTGTAGTGGAGGTCCTTCAGCCGCCCGAACTGGTCCAGACCATGAAGGCCGATCGTGTTGTCCGACGGACTGTCGTCGAGCCCCAGATCGGCGAGAATCGCGCCGTTGGCCAGGTCGGTGCGAGCGCGGCGGCCGGAGCCGACATAGGTGTATTGTGCCAGCAGCGTCGGATCAGGCGAAACAGCGGGCTCGCTGGTGACGGACGCGATGCGAGAGAGGATGTCCGACGCGGCCCCGGACTCGCCGTATCCCAGCGTGACCGTACGCGCCACGGTTTGGCCGTACCCCAGCGGATACGTCATTTCGTCAAGGCGCGTGCTCCCGGCCCGGCCGTTGACCACGCTGGCGAACGAAACGTCCCATGAGTACTGGGTCTGCGGGCTGAATGCACCCGCCACTTCGCCGATGGACTGCACATCGGCCGTGAGATTCCCGCGCAGATCGTGGACGAAGCGGGTGTGGCAGATCACATCCCCTTCAACCGACGCGCGTGAGTAAGCATCGACGGTGCGGTTCTCATCGTCGTAAATGTATTGGACGTAGCCGATGCGATCGACGGGCTCGCCCGAGTTGGCCAGGAGCATGGACTCGGGGTACTTGTCGCCGAACACCGCCGACAGCCCCGTGCCGTCGTAGTTGCCCACCTGGATCGAAGTGAGGCGGTCGAGGGCGTCGTACCCGTAGCGGAAGACCACGCCGCGGGAATCGATGCGCTCGGCGATGCGTCCCTTGAAGTCATAGCGCAGGGTGACGGAGGGATCGGCCGAGGGAAGGCCTGTGGACGGATCGGGGATGTGCATCTCGGCGACGTGCGCGCCGTGGCGCGAGATCGCGCGCGTGCTGGAGGGGTCCAGTCCGGTGTCGATGATGATGGCGCCGTTGTTGTTGGCCTGGTTGGCGCCGAAGAGGACCTTGGTTTTGCGGTCTGGCTCGGTTTCCGAGGCGTTGGCGTAGACCTCGCTCAGACGACCGAACTGGTAGACATAGGTCGTGACACGGATGTCGTTCTGGTTGCCGAAGGGGTTTTCGGTGACGGTGGCGACCTTGCCCGAGCCGGTGTAGGTGTAGCGGGTGTAGGTGTACTCGTTTATGTCGGCAACCTGAGGATCATCCTCCACGCGTTGGGTCGCGACGTACTCGAGTTCGCCCTTGAGGTTGTAGCGATTGACGGTGAGCGGGAAGCGCCCGGGCACGTCATGGCGCTCGATCGCGCCATCGGTGGGGGCGAGTTCTGGGCGGCTTGTCGAGGCATACCACGAGTAGGAGGTGGGGGGCGCCGTGGTCGTGTCGCTGACAAGTTCTGTGGGGCCGGGTGTCGATGTGCTGCCCATGTCGCTCCCGATCTCGGCGGAGGCGACGAGCCGCTTCTGGACGTCGTACCAGTTGAGGGTGGTCGAATGAACCGCGTTGGTGTGATCGAGTTCGTCGGCCGAGCCCTCGATAACGCGCTCCCAGCGGCGCGTCATCTGCACGTTGCTGTCGGCGTCGTAGGTGGTGTCCGTTCGTGCCACTTCGTAGTCGTAGGAAACGACATTGTTGTCTACGGTCGGAAGGATCGTACTCGTGCTGATGGTGCGGCCCAGCGAATCGATGGTGGAGACCTGGGCCTCATCGCCGGGACCCTGACTGAAGACGGTCGCGCCGCCGAAGCCGGTGTAGGTGTACTCGGCCTGATAGGGCGGTTCGCCCGTGTCGGTATAGGCCATGTCATAGGTTCGACGCTCGGTCACAGATCCGTCGGGCCCGTAGATGGACTCGGTGATTGAGAGCGGGCGCAGTGTCACCCCGGAGAGAATGTCACCCGCGGTGGGAACTTCATCGCCCGAGTAAGGATCCCGGGTGGCCGGGTGGAGCCCTTCGTCGATGTCGAGATCGCCCGCGCCGTACGTGACGACCAGCCGCGTTCGGTTGGAGTGGTCGAGATACGTGAGCGTGGTGAGCAGCCGCGGCCGCCCGTTCTGCCCGGCCTCGTCAAAAACGTCCGTGCTGACCGGCCGCATCCGCCAGTCGTACCCGGTGGCGGTCAGTTCTCCCTTGTCGTCGTCGGCCGACTCCGGCGACGCGTACGGCTTCAGGTGCCAGGAGTTCGTGAAGCCATCGTTCGATGTGTACTGCCAGGTCTTGGTGCGAGCCCTGGCATCGCTCTCGGAGTTGCCGTAGGCGTAGCGTGCGACGAGCACCAGATCGTTGTCGGAGGCGGGATCCGCGCTTGGCGCGTCAAGGACCTGCTGCTCTCCGGTGTGCTCCAACCAGTCCGCATCATCGGTGCCGACATAGCGGCGCAGGGCCTGGCCGAGGGCGTTCTTGATCGTGCGCGTGACCGTACCGTCCACCGCGAGTTCGCGGAAGACTTCGCCGAGGTCATTGACGGCAATCGAGCCCACGGGGCTCATCACGCCGTGAGCGTCGCGCTCGAAGAGGGTGGCGTCCGACAGGCGGCCGAAGCGGTCGGGGCGCATGACCTTGTCTGCGAGTTTGCGGAAGTACGGCTGGTCCTCCTGCGTCGGATCGGTAAGGAATGCAGCAACATCGGGCGCGCCGCCTGAGTCCTGGAAGATGACGTTCCGCGTGCGGATGGGCTTCATGGGGAGGTTGCGCTGGATGCGCCGCCCCATCGGGTGGATCGCGGTGTACTCGCTGGAGTTGACCCACTCGATCTGCAGCGAGCCCTCGTTCAGCGGACGGAAGATCTCGCGGGGTGGTTCGGCGGTGGCGTAATCGAGCACTTGACCGGGCGCGCGCGGGACCCATTCACCTCCTGCTAGCTCAAGCTCGTTGAAGACATAATCGCGTCGGACTTTGGGAAGCTCAGCGCCACGAATGTCCCAGAGGTCCTCCTCCCAGTCCGGATCCTCATCGAGATCTTCCTGGAATCGCGGCTCGTCGATCCCTCCCGCCTGGAGCACGATCGAGCGACGCGACCATCGCCGGCTGTTGTAGCCATAGATATCCGACGGCCCAAAGCTGTCGTACTCGTAGTGGGAAAGCCAGTTAAGCGACGCGGTGGCGCCGATGCGGTACCAGCCCGAGGGCAGTTCATTCGAAGGAACCACCACATCGGGAAACAGGCTCTGGTGCGGGGATACCGCTGTGGCGCCCGGCTCGGCATCGAGCACGATGTTCAGCGGACGCCCGTCGCCGTCGTAGTCCGTGTAAGTCCAGATCATCGCCTCCCAAGGGTCAGTGCCCTGCCCCGGTGAGTCCGGGTTGAGCACCAAGCCGGTCCCAGACCACTTGGAGACCCCATTGTCCTCGTCGTTGATCTGCACGTTGACGGGGTAGTACCAGGATGAGCCGGGATACACCTGGCGCGGCGGATCAGTCTTGATGACACGGAGGACGGCGCATTCAGAGAGTGGCTGATCGCCCACCGGCTCCTTTCGCACGGAGGTCCAGCGGCTCACCTGAAACTCGGCAGGATCAAGGGATGGGATGGAACTGACCGATGGCCGCGACTGCTCGCTGGCGGCCGCGGTGAGCGGTATGACTTCGGCAATGACATCGCCGACGGAGTCATCGCCGTAGTAGACGTGTCGGATGAACTTTCGATCACCGTTCAGGCCGCGCCGGAGATCCTCCGAAATGAGTTGCACTCGCGAGGTCCACTCGGTGCCTTCCGGCGGGTTGTCTACGAAGTCGTAGGTGAACCCATGGATCAGGCCTTTGCTCGCCTGATCAACTTGAGGCACCGCGGACCAGCCGATGGAGTGGTGCTCGACCAGAATCGGTTGCTCCTTGAAAACGTCGGGGACCTCGACGCCAAGGACTTCGCCGAAGACGACAGCAGCCTTCTCGTAAATGTACTCCTCACCAATTCCGCCTCCGCTGACTTGCGCGCCATCCTCGCGGTATTCCCAGGTGCGGTCCTTGAGGATGTACCCCGCGGGGTTCATCTCCACCACCCGGCGGGAGGTTTGAAGAGGCTTGCGCACGAGGGAGTCCGTGGAGTAGACCTCGTTTGCCTCAAGGGCCTCGCGCGATGGAAACTCGTCGATGATGGCGATCCATCGAGTCTCGTCCATCGCGGGCGACTGTGCCCAAACCGAACTACCCGCTTTCGGAAGCGAATACCAGTTGTACGGTTGAACAAAGATGCTGCGGTTTGGACGCCACCCCGCCTGACTCCACCAGATGTGCATGCCATCGGAACCCGGGTCTTCGGGGGCTGGAGAGTTCGAACCCGAGGGCATGACGATCGCGCGGTGAATCTGGAAGTGGCGTACCCGGCCCCCGTCGCGGATGCTCGCCCGATCGACCACATCGCCCCATGTGTCTGACACTGTGCGATCGTTGTCCACGGTCAGGAACCCGTTGGTGAACAGAGCGGTTGGAGGTGGGTCATTCGTATCTCCCGTCGGAACCCAGTAACGACCGGTTCCCACTCGACCCATTCGGCTCGATGCAAACCCGTTGAACTGGATTCCCGCGGGGCACTCAAACCCGTCGTCGGGCTCGGTTCCCGTGCCGTTGTTGCAGTAGTCAGCGTGTCGGAATTCCTCGGGAGATTGCGTCAGCAGCCAGTCCGCGACCGTGTTTTCGGCGCAGATCTGCGAGTCCTTGTGCTCCTCTGCCCAGACCATCATTTGCGAGTATTCGTCCGGCAAGAAGACTCGCTCCAGCCAGGGGAACTTGCCATCGCTGGCCACGGTCTCGCTCGCATGGCGCATGAACGTGTGGCGCTGGCGTTCGGTTCCGGAGACCACCGATCCGCTGGACGACAAATCACGAGAAGCAACCTCCGTGTGGATAAGAACGGGGGGAAAGAGAGGAACCCCGTGACCGGCGTCATCGGGCGGTTCAGGAACTTGCGTGAACCACTTCTCGCATCGGAAGTGGTAACGCACGTGGTAGGACCAGTTCGCGGCGACTTCGGAGCCCGGATGGTCCTCGTTCCACTCATCGAGCGGCTCGATCGGGTTGGCGCCGTATGGCAGATCGGTGCTGGGGATCGTGAGGCTCATCTGCTGGCGGTCCGTGTCGAATCCGATCACATCTCCTTCGAAGACGTAAATGCGGTCGATGGCGCTGGCCCCGAGGAGCGCGCGGATGTCAGGGTTGGCTGAAGCAAGAGCCTCGGGCCAGTCATCGCAGTTCTGGCCGGGGGGGTCGCACCAGGGCTCATCGGAGGGCGGGGCCGCACCGTTGGAGAACAGGCGGTGCGCGTAGAGGAGCGTCCACTTCACCTCGCTGCCGGCCTTGAGGTGGATGTAGTTAATCTGTCCCTTGCGCAGGCCGAGTTCCTGACACTCGACACAATCGGCGGTTTCACTGTTATCCATGCTGACCCGGCCAACGCGGGCGTAGTTGATCTCAGCGGAGTTGCCGTTGCGGTCCTCGATCTTGATGCAGATGCCGTAGTGAGGGACGCCGAAACCGGGATGCTGACCGAACACATACTGCCATCGCTCGCCGTTCTCATCCCACAGTGGCCTCTCGTGATAGGTACTCGCCGTGTCATAGATTGCAGGATCACCCGGATTGCCCTGCTCCCATCGCGAGTCCCATACCGTCGGCGGCACATCTTCGCGAATGGCGACAAAGGTGTACTTCACGGCTCCGTCATAGAGCCAAATCTCGTACTGGGTGGGGGGGCTGGCCCAGTGGGGCAGTTCGCCGGAAGACTCCCATGTCCCGTTGTGCTTCATCCTCGCGCGGAATCTGGGCGGGGCCTCGTAGCCAATCTCATCCTCGCCCAGGTCAATCTGCTGGAAGGGGATGGATTGATGAGCATCCAGCACCAGCCAGCACGTGGTCGCTCGGCCACCCACTACGTCTGGTAGGGCCGAATCGATCAAGAGCACCGGATTCTCGCCGACCATCCAGCCGGTTCCTGCCCAGTCCCACCAACGGCCGGTGGTCGTCCATTGCCAATCGCACCCACCTCGCGAAGCCGCGCCTGCATCGAGTCCAGTCAAGGGGCGCTCCGCTGCCCTCGTTCGGGTCAGTCGAAATGTCGCCGAACCCACTGGGAGCTCGAGGTCGTTGACCTGTATCAGCGGCAACCCAGTAATCAGATCAATGGCCCCCCCAAGGGTTGGTCGGCCGGCGCCCTGCCAGCCGGTGGGCTCGCCCGCCGCACCGGCGGGAAGGAGTGGAAGCGACGTACCGCCAATGGTCGATGATGGGGAGAAGAAATCGCCGCTCGAAGGGAACGCAAACAGATTGAGGTTCATTCGAGTTCCGCGAGGAAGGGTGGTGGTCTCGTTAGTCGGCCAACCAAACGACAAAACCATTGGGGATTGCGCCCACTCCGATTCATTGGTGGTCATCGCATACCAGACCGCCGGCAGATAGTCATGCTTCTCCAGCAGCCATTCCGGGTTGTTCAGGTCGGGCGATATCGGCCACGTGCCGATGCGACCCCACGAGTACGCCCCTCCCTCTGGCGGCGGAGCGATCACGCCATACGTCATGGCGCAGGGGTCACCCGCCCCGCCGGGCATTTGCGGTATCCAGGCTTCATACCCGCCGCATGCGGTCTGGCCCCTTGTCGTGGCATTCAGACACAGAGCGGACGCAAATGCGACGGCGATGCTGATAAACGGGCGTGTGAGGCGCACTGGAGTCTCCTCAGTTCATGCGATCTATAGATTTGTCGGCGCTTGGGCCTCGCCGGCTCCCGATTGATCGGAGGCCAAGTAGACTCTGTCCAAGCTCCCCCCGCAACCCCCTCCACCCCAACCGTGCAAACATTTTCACCCTTGCGCACGATTTCAGCCTTCACACACCGAAGTAGTAGATAGGGTGGCTGCTCATTCCGCAAGGCCTCTGGTCGATGTGTGCAGCATATTTCACGCTTGTGCCCCGCTCCAACCAGTTCCTGCATCGCGCTCGCATCACTCGCAACGCGCGCAAGCTCGGTCTGCCACTCGGTTTACCTCTGCGCTGCCGAGCTTCCCGCCCCGGGACTCGCCGCGCCGAGTTTTTCACGCTTGCGCACGATTTCGACTCTCCCAAACCGTTACCTGACACAAATCTGTGTGTACGTGCCTAACTCCTTGCTCTTTCGCCATTAACCATCCTTTACGGACTTTCGTATCCCACGCATTTATGCCGCGAGCTTCGTTCCCTCCGCAACTTGCAATCCCAACGCCGATATGCAATATTGCCGCGCCTGCACATCGAGCCGGCGATGTGTGCTTCGGGGGGCTGTTTCCGGCCGCAGAGAGGAGATCACCATGGCGCCCCGACGATCAGGGAATCAGTCCGAACCCTCCAAACTCGAACACGCCATCGCCGCCGTGGCGCCGCAGATTCGCCGCGAACTCATGGTTCTGGTCGCGCAGCGGCCGCGGTGCATCCAGGATCTTGCCGCCCGGGTTGACCTTGACCGCACGCTGGTTTCCAAGCATTTGAACCTGCTCCGCAGCCGCGGCCTGCTTGGCATGACCCGCGACGGACACCGCCATGTCTATCACGTCAGCAACACCGCCGCCGTTGTGATGCTCGCCCGCGAAGCCATGCTGATCGTCAAGTGCCAGGAAGGCTGCGACGTAACCGTTCGTATGACCGAGTCACAGTTACGCCGCCTGCGGTTGTTCCCGTCCTCTCCCATCGCGAGACTCCCCGTCTCGCGGCTCGAGCCGATGGCCGACTGCGCGTAGGTACCAATGCAACTCGCCCCGCCGCGACCACGCAGGTCCGGTACGCCGCCCGCGGATTCAGAACTGTGCGATGTTTTGCACGCTTGCATCCGAACCGCCGCAAGCCGCCTCCACCTGTGATTCACTGGCCTCCAAGAAAAGTACGCGAATGCACGCTCCATTCCAACTCCGTCGCGCGGCCGTCTGCTCCGCGCTATGGCTCGCCGCCGCGTGCCCGTCTCTCGCACAAGATGTGCGCCAACCCGGGCAGAACGCCCCTCAAACCCCCCTCACCCTCGCCTCCCAACTCGACCTCCCCCGCCTCCTCGACCTCTGCGCCGACCGCCTTCATCTCCGCATCGACTACGACCCCGCGGCCGTCAAGGGCCAGGTCACCCTCCGCCTTCCCGATTCACTCTCCGACGCCGAACTCTGGGATCTCACCAATCAACTCCTCGCGCAGCGCGGCTTCACCACCGTCCGCGCCGCCGGCGGGCAGACTGTCAGCGTCGTCAAGTCCACCGACGCGGCCGCGCTCGCCCGCATCGAGACGCCCGCGGCCAAGCCCGACAACGCGCCCGCCGCGCCGCCCGACGCGGCCCGCGCCGGCTTCGCCTCGCTCGTCGTCGCGCCCAGGTACCGATCGGTCAAGGACGCCGCCGATGCCATCCGCCCGCTGCTCACCAAGGGCGTCGGTTCCGCGACGGCACTGGGCGAGTCGCGCCTGCTGCTGATCAGCGATTTCACGCCGCGCCTGGGCGAGATCCAGTCCCTGCTCGAACGCATCGACGCCCCCAGCGGCATGATCGTCGAGGAACTCGCCGCCAAGAACGTTCCCGCCGCGACGCTCGTTGCAACACTGATGCAAGTTGCGCAGAAACGCGATGCGCTCAGCGGCGACAAACTCCCCGGCGAGGTCATCGTCTCCCCCGCCGGCGGGGGCGTGGTGCTCATCACCCCGGAACCGCAGGCCGCGGCCTGGCGCGAGATGATCGCCCGATTCGACCAGCGCGAGGGCGTCGAGACCCGCAACTACGTGCCCCGCGTCTTCGCCGCCAAGGACGTCGGCAAACTCGTTGAAGAGACTATGAAGTTTTCGGGGGCTGGCGGTGCCGCGTCCAAGGACGAACGCTGGCGCGTGATCATCGACGAACTCACCGGGACGCTCGTCGTCACCGCCACGCCTTCGCAGCACGCGCAGATCGTCGAACTCATGACTCGCCTGGACGCCGCCGGCGGCGGCCCGATGCCCATGCGGTCCTACCCCATCCGCAACCGGCCTGTCAGCGAGATGATCGAGACGCTCTCGCGACTGATCGAGGCGGGCGTGCTGGATGCGGGCGGCGATATTAGTCGTGAAGGGATTCGCGCGGCGGGGGCGCAGCGAACCACGCGAGATCTCACCACCGGCGTGGTGAGCCCGGCGGGCGTTCTTCTGGGCACGGACGCGCCCGGCGTTACTAATGCAACAAGTTCGGCATTCGCGGGTACACCGCAGTCAGCCCAGGGCGCGGCGAGGCCGGTCGGCGCAAGCCATGATGACCACACCCCGCTCCGTCTCACCGCCGACGAATCGACCAACACTCTCATCGCGGTGGGCGAGCCGCGGCTGCTCTCCCAGTTGGAATCGCTCCTCCAGTTGCTGGACGTGCGCCAGCCCCAGGTCATGCTCGAGGTTGTGCTCGTCAGCGTCACCGATTCCGACGCGGTCAACCTCGGCATCGAACTCGAGAAACTCGGCAACATCGGCGACGCCGCCTACAAGGTCGCTTCTCTCTTCGGCCTCTCCACAGGCGCCGCCGGCGCCCGCACCGTCGCCGACGCCGCCGGCTTCACCGGCGCCGTCCTCAGTCCCGGCGAGTTCAACATCGTCGTGCGGGCCCTCGAAGCCATCAACAAGGGCCGCTCGCTCTCCAACCCCAAAGTGCTCGTCGCCAACAACGAGCAGGCCCGATTCTCCTCCGTACTGCAACAGCCCTTCGTGCGGACCGATACCACCAGCAACACAGCAACGAGTTCCTTTGGCGGGAGCGACTCGGCCGGCACCACCATCAGCGTCAAGCCCCAGATCGCCCAGGGCGATCACCTCGTGCTGACATATAACATCAGCCTCAGTTCATTCGTCGGCACCCCAGCCGCGGCCGGGCTCCCTCCGCCCAAGCAACAGAACACGGTGGACTCGGTCGCCACCATCCCCGATGGCCACACCGTCGTGATCGGCGGGCTCGAACTCCAGAGCGACAGCAAGAGCACCAGCCAGATCCCCGTGCTCGGCGACGTGCCGCTTCTGGGCGAACTCTTCAAGAACCGCTCCAAGGGGAGCAACCACACCAAGTTCTACGCCTTCATCAAGGCCACCGTCCTGCGCAGCGGCAGCCTCGAAGACCTCAGGTACGTCAGCCGCATCGACGGCGCGGCCATGGGCGTCAACGACGGATTCCCGGAAGTCCGGCCGCGGGTGATCCGATGACCGCCCTCGCCGACGCGGCCGTGATCGAGCCCAAACCCGCCAATCCCGCGGCCCCGCTCACCGCCGACCCCAGCCTCGAGTTTCTCAGCCTCATCCCCCACGACTTCGCGCGCCGTCATCTCGTCCTCAGCCGCGGCCAGCACAACGGCGTCGAATACCTCGCCATCAGCGATCGCACTTCCGCGGCCGTGGCCTTTAACGTCGGCGTGCGGCTCGCACGCGCCGTTCACTCCGAGATTGCCCCGGGCGAGGAGATCGCCGCGGCCATCGACCGGGCCTACGCCGCCGCGTCGAACACCGCGAGCGGCGCCGAGCAGGCCCGCGCCTCGCGCGACGACGACCCCGTCGAACTCGCCATCGCTGACGGCGAGCAGGCCGACGTGCAGGCCGCGCTGCGCTCCGCCGAGGCCGATCTCCTGCACACCTCCGGCAAGGCGCCCATGGTGCGCCTCGTGGACCTCCTGCTCTTCGAGGCCCTGCAGCGCTCCGCCAGCGACGTGCACATCCAGCCGGTGAGCGACCGCGTCATCGTCCGCTACCGGCTCGACGGGGTGTTGCACGTGGTGCGCGAAATGCCCGCGGCCGCGCTCCCCGCCATCGTCAGCCGCGTGAAGGTCATGGCCCGGCTCGACGTCGCGGAGCAGCGGGCCCCGCAGGACGGCCGCGCCACCGTCACACTCGGCGGCGCCCGCCGCCCCCACGAATCCCGCCGAATCGACCTGCGCATCAGCACGCTCCCCACGACCTACGGCGAGCGCGTGGTGATTCGCATCCTCGACGCCGCGCGATCGGCCGGGCTGCTGCGCTTCGCCGCGCTGGGGATGCCCGCGGATGTGGAGCGGGCGTACCTCGCGCAGGCCTCGCGCACCAACGGCATCGTCCTGGTGACCGGCCCCACGGGAAGCGGCAAGACCACCACCCTCTACGCCACGCTGGCCTGGATCACCCAGACCAAGACCGCGGGCGATGCCCCGAGCGTGGCGCGATCGCCCAACGCCTCCCCGCTCGCGACCTCCTGCTCGCTCAACATCCTTACCATCGAGGACCCGGTCGAGTACGACCTCGCCACCTCGGGGCTGGCCATCAGCCAGACGCAACTCAACGTCAAGAAGGGCGTGACCTTCGCCGCGGGCCTGCGCCACATCCTGCGCCAGGACCCCGACGTGATCATGGTCGGCGAAGTGCGCGACGAAGAGACGGCGCGCATCGCGGTGCAGGCCAGCCTCACCGGGCACCTCGTGCTCAGCACGCTCCACACCAACGATGCCCCCAGCGCCGTGGCGCGACTGCTGGATCTGGGCGTCGAGCCCTTCCTGGTCAGTTCCTCGCTCGCGGCAGTCCTCGCCCAGCGGCTGGTGCGGACCCTTCATTTGGATTGCGCCGGAGCGGGCTGCGCGGCCTGCCTGCACACCGGCTTCCAAGGTCGGACCGGGCTCTTCGAACTGCTGGTGCTCGACCAGGCCCTGCGCGACCAGGTGGCCAAGCACACCTCGGCGCAGGTGATCCGGTCGCTGGCGATCGGCAAGGGCATGACCACGCTCACGGAGGCAGGACGACGGCTGATCTCGCAGGGCCGCACGACGGCCGCGGAAGTCGCGCGGGTGATCGAAGGGGTCGAATAGCACCAGTGGTCGGAAGGACTCGAATGCAAGGACGGACGGTCAACACGCAGGGCGCGCTAAAACGAGCACACGCGGCCACCCGCCGACTGCGCGCGGCGTGCATGTGCGCACTGGCCGCGGGCGCCGCTTGGGCCGTTTGGCCGCTCGACGCGCCCCGGCCGCCGCGACCGGCCGAGAGCGAAGCCCCCGTCCTCGCGGCGCCCGAGCCCGCGGTCTCGCGCCTCGATCTCGTCGCCTTTGAAGCCCCGGTCTTCATGCTCCCCGCCGACGACTTACGCGTCGCCTCGGCCCCGCCGGCGCCCCCACCACCGCCGCCGCCGCTGAAGTTGCAGTTGCTGGGAATCGCGAGAGGTTCGACCGACGACTCGGGATTCGTTGCCACCTTGTATGACCCCGACTCGGATCGCGTCCGCCGCGCCGTTGCCGGGGAGACGCTTGGTGCATGGCGGGTCGAAGTAGTGACCGCCGACAGCGTCTCGTTGCGACAGGGGAACTCAAACCACCAACTGGCGATCCGCACGGACCGGCCGGCCAGGGGAGGTGCGCCTTGAGCGGCCATGACGAGCCTATCTATATAGATTGGCCCGCCGAGCGGTTCTACTGGGCGGTGCTGGATTGCCCGGGGGTTCCGATCTTCAGCGGCCGGCCACACGCCGCGGCCGGGCTGGATTTGCAACTCGCCGAAGACCTGCCCGAACCGATCGCAGACCTCCATGCAGTGTACTCGCGGCTGGACGAGCGCCGCGTGCTCGCGTGCGCCGCGCGGCGGAGCGATCTGGCCTCGCTCGATCCGCGCACGCTCTCGCTTCGCCCGGCCGCGCCGCCCGCCTTTGGCTCCGATGCGCAGCCGGGCGAGATCGAGTTGCTCGTCGGCGACTTTGAACCGGCCCCGCTCCGGCGAGCACGCATGGCGCGAGCCCGCTGGGTCGCCGCGGCCGTTCTGGGCCTTTGCACGCTCGGCGCATTCGGCCTGCTGCGGCGCGCCGGCCATTGGGATTCGGTTGCGAGCAACGCCGCGCAGGCTGCCCGCGCGGCCGCGGCGCAGGCGTTGCCCGACGAACCCAGCGATTCGCCCGCCCTGGTCATTCGCCTGCGCGACGAACTCGACCTGCTCCGCCGCACACGCCGGCCATCGCCGGCACTCGCGGGCGCCGCGGACGCGGCCGTGGAACTCAACCACCTTCTGGCCGCCTGGCCCAAGGCGCAACCGGCGACGACCGACTCGCTTTCGATCACGCCGACAAGCCTCGCTCTCAGCGTCGGGCTGGATGGCGACGCGAAGCCGTTTCTGGGCGAACTCGGCACGCCGCCGGGTTGGCGTCGCGAGGAGCCGCGCATTTCACGCGGTTCGGGCGGTGGAATCGTGCAGGCCACCGTGCAGTTCCGACGGGAGGCGTCACGATGAAGCCCGCCACGCTCATCATCGTTTCCATGTCGCTCGGCGCGGCGGTGCTCGCAATGCCGGCGCTGCGGGCGAGCCGCGCGGCCGGCCGCGCGGCCGAGGCGGTTGCGTTCCAGCAATCCGTGGTCGAAGACGCCGCGGAAGTGCGGCGACTTCGCACCACGCGACCGGCGATCTCCGCGGGCAAACGCCCTCAGCCCAACGTGTACGCGCACTTGACCGATGCGCTGGTGGAGGCCGGGCTCCCGGCGCACGTGCTCAAGGATGTCACACCGGGCGAGGATTCCTCGATCCGCATCGACGGCGCGCCGGGCAACTATCGCCGCCAGAGCATGCGAGTCACGCTCGAATCGCTGACGCTCCCACAGACCGGTCGGTTTCTCGACGCATGGCGCGTCGGTCAGCCGGAGTGGACCATCGCGTCGATGCAACTCACGCCAATGCCCGGAAAGGGCCGCGACAAGGCCGGCGATACGCCTCGCGCGCTGCGTATCTCGATCGTCATGGAAGCGACCTATCTGGACGTACCTCAAGGAAAGAACCTCCCATGAATCGACCTGTGTTCACGATCATGCTCGGCGCCATCGGCCTGATCGCGGGCTGTGCCGCGACTCCGGGCCGCGGGCCTTACGAGTCGTCCGCTCCCGCCGATCGTCATTCCACCCGCGCGGACGACCTGAACCGGGAGGCGGTCGCGGTCATCGAGACCGATCCGGCGAAGGCCGAGCGACTGTTGCGCGAGGCGCTGAGCGCCGATCTGTTCCACGGCCCGGCGCATAACAACCTGGGGACGCTGCTGCTGGCGAAGGGCCGGCTGTACGAGGCGAGCGAGGAGTTCACGTGGGGTTCGAAGTTGTTGCCCGGGCATCCGGATCCTCGCATGAATCTGGCTCTGACGCTGGAACTGGCGGGGCGGAGCGACGATGCGATTTCGACGTATCGCACGGCGCTGGAGGTGTATCCCGAGCACATCCCCACGCTGCAGGCGCTCACGCGGTTGCAGATCCGGGTAGGGCGGCTGGATGCGAACACGGCGTCGAACCTGGCGACGATCTCGCTGCGCGGCGAGAGCGAGGAGTGGCGCGGGTGGGCGAGGCTGGAGTTGGCGCGGCGGGATCGGTAGGGGCGTCAGGTCGTGCGGGTTGGGCGTTGGGCGCTGATCCATTCGTAACCCTGAATGACCGCGCGGACGTGGTCGCTGGCGCGGCGGTTGGTGCGGACGAACTCCTGGGCCGTGGCGGCGAGGGCTCGGGCGCGATCGGGGTTGCTCAGAACATCCGAAACAACGCGGGTCCAGCCGGCCGATTCGGCGGGTGGGACGAGACGCGCGGTGCGGGCATCGATGAGGACGCTGACCATGGGGTCGGAGGCGGCGAGGACGATCATGCCGGTGGCCATGGCTTCGAGGACGGTGCTGCGTGCTTCGCCATGAGCATCGGGCTGGATGAGGATGTCGCCCTGGAGAAGGAGGTCGCGCCGGCTTTCGAGTTCGTCGATGAGGGAGAACTGAGGAAGGAGGTTGAGTTTGCGGGCGAGCGCCCAGAGGCCGGAGCGGCGGGCGGCGACGGCGTCGCAGAAGATGAGCAGGTCCTTGCGCGTCGAGGCGACATCGGCGAGGCCGCGGAGCGCGGCGGCGAACGCCGGCGCGTCGCGTCCGGAGCCGACGATCATGGCGGAGGGCGCGCGGTCGGGGGCGAGGATGGGGCGGAGCGAAGGCTCGGCGACGGTTCCCCAGGCGGCGAGGCGGACAGGGCGGGATTCGGCGCCGCCGGCGAGCGAGCGTTCGATGGCGGGGTCGGGCGCGATGAAGAGGGTCCGGTGGCCGCGCGGCTCGATGCTGCGGGCGCGTTCGACGAGCCCGGCGCGCCACACTTCGAGGACCAGCGACGCGCCGAGCGCGGCGGCGGTGTCGGCGCCGAGGCTCCAGGCCGATCCGCCGAAGACGTGGACGACATCGACGCCCTCGTAGGCGAGTTCGCCGGCCTGCTCGACGATTCGGGCGAGGCGGGCGGCGGCGAGTTTTCGGGTGATCGTGAGGATGCGCGGGGAATACGAGACGGTGCGGGTGAAGACGCCGCCGGGCTGCGCGTTGGCGACGGTTTCGGGCGCGGCGTGGATGACGCGGACACCTTCGTCGGCGAGACCGACTTCGAGCCTCTCGAGCATGGACCGCTCGCGGGAAGCGAAGAAGGCGTCGGTGAGGATGAGGACCCGCATGGCGCCAGAGTCATACGGGCGCGAGGGGGCGGGGGCAAGGGGGCCGCGCGAGAAGGGGCGGTGTTTCCGAATGGGCGTTCCATATGATTGGCCCCCGCGCGGCGGGCAGGAACCCTGCGATTGGAATCGACTCCACCGATAGCACAGCCGCAGACGCCGACGACCACGGGCGACAGCACCGTGGCGGTGGTGCCGGAACCGAAAGAAGCGGGCGCGCCGCGCGTGAGCGAGCAGACGGACGGGCACGTGTTCGAGGTGCTGCGGCACACGCATTTCAGGACGATGTGGTTCGCGGCGTTCGGGTCGTACGTGGGGAACTGGTTCGAGTTCGTGGCGATCGGGTGGCTGCTGTCGCAGGAGACCAAGTCGGAGGACTGGATGGCGCTGCGCGCGACGGCGCAGTTGTGCCCGACGCTGCTGCTGGGGATGCTGGCGGGACTAATCGCCGACAGCGTGAACCGGCGGACGCTGCTGATCGTGACGCAGTTCGGGATGATGGTGATCGCGCTGGCGATGGCCGGGGCGGTGTTCGCGGGGTGGGCGAATCGGTGGGTGCTGGTGGGGTTGTCGCTGGCGCAGGGCGTGGCGGTGGCGTTTAACATGCCCGCGTGGCAGGTGTTGACGCCGCGGCTGGTGCCGCGGAACGAACTGACGCAGGCGATCACGCTGAGCGGGATTTCGTTCAACATTGCGCGGGTGGTTGGCCCGGCGCTTGCGGGCGGGATCATGCGGGCGTTCCAGGGCGCGGCGCCCGCGGCGGTGACGGCGGCGGTGGTTCTTACGGCGGAGGGGGCGCTACCGAGGATGGGATCGACGCGGGGCGCGGCGGCGCTGTTGCTGTTCAACGCGCTGACGTTTGTGGTGGTGATGTTGGCGGTGCTGACGACGCCGGATGCGCCGGCGCCGGCGGAGATGCGCGGGGCGTGGCGGCATCCGGCGGTGATCTGGACGCGCAGCCGCGAGGCGATCCGGTGGGTTTGGACGCACAAGGGGCCGCGGGCGGTGTTCCTGGCGATCGTTGTGTTCGCCATGTTCGCGACTCCGCTGATGCAGTTGATGCCGCTGCTGGTATCGGAGGTGTACCACTCGAAGGAGGACAGTTACGGGATTCTGCTGGCGACGATGGGTGTCGGGGCGGTGATGGGCGGGCTTGGGATGAAACTCGTGCCGCGGTGGTATCCGATGCACCATTTCATTCCGGTGGCGATCACGCTGGGCGGGGTGTTTATTCTGCTGCTGAGCCTGGCGGAGACGGTGCCGTGGGCGATGTTCCAGATGTTCTTCGTGGGGATCTTCTGGATGTGGGGGTTTAACTCGACGGCCGCGGCGATGCAGAACTTGGTGGATGATCAGATGCGGGGGCGGGTGTCGGCGGTGGTGAACACGATCGCGATGGGGCTGATGCCGCTGGGGACGTACGTGGCGAGCCGCGCCGGGCACGCGGGCGATGCGGTGTTGCGGAGGGCGGCGCCGGGGATCGTGGATTCGGGGACCGGGACGCAGGTGGGACTGGCGACGACCTCGATCGTGCTGATCGGGGCGGGCGCGGTGATGCTGATCTGGCGGACGCCGGAGGTGGACGGGCTGCGTCCGGGGGACGCGGGGTACGACCGGCGGCCGGGATTGTGGCGCGGGATTACGGCGGGGGCGCACCGGCCGCGGGGCGGCTAGGTGGGTGCGCGTGGCTGCTCGCGGATGCGGGTGATGATGTGCTGGAGATCGCCGATGCGCTGCTCGGCGATGGCGTTGAGAACTTCGGGGTGGGAGAGTGGGACGCCGAAGGTGCGCTCGAATCGCGCTGCCTGGCGGTCGAGGATTCGGTCCTGGACGCGGTCTTCGGCGGAGTCTTCGGCTTCGTCGCGATCGTCGTCGTCGAGGTCGGGGTCGTCGTCGATGGATTGGAGTTCGTCCTCGAGTTCGGCGTCGAAATCATCGTCGTCGTTGAAGCAGGCGTCGAGTTGATCGGCAAAGGAGGAGGAGGCTGAGGGAGTTGGAGAGGGGGATAGGTCCGATGGGGCGAATGGGTCGGAAGAGGCCGGTGCGGGGGTCGGTGGCGAGGGAGGGGTTGCTTGGTGGTTGTTGGTGGGCGGTGGCGAGGCGAGGACGCGCTGAGGTCGGGGGGTGTGGAGTCGCGACGGGGTGTTGGTGCGGGGAGGGCGTGCGGGCTGGTTGGCGGGGTCGGCGGTGACGCGGCCGAGGGGGCGGAGGAGGCGGTCGGCGGCGCGGCGGGCGGTTTCTTCGTGCTTGGAGTTCTTCACGATGTCGAGAAGTCGCTCGATTGCGTCGTGCTGGGCGTGTAGGTGGAGATAGGCCGCGCGTTGGTTGGCGAGGTCTTCGATTCTGGCGATGGCCGCGGCGATGTGTGGCTGGGCGGCCCAGTCGGCGAGTTGCGTGGTGGTGATGTTGAGGGCGCGGGCGAGGTCGGGGAGTTGGCCGCGGTGGTCGAACCAGGCGTTGAGGCGGATGCTGTCGAGCGGGGAGAGGGCCGGCGCGGCGGGTACGGGGTGCTGGGAGTTGGAAGCGGGGAGTTCGGGCATTACGAACTGACGGTACGGATTCGGGTTGGGCGTGTCAAGGGGAAGTTTTGAGGAAATGGGGAAGTGGTGCGCAAGGCTTTGGGGGCGTGGGGGTTGGGTGGGTCGAGCGATAGGACTCAAAGGGCGAATAGGACTGATAGGACGATGGGCCGACCTCTCCCCGGCCATTTCCTCGGCGGAGAGGGGCGGGAGAGCAGAGGCGCGTGGTGGCTGTGCCTTCGCTCGGCCCGCGGACGGGCCGAACCACGAGCCGGAAGGCGCCGGGAGGCTCGTGCCACTCCTGTTGCGCCGGGAGGCTTGTACGACTTTTGGCGCACGGGCTATTCGGTCATCGCGAGCATCGCGAAGGTCGCGAGCCAGTGTTCGCCCATGTAGTCGCCGGTGACGTGGGGGAGCGCGGCTTCGAGGTGGGTTTGAGAGGCTTGCTGCGTGAGTTGGCGGCGGGGGTCGTTGGGTGGGAGAGTCTGGGAGATGGAGCGCCAGCACCAGGCGCGGCAGAGGTTGAGGCCGTCGAGGTGGGTGATCTGGCCGTCGGTGCGGTCGCTGACGAAGGCGGACGTGAAGAGCGTGGCGGGCTCGCGCTTGGCGAGGTTGGGAAGGAAGCGGTCGAACCAGGGGAGGAACTCGGAAGCGGGGAGGATTCGGCGCATGCACTCGGCTTCGACGAGACCGGGGGAGAGGAAGTCAGTGCCGTCGGGCTCCCAGGCGGGGTAGTTCGCGTCGTTGTAGTACCAGGCGCGAGCCTTGGATTCGATGGCCGCGGCGAGGGGCTGGTGGTTGGCGGCGCGGGCGTAGTCGATAGCGAGGGCGAGCGCGAAGGCGGTGTTGTTGTGCGTGCCGACGCGGATGGGGTAGGTGGCTTTGGGGAGGAAGGCGAGGAAGCGATCGACGAAGGCATCGGTGAGCGGCTGAAGGATGGAAGTCCAGCGGGCGAAGGCGGCGGCGGTATCGGCGGAGGATGGAGCGACGGCGGGCGGCGCGGGAGCGCGGAGTTCGGCCGCCAGTTTGAGGAGCCAGCCCCAGCCGTAGGGGCGTTCGAAGGTCTGGCGGAGTTTCTGGGCGAGGTAGTCGGTCTCGGTCTTCACGTTGTCGGGCGTGAAGCGGCTGTCGAGGAGGGCGCGGAGTTCCGCGGCCTGAGCGAGCGCGGGGTAGTTGCGGAGGGCGCGGATGAGGAGCCAATGGCCGTGGACGGAGGAGTGCCAGTCGAAGGAGCCGCAGAAGATGGGGTGGAGTGCGCGAGGGCTCTTGATTTCGGAGGGATCGTTGATGACGTGGTCGAGTTTGTTGGGGTACTCGCGGTCGAGGTGAGTGAGGACGAGCGCGACGAAGTGATCGATGAAATCGTCGGGAGTTCGGCGGGGCATTGCGGATGCTAGGGAGAGGCGGGGGGAGAGGTAAGTGGGCGAGGGGGCGAGGGTGTTCGACCGGGCACATGGGTGACACTCGCAAGCGTACAGCGCGGGCGGCGGAGTCGAGGACACCGGCGACCATGTCGCGCGGGGCTTCGAGTGCATCGATGAACTCTTCGAGCGTGGATCCGGAATTGAGTTACTCGAAGAGAATGCGCACCGGAAGCCTCGTGCCTCGGAAGCACGGCTCGCCGCCCGTCCGGTCGGGGTCGATCCAGACGAATGGGTACCAGGGGCTGCGGGGGCTGGTCTGCTCCATGCCGCGTTGTTGGCCGCGTCCGGTGAAGACGCGACGGCACTCACCAGCCCGCCTTCACCCACCCTGTGCTTACACCCAGGCGGCGCAGGAAAACCGCGAGTTGTCCGGTGTGGTGCTGGAGGTGACGGATGTTGTAGAGGTGGAGTTCGGCGCGGGTGAATGGGAGGTGGGAGAATCCCGAAGGACCTTGGAGAGTCTCGGCCGTCTCGGAGGCGATGGTGTCGCGGAGTTGGGGGTGGTGGAGGATGTCGGCGTAGGCGAGGAGTTCGGGTTGGGTGAAGCGGCGGCTGGGGTATTCCTCGTCGAGTTCGGCGCGGCCGGCGGGAAAGAACTCCGGGCGGAGCACGAATGACTCGTTGGAGCGTGCGAGGTAGCAGTCCACGAACATCAGCGTGTGGTAGGAGACGTGCCAGAACGGGTACTTTCCGATTGTGGAGTCCCAGTGAAGTGGCGGGCACTTGACGAGGCATTCGCGGTGCATGGCGAGGGCGGCCTGGAACTGGGAGGTGAGGATGTGCTTGAGGTGGTCGGACATGGCGTGACTCCCGAAGATCGGATTCGGCGTCCCTGAGGCAGGATACACGCGAATAATGCCGGCACGCCCGGACAACCCTGGAGCCCTGCTTTGCCCCCAGCCATCGAACTGCGTCGAGTCCGCAAGACGTTTGGAACGAAAGTCGCGGTGGACGACTTTGACCTGACGATCGAGCCCGGCACGCTGGTGGGATTCATCGGCCCCAACGGGGCGGGGAAGACCACGACGATCCGGATGATCATGTCGATCATTTTCGCGGACTCGGGGGATATTCACGTGCTGGGAAAGACGTCGGCCGTGGAGAGCAAGGACCGGATCGGGTACCTGCCGGAGGAGCGCGGGCTGTACAAGAAGATGAAGGTGGGCGCGTTCCTGACGTACATCGCGCGGCTGAAGGGGATGGACGCGACGGGGCTGGATCGGAAGGTGCGGGGGTGGCTGGAGCGCGCGGGGCTGGGGGATTGCGTCAAGAAGAAGTGCGAGGAACTCAGCAAGGGGATGCAGCAGAAGGTACAGTTCATCGCGTCGGTGATCCATGAGCCGGAACTGCTGATCCTGGACGAGCCGTTCAGCGGGCTGGACCCGGTGAATCGCAAGTTGCTGCGGGAGATGATCCACGAGCAGCACGCGATGGGGCGGACGATCATTTTTTCGACGCACGCGATGTTCGAGGCGGAGCAGTTGTGCCAGCGGGTGCTGATGGTCAACCGGGGGGCCAAGGTGCTGGACGACACGCTCCAGGACATCTGGCGGAAGTACGACCCCAAGGCGGTGGTGGTGGAACCGTTGACGGATGCGCCCGACTTGCTGGCGCCGGCGATGCGTGAAATCGCCGGAGTGCACGAGGCCGTGGTGACGCGGAACGCGGTGGAACTGCGATTGACGGACGGCGCGGATTCGGCGAGGGTGATGGCCGAGGCGGCGCGGATGACGACGGTTCGGCGGATGGAACTGAAGCGGCCGAACCTGGAGGACATCTTCATAAACCTGGTGGGCGGGTCGGCGGAAGCGATCCGGGCGGAGTTGGCGGACCTGAACGGGGCGGCGGCGGCGCAGGAGGCTTCGGCGTGAACAAGATGATGTGGATTGCGTGGCGGGAGTTCTGCACGACGGTATTCACCAAGGGCTTTCTGCTGGGCGTGGTGATGATGCCGCTGATGCTGGTGGTGGTGGGCGGGGCGGTGGTGTGGATGAAGAACTTCAGCGGGCCGCGGATCCAGGGGACGGTCGCGGTGATCGACCAGAGCGGGCAGGTAGCGCCGCGGCTGGAGGAGCGTTTCAGCCCGGACTTTGAGAAGAAGGAGGCGGAGGAACTGGCGGCGCGGGTGCAGGAGGAGATCAAGAAGAGCGAAGCGGCGCAGGCGGCGATGGCGCTGGGTGGTCCGCAGGCGCAGGAGCAGACGAAGGCGGCGATGGAGCAGGCGACGAAGGCGGGGCCGGAAATCTCGCTGGTGGTGCTGCCGCGGGACGCGGACGTGGAGAAGGAGAAAGAGCCGGTCAAGAACGCGTCGATCAAGCGGGCGTCGGAGGATGGCTCGAAGGAGGAGGGTGAGAATCGGCTAGCGCTGATCGTGGTGCCCCCGGGCGCCGTCAGGATGGAAGGCGGCAAGTTCGAGCAGTACCAGGCGTTCTTCGCGCAGCGCCTGGACGGCGAGGTCCAGCAGAAGATCCAGCGGCGGGTGTCGGACTCGATCGTGGATGCGCGGCTGGAGACCGACGAGCGGCTGGCCCAGGCGGGGTTGTCGCCGCGGGAGGTGCGGGAGTTGATTGCGCGGCCGTGGGCGGAGGCCAAGACGCTGACGCCGGGGGGCGAGAAGAAAGCGCTGGGCGAGTTGACGATGCTGATCCCGATGGCGTTCATGATCCTGCTGATGATGTCGGTGATGACCAGCGGCTCGGCGCTGCTGACGACGACGGTCGAGGAGAAGAGCACGCGGGTGATCGAGGTGCTGCTCAGCGCCGTTTCGCCAATGCAGTTGATGACCGGGAAGATCCTGGGTCAGATGGGCGTGGGCATCCTGATCCTGGTGGTGTACGCCGGGATGGGGGTGGGATCGGTGGCGTACTTCCTGAACCGGCTGGATCTGGTGAGCGGGGCGTCGCTGGCGTACCTGGGCGTGTTCTTCCTGATCGCGTACTTCCTGTTCGCGTCGATGATGGCGGCCATCGGGAGCGCGGTGAACGACATGCGCGAGGCCCAGACGCTGATGACGCCGGTGATGATGGTGATGATGATCCCGTGGATGATCTGGTTCGTCATCCAGCGGGCGCCCAACTCGACGGTGGCGGTGGTGCTGAGTTTCGTCCCGGTGACCAACCCCTTCGTGATGGTGATCCGCCTTTCGGGGAGCGAGCCGGTGCCGACGTGGCAGATCCCGGTAGCGATCGGCGTTGGTCTGCTGTCGGTGGTGGGCGCGGCGTGGGCCGCGGCCAAGATCTTCCGCATCGGGGCGCTGATGTACGGCAAGCCGCCGAACTTCGCGACGCTGGTGAGGTGGGTGAGGATGGCGTGAGGGGCCGCCAAATGGCCAAAGGTGCAAAGGGCCGAAGGGCCAAAGCGATGCCGGGACGGCCGCTGGACCGCTTCGACCTATACGAATTGTGCGTTCAGGCCCCCATGCTGATGGCCCGGTTTCTGGGCGCGGTGCACGGGCGAAAGCCGCTGGTTCTCCGCGAGGACTTCTCGGGCGGGGGCGCGCTCTGCAAAGCCTGGGTCCGCGCCGGCATAGTCCTCCCGCAAGGGGGAGGTGCCGGGTCCGCGAGGCGGAGGGGGGCGCCGACGCCGCCGCGCTCCGCCATCGCGGTCGATCTTGACGCCGCGCCGCTCCGGCGGCTCAAGGGATTCGATCGCATCCACACCATCCGCGCCGATGTCCGCAAAGTCCACGACCGCGCCGACATCATCGCCGCGCTCAACTTTCCGCTCGGCTACTTCTACTCCCGCGACGAACTCGTTCACTACCTCCGTCTCTCGCGCCGCCGCCTCAACCCGCGCGGCGTGTTCGTCGGCGACATCTACGGCGGCGAGGGTGCGTTTGAACTCTGCTCCAAGTCACGCGACCTCCGCGGCCTCGCCGGGGAGGAAATCGAGTACACGTGGGAGCAGCGCGAGGCCGATGTTGTGTCCGGCCGCGTCTTCAACGCCATCCACTTTACGGTGCGTAACGACGGGGCCTCCAAGCCTCGCACTGTGCGCGATGCGTTCACCTATGACTGGCGGCTGTGGTCCATACCGGAACTTACGGACGCGTACCACGACGCGGGGTTCAAGGCGGTGGAGGTGTACGACCAGAACGCGGGCGCGATCGACCACCTTGGAAACCTGCATGTGCGGCCGGTGACGGACGGGCGCGAGTTGGAGGCGGATTGGGTGGTGTATGTGGTGGGGAGGAAGTGACGGGCGTTGGCGTTTCGCACTGCAGAGCACTCGTCAGGCGCCACCCGGCAAAAAGGCCGCGGGCCCCCGGTTGTCCCGAGGGCCCGCGATTGCGAGCAGCGCGGCCGTAAGCCGAGTTCTGTGCCCGCCGGTGGTTCCCGCCCCTGTCCTTGACGGGGGCTCGGGACGGGCCTTCCGACGGCGGCGACCATTTCTCTGGGACCCGTGTTGCCACAGGCCTCAAGCGGTCTACCCGCCTCCATCGCCCGGACCGGGCTCAAGCGGAGGCTGCGTGACCTTGCACGCGCTGGGGTTTGCCGTGCCCCGGGCGTCACCGTCCGGGCGGTGGGCTCTTACCCCACCATTTCACCCTTGCCTGAGCCCTTGCGGGCCATCGGCGGTGTGATTTCTGTGGCACTTTCCCTCGCCCGCGTCGCTGTGACGGGCGGGTGGGCGTTACCCACCAGCGTGTCCTGCCGTGCTCGGACTTTCCTCAGATCCGCCTCGCGGCGAATCCGCGGCCGCCTCGCCGCGCTCACGCGATCATACGCGGGCCGTTACCATCCTGTTCAATGGGGGACGCACCTGACATCGGCGTGTGGCTGGAACCGAGGCAGACGGAGTTCGTGCGCGCGGTGGTGGCGGCGGCGGGGTGCCGGGCGGCGTTCGCGGGTTCGCCGGTGAAGGGACAGTCGGGCGGAGTGGCCGCGGAGTTGGGCGCGGAGCCGTTCGACGATCTGCGGGCGGCGATGGCGGCGATGGATGTGCGGGTGCTGTGGCTGGCCTCGGCGGGGGAGTTCGGCGCGGCGGACGATCCGCGGGATTCGCGTGCGCTGGCGGACCTGCACGGGCGCGGGTGCCGGCTGGTGTCGAGCGAGCCGATCCCCGCGTCGCCGCTGGCGCTCTCGCGTCCGCTGTGGACGGAGTCGGAACCGCACGTGGTGTCGGCGGCGGGGCAGGTTCGGTTCGCGGCGCTGCCGCGGGCGGCGCGGGTATGGCGGGACGCGACGGAGACGCTGGAGGCCCTGGGGCCGGCGCGGCTGGTGCAGGTGGAGGCGTGGGGCGGGCCGGCGCACGGGTCGCTGGGGGCGCGGGTGTTCGGGGCGATGGATCTGGTGTTTGCGCTGTTGGGAGAGCCGGCGAGCGTGGATGCGGTGCACGTGGGGCCGCGGGCGGCGTCGGGGGTGCAGGCGGGTCCCGCGGAGACGCTGCGGAACCTGGATGGGGACCTGACGGCGACGATGCGGTTTGAGGACGGCCGCGCGGCGGTGGTGGCGGCGTCGAACGCGGCGGGGCGGTGGAACACACTGGTGACGCTGGTGTCGGAGCAGGGCCGGTTGCGAGTGTTCGATGACGGGTGGGAGTGGATCGGGCCGGACGGCGCGAAGCGGGATGAATCGAGGGCGCCCAAGCGGGAACGGGGGAAGGCTGGGCCGGATCACGGCGTGGCCGCGGCGGCGGAATCGCTGATGCAGGCGCTGGGAGCGGGCGGGGCGGAGTCCGGGCCGGTGCCGCTGGAGGCGGTGCTTCCGATCACGCACGCGGCGCTGCTGTCGGCGAAGACCGGGCAGCCGGAGAGCCCGGCGACGATCCGGCGGCTGGCGGGGTTGTGATGGCTTGTGGATCGTGCGGGAAGATGAGGATTCGGCGGTTTTCGGACGCCGCGAACGAGGAAATGGCGCTTCCAAAGCGGCGGAAATGCGTCATACTGGGCGTATTGAGGGGAATCCGGCCGGGTGGGCCGGGGTGGATATGTTTGCGCTTCAATCTCCGGCGCGGGATGCCGCGTCGGGGTGCTATTTGTGTCGGCGGGGGATGAAGGGAACGCGCATGAGGGTGAAGACAGCGGCCTGGCTTTGCGTGGCGGCGGCGATGACGGCGACGGGTTCGAGCGCGCTGGCGCAGGAGAGCCCCTCGCCGATTTTGCAGTGGTTCGAGTGCAAGTGGCCGGACATGGAGCGGCGGATGAGCGACTACTTCGCCGCGGGGTACGGCGCGGTGTGGCTGCCGCCGACCTCGCGGGGGTATCTGTCGCCGTCGAACCCGAACCAGAACTCGAGTTCGGCGGGGTACGACGTGTTCGACCGATTTGCGCTAGGGAAGCCGGGGGCGCAGACGGCGTATGGGACGGAGGCGTACTTCGACGCTGTGGTCGAGGAGTTTCATCGGGCCAACGCACAGGTGTACGTGGACATCGTGCTGAATCACAACGCGGGGCGGCAGACGGGCGTTCAGTTCCAGCAGGAGGGCGGGTACCCGGGCTTCTGGATGGCGTCTTCGAATCCGATCGTGGTGAAGCAGCCCACGCACAACTGGGGTGACTTCCACGCGGGGACGGCGGGCGGGTATTACCAGTCGGAGAATCCGGGCGGGGCGCGGTACTGCCTCTTGAACGGCGACCTGCTGTCACTGATCGATATCAACCAGGGAAGCGTGAACAACTTCATCCGCCAGCCGGCGGAGGCGGGGAATCCGCAGAACATCCCGGGCGGGACGATCTTCAACACGGTGGATCCGAACAACCGGCGGTTCTATCCCGACCAGGCGCTGGGGACGGACACGATCAACAACCCGGGGATGTGGTTCGCGGGGCCGCTGAACTCGGGGATCTTTGCGCCGCCGTGCGATGTGCCGGCGCGGAACGAGCCGGCGACGCAGTTGACGCTGGGGCGGTTCAACACGGCCGACCCGATGTCGGGCGATCCGGTCGCGGAGAATGCGACGGGGTACCTGCTGCGGTGGGTGCAGTGGATGATGGACGTGCACCGTGTGGATGGCTTCCGCATCGACGCGGCCAAGCACATGCCGTCGTGGTTCTTCGACACGTTCTTCGACACGGTGGTCTCGGGCCGGCGTGTGACGCCCGACGGACGGAACGTGACGCCGTTCTCGTTCGTCGAGAGCGTTGAGGGGAACGATTTCACTTTCGACCGGTACGTGCGCAAGCCCAACGGCCGCGCGGCGGGGCGGTATGGGGCTGGGGATGCGTACGGGAACCGCGATGCGCTGGACTTGAACGGCGCGGGATCGACGCGCGATCTGATCAGCGCCAACGGGCTGGGCTCGTGGAGCAACGTGCTGAACGCGATGATCGATCAGACGGACGACGGGTACCACAACGGAACGGTGGGCGTCAATCACATCTTCTCGCACGACAACGGGTCGTCGGGGAGCGGGGGGTCGTTCCCGACGACTCCGACGACCAAGGCGCAGGGGTATTTCGCGCACTGCTTCCTGCTGTTCCATCCCGGTCAGGCGAAGATGTACCACAACGCGCGGGGCGTTTCGAGGTCGGGGTCGGGGTTCTATCCGCGGGCGGGGCTGACGGCGGTGTTCGGGGTGGAGCCGACTTCGAACACGCTGAACCCGGCGATCACGGACCTGGTGCAGTTGTCCAACTTCCTGGGGCGTGGGGAGTACCAGCCCAAGTGGCAGGATAATGACGTGCTGATCTTCGAGCGGGCCTCGCCGCTGGGCGGAGGGGCGTACGCGGGGAACTGCCTGGTGGTGCTGAACGACCGGTACGACTCGGGGTATGACCAGCGCGCGATCACGACGTCATTTGCGCAGGGGACGCGGCTGATCGAGATGACGGGGAACGCGGCCAGCGTCACGTTTGATCCCAACGGGGAGATCAGCGACGTGCTGGTGGTGGGCGCGGGCGGGGCGTTGACGGTGCGGGCGCCGCGGAACGCGGTGACGCCGACGGGCGGGGCTTCGACCGAGACCAATCGCGGGTATTTGGTGTATGCGCCGGCGTTGCCGGCGGGGACGGTTGCGGTTACGCCGTCGAGCGGGATGCTGGCCTCGGAGACCGTGAGCGTTCCGCACTGGCGGCGGCGAGCGTTTGCGGTGCCGGTGGTGACGGCGAACTCGTTCGAGATCGCGCTGACGACGACCAACGGGGACCCGGGGGCGGGGAACAACGACGCCGCGGATGATAATGCGGTGTTCCGGCTCAACGCGGGCTACCAGGACTGGAACGGCAACGGCGTGTCGGATATTGACTATCAGAATGACGCCGTGCCCGGGTACGAGCAGTTCGTGACGCAGCACCAGCCGCTGGCTGGGACGGCGAACGTGAACGGGCTGTACCGGCAGGCGATTGATGCGACGATGCTGCCGGAGGGGATGAACTACCTGTCGGTGGTGGCGTTCCGGCACCGCACGGCGGGCTGGCCGCCGCTCTTGCGGGAGTGGCGGCAGGGCGTGTACGTTGATCGTCTCCCCCCCACCGCCATGATGGACAACCCCAGCCCGCTGCCGTCGGGCACGGTGCAGCGGGCGTTCACGGCGCGCGCGCTGGACCGCACGGTCTCGCGGATTCACCTGATCCTGAACCCGACCAACGTGCCCGACCCGCTGACGCTGGCGAACTCGAACAACCTGGCGACTCAGGATGATCGCATGGACTGGTCGCGGACGCTGACGGGGCTGGTCGAGGGCGCGAACACGGTGCTGCTGTGCGCGTTCGAGGAGTCCGGGCGCGGGATGTACGAGTTCTACACCGTGATCGTGGGCGAGCCACCCTGCGACCCGGACGTGAACTGCGACGGGGCGGTCAACGGATTCGACATTCAGGCTACGGAAGAGGCCGTGAACGGCGACTTCTCGAACTTCTGCCAGGGCTCGGCGGACCTGAACGGGGACGGGAGCGAGAATGGGTTTGACATTGAGACGGAGGAGCAGCGGGTGAATGGGGCGCCGTGCTGAGCGCCTCGTCGAGGGCCCCCGGAATGCGGACGGGCCGATGGCGATTCCGGGACGAGTACGACGGGCAATTGAGGATGGCGGGCTGTACGATGCGACATCAGGATTCCGATGCCCGAAGAAGCGCATCTCATGCAGTGTTCGGAAGTGTGGGGCGGCAACGACGAGGTTGACCGCGCGGTCGCCATGCCCGGTCTGGATGCGTGGGTGCTGTCGAAGCCCAGCGGTGGGGACGCGTCGGGCGGGGACATTCATTACGTGTCGTCGTGCGCGACGGGACGAATCACGCGCATCCTGGTGGCGGATGTGGCGGGGCACGGGTCGGAGGTGTCGGCGCTGGCGCTGCGGCTTCGCGGGCTGATGCGGCGGTTTGTGAACTACATCGATCAGACGCGCCTGATGGAACTGGTGAACCGGGAGTTTGCGGCGATCAGGACGGAGGGTCGTTTCGCCACGGCGCTGCTCGCGACGTATTGGGGGCCGACGGGGGACCTTGAAGTGACCAGCGCCGGGCATCCCCCGCCGCTGTTGTTCCGGGCGGAGAAGGGGACGTGGGACTACGTCACGCTGGAGCGCGAGTCTTCGGTGCAGGACCTGCCGCTGGGCGTGCTCGACGAGGCGAGATTCGGAAAGACGCGGCTGCGGATGCGGCCGGGGGACGTGATGATGCTGTACACGGACGCGCTGCTAGAGGCGCGGGCGGATGGGGGGCCGCTGCTCGGGCCGCGGCAGTTGCTGGAGATGGCGCGGGCGGTGCGGGTGCCGGACGACGGGACGTTCGCGCGCACGCTGGTGGAGCGGGTGCGGGAGTATTCGGGTCGGGACACGCTGGATGATGACGCGACGGTGCTGGCGCTGCGGCGGAACGACGTGCGCCGGCCGCGGGGATCGATCCGGGCGGGGCTGTCGGCGGTGGCGCAGTTCGCGAAGGAGATCAGCCTGGCGGTCGCGGGGAAGGGCCCGCAGGTCGCATGGCCGGAGGCGCGGCGGGACAACCTGCTGGGGGCGTGGATGGATCGGTTCAATCGGCGGTAGCGTCTTGCGCGGAATCGCGGGCTGCGTGAAGAGGAGCCGTTACCACAACCACCATCGCTTGCTCGGGGCGGATTCGACGTTGGCATCGTGGACGGACTGCAGCCTGCTTCCAAGGTTGGACCGCGTGCGCGGGCCGTGGTCGGGGCTGGGCTCGACGCGGCAGAAGGTCGGCTTGAGGGTGATCAGTCGCGCACGAAGCGGCAGCACCACCGGGCGGGGAGCGGAATCGGGATCACTGTATCGATGGACGAGGAACTCGAGGATTCGCAGGCGAATGCGCAGGAGCCAGGCATTGGCGGCGACGGGGTCATCGTCGAGCGCGGCCTGATAGCCGGCCAACCGGGAGCGCCAGTACTCGACGATCCAATGCCACATTACCGCCGTCTCCGTCTGCCATACCTTACGCAATTCTCGGCGGATGTCACCGTTGATGGGGCGAAATACCCGGGGATGGGGCCGGGTCGGAGCGATGGGAACCCGGCGGGAGGGGCGGGCGGGTCTGGTAATTCGGGTGTTTGCGAGTTGGCGGATTGGGGCTTTCGCCTACCCTTGGCCATGCCCACCCGAACCGCGTACGAAGGCAAGGTCGAATACCTGCAGATCCTCGACGAAAACGGGGTCCTGGACGAGAAACTCGCCAAGGACACGCTCGCGGACGAGGACGTGCGGGAGTTGTACCAGTACATGGTCAAGTGCCGCGCCGTTGATGAGACGGCGTTCAAACTCCAGCGCGCCAAACGCATGGGGACGTACCCGCAGAACAAGGGTCAGGAGGCCGCGGCCATCGGGTCGGGTTTCGCCGCCAAGCGCGGGGTGGACTGGCTGGTGCCGTGCTACCGGGAGAACGCGGCCTTATGGATGCACGGGCTACCGATGCACTACGTCTTCATGTACTGGATGGGCGACGAGCGCGGGAGCCAGATTCCCGAGGGCGTGAACGTGCTGCCGCTGTGCGTGCCGATCGGGACGCACATGCTGCATGCGACGGGGATGGCGTGGGCGTTCAAGATGCGGAAGGAACCGCGGGTGTGCCTCACGTATTTCGGGGACGGGGCGACGAGCGAGGGGGACTTCCACGAGGCGATGAACTTCGCAAGCACGTTCCAGGTGCCGTGCGTGTTCATCTGCCAGAACAACCAGTGGGCGATTTCGGTGCCGCGTGAGCAGCAGATGAACAGCGCAACGGTGGCGCAGAAGGCGCTGGCCTACGACATGCCAACGGTGCAGGTGGACGGGAACGACCTGTTCGCGGTGTACAAGGCGAGCAGAGACGCGATCGAGCGGGCGCGGGCGGGAGGGGGCCCCGCGTTCATCGAGGCGGTGACGTACCGGCTGGCGGACCACACCACCGCCGATGATGCGCGCCGGTATCGGGACGCGGAAGAGGTGGACGCGTGGATGGCGAAGGACCCGCTGATCCGGCTGAAAAAGTACCTGGTGGGGAAGGGGCTGTGGGACGATGCGAAGCAGGCGGCGTTGGATGAGTTGGCGAAACAGACGGCGACGGACGTGGTGAAGGCGGCGGAGGGCGTGCCGGCGCCCGGGGCAGAGGACATTTTCGATTACACGTACGCAACGATGTCGAGGGAACTGGAGGTCCAGAAAGCGACGATGAGGACGCATTCGCTGGGACAACGGCCGGAGCAGGCCGGATTGAGCGCCCAGCGCGAGCACGCTTGAGGTGATTCGTGGCCAGACTCTTCGAGTTCGACCCGGAGAAGGCAAAGGGGAATGCCCATAAGCACTCCGTCACGTTCTTGGAAGCCCAGACCGTTTTTTCCGATCCGTGTGGCCTTGATGCGTTTGACGTCGCGCACTCTGAGTCGGAGGAGCGGTTTCTTCGCTTGGGCATGTCGTTGGATGGGCGACTCATTACGGTTGTCTATGTCGAGCGCGAGTTGGAGGGGAATACAGTCACGAGGCTCATTTCCGCCCGCAGGGCGGATGCAAGGGAAGTGCTGGAATACTTGAAGCGCCGAGGAATCAAATGAAAGCCAGCTACGATTTCAGCAAAGCAGTTCGTGGAAAGTTCGCTCGAACCATACCGGCGGATGCCGTGTTTGTGACCTTTGATGCGCGAGTGAGCGCCTTGCTTGATGCCGGGGATCTCAATTCTCGCATCCGGGCTGCGGGAGCAAAGGGACGGCGTGCGCCAAAGATGATTCGCTCGATCGCGCTGTCTCGTGAGGAATACCAGCGATTGCGCCCGTTGCTTACCCGTCTTGGGGCCACGGTCATTGGCGGGTCGCCTCGAACGAGTCGACGAAAAGCGAGTTGAGAAGAGCAGTAAGTGCGTCGCAACTGTCGGAGATCTCATGCCTAGAACCGAAGCAATGACCAAGCAAGGCCTCACACTCGTGGACGCCATCAACGAGGCCCTTTACCAGGAAATGGAACGCGACGAGCGCGTGATCTGTCTCGGCGAGGATGTCGGCCTCAACGGCGGGGTCTTCCGCGTCACCGAGGGCCTGCAGAAGGTCTTCGGGCCCGATCGCGTCATCGACACCCCGCTGGCCGAGTCGGGGATCATGGGCACGGCCATCGGGCTGGCGATGGCCGGCATGCGGCCGGTGCCGGAGATTCAGTTCGAAGGGTTCCTAGGGCCGGCGTATGACCAGTTGGTGAATCACGCCGCGCGGTACCGCGGCCGGTCGCGCGGGGCGGTGACCGTGCCGATGACGGTGCGGGTGCCGTGGGGCGGGGGGATTCACGCGCCCGAACTGCACTCGGATTCGCCGGAAGCGATCTACGCGCACACGCCGGGGCTGAAGGTCGTGATCCCGAGCACGCCCTATGACGCCAAGGGCCTGCTGATCGCGTCGATCCGCGACCCCGACCCCGTCGTATTCTTCGAGCCCAAGCGGGTGTACCGGTCCCACCGCGAGGCGATCCCCGAGGAGTTGTACGAGATTCCGCTGGGCCAGGCCAAGGTCATCGCCGAAGGCACCGACCTCACCGTCATCTCGTGGGGCGCCTGCGTCCACACGTGCAACGAGGCGATGGACCACTTCCCCGAAGATGTCTCGGTCGAACTGATCGACCTGCGGACGATCTCGCCGCTGGACATCGACGCGATCGTGCAGAGCGTCGAGAAGACGGGGCGGTGCGTGATCGTGCACGAAGCGCCGAAGACCGCGGGCTTCGGCGCGGAAATCGCGACGATCATCCAGGAGCACTGCTTCCTGAACTTGAAGGCGCCGGTCCAGCGCGTGGCGGGCTTTGACACGATGGTGCCGTACTACAAACTCGAGAGCCAGTATCTGCCGGACTCCAAGCGCGTCGAGGAGGCGGTGATGCAGTGTTTGGCGTATTAGCAAAGGGCCACATGGCAAATTGCCACAGGGCCAAATAGGACGGCGTCAGCGGACAGCCTTCGAGTTTCGGTTCGTTCTTGTCACCATGGCGCCCAGTATCCGCTTGATTTCGATCGCTTCCTTCTGGAGCAGGTCGAGCCTGCGGGACGGAAGCCATCGGCGGCGCACCACAAACCTGAGCCAATAGCGTGCTTCACCGAGTTCCTTGAGAGCGATTCCCAGCCCTTTGGCGAAGTCCTTGCGGCTTAGCGCCTCATCCGACTCGCAGACGTTTGCGCCAACGGATGAGCCGGCACCGATCATCTGGTCGATGATGCGCCATGACCGATGCTGAGATTCGAGAGTCTCGGCTACGTCCATCACCCGATGGCTGAAGTTCTCGACGCGATCAATGAACTCCGCTTTCAACCTGCCCATGCTCGATTCCCTTCTGAGTTGGCCCTTTGGCAATTTGCGATTTGGCCCTTTGCTCACCCGACCACCGGCACCAGCCCCTCCCCCGGCTTCACCATGTGCACTTTCGTGTACGCCAGCATGAAGCCCATCCGCCGGACGTTGCGTTCCGTGCCCTCCCCGGGCTTCCCGGCGATGCAGGCGATGCGGCTACCGCGCCGGGAAGCCTCGTTGAGCCGCCAGGCGATCATCGCCTGCTGGATTCCCCGGCGACGGAACTCGGGGAGGACGCTCAGCCCGAACAGTCCAGCGGACTCGCCGGAGGCTTCCATGCCGCCCGCGGCGACGATGCGGCCTTCGTATCGCGCGACGACGCCGGTCACGCGCGGATGCCTGGCGGTCTTCGCGACGGCGTCGATAAACTCCGGGCGGATTGTCTCTCCCGGCGGCGCGAATCCGGTGACGCACACCGTGGCATACTCGCGGACCGCCCCGTCATCGCCCGCGTCGAGGGCTGCGATTTCGATCCCGTGCGGCGTGTGCTGCGGGGGTCGGACGGTCTCCTGACGATCCAGGGCGCGATAGAACGTCATCTCGAACAGGCGGACGACGAAGCCCAGGTCCGCCAGGCCCCGGATGAGCGACTCGTCCGCGAACGGGCAGACCTCAACCCGCGGCTCGATCCCCTTGCTCGTGTAGAACTCGACCAGTTCGTCGATCTCCGCTCTCGAGACCGCTCCGTTCAGTCCCAGCCCGACCGCGCCGTTGAACCAGGTTCCCGGCACGCCGCGCCCCATCGTTCCGCCGGCCAGGGGCCGGGCCTCGTCAGCCACCGCCGCGAGCCCGCGGGCCTGCCGGGCCTCCTCCATCCGGGCGATCTCACGAAACTCCAAGGTGGTCATGGGCGAGTCTACGGGCATTCCGGGCCTCGCCTAATAGCCCGGGGCGCGAAACCCCGCCCCACGCGCACTAGACTTCCGCGCATCGCCCGATTCCGGCCGGTTGGCCGCGTTTCCATTGCCCTTCGAGACTCCACCATGGCCCACGCGACATCCAAAGACCCCAACGTCTTCCTGCTCCCCGACCTTGGCGAAGGCCTTGCCGAGGCGGAACTGCTCAAGTGGCGGGTGGAGGTCGGCCAGCATGTCAACGAACTCGAAGTCCTCGCCGAGATGGAGACGGACAAGGCCGTCGTCGAGGTCACCAGCCCGCGCACCGGCACCATCGCCGAACTCCACGGCAACCCCGGGGACATCATCAAGGTCGGCACGCCGCTGGTTGTGTACGGCGGCGCATCGGCAGGCGGCGCGGCCAAGCCCGAACCCGCAAGGGCGGTCGCCTCGGCCAATGGCTCGCACGCCGAACCGAAAGCCGCACCCCGCGTCGATTCCATCGAGGAGCCCCCGGCCCGCACCGAGGATGAGGGCACCGTCGTCGGCATGATGAACGCGGGAACCGGCAAGGCCCTCGCCACACCCGCCGTTCGTCGGCTGGCCCGAGACCTGGGCGTGGACATCGACAGCGTGAAGGGCAGCGGCATCGGCGGCCGCGTGCTCGAAAAGGATGTCCGGGCGTGCGCCGGGAAGGGTCCCTCGTGCGGGATGGGCGAACCCTCGATCGCGCCCCTTCCGGCCGGCAAGGCGCCGCGCCGCGGGCATGTCGATGTCGCGCCCGTCGATGCCGAAGAGCCGCACAGCGCCGTGGTCGAGGAGGCCGCGCCCGCCCCCGCGCTCCGCGGACGCCCGAGCCCCAGCCCGGTCGTGCCGGCGCGAACTCCGGCCCCGTCGCCGCGCCAGACGCTGCCCGCCCCGTCCGGCGACGAGATCACCCGCATCCCCTTCCGCGGCGTGCGGCGCACCATCGCCAACCGCCTGCGCGAGTCCATGAACCAGGCCGTGCACTTCACGGTGATGGACGAGGCCGATGTCTCGGCGCTCGACTCGCTCCGCCGCAAACTCGCCGCGGCCAGCGGCGAGAAGGTCTCCTTCCTCCCCTTCGTCGCCAGCGCCGTCTGCCGCGTGCTCTCCGACAGCCGCTTCCGGTCCCTCAACGCGACGGTGGACGAGAAGGCGGGCGACGAGAACTACGCCGCGAGCATCGAGCAGCACCGCAGCGTGCACCTGGGCATCGCGACCGACACCGACAGCGGCCTGATGGTCCCGGTGATCCGCGACGGCGATCGCCTGGGAGTGCTGGAACTGGGCCGCGCCATCGCGAGCATCGCCGAATCGGCCCGCAACCGCACGATCCCCCGCGAGCAGTTGCTGGGCAGCACCTTCACGATCAGCAACGTCGGCAGCCACGCGGGGCGCTTCGCGACGCCGGTGATCAACTATCCGGAGGTGGGCATCCTCGCCGTCGGCCGCGGGCGTGAGGGGATGGTGGTGAACAAGGGCTCATTCCGCGTCGGCCTGCTCCTGCCCCTCTCGCTGGCGTGCGATCACAGGGTGGTGGATGGCGCGACCGCGGCGCTGGCGCTGGCGGAGATCATCGCGCTGCTGGGACGGCCCGAAGAACTGATGGCCCCGGCGCGGGGGTGAGCCGGGAAAGGCGAACGCGGAGGGGACGAGGGGGAGCGGAGGAAGACGGAGGCGGGAGGGACGTCAGATCGTCAGGTCTTCAGGGCGTCAGTGTTTGACCCGCCGCGATTAGCGCCCCCTCTATCACCACACTCGGGGCAGGGCGAACCCGGCGCGAGGCCGGCGCGGAGTTGTGTTTCAAGACACCCGCGCAAGTCCCAATATGCCGCGCGGGCGGGTGGCACGAATCGTTGGGCTCTCTGACTCCATGATGTGCCACTACTCCGCCGCTTTGGGCGCGAGTAGTGCGGTCCGGAAGTGGGCCAACTGACGCGGCGAAGTGCGGCTGGGGGATGGAGGGCGATCCGTCGGAGTTTCGTCAGGGTGCCAACCGCGCGAAGCACTACTCGCGCCCGCAAAGCCGGGCGGAGTAGTGGCACAGCGAAAGGTGTCAGGGAGTTGAGGCATGCCACCCCGCCCCGGCTCGTAGTAATCACCCGCCAAGCACCGCGCGCGACTCGGATTCGAGCGGCTTGGGCTCGACGAGGCCATTCAACTGCCCGTTCCCAACTTTTGCGGTGCTCGCCATGAACGTGGTGGCGCTCTTGATTGCCCCAATCGCACCGAGCAGGCCTGCCAGTTCGGTGGGAATGATCAGGCTGTTGTTGGACTTTCCAAGCGACTCCGCCACGCTCTTCTGTGCCTCCAAGGCCTTGATCGCAACCATCACTTCAGGGTTGTGCTTCAGGGCATCGGCCAAGGCACGGGTTCCCTCGGCCTCTCCTTGAAGGCGCCGTGACGCGAGCAGAAAGTCCCCTTCGGCGCGGAGCTTTGCTGCCTCGAAAGCTCCCTCGGCAACAAGAACGGCTGCCCTCTTCTTGCCCTCGGCGAGAAGAATCTCGGTGTCTCGCTCCTGCTGCGCTGTTACCACGCGTGCGCGTCGTGAGAGTTCGGCTTCACGTGCCTTGGTCAACTTCTCCTGAACGTCGCCGGTAAATCGCAGCTCTTGAATCTCAACTCGAAGGATTTTGGCGCCCCATGCTTCCGAGGCCTGTTCGAGGTGCCGCTGGACATTCGCTCCGATCACGTCACGGGAGACGATCAAGGTGTCAGAGTCGAGCTTTCCGACTTCCTGCCGCAGCGTGGTTTCCAAAAGCTGCATCATTGCTTCGCAGAGGTTGCCGATGCGGTAAACCGCCTTCTGGGGCTCAACAAGCCGGAAGTAGCAGATAAGATCGGGGTTGACTGTCGTGTTGTCCTTTGCGATCGAATGAAACTCTGGAGGGTCGAGCATTTCCTCCGACGTGCTGATGGAACCATCGGGCGCGACGAGGGGCTTTCGCTCCTTGCCGCCACGAACCATCGTGTAGAGGGTGGCGTTCCGCTTGATCGCATCGAGGCCGGGAACAATGAAGTTGATTCCGGGGTGGATGGTGCGGTGGTAGCGCCCGAAGCGCTCCACGAGCTTCACCGAGCCTTCGCCAACCCTAACGACCGAAAGCCAAAGCACGATGAGAGCCAGAAAGACGATGGCGATCAGGAAGATGTGAATCGGTTCCATGTGAACAACTCCAGCTTTGGCCTCGGTCCTGAACTATTCCTCTGCGGATGAGACCGAGCGCGGTGCGGGCTCGACGAGCAGCACAAGACCCTCCTTGCCCACAACCCGAATCCGCTCGCCCGTAGTCAATTGGTAATCCCTCTGCCCAGCGATGACTCGCCATTCGCCGTGGTCTTGGATGACCGCGCGGCCCTCTCCCGGTGCACTCCCGCTGACGTCAAGGATCACTCCGGTCGCGTCTTTCAGCTCCACAATGCTCGACGCTTGTGATTCCAGTCGCGGGATCTTCCCGACGAGCCGCCTGATGTAGACCATGCACGCGATTAATGTTCCTGCAAACACAAGGACTTGAAGCTCGCCGGGGAGTCGGGCCGCGTTTGCTATTCCTGTCGTGATGACGGCCAAGCCGATCCACATGACATGGCTGTCGTTGGTAAGAAACACGTCAACGGCTATGAGCAAGACACCGGCGGCGAGTAGTACCCAAAATGGGATCGCCTCGATCCAAGGAATGGCAGCGAGAGTTTCCAACGCGGACCCCCAGGAACAGCGCAACTCGACGGTGCAAGAGTATACGGCGAGTTCCAAGCACCACAAGTGGAATCCGCAAAGTAAACTTGGGAAGGGGTGGCCCGACTCGGCGACGCGCACACGGACCGAACGTGCCACGAGTCCGCCGTCTTCGGCGCGACTCGTGTCCGGCGCGGCAACAACCGCCACGACCCCCACGACCCCTCGACCCGGACGCATCGAGTCCCGCTTCGACCCGCGCCACGTACGTCCGCTCCCGCCGAACCGCACGAATCGCGCCGCAGACGGCGGATGCACACTCCGAGCCGGGACGTGAACTCCTACCCCGGCCACTCCCACGGCGTCCCCGACTTGTACCCCACCAGGTCGTACAACTCCTGCCGCGACTGCATCTGGTCCAGCAGGCCCGCCGCAGTGCCGTCTTTCTTCAGCATCTCCAGCGCCCGCGTCACCGCGCCCATCGCCACGCGCAGGAGCGTCACCGGGTAGATCACCAGCGAGTATCCCATCGCCTCGAACTTGGGCAGCGGGATCATCGGCGTCTTGCCGAACTCGGTCATGTTGGCCAGCAGGTACGGAGGGGCCGACGCGCCCGCACGCAACGACGAACCGGCAGCGCTCGGCCCGCGGCCCATCTCCTCCGCGAACTTCGCGAACTCCGCCTCGCTCGTGAGTCCCTCGGGGAAGATCATGTCCGCACCCGCCCGCACGTACGCGCTCGCCCGGTCGATCGCCGCCTCCAGCCCGTCCACGCCGCGGGCGTCGGTGCGCGCGCAGATGACGAAGCCCTCATTCCCACTCGCCGCCTTCACCCCCCCCACCGCCCACTGGATCTTCTCGATCATGTGATCGATCGGCACCAACTCCTTCCCGTCCAGGTGCCCGCAGCGCTTGGGAAACTTCTGGTCCTCCAGGTGCAGACCCGCCGCGCCCGCCCGCGCGTACTCGATCATTGTCCGCCGCACCATCTCTGCCTCGCCGAAGCCCGTGTCCGCATCCGCCACCACCGGCAGCCCGCTCGCGTCCGCGACCTCGCGGATGACCCGCGCGAAGTGCTCCAGCGTCAGCAGCCCGACATCCGGCACGCCCGCGCACACGCTCGTGGCCGCGCCCGAGATGTAGCAGGCCTGAAACCCCGCCCGCGCGATCGCACGGCCCGCGAGCGCGTTGAACGCTCCCGGCGCGGCCACACATCCTTTGTTCATCAACGCCCGAAGTCGGTTGCCCGGTGTCATGGCCGCATGGTAGCGGACGCATCAACACGGAGGGCCACGGCGAGCCACGGAGGGGAACCGGAAAAGGGAGTGCGGCTTCAGCGGCTGCACCCCGGGCAGTCCTCTCAATGACTCACTCGATGAGTTCCTCTCGAATCCCCCTCCGTGGCTCGCCGTGGCCCACCGTGTTGAACCATCCTGATAGACTCAGAGCATGCTCCACCTTCTCGCCGCCGTCGTGCTCGCCCAGCCCACCCTCCCCGCCGAGGTCGCTCGCGCCATCTCCGCCGACCGCGCCAAGGCCAACGTCGAGGCCCTCGCCGCGTTCGGGACGCGGCACTCGCTGTCGGACACGACGAGCCCGACGCGGGGGATCGGCGCGGCCCGGAACTGGCTGAAGTCGCAGATGGAATCGTACCGCGGGGGCTTGCAGGTCGCCTTCGATGTCCACCAGATCCCGCCCATGCAGCGCATGCCCCAGGGCGGCGAGATCATGAACGTGGTGGCGGTGCTGCCCGGCGGCATGCCCGAGGCGGCGGAGCGGCGGTACTACGTCGTCGGCCATTACGACACGATCAACGCCGACCGCATGGACCCCACGCGCGATGCGCCGGGCGCGAACGACGACGCGTCGGGGACGAGCGTGGTGCTGGAGTGCGCCCGGGCCCTCGCCGGGGCGAAGTTGGACGCGACGGTGGTGTTCCTGTGCACGGCCGCGGAGGAGCAGGGGCTGGTGGGGGCCAAGGCCCACGCCGACGCGGCGAAGGCTCGGGGCGAACTCGTCATGGGTGTGCTGAGCAACGACATCGTGGGGGATCCGAGCGTGAACTTCTTCTCGCCCAGCCCGGCGGCGTCGGGCCCGCGGTCGTCGGAGCAGTTCGTTCGTCTCTTCTCGGAGGGCATCCCGCGTAATCCCGGCGCGGAGGAGATTGCGGAGATCCGGAGGCTGGGGTCGGAGAGCGATTCGTCGAGTCGCCAACTCGCCCGGTTCGTCGCGTACGTCGCCACACGCGAGAACATGGCCTTCCGGCCCATGCTCGTCTTCCGGCAGGACCGCTTTCTCCGCGGCGGGGACCACTCGGCGTTCAACGAGGCGGGGTTCACGGGGGTGCGGTTCACGGTGCCCGCCGAGGACTACACCCGCCAGCACGCGGACGTGACGGAGCGCGACGGCGAGCCGTACGGGGATGTGCCGACGTTCGTGAGCGGCGAGTACATCGCGAATGTCGCACGCCTGAACGCCGCGACGCTCGTGCATCTCGCGAACGCGCCGCGCCCGCCCGCGAAGGCGCGGATGATCACCGCGCAACTCGAAACCGGAACCACGCTGCGCTGGGAGAAGAGCCCCGAGCCGGACACGGCGGGGTACGAGGTGGTCTGGCGCGCGACCACGGCCCCGGACTGGGAAGAGGCGATCGACGTCGGCGACGTCACCGAGTGGAAGACCCCCGCGAGCAAGGACAACTGGTTCTTCGGTGTGCGGGCGTACGACAAGGATGGGTACCGCAGCCCGGTTTCCTTCGCGGGCGCGGCGGCGCGGTGATTCCCTCGGTCAGCGATTGCGCAGGTGCTCCGCGGCCAGCTTCCGCTGCGCCGGCGTCAGCACCTCCATGATCTTCCGCATCATCTCGCCCCGCTCGGCGGGATCCGGGCGGGCGTTGGCGGGACGCTCCGGCCCCCGAAGGATCGCCGTGATCTTCGATTCCTGCTCCGGCGTCGCGTTCACGGCCTTGAAGAGGGCCTCCGTCCGCTCACGACGCTCGGCGACCGTCGCCGCCAGCGTCTGCGCCAGTTCGCGGATGGTCAGATTCATCTCCGCCCGGCGCTGCCCGCCCGCGAAGCCTCCCGCTCTCCCGTCGGGGCCGGGGCCGCGGCGGGGCGCACCCTCGTCGGGCTTGCCCTCGTTCATCGCCCGGTTCTCCTGGTCTTCGGCCAGCGCCGTCAGGTACTCCTTCACCAGCGATCTCAGTTCCGCACGCTTCGCCTCGGGCAGCATGCCCGCGAGCTGATCGAGAAGAGACGGCGTGAAGAGCGGCTCCGCGGCCTCGCGGAACTCCCGCATCAGCGCCGGCATGCCATCGCGGTCGCCCGCCTGCCGCGCATTCTGTACCTTCAGACAGATCTCCATGTTGTCGAAGAGCGTCTTCGAGACCAGCGCCGCCCGGTCGGTCAGCACTTTGTCCACCGCGATCCGCTCTTCGGGCGTCAGCGAGAGCAGGTCCAGGGCCGCGGCCTCCGGGCGTGTCTCAAGCCGAACCACGCGCCCCTCCATGTCTCGCTGGGCCAGAGTCTTCTTCTGCTCCGGTGCCGAGACCTTGGGCCCGGCGAGCGGCGAGGCGGGCTGCTCGGCGGGCTTTTCCTGACCCAGCGCCGCACCGGCCAGCAGGAAGAGACAGGTAACGATGGGCATCTTCCGCATGGAGGGCTCCTTGACCGGCGAAACGCCGGAACGACCGCAGGATTGCACCGGCCTGTTACCTTCACGTTGCGCAGCCGCAGTCGCCACCCCAGTATCCTGAGGTGAGGGTGCAAGGAGAATCCACATGACACGGGCACGCGGTGTGGCGTTGTCGGCGTTGGTGGCGGTTTCGGCGACCAGTGTGGTGCTCACCGTCGCGGCCGGGCGAGCGGGGTCGCAACCCCAGCTCGCGCCGCCGATGGCCGCGGTCGAGTTCCCGGCGATCGTGCAGTTCGCAGGCTCCTACAGCAAGATCGAAGCCCGGCGCATCGAACTGGTGGCCGATGAGGCTCGCTGGGAGGCGGTCTGGAAGGAGCACCAGGGCGCCGACATCGAGAAGAACGCCAACGGCTTTGAGACCTGGCCGACGATCGACTTCGAGCGATATTCGGTTCTCTGCGTCTTCGGCGGGAAGGGCACGAACACCAACGGCTGGCGCCTGGTTTCGTCCGTGGAGTTCGCCGATCACATCCGCATCCGCTACGACCACTGGGGATTCCAGACGGCGTCGTTCGATGGGCCGGATCATGGAGTGCCGACCACCGCCTTCGGCCTGTTCGTGGTCCCGCGACCCGGCAAGACGCTGGTCCTTGAAGAAGACGTGAACAGCATCATCGGCGCGCCGCCGCGCTGGAAGGAGCGGATGCGCATCCCCCCGCCCGGCGCCGGCGCCCCGCCCGCGAAGGAACCGCAACTTCCGGCGCCCGGCCTGCCGGGGAGCGTCCCGCCGTATCGCGAGCCAAAGCCCCCGGCCCCGCTCCCGCCCCCGATACCGCGTTGAAACTCCGGGGATGACATCCGAATAATGGGCGGCGCGGCCTGCCGTCGCGCCTTGTTCCACGGAGACTCCCATGAGCGCGGACATCATCGACTACGAAATCCTCGGCGAAGACCTCCAGGCGGTCGTCATCACCCTCGACCCCGGTGAGGCCGTGGTCGCCGAAGCCGGCGCGATGATGTATCTTCAGGACGGGATCGAGATGGGGACGGCCCTCTCGATGAAGAAGGATGCGCCGGGGCTGCTGGGGCGGCTGTTCGAGGCCGGCAAGCGCGTGCTCACGGGTGATTCGTTCTTCATCACGTTCTTTACGAACAACGGACGCGGGCGAGCCGACGCGGCGTTCGCGGCCCCGTACCCGGGGCGGATCGTGCCGGTGGAACTGGGCGACCACGGCGGGGAGTTGACGTGCCAGAAGGACTCGTTCCTGTGCGCGGCCCGGGGGATCAACGTTGACATCGCGTTTACGAGAAAGATCGGCGTGGGGTTGTTCGGCGGCGAGGGGTTCATCCTTCAGAAGTTGTCGTCTCCCGACGGCAAGGGCCTGGCGTTCCTGCACGCGGGCGGGCTGGTGATCGAGCGGACGCTGCGCCCGGGGGAGAACCTGCGCGTGGATACGGGCTGCATCGTCGCGTTCGAGAAGGGCGTGCGGTACGACATCCAGATGGTGCCGGGGATCAAGAACAAACTCTTCGGAGGCGAGGGACTCTTCTACGCGCTGCTGACGGGTCCGGGGACGGTGTGGCTGCAGACGCTCCCGCTCTCGCGCATGGCGGACCGGATCATCTCGGCGTCGCGCGGCGGGCGCGAGGAGGGATCGGTGCTCGGAGGGCTGGGCGGGCTGCTGGACGGGGACAACTCGTTCTGAATGAGGCAGGACGAGCGAGCGTGACGAAAAAGAGGCCCCGAGCGGTTGCCCGGGGCCTCTGGGTCGGAACGAGAGAATGAACTACCTGCGCCGGCGCGCGAGCGTCAGCATCCCGATTCCCAGGAGCGCGAGGGCGCCGGGGGCGGGCGTAATGGCCTTGTCTTTGCTGATGACGACCGACTGTCCGGCGGGGATCACGAAATCCCACTGGAAGGCCCACGTGCAATCGCCGAACACGGGACCGGCGAAATCGGTGAGGGTGTCGGGCAGCCCGTCGTTCAGGCGGGTGAGAATGCTGGGGAAGTTGGCGACCTCGTAGTGGCTGGGAACCGGGGCCACAACAGTCTCGGAGAGCGTGAAGCCCGCCTCGGACTGCAGCGCGGTATTGTGCAGCAGGCCCGGGATCACGGCGGTATCTCCGCCCGAGGTGCCGTTGAGATCGAAGTCGCTGTACTGGAAGAACGAGATCGACAGATCGAAGTTCTCGTGGTTGGTGATGGTGATGGACTCGGTCACGTCGGAGCGGGCCGAGCCGGGCGTGGTGCCCCGGAGCACCCAGGTCGGCTGGATGTCAAACCCCGGCGCCGAGTATCGCAGCGACAGCGTGTCGGAGGCCGGATCGTCGAACGGGTTGGTGTCGCCGATGAACGTCCCGGTCAGGGCGAGCGTGTCGATCGACACCTCGGGGCTCATGCCCACGCGGAACCAGAACCACTGCTGGAACATGTGGTCGGTCCCATCAACGAACCAGTCGAACATGCCGGCCTGGCTCGCGTCGTCGATTTGGACGAGCGAGTTTCGGTCCGACAGGGTGTGGATGACGCCCGATGCGGTCCCTGCGAACACGCACAGCGCGAGACCACAACCGCCAAAGCGAAGTATGTGTCTCATGTGTCTCCTCCCGGCGCTCACGATGCGCCCGCCACCCGGCGATGCGGCATGTCGCGCCTCAGTGCGTCAGGATAACGCCGCGCCGGGGGCAAGCAGCGTCATTTGAGGATATTTCACACCTGATTCTGGTGTTAACACCTAACCATTTATATTCAGGCACTTAGACGCCATGGAAACCACCGTACCGGCAAGAACAATCCCGCCTCCGCCGGCGTCATCGCGATGGCGGCGGCGGGACCGGGTGGGCCTCCGCGGATTCGTCAAACCCTCGGGCCGCGAAGGCGCTGACAGCGCGGGCGTGGGCCTTGATCATCTCGGCCACGTGCGGATCGGAAGACACCTCGAGCACGCGGACGCCCTTGCCCGTGGGCGTGATGGTCAGTTGGATCTTGTCGGCGTGGTCGAACATCGCGGCATAGAGAGGATCCCACTGGCGAATCCGGCGGCCGGTGTGCAGACGGTCCTTCATCGCGGTGACGTGATCGACGAGCATCTCCGCGATGGCGGGGTCGTCGGATTCGGTCACGGCCTCCGCGCCGTTGGGGAGCACGGTCACGGTGCGGCGGATCTTGGTGTGGTCTTCGAGCAAGGCGTGAAAGACCGACTGGTCGTAGCGGACCGTGCCGGGTGAGGCGGTGTCGGTGTCGGCGCGCGGAGCGGGCTGGGCGGCGCACGCGGCGAGCAACGCGGCGGCCGCCACGGAGACGAGGCAGGCGAACAGGATCGTGCGGCGCGTGGTCATGGAGTTCTCCTTGAGATCGAATGGGCGTGGACTACCACCCGGCGACGAGGAACTTGCCGTCCCTGTGGAAGACTTCACCGTCGGCTTCAATGGTGCCGCCGGCGACGCCCGGGCGCGGGCGGAGGTCACAGACCATGTCCCAGTGCAGGCCGCTCTCGTTGGTGCTGCCGCTCTCGGGGTAGCCCGCCCCGACGGCCGCGTGGAACGTGCCGCCGATTTTCTCGTCGAAGAGCGTGTTCTTGCTGAACTGGGTGATGCCGTAGTTGGTGCCGATGGCGATCTCGCCGAGCGTTCGGGCCCCCGCGTCCTGATCGAGCATCTTGATGAGGAAGTCTTCGCCCTTGCGGGCCGAGGCCTCGACGACGCGGCCGGCGCGGAAGACCAGGCGAACGCCCTCGACCTCGCGGCCCTGGTACACGGCGGGGAAGGTGTAGTTGACGAAGCCGTCCACCGCGCCGGGGCCGGCGAAGACCTCGCCGTCGGGGAAGTTCTCGTGGCCGGAGCAGTTGATCCAGGTGGAATTGGAGCAATCGACCTTGAGGTCGGTCCCGTCGTGGCCGTCGCAGGCGGGGGCGCGGAAGCGGAAGACCTTCCGGCCCTGCAGGTACTCGCGGACGCGCTCCTGGCGGTCGTGGACCTTTCGCCATTCGAGGGCGGGGTTGTCGGTGTGGAGGAGACCGGCGCGGAAGACGAAGTCTTCGTATTGGGCGAGGCTCATCTCGGCGTCCTGGGCGGAGGCCTGGGTAGGGAACTGAGTGCCGCACCAGCGGAGTTTTCCCTCGGCCGCGCGTTTCATGAAGGTGCTCATGAACGGCTTGCGGGCCTGCTGCAGGAGGGAAACCTTGCGGGAGTCGAATCGCGAGAGGGCCTTGGTGTTTTCGTCGGCCCACATCGTGAGGTGCACGTCCACGGAGTTCACGTAGTGCATGAGCAGGGGGTGTGTGAAGGCGATCTGCTCGTCGGTGCCGTGCTCGAGCAGCGCCTCGGCGAAGGTGGCGTTGCGCGGCAGGGGGAAGGGGTGTCCGCCGGCCTTGATCACGGCCCGCGCGAGGGCCTCGACGAGGGGGCGTGCCGGGGCTTCGGCCATGATCCCGACGACATCGCCCGACTTCACTCGGGCGGAGTAGTTGACGAGAACGTCGGCGAGTTTGTCGAGGCGCGGGTCGATCATGGCAATGTCTCCGGGGGCTACGGCAGTTTAGCCGGATGCGTGCGGCTGCTGCACGCCGAACAAAGAATCACGGGCCGGAGGCTCGTGCTACCATCTCCGCTCAATCCCAAGGAGATCCCCATGTCTTCGATTTTCGTCCGCAACGCCGAACGCCTCACCGTCTTCGCCGGCCTCGCGCTGGCGATCACCCTGGGGGTAACGGCGCACCAGACGACCCCGGCCGTGGCGCAGAACTCCTCGTCCGCCGGCGCCGCCCCGATCAGGCTGGCGACCGCCGACATTCTCGGGGTGACGGACCGTCTGCTGCAGACGGACAAGTACATTTCGGCGCACCGGACGCACGCGGAGACGCTGAACCGCACGCTGGCGCTCGCGACGGACCCGATGAAGATTGAACTGGAGAATCTCTCGACCCAGTACCGCTCGCTCGCCGACTCGAGCCCTGAACGAACGAAGATCGAGGAGGCGTTCAACGAGAAGAAGAAGCAGTTCGACAACGAGACGCAGCGCGCGTTGATGCAGGACGAGATCTTCAAGGCCTCGCAGGCGGGCGAGGTGTACCGGCTGGTGGCGGAGGCCGCGGACACGATGGGGACGGATTTGGGCTACACCCACGTGGTGGCGACGCGGTCTGGCCCGATCGCGATCCGGTCGAACAACGTGTCGGGGGTGCTGCAGGAGATGCTGGCGAGGCCGGTGATCAAGGGGATCGCGGCCGACGACCTGACCGAGCGGCTGATGAAGCGGTTCGGTCTGGAGGAGCCGCCCAAGGCGGCGCCGGTTCCCGAGCAGCCGCCCGCGACGCCGCCGGCCCCGGCGCCCGACTCGGCGCCGAAGGGCAAGAAGTAGGCGATTAGCCCGGGGTATCGGCCGGGGCGTCGGCGCGGGCCACGCGCCGCTTTTCGATCGCGCTGGCGTACGCGGCGTTGATTCGGGCGCGGAGTTGCGCGACCACTTCGCGCTTCGCGTCGTCCATCGATGGGCACGCCGCGCCCAGTTCTCGGGAGAGGCTGGTCACCGGTCGGCCAACCAGCCCGCAGGGCACGATGAGATCGAAATGCTCGAGGTTGGTCGCGACGTTGAGGGCCAGGCCGTGCATGCTGATCCATCGGCGGACGCGCACGCCCATGGCGCAGACTTTGGCGGCGTGCCGGGGGTGGGTGGCGCGCGGAGGCACCCAGACGCCGGTGGCCGCGGGATCGCGCTGGGTGGGCAGGCCCCAGGCGGCGCACGCGTCGATGATGGCGCCCTCGAGGAGCCGCATGTAGTCGTGCAGGCCGAGGTTGAGCAGGTTGAGGTCGAGGATGGGGTAGACGACCAACTGGCCGGGCCCGTGGTAGGTGATGTCCCCGCCACGGTCGGTTTCCGCGACGCTGACCCCGTGCCGGGCGAGGAGTTCCGGGGTCGCGATGAGGTGCTGACGGGCCTGGGGGCGTCGGGACACGGTCACGACCGGGTCGTGTTCTACAAGCAGCAGGAAGCCAGCGGAAGCCGGGGGTTCCGGGGGGGCGGCACTCTGGGCGCGAGCGGCCAGAACGGCTTCGACCCGTTGGACCTGCCGGTCGTATGCGGGTGCGTAGGCCATGCGGCCCAGGTCCTCGACACCAAGATGAATACCCGGAACCGGCACGGGCGATGCTAGCGGCCCCCGACGAGGGAATACGATCCGGCCACATGCCGGCCTACTCCATCCACCCCACTGCCATAGTCGATCCGAGTTGCGAGCTTTCGATGGGCGTGGAAGTCGGCCCGTATTGCGTGCTTCGCGGGCAGGTGCGGCTTCACGCCGGGGTGCGGCTGATCGGGCACGTGCACGTGGAGGGCCCGCTCGAGATCGGCACGCGGACGACGCTGTACCCGGGCGTGTGCATCGGCTTTCCGCCGCAGGACTACAAGTTCAAGCAGGGGATGGCCACGGCGGGCGTGAAGATTGGATCGGACTGCCTGATCCGGGAGCACGTGACGATCCACGCGGCGAGCAAGGCGCCCGGGGAGGGGCATCCGACGACGGTCGGTGACCGGTGCTTCATGATGGTGGCAAGCCACATGGGGCACGACGCGAGAATCGGGAATGACGTGGTGCTGGTCAACAACGTGCTGCTCGCGGGGCACACCGAGGTAATGGACAAGGCCACGCTTTCGGGGCACGCGGGGGTGCACCAGTTCTGCCGGATCGGGCGTTTTGCGTTCGTATCGGGGCTGTCGGCGATCGCGCGGGACGTGCCGCCGTTCGTGATCGCCAGCGAGCGGAACACGATGAACGGGATCAACGCGGTAGGGCTACGACGCAACGGGTTCTCGCGCGAGCACATCAAAGCGATCCGCGACGCGTTCAAGGAGGCGTTCCGGACGCCGCGACCGAGACCGGAGCAGATCGCGGTTCTCCGCGAGATGGGACGGGACTGTCCGCCGGTGATGGAGATGGCGGAGTTCGTCGCGGCGTCGAAGCGGGGCATTGTGCAGGCCTCGCGGCTGGGAATCAACGAAGAGGAACTCGCCTGAGACACGGATGATCTCGTGAGCACTCCCGACATCGCCAACCCGTGGTCCGCCTCGCTGTGCGTGCTTTCGAGCAGTTCGGGCGGGAACTGCTCGGCGCTGCGGCTGGAGCGGCGGGGAGAGCGCCGGCTGATCTTGATCGACGCGGGGTTGAGCCCGAGGCGAACCCGCCGGCTGCTCCGCCAGATCGGCGAGCACGAGACGCCGGTCGCGGCGGTGCTGCTCACGCACCTGGACAGCGATCACTGGCACGAGAGTTGGCTGCGGCTGCTGCCGGAACCGACGCGGGTGCTGCTGCATTCGCGGCATCGCGGGCGGGCGGCGCGGGAGGGGCTGCTGCACGGGCGCGCGGAGTTGTTTTCCGATGAGTTCGAACTGCTGGAGGGCGTGCGGATCTCGACGGTGCTGATGGCGCACGACGAGGTTGGCGTCGCGGTGTTCCGGATCGAACCGGCGGGGGCCGGGGCCCTGGGTTTCGCGACCGATGTCGGCCGGGCCACTTCGGGGCTCGTGGAGCACCTCGCGGATGTGGACGTGCTGGCGATTGAATCGAACTACTGCCCGGAGATGCAGGTGGCCTCCGACCGCCCGGCGTTTTTGAAGGCGCGCATCATGGGAGGGGCCGGGCACCTGAGCAATCAGGAGTCGGCGGAGGCGATCCGGCGGATCGGCCCGCGGGAGCATGTCGTGCTGCTGCACCTGTCCCGGCAGTGCAATACGCCGGAAACGGCGGCTCGGGTGCACGCGGGCTGGGCCAAACCGATCACGATCGCGCGGCCGGATGCGCCGACCCCCTGGATTCCGATCCGATGCCCGGACGGGACCACGTCGCGGGCGTCGCGGCCGATTCTTCGCACGTCCTTGCAGGCGGTGATACCCGATCGCCTACCCTTCCCATCCAATGCCTGAACCCAACAAGGCGACGCGGAAGGCGTCGGCTACCAAACCCAAGGTGATGAAACCGCGTAAGGCCGCGCAGCCCAAGGTTGCCAAGCCCAAGTCCGCGAAGCCCAAGGCGGAGGCCCCGGATGCGGCGCGCGAGTTCGCCATCGAAACGGCGCGGCTGCTGCACGACGATAAGTGCACGGACGTGGCGCTGCTCGATGTGCGGGGCCTGAGCCAGGTCACGAACTACATCGTCATCGGGTCCGGCACCTCCGACCGGCAGATGCGCTCGGCCTTGATGCACGCGGAGTTGTTGGGCAAGCAGCGGGGCTTTTCGGCGTGGCGTTCGGATGCGGATTCCGGGGGCGTGTGGCTGCTGCTGGACCTTGTGGAGGTCGTGGTGCACCTGTTCGAGCCCAACACGCGGGCGCACTATGACCTGGAGATGTTGTGGGGCGATGCGCCGCGCGTTTCGTGGGAGCGCCCGGACCAGACCTCCCGCGACCGGGCCAGGTTGAAGTCCTCGTAGACCCCTGACGAGGGTGACTCATGACCCCGCTTCCAATCTCTCGGATCCGCGTCAGTTTTCCGCCCGACGCGGGGCGTGATCGCTCGTACGAGGTGGTGATCGGCGCGGGAGTGCTGCATTCGCTGGGTGAACTTCTTCCGATTGCGCTGGGCCGGGCCGCGGGGCGCGCGTTGGTGGTGTTTGACGAGTCTTTGCCCAGGGACCTGCTCAAGGCGGCGCATGGCGCGCTGGCGGAGCACGGGATCGAGACCGAGACGCTGGGCGTGCGGGCGGCCGAGGGTGAGAAGTCGTGGGCCGTTACGGAAGCGATTCTCAAGGCACTGGCGAATGCGCGATTCGAGCGTGACGATCCGGTGATCGCGCTGGGGGGCGGGGTGATCGGCGATCTCGCGGGTTTCGCGGCGGCGATCTATCGGCGCGGGGTGCCGGTGATCCAGTGCCCCACCACTCTGCTGGCGATGGTGGACGCGAGCGTCGGCGGGAAGACCGGCGTGAACTTCACGGTGGGCCCGCCGGGCGGGGAGTTGCTGGCGAAGAACCTGGTTGGAGCGTTCCATCAGCCGCGGCTGGTGGTGATCGACACGAGCACGCTGCGGAGCCTCTCGCCGCGGCACTTGAGCGCCGGGCTGGCGGAGTGCATCAAGCACGCGATGATCTGCGGCTCGGTGCCTGGGCCCGATCCCGGGCTGACCGACTGGACGCGGGCGAACGTGGGGCCGGCGAGGTCTCTGGATCAGGGAGTGCTGGGTGAACTGATCGCGCGAAACGTGGCCCTGAAGGCCCGGGTTGTGGAGCGTGACGAGCGGGAAGAGGCGGCCGACGAAGCGGGCGGGCGGGCGTTTCTTAACCTCGGGCACACGTTTGCCCATGCGGTCGAGACCCTGGGCGGGCTAGGGCTGCCGGATGGCCGGCCGCTCGACCTGCTGCACGGCGAGGCGGTGGCGTTGGGGCTGGTTTCGGCGGCCCGGACCGCCCGGGTTCTGGGGCTGTGCGATCTGGAGGTTGAGGAGCGCGTGAGGCAGATGCTGGAGGCGGCGGGGCTTCCCAGCGCGGTGGTCGGGCTTCCCGAGGCGCGCGCGCTGCTGACCCGGATGTCGCATGACAAGAAGGCACGCGGGGGGGTGCGGCGGTTGGTGCTTCCGGTCGGAGTGGGACGGGTCAGGATCGTGGCCGATCCGCCGGAGGGGGCGGTCGAAGCGGGGTGGGACGCCGTTCGAGGCTGAATACCCCCGAACGGGCGGGGCGGGCGGCGTGGCTGACGCTAAACCCGTGATTCACAGCGACTTTCAAGCGCATCTTGCGCCCCGTCCGATATTCGCAGCGCCGGGCTCCGTCCCGGCGCGGCTTGTGTTGCGGTCGCGAAGGAGGGTCCGCCGCCGGAGGCCCAGATGCGCACGATCGCGATCGTCAACCAGAAAGGCGGTTGTGGGAAGACCACGACGGCCATCAACCTCGGGGCCATGCTCGCGCGTGCCGGAAAACGTGTCCTGCTGGTGGACATGGATCCGCAGTCTCACTGCGCCGCGGGGCTGGGGGTTCCGGAGGGCCGGATCGAACTGGACATCGGCGACGCGATGCTGGCGGTGGGGCACAGACCGCTGGACCCGCCGCGGCTGTTGTGGCGAGTGGCGCGGAACATGGACCTGGCGCCCAGCCGCATGAGGCTGGCGGGCCTGGAAGCGGCCCGCGGGGGCCTGGCGGAACTGCTCGATAAGGATCGGCGCCTGGCGGCGGTGTTGAACCACTTCCGGCATGATTACGACATCGCGTGCATCGACTGCGCCCCGAGCATCGGGCTGCTCACCTACAACGCGCTGGCGGCGTCGGACAGCGTGCTGATTCCGGTCGAAACGAGTTTCTTCTCGCTGCAGGGCGCGACCAAGCAGGTCAACTCGGTCCGGACGCTGGCGCGAAGGCTGGGTGTGCAACTGCCGACGTGGGTGCTCGCGACGATTCATGATGAGAACAACGGGGTCGCGGCGGACCTGCTGGCGGAGTTGCACCGCCGCTTCAAGGATCGCGTGGTGCCGGTGATCGTGCGCCGCGATGCCAGGTTGAAGGAGGCCGCGTCGTTCGGGCAGACTATCGCGGACTATTCGCCGGACTCGTCCGGCGCGGCGGATTATGCGCTGCTGGCGACGTGGGTGCGGGAGTTGCTGGACGGGAAGGCGGAGCCGCCTTCGGCGCCGGAGCCGGAGCACCACAGCGACGAGCACGAGGCGGAGGTTCACGTGGCGGCGATCAGTCCGAGGTTTCTCGCGGAACGACCCGCGGAGAGCGTGCGACCGGCGGAGACGCCGGCGCGCTCGGAAGTCACCCAGACCATCGCGGTGGCCGAGGCGCCCGAGGTCAAGACGATGTCGCGGGCGGAGGATGTCGCGCGGCGCGCCCAGGAGTTTTTGCGGCGGGTGGCGCTGGGCCGGAACACTCCCGCGGCGACGGGATCGCCCGCGCTGGCATCGGCGACGGGTTTCGCGCAATCACCTCTGACGGCCTCGGCGGCGGTGGCTGTGTTGCCGGCGCCCGCGTTGAGGTTGATGGAGGAACCGGCCGCGCGGATCGTCCCCGCGAGCCCGTCGGTTTCGCGGCTGTTCGGCGTGCAGGAAACCAACCAGGGCGTGCTGTTCGTGCAGCCGCTGACGAGCGGGCAACGCGTGGCGGTGGCGGGCTCGTTCAACGGATGGTCCACGTCCACGCACGAACTGAAACGCAACGTGGCGCTGGGCGTGTTCGAGTTGTGCGTTCGCATCCCGCCCGGGAAGGTCCACTACCGGCTGATTATCGACGGGCAGTGGTCCGCCGACCCGTACAACAACACCTGCGAGCCGAATCCATTCGGGGAGACCAACAGCGTCTTCCATGTGGGGGCCCCCCACGCCGTGATGTCGGTCGAACGCAGCGCGTAAGTCCCTCGCAAGTATGGCGAGCGCACCCCGTGCGCCGTGGAGACTTTGAACCGTGACGACTTCCAGATCCGCGACTCAGTCTCCCCAAGGACGCGGCCCGTTGCGAGTGGAGCCGCCGATGGACGGCCCCACCGCCAGCGAGTATGACGCCCTGACCGACCTGTTCCTTTCCGATCCGGCGTTGGCGCCGGCCGGGCGGGTGAGCCTCCGAATCGCGACCGATGAGCACGCGGCCAAGCCGCTGGAATCCGAACGGACCGCGCTGGAACCGACGATCGAAGGGCTCATTCTGGGGCATCTTCCCGTCCTGGGCTCGGCGTGGGTTACGCAGTATGCAAAGTTCATCGCGGAGCGGGACCGGTCGGCGGTGGCGATCCTGCGTCTGCAGGGGGGCCAGGCGTGGATCGACCTGGTGATGCCGCGCGGCGCGGACCGGAGGATGCACTCACGGATCGGGTCGGGCACGGGGGTGTCGAACGCGGAACTTTCGACGGTGATTTCGGAGGTCGCGGGCGAGACGGCGCATTGGCTGGTGCGCGTGGATGAAACCGGGGAGCCGGACCTGGTCCGCACGGCGGGCCTTTCGGCGCTGGCGATGTTGACCGGAGCGGACGACCCGGCGGTGCTGGCGTCATACCGCACGATCAAGAACCTGTGCGAGGGGCTGGGCGAAGATGTGCCGACTTTTCGGATCGCGGTGATGGGCGCCGAGGACGAAAAGGCAGCCGCGGCCGAGGCGAAACTGTCCAAGGCGGCGGCGGTGTTCCTGTCGAAGGGAATTGAGACGGGCATTCGCGTGGGGAAGATCGGCGCGTGCGCGACCGTGGCGATGCACCGGGCGGAGACGAGCCTGACGCTCCCGGCGCTGCTCGGGATGGTGCGGGGCGCGTACTCGCGGAGCGCGGCGGAGCCCGCCCAAGAGGCGCCCGTGGAGCCCGGCGCAACCCCGGAGCAGCCCGTCAAGGGTGGAGTGGCCGGGGCGGGGCCCGCCTCGACGATGGATTCGGCGGTTGCCGGGCAACTTGGCCTCGCCATGCTGGCGACAGCGTGTCCGTACGTGGCATCGGTCCGGCTCGCGTGCGCGCCGGATGGGTCGCTGCACCTGATCGCCCTTGCCGACCCCACGCCGGAGAGCGCCGTTCGGGACTTGCTGGGCGCGGCCGCGTGGGCGGACCATCATTCTGTGCTGCTGGAATCCGTTCACCCCAACCATCTGAAGGGGATTGAGAAGGCCGGCCCGACCCTGCACATGCTGACGGACGATCCAAAATCGTGCCGCAACCTGCTGGATACGGGGGTGCGGGTGCACTTTGCGATGCGGGTTGATGGGCGGTGGGTGGTCAAGGACTTGAACTAGATTCGCGCGGCGCGAGTGACCGCCGGGACATGCCCGAGGTTCCCCGGGTGGTTGTGCGCGATGGGGAGGCGGTCGAAATCGAGGCCGAGCGCGTGGTCGGCACGCTGGGAGCGTTCGGAGTCATGTCGTCGCCATGCACACGCCGGTGGTGGCAGGGGTGCTTCGCGTGGGGCCGGTCGGCCTGTCCACATGGCTAACCCCCGTCGCGCTCGCCCTGGGCGTGCTGGCCGCCGACGAGATATACAAGCACATTGCGCGGCGGCATCGGGCGTAGTTGGCCGCGCGATGCAGAGAGGCCTACGCCGATTCCTTGCGCTTCACGCGCAAGTCGGCGAGGGCGCGCTTGCGATCGACATGCCGCTCATCGATGATGTACTCGGCGCCGGCGGATTTGTGTTCCGGGAGTTCGTACATCAGGTCCAGCATGACCTCTTCCATGACGCTGCGGAGGGCGCGGGCGCCGGTGTCGCGTGCGAGGGCCTTCTCGGCAATTCGCCGGAGCGCGCCGTCGGTGAAGGTGAGTTTGGCGTTTTCCAGACCGAACAGGTGCTGGTATTGACGCAGGATGGCGTTCTTGGGCTCGGTGAGGATCGAGACCAGCGCCTCGACGGTGAGCGGGGTGAGGGGCGCGAGTATGGGCAGTCGCCCGATGAACTCGGGGATCATCCCGAACTCGACAAGGTCGTCGGGAACGACCTGGAGCAGGACCTTCCCGGCCTCGCGCAGGTCGTCCACGTCGGCGCGGTTCTCGTGGAAGCCGATGCGGGCCTTGCCCAGACGCCGGCGGATGATCTCCTCGAGACCGGTGAACGTGCCGCCGCAGATGAACAGGATGTTGGTGGTATCGACCTGGATGTACTGCTGCTCGGGGTGCTTGCGCCCGCCCTGCGGGGGCACGTTGCTGACCGTGCCCTCGAGCATCTTGAGGAGGCTCTGCTGCACGCCCTCGCCGCTGACGTCGCGCGTGATGCTGACGTTGTTGCTGGTCTTGCCGATCTTGTCCACTTCGTCGATGTAGATGATGCCGCGCTGCGCGGCCTCGAGATCGAAGTCGGCGCTCTGGAGGAGTTTGAGCAGCAGGTTTTCCACGTCCTCGCCGACGTAGCCGGCCTCGGTGAGGGTGGTGGCGTCGCCGATAGCAAAGGGGACTTTGAGCATCCGCGCCAGGGTCTTGGCGAGGAGCGTCTTGCCCGAGCCGGTCGGACCGATCAGCAGGATGTTGCTCTTGTCGAGTTCGACGTTCGCGGCCTCGGGAGACTCCAGGTGCAGGAGGCGCTTGTAGTGGTTGTGCACGGCCACCGAGAGGGCTCGCTTGGCGTGGTCCTGGCCGATCACGTACTGGTCAAGAAACTCCTTGATATCCCGCGGCGGGGGGACTTCGCGGAGCCACGTGGTCGTGGAACTGACCCGCCGGCGCTCCTGGCGGAAGATGTTCTGGCACAGGTCCACGCACGAGGAGCAGACGTAAACCTGGTTGGGGCCTTCGACCATGGGGCCCACTTCGCGGCTGGTCTTGCCGCAGAAGGAGCAGGTCGTGACTTTCCGCCCGCGGAACCCGCCCGCGTTGCTGTCGTTCGTGGTTGTTGGGGGCATCTCGCCTTCCTGCCTGGAGGTGTTCTTCAGTCCCTCGGTACAAACCCCCGGAACGCCGAGGGACACACCGCCAAGTCTATCGGCGGACGGGGTTGCTGTCTCCACCATCGGCGCGAGAACCCGCGCCGCGAGCCCGGATCGCCGTTCGAAGTCCGTTATCCGGACCGGTATTCAGCCGTGAGCATCGTCCTCGCGCAGCCCGGGCGGAGGGGGCGGCGGACGGGTCGAGGGTTTCGCGACTTTCGGTTGACCCTTACCGGCGAGCCGGGCCGTGAGAGATTTTCGGGCGAGGTCGTACTCCTCTTTCGTCATCTTGCCGGAGTCACGCATCTGGCGCAGTTCGTCCAGAAACCCCTGTTCGGTTTCGCGGCTCATGTCGGAACCGAGAACTCGGCGGCGCACCATCATGATCGCAACGCCGAGGATCACGACCGCGACGATGAAGATTCCCAGCCACAGCAGGAGGCGCGTGGGGTCTCGCGTTTGCTGGGCCAGGAGCGTCATGGATACGGTCGCGATCATGCATTTCCCGAGGCGATGGCCTCGCGGATCGGCACGATCAGGCCGGGCACCACGCGATGCTCGACGAGATCTTCGCCGATCTTGGCGAGTTTGGCCAGCACCGCGGGCAGTTCCCTGGTTTCGCTGACGCCGCCGAACTTGCGGAGCGTGCAGTAGACGCTGATGGCGTCGCCGGCCTCGGATTCGCGGGGGCTGGCGTTGCCGGGGCGGGTCTTCACTTCGAAGTAGCACTCGATGTCGCCGCGCTTTCCCAGCGAGAGGCCGATGAGCGGTTGGCAATCGATGGGCGAGGTATTGGGGATGTCGAGCAACGCGGCCAGCGGCGAGCCGGGGATCAGCGCGTCGAGGACGATGGCGTCGTGATTGCCGTTGGCCGCGAGATCGAAGCCGTACAGGAGTTCGACGTAGTCCACATCCAGCGGGCTGATGGAGAGGTAGGTGGGTGCGAGTTCGAGGACGTGCTTGTGGAGGGAGTATCCCTCGTCCACATTGGTGGGGTTGACGACGCCGGACCGAACGGAGGTGGATCGCAGCGCCATCCACCGGTGGGGCATTTCGGACTGGGTGGACTCGAGGGCCAGTTCGTCCTTGTACTTTCGGAAGCCCGTCATGTGGGGGAACTGCCGCTTTACCCGCTCGAAAAGGTCGAGCACGGTCTCGCGCGTTCGGGGGAGTTCCATGCGCACGTTGAGCTTGAGGTTCACGTAGAAGTCATTGCAGAGTGCTCGGTACGACTCGGACATCTCGGGTCGCTCCCTGGGTTGCTTGCGACTTCAACGATAGCGCGCGGGCTTGTGAATGCCCGGTGTACGTTCCTTAATCGACAACGTTGTCGAGCCACCGCTCGAAGCCTCCGGCATCCGACAGATCGGCAAGCACCAGATCGGCCCCGGCGGCGGAGAGTTCCGCGGCGGGGGTTCGCCCGGTCGCTACTGCGACGCTGCGGCAGCCGTGGGCCTTGGCGCATCCGACATCGTGAGGGGTATCCCCCACCACCACGACGCGGGAAGCGCGGACGGGCCGGCCGCGCAGGCCGGCGTACCGGTTCATGGCGACGGGCACGAGGTGCTCGCGCCGAGGCGGGTTCGAATCGGAATGATCGCCCCAGGCGGCGACCTCGAACCACTCGGGTTCGATGCCGCAGGCGCGGAGTTTCATCGATCCGGTTTCCTCGAAGTTCCCGGTCAGGAGTCCCAGGACCAGGTGCTCGTCCCGTTCGCGCCGGGCGCGGATCCGCGCGAGCAACTCGATGACACCCGGGAGGGCGCGCTTGACCTGGGACTCGACGAGATAGCGTTCGAGGATCCGCCGGTAGGCGTCGCGGAGGGCCGCGCGATTGGCGGGGGTGTCGGCGACGTTGCTCAGCGCGAACATCTCACCGATGATGAGCGGGTCGAGACGACCGGCGTACGAGACGCCCTCGCTGGAGAACGCGGGGCCGAAGACTTCGCGTCCGGCGTCGGTCATGGCGCGAACGCCGCACCCGCCGGTGGTGATCAGCGTGAGGTCGATGTCGAAGAGGATCAGCAACGTCGGCGGCTCCGTTCTTCAGTAGCGGATTTCAAATCCGGCCTCGTCCGGATCGATCCGGGAGGGGATGGCATGCTCGGCGCGGACGAGCCGGCCCATTTCGGTTCGCAGGTCGGCAAGGTACGCGTCCACGGCTGACTTCTCTCCCTGGACTTCGAGAAGGACCGAGCGGTCCGGCTGGTTTCGCACCCACCCGGTTACGGGGTGGCCGCGAGCGATGGTGCGGGCGGTCGCTCGAAAACCCACACCTTGGACGGAGCCTTGGAAGGTGACTTGGCGGCGTTCCATATCCGAGCCAGCGTATGGCTGTGCCTGACGGGTAGCGAACGGGTGGAAGACGGACTCCCCCATAACCGCCACAACCTGTACAGCAGGCAAGGTTTACCTAGCCAGTTCGGTTGCCTCATCCGGAATACGTGCTACTTTTGACTCGAAGCAAGGACCGCTCGCACTTTGCGTCCCCGGCCACGGCCTCGCGCCCAAGGAATCCGGCGGACCCATTCACCTGCGTGAGCGTGCCGTGCTCGGCTACGCGGCGACCTCTCAGGACGGGAGGCGTCAACATCCCACTTCGTGCCGTCCATTCCGGCGGCTGGGCCTCGCGGGTCGAGTTCTGATGGAAGCAACAGCGTGGAAGGTGTGTGCGGCGAATCGCCCCCGGCGTGGTCTGTCGGGTCCGTTCCGTCGCGCGGAGTATCGTCGCTGGGACCATCTCACGGACGCGAAACTGTGGCCGATCTGTGGCGGGGAAAACCTGTTCGCGACAACCGCGATGTCGAGCGCGTCAAGGACGCCTCGGACATTGTGCGCGTGATCGGCGAGGTCGTGTCGCTCAAGCCGAACGGGCGCGAGTTCCGCTGCCTGTGCCCGTTCCACGACGACCACAATCCCTCGATGTACGTGGTGCCAGGAAAACAGATTTTCAACTGCTTCGTGTGCGGCGCCGCGGGGGACGTGCTGTCGTTCGTGATGAAGTTCCACAAGATGGAGTTCCGAGAGGCCCTGGAGTATCTCGCGGAGCGGGCGGGCATCGCCCTGACGCCCATGCGAGCCGCGGCGAGCGATCAGCCCGCGGGCCCGACGCGTGCCGACCTGCTGAAGGCGTGCGCGATGGGAACCGAGTTTTTCCGCGGGCTGCTCAATCACCCTGAACATGGGAAGGCGGCTCGCGCGGTGATCGAGCGCCGTGGGATCACCCCGGCGATGGTCTCGCAGTTCCTGCTGGGGGCCGCGGCGGACCGCTGGGACGGTCTCGCCCTGACCCAGCGCAAGCAGAACCTGCCGGCGGAGCCGTTCTTCGAGGCGGGGTTGTTCAAGAAGCGGGAGAGCGACGGCTCGGCGTACGACGCGTTCCGGAACCGGCTGATCTTCCCGATCCAGGACCAGATCGGGCGCGTGGTGGCGTTCGGGGCGCGGCGCATCAATGACGAGGACGAGCCCAAGTACCTCAACTCGCCCGAGACGCGCCTGTTCAACAAGAGCGCGACGCTGTACGCGCTGAATCACGCGGCCCGGAGCATCCAGGTCGAGCGCACGGCGCTGATCACGGAGGGCTACACCGACGCGATCGCGTGCCACCAGGGCGGGTTCACCAACGCCGTCGCGACGCTCGGCACCGCCCTGACCCGCGAGCACGTCAGCGTGCTCCGCCGGATGTGCGACCGGGTTGTGCTCCTGTTCGACGGCGACGAGGCCGGGCAGCGCGCCGCCGATCGGGCGGCGGAGGTGTTCTTCGCCGAGCCGCTGGACGTGGCGATTTGCACGTTGAGCCGTTTCACGGACGCGAAAGACCCCGACGAACTATTGAAGCGAGGGGGCGGGGCGGAGACCTTCCGCAGGGCGCTCGCCGGCGCGTCGGACCTGCTGGACTACCGGTTCGCGCGGCTGCGGGAGCGCTTGGCGGATGCCGGAATGGCGGCGCTGTCGAAGGGGATCGACGAAGAGATCGCGCGGCTGGTGGACCTTGGCCTCAAGGACGTGCCCCCGCTGCGGCAGCGGCTGATCGTGAAGAAACTGGCCTCGCTCGCGGGGGTGGATGAGAGCGTGATTCTCCGGGCGATTCCCGCGGGGCGCAGGGCTCCGGGCCCCAATGGGGGGGCCTCGGGCGTGACCGCGGAGGCGGAACTGCCGCTCATACAGAGTGAGATGCTGGACGCCCGGGAATGGCTCCTGGGGTGCGTGCTGTGCGATGGGACCCTCTGGGGCGTGCTCGGAGAGGTCGATCGTGATCGCGTGGCCGGTGGTGCGTACCGTTGGCCCGTGCTTCAACGCGTCGCGGAGGCCGTGCGTGAGATGGCGGACGATGGGGAAGCCCCCACGGCCAACGCGCTGGCCCAGCGAGTGGAGGACGAGTCGGTGCGATCCGCGGCGTTCGGCCTGATGTCGAGAGTGGATGTTGAGACAGGCCGCGGCGAGCGGCTGCGGGGATTCTTCGAGCAGTGTCTTCGGACGGCGCGGCTGGATCAGGCGAGCGTGGAGGTGAAGTCGGCGAGCACGGGCGTAAACCCGGACGAGGCGGCGTTGGCCGCGGTCCGGTTATTGCAGGAATCGCGCCGGACTTTGGGGGCGGACCGCCGGGTGCTGCCCCGTCCGGTGTAGAAGTGGCGGCGTCCGCGTAACGGGAGTGCGCGGACGTGACGGGAGAAGTGCCCCGGGGCGGAGGACTCGCCTTCGGGGGATGTTCGGAACGCGGGTTCGTTTCCGATCGGGAACGGTCACGCGGGACGCAAGGAGATGCGCGTGTACGGTGAACTGCATCCGGCAATGGCCCAACTGTTCGATCTGGCGAAGCGGCGCGGGTGGCTCAGCTATGAGGAGTTGAACAACACGCTGCCGGACGAGATGGTGGACCCCGCGAGGATCGACGAACTGCTCGTCATGATCGACCGCGCCGGGTTCGAGATGGTGGATGAACTGGAGTATCGGGCCCGGGTGCACCGGATGGCCCTGGAGAAGGGTGAGTGTCCGGGCAAGAACGGGGGCCCCCTCCAGCCCTTGTTCCGGGCGATGAGCGTGTCGGGCGGAGAGCGGTCGGCGGAAGCGGCGACGCTCCGTCAGAAACTCAACGCGGCGACGCAGACGCTGCTGGACGCCGAGGCCGCGGCCGAGCAGGATCCCGAGGAGGTGATGCTGCAGCGGGAACTGGCCGAGGTGGTCACGGAGGAGGCGACGGGCAAGCGGATCGACGATCCGGTGCGGATGTACCTGTCGCAGATGGGATCGATCCCGCTGCTGACCCGCGAGGAAGAGATCCGGCTGGCGAAGAAGATCGAGACGACGCGGATGATCTTCCGGCGGCGCAGCCTGGAGAGCGACTACGTGGTCGCGCAGGCGGTGGAGACGCTCAAGATGGTGCATTCCGGCGAGTTGCCGTTCGACCGCACGATGCGGATTTCGACGGCCGAGTCGGACGCGAAGGCGAAGATCGCGCGCCGGATTCCGGTAAACCTGCCGACGGTGGAACGGCTGCTGCACCTGAATCGAGAGGACTGGGATGCGCTGCGGGCGGCGGAGGCGGAGAAGAACGCGGAACTGGTCGCGGCCATCCGGGCGCGCATCCGGGCGCGGCGCCGGCGGGTGGCGACGCTGACGGAGGAACTGAGCCTGCGCACGGGGCGGATCATCCCGCTAATGCGCAAACTGCGTTCGATCGCGAAGAAGATGCTGGAACTTGAGAGCGACCTGCGGCACGCGGAGAACCCCAACGCCGCTAAAAAGTCCAAGCGTCGCAGGCCGATCCGGCCGCTGGACGCGGAGGACCTCGCGGTGATGCGCGAGGAGTTGGAGGGGCTTCGCGGGCTGGTGCTCGAGTCGCCGCAGGAAGTCGTGAGGCGGGTTCGCGACCTGAACACGGTCTTCTGGGAGTACGAGCAGGCCAAGCGCGACCTCTCGGGCGGAAACCTGCGGCTGGTGGTGTCGATCGCGAAGAAGTATCGCAACCGCGGCCTCTCCTTCCTGGACGTGATCCAGGAGGGCAATACGGGTTTGATGCGGGCGGTGGACAAGTACGAGTACAAGCGCGGGTACAAGTTCAGCACGTACGCCACGTGGTGGATCCGGCAGGCGATCACGCGGGCGATCGCGGACCATGCCCGCACGATTCGTATCCCCGTGCACATGATCGAGACGATGAGCCGCCTGCGGAACATCCAGAAGCAACTGCTTCAGGAATCGGGGATGGAGCCCACGATCGAGGAACTGGCGGAAAAAGCCGGGATGTCCTCGATGGACGTCCGGCGGGTGATGAAGATCAGCCGCCACCCGGTGTCGCTGGATCGGCCGGTCGGGGAGTCTGAGGACTCGTATTTCGGCGATTTCATCGAGGACGACTCCCAGGGTCCCCCCGGGGATGTCGCGGCCGCGGAGATGCTCAAGAACCGCATCGAGCAGGTTCTGAAGACCCTGACGTATCGTGAAAGAGAAATCATCAAACTGCGATACGGCATCGGGGACGGCTATACGTACACGCTGGAAGAAGTGGGCCGCATCTTCAAAGTGACCCGCGAGCGGGTACGGCAGGTAGAGGCGAAGGCCATCCGGAAACTGCAGCACCCGGTGCGGGCCCGGAAACTCCAGGGGTTCGTGGACGGGTCAGTTTACAAGAATTCCACCGCACAACAGCCTGCACAAGAGCCGGTTATCAAGTAGAATGGGTTTGGCCACTTCAGCGTCCGGCAGACGGTTTCCGCTTCTCGCGTCTGCCGGACGCTTTTTTCATGCGCGCGCGGTGGAGGCGATCCAGCCCCCTCCGAGCACGACATCGGGCTCGCTCGCGTCGTACAGCACTAGGGCCTGGCCCGGCGCGACGGCCTCCTGCGGCGTTTCGAAGCGCACCTCGAAGCGGTCCTGACGCCCCGACGCGGTGGGCCGATCGGATCGCGGCAGAACCGACACGCTCGCGAGGACCGCGTCGCTGTTATAGCGATACTGCGCGAGGCAGTTGACCTCCGCGGCGGGGGCATCGCGCAGCCAGTTCGCTTCCTCGCAGCGGCACGAGGCAACGAGCAGATCGGACTTGGCGCCGACGGTGACGGAGTTGTTCGCGGGATCCTTCGAGACGATGTAGACGGGCGTGCCCAGCGCCACGGGAACGCCGCGGCGTTGGCCGATGGTGAACTTGTGCTGCCCGGCGTGCTCTCCGAGGCGGCGACCCGACAGGTCGAGCACCTCGCCGCGGGCCGCGACGCCCGGCCGCCGCCGCTCCACCAATCCCGCGTAGTCGTTGTCGGGAACGAAACAGATCTCCTGGGAGTCGGGCTTGTCGAAGACGGGGAGCCCCCACTCCTTCGCGCGGGCTCGGACTTCCGACTTCGGAAGGTCGCCGATGGGAAACAGCGTGTGCGACAGTTGATCGCGCGGCATGCCGAAGAGCACGTAGGACTGATCCTTGCCGCCGTCGCGCCCGCGCATGAGTCGCGGACCGCTTGCATCGGAGTCTTCACGGCGTCCGCCGATGCGCGCGTAGTGGCCGCTGGCGACGAACTCGGCGCCGACCTGCGCGGCGTAGTCGCGGAGTTTTCCGAACTTGAGCCAGTCGTTGCACCGCACGCACGGGTTGGGTGTGCGGCCCTGCGCGTATTCGTCCACGAAGTAGTCGATGATGCGACCAAAGTCCTTCTTGAAGTTGCACACGTAGAACGGAATCCCGAGTTCCGCGGCCACGAGCCGGGCGTCGGCGGCATCGTTGATGGAGCAGCACCCCTGGTGGCCGATTCGGATTGACCTTCCGGGCGCCGGGGGTGCGGGGCACGCGTCGGCCCCCGGCGTCATCTCGTCGAGCGATTCGCCCGGAGAGCCCAGCCGCATGAAGCAGCCGATGGCGTCGTACCCGGCGCGCACCAGCATCGTGGCGGCGACAGAAGAATCGACGCCGCCGGACATGGCGACGAGCACCTTGGGCTTTGACGCGGACATAAGGGCGGATTGTAGGTGAGAGAGCCGTGGGGCTCAGTGGTCGTCGGGGGCGAGGTCGTAACCCTCTCCACCGGTCGCCGGCATGTGAAGCCCCTGCGGCCGGGAGGGTTTCCCCTCGCGGACGCGCGGCGTGGGCTGATCCTTGGCCTTCCCATCTTCGACGCGGCGAACGATGGCCGCGGAGGCACGCCGGTCGCGATCGAGCGCCTGCGTGGAGTTCTTGCGGGCCCAGTGGCAGAGGATGGCGAACTGGATCAGGGGGACGATGAAGAAGCCGAGGCAGACAAGGAGCCCCGCACCGACGATCGCGATCGCCGGCGCGATGATGATCATGCGTGCGGTGGAGCGCACCATCGAGAGCAGGATCATGAAGAACGCGCCCACCGGCAGCGAGATGAGCAGCATGAACGGCGCCATTCGAAGGCGCATCGCGAGCGAGATGTCGTTGGCCCAGTCGGCGAGGAACGAGAGGTAAACCGCCGTGGGGATCAGGCCGGCGAAAGCGAGAAGCAACGCGGCCGTTCCGACCATGGCGGAGGCGGTGACGATGGCGGGCATGACGAACCCGGTCGTTGAGGGCCCGGCGGCGTTCTGGAGCGCTAACGCCCCGTGCAGGGCGGTGGCCGCGACAAAGACGAGGGTGAACCCCACGCCCCACAGCCACTGCGACCATCGCGTGAGGTAGCGCCATCGCTTCCATTCGGTTTCGGTGTTGATGTTGGAGGCGACTCCCAGGCGTCGCGGCTCGGTGACGACCCGCACGGCGTATCCCCACCACAAGGCCGCGAAGGCTGTCAGGCCCGAGGTGGCGAGCAGGGCGGCATTTCCGGGTTTGAAGGCGGCCCCGGCGAGCATCATGACAAACACCACGCCGGCCGCGGCAACACCGATGCCGGCCCATGTTGCGAGGCGATCCAGGTAAGGCAGCGGCGCCTCGGTCATGTTTCCCCCGCCGACTTGCCTGGGGCGGATGGGATTACCGCACTCCGGACACCGGTCTGTGGTCTTGAGGCCCTTGAGGTTGTAGGAGCACCGCGTGCACAGGCGGTCCTCGACGATGACCACCGGCGTGGTGTTGAACCGCGAGAATGGGTTGGCGGAGGGCGTGGCCATGCGGGTTGGTACCGGCTGAGAAACCCGGAGTTGCCGGACGCGGCCCGGCTGTCACACCGCCACTTTCGACACCGCCTCGACCGCGTTCTTGAAAACCCGCAGCCCCGGCGTGGGCTGCGTGCGCAAATTGGCGTCCAGGCGGGTCCAATACGGGTGCCTGGTCCAATCGAGATAGCGCTCGGGGTGCGGCATGAGGCCGAAGACGCGGCCGGAGGCATCGCACACCCCGGCGATCGCGCCTGTGGAACCGTTGAAGTTGTCACGATAGCGCAGCACGACCTGGCCGCCCTGCTCCAGCGCGGAGATCACGCCGGGATCGGTGGCGACCAGGCGTCCCTCGCCGTGGGCCACTGGCAGCAGGCTCGCGTCGCGTTCCATCTGCGGTTCGATGCCGTCCATCAGGCCGCGTGTCCAGATGCAGGCACTCTGAACCTCGTAGGTGACGCCGACCCATCGGTCGTGAAACCGGGCATCGTGGTTGTCGGTGAGCGCGAGGGTCTGCCCGGGCGGGACATCGCGTGGCCAAGGCCGGCCGGCCGCCGGGCCGGGCAGGAGCCCCACCTGGACGAGAACCTGAAAACCGTTGCACGCGCCGATCATGGCCGCGCCTCGCTCGAGCGCCTCCCTCAGCGCGGGGTAGAGTCCGGCGCGGACCTTCATGGCGAAGATGCGGCCGGAGGCGATGTCGTCGCCGTAGGAAAAACCGCCGGGGAAGCCGAACAGTTCGAAATGGTCAATCCGCGCGGGCTCGCGGATAAGACGGTCGAGGTGAACGAGTTCGACCTCGGCGCCCGCGAGCGAGAACGCACGGCACATCTCGGCGTCGCAGTTGGTTCCGGCGGTGCGGACGACAAGGGCTCGGGGCATGGGGAACTCTAGGAAAGTCCGGCCGTTCGGACTCGTCACGGGGTCGGACGCCCGGCTCGGTCCGGGTGCGCGCGGCGTCGATCCTGCGCCCAAGCGAATCTATCCTTCCGCCATGCCCAAGGTCTTTCCATTCCGCGCGATTCAGTACGCTCTCGGGCGTGAACTCTCCAACGTGGTCGCGCCGCCCTATGACGTGCTCGACGCGATGAGCAAGCAGCGGCTGCTCGCCAAGGACCCCCGAAACGTCGTGGCGATCGACCTCCCGCACACGCCGGCGAAGGAACTGGGCCCGCCCGGGGCATACGACTCGGCGGCGGCGCTCCTGCGCGAGCATCTGTCCGCGGGGGTGCTGAAAAAGAGCGATGCTCCCGTGATGTTCGCGTATCGCCAGACATTCTGGAGCGAGGATGGTTCGCGGACGATTCAGCGTTCGGGGATGACGTGCTGTGTCGAAACGGTGGCGTTCGGTCCGCGCGCAGGCGGGGGGATACTCCCGCACGAAGAAACTTTCAGCGGCCCGAAGGAAGACCGGATGGCGCTGATGAAGGCCACGAGAACACAGATGTCGCCGATCTTCGGGCTGCACGCGGATGATTCGGGGCGTGCCACGGCGTTGCTGCACAAGGTAATGTCCTCGCGCGGGCCGGACACCGTGGCGAAGACCGATGACGGCACGCTGCACGAGTTGTGGACGATTACCGATTCTTCGACGCTCAAGTCGTACCAGGATGCGCTCGAGGGTGAGGACGTGTTCATCGCCGACGGGCATCACCGCTACACGACCGGGCTCAACTACCTCAAGGGGCTGGAGGCCTCGGAACCCGTCGCGGCGGACCATCCGGCACGGCGCTGCATGATCGTCCTCGTCGGCATGAGCGACCCCGGGTTGGTAATTTGGCCGACGCACCGGGTGCTCGGGGGCATGAAGGGCTATTCGCCGGCGGCTTTCCTCGCTGCGAGCGCCGGGCAGATTCAAGTGGAACCGGCCACCGGGGATTTGGGCGCGCTGGATCGAGCGCTCGCGGCAAGGTCAGACTTGGGAGAGCGGCGATTCGCGCTCTACGACTTTGCTGGCAAGCAGGGGTGGCTGGCGACGCCCATGGCCGCGGATCCGCTGGGCGATCGCTTCCCGGACAAGCCGCGTGCCTGGCGTGACCTGACGGTGGCGTTCACGCAGTACGTGATCGTGGAGCAGATCTGTCAGCCGGTGCTGAACGCGGGCCAGCCGGTGAAGTGGGCGTTCCCGCACACGATCCGCGAGGTGGAGGAGATCGGTCGAGGCGGCGAGACCGGCGCGGGCGGCGGGGCGGGGTTTGCTCAACTGGCGGTCATCGTGAGGCCCACGCCGCTGCAGGCGGTGCGGGAAGTGAGCCGCGCGAATCAACTGATGCCGCAGAAGAGCACGTTCTTCTACCCGAAACTCGCGACGGGGCTGTTCATGAACGGCCTGGAGGCGCGGGATTGACCTTGATGTCATCTCGCGACTCCTTGAGCCTGCGGTTTCCGGTGTGAGTGTCCGGGAGTTCCTTGCCGGGGTTGGCGTACTGCCAGTCGGGGATCGCGCCGCTGAACTCGGCCAACCAGGCGGAGAGTTTCGACTTCGACGCCGAGCCTTCCAGCCTCGCCATCTCCTTGCCGTCGCGGAGGAACACGAGGGCCGGGATCGATCTCACACGCAATCGCTCGGCCTCGGGCGGCGGATTGTTGCGGTCGCTGAGGTCCATCACCACGGGGATCGTGTTCTCGGTCACCCAGCGCTGGACCGCCTTGTCGCTCAAGGCCCCTCGCTTCATCGCCTGGCACGTCGGGCACCAGTCCGCCGTGGCGAGCACCAGCACGGGCATCCCGGTGTCCTTCGCACGGGCCTCGGCCTGGTCCAGCGACTGAGCCTTCGCGAAGGCCTCGGGCAGGCTTGCACGGCGGGAAAAGTACGAATACCCGGCGATCACGAGGACCACGAAGATGAGGAACGACCAGCCGCGGCCATGCTTGGGTGTCGCCATATCGCCCCTACGACAAAGGTCTCAATAAGGATCGGCACGAGATACCGAGAACATGAGCCGGCGGTTCATTCAAAGTCCCGCTTCGCCGGGTCGTACTCGGGGTCGAGTTGCTCCAGCAACCGCTCCACGTAACGCCAGGCGTTGAGCGTCTTGCGGATTTCGGTCAGGGGGGGCGGCCCGGCGCGGAATAACTCGGAGATTCGTCGTTCATACTCGGAGCGCTGGTCCAGCGCCCACGCTCGCCAATGGGCGCGACCCGGTTCGTCCGCCTCGGCCAAGGCCGCTTCCACCTGTTCGCGGACCTCCATGATCTCCATCAGGAATCCGGTTGGAAGGGACTTATCGCGTTCTTTCTCGGGCCCGCCCAGCCTTCGGAGCAGCGCCTCGGCTCGCCGTTCTGAATCAGCGAGCGCGGCCCGGGCCCGATTGAGGTCCGCGGCCTGCTCTGAGGAGGCCTCCCCCGCGGCATCCGGATGCAGCGCGGCCGCTTTGCGCAGATACGCCCGCTCGATCGCCTGCCGGTCGAGATCAAACCCGGGGGAAAGCCCGAGAACCGCGAAGGGGTCGCCGGTCATGCGGAAAATGTACGCGGGCGAGGTTAGGGTTGTCGCTGGGGCAGAACGCGGTACACTGACGCCGCGTCAGAACCTGGAGAGGACCCCCACATGATTCGTTTCCGAGTGATGGCCGCGGCAGCCGCCGCGATGTTTCCCGCTATCGCATTCGCGCAGCACTCGGTGCTTGTGGCCGATCGAACCAACGGCGCGATCTGGCGCCTCGAAGACGCGAACAGCAACGGCGTCATCGACGAGCCCGCGGAGGTGCACCTGTACTTCGACGGCGCGAATGCCGCGGGCACGCCCGGGCCACTCAACCCGAACACGATCGGCGCGAGGGCGGACGGGTACGTTGTCTACGGCGATCAGGACAGCACGCGCCGGCTGCTGGTGTGGATGATCGACCGCAACTGTGACGGCGATGCTCAGGACGAGGGCGAATCGGGCGTGCTCGCCGATCCGAACAACGGCTCCGGAGTGTCGTTTGCGTTCCCGACGGGCATCGCGTTCGACGCGATGGGAAGGCTGTTTGTCACGAACGCCGGCAACACGTTCGGGAACGATGGGATCTACCGGCTGGCGGACCTCAACGCGGACGGAGACTCCATGGACGCCGGTGAGGTATCGCCATTCGTCACCGATCCGTTTTTCGGGCCCGGGAACGGCGCGTATTCGCCGCAGGAAATCCTGATTGTCGATCCGGAGGGAGACTGCTACCTGCGCAACTCGTCCTCGGGGCTGCACGGGATCTACCGGTTCCGCGATCTCAACGCGAACGGAAGAGCCGACGACGCCGGTGAGACCAGCCTGTGGTTCGGCGCGGGGAACGCCGCGGGGATCACACTGAGCGCGGGGTTCGCTCTCGAGATTTCGGCGAATCAGGAATACGGGTACATGCACAACCTCGCCACCGGCGGGCTTGATCAGATCATCCGCGTGCAGGACACCAACGACGACGGGGACGCGATGGATTCGGGTGAGGCGGCCGTCGCGTTCTCCACGGCCGAGGCGGGGTTCGTGAGCATCGACATCACCTCGCTCCCGGACGGCACGGTGCTCTTCTCGGACAACTCAACGCTCCGGATCATCGCCCTGCGCGACAATGACGGCGACGGGCTGTTCCTGGGGACCACCGAAAGAACCGACTACCTGGCCAACTCGTCGGGGCTGCTCGCGGCGGTGCGAGCGATGACGCGTTACACACCCCCGAACTGCGGCAATCCGTGCGATCCCGACGTGAACTGCGACGGGGCGGTGAACGGGTTCGACATCCAGGCCACCGAGGAGGCCGTGAACGGCGACTTCTCGAACTTCTGTCAGGCCAGCGCCGACCTGAACGGTGACGGCAGCGAGAACGGGTTCGACATCGAGACCGAAGAACAGCGGGTGAACGGCGAACCCTGCTGAACGCTCAACGCCGTTCGATGACCTCTTCGGCAGGGAAGCGAACCTTCGCGAGCGGGGCGAGCCAATCGTCCGAGGCGCGGAATCCGGCGGTGGCCACCACCGTCGTCCGGTACCCCTGCGCGGAGAGGTTGAGGATTTCGTCGTACCTCGCGGCGTCGATTCCCTCCATGGGACAGGCGTCCACGCCCATCTGGGCCGCGGTGTACAGGAAGAAGCCCAGCGCCAGGTAGACTTGGCGCGCCGCCCAGGCGTTGACATCGAATCCGGGGGCTGAGAACGCGCCCAGCATCATGGTGCGGAGTTCGGCGAGCACTTCGCGCGGCGTGTTCCGGATGGCGATGATGCGATCGATGTGGCGATCGACGTCGCGGGCGGTCATCTCGGCGCGCCGGGCGAAGACAACCAGGTGCGAGGCATCCGTGATCTGCGACTGGTTCCACGAGGCCACGCGAAGGGTCGTCCGCAGCGCCTGATCCGCGATCACCATGAACTTCCAGGGTTGCAGGCCGAAGGACGACGGCGCCAGGATGATCGCCCGCTCGATCGCGGCCCACTGGTCGTCGGGGATCTTGCGCGTCGAATCGAACTTCTTGACGGCGTATCGCCAGGAGAGATTGTCGAGCAGCGCGGACGGATCGACTGGCTTCATGCGGCGTGGCTCCTGATTCCCTGTTGCAACAAGTGTAGCGGGCGCGCCCGAATCGCTTTCGCCCCGGGGCGGCTTTCGGGTACAGTGGTCCGGTTCGACCGACTCGATACGGGAGCGAAGCCATGCTTCATGTGGTTGCGATGACGTGTGCGGTGCTGGCGGTTCAACCCGGCGCCGGGCTTTCGAAGGCGGAGCAGGCCGCGGGATGGCGGTTGTATTCCGGCGCGGACGCGACCAGCCTGTGGCGGGGGTACAAACAGCCGGCGTTTCCTTCCAAGGGATGGACCGCGGCGGATGGTGAACTGCGGATCAGCAAGGGAGGCGGCGGGGGCGATCTGATCACGATGGACCAGTTCGGCGACGTGGAAATGACCTTCGAGTTCCGCTTGGGCGAAAAGGCCAACTCCGGCATCATGTGGCGGTGCACGGAAACGCACGACGCGACCTGGCAGACCGGCCCCGAGTACCAACTGCTCGAAGACGCGACCTACGGCGCGAAGCCGACGGATGCGCACTCGTGCGCGGCCCTCTACGACCTGTACCCACCGTCCGAAGGCAAGGCGATGAAACCTTCGGGGCAGTGGAACAACGGGCGCATTTACCTGCGCAACGGGCTGGTGCAGCACTGGTTGAACGGACAAAAGGCGGTCGAGGCCGTGGTCTTCGACGATGCGGGCAATCCCACGAAGGAATGGGCCGACAAGATCGCGGGGAGCAAGTTCAAGGCGTACGAGCGCTTCGGCGTCCAGCCGCGCGGGCACATCGCAATCCAGGATCACGGCGATACCGAAATCGCGCTGCGAAACGTGCGAATCCGCGACCTCGGAGCGCCCCTCCCGGGGGAGGTGGCGCTGTTCAACGGGAAGGATTTGACGGGTTGGAAGGCGATCGTCCCCGACGCGGCCAAGCAGAACACCAAGCCCGAGAGCGTGTGGAGCGTCGCCGACGGAGTGCTCATCTGCAAGGGCAACCCGGTTGGGTACATTCGAACGGAAAAGGACTACACCAACTTCGTGCTGCGCCTGGAATGGCGGTTCGACGCGGCGAAGGGCGCGGGCAACAGCGGCGTGCTCCTGCGCATGGTGGGCGAGGACAAGGTCTGGCCCAGGAGCGTCGAGGCCCAGTTGCACAGCGGGAACGCGGGAGATTTCTGGAACATCGGTGAGTTCGAAATGAAGACCGACGCATCGCGGCTGAACGGGCGGAACACCAGGAAGACGCATGGTGCGGAGCGGCCACTGGGCGCCTGGAACGAATACGAAATCATCGTCAACCACGGCGAGATCGCGCTCAAGGTGAACGGCGAAGAGTTGAACCGTGCCTGGGATGTCGGCGAACTTCCCGGGAAGATTTGTCTTCAGAGCGAGGGAGCGGAGATCCACTTCAGAAACATCCGGCTGGTGCCGCTGGATTAGCGCTCTATATAGTGAGCGGTTGACTCCGGGTCGCGAACGGCCCGTGCCAGCCGCCGGTTGCAGGAGTTGCGCGTGGCGAGCCACATCGGCATCGTGGGAGTCAGCCCGGAAGGAGCCGCGGTGTTCTACCAGCAGCTCACGCGCCAAGCCGCGCGCCTTCTGGGCCCCAACGACCAGCCCCGCATCTCGATGCACAACGAGCCGCTGCACCTCTACTTGGAGGCAATCCGGCGCAACGACTGGCACGGGGTAGATCGGCTGCTGCGGCGCTCGGCCGAGTTGCTCGCGCGCTGCGGCGCGCATTTTTGCGTTTCGCCCGACAACGCGGTGCAGCATGCCGTCCAAATGGCGGAGGTGGGTAGCGCCATCCCCTGGTTGCCCATGACGGATCTGGTCGCCACCACGGTCGCGTCGGAGGGGCGGAGAACCGTGGGCATCATCGGCACCAAACTCGTCACGAACTCTTCGACGTACCAAACGCACCTTGGACTCAAGGGCGTGCAGGTGTTGGGGCCGGAGGGCGGAGAAGACGACACCCTCGACCAGATCATCTTCGGCGAGTTGATCTACGGTGATATCCGGCCCGAAAGCCGACTGATCGTGCTCCACATCATCGCCGGAATGGCCCGGCGCGGCTGTGAAGCCGTGATCCTGGCCTGCAGCGAGGCTCCCCTGCTGGTCACGCGGGAAAACTCGCCTCTGCCGGTGTACGACGCCGCGGACATTCTCGCGGAGGCCGCGGCCCGTCGTGCGCTGACCCCCGCCACCGCGTGATTTGGGCCGGTGTTTGCCCGTGTCAAGGAACTTGGCGGGACCTGTCGCCGAATCGACGTGACCCCACGCACGCGCTTGCGGACGGCCGAATTATGGGTTGGCATTTGTAAGGTTTGATGAGTTGACTGGACGACAGCACCAGTTATCCGGTATGCTGTGCCCGGTTGGCGCGAGCGTGGCGGCGAAGGCGGCCGGCGAAAACCGGTCGCTGAGCGCGAGGTCGAGACATCGACAGCGCGATACGCCGCGAGGTCGGGTGCCCCGTGCAGCCGTGATCGCGTCAAAGGCCCGAAAGTCAGTTTGGGAGCGTGTGCCGGAAGGACCCGGCGTGTGACGCGACCAAGCGGAAATGGTTGGAGCCCGTCATGAACAACAGGGAATCTCGCACGATGTCTTCGATGTTTGTTTCGACACGCGGGAGCAGGCCGCGTCGGCTGTTCGATCGCGTCGGGCGAGCGGTCGGGCTGGACGAGTCGGCGGCAAGCCGGTTCGGCGCGTTCGAGTCGCTCGAAACGCGCGCCATGCTGGAAGGGTCCTTCGCGACCGCGATCCTCGTCACACTCGACGGGGCGGGACGGGGCTCTGCTCCGGGGGTGATCAACCCGGCCGTGGCGTCCACCGACAATGACTATTACCGCTTCGTCGCGCCGGCCAACGACTTTGTGCGGGTGCTGGCCGACACGGCCAACGAGGCGACGACCAGCACGCTCAACGACCGAGTGTCGATCTACAACGACGCGTTCACGCTGATCGCCCAGGGCTCGAACAACGGCACGCTCACGACGGGCGTGCAGCGCGACGGCTGGTCGGGGTTCCTTGCGGAAGCGGGCCGGACGTACTTCGTCGTGGTGAGCAGCGACTACGCGGGACCGGCCCCGAACCTGACGAGCGGGAACACCTTCACCCTTCAGTTGGCCGCGATCTCGAACACGTTTATCCTCGATCCCAACGGGAGCGGTATCGCGATCGATCCAGCGACCCCCGCGCCGCCGCCGGACCAGTTGTGGCCGGTCCGCGGGAATCTCGCGTTCCGCCAGGACGACCAGGTGTGGACGTATACCGCGGCGACGACCAGCCTGGTGACTCTGAACGCCCAGCACAACCGCTACAACGCGCCGTTCCTGCCCGGCAGTTCGATCCCCAATCGCCTCGACACCCGCCTTGAGGTCTACAACAGCGCCGGGGCTCTGCTGTCCCAGGACAGCGACGCGGGCCGGGTCAACGATGCGTTCACGTCGTTCAAGGCCACGCAGGGGCAGACGTACTACATCCGTGTCCGCAGCGACGAAGTGCGGGCGCGCCAGCCCGCGAACCCGGCGTTCGACGTCACGCTGGCGACGGGCAACTTCTGGCTCGTGGCCGACACGGCCTCGCAGGACGTCCCGCTGAACCAGGTGGTACGGCGCGCGACGGTGAACGATGCGTTCGCGGGATTTGACGACCCCACTCCGCCCGCGCCGGCGCCGATTTCGACGCCGACGTTCCAGACGCAGAACTACACGTTCCAGGCCGCGGGTGACGGCCTGGCGATCATCACCGTTACTCCCACCGGTCTGGCTCCGGTGACCGATCCGGCGGTGCGCCTGTTCGACAAGGACGGCGCGTTGATCACGTACAACGACAACTTCGCGGGGCTCGCGGCGCAACTCGAGGTGCGCCTGGTGGGCGGGCAGCAGTACTACGTGGTGGTTGACGGGTTTGAGATCAACAGCGCTGTCCAGTTCATCCTGAACATCGAGGCGGAGCACACGTTCAACAACAGCACCGGCGCGTTGGTGGACGACCACGTCAACACTCCCCCCCTGACGCAGAGCCCCACTCCCGCTCAGCGCGACCAGATGCGGCGGGTCTTCTCGCTGGCCACCGGCCTGACCTGGTCGGACCCTGCGGTCACGCTGGACGAGAACAACAACGAGGTCCGGGATCGCGGGTTGCGCTCCACGGCCGTGGGAACGGGCCGGATCCACACCTCGGCGGACACGGACCTCTTCCAGTTCACCGCGCCGGGGGACATGCTCATTGATTACGGCGGCAACAACGACGACGCTGGAACCTCTCTGTTCGTCGGGGGGATTTTCGACTTTGGCAGCAATAACACACCGTGGCTGACCGGATCGCGCAACCTCGCGACTTGGGACGCCAACGACTGGTGGTACACCGGCGCGCAGTACTTTGATGCGCAGTTCAACGTGACCTACGGCTTCAACGACAACGCCGACACGGCGGGCACGACGGGGCCGGAAATCTACGCGATGACCGACTACGACCCGGGTCTGCCGCAGACGGTGCCCACGGGCATGAACCGGCGATGGCTGATCGTCGGGGGTGACTTTGACCTGATCGTGCCCACCCCGTTCGGTCCCGCGACGCTGAAGAATCTGGCGGTCTGGTTCCAGGACTTCAACACCGGGCTTTGGTCCTGGGGAAGTTTGGGCGATGTGAACGGCCCCGTGCGGGCGATGACCTCGTTCACCCCCGACGAAACCGTTCCGGAACTGAACGACCCCGGCATTGACGTTCCCACGAACCGGCCAACCCTGGGCGGAACCCCCCTGGCGTATCTGATCCTCGGCGGCGAGTTCACGGAAGCGGACGGTGTAGCGGCATCCAACATCGCACGCTGGGATGCGCTCAACGGGTTCCGCCCGATCGGAGCGGGCGCGGACGGTCCGGTCTTCGCGTTGACGGTGTACGACGCACCGGATGTGGGCGACGCGAGAGCCGGCCAGCCCGGCCCACCGATCCTTCCCGAGGTGAACGACAGCCGTGATATCCCGATTTCGCTGTACGTGGGAGGCAACTTTACGAGCCTGGACGGGACCTCCGTAAGCAACCTCGGTTACTGGGACGGCGAGTTCACCGACGCCGTCTGGGCCGGGCCGGCCGGAATCCCTCGTCCCGCGGCCGCCGGGCCGAACGGGCCGGTCTTTGCACTGACTTCTTACATCGGGTGGGATCCCGACGGCGAAGGCGGAGAAATCGAGGCGCCCTCTCGCGTCCTTGTCATCGGCGGCCAGTTCACTTCGATCGCGGATGGCGAGGGAACGAACATCGCGGCCTCCAATCTCGCGGCCTGGGGGTTCATCGGCGCGGCCACCACCCGGCCCGGCCTCACGCCTCCACCTCCGCTGAGCCGTGACAACCAGTCCGTGAACTATGCCCCGCAGGCCGGATGGCAGCAGGTAGATGCCGGCATCACCGACCCCAACTCCAACGGAGATGGTCCGGTCGTGCTGGCACTCGCCGAGTGGGACCCGCCGGACATCAACAACACGACGATCGATCCGGTTCTGGTTGTCGGCGGGTCGTTCAGCGTTTTCGGAGCGATCGAGAACCTCGTCGCCTTTGCGGTCAATACCGAAACCGGCGCTGCGGACGGCTTCGTGTGGTTCAATAACTCGGAGGGGACCAACGGCACGGTCCGCGCCATCACGACGCTCACCGATGCACAGGAACCCGGCATCGCGACGGACCTCAACTCCGGCGTGCCGCAGGAAGTGCTGTACATCGGAGGCGATTTCACGGAAGTGACCAACGGCGATCTGGCCGACCCCGTCGCCGCAAATCATGTCGCGCAGTTTGCGGCGTTCCATGACCCCTTGTCCGGCCAGGACTTTTTCTACTTCACCAGCCTGCTGGGCGGGGTTGGGAACACCAACTCCACACTCGCACCCCTGGCGTCGGTCTTCGCCCTGTCGCCCTTTGATGACGGCAACCCGCTCGCGTGGGACCGGCACGATCGCCCGGCAACACGCCTCTCGATCGTGGTCTCTCCGGCGAGCGGCTCGTTCGCAAACATGCGCGTTCGTGTGTTTGATTCCAACATGAACATCGTGTACGGCTTCCAGGAAGCCGGCAGCGAGACCATCGCCCCGCCGTTCCCCGATCCGGCGGGTATGAACGACACCTCGCTGGTGGGCCCGCCGCTCGACACGACCTTCGACGGCATCAAGGTCTGGGGTGGTGAGACGTACTACATCGAGATCAGCAGCCTGGGAGGCACGGACGATTTCAACCCGGTCAACCGTGGCGGCACGGGACGCTACAACTTCACCGTGATCGCCGACGGCATCGCGACGGACCTCAACAGCGACGAGGTCCTCGACGATGTGAACGGCCCGGGGCTCGACGAGCCCAACGACGGACGGTTCATCCAGTCCATCGCGGTCAACCTGCCCTTGGGAAGCGGCGACGGTTCCAACTACGTGGCCGCGGACACCCAGCCCCTGCACGGGAACACCGCGCGGAACTGGACCATCAATCCCTCCACGAACCTGTCGTTCCAGACGCGCGGCGACATCGGCAACATCTCGACGATCAATGACACAGACCTCTACTCGTTCCGCGCGCAGTTCGATGGTTTCGTAGAACTGCGGATCAGCACGTCTCTCATTCTCGACTCGTACGGCGAGCAGTACGGCACGGACTTCCGCGGCGACTCGGATTTCGTCTCCTCGTGGCTGGACTCGGCGCTCCGAGTCTTCCGCAACGACTTCGAACAGATCGCCTACAACGACGACAACGCGGCCATCCGCGGCGAGTTTGCGGATGTCTTCTTCGGCGTGCTCGACCGCGATGTCACGACTCCCGCCGAGTTGGACCCCTTCCGCTTCTACGACCGCGATGCCAGGGTGATCGTCCCGGTGGTCGCCGGCAATGTCTACTACATACAGGTCGAGAGCGGCCAGCGCTGGGTGGACGGGTCGCCCATCCTCCTCGAAGACCGCGTGGACAACGTTTCGCGCGAGATCGATGTCCGCCGAACCACCGGCGCGTACCAACTCCTCATCAATGCCATGCCGCTGCTCGACAACGACATCGAGGGCGGCCAAACGGTGTTCGATGATCACATCGACTTCAACGGGGCCGGCCCCGGCAACAACTTCGCGACCCCCATCCGGTTGGGCGACTTGACCAGCGGATCGGACAACGGCCTCGCCACGTTCTCCGGCGTCATCAACAACACGCCGCTGAAGCCCTCGGATCAGGACCTGTTCTCGTTCATCACGCCAGGCTCGGGAACGCTCATCATCCAGGCGACCCGGCCGGTTGGATCGCTTCTCAATCCCACGGCCATTCTGTTCGACCCCGCGACCGGGAACCAGGTCGCGGTGGGCACTCCCATCTCCGGCGGCGGGTCGAGGATCGAGTTCTCCGTGCAGAAGGGAGACGAGTTCATCCTGCTGATCGCCGGCACGGGCGGGACCGAGGGCGCGTACGACGTGGCCATTTCGGGCGTGCCCGAAGTGGACGACTACGCCGACTTTGGCAAGTTGTGGAATGCCTCCACGATAACGCTGCGGGACTTCCTCGGGCAGGGCCAGGCCACCGGCCGCATCAACGCGCCGGGAGATATCGATGTCTTCCGGTTCTCCTTCGAGACTTTCTGGACAAGCATCACGTTCAACGTCAGATCGCTGGATGCGACGCTCGATCCGACCGTGACGATCTACGAGGTCAGCGAGGACCCGGCCACGAATCCGATTCTCCTGACGGTTGGTTTCAATGACAATGCGAGCGCCACCACCAACGACTCCCGCGTGACGGTGCCGATCACCCCCGACCGCGGCAAGTTCCCGCCGGGCGGGCCCGACCGCCTGTACCCCTATTACTACGTCGTCGTCCGGGGCGCCAACCTCAACGCCGATGAAGGCCGGTACGAACTCAACATGTCGTTCCCTGCAACCGACGACCACCCGGACGCAACGCCGGAGGACGTGCCTTCGCCCACAACGGTGGACACCAGCGAGTTCTCCTTCGCGACACGTATCGTCGTGGACTCTGCCACGGGTCTGGGCAACTCCGTGGGCAACATCGAGCAGGTCGGCGACACCGACCTCTTCCAGTTCACGGCTCCCGCGGGCGGGCCGGCGCAGATCGTCATCAGCCGTCCGGGCAGCAGCCTGATCCGCACCCGCGTGTTCCTGACGGACAGTTTCGGCACGGTGCTCGGCAGCGGCACGGCCCAGGACAGCACCATCTTCATCACCGCCGCGACCTCGAGCACGGTCGTTCGCAACAACACCTACTTCATCGTGGTTGAAGGATTCGAGGACGAGGGTGTCCCCAACGTCAACACCACGGTCACGGGCAACTACACGGTGAGCGTGACCGCTCCGCCCATCGACGATCACCCCAACGCGGGCGAGTTCAACCTGGCCACAGGGATGATCTTCAACCTCTCTTCGGGCCTCGCCCAGATCGGCGGGAACGCCGCGAACGACCCGCTCAACCCGCGGCTGAGTCCGACCAACGACACCGATCTGTTCACCTTCACCACGCTGCTTTCCGGGAGCCAGGTCGTCACCGTGACACCATTCCTGGCGGGCGGCAACTTCTCGCCGCGCATCACGATCTTCGACGCCTTGTTCAACCAGATCGCTCAGGTTTCCGGGTCGGCCGTGCTCGAGGAAATGACGGTGACGATCACGGGCGCTCTCCAGGGTTCGAGGTACTACGTGCTGGTGAGCGCGGTGTCGGGCGTGCCCGGCGCCACGCTGACGGGAGAGTACCGGCTGCGGGTGCAGGGACCGGTTCCCCCCGACGGCAGCGGTCCGGACCCCTCCGAGATCGATTTCAACGCCCCATTGAGCGTGACGCTCGACTCTCGCACGGGTGACGGATCCCGCTTCGACCAGATCAACCCCTCCGGCGACCGCGACCTCTTCTCGTTCACCACCTCCTCGGCCGGACGGATCTTCATCCAGGTTGTCACACCCAGCGGCTCGCTGCTGGACGCGTCGGTCACGGTGCTCTCGGCCGCCAACGAAAACTCCTCCTCCGTCGTCGTGTTCGACGCCGACGGTTTCGCGGGCATCACCGCGCAGGCGACCTTCGACGGCCTGGCGAACAAGCAGTACTGGGTAATCGTGGACGGCCTGGGAGCGTCCGTGGGTTCGTACGAGATCCGCATCAACACGCAGCCGCTCACCAACCGGCTGTTCTTCCCGGAAGGCTTCGCGAACGGCAACATCCGCGAGTTCCTCTCGATCATTAATCCGGGCAACTCGCCCGCGAACTACACGGTCTATATCCGCTATGAGTGGGGCCAACTCGAAACCGTCCTCAGCAGCGGCGTAGTCGCGCCCCACTCCCGCGACGGCCTGACCATCATCGACGGGCCCTTCTTCCAGACCCCCGGCATCCTCAACAACGTCCCCTACGCGATCATCATCGATTCCGACCAGCCCCTGGGCGCCACAATGGCCCACTACGACTTCGGCTCGGCCGTGGGCGACTCCTTCACCGAGACACTCTCGGCCCGTTGGAACTTCGCCCGCGTCGAGCGCAACCCGGGCCTCGTGCGCGACTTCATCGTGCTGTACAACCCGAACAACTTCGACATCAACGTCACGCTCACGGCCAACCAGAACGGCCAGACCGTTTCCGTCACGCAGTCGTTCCAGGCCCTGCGCCGGGGCGGCTTCTCCATCGACGCGCTGGGGACGTTCCCGCTGGGGACCTTCGGCGTGGTGATGACGGCCGCGGCGGCCAACCCCGCAAACCAGGCCGCGTTCCAGGGAGTGGTGGCGTCCATCAGCCACTACTCGGTCACGGGCGGGTCGGCGTTCTCGGTCATCGGTTCGCCGGTGACGCCCGACAGCCCGCAGGGCGGCTCGACCAGGGGCGTCATCACCAACATCATGCAGGGGAGCAAGGTTTCTTCTGAAATCGTGTTCTTCAACTCGGGCCTGACGACCGCGACCGTCACGCTCGCGGGCAACTACATCCGGACCCAGGGTTTGCCGGCCTTCACGCGGGTGTTTGATATCCCGGCCCGAAGCATCTTCACCATCTCCGGGTCCAGCCTGGGCCTGGTGGCGGACCAGCCCGTGGGCCTGCGGTGGACCAGCAACGTGGCCATCAATGCGTTGGGAAGCGAGCAGCAGTTCGGCGACGGGGACTCGACCCAGCCGGCCACCACCGCCGCCCGCCAGTACTACTTCGGCGACGCGTACATCGACGTGCCGCAGGCCGGAAACCTCTACTTCGAGACCATGTTCTTCCACAACCCGACCAACGTTTCGAGCAACGTCACGGTCCGGCTGGTCTTCCTGGACGGCACGACTTCCTCGTTCAACGTTTCCATGGGACCGGGCGGATTCGCGGAGGTCAAACTCCACGAGCGGCCCGAGATCATCCAGCAGCGCACCGGCCGCCAGTGGTTCGCGGTTGATGCCTCGTCCACGAAACCCTTCATCGCCTCGATGCAGCACTACGACCTGTTCCTCGGCGGCGGCTGGGCGACCAGCGGCGTGCCGTTCGACATCTCGACCAACCTCGCGCGGATCACCTGAACACCGTGACTTCAAAGGCCGAAGCGCCCGGGAGCAATCCCGGGCGTTTTTCTTTGGCGATTCGCTCGGCTGAAAAGTGCCCCCCACTGCGTCGCGCGTTGACCCCGCGAAACTCAGGCATCAGCCACCTGCCGTCAGGGCTTCGGCGGCGTCTCGACCACTTCGCCCCCCAGCGCTCTCCATTCCTCCAGGCCGCCCACAAACAGCCTCACGCCCGAGTAGTCAACGGCGATCAATCGCTTGGTCATCGCCCGCGCGGGCGCACTCGCGGCGTCGGCGCCGTACACCACGATGGTGTCGAACTTGGAAATCTCCCGATTCACCGTCGCGTCCGGCGGCACGTCGGCGAGGCGGATGTTCTTCGCGCCGGGGATATGGCACTTCACGAACTGGTCCGGGTGCCGCGGATCGATTAGCACCAAAGACGTCTCGTTTCCCTTTTTCTTGGAATCGTCAACGAGCCGCCGAAGTTCAAGTCCGCCGACTTCCTGGATGCTCTTGTCGCTCACCCCCCCGCACCCGCCCAGATAGAGGCAGCCAAGCGGCACCCCGCTAACGGCGGCCAATCGAACGGCGAACCCGACGACAAAACCGACGGAGAAGCGGTGGCGTAGCATCATGCGGTAGCGTATCGACGTTCGGAGCGTTACGCCGGTCAGGGAGGGCCGCTCCGATCAGTCAGCGGGAATCCGCAGTTTGGATATGCGTGGCACCGCCCCCAATCGCCGACTTCGCCCCCCCGGCCGCGCCGGATGGTTGTTCATATGTCTGGCCGGACTCGGGGTGGTGGCCTCAATGGGAAGCGCCATTGAACCGGAGAACCTCCGCGCCGTACCGCGCCTGGCTTCCGAAATGGACTGCTTCGTGCCCGGGGAGGCTGTCACCCTGGCGTTGACGTTCGAGATCGACAAGGGTTGGCACCTCTACTGGAACGGTCAGAACGGCGAAGGAATGGCCCCGGAGTTCACGATCACGCTGCCCGCGGGCTTTTCAGCGGAACGCGCGATGTGGCCTCCTCCGCACCGTCTCGTTGAGCCTGGTGATGTCCTGAGCCACGTGTACGAGGATCGCCTGACGATCTTGATCCCTGTGCGGGCCCCCAAGTCGGCGGCCGCGGGAACGGAGGCCAAGGTCACGGCCGCGATCTCCTGGGTCGTGTGCGGGAAAGTCTGCGTTCCTGAGTCTTCGTCGGCATCGCTCGTGCTCCCGGTGCGCGACAAGGGTGTTGGCACGGCGGACAGCAATCTCATCGGGGCAGCCCGCGCGGCGATGGCCAAACCGATCGCGGAGGCCGCGGGCAAGGTTCAGGCAAGAGTGCACGACGGCCGGTTGATCATCGAATCGCCGGGTGCACGCCGGCTGGCGTTTTACCCCGGCGCGGATTGCGTGGTGATACCCGGTCTGGTCGAGGAAGGCGAATCTGGCACGGCGCGGCTCTCCATCGGATTGGAAACCGGCGGCGCGGGCAATGTATCGGGGATCATCCGCGTTGAGCAGCACGGCGAGACCGCCGCGAGACATTACACGATCGAGCTCCCGGCGCAGGCGGTGCCCGCGGGAGAAAGGGCGAAGTGAGGGGCCCGGGTTGGATCGCGGCGTGTGCCGAGGAGCCAACTCCGGCCGGAAAGTCGAATCAGAACCCTTAGAAAGGAGTCTGCATGAAACGGACGAACGCACTGCTCGGATTGGTCGGTATCGCGGCCTTGGCTCTGATCGCCGGTTCGGCGATCGCGCAGAACACGCCCGCGACGTCCCCGTCCAAGGCCACCCAGCCCGAGAAAGTTCCGAAGGACAAGGATCAGACCAAGGACAAGGAAAAGGACAAGGACCACAAGAAGGACAAGACCGCCGCGGGCCCCGCCAACCCGGGCGCCACCGCCCCGGACTTCACCGGCACCGACACCGAGGGCAAGACAGTGAGCCTCGCCTCTCTCTCCAAGGGCGACAAGATCGTCGTGGTGCAGTGGTTCAACTTCGGCTGCCCCTTCGTCGTGAAGCATTACGGCGAAACCAAGACGTTTAACGACTTATACGCCAAGTACCACGAGAAGGGCGTCGAGTTCGTGGCGGTGTGCTCGAGCGCCCCCGGCCAGCAGGGCTCGGGGAAGGAAGCCAACACCAAGATGAAGAAGGAGTGGAGCATTCCCTACCCGATCATCCTCGATGAGGAGGGCGTGATCGGCCGGGCCTACGGCGCCACTCGCACGCCGCAGACCATCGTCATCGGCAAGGACGGCAAGGTCGCCTACAACGGCGCGCCCGACGACGACAAGGGCTCCGAGAAGCCCGGCAAGACGAACTACATCTCCAAGGCCCTCGACGAACTGCTCGCGGGCACCAACGTGACCATGAACAAGACCGCACCCTACGGCTGCCCCGTGAAGTACAGCAAGCAGTAGCGCGTCACCGCAGTTTTACTCTCAAGGGCCCGATCGCGAAGGCGGTCGGGCCCGTTTGGTTTTGCCGAACGCGGACTGCTCGGACCCCGTAGGATCAGCCGATGAACTGGATTGTGCAGAACCTGAGTACAGCCTTCGATTTTCTGCTGGTGGTCGTTGGTTTCGGACTCATCGTGTTCATTCACGAACTCGGGCACTTTGTCGCGGCCCGCTGGTCGGGGATTCGCGTGCTCGCGTTCGCTATCGGATTCGGCCCCGCCGTCGTGTCATTCCGCAAAGGGCTGGGCTGGCGGAAAGGCTCCAGCGAACGCGAATACTTGGCGAGGTTGAAAACCGCGGACGCACCCGCCGGCCGCGATATGCCCGGGGACCCCGCGGATGTCGCCGGGATCAGCCCAACGGAATACCGGCTGAACGCCCTTCCCTTTGGCGGGTATGTTAAGATGCTGGGCCAGGACGATCTGAACCCCGCCGCGGTGTCGCAGGCGCGCGACAGTTACCAGTCGTGCGTGCCCTGGAAGCGGATGGTTGTGATTTCCGCAGGGGTGGTCGCGAACGTGATCACCGCGGCGATTCTGTTCATCATCGTGTACATGGTGGGGCTGAAGGTCGAGCCGCCGAGAATCGGCATGGTGGCACCCGGCTCGCCGGCCGCCCGGGCGACGGTCTTCGACGGCGCGGGTCACCGGGTGAGCGGTGGAATCTTCCCGGGCGACGTTGTCGTTCGCATCGACGGCCGCGAAGCGCGGAGTTTCAACGACGTGGGTTTCGGCACGGCTATGGCCGGGCGCGATGAACTCCTGTCGCTCACGCTCGACCGAGACGGCGCCGAACTTTCCGCGGAAGTGCAGCCCGAGTTCGGGCGGCTGTCCGGGCTGTTGGAGATCGGCATCGAGCCGGCCCGTTCCGCGACAATTGCAAACCCCAAGAACGATGGCGCAAAGGCGGCGCTGCGCGATCTCCTGGACAAGTCCGGTCTGCCCGGCGTTGAACCGGGCATGCGGCTGGCCGCGATCGACGGAAAGCGCGACATCACGGGCCTGCACGCACTCGACGAAGCGGTGGCGCGCAGCGAGGGTCGGCCGATCACGCTGACGTTCCGGGGCGAAGGCAACGCGAGCGTGGACGTGGCAATCAAGCCCAAGGCGCAGATGGAGACGGGGCTGGTCGCGCGTCCCGACGGGGTCGTCGCGCCCGTGGAGCACCTGCTGGGGCTGATGCCCGTCATGGTGGTCAAGGACGCCGCGCCCCCCGACACCGAGCCCAACGCCTCCGACCAGGGGTTCAAGAGCGGTGACATCTTTGCGCGGCTTGGCGGCGTCGAGTTTCCCAGCATCGCGCAAGGCGTCCGCGAGATCAAGGCCAGCAAGGACCGCTCGATCCCGGTGGCCGTGCTTCGGAAAGGCGCGGGCGGCGAGTGGGAGGAAGTTACGCTGCCGGATGTCAAGGTATCATCGGAGGGAACGATCGGGTTCCTGATCGGCGACACGGGCGGAGAGAGCCCGCTCATCGCGGCTCCGCCTTCGAGGATCAAGCCCGTGCAGGCGGGGCGGGAGGATTACGAGCCGGCCGCGGCGCGCCTGTACGCCGGCGGTGGTCTCGAACTTGTCTCGATCGCGGGCCGGCCCGTGGGGAACTTCACGGAAATTCGGGAGGAACTGCTGCGTGCCGCTCTCGCATCGTCGGGCGGCGAGGCCGCGGACGTGACGATCGAAATTCAGGCTCGCCGGCCGGTCGCGGGAATCCCAAGCCCCGACGCGCCGGTGGAGATGCTCCGCTGGGCTCTCACGCCATCCGACCTGAGCGATCTCAGGAATCTCGGCTGGATCAGCCCGGTCGAAGACTACTTCTTCGATCCGCTCCAGGTTGTTGATCGCGCCAAGAACCCGCTGGACGCGGTCAAGCGCGGCGTCAGCGATACGCACCGCGTGATGATGACCACGTACCTCACGTTCAAGCGGCTGATCATCGATCGCACGGTGAAGGTCGAGCACCTCAAGGGCCCGGTGGGCATCGCGCACCTGGGAACTCTGGTAGCCGGGCGAGGGTTTATCTGGCTGCTGTTCTTCCTCGCGCTGATCAGCGTGAATCTCGCCGTGATCAACTTCCTGCCGCTGCCCATCGTGGACGGCGGGCAGTTCCTGTTCCTGGTGTACGAGCAGTTGCGCGGGAGACCGGCCCCCATCGCGGTCCAGAACGCCCTGACCCTCGCGGGGCTGGCGCTCATCGGCTGTGTGTTCCTCATCGTGACCTTCAACGACGTCAAGAATCTCCTGGGCCTGTAGCATCGTTCAGGAGCGCGTCGTGAACGACTGTCTGGGAAGTTCGCTTTGCTAGGCCTGCTGGGATTGCTCGCGGTCGGGCTGGTCATCGCGATCCTGGCGATGACGGGATACACCCTCTGGGCGCTCACCCGCCCGCCGCGCCGGACATACGCCAGCGCGCTCGTGAGGGATCGCCCGGGCGATCCCGGCGAACTGCCGCCCGGGCCTCGCGGCCCGCGCCCGTGGACGTCGTGGACGCTCACGTGGCAGAACCTGGACTTGCCGGTATGGGACATCACAGGCGATGACCCATCCGGTCCGGTCGTCGTGCTGTCGCACGGCTGGGGCGATTCCCGAATCGGCGCGCTCACTCGCGTTGTGCACGCGTTGCCGGTCGCGTCGCGGGCGATCCTGTGGGACATGCCCGGACACGGTGACGCGCCCGGGACCTGCACGCTGGGCGCCCGCGAGCCGGGCGCTCTGAAGGCGCTGATCGAACGAATCGGTGGCGACCGTCCGCTCGTGCTCTTCGGTTGGTCGATGGGGGCGGGGGTTTCAATGGTCGCGGCGGCCGATCCGCCCGCCGCGCCTGTCGCGGGAGTCATCGCGGAAGCCCCCCACCGCTTCGCGCACACGGCCGCTCGCCATATGCTCGAAGCCAAGGCTCTGCCCTGGCGGATAAACCTCCCGGCCGCGATGTTCCTGCTGGGCACCGAACTCGGAATCGGGGCCGCGTGGCGCGGCTTTGACCGATTGGAGTTTGCGAAGCGGCTTCGGGCTCCCATGCTCGTGATCCACGGTGCGGACGATGAGATCTCGCCAATCGAGGATGGGCGAGAGTTGGCCGCGGCCGCTCCCAGCGGCCGCCTGCTCGAACTCGAGGCCGTCGGGCATTACGGGCTGTGGACGGAAGAGCCCGCCGTGTCACGGTGCGCGGCCGCCCTGCGCGAGTTTGCCGGTGATTGCGCCCGGTCGGCGCTTGGCGGACCGGAATCGCAGCGCCCGTTGCCGGCGAACCACGTCGCGAAATGAGGCTCGTTCCTTCGGGCGGGGCATCCGCCGCGGGCGGTCTTTCCTATCATTGGCCCATGATTTCCAGCCCTTCCGTTGACGCCGTGATGGCCGCCGAGCGGGCCGCGGCGTTTACCAAGAGGTCGATCAAGACCTCGGCGAAGTTCGCGGGGCTCAAACTCGCGCTGTCGATGCTCGACCTGACGACGCTGGAGGGCAAGGACTCGCCGGAAAAGGCGCGGGCGCTGTGCCGCAAGGGGGTAAGACCTTGGGAGCGGGACGAGGAGGTCCTCGGCGAACGATTGCCCGGCGTGGCGGCGATCTGCGTGTACCCCGCGATGGTGCCGGCGTGCGTCGAGGAACTCGGCGCTGGCCGCGTCGTGAGGATCGCGTCCGTGGCGACCGGATTTCCCAGCGGGCAATACCCGCTGGAGGTGCGGCTGGAGGACACGGGGCGCGCGGTCGCGGCCGGGGCGGACGAAATCGACATGGTCATCTCTCGCGGGGCCTTCCTGGCGGGGCGGTACGACGAGGTGGCCGAGGAAATCCGGGAAACCAAACGCGCCTGCCGGCGCGGGGACGGCGCGTTCGCACACTTGAAGGTCATCCTCGAGACCGGCGAGTTGGAAACGCTCGATCTCGTGCGGAAGGCGAGCGACCTGGCGATCCGGGCGATGGCGGATGTGGATCGCGAGGCGGGGATCGGAGGAATCGGTACCGCGGACTTCATCAAGACGAGCACCGGAAAGGTCCAGCCCGCGGCCACCATGCCCGTCACGCTGGTCATGCTCGAGGCGATCCGCGACTGGTACCTCGAAACGGGGCGAGTAGTGGGTATGAAGCCCGCGGGCGGCATCCGCGCGGCCAAGCAATCTCTTCACTACCTGGTCATGGTCAAGGAAACGATGAACCTCGGCATCCCGGGGTTTGAGCACGTCGGCGGCAATCCGTGGCTGACGCCGGAGTACTTCCGGTTCGGAGCCAGCGCGCTCTGCAACGACCTGCTGCGGCAGATCGCGTGGCTCAAGTCCGGCAAGTACCAGGCCGGATACGACTTCTCGGAAGCGTGAGTCCGGTTGATCGGCGCGGGGGGTATCTCATGGGCGGGAAAGTGCTCAGCGCAATAATCGATCGGTCGGATCTGAGCGCGCTCAAACGCGTCGGGGCGCAGATCGAGATGTACTTTGACGCCTCGCACACGCTCAAGGAAAAGGCTCCCCATTTCGAGATCAAGGTCTCGATGACCGAGCCGCAGCGCGCGATGCTGGCCAAGGACGCGTGGGGCACCTGCCAGAAGTTCTTCATGCACACCGACGACGTGAAGAAACTGCTCAACTCGGGCGCTCGGTTTGAGGTGCGCCAATACGACAAGGCGTTCATGGGCGAGAACGGGCATGTCAAGGACGCCTGGAAGGCGCTCAACGCCGGCGGCAAGGCCGGGATGGTGCGGGTGAGTGTTCCGTAACAGGTTTCGCGGATTGAGCGAATGGTGTACGTGCGTCGAATAATCCTGTCGGTGACAGCCGGGGTGGCGATCACGCTGCTTTCGTCGTGGGGGCTGGCGGTGTGTGGCCGGTTCACGGACGGGGAACTCGTGGCCACGTACTCCGAGCGGAACACGATGGTGCCCGGCGCACTCGTGCCCGAAGGTTGGGACCCGCGCTCCTGGCATTACTGGACGGGTGTGGGAATTCGGCGCGACTTGGTGAGCGAGCGCGAATGGATGGGTTCCTCGCTGGGAATGATGATGGATGGGCGGCCCCAGCGGACCATCACCCACATCCGGTGCGGCTGGCCGATGCCGGCTATGGCGTGGTACGACTATTGGAGCGAGGCCCCGAAGCCGGGGACGCCCTGGCTCGAGCGTTCGTGGTGGATGGGGTGGGACGTGGGGTTCAAGCCCCCGGCGTTCGCGGCGGGGGCGACGCGATGGGACGTGACGCCCCGCTTGCCGATCCGCCCGTGGTGGCCGGGGTTCGGCGTGAACGCGATGGTCTACGCGGTCTTGGCGTTTCTTTCCGGGACCGCGGCCCACTCCTGGCGAAGGCGAAGGCGCCGCCTCCGGGGATTGTGCGAGGCGTGCGGCTATGCCTTGGTCGGGTTGCCCAAGTGCCCGGAATGCGGGCGCACGCGGCCGGGTTCGCCGGCGGCGTAAACTCTCGCGGAGCACACATGGGCAAACCCGCGGTCAATGGCGAGAACGGGGTGAGAACGGCGACGGTCTCGGTCCGGCAGGGGTCGGAGTCGCGCGCGTTCGCGGGCGCGTGGGCCGGCAACTACGCACCCGCGCCGGAAACCGTGAAGATTTCGATCCGGCCGCGGTATGAGTTGTTCGTGGCGGGAAAGTGGTCGGCGCCCAAAGGCGGCGGCGAGAAGTACTTTCCGACCATCAACCCGGCCAATGAGAACACGCTGGCCGAGATCGCTCAGGGGACCGAGCGGGATGTGGACGGCGCGGTGAAGGCGGCGCGGACGGCGCTGCCGAAGTGGAGCGCGCTCAAGCCGGTCGAGCGAGCGAAGTATTTGTTCCGCATCGCGCGCCGGATTCAGGAACGTGCGCGCGAACTCGCGGTGCTGGAGACGCTCGACAGCGGCAAGCCGATCAAAGAATCCCGCGATGTGGATGTGCCGCTGGTGGCGGCGCATTTCTTCTACCACGCGGGCTGGGCGGACAAACTGGCGTACGCGTTCGCGGGAAAGACGCCCAAGCCGGTGGGAGTCTGCGGTCAGATCATCCCGTGGAACTTCCCGCTGCTGATGGCCGCGTGGAAGATCGCGCCGGCGCTGGCGTGCGGAAACACGGTGGTGCTCAAGCCGGCGGAAACGACGCCGCTGACGGCCCTGCGGCTGGCCGAGATCCTGGAAGAGGTCGAACTGCCGCCGGGCGTGGTGAACATTGTCACGGGCGACGGCCGCACCGGCGCGGCGCTGGTCGCTCACCCCGAAGTGGACAAGATCGCGTTCACGGGATCGACGGATGTGGGCAAGCGGATCGCGCGGGCGTCGGCCGCGGCGGGAAAGAAGTTGACCCTGGAACTGGGCGGGAAGTCACCGCACATCATCTTCGAAGACGCGAGCCTGGACCAGGCGGTCGAGGGGATCGTTTCGGGGATCTACTTCAACCAGGGCGAGGTGTGCTGCGCGGGCTCGCGATTGTTCGTGCAGGAAAGCATTCTCGACTTGGTCGTGCGCAAACTCGAGATCCGCATGGCCAGCCTGCGGGTGGGCGACCCGATGGACAAGAACACCGACGTGGGCGCGGTGAACAGCCGTCAGCAGTTGGAAACGGTGAAGAAGTACCTGCGGCTGGGGCGCGAAGAGGGTGCGCGGCTGCGAGTGCCCGGCAGCACACACGGCGGTTCGGCGTCGGCGGATGGCGAGGCTCTCGATCCGACGATGGGAATGCCGGAGAAGGGCTTCTGGTGCCGGCCCTGCTTCTTCACGGGCGTGCAGCCAAGCCACACGATCGCGCGCGAGGAAATCTTCGGGCCGGTGCTGAGCGTGATGAGCTTTCGCACGCCCGACGAGGCGATCCTGCGGGCGAACAACACGCCGTACGGGCTGGCGGCCGGCGTGTGGACGGACAAGGGCAGCAAGATCTTCGACACGGCGGGCAAACTGAAGGCCGGCGTGATCTGGTGCAATACGTATAACAAGTTCGATCCGGCGAGCCCGTTCGGCGGGTACAAGGAGAGCGGATTCGGAAGGGAAGGCGGCGTGCAGGGGCTGAGAGCGTACGTGAGGCTGTAAGCCCCGGCTCGCCACGAGCGAGCGGAGGCGGCCATGCAGGTTCCCATCAAGCGCGGCATGGTGATCCGGCACCAGAACCGGGTGTACTTCATCGACGATTTCAACGAGCGCCACACCGGTCAACAGCGCCCGGTGCTGCACGTGCAGATGCGCGACGTGATCGATGGGCGGCACATCGAGCGCACGCTCGACGACCTCATGCCGCTCCAGCACGTGGAGTACTCCTACCGGCCTGTGAAGTACGAGTACCACCGCGGAGACGAGTTCGTATTCATGGACCTGGAGACGTACGACGAGCATGAACTGAACGAGCAGCAACTCGGCGGGTTCAGGCCGTTCCTGATCGAAGGCCAGGAGTTCCGCGTCGTGCTGGTCGAAGGCCGGGCCGTTCGCCTGGACGCTCCGGAGATCGTGTCGCTGCACGTGACGACCACCGCGGCCCCCGCGCACGCCGTGGGCTCGACCGGGAACGTCATGAAGGAAGCGACCCTTGAGAACGGGCTCGAGGTCCACGTCCCCCTGTTCATCAAGAACGGCGACCTCATCCGCGTCGATACTCGAACGAAGGTCTACGCCGGGAAAGAGAAGGAGTGACCTCGGGCCGATGGTGTGCGAACAATCCCGCGTGCATGACCCGAGCGTCCTTCCACCCGGACTGCCGGCGCCCCTCGATGACGGCGCCTGCATGCACCTGCGCGGGCGTCCGCTACCGGACTTGGAGTTGCCGTCCACCGGCGAATGTCCGGTTCGACTGAGCGACATCGCCGCCGGACGAAGCGCGGCCGTGCTGTTTTTTTTCCCGCGGACGAGCATCCCCGGCCAACCGCCGTCCCTTGGATTCCACGGCGAAGAGTGGGACTCAGTTCCCGGCGCTCGGGGCTGCACGCCCCAGAGTTGCGGGTTTCGCGACTTGCACGCGGAGTTCCGCGCACTGCAGGTGTGTGTCTACGGCGTTTCCACGAGCACCACCGAGCACCAGCGTGAGTTCAGGTCGCGGCAGCACGTGCCCTTCGAGTTTCTCTCGGATCACGAACTGCGCCTCACTTCCGCGCTCGACCTCCCGACGTTCCGCTTCCCGATCGAATCCGGCGGGCCAAACGTGCTGTTGCACCGCATGGCATGGCTTTGCGAATCGACACCGGCCCGCGACCACGGCGCCGTCACGCGAATCCGGCGGGTTTGGTACCCGGTCTTTCCCCCCAACGAGAACGCGACGCGCGTGCTGGAGGTTCTGCGCGAGCGCGAGGGTCTCGGCGTGAGGGCGGCGAGCCCGCGGGACTCGGCGTTCGTTTCGAAACTGCTCGCCGCCAACTACTCGGGCGAGGTTCTGCATTCCCGCGGCCGGGCGCGCGACGCGGGCACCCTTCCGGCGCTCGTGGCGAGCGTGCACGATCGCCACGTCGGGATCGCCGTCTTCGATGAATCGTCGGCCGACATCGAGGTACTCGCGCTCGCGGCGTGCGAGCGGGGCGACGCGGCCGCGAGCATGCTGCTGGACGCCGTGGAAGATCGCGCCCGACTCCAGGGCCGCCGTCGCGTGGTGATGACCCTCGCCAACTCCGCGTTGGATGCACTCGCGTTCGCGCAGCGGCGTGGATACGCGATTTCGCAGGTTCGCCGCGGGATGTTCGACTGGTACCGCACGGCGCACGCGGCCATCCCCCGGGTGGACTCCAACGGCGTGCCGATCCGAGACGAGATCGAACTGGAGTTGGCGTTGGATTAGCGGCTCCGTCGCGGCCCGGAGCGGCGGCCGCGCCGGCGAGCGCGCCGCGCGTACGGCGAGAATAGAGTTCCCGCATGGCCGACCTCGCTTCCAGGCTCGACGTTCTGAAGACCTACAAGTTGTTCATCGACGGGAAGTTCCCGCGCAGCGAGAGCGGGCGATCGTGGCTGGTTTCGAACGCGAAGGGACGGGTTGTCGCGCACGCCTGCCGCGCCTCGCGGAAGGACCTTCGGGACGCGGTCGAGGCCGCGAGAAAGGCGCAGCCAGGCTGGGCCGCGGCCACCGCGTATCTCCGCGGGCAGATTCTCTACCGCATGGCCGAGATGCTCGAAGGAAAGCGCCGTGAACTTGCGGAGGCGATCCTCGCGACGGGCGCCGCCGGGACCGCCCGCGGCGCAGCGCGTGAAGTCGCCGTGGCGATCGATCGTCTCGTGCACTACGCCGGCTGGTCGGACAAGTTTTCGCAGGCGTTGGGGTGCCACAACCCCGTGTCCGGGCCGTATTACAACTTCACGATCGCAGAGCCCAGCGGCGTCATCGCCGTCGTGCCCCCCGACGAAAGCCCGCTGCTTGCGCTGGTATCGCTCGCCGCCCCGGCGCTCTGCGCCGGGAACACGGTCGTGGCGCTGTGCAGCGGAACGAACCCGATTCCCGCGGCGGTGCTCGGCGAGGTCTGCGCCACCGGCGACCTTCCGCCCGGCGTGCTGAATCTGCTCACAGGCGAGCGCGAAGAACTGCTCAAGTTCATCAGCGAGCACCGCGACATCGACGGAGTCCACGCCGCGAATCTCAGGGCGGACCAGGCCGCGACGCTCCGGCTTGGAGCGGCGGAGAACCTCAAGCGCGTCACGGTGCGGGAGCGTGTCGATTGGTTCGATGAGTCGCAGTGCCACAGCCCGTGGTGGATCGAACCGCTCGTCGAGATGAAGACCGTGTGGCACCCGGCTTCCGCGTGATTACTCGCTCTTCGCGCGTCCGCACTCGAACGCGCGGATCAGGCAGTGGCCGAAGGCGCAGACGCCGACCAGCGCGGCCAGCCCGTATAGCGCGAGCGCTGCGTACATCACGGGCTTTCCCGTTGGCGACAGCCAGCCCGGCATCCCGCGCGAAAAGACGAACGGCGCCGCCAGCACCGCCAGCGCCGCGCCGGCAATAACCGCGCGAACCATAAACGCCCGGGCCTGCGCACTCCGCCGCAGCACCGCATACGCGGCGATCGCGCCGTAGACTCCGGCCAGCCCGAGCCGGCCCAGCATCCATGGAAACGTCGAACTCGGCGGCTTGCCCTCCTGGAACACGATGCCCTGACGCGTGCCCAGGTACGACAGGAAACCCCCAACAAACAGAACGCCCGCGATGCACGCCAGGTGCAGGGCTTGCCCTTCGTCGAACCGGCCTCGAAGCCCCAGCACACCCATCACCCCCGCAACCAACACCACCACCTCGAAACCGGTGAGCACCCACACCGGCTGCTTGGGGAAAACCGCGGCCGTGATCGCCATCGCCAACGCACTCACCAGCGTTACGACCGACAATGTCCCGATGAGATATCGGACCAACGGCGGCAGCGGTGCGATCGGGGTTTCAGGCATGAGCATTCCTCTTCTTCGGTTGGCTACCCGCCTTTCCCCTACGCCGGTCGGATCGAAAGGGTGCGGAGCGATGAACGTTAGCGACCGACCGGGCGATCCTGAAGGGTGCCAGGTCGATGGGCCGATCCTGTGAGTTCAGGATCGAATGCAAACGGAAATACCGAACCAACACCTTACGCCGGAATGGGCCCGGCTGATGCTCGCCAACGTCCTAGGCGCGTGGGCGTCGGATGCGCTTGAACTTCGGCGTCTGGGGTTGGACATTCCGGGGCGCCGGTCGCCGCGTCGCAAGGCGAGCACGAGGGCGGGCGAGGCGTGGTTCGGGTATCCGGCGAGCGAAACCGAGTTGCTGCGGCTGTGGCGTCCGGCCCGGCGGGCGGCATGAACTCCAGTACGGAGGCTTCCGCATGAGCGGGATCACCAGCGGCGTTGGCCTTTTCAGCGGGATCGACTCGGGATCGATCATCGAGCAGTTACTCGCGATCGAGGCGCGCCCGAGGGGCCAAGCCCAGGCTCGCATCGTCCAGTTGCAACTCCAGTCCGCCGCGTACCTCGACATCAACTCGCGGATGAACGCGTTGAAGTCGGCGGCGAAACTGTTCCGCGAAGCCAAGACGTTTCAGACACGCTCGGCGGCATCGTCGGATACGGATGTGCTGACCGCAACCGCCTCGACCAGCGCGTCCAACGGCAGTTTTCAGTTCATCGTTGATCGCCTGGTTTCGACGCAGCAGATGCTCAGCCGCGGCTTCGCGAACAGCGATACCTCCGCGGTCGGAATGTCGTCGATGACGCTCGAGTCCACGACGGCCCGGCTGGACCGCGACGTGGCGCTCGCCGACCTCAACAGCGGCGCCGGGGTGGAGCGCGGCCGGCTTTCGATCACGGACTCCGCCGGCGTCGCCGCGACCATCGACCTGTCCCGCGCCACGACGGTGAGCGAGGTGCTCGACGCGATCAACTCCAACGGAACGGCCCGCGTCACCGCGAGCGTGCAGGGCGGAAAGTTCGTGATCACCGACACCGCGGGCGGGGCGGGCACGATGACGATCGCCAACTCGGGGGGGTACAACACCGCCGCGAGCCTGGGCATCGCCGGTTCGGCGGTGTCAGGGACCATCACCGGCTCGACGGTGTATACGCTGAATACCGGCACGCTCCTGAATCAAGTCAACGACGGGCGGGGCGTGTACATCGACAGCGAATCGGGCACGGCGGCGCACTCGTTCCGGATCACGATCACCGACGGAGTGACTCCCGTCACGGTGAACGTCAACATCGGCGATGTCTACGAAGACGTCATCCCGCCGGGCGGCGGCACCGCCGTACTCACCAAGACCGCCGGAGCCGTCACCACGATGCAGGGCGTGCTCGACCGCATCAACGAGGCGTTGACCGACGCGGGCGTCACCAACGTCAGCGCGGGCATCGACGGCACGAACGGAAGGATGCAGATCATCGACTCCACCGGTCTGCGCACCATCAGCGTGGCCGAGAACGGCGACACGACCGCGACGGATCTTGGCCTGATCGGCGTGACCGCGGGCTCGACCCTCAGCGGACGGCGGATTCTCTCGGGGCTGAACTCAACGCTGGCCGGCGGGCTCAACGGCGGTGCGGGAGTCACGGGCGACGGGGCCCTCTCGTTCACGCTCCGCAACGGCGCGACGTTTAACGTCACCGTCGATCCCAATCAGTCCCTGCAGGATATCTTCACCCAGATCGAGCAGGCCAGCAACGGCGGGTCCGGCAAGCGGGTCAGCGTCGCCCTCGATTCCAAGGGCACCGGCATCATCGTCACCGACCTCACCGGCGGCTCGTCGGGCAATCTGATCATTACCGGCACCACCGGGAGCGATTCCGCGGCCTCGCTGGGAATCTCCACCGGGGCCGCCGGCGTCGCCGCCACCACTGTGTCCTCGGGCAATCTCCAGCGCCAGTACATCAGCCTCGCCACGCCGCTGGCCTCGCTGAACTCCGGACGGGGCGTGGGGACCGGCACCTTCCGAATCGTCGATCCGTCCGGCAACACCGAGCGGCTGACCATCACAGACAACATCAAGAACGTCGGCGACCTCATCGACTTCGTGAACTCGCGAAACCTCAAGGTCACCGCCCGAATCAACAACACCGGCGACGGCGTTGAAATCGTGGAAGACCTCACCGAGGGGCCCGCCGGAACGGTCAAGATCAGCATCGTGGACGAGTCCGGATCGGTCGCCAGGGCGCTGAACCTTGCGGGAACCGCTACCGAGACCGGCGCGAACAACAAGATCAACGGCTCGTTCGAGCGGGTCGTTACGTTCAACGCCGCGGACACGCTGCAACAGGTGGTTGAAAAGATCAACAGCGCGGGAGCGGGAGTTTCGGCGGCGATCGTCCGGGACGGCAGCGCCTCCGCGCCGTTCCGGCTCAGCCTGACGAGCGCCGCCACGGGCACGTCCGGCCGCTTCATCGTGAACACGGGCACGTTCGACCTGGGGTTGCAGACGCTCGACGCCGGGCGCGATGCCCGGATGTTCTACGGCTCCAGCGACGCCGCCCGCGGCGTGGCCGTTATCGGCTCCACCAACACCATGGACAGCATCCTTCCCGGAGTCAGGATCGATCTGAAGGGCACGAGCAACACGCCCGTAACGCTCACGGTTCAGACCGACACCAGCGCGATCGAGACGGCCGTGGGAGACTTCGTCGCCGCGTTCAACACCACCATCGGGCGGATCGACACGCAGAGCCGGTACGACGAGGCGACCGAGCGCGGCGGGCCGCTCCTGAGCGACGGAACCGCGCGGGAACTTCGCCAGGCGCTCTTCCGCGTGGTCAGCCAGCCCGGCATCGGCACGACCGGCCGCTTCGACACGCTGGCCGATGTCGGGATCACGGTCGGTGACGGCGGCGTTCTGGAACTGGACGCGGAGCGTCTCCGCGACGCGCTGGCCGAAGACCCGGCGAGCGTGGAATCGCTGTTCGTCACCCGCACGCAGAACAACGACGCGACAATCGACTACTTCGGGGATGGTTCGGTCATCGTTCGAAACCCCAACGCGGGACAGTCTTTCAGTGCGCTGGGCGTCATGGGCCAGTTCGAGCAACTCGTAGACCGATACACCGATACGGTCTCGGGCATTCTCACCGGCCGGACCAAGAGCGTCGATGACCAGATCAAAATCCAGCGCACCCGGATCGACGCGCTCACGGCCCGCCTGGAGCAGCGGCGCACGATCCTGCAAAGGCAGTTCGCCGCGATGGAGTCCGCCATCGGCAAACTCCAGACCCAGCAGGCCGCGCTGGGATCGATCGGGTCGATTTCCCGCGCCGGGTAAGGACCCCGGCGGACTCACCGGGGTTAAGTCCGGGCCCGCCCGGGTCGATAATCAAGTCCGTATGACTTCCAACGCCCCTAACGCCACCGCCAACGCCTATCTCCGAACTCGCGTCCTCACGGCCAGCCCCGAGGAACTGCGGCTCATGCTGCTCGAAGGCGCCGTGAAGTTCGCGAGGCAGGGCCGCATCGCGCTCGCCGAAAAGAGGTTCGAGGCCTCCTTCAACGGACTGTCCCAATCCCGCGAGATCGTCTTCGAGTTGATGACCACCATCCGCGAGGACGTGGACCCGGAACTCGCGGCCAACGCCAAGGGGCTTTACTCGTTCATCTACCGCACGCTGGTCGAGGGCGGCCACGAGAAAGACCTGAGCAAGATTGACAAGGCCGTAGAACTCCTCGAATACGAGCGCGAAACCTGGGTGATGCTCATGCAGCGCTTGGCCGAGGAACGCGGGCACACCCGCCCCGCCACCCCCGCGGCGTCCATCAGCGTTCAGGGCTGACCGGCGGCCAGTTCGCTCGACAGCTTCTCAAAGACAAAGAGCAAGTTCACGTTGGCGTCGATCTCGCTCTCGGCGCTGCGGATCGCATCAGACCAGCGCACCCCCGCCGCTCTCGTGCGGTCCGATGTCATCAGCCCGCGCGCGGACGCCGCGATGAGCCGGAGCATCCAGTCGGCCCCGGCTTTGTTCGCGGCCTCCTTGCTCGCGTTTTCTCGCTTTTCGACCCACGTTTTCGCCCATTCGTCAACCAGATCGGCCATCGCCGGGCCGAGCGCCACTGAATACCGGCCTTCCGCCGCCGCTTCGAGCATCGCGCCGAGTTGCTCCCGCCACGCCGGCAGTCCGCCGCGGATCGCGCCGGCGAGCATGCCCGGGCTCCCTGCGGCAAAGGCAACGATCCAATGGCGATCCTTAGACGCGACCTCCAGCCCGCTCCCGGCGAGCCACCGCTCCATATCCTTGTCGCCAAGCGGCGGGAAGAAGACTCGCTGGCACCGCGAGCGGATCGTCGGCAGCAGGCGTTCTTCACTCGGCGTCACGAGAATGACGACCGAGCGGGACGGCGGCTCCTCAAGAAACTTCAGGACCGCATTCTGCGAGCCGGCGCCCATCAACTCGGCCTCGTCCACAATGAAGACCTTGGCCGCGCGGGCCTGCGTCCTCATGCTCGCCCCCAACGCGCCCGGACCAAGCAGGAACGTCCGAATGACATCGAGGGGAATGTTGGTCAGTTTCTTTTTGCGGACTTCGGAGTCTTCGTGGAAGCGCGCGAGTTCCTTCGTGATGACGTGAAGGTCGGGATGAGTTCCAGACGCGAGCAGGTGCTGCGTCATACTCTGCGAGTCGGCTTCGAACGTGCCGCCGAACGTTTCCTGCGTGGAGGGGTCCAAAAGAAGCGAGGCGAACGCCAGGGCCGAGGTGAACTTCCCCACCCCCGCCGGTCCGTGAAAGACCCAGGCGTGATGGATGCGGCCGCTCCGAAGCGCATCGCTCAGGATCGAAATCGCCCGGTCCTGGCCATGGATCGCCGAAAACGGCACCGGAGCCTGCACCGGCTCGGGCGCGGGGACGGCGACCGCCACTTCACGCGGCTGCGACAAACGCCCGGTACTGGAAGCCCTTTTCGCCATCGGGCGGATGGTACACCCGGCCCCCACCCCCTAATCGTCGAATCCTGTCGGGGCATTTGCTCTCGGCACCGAGCCATTTACCCTTGTGCATGCCCAAGCCGGAACTACTCGTGGCCTTCCCCACGCCCGCCGAATCACCATTCGTGGTCGAACACGTCGCCGACGAGTTCACCAGCGTGTGTCCGGTCACGGGCCAGCCCGACTTCGGCGCCGTGACCGTTCGGTTTGAGCCCCGCCCCGCCAAGGCGGGCGGGCTGTGCGTCGAACTCAAGAGCCTGAAGACCTACCTACAGAGTTTCCGCAACGAGGGCATTTACTACGAGTCCGTGACCAACCGCATCCGCGACGACCTGGCTCGGCTGATGGATCCCACGTGGATGCTGGTCAAAACCGACTGGAAGGTGCGAGGGGGAATCCGCTCGGTCGTGCGGGCGAGTCACGGGGTTGTGCCGGGCATGTGGGCGACGTGACTTCGCCGCGAAGCACGGCAGATCCGACAGGCATTTCGGATGCGGCGGGAATCGCGTCGTATCATCGCCCTTTCCAGGAGACTTCATGTCCAGCGCCCCGACCAAGCCAGCCAAGCCCAGCCTTCCGCCGCGCATCTACATCATCGACCTCGCCGAGCCGCCTCAGAATGTCTGCGGAAGTTACGCGATCATCAACAAGCAACTCGGAACCACACGCGAAAGCCGCAAGTACTTCCTCAAGTGCCTGATCGGCGACAAGACCGGGCAGATCCCCGCGCGGATGTGGACGATCGATGAGTCCACGTACTCCAGCCTCCCCACCGACGGGTTCGTTTCGATCGAGGGCCAGACCCAGGCGTACCAGGGCGAAATCCAACTCATCATCAACCGGATCTCGCCGGTCGATCTGAACGCCGAGGAAATACGCGATCTGCTCCCGGCGTCGAGCCGTCCGCCAGCCGAGATGTTCGCCGAACTCACGGGGCTGCTCGACACAGTTCGGCACCCGGCAATGCAAGCGCTGGCGAAAGCCTACCTCGACGACGCGTTCCTGATGGACCAGTTCCGCCAGGCCCCGGCCGCGAAGAGCATGCACCACGCGTACCTCGGCGGGCTGCTCGAGCACACGCTCAACCTGCTCAAACTCGCGGACGTGGTCTGCCCGATGTACCCCAAGATCAACCGCGACATCGTGATCATGGGGCTGTTCCTCCACGACCTCGCCAAGACACGCGAACTGGTGTACGACCGGGCCTTCTCCTACACGGATCGGGGTGAACTCATCGGCCACATCGTGGACGGCGCCATCATGCTCCACGACAAGGTGCAGCAGGTCATGCGCGAGCAGGGCGTGCGCGTGCCCGGGAACGCGATCCTCGTCCTGCAGCACATCATCATCTCGCACCACGGTATCCCCGAATATGGCGCCGCCAAAGTGCCGTCCACTCCCGAGGCCATCCTGGTGAGTCAGCTCGACAACCTCGATGCCAAGACAACGATGGCCCTCGCCGCTGCTCGGCCGGATCGCACCAGCCCCATCGACGCGGGAGGAAACTTCACCGAGAAGCAGTGGGCCCTGGACACCAAGATCTTCAAGCCCGATCCGCTGGCGTAGATCAGTCCGCGACGACCACCGCCGGAACGGGGATCGCAGATTCCGGCGCGGCCGCGTGGGTTTCGTGCGCCGGCGGCGCCTTGGACTTGTCGGCGGCGACGAGCGCATAGATCGAGGGAACCACAAACAGCGTGAAGAGCGTGCTGACGGTCATTCCCGTGACCAGGACGATGCCGATGCTGTTCCGGGCTTCCGCGCCCGCGCCCGTGACAAGCACGAGAGGAAAGTGGCCGAACACCGTGGCGGCGCTCGTCATGAGGATCGGCCGCAGACGCGTCATCGCGGCGCCTCGCGCGGCCTCGATCTTGGAGTGCCCCGAGGCCTGCAGCGTGTTCGCGAACTCAACGATCAGGATGCCGTTCTTCGCGACCAGCCCCACCAGCGTGATCAGCCCTACCTGCGAGTAGATGTTTATCGTCGTGAAATCCAGGAACGAGAACACGAGCGCGCCCGAGATCGCCAGCGGAACCGAACCCAGGAGCACGATCAGCGGATCGCGGAAACTCCCGAACTGCGCGGCCAGAACCAGGTAGATCAAGCCCAACGCGAAACCGAGGGTCGATGCCAGGCTGCTGCCCTCGGTGCGGATCTGGCGGCTCTCGCCGGCGTAGTCGATGGTGTAGCCGGCAGGGAGGATCTTCTTCGCGGCCTGCTCGAGCGCGGAGAGGGCTTCCTCTTTGGTGACGCCCGGAGACGCGCCCCCGTAGATCTTGAAACTGTTGCGCTGCTGGAATCGGTTGAGCGTGCGAGGAGCGGTCTGAGTTTCGAGTTTCACGAACGACGACACGGCCACCAGTCCGCCGGTGGGAGTGCGCATCTTGAGTTGCAGGAGTTGGTCGGGCGTAACCCGATCCTTCTCGGCAACCTGCGGGATGACCTTGTAACTGCGCCCGTCGTAGTTGAACCGGTTCACATAGCCGCCGGAGAGCATGACCGCAAGATCGCGTCCCACCGCGGCGAGGTCCAGGCCCAGGTCGGCGACGCGCTCCTTGTCGATGACGATCCGAGTCTGGGGAAGGTCGAGTTTCAGGTCGGAATCGGCGTAAAGGAACTTGCCGCTGCCGAAGGCCGCTCCCACGAGTTGGCCGGCGATGGGCGCCATCTGCTCGGCTTCATCGGTGCTCGTGACCATGACTTCCACGTCGAACTGACCGGCGCCGGGCAGGGGCGGGGGCAGCCCGGGGAATGCGCGAACCGTGGAGATTCCCGATAGGACCCCGAATGCCTGACCCATCATGTCGGCCGTGGAGCGTTCGCGCTTCTTCCAGTCGATCGCCTTCATACCGCCGAAGCCGCCGGACGGGAAGGTGACGTTGAAGAAAAACTCGGACTCGGGAAACGAGATCATGCCCTTGGCGGCTTCATGCACACCCTTGAGCGTGTATTCCAGCGTCGCCTCGGGCGACGATTGGAAGATGACGAAGATAAACCCCTCGTCTTCGGTCGGGGCGAGTTCCTTGCGGGACATGCTGTAGAGCGGCACCGCGCCGGCGGCGATGAGCACGGCCGCAAGCGCCATAGTCCACCGGACCTGCAGCGTGAGGCTCAGCACGCGCCCGTAGAGATCCCGCAGCCGGTCGAAATGCCGGTTGATCATGCGGGTGAAGCGGCTCTCGCGTCCCTGCGGGGCCACCAGTTTTGCGCTCATGATCGGGGACAGGGTCAGGGCGACAATGCCCGAGATGATGACCGCGGAGGCGAGCGTGAAGGCAAACTCGCGGAAGAGCACGCCCGTCAGGCCCGCCTGGAATCCGATCGGCGCGTACACCGCCGCCAGCGTGATCGTCATCGAGATCACGGGCGTCAGCAACTCGCGGGCCCCCGTCAGCGCCGCCCGCATCCGGGGCATCCCCTGCCGGATGTGCCGTTCCACGTTCTCCACCATCACGATCGCGTCATCGACCACCAACCCCACAGACAGCACGATCGCCAGGATCGTGAGCAGGTTGAGCGAGAAGCCCAGAAGCATCATCGCAATGCAGGCGCCCACGAGCGAGATCGGCATCGCGATCAGCGGCACAAAGACCGTGCGGATCGACCCCATAAAGAGGAACACCACCAGCCCCACGATCCCGATGGTCTCGGCCAGGGTCTTGGTGATCTCCTTCAGCGCGTTCTCCATGTAGTACGTGCCGTCGTACGCCAGCACCATGTGCATGCCCGCGGGCAGCGTCGGCTCCACCCGCTTCAGCGCCCCTTTGAGCGCCGCGCCCACGTCCAGTTCGTTGGCGCTGGGGAGCGGCCACACCGACAGATAGATCGCCGCACGGCCGTTGACCCCGGTTTCCGCCATCGGCTCTTCACTGCCCAACTCGATTCTCGCCACATCCTTGAGCCGGATGATCGTACCATCGCGCTCGCGGACGATGAGTTGTTCGAACTCGCCGGGCGTGCGAAGGTCGGTGTCGGTCAGCAGGTCGATCTGGATATCCGGTCCTTTGGTCCGGCCGACCGCGGCGAGGAAGTTGTTCCGCTGCAGGGCCCGCGACACGTCCTCCGCTGAGACATCCAGCCCGGTCATGCGATCGATATCCAGCCAGATGCGCATGGCCAACTGCCGCGGCCCCTCGATCCCCACGCGCTGCACACCCGGCAGCGTGCCCAGGTCCGGCTGCACCTCGCGGGCGAGGTAGTCGGTGAGTTGGGTCATGTCCATGCTGTCGCTGGTGAAACTGATGTAGAACGTGGCGTACGGGCGGTCGGTCCGCTGGATATCGATGACGGGCGATTCGGCCTCCACCGGCAACTCGCTGCGGACCTGGTTGAGCCGGGCGCTGATCTCCGCCAGCGCGTCGTTGCTGCTGTGGTTGAGGCGCAGCCGCACCGTGATCGTGGAGAGCCCCGCGGTGCTGGAACTCTCGATGTAGTCCACGCCGTCTATGGCGGCGACCGCGCGCTCGATGGGCGTCGTGATGAAGCCCCGCACGGTCTCGGCGGAAGCGCCGATGTAGGCGGTCGTGATCATCACCGAACTGGACTCGATGCGCGGATACTGCCTCACCGGCAGCGCGCTGATCGACCGCCAGCCCACCGCGAGGATGATCAGGTTGACCACGATCGCGAGCACCGGGCTCTTGATGAAAATGTCGGTGAACGCTTTGGATGAGGGGTTGACTGTTGACATGGTCGTACCGGGTGCGGGTGCGAGAGACGAGGCCCTACTTCGGAGCGGACTCTGGGGCCCCGTGCGCGGCGCCGTGGGCGGGGGCGGAGCCGGCCTTGTTCACGGCCGCGCCTTCGCGGAGTTTGAACGACCCCGACGCGGCGACCTCGTCGCCCGCGGCGAGCCCTTGGAGCACGATGACGCCGGTGCCGACCGAAGGTCCGAGTTTGATAAAGCGCTGCTTGGCGCGGAGCATGCCGCCGTCACCGGGCGCAATGACGAAGACATGGTCGCCGTACGAGGCGCGCCGAACGGCCGTGCCGGGGATCATGATGTAATCCTGCATCTCGCCCACCGGCACCGAGATGTCCACGAACATACCCGGCCGCAGGCGCCCTTCCTTGTTCGATACCACGGCGCGGATCCGCACGTTGCGGGTGCTGGTGTCCACGGCCGCGTCGATGGCGACCACCTCGATCCGTACGGGCTCCTCGCCGAGCACGGCGGAAGTCGCCATGACCGAATCGCCGGGCTTCACGCGGTGCCCCTGCTCCTGCGGGAGCGCGAAGTCAAGGTAGATGTTGTCGTCAAGGCCTTGCAGCCCGACGATCACGGTTCCCTCGGCCAGGTACTGGCCCAGGTGAACGTTTCGCAGACCGGCCTTCGCCCGGAAGGGGGCCTTGATCGACTTCTTCTCGATCAGCGCCTTGACCTGCTCGACCCGGGCCTTGGCCTGCTCCCATTCCGCGTTGGCGCGATCGAGTTGCGCCCGTGCCGAGGCGAGCGTCGCCTTGGCGGTGTCGAGTTCGGTCGCGGAGGCCGCGCTCGCCTCGACGGCCTGCGTCAGGCGGCGAGTATTGGACTCCCAGAGTTGGATGTTGGTCTCGACGACCCGGGCCGCGGCCTCCATCACTCGAACGTTCGCCTCCGACGCAGCCAAGTCGGCCTGCTCGGTGCTGGCGTCGAGCGTCAGGAGCAACTGCCCGGCCTCAACGATCGCTCCCGATTCGAAGTGCACTTCCTTCACGACGCCCGAGACCTCGCTGCTCACCGTGACCGATCGGACCGAGATCACCGTGCCGACCAGGCGGGCCTCCGGACGCCAGGGCACCACCCGCGCGGCGACGACCTCGGTGGTCTCCGCGGGCTCGAAGGCCTGGTTCGGTTCCCCGTGGTTTGATCGGACCTTCCAGAACGCCAGCCCGCCGGCGGTGGCGAGCAGCCCGACGAGGATCACGGCGGCGGTGACTATGGACTTGAGCGGTTTCAAGGGGTGGCCTTCCGAGTGTTGATTCTGCGTTTGCGGCGTACCGAAGCCCGGCGCTGGCGCGACTGTTCGCTCGCCCGGGACATCTCCAGGAATCGATGGAGAGCGCTGCTGATCTTCGCGCGGCGCAGCGCCGTCATCTCGTGCAGACCGAATATCTGCTCGAACCACAGCCCGTCGAGCGCCAGCAGCACGCTCTCACCCACGCCGGGGGGCAGGCCGTCGCGCGCGGCCTGCTTCTGCAACTCGCGATGCACATCGCGCAGGGGCTGCACGAGTTTGGGATTGTTCACAAGAGCCGTCACCAGAACGAAACTGGAGCGGTGGAGCGTTTCGTTGCCGCAGTCCGCGCGGTCCAGGCAGAGGCTCATCACCCCCCGCACGACGCGGCCCGGGCGCGGCTGCATCCCGCCGATGGCCGCGATCGCGTTGCGATACCACGAATCCACGATCCGGCGGACCATGGCCTCCAGAAGTTTTTCTTTCGTCGGAAAATGGTGGAGCAAGCCGCCCTTGCTTACACGCGCCCTCGCGGCGACCGCATCGAGCGTGAGATTCCCGATCCCCTCCTCGTGTATCACCGCCTCGGCGGCGTCGAGCAACGCGTCGTGGCTGAACGAGGCTCCGCGGGGGGGCGGCATGCCCAACCATACGCCCGTCCACCCGCCCAAGGCAAACCGTCCGGCCGGTCGGTAATGACCCGGCCCGCGCCGGAGGCCCTTTTTCTTACCAGGAATAGCGGGCCGTATACCGCACGACGCCCTCCTCATTGGGCTTTAACGTCAAAGGGAAGTGCATGCGCCGGCTGTCGACCTTCTTGCCCTCGATGGTGGTCTTCACGATCTCCCATGTCATCCAGCGGAGCATTCGCTCCTGCACCACTACTTCCACGGTTTCCTTCTTGTGATTGCGGACCTTGACCTCGATGGTCTCCTCCATGATCTTGCGCGAGGTATCGACCTGAAAATCGAGCACGATGCGTTCACCGACCACGTCGAACGCCTTACCGAGTTTGACGAGAACTTCCTCGTCGCGCGGCGTGTGGCGTATCACGTCCTCGCCGATGAACTCCATCGCGCCATCAGCAGGATCGACCTTGCTCACGCGAATCCTGCCCGCGGGCAGCGGCATGCCCATGCCCGACTTCTCGTCGTTCTTGAACCGCAGGTACGTATCCACATCCTTCTTCGTTTGCGAACCAAGGTTCGCGTCCGTATAGGGATCGTTTCCTCCCCACCACCAATCCGCGCCCAGCCCGTCGTACACCAGCACCTTTTCGCACGGCACTTTCTGAGCCGTGGGAAAAAGCTCGATCTGCTTCGTCGAGTTGTCCGGCAGAGTGGCCGGCCGCTGCAACGTGTACAGGTGGTACTCGAAGAAGGCTTTTTCCTGGAATCCCGCCTGGCCCGCCTCGTCGGCCGCGAGGGACCGTGCCGCGGCGGGGTAGTTCTGGTTCATCTGCCCGCGCGGGGCACGATTCACCTCGCCCGCCACCAGTTTGAGCGTCGCATCGGGATACGAACCGCCGGACTGATTGAGAATGCTCACCCAGGCGCCGACGTCAAGCATGCCCGAGTTCTGGTCCTTGCCGTCGGCGTACACCAGGTTGTAGTCGGCCCACCACGTCACCCCCTGTGTCTCGTACCCCACGCGCGCCGTTTGTGCGCCGGCCGCTTTGGACGCCACTCGCCAGATCAGCGTCGGACGGGTGATCAGCCCTTCGGGCAATGTCGAGAACGACAGGCCCGAGTAGCCGTTGATCATCTCGAGCCCCTCCCCGCTGCGGAGCACCAACTGACCGGCCGCGGCGGAGAGCAGCGTGCCTGTCATCGTTTCCGCGTGGTCACCGCGGAGAACGGTCACCGAGATTTCGCGATCGATGAATCGCTCCAGGAGTTTGTCGGAACTCACCAGGTCGAACTGGTAGTTCTGCTCCAGCACGGTCGTGCCGGGGTCCGTGAGGCAGGTAAACGACACGGTAGTGGGATCAATGAGCGCGGCCACGTCCGTGAACTTCACCTCGGAAACCGGCCCTCCGAGCGAGATCGGCCGATCCTGGCGCACGATCGCAAACCCCGGAATCGCCCCGGGCTGGCGGTATTGATACTGGTACTGCGACATAGGCGTCGGCCGGTACATCTCGGGCGGGACGGCGCCAGGCTGCGCGCTGCTGTAGATGGTGATGCTCGTCGTGGTTCCGGGCTTGTCGGCGCCGATCGCGGTCCCCGCGGCGCAAGCGAACATCAGTGCGGTCAACCCAACGGTGCGGGCCATGTCGGAATCTCCTTGTGGTTGCGAAACTCAGTGATGCTACGTGAGACGCCGGCCCGCCATTGCGGTTCGCCTCGCGTGACACGCCCGTGACAGAGGATCCCTTGGTCCGGCACGGTGCGAACGAACACCGCCCCCGCGGTCGCGCCGCGCGACGACAGCGCGCCTTGAATTGCGCGTCATGGATGATTCGCCCCGACCCCACCCGAGACGGAGCGCCGCTCCCCAAGGACTGAGAAAAGCGGCAACCCTGACGCGCTCCGGCGTACGCAGGTACCCGGGCGAGTTGATGGATTCCATCAGCCGCGAGCGCGCCCACGCCCCGCTCGTGCTCGAGCACGCGGGGACCCAGGGTCCACTCGCCGCGGCGTGGCTGGGGCATGCCACGGTGCTGCTCCGCATTGGCGATCAATGGGTGCTCACCGATCCGGTCTTCTCGCACCGGATCGGCATCCGGCTGGGCCCTCTGACCATGGGCGTCGGACGCCTGCTCCCCCCCTTCGATATCGGCAGCCTGCCTCCACTGGACCTCATCCTGATCAGCCACGCTCACTTCGACCACCTCGACAAGCCCACCCTCAAGCGGCTCGTTTCGCCCGCCACCCGCGTGGTCACCGCCGAGAACACCCGGCGCCTCATCCCCCGCGGCTTCGGCGACGTCAAAGAACTCGCCTGGGACGACACCGTCGAGATCGGCCCGCTCGCGCTCCGCGCCTTCCGCCCGGCGCATTGGGGCGCTCGAACCGCATGGGACAAACACCGCGGCTTCAACTCGTACATCCTCGAATCAAAGAACGGCGACGCTCCCAAGCGAGTCCTGTTCGCCGGCGACACCGCCTTCTCGCACGCGTTCGGGGATGTCGGGGGCGACAAGGGCGTTGACCTTTCCGTCTTCGGCATCGGGGCGTACAACCCGTGGGTCCACGCCCACGCGACCCCGGAGGAAGTCTGGCAGATGCACGAGATGGCCAGGGGGCGGTATCTTCTTCCCATGCATCACTCCACCTTCCGGCTGAGCGACGAGCCCATCGGCGAACCGCTGCAGCGCCTGCTGGAGGCCGCGGGGTCGCACGCGCCACGCATCGTCGGGCGTGAACTGGGCTCGGTATGGATCCACCCGGAGTCAACAACGTGACGGTCGAACAATCCCGGGCCCTCATGCACGAGTGGGTCGCCAATCCCTCACTGCGAGTGCACATGGAAGCCGTCTCGGCGTGCATGGGCGCCTATGCCACGCGCCTGGCGCCGGCAGAAGCCGAGCGTTGGCGCATCGCGGGACTTTTGCACGACTTCGACTATGAACGGCATCCCTCCGCCGAGGAGCACCCCCTCGTCGGCGTGCGGCACCTCGAATCGCTCGGCTTGGATCGCGAGATTCTCGACGCCATCCTGGGGCATGCGTCCGAACGCACGGGCGTCGCCCGGGTGACGCCGATGTCCAAGGCTCTCTTCGCCGTGGACGAACTCGCGGGCTTCATTGTCGCCTGTGCCAAGGTCCGCCCCGAGGGAATCTCCACGCTGCGCGCATCCAGCGTTCGCAAGAAACTCAAGGACAAGGCCTTCGCCGCCGCGGTGAGCCGGGCCGACATCGCCGCCGGGGCCACGGAACTCCAGCCCCTCACCGGCTTGGACGAACCGGCGCACATCGAGGCGTGCATCGCGGCCGTCCGCGACGCCAGACTCGCCTGATTCTCACACCGGGATGAACACACTCGCCACGCACGCGGTCGTCCAGCAGGCGAACGCGCCCGCGACCATGGCCCGCGGGCCGATCTTCACAAAGTCCACCCTCCGGCCCGGCGCCAGCGCCGAGAGCCCGCCGATCTGTATCGCGATCGACGGCAGGTTCGCGAACCCGCACAGCGCGTACGTCGCGATCTGGGCCGTGCGCGGGCTCATGGTGCCCGCGTTCTTCAGGTCCGCCAGGTTCAGGTACGCCACGAACTCCGTCGCGATCACCTGCGTCCCCAGCAGCGAGCCCATCGCCCGCGATTCCGCCCACGGCGCGCCCATGCACCACCCCAGCGGCATCAGGATCGTCCCGAGAATGTTCTGGAACGAGAACACCGGCAGCCCGTGCTCCGCCCGCCACGCCGCGACCGGCTCCCATTCGCTCAGCGCGGTCAGCGGCCAGTTCAGCAGCGCAATCAGCGACACGAACGCCACCAGCATCGCCGCCACGTTGAGCGCCAGCCGCAGCCCGTCGCTCGCACCGGTCGCAGCGGCGTCCACCACGTTGGACGTCGTTCGCTCTTCCTCGAGCAGCGACTTCACCGTCTCTTCCCGCGGCTCCTGGATCTCCGGAAGCATGACTTTCGCGAACACGAATCCCGCCGGGGCCGAAATCACGCTCGCGGTGATCAGGTGCTTGGCGAACAGCGTCCGTGCCGCGGGATCGTCACCCCCCAGTTGCAGCACGTACGCCGCCATCACGCTCCCGGCGATGGTGGCGAACCCTCCCGTCATCACGGCCATGATCTGTGATCGCGTCATCGTGGCCAGGTACGGCCGGATGCACAGCGGCGCCTCGGTCTGGCCCACGAATATGTTGGCCGCGGCAGAGAGCGACTCCGCGCCCGTCACCCCCATCGTCCGCCGCATCACCCACGCGAACCCCGCCACCACCCGCTGCATGATGCCGAAGTGGTACAGCACCGCCATGAACGACGCGAAGAAGATGATCACCGGCAGGACCTTGATCGCAAAGACAAAGCCCCACGGCCCGCCGGCATCCGCGGCCTTGCCGAAGATGAACTCCGTTCCCGCGTCCGCGAACGAAATCACCTTCGTCACGCCCCGCGCGAATCGGTCGAACACGTACACCGCTCCGGGAACCTTCAGCAGCAGCCCGGCGATCGCGAACTGCAGAAGCAGTCCGCCGATCACGATCCTCGCGTTGATCCGCCTTCTCGCCTTCGAGAAGAGCGCCGCGATCACCAGGAGCGCCACGATCCCGATCAACCCCGTGTATTGCTGCATGCGGCCTCCACGAATTGCCGCCAGCATACCGCGACGGCGCTACCCGCGCTTGTCCGCCCGCGCGATCTGCGCCACCAAGGCCTCCAGCCGGGTCGGGTCCAGCCGCCCGTTCACGCGGACGCCCGAGCACAGGTCGATCCCGTAGGGCCGCACCCGCTCCACGGCCTCGCTCACGTTCTCAGGACGCATCCCGCCGGCTAGAAACACCGGGATCATCGATTCCGCGGCCAGCCGCGCACTCACGCCCCAATCGTGCGTGCGACCGGTCCCGCCCAGTTCTCGAACCGCGGCGTTCGGTCGCCCGGAATCCAGCAGAATGGCGTCCACCGAATCCTGAATCGCCCGTGCCTCGTCCAACACCCGCCCGTCCTGCACGTGGAGCACCTGCACGATCCGCACCCACGGGGCGTGCTTCCGTAGCGCGTCGTACGTCTCCCGGGGCACATCATCCACAAGTTGCACGGTATTAACCCGCGCCCCCAGCACATGCTCCACGACCTGGTCGGGCTCGGTGCGGCTGGTGAGCAGGAACGTGCCCACCGCCGGGGGCGCGCTCACCGCAATCTCGCGGATCAACTCGTCGGCGATGGGCCCCGGGCCGCTTGGCATCGCCCCAACCAGCCCGATGGCGTCGGCGCCAAGACGAACGGCGAGCCTCGCTTCCTCGATCGACGCGATGCAGCAGACCTTAAGCCGTGTACGCATGCCGCGAGCGTACGCTCCCCACCATGCCCCGCGAGCACGTCACGATGGAGGGCGTCGTCCAGGCCGTGGCACGCCTCACCGCCGCTCGGACGCATCCGCTACCGGCGGTAGTGTCCGTCTCGGGCCCCGTGGGCTCGGGAAAGACCACGCTCGCGCGCCTGCTTTCCGCGTGCGTGCTCTCCACGGACGACTACCTGCCCGACTACGACCTCGTGCCCGACCTCGAACGCGACGAGCCCCGACACGCCGACTTTGACCTGCTCGTGCGGAACATCGCCACCCTCCGCTCGGGCGCTGCGGCCAGCATCCCCACCTGGTCCTTCCAGACTCACCGGCGCGAAGGCTTCCGCGTCCTGAGCCCCGGTCCGGTCATCGTCATTGAAGGAATCCACGCCCTCCACGACCCTCTCGTTCCGATCCTTGACGTCGGAATCATCGTGGAATCTCGGCGCGACCTGCGCTGGAGCCGCTGGGAATACCTCGAATCCAGCGGGCAGCGTGGCTGGGGCGTCGAAAAGGCCCGGGCGTTTTTCGATTGCGTCGCCGAACCCACCTTCGCCCGGTACGCGCCCGTCTACCGCTCGCGGGCCCACCTCGTGGTCACCAACGATGCGCCGCTCCCCGGCTTCCCTTCTACGCTCCCGCCGTGACTCTCGCCCACCTCATCGTCATCTGCGGGCCGATGTTCGCGGGGAAGACCACCGAACTGATCCGCCGAATGCAAGCCGCGGCCGGTGACGGCCGTCCCGTGCTGGCGCTCAAACCCGCCCGAGATACCCGATACCACAACGACTTTCTGGCGACTCACACCGGCGTGCGGTTTCCGGCTCGCGCGGTGGACAGTGATCTTGGCGACGCCATCCGCGCCGCCGCGCCGGGCTCGGTCGTCGGCATCGACGAGGCCCATTTCTTCGGCGATGCCCTGGTGGAGCCGGTGACGGACGCCCTGGCCCGCGGCGTGTCGCTCATCCTCGCCGGAGTCGAGCGCGATCATCGCGGACGGGCGTTCGCGCCGTTCCCAACGCTGCTCTGCGAAGCCGACAAAGTGGTGAAACTGAGCGCCCGGTGCGCCGTGTGTGGTCGCCCCGCCATCCACTCCCAGCGCATGATCCCCGGCGACGAGGCCATCGTCGTGGGTGGAGCCGAGGCTTATCAGGCCCGCTGCCGCACCTGCTTCCGGCCCGGGACATAGTTTTCCCCAGTGCTCGCCCGCCCGGCGTCCAAACAGCCCTTGGCAATCCGCTGCATTGCGGGTACCTTGGCAGGCTCACGGAGACTCTGAATGCGTACCCCCATCGTCGTGGGCGTCGCGCTGTGCGTTTGGCTCTCGCCTATGGAAGCCCACGCACAACTCGCGGTGCCATCTGAAACCGGCAAGGTCTGGGTCTACTTGACGGATAAGGGGATCGACGATGGCCCGCCGCTGGCCGCTGCGCTGGCAGACCTGCGGAACACCCTGAATCCCCGCACGCTTCAACGCCGGGCACTGCGGCGCACAGACCCCGGCCTCGTGGACGGCCGCGACCTGCCAGTCGCCGCCGACTACCTCAGCCGCATCGCCCAGACCGGCGCGGCCATCGCCCAGCAATCTCGCTGGCTCAACGCCGTGAGCGTGCGCGCGACCCCGAAGCAACTCGCCTCACTTGCTTCGCTCCCGTTCGTAAACGCCATCGCCCCCGTGAGGGGCGGACGGCCCACCGAGTGCCTGGAGTTCACGCCGATCCCGACGGGCGGCTACAGCGCACGCGATTTCTACGGCCTCTCGAGCGAACAACTCACCCAGATCGCCGTGCCCGCGATGCACGCGCAGGGCTTCGACGGCACGGGCGTAGTCATCGGCATCCTCGACACCGGGTTCCGGCGTGATCACGTCGCCTTCAATCAGCCGGGGCACGCCGTCAACGTCATCGCCGAACACGACTTCATCAACAACGACGCCAACACCGGCTTCGACGTTGGCGACCCCGACGGCCAATACTGGCACGGCAGCCTCATCCTCGGCTGCATCGGCTCCTACCTGCCCGACACGCTCGTCGGCGGCGCCTACGGCGCAGCCTTCGTTCTCTGCAAAACCGAAGATATCACCAGCGAGACGCCCGTCGAAGAGGACAACTACGTCGCGGGCCTCGAGTTCATCGAGTTCCACGGCGGAGACGTCGCCACTTCCTCATTGGGCTACATCGACTGGTACACGCAGAACGATCTCAACGGCCTCACCGCTGTCACAACCATCGCCGTGAACGTTGCGACGGCCAACGGGCTGCACTGCTGCACGGCCGCGGGCAACGGCGGACACGACGACAACCCCGCCACAAGCACCATCATCGCCCCCGCCGACGCCTTCCGCGTCATCACCTGCGGCGCGGGTCGCCTCGACGGCTCAACGTCCGGCTTCTCCTCCGACGGCCCCACCGCCGACGGGCGGGTGAAGCCCGAGGTGCTGGCGCGCGGTTCGGGCACCTTCTCCGTTAACCCAGATGATCCAGCCGGCTACGGACAGGCCAGTGGCACGTCGCTTTCAACGCCGCTGGTCTGCGCGGCCGTCGCCTGCCTGACCCACGCCCACCCCGACTGGACCGTCGATCAAATGCGCTCCGCGATCTTCGCCACAGCCTCCGACTTCGTTGCCAACGGCACAACCGACCCGTTGTTTGTCCGGGGTTTCGGCTTCCTCAACGCGGCCGCCGCGGCCGCCATCACGTCCTGCGAGCCCGATTTCAACGGCGACGGCGCGGTGAACGGCTTCGATATCCAGTGCGTCGAAGAGGTCGTCAACGGCGACACCACGTGCTCGTCGCTCGACCCCGATTTGAATCACGACGGCGCGGTCAATGGGTTTGATATCGAAACCGAAGAGCAGATGGTCAACGGCGCGCCCTGTCCGTGATGCGAGAAGTTCCCGAAAAAGGGGTTGCGTTCACTGCCGCCATTCTGGTACACTCGACCGTCCAGAACCCTCACGCCTTCTCAGGAGTTTTTGCATGCGCACGAGATATCTCGGTGTCATTTGTAGTATCGCGGGCCTGATCGGCGCTGCGACCAGCGCTCACGCTCAAACGAACGCGTGCGCCAGCGCAACCCTCATCACCCCGGGAACGTACTCCGGAACCACGGTCGGCTCGACCAACGACGGCAACTCCGATTGCGGCGCATCTTCAACCAGCCCCGATGTCTGGTTCCGAATTGTGCCCCCCACCGATCGCCAACTTGTCATCGACACGTGCGGCGGAGCCGGCTGGGACACCGTGCTCGCCATCCACACCGGCTGCCCGGCGACTCCATCCAACCAGATCGCCTGCAACGACGATAGTTGCGGCCTGCAGTCTTCGACCTCAGCCAGCGTCGCGGCCGGTCAAACCTACTACATCCGTGTCGCGGGCTACGCGGGGAGCACCGGCCCGTTCTCCATCCACGTCGCCCTGACCGACCCCCCGCCGCCTCCGACCTTCGGCCCGGACGTCACGGTCTTCAATCTCATCGACGTCGCCTACTACGGCACAGTCAGCGGCATCAACGCCTACGCGGTGGGCACCGACGCCTGCAACATCGGCGATGCACCGGTCGCCTGGTACTCCGGCAATAACCGCCACCCCGTTATCGCGCAGAACATGTACCGGCTCAAGAGCGGCCGCTTCGAGCAGATCGGCCAGTCCTGGCTCAAGCACGGTTTCGCGTCCACCAACTCGCCCGGTTGCGGCACCTGCCAGAGCCCGCCCGACGGCGGCTCTCAGTTGGGCGTCTCCTGCACCGACGCCTACGGCTCGGGCCTCAACGGCTCACAGGGCAACCTCGGCCCGCGCTCCGACGTGAACGCGACCACGGGCGTCTACCCCTGGCCCTTCACCAGCCCCGCCATTCCGCCCACCATCGGCCGCCGGCTTCAGGTCGTGCAGACCGATGTCACTCCCGCCGGAAACCCGGGCGCCCTCTACTTCGTCGAGTGCCAGTATGTCACCGCCGATGACGCCCAGTGGAACAACGGTCTGAACAACAACACCTGGCGCCGCGTCACCATCGCGTCCGCCACGGCCACGCCCGCGTTCAGCGGCGCCTCGTTCACCCAGCAACCCGCGATCAACGCATGGGCCGCGAACGACGGCACCGTCACCCTCGCCAACGCCGATTACCTCGACGGCGCGCTCACCGCGCGTTTCGTCGTCGGCAGCAAGGTCACCAACAACGGCAATGGAACCTACACCTACGAGTACGCGATTCAGAATATCAACGCCCACCGCTCCGGCGGCTCGTTCTTCATCCCGGTTCCCTCCGGCGTGACGATCACCAACGCCGGCTTCCACGACATCTTCTACCACTCCGGCGAGCCGTTCGACGGCACCGATTGGAACGCCGGGCCGGTCTCCGGCGGCTTCCAGTGGAACACCACCCAGACCCATGCCCAGAACGCCAACGCCAACGCGCTGCGCTGGGGCACGCTCTACAACTTCCGGTTTACCGCCGACTTCCCGCCCACGACGGGCACGGCTTCCATCGGGCTCTTCCGCCCGGGCACGCCCACCGGCGCCAGCGTAACCGTCCCCGTTCCTTCGGGCCCGGCCTGCGACCCAGACGTAAACTGTGACGGCGCCACCAACGGCTTCGACATCCAGGCCACCGAAGAGGCCGTCAACGGCGACTTCTCCAACTTCTGCCAGGCCAGCGCCGACCTCAATCACGACGGGGCCGAGAACGGCTTTGACGTGGAAACCGAGGAGCAGATGGTCAATGGCGCCCCTTGCCCATAACGCCTCATCTCCGCACGACGCTCCCGGGAGCCATGCCCACGGCATGGCTCCCTTTTTTTCGCTAGCATCCGCCCATGCATCTGGGAATCGACATCGGCACCTCCGCCGCCAAGGCCGTCGTCATCGACGAGGGCCGCATCATCGGCGTCGGTAGCGGCGAGTACCCGATCTCCCAGCCCAGAGAGGGCTGGTCCGAGCAGGACCCCGCCGACTGGTGGCGAGGCGCCGTCGCGGCCACCCGCGCCGCGTGCAGGGACCTCGACCCCCGCGCGATGAAGGGCGTCGCGCTCTCCGGCCAGATGCACGGCCTCGTCCTTCTCGACCGCGAGGCCATCTACAAAGCAGGCACCGGCCTCCTCCAACCTCTCCGCCCCGCCATCCTCTGGAACGATCAGCGGACGCAGCAGCAGTGCGACGCCATCGAGAAGGCCCTTGGCGGCCGCGCCGCCTGCGTGCGAGCCGTCGGCAACGCGGCGCTCCCCGGCTTCACGCTCCCCAAGATGCTGTGGGTGCGCGATAACGAACCCGAAGTCTGGTCCCGCGTTGCTGGCATCTTCCTTCCCAAAGACTACATCCGCTTCCTGATGACCGCCGAAACCGTCTCCGATTTCGGGGACGCCTCGGGCCTGCTCATGCTCGATCCCGCCACGCGCCGGTGGTCCGACGCGATCTCCGCGGCCTTCGAAATCGACCGCCGTTTCCTCCCCCAACTCCGCGAAAGCGCCGCAATCTGCGGCGACCTCGGAGTCTGGGCCGCGGACCAACTCGGCCTGGCCCGCTCAACCCCCGTTATCTGCGGATCCGGAGACAACCAGTGCGGCGCCATCGGCGCGGGTGTCGTCGCGCCTGGCGACGCCCTTCTGTCGCTCGGAACCAGCGGCGTGCTGTACGTCCACAGCGACACGCCCCGCCTCGACGCGCCCGAGGCCGGGCCAGTCGGCCGCCTCCACTCGTTCTGTGCCGCCGACGGAAAGAGCGGACAGCCGGGCGGATGGTGCAACACCGGGTGCATGCTTTCCGCCGCCGGCAGCCTTGCATGGGCCAGGTCCGTGCTCGCGCACAATCAGCCGTTTGATTCCCTGGTCGCCGAGGCCGCGACCGCCCCGGCCGGCTGCGACGGCCTGATATTCCTGCCCCATCTCACAGGCGAACGCTGCCCTCACCCCAACCCCAACGCGCGGGCAGGATGGATCGGGCTGACATCGAGGCACACTCGCGCCCACATGCTCCGCGCCGTGCTCGAAGGCGTCGCGATGACCATGCGGCAGATCTTCGACCTCCTCCGCGGCCTCGGGCTCACCGTCAACAGCGCTCGAATCGGCGGCGGAGGAGCCAAATCCACCTTTTGGCGTCAGATGCACGCCGATGCGCTGGATATTCCGATCACTTCACTCCAAACCGAAGAAGGACCCGCCGTGGGCGCCGCCCTCCTCGCCGGCGTCGGATGCGGCGCGTGGAGCGACATCCGCGAGGCGTGCGCGGCCGCGATCCACCATCGCGAAACACTCAATCCCGATCCCGCCGCCGCCCGACGCTACGCCGAAACGCTCCAACGCTTTAAAGACGTCTACCCCGCCCTGGTCCCGTATTTTCGAACCGCCGGCGGGTAATCTTCCCACGCCCCTCGCCCCGGAGACCCGCCATGCCGCTCGTAGACCTTCGCGATCAGTCAACCCGGCGTGCGCCCGATGACCTGCTGAAACACCTGCAGTCCTTCCAACTGGACCTCAAGTTCTCCGCGGGCATCTGGTTCTTCTCGCCGGCCAACTCTCGCTTCCACGACCGGTACTCGCCCGCGCTCGATCTCTCGCATCGACTCGAAATCGCAAGCACGCTCAAGCCGCTGGGCCTTTCGGCGCTCGAAGCACACTACCCCAACGAAATCAACGAGGACAATCTCCCGATCTGGAAGTCCTTCATCGCGCAGACCGGCATCCGCCTGCTGACCGTGATCCCGCTTCTATTCTGGGATCCGCAGTTCGAGTTCGGCTCGCTTTCCAGCCCGCTGGCCGCGCCGCGCCGGGAGGCCATCGACCGCACCCGGCGCGCCCTCGCCCTCAATCGCGATCTCGATACCGACTTTGCCATCGTCTGGCCCGGGATCGACGGCTACGAAAACCCCTTCGGACACGACTTCCCCGCCTTCCGCGACCGCTTCGCCGATGGTCTGGCCGAGGCCATGGACGCCTCCCCCGGCGTCCGCATCGCCTTCGAGCCCAAGCCCTACGAACCCCGCGGCCGCATTCTCTACGGCCTCACGCCCGAGGGCGTCCTCCTGGGTCATCACGTCGAATCCAAACTCCGCAACCCCGGCAACACCCGCCTACTCGCGGGCGGCCACAAACTCCTGTGCATGAACCCCGAAGTCGGGCACGTCCTGATGGGATTCGAAGACCTGCCCTACTCGCTGAGTTGGCCGCTCTCCGAGGGCCGTCTCGCCCACACTCACTGGAACAGCCAGCCCCTGGGCAACTACGACCAGGACCTCAACGTCGGCGTGGTGGCGCCCGAGCAGATGGAAGCCGGCCTCTACACGCTCAAGATGCACGGCTACACCGGCTACTTCGGCATCGACATCAATCCCGAGCGAATGCCCGTGGATGTCGCCCTGCGCAACTCCATCGACGCCCTACGGGCCGCCAACGACCGCATCAACTCGCTCGATCACGAGGCGATCCTCTTCAGCCACACCCGCCCGGACGCTTCCCGCGGCTGGCTCGAAGCCCACCTCATCCGCGCCCGCGCACGCCGCCCCGATCTACTTCCACCCTTGAAGAGACCCGACGTTCGAGGCTGACTCCCGTTTGGGATAGGACGCTGAAACACCCTGCGCGAGGCGCTGGGCATGACGCAGACCGAGTTTGGCAAGCGTATCGGCGTCGATTCGATGACGGTTTCACGCTGGGAGCGCGGCACGGTCAAGCCCGGCACGGCGGCGGTGGCGGCGCTGAACAGAATGCTCTGTCTCTCGGCTGCGCTCCGCACGACGTGGACGCGATGATCGACGCCGCGATCCGCGCCACGATCCCCACCGAGAACGGCCAGCGACACCGGCGGCTGTTCGTGTTCGCACGACACCTGAAGGCGATACCGGCGCTCGCCGACCTGCCCGTGAAGAAACTCAAGCCCATCGTGCGCCGCTGGTATGACGCGGCCCTGCCCAGCATCACGACCCGGGACTTCGACACCACCTGGGGCGAGTTTGCGGCGGCGTGGGGGCGGGTCAAGTGGGGCATCGGCGACGGCCCGATCATGGAGGCAACGCGACGGGCCGCGACCGTCGAACCCCCGGTGTGCGCGGCTGAGTACGGCCCCAATCTGCGGATGCTGACGGCGATCCTGCGGGAACTCCAACGGGCGGCCGGCGACTCGCCCATCTTCCTGGCCGGCGCGAAGGCGGCAGAACTGGTGGGTGTGGATCGCGGCACGGGCACGCGGTACATGCACGCGCTGGTGGCCGACGGCGTGCTGGCTGTGCACGAGCGGCCCCCCCCCGGGGGGCGATTCGGGCAATCCGGTACTGGTATCGGGGAGATAGACCATGACGACCAGAGAATCACGCTTGACACTGAGAACCACTTTGGTTAGTATCTCCGACATGATCGTTAGTTTCGGCGATAAGGAAACCGAAGCCCTGTTCAGGCGCGAGCGCGTGAGGCGGGTCGATCCGCGCATCCAGCCCGCGGCGCTGCGGAAACTCCGGTATCTCGACTCGGCGGCGACGCTGGACGATCTGCGCATCCCGCCCGGCAACCGATTGGAAGCCCTGAAAGGCGACCGGGCGGGGCAGCACAGCATCCGTGTGAACGATCAATGGCGGATCGTGTTCCGCTGGGCCGATGGAAACGCCCACGACGTTTCGGTGATGGGCTACCACTGAGGGAGAGCCGAACCATGACGACCAAAAAGCACAAGCCCGTACACCCCGGCGAGATTCTGCGGCTGGACTTCATGGAGCCCCTGGGAATCTCCGCGTACCGGCTGGCGAAGGAAACCGGAATCTCGGCGCAGCACATCGGGCGGATTATCGCGGGCACGCGCGGGATCAGCGGGGACGTGGCCCTGCGGCTGGCGCGGTTTTTCGGCACGTCGGCGCAGGTGTGGATGGGCGTGCAGGCGCACTACGAACTCGACACGGCGGAGGATCGGGTGGGGCGGGAGATTCTCAAGCGCGTGAAGCCCCTCAAGGCGGCATGATGAAAGGCGGCGACGTATGGCGAGCATCGGATGGGAAGGCAAGCGGGCACGAATCCTGTTCCGCGATGGGGAAGGGAAGCAGCAAAGCATCCGGCTGGGCGAGTGCCCGAAATCGGATGCGAACACGGCGCGCATGGCGATTGGGCACCTTGTGATCGCCAAGCGGCACGGGAGCGTGCCCCACCCTGACGCGGTGCGCTGGCTGGCCGACTTGAAGACGTGCTGTACGGCCGCGTGGTCGCGCATGGGTTGTGCCAACCAAGGGCGGGCGCGGCGGCGGTGACGCTGGCGTCAACGCCCAAAACACAAACCCCGAAATCCCTGCGGAAATGGCGGGGTGTGGTGTCGGGTGTGACCCGGTGGAATACGGGAAAGTGCCCCCCGAAGGACTCGAACCTTCGACCCGCTGATTAAGAGTCAGCTGCTCTACCAACTGAGCTAGGGAGGCTTTCGCCGCGTCCGCGGCGTTGACAGACACTAGCCGACGCCTCCTGTGCTTTCCAGTTCCGCCGCCTCTCGCTTCGCCACCTCCAGCCCCCGCATTCCGCCCGCCACGACCTCGCCTCCCGCGTTTGGCCCACCCTCTCTCCTTCGCCAACCGGTTGCCAGTTCTTTGCTTACCGCCTAAACTCCCTGTCCCGGCGGGCCCGGTTTGTTCGGGAAGTTGCCGGTTCGAGGTCTTTGCCGCGCGGCCTGTCCGCCCTTTCGGAGCGTTTCCATGCTTCCCCCACAGAGAGTCAGTTACGGGCGTACCCGCCGCCGCCGGTCGCACCACGCGCTTTCCCCGATCAACCTTTGCACATGCCCGCTCACCGGCCTTCCCAAGCAGTCGCACCGCGTCTGCAAAGAGTCCGGGTATGTTCGCGCCGGGCTACAGATCAAGGTCCCCAAGTTGGGCATTGGCGTCCCCAAGGACTGAGTGGGATCGCGGCCAATCGACAACACCTCTACCCCGCGCTTCTGATACCATCGCATCTCGCGTGAGGCGTAGCGCCTCGTGAACCCTGTACGGTGCGATCCCCGGGTTTATTCCCGGATGTCAGGCTGCCATCAAGAATGTGCGCGTCCGACGTGAAGGAGCCCGCGTTGAACACCAAACCCGTCCGGGTCGCGGTGGACATCATGGGCGGCGATCACGCACCGGACGCCATCCTCAAGGGCTGCGTCCTCGCGCTCGATGAACTCCCCCCTGGCGACAAGATCGTCATGGTCGGGCGTGGCCGCGTCATCCGCGAGTTTCTCGACGAACGCTCCATCGCCTTCGATGACCCCCGCATCGAGATCGTCGATGCCGAGCAAGTCATCGAGATGGGCGAGTCCGCTTCCCTCGGCGTCCGCCGCAAGACCGACTCCTCCATCGTCAAAATGCACCAGATGGGCGGCAAGGACCACCCCCAGCGCTGCGACGTCGTCCTCTCCGCGGGCAACACCGGCGCCTGCGTCGCCGCGGCCACCCTCCTCATGCGCCGCCTGCCCAACGTCATCCGCCCGGGCATCGCGGTCACCGTTCCCGCTTTCCACGGCCCGGTAGTCCTCACCGACGCCGGCGCCAACCCCGAGCCCAAGCCCGAGCACCTCTGGCAATACGGCCTCATGGCCGACGTGCTCGCCCGACGCGTCCTCCGCATCGCCAACCCGCGCGTGGCGCTCATGAACATCGGCAGCGAAGAGGCCAAGGGGACCGGCCTCATCAAGCAGACCCGCGATCTGCTCAAGGCCACTCCCGGTCTCAACTACATCGGGTACATCGAAGGCCGCGACTTCTTCGACGGCGTGGCCGACGTCGTCGTGACCGACGGCCTAGTCGGCAACACGCTCCTGAAGGCAGCCGAGGGCATGGCCAAGAGCCTCTTCAAGGCCATCGCCACCGAACTGCTGGAATACGACGTGTCGCTCGTGGCCAAGTTCGAGCCCGTCGTCAAGCGCATCTACGCCAAGAACGACTACCACGAGCACGGGGGCGCCCCGCTCCTGGGCGTCAACGGCGCGTGCTTCATCGCCCACGGCAGCAGCGAGGCCCGCACCATCCGCGCCGCCATCAAAAACTGCCGCACCTTCGTCCGGGCGGGCGTCAACGAGGCCATCGTCGAACGCCTCGCCGAAATCGAGCGCCACAACGTCCCCGAACTCATCCGCCAGGCCAATGGCGAAACGGCCGATGAGGGCGTGCGAGTATGACCGCACATCCCGGCGCGCGCCGCGGTGTTCGCATCGTGGGGGTCGGTTCGTATCTTCCGGAACACCGGCTCACCAACGCCGATCTCGTGCGGATGATGGAAACCTCCGACGCGTGGATCGTCCAGCGCACCGGGATTCGCGAACGCCGCGTCGCCGATCTCGAAGGCGGCGAAACCGCCTCCACGCTCGCCACCCTCGCCCTGCGCGAGGCCCTCGCCTCCGCTCACCTCACTCCCAACGACCTCGACCTCATCGTCTGCGCCACCATGACCGCCGAGATGGAGTGCCCGAGTTGCGCCTGCCTCATCGCCAACGCGATCGGAGCCTCGCGGGCCGGCGCGTTCGATCTCAACGCGGCCTGCTCCGGTTTCGTCTTCGGTCTCAACGTCGCCCACGAACTTCTCCGGGGCGGCGCCTACGGCACCATCGGCCTTATCGGTGTGGACACGCTCTCCAAGTTCATGCGCTACAACACCGCCGGGCGCGGAACCTCCATCATCTTCGGTGACGCCGCGGGCGCCGCCGTGCTCAAGGCCACCGACGACGCCTCGCTGGGGATCCTCGCTCAAACCATGCACGCCGACGGCGCCGGCTGGAAAGACATCTACGTCCCCCACCGCAACAGCGACTTCCCGCCCGGCGTGACGCCCGACCCCACCCAGTGCGGGTTCGTGCAGATGAGCGGCGCCAGCGTCTTCAAGTTCGCCGTAGGTACGTTTCCCGATTTGATTCAGGAAACTCTCGACAAAGCCCGCCTCCGCCCCGACGACGTGGACATGTACGTCTGTCACCAGAGCAACGCCCGCATCCTGCTCGCGGCCCGCGAACGCTTCGGAATTCCAGAGGAAAAACTCTACATCAACATCGACCGCGTCGGCAACACCGTCGCCGCGTCGGTTCCCCTGTGCTTCGACGATCTCATCAAATCTGGACGCGTCAAACCGGGCATGAAAGTCATGTTCGTGGCTTTCGGCGGCGGCCTGACCTGGGGCAGCAGTCTCTGGCAAATCTGAATCTCACGATCCTTCGGCGCTTATCCTTACGTCGGTCCGGACGTTTCTCGGGCCACGGAGAGTTATGAGCGATACGTCCCTTCAGCAGCGATTGCGGGCCGCGATGGGCCGCCGCACCAACCGCGAGATCGGCGAAATGACCGGCACGCACCCGGAAACCGTTCGCCGCTACCTCCACGGCCACCCCCCGCGCGTCGAGTTCCTCGCCGCATTCTGCGAGGGGCTCCAGATCAACGGAGACTGGCTGCTCACCGGCCGCGGCCGGATGCACCGCACCGAGATCCGCCCCCGCCCGGACCGAAACAGCACCGCGGACGCTCAACTCGAGGCCGCGTTCACCGCGATCGAGCGCATCATCCCTCGCATCGAGCGTCTGGAAGTCGCCCTGCACCGGCTCGAAGGCCGCGCCGAACCGCGCCCCCGCACCAACGGCGTACCCTCGTCGCATGGCCCCTCGCCCGTTGTTGTCGTCCCGCATCGCGCACGCCCGCTCGCCAAATCCCTCTCCGGACGACGACGTGCGGACGCTGATTGAGTTGCTCCAACCCGCCGGCCCCGCCCTCGCACGCCGCTGGCTCGCCGCGCTCCTGCATATAGATCGCGCCCAGCGCGGCGCCGTCGTCGAGGAGTTTGAGCGCCGCGTGGGAATCGTCCCCAACGCCGACCGCCTCGACATCGTCCACCCGCCCGTCCAGCGGGACGGCTACGTCGAGCAGGTGACCACCACGTACGCCATCGACACGCCCCGCACTTCGAAAAACCCGAGCGCCTCCGCGCCGCCAACCCGCATCAGGGCCCGCAACCGGGCCCGGTGACGCCGCGGCCGTTTCACCCCCACCCGCCCCATGTCCACCAACGAATCCCTCGCCCAGCAACTCGACGACATCGCCCGCATGATGGAACTGCTGGGCGAGGACTCCTTCCGTGCCAGCGCCCACGCCCGCGCCGGCCGGCTCATCGCCGACCTCCCGCAGGACATCGCCACGCTCGCCAAGGACCGCGCCGCCGTCCTGGCCCTCGAGGGCATCGGCCCCAAACTCGCCGACAAGATCATCGAGTTCTGCACGACCGGCCGCATCAAAGAGCACGACAGCCTCGTCGAGCAGGTGCCCCCCGGCCTTCTCGCGATCATGCAGATCCCCGGTCTGGGCCCCAAGACCGTCCGCTCGCTGTGGAAAGACGGCGGCGTCACCGACCTCACCGGACTGGAGCGATGCATCGCCGACGGCTCAATCCTGAAACTCCCCCGCATGGGCGCCAAGGCCGTCGAGAAGATCAAGGCGAACCTCGCCTTCGCCAAGACCGGCTCGACGCGCTTGTGGCTGGGCCGCGCCTACGCCGTCGCCGACCACTTCCTCAAACACATCCGCGAGCACCCCGCCGTCTCGCACGCCCAGGCCGCGGGCTCGCTGCGTCGCGGCAAGGAAACCATCGGCGACATCGACATTCTCGTGGCGCTCAAGAAAGGGCGCGACGCCGACGCCGCGGCGGTCGGCGAGGCCTTCCGCACTACCCCCGGCGTCGTCGAAACCCTGGCCGCGGGCGAGACCAAGTCCTCCGTGCGCGTCAGCCTCGCCCACGACCTGGGCCGCTGGAAACTCGAAGGCCAATCCGGCGAGGCCCATGCCGGCCCGAGCATCCAGGTTGATCTGCGCGTCCTCCCCGCGGCTTCTTGGGGCTCCGCGCTCCTCTATTTCACCGGCAGCAAAGAGCACAACGTCCGCCTCCGCGAACTGGCCCTCTCCAAGGGATATACGCTAAACGAGTGGGGCCTCTTCCCCGAGGACGACGAGAAGTCCCCGCCCCAGGCCCGCGGCGTCAAGCCCGTCGCGGGCAAGACCGAGGAAGACGTCTACGCGAAACTCGGCCTCTCGTACATCCCCCCCGAGGCCCGCGAGGACCGCGGCGAACTCGAACGCCGCGACGACTGGACGCTCGTCTCCCTCGAAGACATCCGCGCCGAACTCCACGCCCACACCACCGCCTCCGACGGCTCGCTTTCGATCCTCGAACTCGCCGCCGAGGCCAAGCGCCGCGGCTTCCACACCATCGCCGTCACCGACCACTCGCAATCCTCCACCATCGCCAACGGCCTCAAGCCCGACCGCCTCCGCACGCACATCGAGGCCGTCCGCGCCGCCAACGACCAGATCGACGGCATCACCATCCTCGCGGGCAGCGAGGTGGACATCCTCGCCGACGGCTCGCTGGACTACAAGGACGACCTGCTCGCGCAACTTGACGTCGTCATCGCCAGCCCCCACGCCGCGCTCACCCAGGACTCCGCCGCCGCCACGGCGCGCCTGCTCAAGGCGATCCGCAACCCCAACGTCCACATCCTGGGCCACCCCACCGGCCGCCTGATCAACCGCCGCAAGGGCCTCGAGCCCGACATGGCACAGGTCATCGCCGCCGCGAAAGAGCACAACGTCGCCCTCGAGATCAACGCCCACTGGATGCGGCTGGACCTGCGCGACCAGCACGTGCGCCTCGCGGTGGACGCCGGATGCCTGATCGCGATCGACACCGACGCCCACACGCGGGAGGACTTCGACAACCTCCGGTTCGGCGTCATGACCGCCCGGCGCGGGTGGTGCCCCCCGGAGCGATGTATCAACACGTGGATGGCGAAAAAACTCCACGCCTGGCTGAAAGCCAGGCGCGCGGGCTGAAGGCATCACCCCGGTGAGAGGTGCCGGCACATCCGCGATCGCCGCCTACCGCCGAGGAAACTTCCGGTCCAGGAACTTGCGCTGGTCCTCGCCCCCTCGGGTGTGCGCGAGGAGAAAGTCGATCTTGGCCTCCAGCCGCTCATCCTGCTCCCGTGAATCGGGGCTGCCGACGAACAGCAGGAATGACAGCCCCGCCACTTGCCAGATCAACTGCAGAAACTCGCTCTGCCAGTTCTCCAGGGTGTCACGCCCCGCCTCGATCGCATAGTCGCGGACGTTGGCGACGTCGCCGTGGGCCCGTGCCTCATTCGCGTAGGCCGTCCACGCGAGGATCCAATGACCGATCAGCGACGACAGGAATAGGGCCAGTGTCACCCACAAATAGCCGTACTTCTTCAACCTGCTCATGACGTGACTCCTCGGGGGCGGCTCGTTCAATGGCAAACCGCCTCACGATTCCCGATCGCCCTAAGGGCCGTGTGAAATCGGCGACAAGGCCCCCTCATGAACGTTGGCGTGGTCAACCGCAGCCTTCCGTGCCCGGGCATCCCGGCCGCGAACAGCCCCTCCGCGCCGACCCGCGCACGGCACCTTCGCCCTACACTCCCCCCGCTGCGGTCACAGCCCTGCCGAGTAACTCACTCGGCGCGCTCCGTCGCGCCCCGGGAGCGTGACCGTGCTCGAACGCCTTACCGATTCCTTCAACGGCCTGTTCCGCAAACTCTCCGGCAACGCGGCCATCACCGAAAAGAACGTCGCGGACGCCATGCAGGAGGTCCGCCAGAGCCTGCTCGAGGCCGACGTCCATCTCGAAGTCGTCAACCGGTTCTGCGACACCGTGCTGCGCGATGCCGTCGGCCGCGAGGTGACCAAGAGCCTGCGCCCCGGCCAGGAGATGATCGGGATCGTCTATGAGCACCTGCTCGAACTGCTCGGCGGCCAGAAGCCCGTCGAGGGCCCCGACGGCAAGCCCGTCATGCCGGCCTCGCCCCCGCCCATCGCCAAGATCGCCGGCGGCCCCGCCGTGGTCATGATGTGCGGCCTCCAAGGCTCCGGCAAGACCACCACCTGCGGCAAGATCGCCGCCTACCTCAAGAAGAAGAACTGGTCCGTGATGCTCGCGGCCTGCGACCTCCAGCGCCCCGCCGCCGTCGAGCAGTTGCACACCCTCGCCACCCAGGTCCGCGACGAGGCCCCCGGCACCGCCAACATCCTCTTCCACGGCGAGCCCGAGAAGTGCGCCGAGTACGGCAAGGCCGTGGGCGTGGCCGTCCAGGTCGCCATGCGGGCCTACGACGCCGCGAAGAAGGCCGGCGTGGATGTCCTCATCCTCGACACCGCCGGCCGCCTGCACATCAACGACGAACTCATGGGCGAACTGACGAAGGTCCGGAAGATGGTGCCCCCCCACCACATCTTCCTGGTCGTGGACGCCATGACCGGCCAGGACGCCGTCAACTCCGCCAAGGCCTTCCACGAACGCCTCCAGATCGACGGCGTCATCCTCACCAAGTTCGACAGCGACACCCGCGGCGGCGCGGCCCTCTCCGTCAAGCACGTCACGGGCGCGCCCATCAAGTTCGTCGGCATCGGCGAGAAGATCGACGCCCTCGAGGAGTTCCACGCCGAGCGCTTCGCCGGGCGCATCCTGGGCATGGGCGACGTCCTCTCACTCGTGGAGAAGGCCCAGGAGCAGGTCTCGCAGGAGGAAGCCGAGAAACTCCAGGAGAAGATGGCCAAGGGCCAGATGTCGATGGACGACTTCCTGGGCCAACTCAAGACCCTCCGCCGCATGGGCCCGATGAAGCAACTCCTGGGCATGCTCCCCGGCGTGGGCTCGATGCTCAAGGATGTTCACATCGAGGACAAGCAACTCGACCGCGTCGAGGCGATGATCTCGTCCATGACCAAGGCCGAGCGGGCCAACCCGCAGGTCATCGACATCTCCCGCCGCCGCCGCATCGCCAAGGGCTCGGGTGTCCAGCCCGACGAGGTCGGCGCCCTCACCAAGCAGTTCGACATGGTCAGCAAGATGACCCGCCAGATGGCCAGCCTCTCCGCGGGCGACCGCGTCAAAGCCGTCAAGGAAATGGGCAGCGCCGGCATGGGCGCCATGCTCCCGGGCCTCAAAGGCATGCCTCAGTTCCGCGGCCGCGGCTCGACGCAGACCCCCAGCGTGAAGGCGAGGTTCAAGAAACGAAAGTAGCCGGGGGGCAAAGGACCAAAGGGCAAGTTGCTAAAGGGCCAAACTCGGAAACGCGGGTTGTCGGATTCTGTTTTTGGAAATCTGGAATTTGAAACTTGGAATTTGGCAATCTGCTATGCGGCCCCTTGGCCCACGCCCGCCGCCCCGCACTCCGTGCCCGGAGGCCCGTCCGCCGCGACCGGAGATCCGTGCGACGTGCATTCCCGTCCGTACACCGTCCACTCCACGCTCCGGACCAACCGTCGCGTGGAATGCGCGACGCTCGGAGGTCCGTGCACCGTATCCGCCACGCGCCCGACGGTCCGGCGCGTGGAGTGCGCCGTGCCCGGGCCTCCTTGCGCCGCGTCCGCCACGCGCCAAACGACCTGGCGCGTGCAACAACCCACCGCCCCACCCCCGCACGCCCCGCTCGCGGCCCCGCGGCCAACCCCCCGTGTCCGAAATCCTCACCCCGCACCCTCCGCCTTCAAGTCCCCGTTCGCCGGTCCGTGAATCACCCGCCCCCTCGCCTCGAACCGCGACGCGTGGCACGGGCAGTCCCAGGTCTTCTCCTGCGTGTTCCACTGCACCACGCCCCCCAGGTGCGGGCAGCGCGCGTTCAGGCGCGTGAAGCGGCCCTGCTCGTCCCTGTACACCGCCAGGTGCTTCAGGCCCCGCGCCAGCACCCCTCCTTCGCCGGGGGCGATCTGGGATTCGTCCGTCACGTCGCCGCGGCGGAGCCAGTCGCCGTACTGCCGTAGCGTGTTCACGTTCTCGCGCAGGAAGTCCGCCATCGCGTGCACGCCCACCTTCCGCGCCGGGTCGTAGAGCGTCGCCCAGCGGTTCTCCTTCCCGGCGATGAGGTCGGGAATCAGCATCGCCGCGATGGCCCCGTGCGTCATGCCGTTGCCCGAATCCCCCGTCACGATGTACACGTTCCCCCGGCCCACGGCGTTGCGGCCGATGTACCCCAAACCGTCGGCCGGCTCCATCACCTCGCCCGACCATCGCCGCGCCACGCCCCCGCACATCGGGAAGTGCGCGCGCGTCCAGCCCTCGAGCGCCACGTACGGCGCATCCCCCGCCGGCCCCTGCCCGGTCTTGTGATCCTCCCCGCCCACGATCAGGAACTGCCCCGCCCCGCCCTCGCCCGCCCGCGCGTGCATGAGCCGCACGTAGTGGTACGCCGCGTCGTCCTCCCACAGCCCGTCCCACAGCAGGATCGGCGGCAGGGCCCCGCCCGGAATCCCAAACGCCATGACATACGTCTGGTACCCCGCCTGCTTGGTGTGCACCGCCACCAGGTTGTTGATCGGCGTGTTGGTTGCCACCACGATGTGCCCGCACCTGACAACCGGGCCCGCCTCCGTCACCACCGCGGCCTGTGCCCCGCCGTGAATCTCCGTCGCCCGCGTTCCCCCGTGCAGTTTCACCCCCGACGCCATGAGATGCTCCGCCACCGCGCGCAGCAGCCGCAGCGGGTGCGCCTGGGCCTGCCGCGGGAACCGCAGCGCCGGGCCGAGATCGCCCGGCCACGGCGCCGGCAAAGATACGACCCGCTCGACCTCCATCCCCGCCCTCCCGCAGGCCGCGAGTTCATCGCCCAGCAGTTCCTCGCGGCGCGACTTGTGACGCGGGCCCACCGTCAGGTAGCCGTCCAGGCGGCTCCACCCGCACGCCGCGCCCAGCCGTGCGGCCAGGGCCTCGACGTGATCGATGGCCGCGCGATGGCTCTCCGCCGCCAGCCGCGCGCCCCGCTCCCCGTGCAGCCGCTCGAGCACGCTCAGCCGGTCGTCCAGGGCCGTCACGAAGTGCGCCGTCGTGTGCCCGGTCTCGCCCTCCGCCGGACGCCCCTGCTCCAGCAGCACGACGCTCAGGCCCGCCCCCGCCAGCCGCTCCGCAATCAGCAGCCCCGCGAGCCCCCCGCCCACCACGCACACATCGCACCGCGCATCCGCCCGCAGCGGCCCGGCGTCGGGCAACCTCGTGTCCATCCAGATCGGCCGCCGATCTTCCCCGATAGTCGTCGCGTCCATGCCGCGGCTCCGCGCGACGCCAGGGCACGGCGAGACCGCCGCGCCGACACCCCCACGCACGCCGCGAGGCCCAGCCTAACCCTTCGCCCCGCTCGCACCGTGAGCGCCGCGTGAATCGCCGTTCATAGACGCCGCGTCTTCCCTCCCCGCGCGCGTTCTCCCGGACCCGGCTGAAGTCGCGCGGCTATCGGTCCGAAACTCCCCGTGGCGAGAGAGACCCTCCCTGCCCCGGGATGATGCACCTCCCGGCGCGGGTTCCGCCCCATTTGCTATCATCGCCCGGCGATGGAGTCCGCCCCGAACCGGCCCGCGCGGCCTGACGCAGCGCGGCGGCCTGATGACTCCTACCCGGAGGTTGGCCTCGCGGCGGGACCGCCCCGCGCGGGAGGAGTCGGCGGCCATGCTGAAACTCGTGGGTATCTTCCTGGGTTCGGGGGCGGGAGGATTGCTCCGCTACTGGCTGGGGGGCGTGGTCCAGGGCTGGTGGGGATCGGCATTCCCCCTGGGCACGATCGTCGTCAACGTCTCCGGGTGCCTGGTGATGGGCTTCCTCTTCGCCGCGTGGACCGGGCCGCTGCTGGTGCGCGTCGAAGTCCGCGACGCGGTCCTCATCGGCGTGCTGGGCGGCTACACGACGTTCTCCACCTTCGGGCGCGAAACCCTCGGCCTGGTCCACGACGGCCAGTGGGCCCGCGCGGGCGTGTACGTGGCCGCGAGCGTCGTGCTCAGCCTCGCCGCGGTCTGGCTGGGATCTCTCATCGCCGCCAGAATCTACGGGACGGGTGCACCATGAACGACACGCTCCGGCACGGAATCTTCCCCGTCCCCGAACCCGCCCGCCGGCTCACCGTCTACATCGGAGAGGCCGATCGTTGGAACGGCGCGCCCCTTTACGAGGCCATCGTCCTCAAGGCCCGCGAACTGCACATGGCCGGCGCCACCGTCCTCCGCGGCCCCATGGGCTTCGGCGCCGACAGCCGTATCCACACCGCCAAGATCCTCCGCCTCTCCGAGGATCTCCCCATCGTCGTGGACATCGTCGATACCCCCGAGAAGATTGACGCCCTCATCCCCCACCTCGAACGGATGGTCAAGGGCGGACTCGTCACGCTCGAAGATGTCAAGGTGCTGATCTACAGCCCGTCCGGCAAGCCGGCCTGAAACGCCGGCCGCGCACCCGCGTGCGCCGGCCGCCGAGGCAACCGCGGAAAGAAAGGTAGTGGGCGCGGAGGGATTCGAACAACCCCCACTTTTGGCCGAGAAATCGGGGTCAGCGTGCGAAGGCGGCGCGAAAGGCGGCGCACTCGCGTCCAAAACCGGGTTGCCGGAGGGTTCCGATCCGGACTTGCGGGCGCTCGTGGCGGCGTGGCCGAACCTGTCGGCGGATGCCCGGGCGGCGATCATGCTGCTCGCGGGCTTGGGTGGCGCGTCGTGACCCGCGCGGCGGCGATTGGTTCGCCCGTGGCGCGTCGGAGCGCGGAGGGCACCGGAGGGGGCGCGGCTCGCGGCGGCGGCGTGGCGGGCATCGTCGGGGCGGCGGAGGGGCGGCGCTTGTGCCCCCGATGTTGCACGCGGAGGGCTTCACCAAACGCGACGGCCCGGCGCGGGGCGCGACGGCTGACGCTGCGGACGGGGCGGGCATGCGGACCGACGCGGCGGCGCGTGACCCGGCCCGAGCGACCCACCCACGACCCCCCGACGGGGCCCGCCTCTCTGAGCCCTTGAAACCCGGCTTCTCAAATCGTGGGCAGTTTTTGGAATCAACTCACCGGCAATCCTGGCACGTCTTTCCACGTAGTGAGTCCGGTCAGATACTTGGAATCCGCGTAGACGTTCTTCAACTGCACCATAAACGAAGACCCGAGTTTGCCAAATCCCGAGAGACTCTCGCGTCTCTCCAACTCGGCATGAACCAACTCCCCGCGTAGACGCACGTACTCGGCCACTTCCGGCGGGGCTGACTCCAACATATCTGCGAGTTTCGCACGCGCCAAGCGCAAGACGTTTGTGGGAGTTTCGCTCATCCACTTCTGAGCCCACTGCCGTTCCTTTTCCCGATACTCAAAGGTTGGCTGCTGCAAAGGTGGTTTCCTTCCGAGCGGGGTGGGCTCCATGCCAGTAGCCTACCAAACTCGCCCCACGCCGCAAGAAGGCTACGAGAAGTCGGTGCGCGGGCGCTCCAACACCGACGGGTCGAAGGGTGGCGGCTCGCCTTTTCGGGTGCGGGACCCGCGCAACACCTGGAGCGGGTCGATCCCCTCGCGGCGGCATCGGACCATGAGGCGGCGGAACCCGTTGCGAAGCACCGGGCCGAGCATCGCATCGGCGTCCATCCCGAGTACGCGGGCGAGCGCGGCGCACTCGCGGTAGCGCCGGATGGTGCCGGGACAGGCGCGGGCGGCGATGACATGACGGCGCGGCATGGGATGGATTCCGACCCCTGATTGAAGGCTCGTCCCCGCCTCGACGGGTACAACCGGGGGACGGCCCGATACGGGGGTTTGGCGGGGGATTCGGGGTTAGCGAGTCTCGCAAGCACTCTTCACCGTCCCAATGTCCTCAGTCTCCTGCAACGGTCGCACAAGGTGTTCCCCCCTGTTCCGGGTTGTCTGTTCTCCAACTCGATGTTGTTCCCTGTCTCGCAGAATGGACTGTTGTGGTAGACGGTGGAGTACCGGGAGTGCCACGTGCCCGGGGGCTGCCGAGCCAGATCGTCCATAGCCGACTGCGCGCGAAGTCGGGCCGACTCGTACGTCTGGCTCCGTAACGCCCTCCGCCCCTGCTCCTCCGCCGTTTCCGCGCGGTTGTACTGGTAGTAAGCGGTTGCCCCCAGTGCGATACACGCAATCCCGAGAACCCACGAGAGAGCCACTGTGTCTGCGGGCTGGCGCTGGGAGGGACTGCGCTTCGAGTTCGCTCTGATGGACACTGGCGAGCGTACTCGGGAACCCGCGCTCGCGGGGTGGTCCACACTCGTGGAGGGTGCGGTCTCAAACTGACCGGCCTGGATCTGCGCGCTCTCGGCCGCAAGTCGGGCCCGCTTCTCGGACTCGATCTGCTCCAAACTCGCGAGGTGTTGTGCGCGGACTTCGGCCGCGTGCATGGCTGCGGCTTCCTTCGCGGCGGCCGCTTCCGCCGCTATCTTGACGCGGCTTGTCTCCAAGCGTTCACGCTCGGCTTGCAGACGCGCCTGCTCTGTGTCGGCTCGCTGTTGGGAAATGGCTGCTCGCCGCGCCTCATCTTCTCGCAGAGCGGTTTCGGCTCGAAAGACCCGCGCATTCCATGCGAACGCGCCGGACGCAATGTACTGCCACACACCGCACACCGGGCATTGTCGCGGCTCCGCGGCGTTCGCGGGGCCGGTGTAGGCTGACCGGATCGGCCAACGGCACGACTTGCAGAGACTCCACACTCTCTGCGCCGGTTGAATCCCACGTCGCATCCGATCCAGCATCGAAAGCGGCTTCGAGTGTCGCCAGTCTTCGATTGGCGGTTCTCCCAAGACAGCGCTCGGGATTTTCTGCGCACGTCGGGCGAGCGTGTTCCGGATGCGATCGTTCCACGCGAAGAATCGCGCCGGTAGGTATTGGCGTGCTGCGCACGATGGGCACACCATCACCGTCTCTCGCTCGTCGTACTCGCACTCAATACCCCAGTTGCAGACGCGGCATCGAAACCGGATCACGTTTGGTGACTGGACAACACACCGCACGCGATCAAAGAGCGACGGCGCGATGCCGTGATCAGGGCCCGCGATCGGAGGCGTCCCGAGCACTGGCGTCCGGGGGTTGGGGCTACTCGGTCGGTCTGATTCTGGCATTGCCAACCCCCCTTTGCCCACGGCAGCCTACCGGCGAACGAGATTCGCAGCAACCCGAACCGCCCCCGTGCGGCTTGTCGGCTCCACGGCCCCGCAATGGCTACATTCCGCGCGACCGGGCGACGGCTCTGCAACCCGTCGCGGCCCGTGGCGGCGCGCTGGACCACTTCCCCAACACGCTGCCCGGGCCGGACCGGACAGGAAGTGGTCCATGCCCAAGCGAAAGAAACCCGTCAACGGGTCGGAACATGAGGAAGCGGAGATTCCGCCCGAGGCCAAGGCGAAGCTAGCAGACATCGAGGCGTTCCAAGAATCGCTGAAAGAATGCACGAGCATCGGCGACACGGCGGGGCTCGCTTTGAACGTTGAGGTGCAGTGTTTCGACGCCATGTGGAAGGCCGCTGGGGACTACTCCGAACGGACACCCGAGCGAATGCAGAAGGCCGAAGTACCTCTTCGCTGGATGAGTCTGCGGCTCGCGTCTGTGCGGGCAATGGCTGAATCGCTCGCAGACGTGAAGATGGTTGCGACCGTTGGGAGCGCATTCGGAGACTACGCCGATGCGGCCCTAACGCTCGCGAAGGCCCAACTCCACGCCGAACGTGTTTCCAAGGATGGAGGCCTCGCCTTTCGACGCGGTCCATCTCTGGACGCCTTAAAGATGGCGAGCAAAGCGCATGAGAAGGCTCAACTACGAATCTGGGCGTTGGCTGTGGCTCAAGGTTCTACGACCAATGCAATCGGAGGCAAGCGCGGAGACGCACGCCGAAATCCCGAGCCCTTGACGCACCGCGAGAGGGCCGTGCTCGACTATCTCAAGGCGATACCGAGCGGAGAGGGAAGAACTGGAACCAAGATCATCGAGGCGCTTGCCGCCCTGCGGAAACCGATCTTCATGGACAACAGCACACTCACGAGTGCCGTGATGCCACGGCTCAAGCGGAATCACAACGTCAGGAACCGACGGGGAGTTGGATACTACATCGAATCGGAATAGAAGGCCGCATTGGCGCTGCATCGGCGCTGCATTGCCGCTACTTTGGCGCTGCATACTTCGGGCGGCCCCCGGCCTTGTGTTCGGGCGTGAAACAGAAACCACAACCGTGGCCGCTCCATGCGATGGCGCGCCGTCTCCATGTCTCTCCGAAGTGGCTCCGAGAACAAGCTGAACGTGGACTGATCCCTGCGCTTGCAGCCGGACGGTCGTTCTTGTTCGACCCGAAGACAGTGGAACAGATCATCATTCGGCGACTGCGGCAGGCGGCTAGAAAGGCGCAGTCGCATGGCTGAACTCCCCAGCACACCGACCGCCACGTTTGCACCAATCGCATTCCGCCCCGCGAGCGCCGCGCGCGCCGCCGGAGTGTCGAGGCGCACGCTCGTCGGTTGGATTCGAGACGGAAAACTCCGCGCGATCCGCCCGAGTGTTCGCATGACTCTCATTCTCGCCGACGATCTTCGGGCCGCGCTCGAAGCGATGCGAGGGAAGGGGACGCGCGATGCCTGACCCTCTCCTGCCCTTCAATGACCCGCGCTCAGCATCACCCGACGCGGGCCCATCGAACCAACCACCGAAGCCTAGTCGCTCCCGCCGACGTGTTCGCGTTCGAGAGACTTCGCGCGCGGCCTACCGGGAAATCCTGCCGGTGGCCGGAACCAAGGCCGCGCAGATCCTGGAGGTGATCGTCGCGAGCGGCGCGGCCGGACTCACGGACGATGAGGGCGAGGCGGCGACGGGGATATGCAGTTCAACCTACACGCCGAGGCGCGGCGAGTTGGAGAACGACAAGTTGATCTTCGACTCTGGGGCGAAGCGCCGGACACGCGCAGGACGCGAGGCGATTGTCTGGCTAGCCAGTCCACGAGCGAGGGAGGCGCAGCCATGACGGACAACTCGATTATCGTCGCGGCGCAGGACTACGCGAGGCGGGGGTGGTCCGTGATTCCCATACGGAACAAGAAGAAACCGGCCGTGAAGACGTGGCAGTCCGCGCAGACCTTCGCGGCGAAGCCGGGCGACGTGGCCGCGTGGTTCGAGCGGGTGCCGAACGTCAGGGGCGTGGGCATCGTGTTGGGCGCGGTGAGCGGTGATCTGTACGTACGGGACTTTGACGATCCCGGCGCGTACGGGCGCTGGGCCACTGCGCACGCGGACCTGGCCCAGGCACTGCCCACTGTGAAAACCGGCCGGGGATTCCACGTCTACGGGCGCTGGCACGGGGTCAGGACCGCTGACAAGGGCGACGGCGAACTCCGGGGTGAAGGGGTGTACGTGGTGGCCCCGCCGAGCCGGAACGATTCCGGGGCCGTCTACGGGTGGCTGGTGCCCCTCGCCGAAGGACTTCCGCCCGAAATCGACCCCGAGACCGCCGGGCTGGCTCGAAGTTGGCCGGGGGAATCGGCACGCGCCACAGAGAGCATAGAGATAACGGAGAAAACGGAGACGGCGGAGACTCCCGAGACCACCGAGCCAACCGAGAACACAGAGGACGATGAGGCCATAAGGCGGGGGTGGGGTGAAGAAACGCGCACCAAAATCGAATCGGCAATCGCGCGGACCCAACCGCCCGGGGGAGGGAAGCGGAACTACCACGTCTTCAAACTCGCGCGGGCGTTGAAGGCGATCCCGGCGCTCGCGTCGATTCTTCCACGGCGGGTCCGAGTGCTCAGACCCCTCGTGCTCGAATGGCACTCGCGAGCGAGAGACAAGATCATCACGAAGGACTTCGCGATCACCTGGGGCGACTTCGCCCACGCATGGGAGAACGTGCGGTATCCCGAAGGGCAGGACGTGATGAGCGAGGCGCTGCTCGTGGCGGAATCGGCCCCCCCACCAGTTTGGGCGGCGGAGTACTCGCCGGAGTGCAAACTGCTCGCGAGCCTGTGCCGAGAGTTGCAGCGCCGAGCGGGAGACAAACCGTTTTTCCTGTCGTGCGCGAAGGCCGGGGAGTGCGTGGGCGTGGACAAGGGGGTAGCGTGCCGATGGCTGCGGGCGTTCGGGGCCGACGGCGTGCTGAACGTCGTGACCAAGGGCACGAACAAGACGGGGCAGGCGACCCGATTCCGATACTCGGAAGAATGATCTTGCACAAATGCAAGTGATCGGGTAGACTGAGGGCATGACGGTGAGCGAACAACTACGGAAAGCGATCGAAGACTGCGGCCTGAGCCGATTCGAACTGGCCAAGCGCTCGGGCGTGGCCGAGAGCGTGTTGAGCCGATTCGTGGTGAGCGGTCGTGAACTTCGGTCGGGGAACCTTGACCAGTTGTGCAAGACCTTGGGGCTGCGGTTGGCCCCGGCAAAGCCCGCGAAGCGCGGGAAGGGGCAGTGAGATGGCAAGCCTGATTGACGACGGCGGAACGTGGCGCGTGCAGTGGAACGAGGGGGACTCTCGCCGGACGCTGCGCCTAGGCAGGCAGAGCGAGCCGAACGCGCGCAAGATCCACGAGCACACTGAGGAACTCATCGGCTGCCGGACCAATCGCGTGGGGTGGCGGCCGGAGACGGCGGCGTGGGTCCGAGATATGCCCGACGTACTGCACGCGCGGTTCGTCCACGTCGGGCTGCTCAAACCGCGCGAGGCCGCGAACGTGGCGACACTCGGGGCGCTGCTCAAGCGGTTCGAGGCTCACGCGACCGTGAAGCCTTCGACCCTCGCGGCCTACCGCCAGTCGATTGAGAGCCTCAAGACGTGCTTCGGCGAGACTCGTGAAGTCGCGAGCATCACCCAAGCCGACGCCGACGCATGGCGCAAGACGATTGCCGAGCCGGTGACGGAGAAGGACAAAGACGGAAAGGAAACCTCGACGCAACTGGCCGGGGCCACGGTCGCGAAGCGCGTGAACGTCGCCAAGACCATCTTCCGCCGGGCCGTGCGCTGGGGGCTGATTCCCACGAGCCCCTTCGCGGACCTTCGGTCGGGTTCGCAGAGCAACCCCGACCGGGCTCACTACATCTCGCCGAAGACCATCCGCGCCGTTCTCGCGGCGTGCTCCGACGATCAGTGGCGCGCCGTCGTGGCCCTTGGCAGGTTCGCGGGGCTGCGCGTCCCCTCCGAAATCGTCGGGTTGACGTGGGCCGACGTGAACTGGCAGCGCCTGCGGTTGACCGTGAGAAGCCCCAAGACTGCCGGACACGAGGGGCACGGGGTGCGAGTGGTCCCCATCGGCCCCGAGTTGGCCCCGATCCTGCAAGACCTGTACGACGCGGCCGAGACGGGCATCCCGTGGATCGTGCCGCGCCTGCGGGATGCGAAAGTGAACCTGAGAACCACGTTCGAGAAGATCATCGCTCGGGCGGGTGAGAAGACCTGGCCGCGACTGTTTCACAATCTGCGGGCGTCGTGCGCCTGCGATTGGGTGGAGAGATTCCCGAATCACGTCGTGGCATCGTGGCTCGGGCACTCGCCCCTCATCGCCGCGCAGCATTATCTCCAGACCCGCGACGCCCACTTCGACCTTGCAACCGGCCTGACAGGCGAGGCGGCGCAAAACGCGGCGCAGCGTGGTCGGAAAGCGACGGGCAGCGATGGGAAGACCCCGAGCGGGCCGAATCGGGAAACCCCGTCCGAGCCCGCACTTGCGCATTCGTGCGCAAGTGCGGGGCCGTCGTCAGTGGGCGCGGAGGGATTCGAACCCCCGTAGGCTTTCGCCAACAGATTTACAGTCTGCCCCGTTTGGCCACTCCGGCACACGCCCAGGGACTTCCGCCCGGTTACGGGCGGACGGAAATGTATTCCGACCAAACTCTCCCCGCAAGCCAAAACCGCGCCTCGGTCACGCCCGCTTGCGGCCCGGCGCCTTCGACACATTCGCGGCCCCTCCCGCCGGGAATCGGGCCTCCGCCGGCCGTTTCCGCGCCGCAAACACCTCCACGCCCCGCCGTTCGCACAGCGCCCCCACCCGCGCCAGGGCGCCCGCGTCGGCCCCGCTCCGGGCGAATACCTCCACCGCGCCCGAGAGCGCCTGGTCGGAGATCCACAGCGCCAACGGGCTGACACCGGCCACCGCGGCCAGAGTTTCCAGCAATCGGCGATCCCCCGCCCGCCCGGACCGGCCGCTGAGTTTCCGAAAGGCAATGTCCTCGGCCGCGCTCCGCTCGTGCCTCTGAATCACTCGGACAACGAACCACACGGCAAGCACCACTCCCGCCGCGCCCACCACCGTCCAGGTCAGCCACTCCGGCCACGTCACCGGCACCGGCTCATCGCCCGTGATGATCCGCAAAGGCCGGGGCGGCGCCGACGCGAGTTGCAAAGGGCCCGGTGTCATGCGCCCGCTCCTTGCGCCGGCGATAGCCGCTGCCACGGCACGTTCTGCCGCCACGCCGCCCGCACTTCGGCATCCAGCCTCAGGGCGCACGCCGCCGATCGCCCTCGCACCGACGCGTCCGCATCCGTCCGCGCCAGTTCCACCACCCGGGCCGCAAGTTCCGCCCAGCGCTGGCCAAGCCGGGCCCGCCCCGCCCCGGGCAACGCGCGGGACGCCACCCACACACCGGCCAGCCGGTGAGAGGCCCGCGAGTCCGCCAGCATGTCCGCCAGGATCAGCCCCGCGCGATCCGCGGGCAATCCGGCAACGCCCGAACCCATCGCGCCCCGCAGCACGTTGGCCCGCACCCGATGGTGGGGATCGTCCTTCAGTTCGATCAACACTCCGGGCGATTCGCCGACATGCCGATGCGTGAGCGCATCCGCCGCGTTCGCCCGAACCCGAGCCTCGCTCGACCGCGCGCACCGGGCCAGCGCCCGCGCCGCCCGCTCCGTTCGCAGCGACGCAAGGGCCGCAACCGCCGTCGCGGCCGCCCGCGGCGAACCTTCCTCGACAATCACCGCGAGCAACCCCTCAAACCGCTCCGTCAGGCTCAGCCGCCGGATCAGCATGATCGCGTTGACCCGGCGCAGGTCGTTCTGATCGCTCAGATCAGCCTCGATGTCTCGCAGAAGCCCACCGGAATCCGCAAGTAGCCCGCGGCGCGCCGCGACCCGCCCCCGCACCGTGCCCGCACCCGGCGAAGCGTCAAGTTGCGACTCCTCCTCCGCAATCCGCCGCAGGAAAGGCTCCGCGGAACGCGCCAGCGCGGAAACTCCGGCCGCGTCGGCACGCCCCGCCGTCGAATCGACCGATCCCGCCCGCGACCAACGGAGCGCGGCCGTTCGCGAAACCCGCGCATCGCGATCCAGGCAGAACTCCCCAAGCCCGCCGAGCGGCATGACGCGGCATGCCGCGTGCCGCGCGACGATGTCGCCATCGGCGATCGCCGAGCCCAGCACCGTGCGCAACACCCGCGGATCGGCGCCGATCGCCCGCATGAACCGCGGCAACCCCCGCCTCGCACCCAGGCTCAGCAGCCCGTACTCACCCGGCGACGGCGCCGGCGAGTTGGGCGGCAGCACAACGCGTTCCGCCGCGGTCCCGCGCCCCTTGATCTTGCCCAGCAACGGGAGTTTCGCCACCTTCCCGGCGCGAGCGGGCCGACACAGCAGGTGCGCCGCGGCCAGCACTTCACCGTGCTCCGCCACCGACCGCGTGAATGCCAGTCGGCGTACACACGCATCCGCGAGTTGCGGCACCGCCAGCCATTCCAACGCCCGCACTCGTGCGAGCGGCAAGCGCGTCGAGGCCAGCACGCTCCGCAGCGCGCCCAGAGACTCCCCGTCCGGCTGGTGAAACCAGTTCGCGAGCAGCGCACGACCGTCCCCGGGACCGCGCCCGCCGAACCGGATCGCGATCCGGTCAAGCAGCGCAAGCGCGGCCAGCAGCACGCCCCGCCTCCGGTGCTCTCCGAATCGACGACACCCCGCCGCGACGCTCTCAAACACCCGATCCGCTCGTCCTTCAATTAACTCCGACGCACCAAGCCCCGGCAACACCGCGCCCTCCGCATCGCCGGTACCACCCGCCGCCCGCACGCCGACAGCCCGCAACGACAGACCCAGCAGCGCACGCTCCGCCCGCAGCGCGACTTGGGGGTCGGTATCCGACAGCATTTCAACACACACGGGCGCAAGTTCGGCATCTCCGGCATCCAGCGCCAACTCGGCAACCCCTGCCCGGATCAGGGGATTTGGATCGGTGTTCACGCCCTCAACCGCGCCCGCCCACCGGCCGCGTCCGACCGCCAACGCGGTCCGTCTGGCGAGGTCGGGAAGTTTCAACCAGCATCGCGCCACCTCGCGCAGGGCGTCGGCAGATCGTGCTTCCCCAGTGCGTAACCCCAGAAACCAGAGGCATTTCTGTGAAATCCCGCGAACCGCCGATCGCCCTCCTTCGAATACTGGCAAGACCGCGAGTTCGATGAGCGCCGGAGCCAGCCGCTCCACCTCCTCGGACGAACCAGCCAGGATGCCCTCACGAAGGGCCGCGGCGCGGAACCGGACGGCCAATCGCTCGACCAACGCAGCACGTTCAGAGAATGTGATGTTCGGTCTTGACACGGGCCGCTGGTTCCCTGAAACTGTTTTAACCAACGAGCGAGTCTTCGGCTAACAAGGCCGAACTCAAACAGCGGAGTCTTGACGTCCTACTGGTGGTATACCAGAAAGCAGTGAGTAGCACATATCGGGCCTTTGATTCGCGTGGAGAGACGCGAATAATGCAGGGAACTCGCTGGGGGAGCGAGGGAGGGTTGACGACGGACCCTCGAAGCCAGGAACCCGGGAATCGCATGGACGCAGAAACACGCGAACAGACCGCATCGCCGACCGAATCGGCGCCCATGCGGCCCGTGCTATCCCAGGATCCGAAGCGACGAGGTTTCGCCGGTGGACAAGGAATCCCCATGAACCTCCCCGCGAAGTCCAATCTGCTCCAGGCGTATCAGGTCGTGCTGTACAACCGGGCTCTCCATCCGGAGTTCTTCCAGTTGAAGGGCCGCAAGGTAGTCGCCGACGCCGGGTACGAACTCGAAGCCTGGATCCTCCCCGGCCAGCATGTGCTCCGTTTCGAGCATCGCTCGCTCTGCGTCACCGAACTGGTTTCGGACAACGAGCGGGGCGTCCCCCAGCAGGGAATCGTTTCGGCGTTCCTCTGCGCAGGTGAGCGCGACTTCGAGCACGCCTTCTCGCCCGACAAGGTCAACTACATGACCACGGTGCAGACCGAGACCCTCTCGGAGAACCTGTACCAGGCCACTCACGATGAAATGGTGGATTTCGCCCGTCAGGCTCAGGCCCTTTCCCACCGCTGGAACGATGAGGCCGGCAAGTGCCTGAGCATCATCGACATCCAGCGGATGAGCCGAGAAGTCCACGTCCAGAGTTACCACCTCATCGCTTCCGCTGCCATGGTGCTGCGGACCCAGACCATCTTCGAACTGAAGTAGCCTCTGGTCGCGTCCTGAAGGCATGAAGGCAGGCCATCGAGGCCTGCCTATGCTTTTTCGTGACTATTCGCCGCCGCATCGAGATTCGAATTACCCGGCCCCGTTGAGGGCGCGGCGGTAGATCTGCACATTCCGCCCGATCCTGACGGGGCCTACGGCCGCGGCTGTCTCGTTCACCCGGCAGGCCGACCCGGCTTCGCGCGCGTCCGACCTCCTAAACTCCCCGTCTTTCCGCGAGAAGAGTGCCACCGCATGTCTACCCAGCCCGTCCAGCCCGTCGCCCCCAAGCCCGAGAAACCCGACGAGGGCAAGAACCGCTACAAGCCGACGCTGAACCTCCCGCAGACCCCCTTCCCGATGAAGGCCAACCTCGTTCAGAACGAGCCCGCCTCCGTGAAGCGCTGGCAGCAGAACGGAATCTACAAGAGGCTGCGCGAGGAGCGGGCCGGCCGACTCAAGTGGGTCTTCCACGACGGACCGCCCTACGCCAACGGCTCGATCCACCTCGGGCACCTGATGAACAAGTGCCTGAAGGACTTGGTCGTCCGCATGAAGTCGATGCAGGGGCTGGATGTGCCGTACGTGCCCGGCTGGGACTGCCACGGCCTGCCCATCGAGCACAAGGTCGTCGTCGATCTGGTCGAGTCGGGCAAGTACGAGAAACTGCGGACGCTCGACCAATGGACCCGCGCCAACGCCATCCGGCGGGAGTGCCAGAAGCACGCCGAGAAGTACGTGAAACTCCAGTCGGGCCAGATGCAGCGGCTGCTCACGCTGGGCGATTATGAAAACCCGTACCTGACGATGAGCCGCGAGTACGAGGCGGCGACGCTGGAGGTGTTGGCGGGGCTGCTGGAGCGCGGGCTGGTGTTCCGGGCGCTGAAACCGGTGCACTGGTCGGTGGCGAACGAGACGGCGCTGGCGGATGCGGAACTGGAATACCAGGACCGCGAGGATGTGTCGGTGTACGTGGATTTCGAGGCCGCGGATCGCGGGGCGGTGTACGACGCGTTCGGGCTCAAAGAGGAGGTTCACGCAGAGTCCGCGGAGGGCGCCGAGGAGGAACAGGAATCGGAAGAGGGTGAGGAAGGGAGCCGGAGCGCGGCGCCCGCGCCGGGGACGCGGCCGCATGTGACGCCTTCGTTCATGATCTGGACGACAACACCCTGGACGCTTCCGGCGAACCTGGCGATCGCGGTCAACGCGAAGTTCGAATATGCGCTGGTGTGGATCGACGGGAATGTGGCGGTGGTGGCGAAGGACGCGGTGGAGCGGGTGACGAAGGCCGCGAAGGCGGAAGAGGTCGTCGTGCTGGCGACCACGACCGGCGCGAAACTGGTGGGCCTGAAGTATCGCCATCCGTTCGTGTCGCCGGACAAGGGCGAGGGCGCGCCGGGCGGGGCGAAGGCCTCGCGCGTGTTCACGGTGGTGGATGCCGAGTACGTGACGCTGGAAGACGGCACCGGGCTGGTGCACACCGCGCCAGGGCATGGCGTCGAGGACTATCAGACGGGGCATCGCGTCGGGCTGCCGATCTACTGCCCGGTGAAGGGAAACGGCGCGTACGACGAGACCGTGCCCGAGTGGCTGCGCGGCCTGGACATCTGGAAGGCCAACGACCTGATCGTGAAGCGGCTGCGTGACAGCGGGCATTTGTTCTTTGACCACAAGTTCACGCACTCGTATCCGCACGACTGGCGGAGCAAGACGCCGGTGATCTTCCGGTGCACGGAGCAGTGGTTTGTGGGCGTGGACATCTCATTCAAAGCGGTATCGGATCAACCGTCATGGCCTTCCGCAAGTCTCCGGCAACGAGCATTGGATTTTGTCGGTGAGTGGATGTCGCCTTCCAAGCTAGACGACGCGATGCGAAATACAAAGGTCGAGGGGCCACGAACGGCTACCGCTGAGGAGATCGCAGGCACCGGTGGATCTCCGGCAGACAGGATGTTCGATTGGCACGTGAATAACCAAGTTGGGTTCGTACCCGAGTGGGGCCGAAACCGGATGCGAGGCATGTTGGCAACCCGCCCGGACTGGTGCATCTCGCGCCAGCGGGCGTGGGGCTTGCCGATCCCGGCGTTCGATCTGCCCGACGGCACGGTGTTCATGACGGCCAGGTCATGCAAAGCCGTGGCGGATGTGGTGCGCCAGAAGGGCGCGGACGCGTGGTTCACGATGACGCCGGGCGACCTGCTGGCGGGGTACGACGCGGCGAGCGATTCTGAAGCGCCCGCGGCGCTTCGCGCCGACCCGTCGCTCAAAGCGCAGGCACGCAAGGGCGGGGACATCCTGGACGTGTGGTTCGAGTCGGGATCCTCGTGGAACGCAGTGCTCCGGCAGCGAAACCTGGGGTACCCGGCCGAGTTGTACCTCGAGGGCTCGGATCAACACCGCGGCTGGTTCCAGTTGTCGCTTCTTCCCGCGCTGGGTGTCACGGGGCGGCCGCCGTTCAAGACGATCCTGACGCACGGGTTCATGGTCGATCGCGACGGGAAAAAACTGAGCAAGAGCCGGCCGGACGCCGCGCGGTACGAGGTGGACAGCGTGTGCACCGAGTTCGGGATGGATGTCATGCGGTGGTGGGTGTCGTCGCTGGCGTACGAGAACGACATCAAGGTGGATGTTGAGTTGTTCGGGCTGGCGGGTGAGGCATACCGCAAGGTGCGCAACACGCTGCGGTTCATGCTGAGCAACCTGAGCGACTTCGTGGCGAAGGACCCGTCGAAGGGGTGCGAGTGCGGCGGGTTCTGCGTGCCGTTGAAGGACATCCCGGCAACGTCGATCGACGCGTGGGTGCTGGGAGAGTACGACCGGATGGCGACGGCGGTGATCGAGGCGTACAACCGGTTCGACTTCCAGTTCGTCAACAAGGCGCTGTACGACTTCTGCAACGAGACGCTGAGCGCGACGTACCTCGGGGCGGTGAAGGACCGGTTGTACTGCGACAAGGCGGACTCGCCGCGGCGGCGACGGACGCAGACCGTGCTCTGGGACCTCACGGACGGGCTGTGCCGGCTGCTGGCGCCGATCATGTGCCACACGGCGGACGAGGCGTGGCGGGCGCTGCACCGGTGCGGGAACGATGATTCGCGATGCGTGCACACGGCGGAGTTTGTGGGCGCGTTCGGCGTCGGGGCGGATGCGCGGTGGGCCGGCGTGCACGAGGCGCTGCAGAAGGCGGGCGTGGCGATGGAGAAGGCGAAGGCGAGTCTGGGCGTGGAGAACCCGCTTGACGCGGGCGTGGTGCTGCCCGATCCGGAGGGGACGCTCGCGGCCTTCGATTGCGTCGATCTCGCCGACCTGCTGGGCGTGAGCGAGGTGACGCTGGACCCGGGCGCGAGCGAGGCGAGGGTGATCGACCTGCGCTCGCGGGCGCGGTGCGAACGCTCGTGGAAGCGGGACGGAACGGTGAAACAGCGTTCGGACGGGGGGATGCTGAGCGATCGGGACGCCGCGGCGGTTGGCGTGGCGTAATAGAGGACGCGGCGAGCAAGGGTCGGAGCCCGGCCGGGTCATTGCCATACTGCCACGGTGTGGCTCTCGGCGACAGGGTGCATCGAAACCTCCGCGCGCTGTTCTCGATGAGGCCACCAGGCGACGCGTCCGTCGATCGGCTGAAACTCCCGCGGATCATCCATCAACTCGCGCACCGTAGCCAGGCGCTGGCCGAAAGAGCCCGCGTGCGGGCGGCATTTGAGCAGGCAACGGGTGTACGGGTGCATGGGGCGGGCGAAGAGGTCCGCGGCGGGTGCGAGTTCGACAACGCGACCCGCGTACATCACTGCGACGGTGTCGGCGCGGCGCTGGACGAGGCCGAGGTCGTGGGTGATGAGCATGATGGCAAGGCCGCGGGAGTCCTTGAGGCCGGCCAGCAGGTCGAGAACCTGGGCCTGGATGGTGACGTCGAGGGCCGTGGTAGGTTCGTCGGCGAGGAGGATGCGGGGCTTGCCGATGAGGGCCATGGCGATCATGACGCGCTGGCGCATGCCGCCGGAGAACTCGTGGGGGTACTGATCGAGGCGGCGGGCGGGATCGTCGATGCCGACTTCGCGGAGGGACTCGGCGGCAAGGGTGCGGGCCTCCTTCGCGGACGCTCGGCGATGGAGTTGGATGGTCTCGGTGAGTTGCTCGCCGATCGTGAAGACGGGGTTGAGCGAGGTCATCGGCTCCTGGAAGATCATGGCGATGTCGCGGCCGCGGATCTGGCGGAGGCGCGATAGCGGGAGCCCGACGATCTCGGTGGGCGGTGTTGAATCGGCCGCGGCGTCACGGGCGTGGAGCAAGATCGAGCCGCCGTCGATGCGGGCGCTGGGGGGCAGCAGGCCCATCGCGGCGAGTGCGGTGACGCTCTTGCCGCTGCCGGACTCCCCCACTACCGCGAGCGTCCGGCGGGCGTGGAGGGAGAGGCTGACGCCGTCCACGGCCTGGATGCGAGCCCCGCCGGGGTTGGCGAAGGAGACGGCGAGGTCGTGGATGGTGAGGAGGGCAGACATCGCGTCGGGCCAGGGCGAACCGAGGATCATTCAGTGCAGAGGTTCGTGGAGCGACTTCTTCGCTCTGCCGGCGCGCTTTGCCTTCTTGGCCTTGGAGGGCTTGCGACGCGACTTGTTCGGCGTTCGAGACGCGGCTTTGCGGTGGAGAGGGAGAATGTCCACAGGGGTCCCTTCGGGCCAGTCCAATCCCCCGGGGATCACAACTTGTCCGTTCTGGATGTGTCCGCGGACCACCATGATGACGAGGATAGGAAGCCAACGGAGTTCGCGAACGAGATTCGACCCGCCAGCCAGAATCCGCGGCCCGTCAGGAAGAAAACGGCGAGGCACGGCAGAGGCTCTGCGAGCGTCACGGCCATGGGACTGGGATGTCATCCGGCGTGAGCGGGGCTCCGTCGGGCCCGGACGAGAACAGCGTGAACGGTTGGGCGGACCCCGGCGGGTTCACGGAGTAGTTGAGCGGCCAGCCCCAGCCGTCAATCAAGAGACTCGGCTCAAGGTACTTTTGTGAGACGAGGGCATTCAGCGTGGGAGGGCAGGCAGAGTGGACCAATTGATAAGACCTTGCCTGGCCCTTGATGACGACCAGGGTTGCCATTGTGTTCCGCACCTTGGACTCGCCGCCAGTACCGATCAGGATGACGGCACCGAAGAGGATGAAGGCAAAGAAGACCGCGAGGACAAGGACGAGAATAAGCACCGCGACCAAGGCCGCGATCCAAAGCCCTTTCTTCCTCGTCTGTGGGATTGGCAGGGGCGGGATTGGTGTTTCGGCAGTCACTCATGTTGCTCTTGGCGCGATCATCAACGGCGCTCGCGCGAATCCGGGCGACGACTCACAGGCGGCAGGGGTGGCGGGGCGAGTTTCTCACCAAATCATTTCCGTTTCGGATCCATCGCCTCGCGCAGGCTTTCGCCCACAAAGTTCAGGGCTAGCAGCGTGACCGCCAGCATCGCGCAGGGAAAGACCAGCAACCACCAGTTCGACTGATAAGGGTTGAGTTCCCCGAGGCCCTCGGAGGCCAGGCGCCCCCAACTTGGGAGCGGGGGTTTCACTCCGATTCCAAGGAAACTCAGGAACGCCTCCTGGAGCATGGCCTGCGGCACGGTCAGCGTGGCGTAGACGATGATCGGGCCGGCGAGGTTGGGGAGAAGGTGGCGGGTGAAGGTGCGGAGGGGCGGGACGCCGATGGCTCGCGCGGCCTCCATGAAGGGGCGGGCCTTGAGGCTGAGGACTTCGCCGCGGATCACGCGGGCCATGGTGAGCCATGACGTTCCACCGATGGCGATGAGCAGGACGGTGAGGTCGATGGCCGTGCGCGTTGTTTCCGAGAGGCGGCGGGGCGGAAGCGCGACGAGGGCCCGGGCTTCGAGCGACTGGCCCTCGGGCAGCGACGGCGCGTCGGCGGCGTGCTCGTGCACCCACGCGGCCCGGGCGCCCTCGCGGGAGATGTACTCGTCCACCAGCGCATCGCCCGCGACGGCCAGCAGCACCACCACCAGCACGTAGGGCAGCCCGAAGAGCACATCGACGATCCGCATCATGACGGCATCGACGCGCCCGCCCGCATACGCGGCCAGCGAGCCGTAGAGCGTGCCGATGACGACCGAGATCAACGCGGCGGCGAGGCCCACGGTAAGCGAGATCGCCCCGCCCGCGAGAAGCCGGACCACGACGCTGCGGCCGAGGATGTCGGTGCCGAGCCAGAAGCGCGGCGTGGGCGTGATCGCCTCCGTGCGGCGGGCCTGATCGGGCGTGGGGGTGATCCAGAATGGCGGGAGGCGGCCCGCGGCGGTGTCGCCGGCGTTGTAGCGCGGCATCGACCCGCCGCCGGGTTCTGAGATGCGAGCGAGCGTCCAAGGGAGAGACCCCACGCAAAGCACGAGGATCAGTCCGAGCACCGCGAGGCTCACCATGGCGCCCGGGCGTCGCCAGAGCGACACGCGCCGCGGGGGCGGGGCCATGATCGCGGGAACTGTCGGCTCCGAAGCCATTCCGGCGGTTGCTCCCGGGCGTGAGTCGGTGATCGGCTACTTCGTGCTGGTCAACTCGCCCAGGAACGCCGCGTGGGCGCGGCAGCCCATCTGGAAGCAGTCGATCTCGAACTTCTCGTTGGGGCTGTGGACGCGGTCGTCGTCGAGCCCGAACCCCATGAAGATGGTGTCGAGCCCGAGCACGTCCTTCAACATGCCCGCGACCGGGATCGAGCCGCCGCTCTTGATGAGCGCGGGGGCCTTGCCGCTCGCGGTCTTGAGGGCGCGGCTGGCGGCCTGCATCGGTGGCGAATCGATCGGCGTCGTCACGCCGAAGCCGCCGTGGTGGTCGGAGAGTTCCCAGCGGCAGCCGGGGGGCGTGTGCTTCTTGCACCACGCGAAGAACATCTTCGTGATCTTGCGCGGGTCCTGCTTGGCGACGAGGCGGAAGGAGACCTTCGCGCTCGCGTGGGCGGGGATCACCGTCTTCGCCCCCTTGCCCGTGTAGCCGCCCCAGATGCCGTTGATCTCGGCGGTGGGACGCCCCCACTCGCGTTCCATGGCCGTGAAGCCGGCTTCGCCGATGTCGGCCTGCTTGGGGAGGCCGATCTTCTTGAGGGCCGCGGCGGCGTTGAACTTCAGTTTCTTCCAGTTGTCGCGTTCCTTCTTCGTGAGGGGCACGACGTCCTTGTAGAAGCCGGGGATGGTGACGCGGCGTTTCTTGTCGTGCAGGAGTGAAAGCGTGCGCGCGAGTTCGGTGATGGGGTTGGGGCAGCGCCCGCCCCAGAGGCCGCTGTGGAGGTCCTGGTTGGCGGAGTGGAGGGTGATTTCGGTGTAGGCGAGGCCGCGGACGCCGTAGGTGATGGCGGGTTGGGTGCGGCCGAGCATGCCGGTGTCGGAGATGAGGCAGACATCGCACTCGCCGAGTTGCTTGGCGTGGTCCTTGACGAACTTGGGGAGGCTGACGGAGCCGGACTCTTCCTCGCCTTCGATCATGACGGTGTAGCGGGCCCCGCCGGTGGCGTGGCCGGTGGCCTCCTTCCACGCGCGGCAGGCTTCAAGGAAGGTCATGACCTGGCCCTTGTCGTCCACCGCGCCGCGGGCGACCACGCGCTTGCCGCCGGTTTCGCCCGCCTTGGCGTCGCGGATCACGGGCTCGAAGGGGGGCGATTCCCAGAGGTCGATGGGATCGACGGGCTGCACGTCGTAGTGGCCGTAGAAGAGGACGTGCGGGCCTTTGTATCCGGCAGCCGGTTCGATCGTGGCCAGCACGACGGGGTGGCCGGAGCCCTTGCCGTCGGGCCCGATGTCACCGGCCTCGACGAGTTTGGCGTCGAAGCCGAGCGATTCGAGTTGCGCCCGGCACCACTCCCCGGCCGCGCGGCACTGGTCGCGGTAGGCGGGGTCGGTGCTGATGCTGGGGATCTTGAGCCAATCGACCCAGCGGTCGATGGAGGGCTTTTCGTTTGACTTGAGCCAGTCGAGCGCGGCGGATGTAGTCATGCGGGGAGGGTACGCCGGGGTTTCGACGCGAATCTCGGAATCACCCACGCCGGGCACGTGCCGCCACGAGTGCCGCACAGCACACTAGGAGCAGTTGTGTTCGCCGTGCGCTCGCTAGGAGAACTTCGTTCTGCGCCATTGTCGCTAGATTCAGAGAGACGAGGTCTTCGACACCGTTGGCCGTCGCGCCGTACGCGTTATCCCCCTTAAACCTGTCGCCGCGAGTGACGTGGTCACGCCACCTGCGCTGCCTCTCCTCTGCACCGCTGGCGTCCGATACCCAACCGGCGACGAGGATGCAAAGCGCTGCGACGAGCAGCGCTCCCACCAGCCAAGTCGAGCCGGTTGCGCCACGCGCCACCGCGGTAGTCGCACCCGACGGCGAGACGGGGGGCTGCGAATGGTCCTGCAATTCGGTCGAGTTCGACGGCGACCCACCCACGGGGAACGGTGCCACGTGGGAAACGAGGTACCCCATCTTCTGGGCTCGATCTTCTGCATCTGATGCGTCAGCGGCCAACACTGCGATAGTGCTCTCGCGGCCCGTCTCGCGATCCGCTACGTCAACGCGAAATTCCGGCATGTCTGCCCCCTCTAGCCTTATTTCCAAGCTCCGGTACCGGCCCCAACGGCGATTACGATCCAGGCCGACGTCCACATCCATGGGATCAAATGTTCGAGTAGGCACTTTCCCGAAGGGAACCGCCGGTCATCAACGGCTGAACGATACGACCCGATGGCCGGGCTGCTGTCCGCCAGGAGACCAAACGCGAAGTGTGACCGCGCACCGATGACCCAAACGCTGGCCATGGCGACGTAGCTGGTTACCCATCCGGCGAGCGCGAGGAAACACGTCAGATTCCGGATTTCAATTACTTGAGAGACGCCGGCGAGCAGCGCCGCGTTTGCCACCAAACTAAAGTTGATTCGCTGGTGGTAGAGTCCGCTGGCCTGTTCAAACACGGCCTTCAGATCCGTCCGGGTCTCTGCCCTCAAGCGCAATCGCGTCGAGTTCAGGCATCGGGCCACCTTCTCAGACTGGTGCTCTTGCCGATCCGAGGCCCATCGAAACCAGGCCCAGCAAAGCATGTGGAGCACAGTGTTCGCTACCACGAACGGCAGAGCGGGGAAGAGCCAGGTAGCCATTCTCGGATGCGGGACCAAAAAGCACAGCGCGATCACCCCCAGCATCATCATGGCCCCGACCGAAAGCGCGATGAACATCGGGAGAACACCCATCGAATCAGTCTAACGCCAATGGAGAAGGCCGGTGGCATCGAGGTCCGCCTGAGAGGGTGCCACCGATTTCGCTTGCTCTGAAGCGAAATCGGTGAGAGGGCGACCGTCGCGCTCACACGCACCGACTTCACGCCAGAGCCCGTGAAGTCGGTGGCACGCCAAATCGATGCCACCCGCCCGTCGGGCCCAATATCACCGGCCTCGACGAGTTTGGCGTCGAAGCCGAGCGATTCGAGTTGGGCGCGGCACCACTCCCCGGCCGCGCGGCAGTGGTCGCGGTAGGCGGGGTCGGTGCTGATGCTGGGGATCTTGAGCCAATCGACCCAGCGGTCGATGGAGGGTTGCTGGTTGGACTTGAGCCAGTCGAGCGCGGCGGATGTAGTCATGCGGCTAGAGTACGCCGGGGCCTGGACCGCGTGGCGCGAGGACGAATCGGTCGTCGAGGCCGTGCAGCAGGGCATGCGGTCGCGGCTGGACGACCGGGGGCGGTATTCACCGACGCGCGAGCAGCGCGTGCATCACTTCCACCGGCTGCTGGCGCGGGAGCTGCTTGAGTCAGCGCATTGAAGGCGTGAGGCCCCGGGTCTTGGGGGCGATGAGGGCGGCCTAGAATCTTCTCTAGACATGGAGGTCGAAATGGAAACGGACTTCGATTCTCGACTGTGGTTCTTACAACAACTGCGAGGTGGACCGACTGCTTTGGCGAGTATCCACGCTGCGTATGGTGAGCTGACGGCGGGCATTCCCGGTGCACAAATCGCGTTCGGGTTACTCTGTCACCGATTAATCCTCGATGGCCTTGTTGACCGCAGGGCAAACGTGAATAACGACATTGAGCAAGTCTGGCTGACGACGGAAGGCAAGAAGGCCCTTGCACCGAGCTTGTCAAAGAGCGGGCCACCGCTCCCCGCCAGGCGCTAAATGCCGTCTGAGGCGACTGGGGTCGGTTCAAGACCCCACCGGACTTCAATCCTTCGAATGCGGTTGTAAACATCGTCGCGTTCCGCCGCAATTCGCTTGAGTTCTGCCATTGCTGCGGCGGCCGCCGCGCGGGCAAGCTCCAACTCCTTTCCGTTGTCCACAAGCTGGCGCTCAAGCTCAGGGGTAGTTGATGGCAGGATGGAACGTCGACGCCTTTCGATCAGCTCGCGGTCAAGTTGAACACCTGTAACGTCGCCCGATGCCCTGAGGGCTTCGTTCAGAGCCGTTCGCACAGCGTTTCGCGCCGCGACCAGATCAACCTGGACAAGTACTCTGTGCGTGGCTAGGTCGCGGCGACGCTCGGGATTTAGCGGGACCATGAACGCCCAAACGGTCAAAAATGCCAATGCGACCGTAGCAATGACCGCCGCCCGAGATCGAGGACTGAGTGCCATGGCGTGCTCCACCCCCAAGCGTATCGCATGGCAGGGTCGGCGGGGTGGCCCGCCTCCCCTTCGCGTCCTGACCCCAAAGACCGTGGCATCGCAGCGCCGTCGTCGGCGCGTGCGATGCTTCGCGCGCGGCAGGACTCCAACCGATCGGACCGGGACGCCCAACCACCGGGGCGGGACGCCCAGCGACCGGGCAAGGACTCCCAAGGGCTAGGGCGGGACGCCCAGGTGCTGGAACGGGACGCCCAACGACTGAGGCGGGACGCCCAAGAGCTGAGGCGGGACGCCCAGGAGCTGGGACGGCCGTTCAGGCGCAGAATCGGAGGGGCTTGTGCGGGCTGCGTGCGGTGGTTTTGGGCGTCGGCGCGGGATTCTGGGGGGAGTTTGCGGTCTTTGACGAAAGTGCGGGCTGGCGCGGGTCGATCCCCTCAATGTTGGAGAGCGAGGCTTGTGCGGGGGGTATGTGCCTCTCGCGTCCGTCCGCCGGGTCGGCCCACCCGTGGTCCTTGCCGTCAAGGCCATCACACTCCGGGCAACTCGGTTCCTTCTTTCGCGCGATGCGCGGGAGGTGACGGTGTCGGGCCCCGCTCTTCCCTTCTGTCCCCAGCGGCGTAGCCGCGGCATAGCGCTAGCCGTGGGCGTGAGCCCACGGAAAGCGTGCGCGAATCCGGGAGCCGCGTAGCGGCGGCACACTCACCCTGCCGATTCACGCCCGCCGCCCCGCTGACTTGCCGCGCGCGTCCGCGCCTCCGAGCGGCGTAGCCGCGGCATAGCGCTAGCCGTGGGCGTGAGCCCACGGTGAACGGTTCCGATCCGCGGAGCCGCGTAGCGGCGGCACACCTTCCGCGCCGAGGCCGCTATCCCGCGATCACCGCGTCATCGTCAAACACGTACCGCCGGTCGTACTTGACGTCGTGCATCTTCAGGAGCGACAGCAACTCGGTCTCGTACGACATCCGCCCGTGTCGCGCCTCTTGGTTCTCGATGTACCGCCGTACCTCGTTGACCTTTGAATGACTCACCGAGAAGGCCGCGAACCCGTCCTGCCATGCAAATCGCCGCATGCCCGGGCACGTCTCGCGAATCCACCGAGACGAGTTCGACTTGACCGGGCCCACCAGATCCGACTCGGACACCTTCGGCTTGCGAATGACGAGAAGGTGGGCATGATCCACCCAGCCGTTCGCGATCACGAGTGTGCAGTCCTTGTTCTCCACGATCCCGCTCATGTACGCCCACACCCGCGGCCGAACATCGGCGCCCAGCCAGGGCTCGCGGCGCTTCGTCGAGAACACGATGTGGGTGTAGAGCATTGAGTACGTATTGGCCATGCGCGGAGTCTACCGGACGGTGTTCTCGCTCGTTGTGCCGCCGCTGACGCGGCTCCCAGATTTATGCCACCGCCACCGTGGGCTCACGCCCACGGCTAGCGCTATGCCGCGGCTACGCCGCTGAAGAGCGGCCCGATCAGGGTTCGCACCCCCGTCCACGGCCAGCGCTCCGACTTGGCGCGGCCCGTCTCCAACGTCTACGAGGTCAACTTCGGCATGAACGGCCCCGGGGCTGACCATTGCGTCGGCGGGGGAGGCGAAGTTGGCGGCGTGAGCCCCACGAAGAATTTCGCAGAGACGCGGAGGACGCAGAGAAGAGAAAGGCCCGGGCGGGTGCTCGGGCCTCTTTCGTTTCCATCACATTCCTCAACCGTCCGGGGTATCCAGCAACTGCTGGAGCCGCGCGGCCAGCGCGGGCGGGATTCGCGAGGTCCACGTCTGGTCCACCAGCCCCACATCGATCAGGTCGCGGATGTGCGTGCGGTCCTCGAGTCTGAACGTCGTGAGTTTGATTTGCACGAGCGCATCGAGATTGATCACTCGATACGGCTCGATGTCTGCGGATTCGCGCACGTCCGGATTGACGAGGGCGTCGTCGGGCTTGACCAGCTCTCCGGCGAAGATCACGCGTACTACATCGCGCGGCGAGGCCTTGGCGTGGTCGAGGAACAGGTCCAACCCGGCGGCACGGCGGTACACAAAGCCCGCCGCTTCGAGCGCCGCCTTCGCGGCGTCGAAGTCGGCGCGGCGGATCATGACATCCACGTCCTGCGTGTTCCGCACGGCGGCGCGGTCCACGGTCGCGACCCAGGCCGCGACGGCGTTGCCGCCAACCACCGCGTAAGGCACCCCGCCCGCCCTGAGGGCGGCGGATGCCCGGAGCAGCCGCTGTCGCACGAGTTCCACGGCGTCCACCATCCGTTGAAGCACGTCGGTTGAGTTCACGCCGTCCACGGACGATTCTACGGGCGCGTCGTGGGCCGCGTTGTTCCCGGGGCCCGTGGAGGAGTTTCTCGCAGAGATCGCGGAGCACGCGGAGAACGCAAAGAGGGCCCGGGCAATCGCCCGAGCCCTCGTTCATTTCCGGTCCAACTCTCCGCTCCCCTCTGTCTTCCTCTGCGTTCGCCTTCCGGGCTTACTTCTTGCCCTTGGCCTTTTCCTTTTCCTTCTCGCCCACGAGTTGCTCCTGGACGGCGCGGGGGACCTGGCGGTACTCGAGGAACTCCATGGTGGCGCTGGCGCGGCCCTGGGACATGCCGCGGAGGCTGGTGGTGTAGCCGAAGAGTTCGGAGAGGGGGATTTCGCAGTTGACGATCTTGACGGGGTCGCGGTCTTCGGTGTCGTGGATCATGCCGCGCCGGCTGTTCACGTCGCCGGTGATGTTGCCGATGTACTCGTTGGGCACGGTGATAACGACCTTCATGATGGGCTCGAGGAGCACGGGGCCGGCGCGATCCACGGCCTCCTGCAGGGCGATGCGGCCGGCCTGCTCGAAGGCGATCTGCGATGAATCGACGTCGTGGTACGAGCCGTAGGTCAGCGTGACCTTGATGTTGATCATCGGGTAGCCGAACTTCACGCCGCTGACGGCCGTCTGGCGGACGCCGTATTCGATGCTGGGGATGAACTCCTTGGGGATGACCCCGCCCACCACGCCGTTCTCGAAGGCGATGCTGTCGGTAAAGTCGAGTTCCTCGGCCTCGGCCTGGGCCTTGGTGAAGGGCTCGAGGGTGATGACGCAGTCGCCGTACTGGCCGCGCCCGCCGGTCTGCTTCTTGAAGAGCCCGCGGACGTCCTCGACGCGGCGGGTGATGGCCTCGCGGTAGGAGACCTTGGGCTTGCCGACCTCGACGCCGATCTTCATGTCGCGCTGGAGTTTGGTGCGGATGATGTCGAGGTGGAGTTCGCCCATGCCGGAGATGATGGTCTGGGCGGTTTCGTCGTCGTAGGTGTAGCGGAAGGAGGGGTCCTCGCGGCGGATGGTGGCGAGGGCCTCGGTGAGGCGGCGCTTGTCGTCCTGGGTCTTGGGCTCGATGGACATCGAGATGACCGGCTCGGGGAAGAACATGCGCTCGAGCACGATGGGGGTGTCCTGGTCGCAGAGCGTGTCGCCGGTGTAGGAGTCCTTGATGCCGACGACGGCGACGATATTTCCGGCGCCGACTTCCTCGAGGGGGATGCGGTTCTGCGCGTGCATCTCGAAGATGCGCGAGCAGTTTTCCTTCTTGTTGTTCATCGGGTTGAGCAGGCGGGTGCCCTTGGTGAGGGTACCGGAGTACACGCGCATGTACGTGAGGTCGCCGTGTGTGTCGGAGACGACCTTGAAGACCAGCGCGGAGAAGGGCGCGCCCGAGTCGTGCGGGCGGGTGAGGTGCTTTTCCTTGTCGCGGGGGTCGGTGCCCTCGACCGGGGGCTTCTCGTTGGGGTTGGGGAGGAAGTCGATGACGGCGTCGAGGAGGGCCTGGACGCCCATGTTGCGCAGGGCGGCGCCGCACATGACGGGGTAGGCCTTGCGCGAGACGGTGGCGGAGCGGAGGGCGACGATGAGTTCCTCGAGCGTGGGCTCCTTGCCCTCGAGGTACATGCCCATCAGGTGGTCGTCCTGCTCGCTGATCTTCTCGATCATGTCGTGGCGCCACTTCTTGGCGAGGTCGGCGTAGTCGGCGGGGATTTCCTTCTCGACCATGGTCTCGCCCTTGTCGCCCTCGAAGAAGAGGGCCTTCATGCGGAGCAGGTCGATGATGCCGGTGAACTCGTGGCCCAGGCCGATGGGGTACTGGATGGGGATGCCGTTGGCGCCCAGGCGGCTCTTGATAGTGCCGTAGGAGAACTCGAAGGAGGCGCCGATCTTGTCCATCTTGTTGATGAAGCAGATGCGGGGGACCTTGTAGCGGTCGGCCTGACGCCAGACGGTCTCGGACTGCGCCTCGACGCCTTCCTTGCCGTCGAAGACGGCCACAGCGCCGTCGAGGACGCGGAGGGAACGCTCGACCTCGATGGTGAAGTCCACGTGGCCGGGGGTGTCGATCAGGTTGATCTTGTAGTCGCGCCCGTGACGCTGCCAGGGGCAGGTCGTCGCGGCGGACTGGATGGTGATGCCGCGCTCCTGCTCGTCCTGCAGGAAGTCCATGGTGGCGGTGCCTTCGTGCACCTCGCCGATCTTGTAGTTCTTGCCGGTGTAGTAGAGGATGCGCTCGGAAACGGTGGTTTTGCCGGCGTCGATGTGGGCGCAGATGCCGATGTTTCGGATGTGACTGAGGTCGGTAGCCATGACTGACGGGCCTTTCTGATCGTCTCCCCAACGGACGCGTGGGGTTGAATGCTTGGGACTCACCCCCTCCGGGCCTGTACGACGGTCCTTCGGGAGCGGGTTGGTTCGAGATGTTCGGAGGAGCCCGGGCGGGAGAACCGCCGGGGCGGCCGTGGGCCGCGGTTGTCAGTGGGGTGCGTTGTCTTCATCCTCGTCCATTGACGCTACTCCGAAAACGCGCCGGGAGGAACGCCGCGGGCCGAAAGACGCAGGCCCGGAGCCGCTTCCGGCCTCCAAAGGGGAGCGGAATACTAACGGGGAAACCGTGGAATTCAAGACCCGAGTTGACGGGCGAGCGGGAGGCGTGGTCAACGCGTGCCGGGAGCCAGCAGGGCTCGCATTTCGGATCGGGCGGCGTCGGAAAGGCCCTGCAAAGGGTCAAGAACAGTCTTTGCGTCGTTTTCGAGGGCCCGCTGGGCCCATCCGGAGGCCTGCTCACGGTCGCCGAGACGGGCGTAGGCACGGGCGAGGGAGACGGGGTACACCACCGCGTGGGGAGCGAGTTCGGACGCCCGCTGCCATCCCGGCAGGGCGACGGTGAGCAGTTGGATGTCGCCGACGAGTTGGGCGCGGCCATCGCCGATGGTGCCGGTCCAGGCCCATGCGCTGGCCGAAGGGTATCGATCCGCAAACTCGGAGGCGACTCGGAACGCATCCGCGGACATCGAGTTGGACGCCGCGGCATCGGCGAGCACCTTCATGTGCTCCGCCTGCGCCATCATCATGCGGGTCAGGGCCTGGAGCGTCGGCGCGTGGCTGGGCGCGGCTTCGCACGCGGCGTGGAGTCTTCGGATCGCCTCGGCGGAGCGGGAGACTCGCAGGGCGAGCACCGCGCGGCCGAACTCGCCGCGATCCAGCCCCGGGGGCGGCGTGGTGCGGTCGCGACGGAGTTCTTCGAGCAGGTCCTTGCGGAGTTGCTCGGCGGAATCGCCGCGCGTGGGGCCGCGCGAGAGGATTCGCAGGCGGACCTCGAACTCGCCGAGGGGCGAGACGGCGTCATGGGCGCGGAGGAGGTTGGATTCCCAGCGGATGACGCGCGGGGCATCGCCGACGACAAACAAGGCCGCGAGGGAGCAGACCGGGAGCAGGGCGATCGCGGCGGCGACGCTTCGGCGGGGGGCGGGGCGCCGGCACACGAACCCCGCGGCGGCGACGCCGGTGGCGAGCATGACCCAGGGGATGGCGCCGGGCGAGGTGCCGGTGAGTTCGAACTGGCAGTGCGCCGAGAGCACGATGGCGGTGGCGGCGAGTGCGGCGTTCACGGCGCGGGCGGCGCGGTCGGTCCATGGCCGCAGGATTACGAGCACGCCGGAAGCCAGCGCGGCGGCCAGGACCAACCCGCCCAGTCGCACCACCGCGAGGTCGGGCGTCGCGATTTCGATTTCGAGGCGTGTCGCCACGACGACCGCGACAGCGAGAACGAGGCCGGTCCAGAGGGTTTCGCGCCGCAGCGGCGAGGTCGGTGGCGACGGCTCGGCCGCGGGGAGGAGGAGCGCGCGGCCCGCGCGGGCGAGCCACGCGAGCCACACGATGCCCCAGGCGGCGCCGGCGATGCCGAGCGTGGTGGACCAGTCGAAGAGCAGGGAGTGGGGGCTGCTGACATCTTCGGGCGAGATCGCGGGCTTGGCGAGCATGTAGGCGTCTTTGAATCCGGCGGGCCCCACGCCGATCCACGGGTGCGCAGTGAAGATGCGCCAGGAGGCGAGGTCGTAGAACCAGCGGAAGAGCACGCTCAACTCTCGTGAACTCGTGCCGATGGCTCCGCGAATCGCGACGACGCCGAGGATTCCCAGCGGAATACCGACGCCGATGAGAACTCCCAGCCACTTCTGCGCGGGGGCGCGCCGCAGCACCCAGCCGATGGCGCTAGGGATCGTCTGGGCGCGGATCGTGAGCACGACCAGCGCGATAAGCGCCAGGCCGAGGAGGGCGCCGGCGAATCCGCCCTTGGCGCCCGCGAGCCAGATCCCCCCGCATGCGCTGATCGCGCCGACCACGCACAGGGCCGCGGCGACCAGGGGCATGGCGTTCCCGTCGGCGGGGGCGCGGGGTGATTTCGCCGCGGGATCGAGGTTCACGGTCCATACGCCGCGCCGGTTGAGCATCCACGACACGAGCAGGCCGACCATGGCCGCGAGGGAGGCCGCCATCACGCTGGCGTAGACGTTGGCCATACCGAACCAGCCGCTGGCCTCGGCTTGGTCGAGGCGGCGCTCGTAGGCGCGGGCCATGGGGGAGTCTTCGCTCCATCCGTGACTCTGGAGGAACGCGGCCTTGTCTTCGCGGAAGGCTCGCAGGGTCTCGGGGTGTTCAATGAACACCTGGGCCGCGCCCTTCAAAACCCACAAGCCGACCAGTCCGAGCAATCCCGCGGCGAGCATGCGACGGCATCGGGCTTCCTGCCCGGCGAGGGTCGCGGCCCAACCTGCGAAGATGGCGCTGGTCCAGGATGCGGCGGTCAGCAGGTTGTCGAGCGCGTTGGGCTGGGCCGGCCGCGAGTGGAGGGCGAGCACCACAACTCCGGGCACCAGCAAAAGCCCCCAGCATGCGCTTGTGGCGCGACCTGAAATCGCTGCGCCGAGCGCCGCGATGGTCGCGCCGAGAGCCAAGGCCGCGTCGGCGATCAGCCCGCCGAAGGGGGTGAGCCCGATGACGGGTGCGGGGATGCTGAGGGGGTCGCCGGACCAGGCTGGGAAGGGGTCGTAGGTGGTGAGCGACTTGACGGCCGCGGCGGCGAGCATGAGCAGCACGCCCGCGAGCGCGATGGGGCTGTCGGGGGTCGGGCTATGGGCTTTTTCGGTCACGCCGCGCGTCCCTTCGTGCTGGCGTACTCGAAGGCGGCGATGACGCCGAGGATTACGAGGATCTGGACGCCGATGAGTATGGCCTGCCAGGCCGTCGCGCTGGAAAGGAGCACGCCGGTGACGCCGGTGATTCCCGTGAGGCCCCAGATGACGAGCACGCTGGAGCGCCGCGAGAGGCCGCGTTGCACGAGGCGGTGCGAGAGGTGCTGGAGATCGCCGACGAAGGGGCTGCGTCGCTGCGAGAGGCGGATGATGACCACGCTGGCGAAGTCGTAGAGAGGCACGGCCAGCACGACCAGCGGCATGAGCACGGCGTACCACGCGGCGGTGTCGGCGGAGCGCCCGGCGTAGAAGGTCGTGCGGGTCGTCAGGAACGCGAGGAGGAAACCGAGGACCAGCGAGCCGCTGTCGCCCATAAAGATGCGCGCGCCGCCCGCGCGGGGCCAGTTGAAAACCAGAAAGCCCAGGCACGCCCCCACCATCAGCGCGAGGCTCGCGGCCACGAACCACTGCGGCTGGGGGCGGACGATCGCGGCGGCCATGAAGAGGCTGCCGGCGATCGCCACCACGCCCGCCGCGAGGCCGTCCATGTTGTCGATGAAGTTCAGCGCGTTGGTGACCACCAGGAACCACATCGCGGTCAGGAGGATCGAGAGCCAGGCGCCGCCCACGCGGGAATCCAGCAGCGTGAGGAGGCGTGTTTCCGACATCGAGGGAATCAGCGTTGTAACCAGGGGGACCGCGAGCGCGGGGAGGGTCATGATCGCGAGTTTGACGAATGGCCCGAGGGGGCGGCGGTCGTCGATGAGGCCCAGGACGTGAAGGAGCGCCAGGCAGCCGATCAGAAGCAGCGCCAGGGGCGTTTGTTGTTGAATGCCCGCGATGTGTTCGTGCAGGTCGGCGGGGATTAACGAGAAGTCGGTGCGCCATTCGGCGGCCGCGGCGGGGTCGATCCTCTGAAAGAGCCCCAGGCCCGCGAGCAGCGGCAGCACGATCGCGAGGATGATGGCGATGCCGCCGGTGTTGGGCACGGGGCGCGGCGGGGCTTTGACCTGGCCTCCGATTCCCGGCGTATCCAGCGCACCGGCGGCGCGGCTTATCCGGATGATCACCGCGGTCGTCGGCAACGCGACGAGGAACGCGATGACTATCAGCGCGAGGCACAGCCAGATCATCGTCGGAGTCTATCGGTTTGGCGGTGCGAGCGCCGGGAACCGGGTTACCGCCGCCCGCGTGCCGCTTGCAGTTTTCCGGCCGCGGGCCAGGCGGCCCACGCGAGGATCTGGGCGCCGATCACCAGCAGGGCGAGCCAGAGGATTCGCATGGGCCACGGGCCGAGGCGCTCGATGAACGGGGGTGTTTCGGCGTTGGGCGGCCCCACGAAGCCGTAATCAAGGCCGAAGGGGATGTTGATCGCGGTGACCGCGCCCAGGTACGCCAACTCCGCCCCCACGGCGATTGCGAGGTCCTTGATGGTCGGGCGATAGCGAAGGGCGATCAGTTCGTACAGCGCCGACCCCACGATGATGGAATGACCGATCCAGAATGCCCAGAACCGCCAGTGAACCGGACCCTGCTCGAGCGTGGGCTGGATAAAGCCCTGCGTAGACAGCACCAGCCCCCAGAAATACAGGAGAGCCCGGGCCCAGCGGATTTCGAATCCGATCGCCAGCGGCGCGGTCAGCATCACGATGTCGCACATCTGGAGCGGAAGGCTGCGCCCGATCTCAAACTGGCTCGGCCAGAGCCAGAACCCGTTGTACGCGACCAGGAACGCCCACATCACGATCACCAATCCGCGGCGGACGCGGCGCTCGGCGGTTGTGCCCTGCGCGCGACGCCCCCAGAGCGAGATTCCGAGAATCAACCCGCCGAACGCGCAGGCCGTGATCGCGTGCGCGAGGGAATAGGGCTCGAACTTGTCGAGCCATCGGGGAGATTCCTGGGCGAAGAAGTGCATGGTGAATCAAGACCTCGCGGCCAAGTCACACGTCGGCCTTGGCCCGGTTTTCGTGACGCAACTGCCCGCAGGCCGCGGCGATGTCGCGCCCGCGGCTGGCGCGGATGTGGGCGTTGATGCCTCGGGCCCGCAGGAGCCGCTGGAACTCGCGGACATCGTCGGTGAGGGGGCGTTGGAAGGGAAGGCCCGCGACCTCGTTGTAGCGGATCAGGTTGATGTTGCCGCGGAGCGTCTTGGCGATGGTCGCAAGTTCGGCGGCGTGCTCGGGGCGGTCGTTGACGCCGCGGAGCAGGGTGTATTCCAGCGTGATCTCTCGCCCCGTGCGGTCGAACCAGCGCTGGCAGGAGGCCAGCAGGTCCTTCACGGTGGTGTACTCGGCCCACGGGATGAGCGAACGGCGGATCTCGTCGTTGGGGGCGTGGAGCGACAGGGCGAGCGTGACGGGCAGGTCGAGCAGGGCGGCGAGTTTTTCGATCGCCTTGGGGAGCCCCACGGTCGAGATGGTGATCTTGCGGGCGGAGATGCCCAGGCCCCAGAGCGCGTTGATGGTGCGGATGGCGGGCACCACGGCGTTGAGATTCGAGAGCGGCTCGCCCATGCCCATGAACACCACGTTGGTGATGCGGCGCACGCCTTCGAGCCGGCCCAGACGCCAGACCTGCTCGACGATGCGGCCGGCGGAGAGGTTGGCGTCGAGGCCCGTGAGGCCCGAGGCACAGAACTTGCACCCCACCGGGCAGCCGACCTGCGAAGAGATGCAGGCCGTGAAGCGCGGCGAGGGCTTGCGCCCGGCGCGATCGTCGTCCTGCGCGGAATCGACGACCTCTTCGCCGTCGTCTTTCGGGAGCGAGGGGATCATCACGCACTCGGTCTGCCGGGATGGGTCGCCGATGGGCTGGCCCATGATCTCGAGCAGGCGCTTGCCGCCGCGGCCTGTTTCCTGAGCCACACCGCCCGCGCCGGCCGACGCAACGGGTTGACCGCCGGCGAAATCCTTCCACTCGACGAGGAGTTTTTGCGTCCCGTCGGTGGCGGAAAGGTGGCGAAGGACATCGCCGGAAAGGAACGTCATCTCGCGAGCGAGCGTGTCCCGGTCGAGTTTCGAGAGGTTGCTCATCCGCTCGGGCTCGGCGACGCCTTTTTCATAGACCCACTCGAGGATCTGCTTGGCACGGAAGGAGGGCATGCGCCGCTCCTCGCACCAGGCGGCGAGCGTTTCGGGCGTGAACTCGAAGATGTGGTTGGGGGGGTGCTTCAACGGGCTAACGGTACGCTCGGACAAATCACCGCTTGATTCGCTCCTTGCCGCACTCCGGGCAACGAACGCCCAACACCCCTTTGAGGCTGTATCCGCAGGCGTGGCAGGCACTGACGCGATCTCGAGCACGCTTCCTCGCCGCCGTCACGAGACGCTGAACAATCGACGTGATCCCAAGAGCGACCGCACCGAACGCGACAGAGTTCACGGCCAGCCCAATGCAGAGCGGCCGAAAGAGATACACGCGTGGAATCCAATCGGGCAGCGAGCTTGGCAAGGTCATCCGGACACCGGCCGCAGCCAAGGCGGTTCGAGTCGGGTTGATGGGAATCGTGCCAGGCAAGGAATCGCGGAGCCCTCGTGATTCGAAGGCGCGAAGCGGCCAACCCGCTTGCACCCGATACACGCTTCTGCATACCACAGTAACGCGTGACTCGCTCCAGATGTCCACGTCAACCACTCCGGATTGGTACCGGCCACTCTCCGCGGCGTCAATTCTGCCGACGACATCAAGAACCCAATTCGGCGGGTTTGGAGCATCCGAGTACGCGACAGCAGCCCCAGAAACGCGATGATTCCAAGCCATGAGTTGGGCTGTCACAAACGTCAGTACCATCCCAATCAGCAAAAACCGAACGGCGCGGACTACGGCTTTGGCTTGCATCGACTCACTCACCACCCGTCGTGGGTCTGGGATCGCGAGGGTTCATCGTCCGAGGATCTCTGAATGGATTCCCGCCCACCGTCAACGGCACCGCCCCGTACAACTCCGCCGTCACCACCGGCGCGGCCACGCGGATGCGGCGAGCCTCGGGATCGATCCCGCGCTGCGTCATGATTTTCCGCAGCGCTCCCGGCTGGGCGAACTCGACATCCTCCTCGAACACGTCGCGCTGCTCGATCCCGCCTCCGAACTTCGCCAGCAGGGCCCGGCACAAGCCCGCCACCAGATCTTCGGGCGCCGAGGCGCCGGCGGTAACGAGGACGGTCTCATCGCCGCGCGGGAACCACGACCAGTCGATCTCGCTGATGTCGTCGAGGAGTTTGCCGGGCGTGCCGACGTTGGCCGCGATCTCGGTGAGGCGCACCGAGTTGCTGGAGTTCTTGGAGCCCACGACGAGCACGAGGTCGCACTCGGGCGCGATCTGCCGCACCGCCATCTGCCGATTGGTCGTCGCGTAGCAGATGTCCTCGCTGGGCGGGGCCTTGATGTTCGGGAACGCTTTCTTCAGCGCCTCGATGATCACGCCCGCGTCGTCGGTCGAGAGCGTCGTTTGTGTCAGGTACACCAACTTGCCCGGGTCGCGGATTCGCAGCCCCGCGATGCACTCGGGGCTCTCGACGACCTGCGTCGCGTCGGGCGCTTCGCCGCTGGTGCCGACGACCTCTTGATGGTTGCGGTGCCCCACCAGCAGGATCTGGTACCCCTGCCGCGCATACCGGATCGCCTCGGCGTGCACCTTGGTCACCAGCGGGCAGGTGGCGTCGATCGCGGTCAGGCCCCGGGCCTTCGCGGCCTGCCGCACCGCCGGGGAGATGCCGTGCGCCGAAAAGACCACGATCGCCCCCTCGGGGACCTCCGCGATGTCATCCACGAACCGCACGCCCCGCCCCACAAACCGCCCCACCACGTGCTTGTTGTGGACGATTTCGTGGTAAACGTAAATCGCTTCGTTCGGGAAAAGGTCGAGAACCTGGTCCACCACGTCGATGGCCATTCGGACACCGGCGCAGAAGCCGCGGGGATTGGCGAGGAGGATCCGCAACCCCGGATTCTAGGGAAAGGGGCTTGATTGAGCCGCTGGCGGGCTGTTGCCCCGGCCGCTCGCCCCGCGGCCGCCCCCGTCAGCCGCGCCCGCAACTCCAAGTTCCTGAAATGCTGTCGGTTAGACTCGCGTCAATCCCGCTGTCGGGGGTTGAGAAAAAGCCCGCGCCCGGGTACAAAACACCCCCGAATGGTTCCCGATACCCCCCGGGACTCTCCCGGCGGGGGTCGTCTATCGTCAGGTCCACGGCAGGAGCCGCGGCGGAGTTCAGCGGCATGGGCGGCGCAAAGCATTGGCAGATCGTTCTCCTCGTCGCCGCTCTCGTAGCGCTGCCGGTGTCGTTTTTCTGGCAATGCAGTACTCAGGAGACGCCGCTGCTAGCAAGCGAGTTCAACCTCGTCGACATCAAGACAGGGGAGTTGATCGTGGCCAAGAAGCCGTCGGGAAAGTCTGTGTACCTTCCGGCGAAGAACCCGGAAACGGGAGAGCCGACCTACTTCCCCGCCATCCAACAAGAAGGCAAGTGGTTTGTCGAAAGTCGATTCCTCGGTACTGCTCGCGACACCCTCTCGGGCGCCAGCGCGGCCGCGATGGATCTGAAAACCGGCGAAATGCGCACGATCACCCAGACGCCCGTCGCAAAGGACATCTTTAAGTGACCGCCGCCACGCAACGGAGTATCCCTGCCATGTCCCCCAGCCAACCCGCCCGGAAGCTGATACGAGCGTTTACGCTCATCGAACTTCTCGTGGTCATCGCGGTTATCGCCTTGCTGATCAGCATGCTGCTTCCCGCCCTCGGAAAGGCGCGGGAAGCAGCTCGGAACGTCGTGTGTCAGTCGATGCTACGGCAGTTGGGGCAGGGCCAACTTCAGTACTCGGGCACTTGGAGGGATTTTATCGCATGCGTCAACACGTCGGGTGCTGACGGGGTGTACTTCGGGGGAACTCCCTATCTCGGCGAGACTTCGGGGACGACACCGACCACGATGTGGGACTGGATCAGTCCGACGATGGGTGACGGCGGAGGGCTCTCCGCGAACCGCGCCCGTCGAACGCTGGAGATCTTCAACAAGTACGGGTGTGCTTCGGCGAGAATCGTGAACGACACGCTGTACGGCACCGCCGGGGATGTCGCGGATTTCCAGGCTGCCCAGAGCGAGTATCGATACCGCCAAGTCAGCTACCTCCAGCCTGCTGCTTTCGCTTTCGTAAGCCCGCAGGCCCCGCGATCACTGTGGGGATACACGGCGGAAGGACAGACGGCGCCACGGGCGTTGTGGAGAGGATTCACAGACCCCGCAACGGCCCCCCCAAACTATCGCCCGCGTCTCGACATGATCGGCACGACACCCTCAAACAAGGTTCTCGCGGCTGACGGCACGCGCTACTACGACTCGGGCAGCAGCCCCGCTCGGCTGGACTTCGATATCAAACCCGGCGCATCGGGCGGAACCCCGGATTACGTTTATGGCTCCTTTACCGATGCCTCTCCCGGCTTCCACGATTCCGCGGCGTACGGGCGAGAGCGCGCGCCCAGCAATCCGACGAACCGCATCCTGTCGTACCGGCACGGCAAGGGAATCAACGCCTGTTTCTTCGATGGAAGCGTTCGGTACGTGAGCGCGGATACTTCGTATCGACGGCTGGACTACTGGTACCCCTCGGGCAGCATCTTCACGGGCTCTCGCATGCCGCCGGAGGCCACGGGTTTCGAGGTTGGAAAGCCATTGCCGTAGTTTGGCTGCTCCGTGTGCACGCACGGTTTTCCCGACTATCAGCGGGATACGCCCAATCATCTTATGTGCCGAGCGGACCTTGTGAATCGAGTCGCGTTGCCTCCAAGGCCGCCTGGCGTGATTTCTGGTCCAAGCGATGTGCTCCCCATGGCAACCCATCTATCCCGCGTGCCGCCCGTGCCACCTCGTGCCACTGGGATTCGTCCCGGAACCGGCGGAGAGGCTTCCAAGCCGCTTGAGGAACCGAGCCTAAGCGTTACAACGCTGTCTCACGTCAAGATGGCGGCGTAGGAAAGACGAAAGACGTAGCCTCGCAAATCCAAGGGCTCGGGCGACGGCTTGGGGCCCCTGATTGACCCGCAGGAGCGCGCATAGGGCAACGGCGCTCCGGCGATCAAGCCAATGGCCGCTTCGCGCCTTCGTCCGCCTCCGCGAATCGCTTCGCGAACATGGCATTCCACTTCGTAACGCCCAGCCGCTCAAACGTCGCGGCGGCGCGGATCCACATCGCTCGGGCCTCGTCGAGTCTGCCCCGGGCCTTGGCGATGTCGCCGAGGTTCGAGATGTTCCCCGCGGCCAGTTCCTCGCCCCGCGGCCCGGGAATGGTCTGTGCCACCGCGAGGGCCTCCTTGAACAGCGATTCGGCTCGGTCAAGGTCGCCGCGGGCTTCGGGGACCAGGGCCGAATTGCCCAGATCGCGCGCGAGGCCCTCCAGGTTTCCGAGCCGCCGATCGATCTCGACGGCGCGGCCCATGAACTGCTCGGCGCGTTCGAGGTCCTTGCGGAACTGCGCGATCAACCCCAAGTTCGTAAGCGCCCTGGCGGCATCGGCCGACTCCGGCGCGACCAGTTCCAGCCGCCGCTGCGCGTACCGCTCGGCCGCGTCGAACTCCCCGAAGCGGAAGTGAAACTGAAACGCCAGGAACAGAACGCCAAGATCATCCGGTGCCTGCGCGAGGGCCGCGGCCATATTGGCGCGCGCCGCCGCCAGCACGCCGGCCTCGGGCGATTGGCCGGTGGACATGAACGCGGTGGCGACATCGGCGGCGGACTGGGCAAGCGTGAGTGGGTCATCGCGCATGAAAGGCTCCCCGGGGGCGCGAATGCTACCCCCGGGGAGCCGGTTCAACCGCCGCGGCGCCGTTAATCGAGCACGCGGATATTCCGCTTCGCGCACATCTCCTTGAGGACCTGCGGCCAGACCGTGACGCTCACCTCGCCCAGATGGGCCTTGCGCAGCAGGTACATCACCGTGCGGGATTGACCGATGCCCCCGCCGATGCTCAGCGGGATCTCGTCGTTGAGGATCATCCGGTGATACGGCAGGCTGAGGAACGCTTCCTGCCCGGTCATCTTGAGTTGCATCCGCAGCGTGTCCTTGGTGACGCGAATGCCCATGGAGGAAAGTTCGTGCCGCCGGTGGGTGACCGGGTTCCACACCAGGATGTCGCCGTTGAGCCCGTGCATCGGGCGGCCGTCGGTGGAGGTGGTCTCCGTGACCCAATCGTCGTAGTCCGCGGCCCGCATCTCGTGGGGATAGCCGTCCTTCAGCGTCCAGCCGATGCCGTAGATGAACACCGCCGGGTGGTCCTGAAGGATCGCCGTCTCACGCTGCTTGCGGGGCTTGTCGGGGAAACGGTCCAGCAGGTCCTCGGCGTGGATAAAGGTGAGTTCGTTGGGCAGTTCGGGGTACTTGTCGGTCTGGAGCCTGGGGAACTTGCGGAGCAGGTGCCGCTCGGCGCCGCGGATCACCTTCCAGATGCTCCGCACCACGTCCGTCAGGAACTTCAGGTTCCGGTCCTTCTCGCGGATGGCCAGTTCCCAGTCCCACTGGTCCACGTACGCGCTGTGGTCATGGTCCAGGAAGTAATCCTTTCGCACCGCCCGCATGTCGGTGCACAGCCCCTCGCCGGGCTTCATGCCGAACTGCCGGAGCGCCACCCTCTTCCACTTGGTCGCGGCCTGCACCACCTGGGCGTCGATGGGGTGCTTGTCGTAATCGTTGGAGATATGGAAGTCGATCGGCGTGCGCGAGCCGTCGCGGTCGAGGTAGTCGTTGACGCCGCTGGCCTTGTCCACGATCAGCGGCGCCTCGACCATGATGAGGTTGAGCGCCTTGCAGAGATGGTCGGCGATGTAGCGCTTGCACTCGAAGACCGCCTCCTGCGTCTCGCGCGGGCCCAGCAGGGGCGTGTAGTCGCGGGGGAGAATCTTCTCGATCTCCTCGTACGAACCGATCCCCGGACCGGCCAGGTCCGCTTCCTTCAGAGTTGTCGTCATAGCACAGGCTCCTGAAAATGAGGCGCCCGGCCAGCAAGCGACCGCCCGCCGGTCGGGCGCAGTCCGCTTTTAAGGACATGATAGTCCGTTGGAACCGGCCGCCGCCGACGGCCGGGGAGCGCGGGGTGCGCAAAGAAACGATCGTTGCGCAGTGTCCTCGACTAAGAAACGATCGTTTCCTAGAGACTCGCCCCAGCCGGTCGTCTCGCGGCATGTCCGCCGGGTCCGTCTGCTCCCCGAAGACTTCCGCGTACTCGCGCCGGAGTTCCCCGACGGTCATCCGCCGCAGTTCGCTCACCTTCTGGCCCACATTCAGCATCGCGCATCACCGCCTTTCTCTGGCCGTTAACCAGTGACGCCATCAGGGCGAGGACGGAGCGAGAGTTCAAGGCATGTGGCCGAGGAATCCGGCAGATTCTGGCCTGGGGCGGGATGTCCCGGAACGGGCCCATGCAGGCGCTGAATCCCGCGTGCGAGGATGCTGGCGACCTCGTCCAGCCGTTCGTCGGGCGACATGTCCGACCGGGTCCGTGGGGTCGGGGCGCAGCGACATCGCGCACTCCTTCCGGAGATGCTCACCCGTCCGGGATCGGTCGTGGTGATCAGGGATCGGTCGCCCGCGACGCGTCGTCGCTGGCGACTGGATACCTACGCATTGGGATTCCGAAGTCGCGCGCGAGGGGGGCGAGAGCAACCCTTCAATTCTCGGCAAAGCGAGACACTCAGTCGACGAGTCATGGCCTGATCCCGACCGGTCGAGGCTGTCAGCGAAGGCGAACATACCGTGATGACTCCGCTTCGCGTGAGAGCAGGGCGGAGTGTTGGGCGCAGCCAAACGCGGCGGCGCGCAAGCTCAAGTCCTCGCGTGGATCGCGCCAGTCAATCACGACTCGCACAGCACCATCGAGCCACACTGGAGCGAGAGACGGGCTTTGGCTGTACTCGGACAGGTCAGGTTCCCGCAGTGCTCGCGCAATGTCAGGGGAGTTGCTCGCGAGCACATCCCAGAACGGGTCCGTCGGGTTCTCCACAGCAATCTGCGCCAGCAGCGTGGTACCGTCGCGTTCGTGTGCATCATGCATGGCGTCGCTCCTGTGTGACACAGGAAGATTGCGCACCAGATGCGATAAGGCTCCGAGAACTACCTGAGTTGAGCAAGGAACGATGGGGAACGCACTCTGCTCGTGTTGTTCCGTTGCCCCGCTACTGCCGCTCGCCAATCCCGTTTTCGGAATCAACCTTTCCGAATCGGAAAGCGAACTGAGCGTACTGCTTGTCCATAGGGCTCGGCACCACACAAATTGGTTCCCAACCGTGACGCGCCGCAAATGCCGTCAGGTTCTTCGATGGGTACCTCGCGGACCTCAGCAACACGATGTCGCCCTCATCTGCCTTCAGGGTGAGCACGACACTGCAGCTTCCCGGCACATCGCTAAGCCCGCCTTGAGTTCCTGGGCGAACTTCAGCCCTCACGCTGTGCTTCAAAGCGTGGTCCAACGACTGCCGAAGGTGGTTCTGCCGGATCGCATACTCCACGCCTGGACGAACGAAGCTGAGAATAGTGTGGTCGGTGTACTTGCTTGAGTCCTCTGACTGCAGCTCGTTGACACTGATATTGTCCATGATGCCGCAGCCTACGACCAGCAGATCGCCCTTCTTCGCGATCCCCGAAAGAGCGGTAAAGAATCGGCGCTCACTCAAGTTGCCGATGGTATTACCGGTGATGACGAATACCGCGCCCTTGGGACGTTCGAGCAACGACTTGCGTACAGGGTCAGGGTGGTCTAGTTGCAGAAGGTCATCCTCCAGCGCCTGAATCCATAGGCGACCGCGATCGGGAAGGTCGCGGATGAACAGCCCAAGACCATCCTGAGATTGCGCGATCATGTATGGATTGATATCAACCAAGAGCATGCGAATGGGATCGTCTTTGGTGGCTGGATTGCTCAGCAGCGACAAAAGCAATTCGTAGTCCTTGGCGGGCGAGCCACCACCCCCCAGCATGAAGGCATGCGTCACGTGCGAAGCAGCAATCGCCGCCTTCCATGCGTCCTGCGCAAACAAAGCCGTTAGCCCTCGCTTACACACCGAATAAGTTGGGTAGCGATCCGCCGTAATGATCATTGTCCAGTTGGCGGCTCCTTCTAGGGAAGCGTAGTAGGCATGTGGGTCAACCATACCCGCGATGACACCGGAACCAATTGAAGAACGTGGAGGTCGCAATGCGGGATGGTGTGTACAGCATTCGACGCGCTCATGTACAGCATGCTGTTGTGAGAGACTCCTAGTCGTCACCTGCGGCCGTCGCACCGCATCAACGGCTTCTCGAGCCCGCTCGCGCGCGTCAGGTTTCAGAGCCGAGATGACTGTGCCAACCGAGTCTGAAATGAGTTGATCAACGGACATGGCGGATTCAAGCGGCAACGTGGCGAGCAGCGGCACGAGGAGCATGAGCCGCCAAGAGGGTTCGCCGTTGGGTCGAGTAGGATGAGTGTCTGGTGTGGATGTGATCCACTTGGCCGATGCCTCCATTGCGCCTTTGATCAACAGCCTGTCGTCTGACTTGAGAACGAGTTGACAGACGCTGCGCCATTCATCCTGCTTGAAGGCTGCTTGAATCGCCACCTGTTTGAGCTTCCATTCATGGATCGCCATGCTCGAGTTCCCCTCATGTTCCGTTCGTGTGCAGACGACGGGAGAGTGCCCAGTTGACAAGAAGGCCTGCGAGGATGCCCGGTGCGGCCTCGTTCATGAAGGCGTTATACCCCAGAGACGTCCAAAGCGCCGCAGTGGTGAATCCGACAATGACAGAGCACAGTAGGGACCAGCCGGAGCGTCGCCAGCCGAGCACTTGGATCATCATCGCCGGTGCGACGCCGGCGCCCATCATCCCCACCGACGACAGAGCGAGATCCTTTACCGAGCTGTGGAGGAAGAGCGACACCACCATCGTGATCACGCCCAACACGGTGATGGGAATCCACAGATCGGCACGCCCCGTCCGATCTTCGCGCCTTGGGTTCAATAGGTCGAATTTGACGCTCTGGGCCATCGCAACGAGGATGCTGTTGGAGGTGGCCGCGATTGTGGCGAAGATGTCGGCGGCGATGATGCCGGTGATCAAGGGACCCGTGGTGGCGCGGTGGAAGGCGCTCAAGCCCGTCTCGGGGTCATCGAGAGTTGGCATCACGCCTCGAAGCGCGATTCCGAATGCCGTCATCGCAATCCACGTCACCTGTACGAAGAGGATGTAGATCCACCACGCCGACCGGGTCTCCTTCGGGCTTGATCCGGCCATGTAGCGTGTGACAATCTGCGGTTGGCCAAGCCCGAATCCGAGTGCTGCGGCGGCGAATCCGAGACTTGAGGCGATCGCCAACCCCAAGCCGCCGGTCGGTGCCAAGTGAAGGAAGTCTGGTCCTGCCGACTCGAGGTTGCTTTGGAAGGCAGCCGGGGCACGGGACGCCGCTACCCACACGGCGACCAAGGCGATTGCTGTCCCCACAATTCGAATCGCGGCTTGAAGATTGTCGGCGTACACCGATCCCCTGAATCCGCCGAGCGCGGTATAAACGACAATGACTGCTGCAAAGGCTACGAGGGAAGACACGTTGTCCAAGTCGAAGGCGCCACTGAGGAATTTCTGGCCCGAGATCCATTGAGCAGAGACATAGCCGCCGAGGCATCCGAGGGTAATGACGCCAAGCGTGATCCGAAGGAAACGTCGCGATCGGCCGTGAGTTCCAGAGACCAGCACGTCCACCATCGTCGCGGCGTCGGCACGTTTTCCCACGGCATTGATCCGCTGCGGAAAGAACGTCCAGAACAGAATGTCCCCGAGCAACCAGGCGAGCGGGAGCAGGAGCCACCGGGCTCCTTGTGTGTATCCAAGTCCCACGGCCGCAGTGACAACAAAACCGCTGTTGGCTGTTGCCCCGGCACTCAGTCCCAACAACCACTTGTTCAGGCCGTGCGTGGCAAGAGCGGCCCCACGATGGCGAGCTTCGTATCGCCGACCGAGGTAGGAGACGAATAGGGTGGCGAGAAGGGAGAGCGCGAACACGAGGATCGAAAGGTGCGTCTGCATGATGGCGATTATTCGTGAACGCCGCCTGCTGACGATCGAGAATGGCCCGTTCCGAAACGGAAGGCTCGGAAAGCAGCGGAAAACGACCCCGTCTCCGTGGCAGACGATCTGAGGGTCGGTACAGTGTTCGTGGACGTCGAGTTGAAGGTTCCGACACTGACACAGTCGCATTGGAGATGACGATGGAAGCCAGACCGCACCGCTGCGACAGCCGTTCATGCCCGGGTCACGAGGTGGAGGGCGAATTGTGCCGGTCGGGGTGGTTTCGATGCAACCACGCGAACTGTCCGGGACGGCATGGAACCCGTGAGGATGCACGGATCAATGTCTGCACAGATGGATCGTTCAAGTGCGAGATGCTCGGATGTCGTGGTCACGCCAAACCCGGTGAGAGGTGTAGAGGGATGTTCCTCTGAAAGCGGAGGGGCGGAAGGCGTAGCCCCTTCCTGCCGCCCGACGACACAGTCCCAAGGCCCCCGAGAGCAACCCTGCTGTTAAACTCGCGGGAGGCGTCAACCAGAGATCGCGAGAGTCCGAGAGGGTTGCCGCCGGTGGGGCGAGAGCAACCGTGGGGGTTGCCTTCGGACCCCGAGATTCGGTTTCAAGACCGAGAGCGCGGCGGGTGGGATGGGAGCCGCCGAAACCCCGGCCGTGACGGGACTTTCCGCCGCCTGGGACGGGGGTGGCAGAAGGGGCCGACCCGTAAACCAAAACGCCCTCGCGTTTCCGCGAGGGCGTCGGTAACTCCCCGAAGTATACCGTTTCGGAGCGTTGGTGGGGCCTCCTCGGGGTGGCCCGATGGGTGTGCGATCGACACGGGTCGTTAACGGGGACGGGCCGAAACCGCGTTTTCAGGGCCGCCAGCGGGGTACAATAACTCCAGACCTGCCCCAAGGCGTCGTTGGCGAGATTGGGGGAGCGGATTCAGGGCATGTGTGACCTACCTGAGGTAGGTTCCCTCCTTCCGGTCACGCACTATGCCGAGTCCGCGGCAGTGGCCTTTCCGAGCGCTCGGCGGATGCCCTTCTCGAACTCCACCACGACCAGCACGCCCGCCCCGGCCAACATGACCCGCCCCCAGGCGCTCGCGTCGAGCGGGGCCGAGTGGAACAGGCGGTTGACCACGGGCATGTGGGCGAAGGCGAACTGCACGATCAGCATCGCGGCGATGCCCGCCCACAGCCACATGTTCGAGAAGAGTGGGACCGCCCACGCCGGCCGGAGGAGCGCTCGGCTGGAGAAGAGGTAGAAGATCTCGCCCACGACGATGACCGACACCGCGGCGGTGCGGGCCGCGGCCTCGCTCAGCCCCCGGCCCAGTTCCCAGTGGAAGAGGCCCATGGCCCCGATGCACAGGAGCAACGAGACCAGGCCCGTCCGCATGAACAACTCAAACGTCAGCAGCGGGCGCCGGGGATCGCGCGGCGGGCGGGCCATGACCCCCGGTTCCCTGGCCTCGAAGATCAGCGGCATCCCCAGCAGAACCGCGGTCATCATGTTGATGTAGAGCGCGTGCACGGGCAGGATCGGCAGCGGCCAGCCGAGCATGATGGCCGCGAGGATGATGAACGCCTCGCCGCCGTTGGTGGGGAGCGTCCAGACGATGAACTTGGTGAGGTTGCTGAAGACGTTGCGGCCTTCCTCGACCGCCGCCTCGATGGTCGCGAAGTTGTCGTCGGCGAGCACCATGTCCGCGGCGTCTTTGGCGACCTCGGTCCCCGCGATGCCCATGGCCACGCCGATGTCGGCCTGGCGGAGCGCGGGGGCATCGTTCACGCCGTCGCCGGTCATGGCGACGATGTGCCCGCGCGACTGCAGGCTCTTCACGAGCCGCAGTTTCTGCTCGGGGGTCATGCGGGCGAAGACGGCGGTGGCCTCGGCGTGCGCGGGGAGGTCGGCGTCGGGGATGGCGGCCATCTCCGCGCCGGTCAGAACGCGCGGCGATGCGACGCCCTTTCCACTTGCGTGCGGCGCGGCCCCGTCGATCCCGATCATCCCCGCGATGGTCGCGGCGGTCAGCGCATGATCGCCGGTGATCATCTTCACGCGCACGCCCGCGCGCTGGCACGCGGCGACGGCCTCGATGGCCTCGGGCCGCGGCGGGTCGAGCATCCCCTGCACGCCCAGGAACGTGAGGCCGCCTTCGGCGTGCTCGACCATCGGGTGCGTGAGGTCGCCCACGTCCGGGGGCGCATCGCCGCGCGCGAAGGCGAGCACGCGCAGGCCGCGCTGCGCGAGGTCGGCGACGGCCCGCTGCACGGGCATCTTGTCGAGCGCGACGACCTCGCCCCGAGCGTCCATCGCGGTTTCGCACATGCCCAGCACGCGCTCGACGGAGCCTTTGACATAGATCACCCGGCTCGTGGTGGCACGGTTCTCCGAGCCGTGCAGCGTGGCCATGTACTGGCGGTCGGACTCGAAGGGGATGGCGTCCACGCGCGGAAAGCGCTCGGCCAACGCTTCGCGGGAGAGATCGACGCTCCCCCCTCCCACGCCGACGCCCGCGAGTTTCCGCGCCGCGACGACCAGCGCTGCCTCGGTCGGGTCGCCGTGGATCTCCCACCGGCCGGCTTTGCTCACAAGGACCGCGTCGTTGCAGAGCGCCCCGCACGCGAGCATCTCCAGCAGCGCCGGATGCTCGCCCGCGGCGATGGGCGTGGTCTCACCCGGCCCCCCCACGAGGCGCACCTCGCCCGCCGGGTCGTACCCCGCGCCGGTGAACTCGTACTCGACGCCCCCGCCTGCCCCCGCGCACCACGCGCTGCGCACGGTCATCTGGTTCTGCGTGAGCGTGCCGGTCTTGTCCGAGCAGATCACGGTCGTGCTGCCCAGGGCCTCGACGGCGGGGAGTTTGCGGATGATCGCTTTCTTCCTGGCCATCCGCGCCACGCCCACCGCGAGCATGATGGTCACGGCGGCGGGGAGCCCCTCGGGGATCGCGCCCACCGCGAGGGCCACGGCGGCCTTGAACATCTCGCTGGCCGGGTTGCCGCGCGCGATCCCGATGACGAACGCAACCGCCGCGACGGCGAGAATGAGCCACAGCATCAGGCGGCTGAACGACGCGATCTTCTTGGTCAGCGGCGTGGCGATGTCGTCGGCGGAGGAGATCATCTCGTTGATGCGCCCGACCTCGGTGGCGTCTGCGGTCGCCACGACCACGCCCTCGCCGGTGCCGCGTGTGACGAGCGAACCGGCGTAAGCCATGTTCCGGCGGTCGGCCAGGACCGACTCGGGCGCGAGTACATCCGGGTGCTTGGCGACGGTCTTGCTCTCGCCGGTGAGCATGGACTCGTCCATCCGCAGGTCGCGCACCGCGCCGTCGAGCAGGCGCAGGTCCGCGGGCACCTTGTCCCCCGGCTCGACGATCACGATATCGCCGACGACCAGATGGGCCGCGTCGATCCGGCGGCGCTCGCCGTCGCGCTTGACGGTGGCCTCGACGCGCAGGGAGCGCGACAAAGCGTCGATGGCGGCGACGGCCTTCTGCTCCTGGACAAAGCCGATGATCGCGTTGGCGAGCACCACGCCGAGGATGACGGCGGTGTCCACGCCCTCGCCGAGGTACAGCGTGACGCCCCCGGCAACGATCAGGATGTACACCAGCGGCGCGTGGAACTGCAAGAGCAGCCGCACCCACCACGGGCGGCCCTTCTTCGCCGTGATGATGTTGGGGCCGTAGCGGGCCAATCGCGCCGCGGCCCCGGCGGCGGAAAGGCCCCCATGCGCATCCGACACCAGTTCGCGCACGACCTCCAAAGCGGGGACGGCGTGCCAAGCAAGGGAAGGGAGTCCGTTCATTGAAGGGAGCGTAGGGGAAACGTCCCCGGCGACCGATCGCGGAAGATTCCGGGATCGGGCCGCGCTCCCGGTCGCCGCGTAAGGGCGGTCGTAGGCCGCATCCGCTCAATTCCCGACGCCGCGGAGTGCATTCCAAGCCGTCGGGAATGTTCTCCAAGGCTGCGGGAACGCCTTCCCGGTCATCGGGAATTAGTCCCGGTCCGCCGCGAACGTATTCCCGCTCAGTGGGGATCGATTCCAACTGAAGCGGAACACACTCCCGGCCGATGGGAAAGTGTTCCGAACGACCCGGAATCAAGCGGAGACGCTCTCCGCTGGGGAATCCCCGGCGCACGGAGCCGCGTCCAGCCCCGCCGCTCGGGCGGGCGTCCTCTCCACCTATCTTGCATGCGACGCCGCGGGGAACGAACCTACTCGCGCCCGTCCGCCCGTCCCGCCCACGGTCCCGCGGAGCATCACCAGTTCGGTGAGGTTGTCGGGCGTGATGAGGCCGACGATCTGTGCGCCCGCTCGCACGCGCCCGTCTGGCCCGGGCGGCGGTCGCACCACGGCGATGACGGGGCAGCCCGCATGCGCGTGCTCGGGCGCGGCGGAGGCGCGGGCGCGCTCCAGCGCGGATCGGAGGTCTTCGTTCTCGCCGACGGTGGCGCAGCCCGTCTGCATGATGGTCGAGACCGGCGCGTCGGTCTGACCGGACGCCATCGCCCGCACGAGGTCGGTGCGCATGAGCACGCCGACGAGGGCCGCGGCGTCGTCGTCGCCGTGCGCATCATCCGTCAGCACGGGGAAGTCCTGCTGGCTGCCGGCGAGGAGTTCATCGGCGGCATGGCGGAGCGTGTGTGAGGCCCGCAGCGTGCGGAACCGGGTGAGCATCGCCGATCGCACGGTCAGACCTTCGAGCGCGGACTTGAACTGCTCGGCCTGGGCCTCGGCCCCCGCGCCCAGGAACACGAACGCGCCGATGAGCATGAGGAAGATGTGCCCGGTGAACAGGCCCCACATCACGAAGCCGATGGCGATGACCTGCCCGACCGCCGCCGCCGCGGCCGTGGCTTTGGCGCGGTTGTTGGGAGGCGGCAGGGCCATCGCCAGGATCGCCCGCAGCACTCGCCCGCCGTCCATCGGCAGCGCGGGGATCATGTTGAAGACCACGAGGAAGACGTTGACCGAACCCAGCGCGGCAAAGAAGTGCGTGCGGTGCAGGGCCACCGCGCCTTCCGCCCCGGCCGCACCGCCGTGGTCCGCGCCCGCCGTGAACGCCGCAAGACCCTCGGTGGCGAGCACGGCGGGGATGATGATCGCCGCGATGACGACGTTGACCGCGGGACCGGCCAGCGCGACGACGAGTTCCTGCGCCGGCTGCTCGGGCATCCGCTCCAGGCGCGCGATGCCGCCAATGGGCAGGAGCGTGATGTCGCGGGTGGCGATGCCGTAACGGCGTGCCGCCAGGGCGTGGCCCATCTCGTGGAGCACAACGCACCCGAAGATCGCCAGCACGAAGCCGCCGGTGCGGAGCGCCGCGTTGATGGCATCGGGTGAGCCGGACATCAGCGGCCCGGCCATGAACCACCCGACCAAGAGCAAGAACGTCCAGTGGATGTACACCGGGACGCCGAGCAGGGAGCCGAGTTTCATGGACCAGCGGAGCATCAGGGATCTTTCTGCGGGGGGAGGGGGGACGTTCCGCGTGAGCGTTCAGAACTGGGGGCGGAAGACGCCGGGGTCTCCGTGAACCGTACCAGCCTCCGCCGTGTCCTTCTCGCCCGCGGTCTCGGGCTGCTCGAAGCCCGGCGGGGGGGTGGGTTTGATCGCCAGGATCGAGCACGGGGCCGAGCGCACCACGCGCTCGGCGGTGCTTCCCCAGAAGAAGTCGCGAAAGTTCCACTTGGCCCGCGTGCCCAGCACCGCGAGATCGCATCCTTCGCGCTTCACGAACGCGACGATGCCGTGGCCCTGGCCCGATGCCCGGCCACCGCCGGTGCCATCCACCTCAAGGCCGTGGAAGATCGCCTTGAGGGCGTTGATCTCGTGGGCCAGCGGCGTGCAGAAGGACCGCAGGCGGTCCTCGATTGCCCGCTTGTAGTCGGCCCTGAACCCGGGCATGTTGGCCTTGATTGCGTCGGGCGGACCCAAGCCGTACCACGGGTCGTCGTAGATGTGGAGGATGTGCAGCACCGCGTCGTCCTGCGCGGCCACGCGGATCGCCTGCTCTAGCGCCAGCCGCGAAGTGTCGGTGAAGTCGATACAGGCGACGACGTTCCTGAACGCGCCGGCGTGACCCTCGCGGACGAGCAGAACCTTGGTGGCGGCCCGCTGCACCAGCGCGGCCGCGGTCGGGCCGATGCCCTTGTCCGCGTCCAGCACGCTGTGCGAGCCGAGCACGAGCAGGTCCGGTTTGTCGCGGAGGACGCGTTCCAGGATCCGTTCGCGTGGGCTGCCGATCTCGATGTCGAATGCTCCGCGCGCTTTGGTCTCGCAGTCGGGAGCGAAGCGTTCCCATCGCCGACGGGCCTCGGGCACGAAGTCGGCCTGCATCGGCAGCTCGAAGGGGATGAAGGGGTGCGGCGTGGGCACATAGGACGGCAACGCGATGACATGCACCGCCGTCAGCGAAGCCCCCGCGTCGCCGTTCCAATGGGCGATGCGTGCCGCCTGGCGGAAAGCGTCGGCCGAGCAGGGCGAGAAGTCCACGGCGATGAGGATCGACTTGAGGCGGTCCATGTAAGGCTCCGGTGTATGACAATCGAAGACTAGCGTCAGCGAGGCCAGCTCCGAGCACGGAAAGATCCCTGATCAGTTGCCCTGAAGCGCTGCCCGCCCACCACGGTCCGTATCGTTGATCATGGAGACCAGCATGCGCATCCTCATCGCCTACGACGGTTCCGAGTGTGCCCGCGCGGCGCTGACCGACCTCCGACTCGCTGGCCTGCCGTCGGACGCGGATGTGCTTGTCCTCTCCGTCCTTGATGCCTGGTTGCCCAAGGAGGACGGGCCGGGTGGAAAGTCCGACGAGGCGCTCCCGGGGCTGAAAGACATCCGGGCGAGCGTCCGGGCGGCCGTCGAACGACAGCGCGGCATCGCCGAGGACGGCGCGGCCCGGCTCCGCACGCTCTTCCCCGGTTGGAGCATCAAGGCCGAGGCGTGCGCCGATTCGCCAGCATGGGCGATCATCAAGCGGACCGAGGGCCATGAGGGAGGCGTCGCGGAGAAACCCGCCGATTTCGTCGTTGTCGGTTCGCACGGCTACAGCGGATTGCTGGGGGGAGTAAAGCGACTGGTGCTGGGCAGCGTGTCGCACCGGGTCGTGACCGAGCTGCGCCCCCCCTCCCCATGCTCGGTGCGGATCGCGCGGGGGCGCGACCGCACGACACCGGCGCGGAGCGACGTTCCCAAGATCGTTGTCGGCGTGGACGGCTCGGCGGATTCCCGCGCCGCGGTGCACGCGGTGGCATCGCGGCGCTGGCCGCAAGGAACGCGGATTCTCCTAGCGACTTTCGAGCAGAGCATCTACGCGGGAACCGACGTCGGAGTGATGGGAGCGTACACGGTCTGGGGTGGCGATCCCGTGGGAGGGGTGGGATCCGACACGCCGTCATCGGACGTGACATCGGGTACGCGCATCGTGGCGGAGGCGGCGGCGACGCTGCGGCGGCTCTGCCCGCAAGTTTCGGTCTCCACCGTCGTCAAGCCCGGCGACCCGAAGTACGCGCTCATCGACCTCGCGGACGATTGGGAAGAGGATGGCGTGAAGGGCGCAGACTGCATCTTCGTGGGCGCCCGGGGCGTTCGCGGCGTCGAACGATTTCTGCTGGGCAGTGTCTCGACCGCCGTGGCGATGAACGCCGACTGCTCGGTGGAGATCGTCCATCCGAGGCGTGGGCCCGCCTCCACCCCCGCGTAGCCGAGGACCCTCTCGCGGATGCTGCTCGCCCTCTCTATTCTGCCCATCGTCCTGCTCATCGTGCTGATGGTGACCCCGCCGCTCCCGCGCTTGGGTCGATTGGGGAGTTGGTCGCCGCTTCCCGCGCACATCGCCCTGCCCGCCGTGGCCCTGCTCGCCTACGGGCTGCAACTCTTCATGTTCAGACCCGGCCCGGAGAGCCGGGCCGCCGTCATCCATGCCGCGGCGATCGACGGCGCGCTCTCGTCGCTCACGCCGCTGGCGATCGTCCTTGGCGCGGTGCTGCTGTTCAAGACGATGGACACATCGGGGGCGATGCGCGTGCTGACAGAGCGGCTGCGTCGGATGAGCCCCGACCCGGTGGCGCAACTGGTGCTGGTGGGCTGGGCGTTCTCTTTTCTCATCGAAGGACTCAGCGGCTTCGGCACGCCCGCGGCCCTGGCAGCACCAATCTTGGTGGGGCTTGGTTTTCCAATGTTGCGTGTCGCGGCGATGTGCCTGGTGATGAACAGCGTGCCGGTCTCGTTCGGGGCGGTGGGCACGCCGACGTGGTTCGGCTTTGGGGGGCTGGGCCTCTCGCTGCAGGAACTCGGCGAGATCGGCTGGCGGACGGCGTTCATCCACACCGCCGCCGCGCCTGCGATCGTGGTGTTGGCCTTGCGGATCGTCGTGCCGTGGAAGGAAGTCCGCGCTCGCCTCGTGTTCGTGCTGCTCGCGGTCGCCGCGAGCGTGGGGCCGTACCTGCTGATGGCGAGGTTCAGCGTCGAGTTCCCCTCGATCGTGGGTGGACTGGCCGGGCTCGCGGGGGTAACGGCGCTGGCACGATGGCAGGTCGGGTTGCCGCGCGGCGTCACCGAGCTTCCGCCCGGTGGCGATGCCACGGGCGTGAGCGCGGCGCCTCCGCCCGCGCCGTACATGTCGCTCCTGCGGGCCGCGATGCCGCTGTTGGCCACGGTGCTCGTGCTGGCGGTCACGCGGATTGATGCGCTGGGCGTGAAAGCGGTGCTGAACTCCGACGCAAACGGGGGGGCGGGGGCGGCGAGCGTGGGCCTGGGCGCGCTGGGCGAAGCGTGGATCAGCCCCGCGCTCGTTGTGGGCCTGCGGGACATCCTCGGCACGGGTACGGCGTGGAAAATGCCGCTGCTCTATGTCCCGTTCATCCTGCCCTTTGTGGCCGTGTCGCTGGCGGCGATCCCGTTGCTGCGCATGAACCGGGCGGTCGTGCGCTCGGCGTGGATGCAGACGGCCGGGCGTTTGGCGCGTCCGGCGGTGGCGCTGGTGGGCGCGCTGGTGCTGGTCAAGATGATGATGCTTGGAGGCGAGACCGCCCCCGCGATGGTCATGGGCCGCGCGATGGCCAACACCACGGGCGGAGCGTGGCCGTACTTCGCATCGCTGCTGGGCGCGCTGGGGTCGTTCTTCTCGGGGTCCAACACGGTCTCGAACCTAACATTCGGCCCGATCCAGGCCGCGGTCGCGGGCACGCTCGGCCTGGACCGCGCCACCATCCTCGCCCTGCAATCGGCGGGCGGGGCGATGGGGAACATGGTGTGCATCCACAACATCGTGGCAGTCGCGGCGGTGCTGGGGCTTTCGGAGCAGCACAAGTCAAACGGACATCACAACGACGTTGAGGCGAGTAGGGAAATCGGGGGGATCGCGGCGGTGCTGCGGCTCACGATCGCGCCGATGCTGGTTTACGCTTTGATCGCCGCGGCGGTGGCGGGGGTCTTCGCCCTCGCGTTCTGATTGCTCGAAAGGAGCGTGTTGTTGGGCTCACCTCACATGGTCATCTCGATCCTCGGCGGCCTCGGCCTGTTCCTCTTGGGGATGGCGGTGATGACCGACGGGCTGCGGGCGTTGGCCGGGTCGGCGCTGCGATCGGTATTGACCAGGGCCGCCTCGACTCCGGCCAAGGGCACGTTCTGGGGCGCGGTCGTCACGCTCATCGTGCAGTCCTCCAGCGCCACGACCATGACGACCATCGGCCTGGTCAGCGCGGGGCTGCTCACTTTCCCTCAGGCGCTGGGCGTGGTCTTCGGGGCCAACCTCGGCACCACGGGCACGGGCTGGCTGGTCGCGCTGCTGGGCGTGAAGGTCTCGCTGAACGCCGCGTCAATGCCGATGGTCTTTCTCGGCGCGCTGCTGAAGTTGATGGCCAAGGGCCGCTGGGCGGGCGCTGGCGGCGCGATCGCGGGATTCGGACTCCTGCTCGTGGGGTTGACGGTGCTGCAGGGGGGCATGGCGGGTTTGGCGACGCGGCTGAACCCGGCGGACCTGCCGATGGTTGGCGGGACTGGAGCATCGGGCGGCGCTGTCGGCGTGCTGATCCTGGTCCTGGCGGGGATCGCGATGACGACGGTGATGCAGTCCTCCAGCGTCGCCGTGGCCGCGACGCTCTCGGCCCTGCACGCGGGGGCGATCGGGCCGGACCAGGCCGCGGCGCTGGTGATCGGTCAGAACATCGGCACGGCGGTGAGTTCGGCCCTCGCCGCGATCGGCGCGACCACGCCCGCCAAGCGCACAGCGCTGGCGCACGTGCTGTTCAACGTCGTCACGGCGGTCATCGCGCTGGCGGCGTTCCCGCTCTACGCCCCGCTCATCGTCAAGGCGGCCACCCCCCCTCGCTCGATGGACGCGACCATCATGCTCGCCGCGTTCCACACGGCGTACAACGTGGTGGGCGTGGCGATGCTCCTGCCTCTGGTCGGCCCGTTTGCGCGGCTGGTGGAACGCCTCGTGCCTCAGCGGGGGCCGGCGTTCACGCGGCACTTGGACCGCTCGGTTCTGGCGGTGCCCGCCGTGGCGGTGGAGGCGGCGCGGCGGACGGTGGCGTGCACGCTCGTGGCGATGTGCGAGGCGGTGGCCGCGAGCACGGAGCGTTGGGGCAGAGCGGCCAATGGAGGAATGCGCGGCGAGGGCGGGGGTGGCGGGGGGGGCAGGGCGGAGGAAGCGTTCGCCGCGCTCGTGAGAGAAGCCGTCGAGGCGCTGTGCCAGGCGCGGCTGTTTCTGTCCGGGCTCTCCGAGCCGCCCGCGTCGGACGCCGAGCGCGCGCGGCTGGCCGACACGCTGCACGCCCTGGACCACGCCTCGCGCTTTGCGGAGAACGCGCTGGAGGCGCCGGAGGCCGGCACAGCGGGCGCGACCAAGAGCGCGGTGATGTCGGACACCGAGGCGGCGCGGGCCGCCGGGCTGTGCGTGGAGGCCTTGCGGCTCGCGGCGAACGTCACGCGCAGCGTGGCCGAGCCGGGCACGACCCCCGACCCGGTTCGGAGAGCCGGGCCACAACCCGAAGCCGTGGGGGCGGGGGTGGCCGATTTGGCGCGGCGCTCGGCGGAACTGGCCGACCTTCGGCGCGCCCACCGGCACGCGACGCTGAGCATCACGGCAACCTCCGGAGGCGGCGGAGTCGCGGCGGATCAGGCTATCGCCCGCGTCGACACGGTGCGCCGCCTGGACCGCCTGGCGTACCACGCCTGGCGCGCCGCAGCTCACTTGGTCGGAGAGGTCGGAGAGGTTGGAGGGACGGGTCGCGCGCAGGCCGCGGGCGAGGCGGATCAGACGCCGAGAGCGTGAGCGGGACGCGCCAAGGGCGGCAATCATCGGATTGAGCCCGAGACCGCTCAGTGGTTCACTGGGACGGACGCGATGAGTTTCGCGCCCACGCGGTTTGCCTCGTTCACCATGTCGCGCTCGAAGTCGCTCGCGTTGTTGATCGTGGTCGTGGCGATCGCCGCGCAGGCCTCGCGGGTGAAGAAGCCCTGGTGGGCCGTGATGAGCACGTTGGGGAACGTGAGCAGCCGCACGAACACGTCATCCTGGATCACCTCGGCGGAGAGGTCCTTGAAGAACAGGTCGCCCTCTTCCTCGTAGACATCCAGGCCCACCGAGCCGACGCCCCCCCGATGGCCCTTCTTCAAGGCCGCGATCAGCGCCCGCGTGTCCACCACCGCGCCGCGGCTGGTGTTGATGAGCATCACGCCGGGCTTCATCGCGGCGAGCGCGGCGGCGCTGACGAGGTGCTTGGTCGCGGGCGTCAGCGGGCAGTGTAGCGTGATGATGTCCGACCGCGCGTAGAGGCCCTCGAGCGCGACATACTCGACCCCCATCGACACGCACGCGGCGTTCTTGACCGGATCGCTCGCCAGCACGCGGCACCCGAAGCCGGTCAATATCTTGCACACCACCTCGCCGATCTTGCCGGTGCCGATCACGCCCGCGGTCTTGCCGTGCAGGTCGAAGCCCATCAGGCCGTCGAGCGAGAAGTTCTGCTCGCGGACACGGTTGAAGGCGCGGTGGAACTTGCGGTTGAGCGTGAGCATGAGGCCCACGGCGTGCTCGGCGACGGCGTGGGGCGAGTACGCGGGGACGCGCAGGACGGTGATGCCGAGGCGGTCCGCCTCCTCGACATCGACGTGGTTGAAGCCCGCCGAGCGCAGGGCCAAGAGCCGCGTGCCCCCGGCGTGGAGCGCCCGCAGAACGGGCGCGGAGGCGTCGTCGCCGACGAAGATCGAGACGGCGGGGCAGCCGCGAGCCAGGTCGACCGTCGCCGCCGAGAGCGGCGCATCGAGGTAGATCAGGTCGTGCGTGGGCCTCCCGTCCGCGTCGCGCGGGGGGGTGTTGGCCGCGTCCAGGAACGGCTTCTCGTAGGGCTTGGCGGAATAGACGGCGATCTTCATGAAGTGCTCCGGTGGGTCGGTCGCCGTGGCGGCGGAATCAACACCGCCCCGTCAGCCCTGCGGGGAGGGGCGCACAGTCAGGATCGAGCAGCCCGCGTCGCGGCAGACGCGCTCGGCCGTGCTCCCCCACAGGAAGTCGCGGGCGCTCCATGATGAGCGCACGCCCAGCACCGCGAGGTCGACGCCCTGCCTGCCGATGAACCCGATGAGCCCATCGCCGTGACCCGACCAATGCTCGTCGTGCTGCACGCCGTGGAAGTGGGCCTTGAGGGCGTTCATCTCGTGGGCCAGCGGCTGGCAGAACTCCCGTAGGCGCGCCGCGACCGCCTCCTTCATCTTGGCGTCGAAGTCGGGCATGTTCGCGTCCACGATGTCCGACCGGGGCATGCCGTGCCACGGATTGTCGTAGACGTGCATGACGTGCAACGCGGCTCCGTCTTGAACCGCGACGCGGATCGCCTGCTCCAGCGCCAGCCGCGAGGTCGCGGAGAAGTCGATGCACGCGGCGACGCTGGTGAACGGACGGGTCTGCTCTTCCCGCACCAGCAGCACCTTGGTGTCGGCCTTCCGCACGCACGCGGCGGCGGTGGTGCCGATGCCACGCTTGCGGTCGAGCACGCTGGTGGTCCCCATGACCAGCAGGTCGGGCTTGACGGTCTCTACGGCCCGCAGGATCTCTTCACGCGGGCTGCCGACGGCGACGGTGAACTTGGCCGCGGCCTTGCCCTCGCAACCGGGCGCGAAGTCCTCCCAGCGTCGGTACGCGTCGTGCACGAGGGTGTCCTGCGTCGGCAGGTCGAAGGGGATGAACGCGTGCGGCACCGGCCGGTACGCGGGGACGTTCACCACGTGCAGCGCGTGGAGCGCCGCGTTGTTCCAGGCGGCGATCCGGGCGGCCTGCCGGAACGCGTCGGAAGAACAGAGCGAGAAATCGACGGCGACGAGGATGGTCTTGAGGCGGTCCATGTTGGCTCCTGAGAACGGGGAAGGGGCTCAGACTGGCGGCCGCAACTGCATCACCCGCGGCTGCTCGTCCTTGGCCAGCGGGTGCTCGAAGTTCTCGGGCTTGACGGCGAGGATCGAGCAGGGCGATTCTTCGAGGGCCTTCTCCGCCGTGCTGCCCAGCAGGAGGTCGCGGAGGTTGGTGCGGCCGCGCGTGCCCAGGACGATCAGGTCGGCGGAGACGCTCTTGGCGTACTCGACGATGCCAGAGCGGTGGCCGTTGTAGTCGTAGCAGATCGTGCGGAGGCGCAGGCCCGGATGGGCGTCTGCGATCGGGCGGGCGAAGTCGGCGAGGCGGCGCTCAAGCCCGTCGCGATACTGCTTCTGGAGGTGGGGCGGGGCCAGGGGCGTGGGGGCCCGGTAGTGCAGTTGGTGCCAGGGGGCGGCGAAGACATGCAGGATGTGCAACTCCGCGTTGTCCTTGGCCGCAAAGAGCGCGGCCCGTGCCAGGGCCTTGGCGGAGGTCTCGGAGAAGTCCACCGCGGCGACGACGGTCTTGAACGCCCCCTTCTGGGTGTCGCGCACCAGCAGCACGTCGGTCATGCTCTTGCGCACGCACGCGGTGGCGACGGTGCCGAAGCCGACATCGGGAGTTCGATCGCCGAAGGCGCCCATGACGAGCAGGTCGGCCTTGTTCTCGCGGGCGCGGCGGAGGATGCCGACGATGCGGTTGTCGATCGAGACCTCGATGGGCAGGCCGCCCGCGCCGGGAATGCCTTTGGCAAACTCAACCCAGGCCCGTTCGGCGTCCTTGGTCAAGTTGTCGCGGATGCCCTGCTGGAACGAGGAGAGCGCCGACTCGATCTCGATGACGACCGTGGTGTCGATGACGTGGACCACGTGGACCCTCGACCCCTCCGCGCCCGACCACCCGGCGATGCGGATCGCCTGCCCCAGCGCCACGGCGGAACACGGCGTGAAGTCGGTGCCGACGACGATGGAGGTGATGGTGCGGGTTGGGCTTGCTGCGGCGGGCATGGGGTACTCCTTGAACGCTCAAAGGTAGCGGCCGGGGCGGTCTGCGGACGACAAGGAAGTTTCCTTGATGGGGGAGGTCGAATCGGTCGTGCGGGCTGAGCCAAGTCAGGTGGGTTCGTCGGACTCACTTCCGCCCGGTCGGGCGTTCTTGCCCGGCCGCATAAGCGAGGCCGGTGTGTCGGGCGACTTCTATCGGCCCGGACCCGCTGCCAGCGTCCGGGCCACACCCGGGAGCGCATCGGGGTTGAGCGATATGGAGTCGATCCCGATCTCCGCCAGCCACGCCGCGAAGTCCGAGTAGTTGCTCGGGGCCTCGCCGCAGATGCCGACCTTGGTGGGGGGGCGTCCGGCGGCGTGGGCCTTGGCGACCACCATCTCGATCATGGCCTTGACGCCCGGGTCGCGTTCGTCGAAGAGGTGCGTGAGATCCTCGGAGTCGCGGTCCACGCCCAGCGTGAGCTGCGTCAGGTCGTTGGAGCCGATCGAGAAGCCGTCGAAGAGTTCGCCGAACTCCGAGGCGAGCACGACGTTGTTGGGGATCTCGCACATGACGTAGACCTGCATGCCGTTCTTGCCGCGCTCCAGGCCGTGCTTGGCCATCTCGGCGAGGACCGCGCGGCCTTCGGAGAGCGTCCGGCAGAAAGGGATCATGACGATGACATTGGTCAGGCCCATGTCCTCCCGCACCCGCCGGATCGCGGCGCACTCCAACGCGAACCCCTCGCGGTAGCGCTCGTCGTAATACCGCGAGGCCCCGCGCCAGCCGATCATCGGGTTCTCCTCCTTGGGCTCGAACGCCGCGCCGCCCAGCAGCCCGGCGTACTCGTTGGTCTTGAAGTCACTGAAGCGGACGATGACGGGGCGCGGATAGAACGCCGCGCCGATCTGGGCCACGCCCTCGGCCAGCCGACTCACGAAGAACTCGGTGAGCGAGGAGTGGGAGGCCGCGCGCCTGCGAATCTCCGCCCGCACTTCCGGATCGGCCACGCGATCGGGATGGACCAAGGCCATCGGGTGGACACCGATCCAGTTGGAGACCAGAAACTCGATCCGCATCAACCCCACGCCCGCGACCGCCCCGCCGCCCTTCTCGAGCAGGCACCCCAGCCGGAAGGCATTGCCCGGGTCGGCGAGGTTGAGCATCAGCGGCACCCGCGAGACCGGGAGCGTCGCCGGGTCGATCGCCTCGTGCTCGAAGGGGATCGCACCGTCGTAGACCTTCCCCGCGTCCCCCTCGGCGCACGACACCGTCACCGTCTGCCCGTCGCGGATCGCCTCGGTGCCGCTGCCCGTGCCCACGACGCACGGCAGGCCCATCTCGCGCGACACGATCGCCGCGTGGCAGGTCCGCCCGCCGCGGTCGGTGACCACCGCCGCGGCCTTGCGCAGCACCGGCTCCCAGTCCGGGTCGGTCATCTCGGCGATGAGCACCTCACCGTCCTTGAAATGGTGCAGGTCGTCGATCGAGCGCACCACGCGGGCGATGCCCGTGCCGACCCTGGCGCCGACGGCTTTGCCCGTGACGATGGGCGTGCGCTTCCCCCCCCCGCCCGGCTTGAGGCGAAAGGTCTCGAACATGGTGCCCTTCGCCCAGCGCTGGGAGTGGACCGTCTCCGGCCGCGCCTGCACGATGAACAACTCGCCGGTGCGCCCGTCCTTGGCCCACTCCAGGTCCATCGGTACGTCTGTGCCGCTCCGCTTCGAGTAGTGCTCCTCGACGATCATCGCCCAGCGGGCCAGCGTCAGGGCATCGTCGTCGCTGAGCACGAACCGGCGGCGATCCGCCGCGGGCACGGGGACTTCCTTCACGCTCCGCGCCGCGACCAGCCCCGCGCCCGCGTACACGAGCTTGACGGCCTTGTCGCCCAGGTCCTTGCGGATCACCGAGCGCTTGCCCGCCTTGGCGGTCGCCTTGTGCACCCAGAACTCGTCGGGGTTGACGCGGCCCTGCACGACCGTCTCGCCCAGCCCCCACGCGCCGTCGATGACCACCACTCCCCGGTGCCCGCTCTCGGTGTCGAGCGTGAACATGGTCCCCGCGCACCCCCCTCCCCCCACCCCGTGGGCCACGTCACTGCGGACCATCCGCTGCACGCCCACTGAGAGCGCCACGGCCCGGTGCTGAAACCCATTGTGGACGCGGTAGACGATGGCGCGGTCGGTGAAGAGCGAGGCCATGCACGCCCGCACCGCCGCGTCGAGGGCCTCGACCCCGCGGATGTTCAGGTACGTCTCCTGCTGACCGGCGAAGGAGGCGGTGGGCAGGTCCTCGGCGGTGGCCGATGAGCGCACGGCGACATCGACGCTCCCCGTTTCCCCCGTTCCGCCGCCCGAAGCACCATCCATCCCACGCGAAAGTTCCGCATAGGCCGCCATGACCTGCTCGCGTACCACCGTCGGCAACGGCGCGGCGGCGATCCTCTCGCGGATGCGGGCCGCGGTCTCCGCGAGGGCGCGCGTGTCCGCCACATCCAGATCATCGAGTTGCGCGTACACCCACTCCTCGATCCCCGCCTGTCGGAGGTGCCACCGGAAGGCATCGGCGGTGACGGCGAACCCGTCGGGCACCTTCACGCCCAGCGGCGTCAGTTCGCGGATCATCTCCCCCAGCGAGGCGTTCTTGCCGCCGACGGTCGGCACATCGGCGATGGCGACCTCGCGGAACGCCACGACGAACCGGCCCGCGCCGATCCGGTCCCCCGTGGCGGTGTGGTCGGGGGCTGGGGTGGTGAGGTTGATGGCGGCAGCGCGTGGCGTGGTCTGGCTCATGCAAGAACGGTCGCGCTCCCGCGTCGCCGCCACCACGCGGAAATATCCCTGATGATGCACGACTCAGTGCTCGGACGCCGTCGGGGGCGTGGCGGCGACTGTCGGTCGGCAGGTCAGCAGCACGCCCGCGCCCAGCACCGCGGCCAGCGTCGAGCCGGTCAGCACCGCCAACTTGGCGATCTCCAACCGCTCCGAACTCCCGAACGCCAGGTGCGCGATGAAGAGCGACATCGTGAAGCCGATGCCGCCCAGGAGCGCAGCCCCCAGCATGTGCCGCCACGTCACGCCCGTCGGCAGCACGCTCAGGCCCAGCCGCACGGCCAGGAACGAGGCCCCGAGGATGCCCACCGTCTTTCCGACCACCAGCCCCAGCACGATGCCCCAGGCCTCGCTGTCGCGCACCGCGCGCCCGGCCACATCGCCCACCGACACGCCCGCGTTGGCCAGCGCGAAGACCGGCACCACGAAGAACGCCGCCAGCGGGACCATGCCCTTCTCTAGCCGTTGCAGGGGCGTCTGCGCGCCCTCGGTCAGTTGCTCCATCGTCCGCAGCACGCCCTGCTGGACCGGGCTGGTGACGAGCATCGTCTTCTTCTCGTTGCCATCCCCGCCCGCTCCCCCGTTTGCCACGGCCGCGTCGCGGTCGAACTCGTCGGCCAGCCGTCGCGCGGCCTTCGTGAACTCCGCGCCGTCAATCCGCGTCCGCACCGGGATCATCATCGCCCCCATGACGCCCGCGATGGTCGGGTGGACGCCCGATTGCAGCACGAAGTACCACAGCGCCAGCCCCACGAGGCCGAACACCCACCACCGCCGCACGCCCAGCAGGTTCATGCCGCCCATCACGCCCATCGCCGCCGCGGCCAGGCCCAGGGACGCCATGCTCAGATGCTCGGAACTGGTGTAGAAGATCGCGATGATGAGCAGCGCGCCCAGGTCGTCGGCGATGGCCAGCGTCACCAGGAAGACGCGCAGCCCGGGCGGGATGCGCCGGCCCAGGAGCGCCAAGACGCCCAGCGCGAACGCGATGTCGGTCGCGGTGGGGATCGCCCAGCCGCGCATCGCCTCGCCGCCCCAGTTGAACGCCGCGTAGATCAGCCCCGGCACCGCCATGCCCCCGACCGCGGCCACCAGCGGCAGGGCGGCCTTGCGCGGGTCCCTCAGTTCGCCCGCGAGGAACTCGCGCTTGATCTCCAGGCCGATCACGAAGAAGAAGGCCGCCATGAGCGCGTCGTTCACCCACCATTCGAGGTGTGCCGGGTGCTTGCCCGACGGGAAGACCCACGAGCCGACGTTGAGCGTGATGGGCGTGCCCGTCCAGAACTCGTGGAAGGCAAGCCCCACCCCCCCGAGCGGGAAGTTGGCGAGCACCAGGGCCGCGACCGCGCCGACCATGAGCACGATCCCGCCCGCGGCCTCCTTCTTCATGAAGTAGGCCAGCGGCGCGACGGCGGCGTCGATGGGCCGCGGCGTCGTGTTCACGTCCTTGAAGTAGTCGGGGCTTTGGTGCGACATCGAGTGTTCTCTTTTCTGGCGCGAGACGGACGTGATGAGACGAATCGCACACACCAGCCGACGTTCCTGTTCAAGCGGGCACAGTGGCTTGGTAGGCCAGATTTGTCCCGGAAGCGATCAGAAGAGAATACCGCCGGGTGCCGTAACGCCGTTGATGGCATCGAGTTCGGAGCGCGAGAGAAAATCGCCGGCATCGCGGCCCGCCGCCCGCGCGACCGCGGCCACGGCGTGGGCCCAGGTGCAGCGGTTGGCGAAGAGCAGCCCATTGGTGTCCAGGGTTCCGCCGTGGTTGGTGTAGCCCAGCGCGATCGTGCGCCCCGGCCCGGTGTCCAGCGGCCGCAGCACGCCCAGCAGCGGCTCGGGCCGCGTGTGCGTGAGCAGGACGCGGACCTCGGCGCACGAGGGGAAGAACCGCGAGCGGCGATCGGCGTCCGATTCCCCCTTGCTTCCATTGATGAACGCCGCCTCCATCGCGTCACGCGGTGCGCGGAACCGGCCCGGCTCCAGGATGTACACCACCGAACTCGCCAGGCCGCGCTCGCCCAGCCGCTCGGAGGCCCGCAGCGCCTCGGCGAGCTGGTACGCGCCGAGGGCGATCAGGCAGACCCGCTCGCGCCCCGTCCCACGGAGTCGCGCCGCGCCGTCGTCGATCAGAGCCTCGGCCTGCTCGGCGGTGAAGCGCACGGGCATCGGCCGCTTGGAGACCACCAGCGTCCACACCTCGCCCCGCCCCCGGTAGACCCGGCGGAGCGTCGCCAATGCGGAGTTGTGGTCGCACGGGAACGCGACCCGCGACACGTCGCTCATCTCGCCCAGGAGCGCCTCGGCCAGCGTCGGATCCTGGTGCGACTGCTCGTTCTTCCCGTTCTCCCAGGTGTGCGAGGTGGCCACGATCGGCACGCTCACCCACCCCGGCGGGCGGCCCGCGGCCCGCTGATGCCGGGCGAAGATCAGGTCCTGGCGGATCGAGCCGAGCATCTTCACCGCGAACGCCTCGTAGGAGACGGCGATGCCGATCCCGCCGGTGTTGGCGAGCACGGCGGCGACGATCGCCTCCTCGTTGAGCGCGGTGATCACGCCGCCGTGGAGCGACTCCGCCACGCCCGCCCCCCCCGCCTCGGGCGCCGTGACGCGGTGCTTGAGCAGGTCGAGCGTCCGGTTCATCCGGTTGCTGCGCATCTCGTCGGGGTTGCCGACGCGGGGGCGCAGCGTGGGATTGGCGCGCACGACCGCGCTGAAGTACTCGTCGATCGCGTCCATCGCCGACGCCGCGCCCGACGCAGTGAGCCAGGGTGGCTCAGGAAGAACCACGCCGTCGATCTGCCGCCGCGCTAGGGCGTGGTCCCGCTCGCGGCACCGCCCCTGTCCCTCGTGGCCGTTCAGGGCCCGCACCGCGCCCTGAAGTTCGCCCGCCGGCACCCACAGCCGATAAGCACCCTCGTTGAAGGTTCGCCGTGCCTCGGGGTCCAGAGCCGGGTTCGCCCCCAGCGGCAGGTTGTGCGCGGCGTTGGTCCCCGCGCCGGGGAACCCGTAGCCCTTGATGGTCTGGGCGACGGCGTAGGGAAGCGGGATCGGGTAGCAGGCGTCGCCGCGCTTCACGGCGTCGTGGCGCGCGCCCTGCCGCAGCTCCATCTCGATGATCGCCCATGCGATCGAGGCCGGGTCTCGTCCGTCCACCGCGATGGGGTCGAAGCCGTTGAGGCGCAGGTGGTCGTGGAACCAGCCGACTCCGCCCTCCCCGCAATCCTGGGCCATCGTCGTGCGCTGGTCGATGCGCCGGCCGTTGGCCACCATGATGGGTGCGACCAGGCCGCAATCCTCGCCTCGCCACCAGCGCGGCGCCCAGTCGGGACCACGCTGCTCCTCGAATGCGCCATCGCTGAGGAACGCGACCAGCCGCTCCCCGGGCAGGGGCATGTGGACATAGGTCAGACCGACAAAGCCCAGGTAGCCCCCCTCGCTCATACCGCCGGCGGTGAACGGGTTGACGTGGCTGCCGACCGGGGACTCGGGCCGGCCGTCGGCCCGAACGGTGTAGCGGTAGAAGTCGCGCACAAAACGGGAGAGTTTCTCGTCGCTCAGTCCGTAACGCTCCTCGTGTTCGGGGAGCATGTTCCCGACGATCACGTTGAGCGCATCGATCGCGGCGACGCAGTGCCCCTGCTCCATGATCCACGAGCGCGTCAGGCCGCTCAGGGCGTTGGCCGCCAGGTAACCCGCGTAGCCGACCGCCATGTTCAGCGCGCCCCCGGTGTGCCCCTCGGGCTCGCGCTTGAAGTCAGCGGTCTCCAGGGTGCGCCCGTCCAGGTACACGTTGTGGGCGTAGGCCATGTGGACCACCAGCCACATCGACGCGCTGGCCACGCGGTCCACGGCGGCCAGCAGGTCGTACAGGTCGGCGGGGGGAGGCGCGGCCGGTCGTTCCCGGCACATCGCGGCCACCATCTCATGCACGCGAATCTGTGTCTCTTCGGTGTGGCGGATCACGCCGTAGCCCGCGGCCCATCGCGCAAAGCCCGCCTCTGCCGCGCGGAAGCCCGCGGCGCGTTCTTCAATCAGGCGGCGATCGGACATGTCTTCCGCGACGCCCGCGGTGGTGTTGGACTTCAGACTCATGGTGCCGCTCCGTTAGTGCTCGTTGAGAAGATTCATCGCTTCCTCGGCCAGGATGGTTCCCTCGTCCACCGGCACGACCCATGCCGCGACGGGGCTTGCCGGTGTCGAGATCCGAGATTCGTGCCCGACCGCAGCGTCGTTGGCGGCGGCGTCCAGTTCGATCCCGCACCAGCCCATGCCCTCAAGGATCGCGGCGCGAACCTCCGGTACATGCTCGCCCACGCCGCCTCCAAACACAACGCCGTCGATCCCACCCAGGATTGCGGCATAGGCGCCGAGATACTTGCGGGCCCGGTAGCAGTACAGATCGAATGCCAGGCGTTCCAACGGATCCTTCGATCCGGCCAAATCGCGAAGGTCGGTCGTTCGTGCCATCGACCGCAGTCCGGCGCCGCCGTTGAGCAGGGCCTCCACCTCGGCAACGCCCATGCCGGCGACTCGGAGCAGAAACGGCATGATCTGTGGGTCCAGGTCTCCGCCGCGAGTCGCCATGACCAGCCCTTCGAGCGGAGAGAATCCCATCGATGTATCGAGCGGGCGACCCCGCCCGATCGCTGCGGCCGAGCACCCCGAGCCGAGTTGAAACGTCACCAACCGGCCGCCGCCGGGCAGGTCGGGGCGAAGTTCAGACCACCGCCGCCACATCGCCCGGTGCGCCAGCCCGTGGAAGCCGTACCGTTGAATGCCGTGCGCTGCACACAGGTCCGGCGGCAGCGCGTACGTCGAGGCGACCGCCGGCAGGGCCGCGAAGAATGCCGTGTCGAACACCGCGATCTGCGGAACACGCCCTTCGAGCGCTTCGCGGCACGACCGGATGCACGCCAGAGCCGCCGGGTTGTGGAGCGGTGCCAGGGGCGAAAGCCGCATGATCTCCTGTTCGACGCCCGCATCGATCACCACCGACGTGGTGAACATGCGGCCGCCATGCACTACGCGGTGCGCCACGCACCCGTTGCCCGCACGATGGGCCTCAAAAAACTCGGCACACACCTCTTCAGGTCGGCGCAGACCGATCTCCTGCCGGAGCGACGCTTCGCGCTTCGACTTGCCTCCGCTGATTGCGAAGATGTCGAGCCGGATCGATGAACTCCCGAGATTGACCGTAGCGATCTTCACTGTCAAGTCGTCTCCGAATGGAACTCGCCGCGCACCACCGTAGAGTCAGCAGCGGCGGACTCGATCGGATGACAACCCAGCAAAGCCCCCTGATCCGCTGGTGAACACCCTCCATCATTGGCTCGCGGACTGCGCCGTCGGCAGATCACCCGAACACAATCAGCGGCTTGACCATCCCGTCTTGCTTGGTCTGCATCATCGTGAACGCTCGCTCGATGTCCTTGAACGGGAAGCGGTGCGTGGTCAGGGCGAGCGGGTCCACGCGGCCCGATTCGATCAGCCGCAGCAGGCGGCCCATGCGCTCGCTCCCGCCCGGGCAGAGCGCGGTGCGGATGGTCTTGTCGCTCATCCCCACGCCCCAGGCCAGGCGCGGGATCGGCACGGTGTCGCCGTCCCCGTGGTAGCCGACGTTGGAGATCGTTCCGCCCGGGCGCGTCGCGCTCACGCACGCGGCGAAGGTCTGCGGCGAACCGAGGGCCTCGATCGCCGAGTCCACGCCCTTGCCGCCGGTGATCTTCATGATCGCCTCGACCGGGTCCTCCTTGCTGTAGTCGATGACCACATCGCAGCCGTACTTCTTGGCCAGGGCGATGCGGTTGGGCATGGACTCGACGCCGATGACCAGCCCCGCGCCGCGCAGGCGAGCGCCGACGGTGGCCATCAGCCCCACCGGCCCCTGCGCAAAGACCGCGACCGAGCCGCCGATGGGGATGTTGGCAAACTCGGCCCCGATGAAGCCGGTCGAGAGCATGTCGCAGCAGTACGCGGCCTGCTCGTCGGTGAGGCCGTCGGGGATGGGCGCGAGGTTGGCGATGGCGTTGTTGACGTGGAAGTACTCCGCCATCGCGCCGTCCTTGACGTTGGCGAACTTCCACCCGCCGAGCATCCCGCCGCACTGCGACGAATAGCCGCGCTGGCAGTTGTCGCAGGCGTAGCAGGGCGTGATGGCGTTGACGGCGACACGCTGCCCGACCTTGAACAGCCCCGCGGCCTTCACGGCCTCACCCAGCTCGTGGATCACGCCGACGGACTCGTGCCCGAGCGTGAGGTCGTGGCGGTCACCGATCGCGCCCGCCACGGTGTGCGTGTCGCTGGTGCAGATGAGCGCGGCGGTGGTGCGGATGATCGCGTCATGGGGGCCGGGGCGGGGGATGGGCTTGTCCATCACGCCGACCTTGCCGATGCCTCGCATCACAAAGCATTTCATCATCGTGGAGGTCTCGGGCATCTCGGACTCCTACTGGGAAGTGGGTGGGCTGGAGGAATGAAGAAACCGCGGCGCGCCGTGTTCGGGTCGCGCCGCGTGAATGCGGCGGGAACAGACGTGAAGCACCCCGTGGGGGGGGCGTGGGGCGTCACAGCCCGCCGCGGATGCCTGCGCCCGCCTCGGCGCTGCAAGGCGACTGCGTCCGGGTCTTGATCTCCAGCGTGGCCTGATCGCAGGCGGTTTCGCCGCCCGCGCACTGCGAACTCGATTGGCCGTTGAGCTCCCGCTCGGCCTGGCACCAGTCCGAGATCGGGTCTTCCGGCGCGCCGTTGTGGGCGAGGTAGATCTCGTAGGCCCGGATGCGGATGCGCTCGGGCGTGATCTCGATGTGGACTCCCTCGGACACCTTGTGGACCAAGGTGGGCGAGGCGGCGTCCGGGGGGGTGCGGCGCTGGGTGTCCTTGCTGATGGGGGTGGGTGCGGCGGTTTCCTTCACGATGGTTTTGGGCGAGTTCATGCGAGTCTCCTTTTGGTTCTCTGACAGATTGATGTTTATCTTCTTCGCCACGGCGATACTCACCGAGTCCTATCGCTCGGGACGCGGGAAGACCTTCAGAACGTCCAACGTGGTAATCATGCCGAGGGGGAAACCCTCCTCGTCCACCACGACCACGCGGTGGATGTGCTTGTCCGACATCAGCGCGGCGACCTCATGCACCGGGGCGCTCGGGCGCACCGTCACGGCGCTCTCGGTCATGAAGTCCTGCACGCAGATCAGCGGCTCGGGGATCGGGCCGGCGGCATCGCCCTCTCCGCTTCCTCCGCCCTGTTCGCACACGACCTCGAAGAGGTACGCCGGCGGGATGTCGGCGGTGCCCTCGGAGCAGCGGCGGATCAGGTCGGTCTTGCTGACCACGCCGATGACCTTTCCCTCCTCATTCACCACCGGGCAGCCGGAGATGTCGTTCTCCTCGAAGAGGCGGGCCAGTTGCCGGATCGTCGTGGCCGGCTCAGCGCACACCGGCTCGGGGGTCATGATGCCTTGGGCTGTGTGTGGTAGGGACTTGTCTGTAACCTTGTTCATGGCTTTTTCCTCATGTTCTTTGCGGGCAAAGGGTCGGCTGCGGGGGTAAGTAGGGGCTGAATGGCCTGTGCCTGAAACCCCGCCGCGCTCACGGCGGCGACCAAGTCCCCCGGCGAGCAGCGCCCGTCATGCACGATCACGGCCTCAGCGCGGTACATGTTCACACGAACCTCCTTCACACCCGACACCTCATCCAGCGCCCGGGACACGGCCTCGCGGGCCTCCTCGCTCGAGACGCCGTACAACATCAACACGGTCTGGTTCACCTGGATTCTCACTTCGCGTCCATGCCACCGACAGACTGCGCTCCTCGCTACACCGCACCGACCTTGTCCTTGCCGCGGCTTCCTTGTCTCAGACCCTTGCTCACCTCGGAGCCGCGCCGCGGCCTCGTGCGAGCACCCGGCGACGGGTCTCTCCTTTCGCCGTTATGATCCATCGCGGGCCGCGGCTTGACCCTCTCGTCCGAAGGCAAGCCGTTCGCGTCTCCCTGGCCGTCCATCCGCGTCACCATGACGAACAACCGCTCGCGGGTCAGGTCCGACTCGCGGCGAGCCTCGTCGAGCGCTTCGGCTCGCGCCTTCTCGATCGCCTCACCGTTCACCTGCCCGCGCACCGACTCGACGAGGCGCTGGAGGTGCAACTCGGCCTCCACCCAGTTGAGTTGCTCGTTGCCGCCGTAGAGCGACCAGAGTTCCTCGGCGATCGTCGCCGTCAGGCGGTGGGTCAGGTCGATCTCGCGCTGCGGGTCCTGGACGGGGCGGATGACAAGTCTCATGGTGGGCCTCTCTGTCGATGCGATCGTGCTGTTCAATGCCATCATCGTCGTTCCCGCGGCCCGCGCCGGCTACGCGGAAAAGTCCTTGATCGCGAGTGAGACTCCATGTACCGGGTCACCAGTCGCTTGAGGGTGTGCGATGCTCCGGCGATGGCCGCATAGAAGCCCGCGGCGCACTCTCGCGCGATGACGACGCTGCCACCCCCCTTCCCACGGCCATTCACCGTGGCGAGGATCACGCACCGCTTGTCCAGCCCGCCCTTCGGGCCGTTCACGTCCACGATTCGGACGCGGACCTCTCGCAGGCGTGACGCAAACCTCCCCACTGCGGCGGCGAGGCGGGTGTGAACAAACTCCAACATGCCGGGCGTGGTGGCGATGCGGCCGTCGATGAGTCGGATCTGCATGGCGGTACTCCGTAAAAGTGCGAGGGGGGACTGTTCTTGGCAAGCGAGGACCGGATGGGCCACTGATACGAGCAATGATGCTCGCTGTGCCGGGTGTGCCCCACGCGGAAAAATCCCCTATCACTCTCGTGCAAACGCCGTCCCTGCCACTTGCGCCGATACCATGTCTCTCGATGCTCTCCGCTCGTTCGAAGCGCAACAGTCCGCGGCCAGCCAAGACGCCTTCTCAGGGCGCTCCCAACACCCGAGCCGCGCTCACCGACCCAGGCCGGAGGCCGCAGGATCGGAAGCGGCTTGAGGCGGCGCTGCGCGCCAGCGAGGATCGCTACCGGTCGCTCTTTGAGCATGACCTGACGGGGGACTTCATTGCCCGGCCCGACGGAACGCTCCTGGTCTGCAACCCCGCCTTCGCCGCGATCTTCGGGTTTGCCAGCCCGAAGGAGGCGCTCGCCCCCCCGGCCTGCAAGCTGGCCCGGCTGCTCCCCGATCCCGACTCCTGGCCCAAACTCATGCGGCTTCTGAAGAGGCACAAATGTGTGACGCGACGCGCCTGCGACTGGGTGCGCCTTGATGGCACGCCCTTGCGCATCGTCCAGACCCTGGTGGGCAAGTTCAACCCCCCCACGGTGAAGGGGCGGGGGCGGGGGGGCGAACTGGTGGAGGTGCAGGGGTATCTGTTCGATGACACCAAGCGCACGCGGGCCGCGGCGGAACTGGCCCGCTCTCGCTCGAGAATCGAGGACCTCGTCAAGGAACGAACCAAGGACTTGGAGGCGGCTCACCTCCGGCTGCACCTGTCCGACCGCCTGGCCTCCATCGGCACGCTCGCGGCGGGCCTGGGGCACGACATGAACAACGTGCTGCTGCCCGTGCGGGCGCGGCTCAACGTGCTGCGGGCCGCGTGCGGGGGTGGCACGGGTCTCCAGAGCCGTGTGCCCGACACGGGTCAGGAGACCCGTGCCACCCGTCCCAGCCTGCGCCCGCACATCGAGGCCATCGCCAAGAGCGTCGCGTACCTGCAGCAACTCGCCGATGGGCTGCACTACCTCGCGCAGGACCCCGAGAACACGCAACCCGACGACGCCGCGACGGACCTGCGCCGCTGGTGGTCGCAGACGGGCGTCATCATCGCCAAGGCGGTGCCGCGGCACGTCAAACTCACGGCGTCGTTCCCCGGGGGGGCGGCCTTGCCGCCGGTCTCGGTCGCGCCGCACCGGCTCACGCAGGCCGTGCTCAACCTGGTGGTCAACGCGGGCGAGGCGATCCCGCCGCTGGCCGCCGATCCCCGCCGCAAGCGCCGGCAGGGGCGCGTGCGCGTGTGGGCCGAAGCACACCAGGACCGCGATGGGCGGGCGTGGGTAAGGCTCGGTGTCACGGACAACGGCGTGGGCATGACGCCGGAGGTCAAACGCCGCGCCTTCGAGCTGTTCTTCACTACCAAGACCCGCGGGCACGGCACGGGGCTGGGCCTGCCGCTGGTCTACAAGGTGGCCACGCGCGTCGGCGGCGCCGTCGAGATCGACTCGAAACTCGGCAAGGGCACCACGGTCACAATGAAACTCCCCGCGGCAGGCTCCTCTGCCCCCGCCGTGTCTGCGAACGCCGGCACCGATGCCCGGGCCTCGCTCCGCGCCGTGGTGACCATCGCCGACGGGCGGATCGCGGCGATGGCGCGCCATGTGTTGGAGGCGGCCGGGTGCGAGGTCGCCACCGCCGATGCGCCGGGCGACGTCCAGGTGTGGGTTGCCGATGCCCGCGCGGCGAAGCGAGGGGGCACAAAGTCGCGGAAACGATCCGGCGCGCGGGCGATGCGGGGGCCGGTTATCATTGAGGACGCGGCTGATTTCGAGACCATCCGCGCCGCGATCGCACAAGCCCTCATTCATCGATAGCCGTTTCCCCCCCGTCACGCCGCCCCGATACCAACCATGCCCAAACCTGCCCCCAAGAAGCCGCCCGCTCCCCCCCGCCCGGCATCGGCGCGCGGGTTCGGGCGTGGGAGCTTGGGAGCGTCCGGCGATAACTCGGGGGAGGATGGTGGTGCGGGGGGGGGCATCCGCGTGCTGTGCGTGGACGACCACGCGGTGCTGGTTGAAGGGCTCAAGGCTCAGTTCACGCTCGATCCATCCATCCGCTGCATCGGCTCGCTGCCGACGGCGGAGCGGCTGCTTGAGGAAGTCGCGCGGCTCAAACCCGACGTGGTGCTGCTGGACATCGAGATGCCCGGCCCCGACGCCTTCGAGATGGCCGACCGGCTCCGCCACATGCACCCGCGGACGCGGGTCATCATCCTCAGCGCCCACATCCGCGACGGGTACATCAACGCGGCCTTCAAGTGCGGTGCGTGGGGATACTTCGCCAAGTCCGACGACCTCGAGGCGATCGTGGCGGGCATCCGCGAGGTCGCGAGAAGTTCCGAGGGGGGCGGAACGGTTGTCCTGGGGCCAAAGATCAAGGAGCGCTGCGCCCCGGCGAACGCCGCGGGCTCGGGTGTCGGTGATCGATTCACGATGGGCAAGGGGACGCGCCGCCCGACGCGCTCCGCAAAATCTCCAATGGGCGATCGCCGCCCCGGCGCGCCGACGACTCGTCTGGATGCGCTGAGCGTCCGCGAGGTGGAGGTGCTGCGCCTGATCGGCAAGGGGTTGTCGCGGACGCAGATCGCCGCCGAACTCGCCCGCGCTGTCAAGACCATCGACGGCCACCAGGACCGCATCATGGAGAAGCTCGGCGTCGAGTCCCGCGCCGACCTCATGCGACTGGCCATCCGCGAGGGCTTCGCGGAGGCGTAGCACGCCAGCGCCGAGTGCGGCGAATTGCTAGAGCATCAGGGAACTTTCCGCGTGGCGACGGTGTTTGCACACCGCGACAGTTCCCGCATGAACGCCCTTCGCACCATCGTCGTCGGATTGGACTTCACCCCCGCCTCGCGGGCGGCGCTGCGGCAGGCGGCGCGGATGGCCGCGTGGAACGAGGCGGCGCTGCACGCCGTCCACGTCGTCGAGTCGTCCTGGATCGACGACCTGGCCGGGGTGCTGGGCCTTGACCGCGACCGCTTCGCGCGCGAGGTCGAGGAGCGCAGCCGCAAGGCCGCCGAGGATGTGGCCGCGCAGGGCGAACTGGCGGTGGGCGCGCGCGTGGATGTGGCCGTGGGTTCGACGGCGGACATGCTCATGCGTTCCGTCAAAGCACACGCCGCGGACCTGCTGGTGCTGGGCGTCCGCAGCCCCGTGAGCGCGGGGAGAGGCCCGGGGCCGGTGGCCACCGCGTGCCTGCGTCGCACCCGCACCAAGGTTCTCCTGGCCCATGAGGACCACACCGGGCCGTACCGCACGATCGTCGCCTGCACGGACTTCTCCGACACGTCCTTCCGCGCCCTGCAGATGGCCGTGCGCGTGGCCCAGCAGGACAAGGCCGCCCTGCGCATTGTGCACGTGGCCATCCCGCCCAGACTCGACATGGCCTACGCGGGCCATCCGCTGGGGATGTGGCCCGGCCAGCCGCTCAAGGTCATGGAGATGTGGAACACCTACCGCGCCGCGCTGGACCCGCGGCTGGAGAAGTTCGTCGAGCCGCTCCGCCACGAGATGGTCGCGCTCAATGTCACGCTCGACATCGCCGAGCACGACCACTACGGGCGCGGCATCGCGGCCTACGCCAAGGAGCACGCCGCCGACCTCCTGGTGCTGGGCACACAGGGGAAGACCAACCTGCGGTACGCGCTCCTGGGCAGCACCGCCGAGCGCGTGCTCGGCGAACTGCCCTGCTCGGCGCTGACCGTCAAGCCCGCCGAGTTCGCGATGGACATTGATTAGTTCCCGCGCGGCCGCTCGTCCAATGCCGCTTCACTTCCACCCTTTCCCTAGGAGTCTGAGACCATGACCAACTGCAACGGATCGTGCACGAACCCCCGCGACGCCGCCATGAACGCCATGAAGGCCCGCGCGCCCGACATCGCCAAGGCCTTCGGCCCCTTCTTCCACGCCCTGATGAAGGACGGGGCGCTCCCCGTCAAGCAGAAGGAACTCATCGCCGTGGGGATCGCGGTGGCCGTGCGCTGCGAAGGGTGCATCGACGCGCACGTGGAGAAGTGCCTCAAAGCCGGGGCGAGCAGCGCGGAGATCATGGAGGCCGCGGGCGTCGCGGTCCTCATGGGCGGCGGCCCGGCGTACACCTACGCGGCGAGCGCCGCCGCGGCGCTGGAGCGGGCCGAGAAAGTGTGAGCGGCGACGAACCCCTACGATCCCGCCCACGACCATCCTCGCCCGCATACGCATACAGGAGTCCAACCGATGAGACATTTCAGTTCGGCCCACGCGATTCTCCTCACCGCCGCGCTGGTCGCAGGGATAACCGGATGCGATCGGGGCAAGCCCACGAACTCGCCCCCCGTGAATCCTCCGCAACCCGCGGCGGCCCCCACACCGCCCGTAGCGCCACCCGTGGCCGCGCCCACGACACCTCCCCAAACCACCGCGCCCCCCGCGCCCGCCGCCCACACCGCCATCACCACCGACAAACTCGAGCCCTACGAGTGCGGCACGATCACGCGGCTGCACACGCTCGGTGGAGTCTTCCTCGCCAGCCAGCCCAAGCCCGAGGACTTCGCGCAGGCCAAGAAGGGGGGCGTGAAGACCGTCATCAACCTCCGCCACGCGAGCGAGATCAAGGACTTCGACGAGAAGCAGGTCGTGGAGGCCGAGGGCCTGGCGTACATCCACCTCCCCTGGGACGGCCCCGCCGAACTCACCGACGCCGTGTTCGATCAGACCCGCGAATACCTCAAGACCGCCGCGCGGCCGATCCTGCTCCACTGCTCGTCGGCCAACCGCGTCGGCGCGGTGTGGCTCCCCTACCGCGTGCTCGACGGCGGCCTGTCGTGGGACGCCGCGCTCGCGGAGGCCAAGACCGTGGGCCTGAAAAGCCCCGACTACGAGGCCAAGGCTAAGGACTACATCGAGCGCCACACGAAGTAACCCGCCCGCTCGCCGCGCCCCGCCCTTTGCACCGTGGATGCACGCGAGTCGTCCGACGATTGCGCTGCAATCATGGTCGCGGCGTGCTACGCGCATGCCGGCTTGGTGGCCGTGATGAGCACGGCGGGCATGGGCAGCATGTGCGCCTCGTCGGCCCCGTTGCCGACGCGGTAGCCCGCGACCCGCTGCTTCATGTGTTCACGAATGCGCTCCAACGCCGCGGGCGTCTGGGCCTTGAGCAGGCCCGAGGTGCGGACCCCCGCCTCGAGCATGATTTGGAAGAGCGCATCCGGGTCCGCCAGCGCGAGCGTGATGGGCAGCGGCCGGAAGCCGATGTCCACAAACCCCGCCGCGCCGAGCACCCGCCGGGCCTCGTGGGAATCCGCGAATCGGAACATGGGCGGGCCGGGCGGCACCCCGATGTTCGGCACGCCGTGTTGCTCGACCGCCTCCAGCACAATGGCGAAGGGCACGGTCTCTGGCGGCGGCACCCACACCGTGAACGCCAATCGCCCGCCCCCTCTTCCCGGCCGCAGCACGCGGAAGGCCTCGGTGATCGCCCGGTCGGGATCGGCCAGGTGGAGCACGCCGAAGTTCATGAGAACAGCGTCGAACTCCGCGTCGGGCAGGTCCAGATTCTCGGCGTCGCCCTCGCGGAACTCGACGCCCGGCCACTTACGCCGCGCGAGCGCGACCATCTCCGCCGCGAAGTCCACGCCCAGCGCGCTCGCCCCGCGCCCCGCCGCGGCGGCGGAGGCGTCGCCGGGACCGCACGCTACATCAAGCAGCCGCACCGACGGGCCGACACCGAGCGCGTCGAGCATCGGCCCGATCGACTGCCCGGTCGCGCCGCTGAACGCCGGGCCGTACCGCTCGGCGACGGCCCGCCAGCCGCGGTGCTCGAAGTGCTTGAAGGGTTGGAACGCGGCCTCGGTGGTGTCAGACATGACCGCATTGTACAGCGCGGGCGAAGGAGCCTCCGGTTGCGCCGCGCCGCCGTCACGGTCATGGACCGCGCGGCACCGTCACGCCGACACCGTCGCCGCCGCGCACGGGGGGGAAACCGCGGCGCACGGACGGGATGCCGCCGCCGCCGCTCCCGGACGGGCCGCCTGTCCCGCCGCCCGCAAGGTCCGTGCTCGGGGAGGATTGCGGCGTGCTCGGGGATCATCGGACCGTGCCGGAGCGCGATGGAGCCGTCCCCGGGGATTCGTCGCGCGTCCCCGGGGACGGACGACCTGTGCCCGGGGACGAGCGGCCCGGCCCCGAGCACCATCGGCCCGGCAAGGAGCGGTCACGGCGCACGCCAGCCCCGGCGCGGCGTGCGCGACCGAGGCGTGATCGCGGAACCTTCCCCGATCCTTCGCCGGGACGTGGACCGCTATGCTCATCACCATGAGCGATGTTCCCCAGAGTCCCTTGCCCGCCGGCGCCGCCACGGCGCAGGTGTTGCGCGTCCACGAGGGGGATTGCTGGGTCTACTTTGCGTTCGATGTCGGGCACGCCATCGACCTGGACGCGGCCCAGCGCCTGCTGGCGGCGGAGGCTGGAAAAGCCGCACCCCCCGTCCGCCGCGAGGAGATCCCGCACGGTTCGGCGGGACGGGGGGGGTGCCGCCGCGTGCCCGCGTCGGCCCGGTTCCAGCCCGCGCCGCTGCGCGTGGACCAGGCCGCGCCGGACCTGGCGAAGGTGACGCTCGGCGGCTTCGCCGTCGCGGGAAACGTCGTATGCACGCTCTTTGACTTCGGGGCCGTCTCCGTGGCGTACCGCGTCCCGCTGCGTGGCGGCGAACCGGGCCTTTCGCTGGACGCCCTGCTGCCGCTGGCGGCCGCGCTCTTCGACTGCGCGCCGCTGCGCGATGACGCCGCGCGGCGGGTGGCGCGGCTGGTGTCGCAACTCGGCGGGACGATCGACCGGGCCAACGTCGCCGCGATCGTCGAGGACTACACCGTCTACCACGCCAGCCGGTGGAGCGCCGTCCCTCCTCCCGCCGGGGCCGTGCGTGAAGTCACCTCAAGCGACACCGCGCCGCTCATCTCCGCCAATGGCGAGGCCATCGCCCGCCTCCTCCTGGCCGAGTCCGGCGCCGATGGCTTGTCGCTCCAGACCGTCGAGTCGGTCCTGTCGGCGCGCGTGTCGTACTCCGCCGCCGACGCGGCGGTGATCGACTGGAACGCCGCGCTGGTGGTCGGGCCCGACGAGGCGGACACGCTCGCCGTGCTGGAGTTCGCCAACGTCGAACTCCTGGAGATGCGGTTCCTCGACGACCGGCTGGACGCAGCCCTGGACCGCTCGTACTCGACGCTGCTGCGCCGCGACGCGCGGGGGCGCACGCCCCGCTCCCCGCTGGGGCTGATCTTCGACCCGCACCGCGCCGAGCGCCGCCGCATGGCCGCCCTCCAGATGGAGAGCGCGGTCCTGTTCGAGGGCGTCAACAACGCGCTCAAACTCGTGGGCGACCAGCACCTGGCCCGCCTCTACGCCGCCGCCGCCAAGCGCTTCCACCTGGCCGAGTGGGACCGGAGCATCCTGCGGAAGTTGCACACCATCGAGGGCCTGTACCAGAAGCTCGCCGACGAGCAGGCCAACCGCCGCATGGAGGTGCTCGAGTGGATCATCATCATCCTCATCGCGGTGTCGATCGTGCTGCCGTTCCTGCCGGGGGTGGGGAAGTAGACGGCCTGCCGACCCGTGCATGACTGACTGCCGCAGCCGAGCGTATTTATCAACACGCCGATCCATGCGTGCGCGAACGGTGTGGCCGAAGAGAAAGCCGCGACGAGCGTCGCGGCTGGGGGTGAGGCGTGATGAACGCCTCACTCGACGAGATTCGGGTGCGGGCCGTCGGTCGCTTCGTCCCATTCGAGGGCGTAGCGCTCCGCGATGTCCTCGAGGTCGTGCTCGGTCAGGTAGTCGGCGGTCTTGTGCTCTTGGCAGGCCGCGACCGCGCGGGCGAGGTCCGTCCATTCCTCGAGCGTGAGCATCTGGTCTTGGCGTGCGCCGAGCAGGTGGTTGGCGGCGGCGAGAACGGCCTCGAGTTGGGCGTGCGTGGCCTGCATGGTTCAGGCTCCCTTCCCGGCGACGAAGACGCCCCTGTCGTGCTTCTTGAACCGGGCCGCGTTCCCCTTGGCGGCGATCTCCCGGATGATCGCGGCGTAGAGCGTGGCCTCGGGGGTCTTGCCGCCGGGGCTCTTCCAGAGTCCCTTGGCCTCCATCTCCGCGATCATGTCCGTCGCACGCATGGGCTTGGTGGCCTTGGCGAGCACCTGCGCGGCGGCGTCGAGGGCGCTCACTCGCTTGGCCTTCTTCTCCTTCGCGGGCTTCGGGGCCTTGGGCGTCTTGGGAGCCTTGCCGCCCGTGGCCTTCTCGGCGGCGGGCTTGCCGTCCAGCCGGTCCTTGATTTCGGCGAGCGCGGCCTTGCGGAGGCGTTCGCTGCGGGCGACCCCCTCAGCGCGGGCGGCGCTCTTGGACATGCGGGCGGGCTTCTTGGTCGTCTTCGTACTCATGCTGGTCTCCAAACTACGGGTGCGGAATCCCGTCGCACATTGCGGCGGGGAATCGCGTGCGGCGCGGTGTCCCGCGTCGTCGCGTGCCGGGGCGGCAGGTCACTTCCCGAAGATGTGTTCGGCGAGGCCCGCGGCGAGCAGGCCGACGAGCGCCTTGGCCGCGTCGGTCGTGGGCTTGCGGTCCCAGCCCCGGTCGAAGCAGGCGACCTCGGTGTGCGTGAAATGCTCCTGCAACCAGAGCTTCGAGATTCGGCTGTCGTCGAGTTCGTATGCGGCGTCGGTCGCGTGCTCGGGGAAGACCAGCGCCTCGAAGGCGTGGCCCGCGATATTGCCCTTCACCCAGGTTCCGCCCGTCGGGCGTCCGGTCTTCTTGGTGATCTCCAGCGTGTCGAGCATCGCACCCGGGTCGGCGGGGTCGTACTTGAAGGGGGCGGGGGCACTGCTGCCTGCGGCGAACCCGGCCTCGAAGGCGAGGGCGATCGCGTCGCGGATGCTCGCCACCGAAATGTCGTGGAAGTTGAGGGCGTCGCGTTTGCGGTCCTCGAGCGTTTCCAACCCGAGGCGGTTGCGGACCGCTTCGGCCGCCGCCGCCATGTGGCGGGCCTTGGTCTTGTTCGTCGTCGTCGTGTTCTTCTTCGCGTTCATGTTCGTGGTCTCCTTTGCGGGGTTCCGCCCCGCGTTGTGACACATGAAGCCATGACACTCGCCAACCGGCAAGGCAAAGCCGCGAGGATTCGCCGAGAATCTCGCTGTTGTGGGCAACGTCCACATTGATGTGGGTAACGCGCGATTCCGCGCCGACGGACGACCGCACGTCGCGCCCCCGCGTCCCGGCGCGCCCGTTGGCCACCCGTTGGCCCACGGTCGCCCACGTCGCGTCCTTGTCGCTGGGGCGTACCACCCCCCGCCGCGGATTGGCGCTCGGACAGCGCAAACAAACTCTGTCTCCAAGCGCGGCTGTTCCCGCGGGCGTCGGCTTTCGATTCCGGCGGGGAAGTACCTATTGACCCCCTCCCCTCCCCCGTTCGGACTCCGGCTGTGAGGCTTCGGGTAGGCGCTGCCTGGCACGCCAACTGCATGTCCGAAACCGTGCGTCGATGGCGTGCGATCCGCACGCCGGTTGCCCGTTGCGCCAAACCTGTTGCGCGCCCGTCGCGCCAGCGCCGGCGCGGGGGGGGTGGGCGCAACAGGTAGTAAAGAGGGGGGTGTGTTGTTGTTTGCTCCATGATTTCTCGATGTTCCCGCGATGAACCTATTGCGCGCAAGAGGTTGCAATAGGCGCAACAGGTTGCTGCGCACCCGCGCTGGCGCTGCGGAATCGAGGGTGCGATCTCGTGCTCGCGCCGCGCCGGAGGGCTTCTGCACGGCGATTGAGGGGAGGAAGGCGCTGCGCGGACCGCTTTGTGCGGCTTTGGAGCGCGTTTTCATGCTTCGGCAACGTCCTCGACGAGGCGGTACAGCCTCTGGGGCGTGCCGCCGGTTGCCCGCTCGGCGAACTGGATGCGACGCTGATCGACCAGCGCCTGCCGGACTTCGTCGTGCTCGCGAGGCGACCACGCCAGGCGCCTGCTCAGTTGCCAGAAGGGCATCCAAGGGTCGGCGGGGTGCTTGACCGCCCACTCCCGGAGGACGCGGATCATCGCCTTGCACTGGCTCTCGAAATCGCCGGCGCTGACATGCTGACTGGCCTTGAATAGCATGCGACGCGTCTGGTGATCAACGAGCGCCCACGCCCAGTCCACGGCCTCGACAGTGATCTGCGGGCGGCGGTGCGCCGCGCTGCACGCGTGAACGAGCGCCAGCCGGCGGGCCTTCTCGTTGGCGCGGGCCCAGAGCGCCATGCCCGCGTGATCCGACTTGGCTTCGGCCTCGGCATACTCGGCGTCGGCCAGGGCGCGGACCTCGCCGAACCGCACTCGCGCATCGGCGGTTGGCTCGATCAGCCTCGGCACCGGATGTTCGGTCTTGAGGTTGCCCCTGCCCGGCTTGAGCTCCGACCACCACCGCGCCCGCTTCAGGATCGACTTCGGGAGGTCGCGTACATCCACATCTTGGCCGAGCCCGCGGCGGCCGGCCTCGAAGATGAGCATGCGCGCGAAGAAGCCGTTGGAGAGCATCTTCGGCGACAGCGCTTCATAGAAGATGTCCGGGATGGCCGTCCCGAAGAGGCACAGGCACGGCTGATCGATGATGCGGGGCTCCTCGTCGCTGGCCTTGACGCGGAGCGGGTAGATCGTGTTGGCCGAGGTGTACAGCTTCAGCAGAGTCTGCATGATCCCCTCGTAGCGAGGGTCGCGCTTGGTACCGTACCCGCTGATCGCCTGCATGAGCGTGTCGATCTCGTCGGTCTGGAAGAGCATGACCGGCGTCAGGTACATTCGGTCCTCGAGCCCTTCGCCGCTGGCGAAGCCGTCCGCGACAGCGCCGGCCATGCCCGAGTCAGCGAGGATCCGCTGGTTGACCTTGCGCGGGAAGTCTTTACCCGTGCCGGTGTTGGCCAGGCCCAGAAGATAGATCGCGGTGCGGTTGTCCTGCGGGTCGCGGACCTTGCGGCCGGCGAGCGCGGCCTGCAGCGCCACTGCTCCGCAGAACGCCAGCACGGGTTCGGGGTATGGCGCGTTGGCGAGCGTGTGGTCGATGACTTCGTCGATGAAACCGGGAACGCGCAGCAGCGCCGGCGGCACGGGACCGGGATCGATCGGTGCGGACGGCGACGGCTCCGCCTGCGGGGCTTTGACTTTGAAGCCCGACAGATCGACATCGCCGGAGGCTGGTTCCGCACCGAATCCGTCGCGCCGCAGCGCCCGGGCCGCTGCCGCAAAGTCGCCGTCGTGCCTGAGCAGCGTGTAGACCGCGAAGAGCGAGTAGCCGCGGCCGTCCTCGAATGGCGGGGCGTTGGTCGAGAACACAAAGAACACGCCGCTCTTGAGCGTGGCGCTGCAGCCCCGGTCCTTGCCAGGGCGGGCCCAGTGCTCATTCTCACCTCCGCTCACGCGAGTCCAGCCGTGCTCGACCAACAAATCGCGGATACTGCCGCGCTGGTTGAAGTCGTCGCCGGGCTTTAGAGCACTGGTGGATGAGGCCGAGAGTGCCTTGGGGCGCGGACCATCCTCCACAGGATGCTGAGCCTCGTTGAGCTCCCATGCGCAGGCCAACAGGCACTCACGTTCTTCGGGCGTGATGACCGGCAACGCGGCCAGATCGCCAGCCGTGAGCACGTAGTTGTTCGACGGTGCGCACAGGAACATCCCGCCCTCGCCCCGGGTCTCGATCATCGTGGCGACGGCTCGCCAGCGGCCGTCGGGACCTTTTCGCGGCGTGAACCGCTTCCCGGCAACCTCGATCGGCTCGGGCCCAGGAGCGTCGCAGGACCGCTGGGCGAGCTTCATGTTGCCGCAGACCGGACCCGAGCATCGGTAGACGACATGGCGACCGCCCGAAGGCGTCGTCTCGACGACCAGGCGATTGATGAGTTCCGGGCACACCGCATTAACCCGCTCCCGCCACGGATCGAAGGCAGCGCCGGCCAGGTCGAAGTCGATCATCTCGACATTGCCCGACACCGCGCCGCAGACGATGCACAGATCGCGCGGGGCGGGCCCTGCGAACCACCGCGCGTGCTCCGCCGTTGTCGGGAGCCGCGTCTGATACGGCTTCCACGAGCGCAGGGCAACGCGCTTGTCGTCGCCCTCGCGGATCGCCGGCAGGACGCACAGCCCCGCCGACGCGTAGCGCCGAGCCGTTGCGAGGGTCGGGGGCGTCATTCGAACGGCACCTCCCACGCCAGCGCTCGGTCAAGCGCTTCGGCGGGAGATGCATGCACGTGCGCGGTCGTCCGCGGGCAGTGGCGGGCGAACCACATCTGCCGCGCCAGGTCCCGCGTCGAGAATGCCAGGTACACCGGCTTGCCTAGAGCGTGCGCCCAGCCCAGCTCCAGAAGCGTGGCGTGGCAGTCCGTGGCATTGATCCAGGCGAAGAACAGGTCCGACTCCCGGATCCACTCCATGCACAGCCCGGGCACCACCCACCGGGGGCGGCTGAACTCGGGGGCGGGCCAAGGACTCGAGTCGTGCTGCTCGACGCCAGCGTGCCAACCGACCCACTCGTGACTCTGGCCGCAGAAGGGAACGAAGTGCGGCCCCGTGAAAATGAAGCGACCGCAGTCGATCGGCTGGCCGAACGGCTCGACGCCGAGCCGCGGCACCAGCGGCAACCGCCAGTTGCCCGATCCGTGCATCTTCCCGGCGAGGTACACGCGCCGCTTGGTTCTGGGGAGGGGCGCACCTGCCACAGCGGCGCGGGGCGTCGTGCCGGGGGGAATGGATGAAAGCGTGCGGGTCGTCATGACAAGTCCTCCGAGAATCCGACGGATTGGAAGTGACGGCGGAGCGCGACAATGGCCGCATCTCCGAGCGAGGGTCGACGGCGGCCATCCGTGGCCGCCTCGAGAAAGTCGTTGCAGACCGTGGCGAGGTCCTCGGGTAGGCCGCCGATCGCGGCGCGAACGTCGAGTTCGAGGTCGCGCCGAGCGATCGGGGACGCCGTTGCGAGCGACGGGTGCCGCCCGGGCTTGGCCGCCATCACGTCGCTGAGCGGCACGTTCATCGACCGGCCGCCGCGCTTGGCGGCGCGCTGGCCCCGGAGGATCGATGATCCGGCCCGGGTTATGGCGACGGCAAGGAACGCCATCGGGCGGCCGCGAGAGGGCTTGAACCGTGGCCATCTCTCCAGTGCGGCCAAGATGAGGTCCGACCGGAGATCTGCATGCCCGTCTCCCCTTCGGCAGGGTCCGGCGAGCCGGTTCGCCACGCCGTGGGCGACTGCGCCGAGTCGATCGATGTCGATCGCATCGAATCCGAGATGGATCGGCGAGGAAGCGAGCTCAACCACGAGCCACCTCCTCGACGATGAGGCGCGCGGGCAAGCCGTGGCGTACCTCGATGGCGACAGTGGCAGAGCCAACGACGGTCAACTCGGCGAGGAGATCAACCACCGCTCGCTTGACCGTGAAGCCGGCTGGGCTGTCGTGCCCCTGACTGGTTCGTTCTGCCCCTAGCTTGACCTCTCGGATCACGCGAGGCGGCGGGTCCAACGCCGGCTGGCCGTCGAGTACGCGCAGCGACTCGATCCGGCCGAATCCGATGCGCTGCATGAGCGCGATCAGCCGCCTTGAGCCTTGGTCGAGCGATGAGGAGTGGACCTGAGCGGTGGTGCCGTTCAATCCGCACCGCCTTGCCCGACCGGCACGCGGCGGCGATCGATCCTGGCGAGCTCGGCGCGGACCTGCTCGATGGCCCGGCGGTCAAAAAGTCGGACCCGACCGGCCAATGCGGCCGGCTTTATCCAAGGGCGCGTGGCCAAGACCCGCACGACGCGGTGGATGGGCTGGCCGAGTTCGCTGGCGATCACCCCGGCGGTGATCAGCACCGGCGGGGGCGCAACCTGACGGATGAGTGGGGGCGCGATTGCCATTGCGGCGACTCCGTTCCCGGGCGATGGGCCCGGTTACAAGTCCGCAAGTGGTCGCGTGACTACCTCGAATGTTTCGTGATTCGCAGGCTTGAGGCCGGTCGCGACTGGGCGCGACCACCGGCAGCAGAGGCTGGCAACCCCTACCGCTCTGGCCGCTTCTTGACCGATCTCCGCTGGCGTTCCTCCCGCGTGCGTTCGGCCTGCTGCTCCGCAATCAGATTCGCGATTGTTTCGTCGCGGTTTGCCGGTGCCTCGTCATCGCCTGCGTGGTAGGCGTCCACGGGCGGGTGGGTCTCACCCGCGTCGATGCGATCATCCACCGCCTCCTGTGCCGACTTGGCATCGGCCCGGGTGTTGCCGAGTTTGTCGGACGACCCGACCTCCTTTGCCTTGCTCGCACCCGCAGATTCCGCTCGGCGGGCCTTCAGGTACGTGGAGTGCTTGAGCACTTTCGTCATCGTGGCCGGCGAACATCCCACGATGCTGGCGAGCTCATTCCGCCCCGGGAAGAAGCCGCCGTGCTTCTTCACGTGCTCTTCGGCGTGCCGCATCGCGTCCTGCCACAACATCGAGCCAGCCTGCGGCGCCTTGGAGGCTGACGAGCGCCCGTTGACACGAGCCCCGCCGCCGACAACCGCTTCCACCAAGGGCAGCATCGCCTCCCGGAACGCCGCTGCTACGTCCGCGGCGTTGGTCAAGTTCACATGCGTCGTTTGGGGCGTCGCCTTCTCCGCGGCGACGCTGCGGAAAGACACGAGTTGCCCGGCCCCATGAACCAAAGGGCGATCTTCCAGTGCGCCGGCCTTCATGACGAAATCGATCACGCGTTCCCGACTGGCAACGACCGCGGCGTGCTCGCGGGACAGCTTCGAGTCCAGCGGGACGCTGAGGTCCGCTCTCGCGAGCAGCCCGTGCTCGGTGAGCCGCCATTCGTCGCCGCCGACTTTCGTGACCCTGAACGGCCGGCTGGCCGCCCCCGTGCGCCGACGCCAGTCCTCAATGGCCCCCGACCACCGGCTCCAAGACTCGGCGAGCACGGGCTCGATCGCCATGAGAAGGCCCGCTTCGCCCGTCACGGCGATGGTGGCCTCAAAGGACTCGTTCTGACCCGCCATGTCCAGTCGAAGGGTGTTGCGCCGTTCCACAAGTCCTGCTGCCACAAGGCGCAGGAGCGTTTGGTGCTCGGTGACGGAGAACTGGTCGGTATACACACGTTGCCACTTGTCCGGTATGCGCCGGAGGAGGTCCTCGATCGCCTTTGCCAGTTCCCGATTCATGCGCACAGATCGTAAACCGCCGGGGACCGGGCGTCCCTGTGAATCGAAACCTTGTTCGTGCGAGCCCATGGCACTTGCGCAGTCAGAGGAAGGTAGATCGGCCCTTCGCCGACATGAACCCGCACTGGGAGATGCGGCTGTGGACCGACGACAACCTGCCGCCGATTCTCAACCGCAACGCTTGGGCGGCGTGCGGCAATGTCGGCAGCACACCAGGCTGCGTGATGCGCTCGGACATCCTGTAGTTCGAACTCCTGGCCCGCTTCGGCGGCGTCTACCTCGATACGGACGTGAAGCCGATCCCCCCGCTGGACGAGATATGCCCGCCCGAGGTCCGGTGCTGGGCGGCGTGCGAGCAGCTCGACATCGTCACCAACGCCGCGATTGGCTTCCCGCTCAATCACCCGGCGATGTGGCACGCGGTGGCGGTGGTCGAGGAGTCGTTCTTCGAGCGGCGGTATGTCGGCGATCAAGCCGGACTGGGGCTGCTCGCTCGCGTGGTCACCCAGTACGACGACGTGGAGCTCTCTCCGCCGGCGTACTTCCACCCGACGGTTGGTGAGACCAAGTCCAATCCCGATGTGAAACACTACCTTCTGGGCGCACATCTCTTTGCGGGAACGTGGGTGGAGGAGAATCGACCGAAGCACAGTGTCTTGTGGAATGCCAATGCCTGACCGCTCAACGAGAGTGGCGTAATCGGAGACTATTAAGCACGACGCTCACACTACTAAACGCCATCGCCGCGCTCGCGATGATCGGCGAGAGCAGCCAGCCCGTGAAAGGGAACAGCACGCCCGCCGCGATGGGGATGCCGACGACGTTGTAGATGAACGCCCAGAAGAGGTTCTGCCTGATTGTGCGCATGGTGGCGTGCGACAGCGCAATAGCCTGGGGAACGGCCCGGAGGTCGCCGCGCATGAGCGTGATGTCGGCGGACTCCATCGCCACGTCCGTGCCTGTTCCGACCGCGAGGCCCACGTCGGCCTGGGCGAGCGCCGGGGCATCATTGATGCCGTCGCCGACCATTCCCACGATGTGACCCTCGGCTTGGAGAGCCTTGACCTTGTCCGCCTTGTCCTTGGGCAGGACCTCGGCGAAGACCACATCGACGCCCACTTGCGAGCCGACCGCCTCGGCCGTCCGTTGGTTGTCGCCGGTCATCATGACCACACGCAGCCCGAGAGCGTGCATGGTGGCGATGGCCTCCTTCGACTCGGGCCGCACCGTGTCGGCGACCGCAACGATCCCGGCTTCGCGCCCGTCCACGGCGACGAAAATGGGCGTGCGCCCCATCGCCGCCAAGCCCGCGGCCCTCTCCGCCAGCGTGGAGCGGATGCCGCGCTGCTCAAGCAACGCCGCCTTGCCGACCAATACGCCGCGGCCATCCACCGTGGCCTCGATCCCATGCCCGACCACGGCCTGGAAGCCGGTCGGCTCGGTGAGGGGCAGCCCGCGTGCCGTGGCCTCACGCACGATCGCCGCGGCGAGCGGGTGCTCGCTGTACCGCTCGGCCGATGCGGACAGCCGGAGCAGCTCGCGTTCATCGAGTGGACCCCCGGGTGCCGGGATGACGTCGGTTACGGCGGGCTTGCCGTGCGTGATGGTGCCTGTCTTGTCGAGCACGATGACGGTCAGCTTGTGGGCGGTCTCCAGGGCCTCGCCGCCCTTGATCAGGATGCCCTTTTCCGCGCCGCGCCCGGTTCCCACCATGATCGCCGTTGGCGTAGCGAGCCCCAGGGCGCACGGGCACGCGATGATGAGCACGGAGACGGCCGTGACCAACGCCATACTCAGCCGAGAATCCACCGGCGAGACAAACCACCAGACCACGAAAGTTACGAGGGCGATCGCGATGACGATGGGCACAAACACGCCGCTGATCCTGTCGGCCAGGCGGGCGATCGGGGCCTTGCTCCCCTGGGCCTCTTGCACGAGCCGCACGATCTGCTGGAGGGCCGAGTCGGCCCCGACCTTGGTCGCCACCAGCCGCAGGGCGCCGGTCGTGTTCATCGTCGCTCCAAGGACGCTGTCACCGGCCGCCTTCTCGACCGGCACGCTCTCGCCGGTGAGCATCGACTCGTCCACCGCGGACTGGCCGCTCTCGACACTCCCGTCTACAGGTATCTTCTCGCCGGGGCGCACCAGCACGCGGTCACCCACGACGACGGTTTCAATGGGCACGTCCTGTTCGGTGCCATTCCGCAGAACGCGAGCCGTCCTGGCCTGCATCCCGATGAGCCGCTTGATAGCGGCACTCGTCCGCCCTGTCGCCCGGGCCTCGAAGTACTTGCCCAACAGGATCAGCACGATGATGATGGCCGCGGCCTCGTAGTACACGGGCACCATCGCCATGCCGTCCATCGTCCCCGCCGCGTGCGCCGTCTTCGCTACGGCCCCGCCGACACCCGCAAAGAAGCTGGGCCAGATCGTCGCTGCGAGCGAGTAGAGGTACGCCGCGCCGGTCCCCATCGCCACCAGCGTGTCCATGTTGGCGCTGAAGTGCCGAAGGCCTTTCCACGCGGAGCGGAAGAACTGCCAGCCGCACCAGAACATCACCGGCGTCGTCAAGACGAGCTGGAGCCAGTTGATCCAGGGAACGTTCAGTGCCTCGATCTTGCCGTGCGACATGGCGATGACCAGCACCGGCAGCGACAACGCCGCGCCGACGATTGTCTTGGTGAGCAGCCGCCGCGTCTCCGCCTCCCCGACATGCATGTGCGCCGAATGGTCCTCGCCGCCGCTCACAGAATGCTCAGCGTGCGCGCCAGTTCCCTGCGCCGCGAGCATCGCCGCATGGTCGTGACCAGCCTGCCCATGGGCGGGATTCACCGCTGCGTGTTTGGCTCCAGCCGCCGGGGGCACGATCGCCTTGTACCCGATGTCGTCCACGGCCTTGGCAAGCGCCGCCGGCCCCGTTGTCGCTGGATCGTACTTCACGGTCGCCACCTTGGTGGCGAAGTTCACGTTCGCCGACGACACCCCCGGCTGTTTCGCCAGTCGCCTTTCGACGCGGCTCGCGCACGAAGCGCACGTCATCCCTTCGATCGGCAGGTCGGCCCGCTCGCTGGCTGGCGGTGCTTCCGCATTGTGCATCGAGTCGCCCGCGTGGTTGTTGTGGTGATCGTGGTTACTCAAAGCCAGTTATCCTCTGCCGCCTGCACATCCACCCGCCGCGCACCCGCACGCCTCACCGCACCACGCGCTGCGGGCTTCCTTCACGATGAACGGCACGAGCAACAGCCCCGCGACCGGGTCCGCCCAGGCCCATCCGAGCGCGGCGTTCATCGCAAGCCCCACGAATGTCGCCAGCGAGAGCCACCAGCACGCGAGCGTCTGCACGCCGTCGGCCCGCACCGCCGCGCTGTTGAGTTCCCGCGCCACGCGCCGCTTGGCCAGGTACAAGCCCGGCATGACCACGAGCGAGACCGCCGTGAGCACGAGGCCGACCACGCTTTCCCTGGACTCCGGCCCCCATCCCGCCAATCGCCGCATCGATTCAGAAGCGATGTACGCCGCGAGCACCCACAACAGCCCCGACATCCACCGCATGGCTTTACGCTCGCTCGCGTCCGTTCGCGCGGCTTCGCGCGCCGTCCACAACCGCCACGCGATGACCGCCGCGCTGGCCGTTTCGATGAACGAGTTGATCCCGAAGCCCACCAGGGCCACCGAATCGGCGACCTCGCCCGCCCACACCGCGATCACGCCCTCGGTCACGTTCCAGACCAGCGAAATCACCGTACACCACCACCCGATGCGGACCCATCGCGCCAGGCGCGTCGAGCTGGTGGTTTCAAGCGCGGTTGTTGGAGCGATGGTGGTCATGGATCAACGCCCCGTCAGCGGTCCGGGAGCAGTCTGGGCGGTCGAGGTCGCCGCCGGCTCCTTTGCCCGAGCATCCTTCTTGAGCACCGCGGCCGCGATGAGCGCGCCGACCACCGCTACGCCCACGATCAAGGGCACGAACTTCCTCCATCCCGTCGCCGGGGGTCTGTTGTCATGGCATCCGCAGTTGCAACTCATGGTTCACCCCTCGGTCATGCGCGCTCACCTCGCGACCTTGCCCACCAGTTCCAACAGTTCCTCGATCATGTCGTCTCGCTTGGCTTCATCCGCTTGCATGGCCGCCGCGGCGCAGTGCGTGAGGTGGTTCCGCAGCAGGTTCTTGGCGACCGAGCGCAGCGATTCCTGTACTGCCGCAGCCTGCTGGATGATGTCGGCGCAGTAGCGGTCCTCCTCGATCATCGCCGCGATGCCGCGCACCTGCCCCTCGATCCGCCGCAGGTGCTTGAGATTGGACGCCTTGATCGCGACATCCACACCGACGGCGTGCGCCCCCGGCCCCACACCGTCGCGGACCGGGCCGGAGGGCGCCCCCGCCCCGGGCACGCACCCGCACGCTGCGCCGTTCAACCCTGATCGCGCCGCACGCTCGGAAGCACTCTTGCTCGACTTGCGCTTGGCCATCGCCATTGCTCCTTGGTTCCGTGCTTCAGCGTCCACTCACCCGCAGCAACCGCCAGCGGGCTTCGCCCCCGAGGCGTCCTTGGCTCCGCCGCAACAGCCGCCGCCGCCCTTGGCCGGTCTTCTTGAACCCGCGGCAGCAGCGTCATTCACCGCCTTTGCCGGATATCCGGCCTCGTCGAGCGCGGCCACGGCCTTGCCCGCCGCCCATCCGTCATCCATTTCGATCACCGCCGAACCCACCGTCACCAACTTGACCTTCAATCCCGGCACCGCCGAGAGGGCCTTGGTGACGGCCTGCACGCAGTGCCCGCAGGTCATGCCGTCGATGGAAAGCGTGGTGGACTGAACGTGCTGAGTTGTTGTGTTCATGCTGAGTTCCTTTTAGGAAGTATACTCCCCCGGAGTATGTACGTCGGCGTCTGCCAGCGGGTTCACCGCGGCTCCTTCTTGCTCGGCTTGGGATTAGACCGGCTCCGCGACCGACCCCGTTGGGTGCTCGTACCAGCCCGGGTCTGTCCCTACGGTCAGATCCTTCCGGACCTTCAAGACGGTGAACATCCCGCCCGCGTCGATCTCGTCGAACGGGCCCTCGGTGCTGCTGCCGATAGTGTTCTTCGGGCGGCCCATCTCCATCATGTGCCCCATGCCTACCGAGAGAGGCATCGCACCGGGCAGCGCCTTGGCGAGCCGCTCGTTCACTTCGCTCGTGTCTATGCCCACGACGATGGGCAGATTGTGCCCCATGCCGTTCATCAGGTGGTGGACCTTGTGGCAGTGGAACGCCCAGTCACCCTCGTTGTCCGCGACGAACTCAATGTCGCGCGTCGCGCCCGTGGGAACGTTGACGGTGACCTCCGGCCACTGCGCCGACTCGGGGATCGGGCCGCCGTCGGTGCCCGTGACCTTGAACGAGTAGCCGTGCAGGTGGATGGGGTGCGCGTTGGTCGTGCTCAGGTTGCCGATGCGGATGCGGACACGCTCACCGATGCGGGCCAGGAGCGGGGACGTGCCGGGGAAGACGCGGCCGTTGAACGTGAAAAGATTGAACGCGGTCATTTCCGTGGGGTCGGGCGTGGCCGCGCCGGGTGCGACCGCCCACTCGTTGAGGAGGATGGCGTAGTCCCGATCGACCGCGGGTTGGCGGGCCTCCTTGGGGTGGACAACAAATAGCCCCATCATTCCCAGACCCATCTGGAACATCTCGTCGAAGTGCGGGTGGTACATGTAGGTGCCGTGCCCGCGGATCGTCCACTCGTACTTGAAGGTCTGCCCGGGGCGGATGTGCTTCTGCGTCAGGCCGCCGACCCCGTCCATGCCGTTGGGGAGCAGCAGGCCGTGCCAGTGGACGGTGGTGTGCACCGGAAGGTTGTTGGTCACGAGGATGCGGATGCGGTCCCCCTCGACCGCCTCGATCATCGGTCCTGGAGACTGGCCGTTGTACCCCCAGCAGTTCACCACCAGTCCCGGGGCGAACTCGCGGGCGACGGGTTCGGCGGTGAGGCGGAAGACCTTCACGCCGTTGTCCAACTCGAACGGAAGCGTGGGCGAATCCGGAGCAATGACCGGGCGGTAGAGAAGGTTCGCGGGTGCCGCCACCGGGCTGGGCGCATGCCCCTCATGCCCTTGCGCGGGCGGGGTGGGGGGCGGGGAGGGCGGCGTCGCCGCGGGCTTGTGGCCTTGGTGCTCGGGCTGCATGCTCGCCGCGGCGCGCATCATGGGGGTGATGGCGACAAGACCGGCCGTCGTCGCAAGGACCTGTCGCCGAGTAAGCGTGGATTGGTCGTTGGTGTTCATGGCGGTTCACCTCGGCTGGTGCTGCTGGTGGGGATTCGGGGGGGATGTGGGCGGCGGCGGTGGAGCGGCCTCCGCCGCCGACGGGTTGGCGGCAGGCAACGGAACGTCCGGGAGGCGCGTGCCGACGGCGACCTCGAGGTCCGACCGGGCGGTCCAGTACTCCTGGAGCGCCCGCGCGAAGCCGGTCTCGGCCGTGGTGAGCTCGGACTTCGTAGTCAGGAGTTCGAAGACTCCAACGAACATCGAGTTGTACCGGTCCTGCACGGCGGCGAGCGTGGCCCGTCGCAGAGGCAGGATCTCGTCGCGGTAAAGCACCACGACCTCGCGTGCCGCCGAGACACGCTGCAGCGCGGTGCGGACCTCCGTGCGGGCCTGCCCCTGCAGCGCGGTGCGCCGCCGCTGCACCTGGCGGATCACCGCCTCCTGGCGGGCGATCTCGCCCTGGCGCTGGTTGAAGATCGGGAGCTCAGCCGAGAAGTGCGGGCCGGTGGTGTACTGCCCGTCGGTGCTCTCTTCCGTCTCCACGCCGACCTGTACGGTCGAGAGCCACCACTTCTTGCTCAGCTCGAGGGCGTATTCCTGCCTCTGCACCTCCGCGTCGGCCGCCTTCACGTCAAGCCTGGAGCCGAGCGCAAGGGCGAGCAGTTCGTCCTCGCCCGGTTCGCCGCTGGTCGGTCCGGGCGCCTCGCGCACGAGCATCCAAGCCACTGGCCGGTCGGTCAGGCCCATGAGGGCTCGCAGCCGTTCCAGACTTGCCCGCTCCGCAGATCGGGCCTGAAGGAGCGAGAGTGTTGCCTGTTGGTACGCGCTGCGGTCCGCGGCGACGCGCAGGTCGTCCGCGTTTCCGGAGGCGCCCTGCGCCCGCGAGAGGTCGAGCGCCAACCGCGCGACCTCCGCCAGGCTCTCTTGTGCGCGCACCGCCGCGGAGTCCGCCTGCAACGCGAAGTACGCGGCGCGGGTGTCGGCGGCCAGGCGCACGACCTGCTGTGTGACGAGCCGCAGCGTCTGGTCCTCTGAGGCATTCGCGAGCCGCTGGCGGACCGGCACGAGGAAGGCGTCCAGAAGCCACGCGTCGATCCCGATGTTCCAGTTGAGACCGCTCGGGGGCGAGCTGGGGAATCGGAAGAACCCGGCAATATCGGGATTGCGGAGCTGCCCGGCGGTCACGACCTCCGCCTGGGCGATGCCGAGGTCCTCGAACGTGGCCTGCAGGCCGGCGTTGTTGAACAGCGCGACTTGAACGGCGTCGTCGGCGCTGAGCGGCTGCCCGAGCAGCGCCGCGATCCGCTGGTCCACCAGGTCGTCCGCCGCTGTCCCCTGTCGCCACTCGACGCGGCCGCCGACGCGTGCCAACGTGTCGGCCTGAACCTCCGGGAAGCGTTGGTCAGGAGTCACCGATGCGCACCCGCCAACGCCGGCGGCGATGAGGAACGCGAGTGCGATGGCTTTGGATCGTGTGGTTCTCATGCGCGTCTCCGTACTCGGCGCTCAGTGGTGCTTGTACCAGCCGACTCCCTTGATGTCGTTCCACGAGTTGGTCTTGTGGCACAGGAAGCACTGGCTTACCTCTGCGTGCTCGATGCCCGCCACTTTCATCGAGACCATGTGGAAGTGCTCCATGTAGTGGCTCGGGGGCGCCTGATGGCACTGGGCGCAGTCGGTCGAGAGCGAGGAGGGGTGGCGGAATTCAGGGATCGTCCACCCGCCCCCCCCTCCCCCCCAACCCTGCACCACGCCCGTGGCGTGGCAGGACGCGCAGTTGGTCCCCATGAGGCCGCGGTGCGGGTCCTGGTTCGCGTGGCAGGCGTTGCAGTCGAGCGTGAGCTCGCGGGCGGCGATCCGTGGATGGGGAGGCGTCGCGTTCGATGCCTTGGCGATCGCCTCGAGGATCTGCTCCGGCGTGCCAGCGCGGGCTGGGGCCGTGCGCGCCGCCGCGTCGACCAGCGCGTTGTGGACCATCGCCACAGGTCGGTGCTCGTGGCCGAGGTGCTCGACGTGGCACCCCGTGCACGCGCCGATGTCGGCGTGGAAGCGGGTGCTCTGCTTGGCCAGAAGACCCTCCGCCGCGCCCCCGCTCGCGTGGCAGGCTATGCACTTGTCGGCGGTCGGACCTTTGTGCGGGGTGTGGCATGACTCGCACCGGGACGAGAGGAACTCGTGCTTGGCCGAGAGCGGACCGGGGTTGACAAAGTCGGCCCAGCCGGGAGCGGCGGCCGTGCCCCCGCGGTGCGAGACAAACGGCAGTGCCGCGGCGGCCCCGAGCGCCCCGACCATCACGACCGCGTAGATGATCTCGAGTTTCTTCATGGGAGCCACCGGATTCCGAAGTACCAGGCCGACCAGATGTGCATGGCCAGCAGCGCATAGAGGATGATGGCGATCACGATGTGGCACGCGAGCCAGCGACCGAACATGCCCTTGATTAGCTCATGAGACTTGATGGCGTACTCGACGTCCGCGATCGACTCCGACAACTTGAACGCACGCGCCGGTGCCGTTAGCTCGGCTTGACGAACGAAGAACGGCGCGGCGAGGCGTGAAAAGAAGCCCGCGAAGGGCTTCAGACGCGCGGCCTTGTCGGGCTCCTTGATCAACTCGCCCGCGGTGCGCTCGTAGGCAACGCGCAGCCCCGCGAGCAGTTGCTGCCGGTCACGCATGCCCATCGACATCCGGGCCATGAGGTACCGGCCCACGAAGCCGCTCAGAGCCACGATCAGCATCACCGCGGTCAAGGCGATTCCCAGCGGGCTCTCGAACCGGTGGCCGCTGTGGAGCACCCCGAGGATCGGGGCGAGCACGCCCGCGTAGATGTGGATGGCCAGGAGAGTCCGCATCGACACGCCGTGCGTAACACGCTTCTTGAGGAAGGGCACACGCTTGACGACCAGGTAGGCCAGCGGCACGAGCATGAGGGCCGCCGCCGAGATCCCCAGCACGCCGCCCGCAAGGCTGCCCGGGAACCTCGGGTCGCGGTGGACGTAGAATCCGAGCACCAAGACCACCAGGAGCAGGACGAGGCCGGTCACGATGGCACGTTCGCGTTCCTGCATGCTTCAGGCCTCCACCTCGATGTTGGTCTTGGACTTGGCCTGACAGGCGAGGATGATCCCCTGAGTCTTCTCCTCGGCCGACAGCGCATCCTCAACGGCCATTGTCACCGCACCCTTGAGGAGCCTCACCTTGCACAGGCCGCAGGTGCCCGCACGGCAGGAGTTGTCGATGGAGACGCCGACGTGCTCCGCGGCCTCGAGCACCGAGGTATCCGGCGGGAGCGGCGCCGCCTTCTGCGAGATGGAGAATGACACGACCGGCGTGGTCTCGGCGGGGGCCTCGACCATCGCGGTCTGCACCGCGGATCGGCGAGCTTCCTTCTTCTCGGCAGGGCCGAACGCCTCGGTCCAGACCTGCTCGGGCTTCACGCCGAGCTCGGCCAGCATCACCCTCGTTGCGTCCATCATGGCCGACGGGCCGCAGACGTGGATGCGCCGCGTCGGGAGATCTGGAACGGACTGGGCGATCAACTCCTTGGTCAGCCGTCCCTTGGGCCCCATCCACACCGTCCCGTCGCTGCGCGTCATCGTGGCCACGACGTGAAGGTTGTGGTGCCGCTTCTGGAGGCGTTCGAGCTCGTCGCGGAACACGAAGTCCTCGGAGGTTCGGCACGCGAAGAGCAGGAACATATCCTTGTTCCACCCGCGGTCGGTGAGGGAGCGGATGATGCACATCAGCGGCGTGATGCCCACGCCCGCCCCGATGAGCACGATGCTCTCGGCCTCCGACCCCGAGAATGTAAACCGCCCCTGCGGAGCGGAGATCTGCAGCAGATCACCGGGCGCCACACGGTCGTGGAGGTACCTCGACACCACGCCCTGCTCTTCGCGCTTGACGGTGATCTCCACGTAGTCGCGCTGAGCGGCTGACGAGGCGATCGTGTAGGAGCGCTTGGTGGTCGTTCCCGCCAACGCGACCGCGAGCGTGAGGAACTGCCCGGGAACGAACGAGAACGGAATCGATCCTCCGGTGGGGTTCACCAGCCGGAGTGTCTTGATGGCGGGCGTCTCTACAAAGACGTTGGAGACCCGCAGCGATCCGCTCCAAGGCCTGATCGCCGTCGCTGGCGCTTGGGCGATCGCTTGAGGCGCTGCCGCTGTTACGGCCGGCGTTGCGACTACCTTCGGGGCAGGAGCGACCACCGCGCCCGCGGGCGGTTCCGTGAGACGCCGCAGAAGCGAACTGGCCCGCCGCATCTTCACGAAGTACATGCCGATCACTGCAAGGCCGAACCCGGCGAGCAGCACCATGATCACCCAGTGGCCCAGCGACCATCCGAGCCAGCCATGCCGCTCTTGGGGTTGCGGTTCAGGAAGGTCCATCTGCCGCTTGAACCACTGAAGCCCGACCTGCTGGGGCGGCAGACCCTCCGCGATCGCCCGATGGGTGCTCAGCCCGCTGTCGAACCGGGCCGCACCCTCGCGCAGGCGATTCAGTGCATCCTGCATCGCGGCGTAGTCATTGAGCCCCGCTCGGGTGAGCAAGATGTCCATCGCCTCGCCCATCATCTTGGTGCCGGACTCCATCCGCTCGTGGGCGGCTCGCTGCAGTTCATCCTTCTGCTCGGGCGTGAGCGACGGCAGTTCCATCAGGCGCGGGTAGAGCTCCTTTGGCGGCACGCGGAGCATCCCCTCCATCATGCCTTCCATGCCCGCCATGCCGCCCGGGGACGTGGCGGAAGTACTCCCGGGCTGCTGCGCGCCTGCGCCCTGTGGGTGGTGCTTGGCGTGCTCCTCGGGAGAGACCTGCGCGCTCAGTGGCGAACCCATCACGCTTAGGCCCACCGCAACGATGGCGCGTGTGACGAACAGCCATCGCGGTTTCGGCGAGAACAGTCCCACGGAGAAGGGTTCAAGCATGGAGGAAGTCTCCTAGCTGACAGTGGACTCGGTGCGAGGATCGTGCGGCTGCGGCCTGCCCCTCTGTTCCGCCTCGTAGGCGCGGCGGATGACCTCGTCGCGCTGCCACTTGCGGAAGTTGGCGGAGTGGACAAGTTGCCCGGTCGTCAGGCCGACCACCAGGTACACCGCGGGCCACGCGAACTGGTCCGCGTTGCTCATGGCGGACCCGCGCCAACTCCAGAAAAGGTGAGCGAGGTACAGCACGCTCACACAAGCGGCGGCGATCAGTCCGCCGCGGCGCTCCATCGCCACCGCTGCCGTGATGACTGGGATCAAGAAGAGGCCAGCCAGCACAATGTGGAGGCCGTGAACCGTGTGGGTCCGTGTCCCGAGGGCAAAGTGCAAGACGGTGAGCACCACGGCCCACGCGCAGGCACTCCTGATCTGGCTGGCCTTCTCCGTATCCATTGATGATGCTCACAGGTTCTGACCCGACGCCAGCGCGGGCTCCGGGTCGGGCCCTACCACTAGGACCCGGTTCATGGTTCCGAACTGATTGGGCACGCAGCCGGGACAGCCGTTGTATGCGGGGTCACACCCCGGTTCGCTGCACCACCGACCGTCGACCACAAACTTGTACTCGTACCTGCCCGGCGGCAAGTCGAGCCGGCTGGCCCATGTTCCGTCTTCGGGTGATCGCTTCAGGCGGTGGTCATGCGGTTTCCAGTTGTTGAACGTGCCCGCGACGTACACCTCCTTGGCTTCGGGTGCCTTGATCGACACGGCGACGCCGCCGGTCTTGCGTTGCGATGTGTGCCTGCTCATGGTGTGTCTCCTTTGGCGTGTCGGTCCGTGTGGTTCGGTCACATGTCTCCCATCCCTCCGGCTCCGCCGCCCATGCCCGGCATCGCACCGGGTTGATTGGCGGGCGCCGGATTGGCGGGCACCATGCCGGTAAGCTGCTTGCGCTGGTCGTCGGTGAGCACGGCGGCGGCCTTGCCCACGTCGCGGATGAACGAGATGCGTTGCTCGCTCTTGAGCTGCTCGATCTCGCGGGCCTTTGCCTCGACCTTCGCGGCGTCGGGCGCGTCGGCGCCGGTCAGGTCCCAGAGCTCCTGTTCGGCCTGATCGATCTTGCGCTGCAGCGTCGCCTGGTTGAGCAGGGACTGTTCCTTGATCTCGCCGAGCTGCTTCTGCTGCTCAACGGTGAGCGTGACGTGCGAGCCGTGGTCGAGGAAGAAGCCCGTGGCCCCGAGGTGGTAGATGTGGGAAGCGCCAGGGAATCCGGGGAGGGCCGACGCCATCCCGCCCGTGTTCATGCCGCCTCCCATGCGCGACATGCCCATCCCCATCATCTGATCCATCATGCCCATCATGCCGGACATGCCGCCGCCCGAGCCACCGCCCATACCACCCATCATCATCTTGTCCATGTCCATCATGCCCATCCCGCCCCCGCCGGACATGCCTGGCATGGACGAACTGCCGCTCGGCATGCCCTGCATGGCACCGCCGCCCTGCGGCATCGCGCCTCCACCCATGCCCTTCATTCCCATGCCCGGCCCCCCCGACCCCATCTGAGGCCGTCCCATCTGCATGCCGGGCTGCATGCCGCCCTGGGGCATCGGCTGCGGTGCCCCCCCGGAGGCGTGCCCCTGGGCCAAGGCAGCCTGGAGCTGCGCGATCTGCGCACGGAGTTCCGCGAGTTGCCGCACCAGTTCGGCGTTGTCGGCCGGCTGAGCAGCCGTCTGGGGGTGGGCCCCCGCTCCCTGCGCCACGTGGGCGGCGTGGATTGCCGGATCGACCCCGGGCGGGGGCTGAGACCCGGCCGGGGCCTGCGGCTGCGCGAACGCGAACGAGCTGAGGACGGTGCCGGCGACAAGCGCCACGATCGACATGCGAGAACGGTTCATGAGCGATCTCCTTTTGCAGGTGCGGGACTCGAGGACGAAGACGGAGCGCGACGCCCGCGCTCAGCTTTTTCCAATGTCAACAGGAAACTCAGGCCCGGGTCCTTCGACTCCGAGGCCTGCAATCGCGGCCAATGACGGCGCACATAGCCGCGCAGGTAGTCCAGGACCGATCCGAGCAGAATGACCTGGAAGCGGCGGGAGGGTGCCTCCGGGGGCAGTGAGCCAAACGCAACCAGTCGCACGCGATGGCCGGCAGGGGTGCGTGCATGCCCTTCGCGCACCAGCCGATGCGCGAGCTCCACGGCCACAGTCGGCTCGCAGCAGCCGAAGCGCGTGAGCGCTGCCGCGAGCACCCCGGGGTCGGATGCCGCGCGGTTCAGCACCGCCCGCCCCTCCTTCACCTCACCGACAATCATGTCCGGCGTTCCCGCCCGAACATCAAGCGCCGGGTCCGTCTCGATCTCGCACGCCGCGTCCGCTCCGTCCGAGCCGATCGGTGCGCGCAGTGTGCAGGAATGTCCGAATCGAAAGCCCAGCACGTCCAGATCGGTGGCCGCCTGATACCCACCGGCCGGAAGCGCCTCAACGACCGGGTACTCGGTGACGGTCAGGTAGCCGTTGACCCGCAGGTATGTCTGCACCAACGCAACAGCGTTATCCATGATCGCCACCTCCCTTCGGGCCATCGAGGCGGCCGGTCGAGGACTGAGTGGCGCCCGATCCTTGAAATGGTCCGTTCATAGTGAAGGCCCCTGAGCGCCGCTTGCTTTGGCTGGCTCCGGAGCGGCCAGCCGACCTCCGACCGCCTCCTCAAGCGCAACGCGAGCGAGCCGCGCATCGCGCTCCAAATCGTTCAGTGTGCGCCGAGCCTCGATCACTTCGCGCTGCGCGTCCAGCAGCACCGTTACGTCCGCCTGTCCTGCCTTGAGGGCAGCCTCTGCAAGCGTCAGATTGTGCTCGGAGAGCGCCAGCACGGTGGTGCGGTACTGCTCGAGGAGCCGCGCGGCACTGTCAAGTTCGATCCACGCCACTCGGGCTTCGCGGACGGCCCGCTGCGCGACGGCCTCGTGCGTGGCCAGGGCCGCCCGTGCCATCGACCCGGCCTTGGCGATCTGAGCCTCGTTGGTGTCGAAGATTGGGATCGCCAACTCGACCACCGGACCGATGGACTTGTCGCCCGACTCCGACCGCTCGAAGTCGGCACCGAGGCCCAAGTCCCGCAGGCGGCTCCGCTGCTCGACCGAGAGGTCCGCGCTCAGGGCGAGCGCAACCGACCGCGACGCCGCGACATCCAGCCGCTGCGACCCCGCCAGAGCGATCACGGTGGCCTCATCGAGCGTCTGCGGCGCAGACACCAACGCGCCTTCATCGACGGCCCAGTCCGCGTTCTCTGCCGCAAAGCCGATCAGCTCGAGCATCCGGCGGCGCTCTTTGGCCAGCTCTCGCATGACCACAACCCGCTCGGCATCGGCCTTGGCCAGCTGCTGACGGGCGCGGTTGACGTCCAGCGTCGTCCCCTCGCCGCCTCGCACTCGGGCGTCGAGGGAATTGATCGACTTCTGGATGGTCGCGAGGTTCTGTTCTGCTAGCGCGACCGCACGCTGACCAAAGGCGATGCGCGTATGCAAGGCCTTCACCTCCGCGACCAGCGCGAGGGCCTTGTCAGATACGTCCAGCACGGTCTGGTTGAGCCTCGCATCAGCTGCCCGGATCTTTCCTCCCCGGAGCCAGAGGGCCGTAAAGGACTGGACAAGCTGCGCCCCGACAAACGTGCCACCGCTCACAGGGTCGAAGGGGAATCGCAGCGTGAGCCCGACGACGGGGTTGGGCAACAGTCCCGCCTGCACAAGGTCTGCCCGTGAGGCCGCGATCAGTTCAACCTCCGATCTGATGTCGCGGTTGTTCCTGAGCGCCATCCCCAGGGCCAACTCAACCGTGAGGGGCGAGCGTCCGTCCCACGTTGTCAGCGACGCCTCCCAGGGACCATCCCATCCGGGCGCAACGCCCGATCGGTCGGTGACCGTGTGCGCGGCGCGGTCGATGTCCGCCTTCGGATCGAGCGAGGCGCATCCGCCCGCGAGCACCGCGAGCGCCAGCGCGACCGGGGCCATCGGGCGGGTGAAGTGAGGTGGGCACTTGAAGCGTTGGAACATCATGCGGGCAGTCTCCACGGTCGAATCAGCCCGCGCAACTCTTGCAGCGCGGGACTAGGTGGGTTCTTACTTGTGCTCGTGGTGGTGCCCGTCGTCGGGCTGAGCGCCGTGCGGCGTCTTCGCCGTCGTACCGGCGATCGCATCCGCGAGTTTCTTGGTACGCACCTCTTCGGTGAGCCCGCCCCATCGCAGGGCGCAATCACCGTCACAGAATCCGACGGTCAGCCCGTTGAACTCCCGCGTGTGGAACTCGTTCACCTTGTCGCCGGTCATCGGGCAGATCTCATTGACCGTCTTGCCCGCCGCCTGGACCGTGGGCTCCGCCTTCCGCTCCGGCCGGCTCGACCAGTGCAGGTGCGCGATCTTCTGCGTCCCGCCCTCGTCCACGACGACATAGGTCACGGCGGCGAGGTACTTCTTGGTGAGTTCCTTATGGTTAGGGTCGGGAACGGTGAACGAGCCGATGTGGCGGACGATCGTGGTGGTGCCGAAGGTCTGCATGTCCTCCTTGGTCAGGGTCATCGTGAAATCCGGCATTTCCTTGAGTTCCGGCAGCAGGTGGTGGTCGCGGTAGGTCTCCCACGTCCCCTCGTCACTGGCGTTCTCGCTCACTGTGGCACGGCCATTATCCAGGAAGAGCGCGTTGAGGGCCGCTGCGTCCGCCTTCGCGCACGCGGCGAGATAGCCGCGGGCGGCCGCCAACGCCGGGTTGCTCTGGAGCGTGCCCGCACCGACCCGGTTGTCCTGGCCGATGTAGGCCGGCGCGAGCGCCGCCGGAGCGTTGATCGCCGTCACGGCCTCGGGCGCGTGCTTGGCGAGCAGGGCCATCTTCTCCTCGTCGGTCTTCTTGTCCCACTTGCCCTCGCAGCCGGGGCAGCAGAACCCGATGGTCACGCCCTTGAACAAGCGCGTGGGGGACTTCTTGTCCACCTCGTTGCCCTTGATGGGGCAGACCTTGTTGACGGGCTCGGCGCCCACGCTCGCCATCGACGCCGCGAGCACGGCCAGCGCGGCGGGCGATCCCGAGCCCGCCGGGGACACGCTCGCCGATTCAGTCGTGGTTGCCGCGGTCTTGGGCGCACCGCAGCACTGCGAGAGTGCCGCGGGCGTGAGCATCCCTGCGACGAGGATTGAGGTCGAAGTGAACAGGACGGTGGCACGGATCATCGGGAATCTCCAAAGAAAGTGGTTCTGGTCAACGGAGACACGGGTTCACTTGGCGGCGGTCTTGGGCACGCACCGGTCACAGTCCACGCCCTCCGGGGCGCAGGTGGCGCACCGGACCTTCAGCACGCCGTCCTTCTCGTAGATGGTCATCTCGTCCTTGCAGTCCTCGCACATGTGCGTGGTGATGGTGCGGTTCGTGGCCAAGCCGCCGCGCGGGCCGCCGGTGCTCCGGGCTTTGCGGATCTGGTCGTAACACTTGGTACACACAGAGACCTGCCCGGCCTCGGCCTTGGCCACATCGTGCTTGCTGGTCGCACAGCCTTGGGCGAGCAGCACGGATGCGGCGGCGAGCAGTAGAAGCGGGCGGATGGGTGTCATGGGCCGATCTCCGGGAACAGGGCGTGCTCCTCCCGCCGCACCGTGCGGCGAGACGACGAGCGATGAATCGGCCCGTGCCGCTTTCGCGGCGCGGGGCGCGGTGGTTACTTACTTGCCGTGATCGTGCGGCTTGGCCTCGCCCGAGCCCTCGCCCTTGGCGACATTGAACGTGAAGGGCACGGTGATGACCTTGCCGTTGTGCTGGAACTGGGCCCATCCCTTGTAGAGCCCCGCGGCCTTGAAGTGCGCCTCGAAGTCCACCTTCGGGCCGCCCTTCGTGTCGCTGTGCCCCTGCTTGGCGTGGTCGTGGTCGCCCTCGGCGTGCTCGTGCGGATGGCTGTGGACGAACTCCTTGAGGTCCTGGCTCATGATGACCAGGTGCCCCATCGCGCCGAGGTAGGGCGTCAGGTCGCTCACGGGCTTGCCGTCCTTGGCGATCGTGTACGACATCGTCGTCGGCTTGCCCGTGGTCACGGGTCCGCCGGTGTTGAGCGTGACGGTGTACCCGTCCACCGTCTTGGGCTTGTCGCTGTCGGCCTTAAGTGCAACTGGCGCGGCGGGCGCGCCCTCGACTTTCAGCGTCACCGGCACAACCTGCATCCCCACGTCCTTGGGCGTGAAGTCGTGGAAGAGCGTGTACTCACCGCCGGCGGGGAAGGTCCAGGTGAACGTGAACGTGCCGTCGGGCTGGAGCGCCGGGTGCTCGTGGGCGTACCACGAGAGGTCCTTGCTGACCATCAAGAGGTGCAGCGGCATCTCGTGGACGATCTCGACGGTCTTGACGGCCAGGCCGCGCGGGTCCTTGATCGTAAACAGCAGGTTCGCGGGCTTACCCGCCGTGATGGTCCCGCCGATGGGCTTGACCTCGACCGTGAACTGCTCGCTGGTCTGCTTCTTGAGTTTCATGTGGCAGACCGGGCACTCGCCGGGCTTGTCGTAGGTCTTGCTTCCCTCGCAGTGCATCGGGCAGTAGTACGTGGCGGGCGCGACCGCCTCGATCTTCGCCGCCGCTGCCTTCACCTTGTCGAACTGGGACTTGCTGGCCGCGAGGTCACCCTTGTCGGCGATCTCGTGCAGGGCGTCGGCTGCCTCGGCGAGTTCCTTGCCGGCAAGGTTGGCATCCTTGACCTTCTCGCGCGGGACGCCGCTGTCCTTCGCCAGCGACAGGGCGCCCAGGTCCTTGGCCAGCGCGTTCACGGCATTGGCGCGATCGGACACACCCGCGACCGAGCCGCCGGTGAGGGCAGCCTCGATCGCCTTGATCTCATCGGCGATGCGCCGCGCGGCCTCGCCGAAGGTCTTGGCCTTGGCAACTTCGCCGTGTGCATGACCATCGTCATGCCCGGGCTGAGCCTTCTTGTCACCGTGATCGTGTTGGGCCATGACGGGCGTGGCCCAGAGCGCCGCGGCCGCGAGGGCCGCCAGGAAGGTCGATGCGGAACGCTTGTTCATGCGAGAACTCCTTCAGGTGGCCGGGTTATGGCCATCTTTCCTTGAGGCAGAGGCGGATGCGCTGCCGCCGTCGCTCGCCTCTGCCGGAGGTGCGACGTGGTCACTTGATAGACTTGAGACGGGTTCAGCCGTCACTGTGGCGATTGCTTGTGCTGGCACACTGCCCGGTGACGTACCGATGCCGCCGTGCTTCTCGGCGTGCTCCCTGGCCAACCGTTCCGCTGCGGTCTTTCCGAAGCGGTAGAAGATCGCCGGGGTCACGAAGAAGTCCAGCAGCGTGCTGGTGATGAGGCCGCCGAGGATGACCACCGCGACGGGGTACAGGATCTCCTTGCCCGGCTCGCCCTTGCTGAGCACCAGGGGAATGAGGCCCAGCCCCGCGGTGACGGCGGTCATCAGGACCGGGGCCACGCGCTCCTGGCTGCCCCGGATGATGAGCTCCTTGCTCCAGGTCTGCCGCTCCTCGGTCATGAGGTGGATGTAGTGGCTGACCATCAGCACGCCGTTGCGGGTGGCGATGCCGGTGAGTGAGATGAAGCCCACGAGCGAGGCGACGCTGAACGGCTCGCGGGTGATCGCAAGCGCCGTCACGCTGCCGATGAGCGCGAACGGGACGTTGAGCATAATCTGGGCCGCCACCATGCCCGAGCGGTAGTGGGTGTAGAGGATGACGAAGATGGCGACCAGCGACCCGAGACCCAGGATCAAGAGCAGCCGGGTCGATTCCTGCTGCGCCTCGTAGAGACCCCCGTACTGCAGCGTGTAGCCCTGCGGCAGCTTCAGATCCATCGCGATCGACTTCTGGATGTCCTCAACCGTCGACCCCAGATCGCGGCCGCGGACGTTGCACTGCACCACGATGCGGCGGCGGAGGTTCTCGCGGGCCACCTCATTGGGGCCGAGCTTCTCGACGACCTCAGCCACGTCGCGCAGGAGCACGATGGCCCCCGTGGGAGAGACCAGTCGGACCTCCTCGAGGCGCGTCGGGTCGGTGCGGTGGTGATCGTCGAGCGTGAGCGTGATGTCGAACGACTTGAGCCCCTCGAGCACCTGGCCGACCACCTTACCCTTCGTCGCCGTTTCCATCGCGTCGGTGAGCATCGCGGGCGTAAAGCCCACGCGGGCGGCGGCATCGCGGTTCACGCTGATGTGCAGCTGAGGCACCAGCACCTGCTGCTCGACCTGAAGGTCGGCAACACCGGGGATGCCCTCCATCGCGGCCTTGGTCTGATCCGCGAGTGTGCGGAGCGTGTTGAGGTCGTCGCCGAAGATCTTGATCGCCACCATCGCCCGGACGCCCGACAGGAGGTGCTCGATGCGGTGGCTGATCGGTTGGCCGACGCCGACATTCACACCGGGGAAGACTTCGAGCTTCTCTTGAATCTGTGCGAACACTTCCTCGCGCGGGCGGATGTCCTTCACGGGCGGTGGCCTGCGGCCGCTGGCGACCGGGTGCTTGTCGGGGTTCTTGGCCTCTTCCTTGGTCCACAGGTCCACGTCGATCTCCGAGGAATGGACTCCCTCGGCGTGTTCATCCTGCTCCGCGCGGCCCGTGCGACGACCGACGTTCTTCACCTGCGGGATCGAGAGGATGGCTTCTTCGGCCCTCGCGGCGATCCGGTTGGATTCCTCGAGCGAGACGCCCGGCGTGAGCATGAAGGAGACGGTCGCCGTGCCTTCGTTGAAAGGCGGCAGGAACTCCGAGCCCAGCCGCGTGACCATGAAGAGCGCGGCAGCGACCATCACGCCCAGCGTCGCGAGCACCGCGATTGGGCGCGGCATCGAGATCGAATAGGACTTGAGCGCTAGCCGCTTGCAGACGCGGAGCAAGAAACCGTCCTTGCCGTGCGTCATGCGCTTGATGCCCGGGAGCAGGTAGAAGGCCAGAACGGGAGTGATCGTGAGCGCCACGAGCAGAGACGCGAAGATGCTGATGATGTACGCGGTCGCCAGGGGCGTGAAGAGCCTCCCCTCGATCCCGGGCAGGAAGAACGTGGGGAGAAAGACGAGGTTGACGATGACGGTGCCCAGGATGATCGGGTTGCGGATCTCGCTGGAGGCATCGAAGACGACCTGCACGATCGGCCTGGCATTGGCGGCACGGCGGTTCTCGCCCAGGCGCCGGTACACGTTCTCGACGTCGACGACCGCGTCGTCCACCAGTTCACCAATCGCCACCGCCAGCCCGCCCAGCGTCATGGTGTTGACGCTCATCCCGAGCCAGTGGAACACCATAAAGGTCGTGATGATCGAGAGCGGCAGGGCCGTGAGCGTGACGATTGTCGTCCGCACGTTCATGAGGAACAGAACCAGGATGATCACGACAAGGATTGCGCCGAGTTCCAGGGCTTCGATGACATTGCCGATCGATGCCCGGATGAAGTGCTCCTGCCTGAAGAGGTCGGCGTTGAGGTCCAGACCCGCTGGCAGTGTGGGCTTGATCTGGGCGAGCGTCGCGTCCAAAGCCCGAGTGAGCGTGAGGGTGTCCGCGCCGGGCTGCTTTTGGATCGCCATGATGACGGCCGGTGCCGCGTTCTCCGATCCGTCGCCGCGCTTGATCGTCGGGCCGGCCTCGATGACCGTGGCCACGTCTCGAATCAACACGGCGCGGGGCGGCGAGTTGTGGTCACCGGGCTCGTTGGTGATAAGGGACGCCGCAATGTCGTCGGCGGTCTGTACACGGCCAAGGTTGCGGACGACCAGTTCTTGCGCGCCACTGGAGAGGAAGCCGCCGCCCGTGTTCTGGTTCGCCGCCTGCAGCGCCCGCTCAACATCCTCGAGAGTGAGGTCGAACAGCCGCAGCTTGTCCGGGTCGGCCTGGACGCGGAACTGCTTGAGGTCGCCACCCATCACGGTCACTTGCGCGATGCCGGGAATGGACAGGATGGCAGGGCGGAGCACGAACTCGGCCTGCGTCCGCACGTCCATGGGCGAGAGCGTCTTGCTCGATGCGCTGATGAGGGCGATCTCGCCCATGATGCTCGACGCCGGAGTCATCACCGGAACGATGCCGGGCGGGAGTTTCTCTGCGACGGTCCCAAGCCGCTCGGTGACGACCTGACGGTTGTACTTGGGGTCAGTGCCCCACGCGAACTCGACATAGACGATGGAGAGGCCGAGCGCGCTCCGGCTCCGCACACGCTCAACGCCGGGTGCGCCGTTGACTGCGGTTTCGATTGGATATGTGACCTGGGCCTCGACCTCCTCGGGCGCAAGGCCCGGAGCCTCGCCGAAGATGGTGACCACCGGCCGGTTGAGGTCGGGCAACACGTCCGTGGGCGTGTTGAACGTGACGTAGAGGCCGTAGACCGACACCAGGAGCGCAGCGATGATCACAAGCACGCGGTTGTTCAGCGATGATCGGATGATCCAGTTCAGCAAGGGAGGGTCCTCTTCTTCGGGGGCGAGTCGCGGAAATGTCGATCAGTGCGAGTGACCGTGGCCGTCGGGGTTCTGCGCGGGCGCGGCGGGCTCCGGCGCGCCGGGCACGAAGCCGCGAAGCTGCGAGAGGCTGAACGCGCCGCTCACAGCGATCACATCGCCGGGCACCAGACCTAGCTTGATCTCGACCACGCGATCATCACGGACGCCCGCGGCGATGTCGCGCTTCTTGTAGACGACGTCGTCACTCTTCCCCTCCCTTACGAAGACGTACTGAAGGGGACCCTCTTTGACGATGGCCGACGCCGGGATCACCACCGCCGAGTCGTTGGCGGCAATCACGATCGACAGGTCCACGAACTGACCCTGGCGGAGCAGCCCCTTCGCGTTCTCCGCATCAACCAACACGTGCGCGGTGCGCTTGGTGGCGTCGATCACCGGGCTGACGAAGCGGACCGATCCTTCCGCGACCACATCGCTTGCCGCGCCGACGCCGCGTCGGATGCGGACCTTGCTGCCGCTGGCAGCAGTGAGGCGGTCGACGAGGCCTTCGGGCAACTCGCCCTCGATCTGGACCCGCGCGAAGTCCCCGATCGTCAGCAGGGGCTGACCGGCTTCGACGCCCTGGCCGACCGCCGCGCTTCGTGTGGTGACCACGCCGTCGATCGGTGCCAGAAAGCGAATCAGGCCCGGCCGAGCGGGATCGGCGAGCACTTCGACCGCGTGCGGATCGTTCTCAGCGGGGAGTGTTCCCCTGAGAGCCTCCGCTGAAGCGTGTGTGGTTTCGACCTGTTTCCGCAGCGAGACAAGCTCCGCCCGAGCCTGCTCCAAGGCGACCCGGCGAAGGCCGGCGTCGGCCCGCAGCTTGATCGCTTCGGATCTGCGTTGAGTCAGCAGGTTGGCGGAGACGTTTTCGCCCGCACTCGTGAGTCTCTGTACCTCGGCCTCGAGCAGTTCCGCGCCTTGCGTGAGGGCGGGCAGCTCGATCTCAAGCGACTGCACCTGCGACTCAGCCCGCTTCAGCTCAGCGTTCAGCCGCTCGGATTCTCCTTCCAACCGGCGGACGTCATAGAGCAGCTTGGCCATCTCCGGCGAATCAACCTCGGCCAGCGTCGCGCCCTTCACAACGAGGTCGCCCGGCTGGACGGCGACAAGGCGAACTACGCCCGCGTAGCGCGGTGAGACGGCCACCAGCGCGTCCGGGCGCGCCCGGACCATTCCGGTCAGGCGGACAACATCTTCGACCTGGCCGAAGTCCACCTCGGCGGTGGCAAGGCCAATCGCCGCAGCGGTCGCCTCCGAGACCCTCTTCGGCGCGTTCGGATCGAACGTCGCCCCGGAGGGTTTATTGTGCCCTTCGTGGGCGTAGACAGGAATCAGGATCGCCGCGGTAGCGAGCGCCAGTGCGCCCAGCCCCACAGCCGCGCGTGAGCGTGCCATGCGAGACCTCCGGTGAGGGTGCGAGAACAGGTCAGTCAGATGGATGGGGTGCGCCGAAGCGCGATGGGGGCGCGCGGCAGCCCGCCGACGATTCCGGAGTCTCCAATCGCACTTTTAGCGCTTCGGCGACTGCGAATCGTCGGTACGGGCCGAATTGCTACACGATGAGCGCGCAGTGCAGGCGCAGAAGCGATGTCTGCGGTCGTTCGACGACGCGCTGCTCCCGATCCAAGGCCCGGAACAGGGCTGTCGGAAGCACATCAGCGGGCAGGGCCCAGTCGAGAACAGCGATGACCACTGGCGCGGGCAACTCGACGGTCGACTGCTGGACCGTGAGCATCATCCCGCTGTTCTTGCCGCAGTCGCAGTCGTGCTCGTCACCCGGCGCGCACGGCTTGGGGGAGTGATCGTCCCCATCGTTGGACGCAGGCCCGTCTTGGTGCTCATGGTGGGAGGAGTGAACGTGGCTCGCCCCGTCGGCGTGAACATGAGCCAGTGTCTCGCCTTGGCGATCCGAAGCAGGAGCCTGGCACGGACCGCACGCGCTGAACCAAGAGTGGAAGTTGCAGCAGCAGAATGGAACCGCGACCGCCAAGAGGACGGTCACGAGAAGCCGGAATGGACTGCCGCGGTGGAGCATACTTCCCCGGAGTATATCGGTGGTCATGGTACGGCGTTGCGGACCCGCGGGTTCGATTTCCACCGAGCGGTCGACCCGAGGCTATCGGTTCAGGGAACTTTCCGCCCGACCGGATGGCTACCCCTCGTGGCCGAGGGAGGCGTCGTCGCGCGTCAACCGGCAAGTTTGGTCCACAGGCCCCGGATCACCTGTTGTGAGAATTGGTTCGCCGAAGCTTTGAATACGGACGCTCAACACGCCACATGTGGTTCGCACGAACGCACCGGAGGGACGCGCCCGTGCCTCCGATCTCGGCGGCGTCGGGCGTGAGCGACGGAGCCCCGTTCGAGCCGGGCTATCCACCCGCCATTTGCATACCCCCGGGTTGCGAGACTCGCTGGTTGTCGTTTGAGTTTGCATGCCTCAGACTTCGCTTCCCACGTTCACGAGGTCCGTCGGGCTGTTGTCAGTTCTGTGGGCCACGTGCAGCGCCCGCCAACTCCCGCCAGCGCCGACGCTGCTCGCGCCAGTCCGAGACGGCGCACACTGTGCGCAGTTCGTGCTCGCTGACTGCATCCCGCTCACGCTCAACGCGAGGCAGGAAAAGCAACTCCTCCTGGATGTCCGGAGCCAGGCACAGCAGGTCCATGATCTGGCTGATCCGAGCCCGTGTGATCTGGCCGAGGCGGGCCAGATCGGCATGGGATTCGACCTCTCCCAGCCGAACCAGCTCCTCGAACCGGATCGCTAAGGCCATCAGACGGGAGATGCGAGGCACGCGGTCGCGTTCTACCGCCGGCGCGGCGGGCTCGACGCCGACGTTGACCTCTTTCCGGCCGGCCGTCCCCCGCGTGAAGTGCACCGGGAACTCGATCGTGACCTCGTCCATGCCGTTCATGCTGCCTCCTCATCTTCAGCGGGCGACTGGCCGAGCGTCCGCAGCCCCGCAGGATGGAGTGTGATCGATACCGTCTTCTTCGCGCCGTCGTAATCCACCCGCTTGACCAGGTTCGCCAGCATCGCCGCCTGTTCACGCGGGTAGAGCACGTCCCACGTCGCCGCGAACTCGCGGAGCGCCTCCGCGACTTCGGCCTGGGTGATCGACTCGCTCTGCATCTGGTCCCTCTCGGCGCGAAGAGCCCGCGCCTGCTCGTTGGCCGCGGCGAGGCGTTCGTGAAGGTCGGCCAGACGGGCGGCGGCGTTGGCGTCCGTGCCGGCCGTCATCGCGGCCTTGCGGATGTCGCCCTCAATCTTCTGGATCTCGCGCTTGCTCGCAGTGTGGTCCTTCTCGATCTGGGCGCTCCGAGAGCGGACGCCGCTCTGCAACTGGCGGAATGTGGCGGCGACCAGCGTGGCGTCGCCGCCTATGTGTTTGATCCGGTCGACCACCAGCCGCTCGATCTGTTCCGCGGGCAGCGAACCCGACGGGCACGCGTGCCAGCCCTGCTTCTGGGCGACGTAGCACACGTAGTAGCGGTAGGCCGCCTTTCCGTCCTTGACGCTGTAGGAGTGGCCCATCGCGTGCCCGCACGGGCCGCAGTGGATCAGACCCTTGAGCAGCGCCCCGTGCTGGTTGCGGACGTGCATGCCGCCGGTGCGACCGTTGTGCTTGATGATTCCGTACACCTGCTGCCAGAGCGGTTCGTCGATGATGGCGGCGTGCTCGCCGGCGAACAGTTCCTTCTTGTGCTTGATCTTGCCAACGTAGGCCGGGTTGGTGAGCAAGTTGATCAGCAGGTGTTTGTCCCACACGCGGCCGCCGACCGCCGTGCCCTTGCGGGTCGTCCATCGCTTGCTCGTACAGCCGCGGGCGTTGAGGATCTGGGCCACTTTGGTGAGCGAGCGGTGCTCCAGGTACAGTTGGTAGATTTCGCGGACGACCTCCGCCTCCGCCGCGTTGACCACGAGTTTGCTTCCGCCAGCGGGCTGGGGCGCGAGGTCGTACCCCAGGATCGGCTTGCCGCCGAACCACTTGCCCTTTCGCTTGGAGGCGGCGATCTTGTCGCGGGTGCGCTCGGAGATGATCTCTCGCTCGAACTGCGCGAACGAGAGCAGGATGTTCAGCGTGAGCCGCCCCATCGATTGCGTGGTGTTGAATTGCTGCGTCACCGACACGAACGAAACGCGGTGCTTCTCAAACACCGACATCATCCGGGCGAAGTCCATCAAGGAACGCGAGAGACGGTCCACCTTGTAGACCACCACGCAGTTCACCTTGCCGGCCTCGATGTCGGCCATCAGCCGCTGGCAGCCCGGACGGTCGGTGTTCCCGCCGGTGAAGCCGCCGTCGTTGTACTGGTCGGGCAGCGCGACCCAGCCCTCGTGCTTCATGCTGGCGACGTAGGCCTCGCCGCTCTCGCGCTGGGCGTGCAGCGAGTTGAACTCCTGCTCGAGTCCCTGCTCGCTCGACTTACGGGTGTAGATAGCGCAGCGGACGGTCGCCACGCCGACGTTCTTCGCGGGTTTGGTTTCGACCGAGGTCCTCATGCCTTGCCCTCCGTGATGCCGGGCTTGCAGAGCCCGAAGAATCGGAATCCGTTCCAATGCGAACCGGTCACCTTCGCCGCGATGGCGCTGAGCGACCGGAAGACCTCGCCCTCGTACTCGAACCCCTTGGGCAGCACCCGGACCAGCACGGCTCGGCCCTTGTACTGGCGTCGGAGCACCGACCCGGGCGCGGGTAGGCGTGCGTCATCGCCCGCGGGGAGGGCAACGCGGACCACGCTCTCGCCGTTGGCCCGCGGCGTCGGCCCGTCCGACGCTGACACGCGTGGCGGGCTTCGCCGCAGATCGGCGTCGTTGGCCAGTTCGCGTGCCCGCTGGCGTGCCCGCTCCGAGAGGTCCCCCTCCCGTAGCGCCTGCATCCGCCAGAGAATCCGTTTGATGAGCAGCACCTTGTGGTGCGTCCGCGTTTCTTCGCCGTAGACTTTGGCGTACCGCTGCTTCAGTTGCGGCACGGTCATCATCTCCAAGGCCCGCTCGGCTGCATTCACATCGATCGCCATTCGGGGTCTCCGTTCTCGTGGCCGTTAACCACGCGACCCATCAGGGCGGGCATGCTCGGACAGTTCAAGGCGAGCCGGAGAGCCTTCTTGATGCTCGATGTTCGACCCCGAAATCGCGACCTGTCGCCGCCGGCGGCGGATGCCTTCGGCGAGGATGGCGGCGATGCCGTCCAGCCGCGCGGCGGGCGTGGTTGGGCCATTGGGGTCGAGCGTGGCGGTGGGGGCGGGAGCATCGTCCATGAGCGCGGTGTTGTGCACGGGCACATCCTCCGTGAAGGGGGACATGCATCCGTGCGGGCGTGCGCGTGGCGCTCGGCTTCGCACCTGATGCTGGAATGGGGCCCGCGTCCGGTGCGGGCCGTCTGCCTTCTGAATACGCGAAACGGTCAGGGAGCGCCGCGGACGGCGAAGGGCACCCCTCGTTCACCCCGGCAGCGCGTTAACCCCGACGCCCAGAGAGTTTGAGAGCGCGGAGAGACTTTTGGCCCCCAACCCCGGCGTGGCGACCGATCCGCCGATACGATGTCTCGGATTCGAGAGCGCTCGGCGAATCGTGGACTCTCAGGAAGTCCCACGAATCCCGAGAGATACTCGCGGTGGGCCAAAAGCCCAGACCGTTAACGAGAAAAGGCCTCTTTACGAGGCCTTTCTCAGAACTCCCCCACTAGGACTCGAACCTAGAACCTACCGGTTAACAGCCGGTCGCTCTACCATTGAGCTATGGAGGAATCGCACGCGTCGGGGCCGTTTCTGGCCGCGGGGCGTTTGGGGGCGGGACGGGCTGGTCCCGGGTGAGAAGGCTAGCCGGTACCCTTTATCGGTCAAGCGGGCGGGTGGGTGAAGTTCGGTTGTCGGGACCACCTGGCACTGGCGGCGGTTGGGCCGCGGCCAGCGTCGGGCCTCCGGCTTCGGCCGCGGCTTTCAGGCTTTCGGCCCTGGCGAATACCGACGATCACCACGACGGATTGAGGGGGGCGAGGTCGGGGGCTATCATCCCAGCCCGTTCCGTGCCGAACGGGCCCAGAGGTGCTCCATGAAAGAAGGCGTCCATCCGCGGTACTTCAATAACTGCAAGGTCTTCCACAACGGCCAGGTCGTGATGACGGTCGGGGCGACGGTGCCCGAGTTGCACGTGGAAGTGTGGTCGGGGTCGCACCCGTTCTTCACCGGCAAGCACACGTTCGTGGACGCCGCGGGACGCGTCGAGAAGTTCCAGCGCAAGTACGCCGGGGACTATTTCTCGAAGAGCAAGAAGGCCTGAGACACGCGAACCTCGATTCCACCACGCCCGGTCGAAATCGGCCGGGCGTTCTGTTTTTTTTGGGGGGTCAGGGCGCAACCCGCCGGTTGGCCATGAACGGACCAAGGTGCCATTTCGGTCGCCTTCGGACGGGTCTGGCGCATGACTGCTCGGCGGCCGGGCTACCGCACCAGCCCCACCGGCTCGAATCCCTTCCGATACTCCCGGCGGACGATCGTCTTGTTGGCCTCGGCGTGATTGGTAAACGCCAATCTCTCGCGGTCCCATTCCAGAACCTGGCCGGGGAACTTGGCGGCCTTCACCGCCAGCAGGCCCGGCTCGGTGCAGCGCAGGCCGATGTTCAACGGCATCCACAGATGGGGCGTGTCTTTGCCCAGGGCCTTGTCAACCCAGGCGTGCCAGTGGTTGAACTGCTCGTACGCGGGGAGGCCGGGCCATTGCATTCCGTCGGTCTTCTGGCCGTCGCGCCAAATCTCCAGCGGGCCCTCGGGCGCGAGGACCAGCGTGCCGCCCTCGCAGACCACGATGGTGAGGATGCCGCTGGGCCACTCGCCCTCGCCCACGCCGACCTGGGCGCGGTCGGGCTTCAGGTCGGAGTCGTAGAAGTAGAAGTTGCAGGTCGAGTTCGCGAACTTGTCGCCGCTCACGGGGTAGGTAAGCGTCGAGAGCACGCGGTCGGCGTGGAAGAACGAAAGATCGCGTGACGGCGTCCGCGAGCAGACCCTCTCGGGGCTCTGCAGTTCCGGGAACGCGTAGAAAAGCACGTCGGTCAGGTGGACGACCCAATCGGCGATCTGGCCGCCGCCGTACTTCCACCAACTGCGCCATTGGCGCTGAACCATGTTCGGGCGGCAAGGCTCCTCCTGAGCGCCATTCAGCCAGAGGTTGTAGTCAAAGCCCGCGGGCGGGTCGATGGGGTCGCCCACCGGGCCGCTGGCGAAGTAGTGGCCGCCCGCGCGGGCGCCGCCGCCAAAGGCGATGTGCACCTCGATCACACGCCCCAGGCCGCCGCTCTTGAGGATGTCCACGGCCGCGCGGCGCGGCGCGTGCTCGATCCGCTGGGCGCCGGTCTGCGTCACCAGGTCCGGACGCTCTCGCACGGCGCGGCCGAGCGTTTCCAGTTCTTCGAGTTGCTGAACCACCGGCTTCTGCGCGTACAGGTGCTTGCCCCGCGAGAGCGCGAGCGTCATGATGCTGCAGTGCGAGTGATCCGGCGTCGCGACAACTACCGCGTCGAACTTGTCGCCGTGCTTGTCGAAGGCCTCGCGGTAGTCCGAGCAGGTAAAGGCGCTGGGATGGTCCTTCGCCGCCTCGGAGATGGCGTTGGCGTCCACATCGCACAAGCCCACCATGTCAACGAGCGGGTGGGCCGCGATCGTGCGGCGGTCGTGCCCGCCGATCGTGCCGACGACCCCGATGGAGAGCACGCGAAGACGGGTGTCGCGCAGGGCCGCGAACAGGCGCGGCCCTGTGAGGGCGACGGCGCCCGCGGCGGTGATGTGCCGGACAAACTGACGACGGGAGATCTTGCTGTTCATGGGAACCCTCTCGGCCGTGGCGATGCACGCCAGTGCGCGACAGTCTACCGACTTTTGGCGTGTGTGGGCCGGCGTCCGGGCGGACCACGGGTCTGCCTTACGGTCGTCGGCGGCCCCGCGGAACTGCGGAGCCCTTCTCGACACGTGCGACGCGGTCCCTACGCGCGGGCCACCCGCGGGCTGGGCTTCAGGCTCAGCGCGATGAACGGCAGCGCCAGGATGAGGTGAAGCCAGTTGTCCGCCGGGTTCAGGTGGAGGAGATCGACCACCGCCCGAACTCCCGCGAAGCCGAGCACCGCCACCAGCGCGTAGACGATCCCGAACACCAGCGAGACGACTCGCGCGACCGGGAGATCGGCGAATCCCGCGGCGAAGAGGCCCAGGCCCGAGAGCAGGTGCACCACGTTGTGGGCCGTGTTTACGTGAAATATCAGGACGCGCTCACCGTCGAGGAACCCCCATATCGCGATCAGAATGAACACGACCCCTGATACCCGCAGGAAGGAGTGGAGCGACATCGGTGATACTCCTATTAACGCGGAACACGGGAAGCCGTCCTCCCGGTGGGGACCGGGAGGAAAGCAAGGTGGCGAGATCCCCAGCGCGGGGGTCCCGAGGGTTCTCTACTCGCGGCGCGCGCCGGCGCCCGTCTTCTGCTGGCTGCCGGGCGATCCGGAGGATTGTGCGTTCCCGCTCGCGCCCGTGGAACTCCGCTCGGAGCGCGACGAATCGGCCTTCTTGATCCGAACCTGATTCTCCACATCCTGCACGCCCGAAACTTCCGCCGCGATCTGCTCGATGCGGTGTTTGTCGCGTCGGTCTTCCACCTCGCCGGTCAGCACCACGACGGCCTCCTTCACCTTGACATCGACCTCGCCGGCATCGATGCCGTCGTCCATGATGCGCTCGCACACGTCCTCCTGAATGCGGTCGTCGGAGCGCTTGTAGCCCTTCGGCGCGGTGCCCCGGCGACGCTGGGCCGAGCGTCCCCAAGTCTCCTGGCTCGAGCGATCTCCTATCGTGCCGAACCGCGCCATCCCGCCTCGCTGCCGGCTCTCCTGCGAGTAGTCCGGATACCCGCCGCGAGCATCGCCCCACTCGCCGAAACCGCCCTGGTCCGCGCTCCAGTGTCCCGGCCCGCGCTGCGCCCCTTGCTGGTACCCACCGTACTGCTCGCCGTATTCCTGGCCGCGCCAGTTCTGCTCGTTCCACGGTCTTGCCGGGCCGTAGGTGCCGCCCTGGCTTGGGTAGTAGTACGACTGGCCGTAGCCGGTGCCCTGCCCTTGGGCGCTCTGGCCGTAGCCGGATCCTTGCCCGATTGCGCCGCCGGAAGTGCCACCCCACGACTCGCCGAAGCGTCCCTGCCCGTATCCGCCGGGACCGTTACCGCTTCGCGAGGGGTAGCGTCCGTCGTCGTAATCTCGCGGCCTGCTTTCGGATCCGGGGCGCGCATATCCCACGTCGCCCTCCGAGGGGTACCTCGCGCCGTATCGGTCCTGGCTCTCCCAGCCGCGCCTCGAATCCCAGTCGAATCGCCCGCCCTGATTGCGTTCCCGCCAATCGCGGTCTTCGATCCGCTCGGCCGTGCGCTCGCCCTGCTCTCTGTTGTCGTAGTTCCGCATAAATAAAGTCCTTTCGAGATCCCCAAAGTGGGCGGCAAAGGGGCCCGCGCGGACCAGTTTCATCGCCGCCCGACTCAAAGTGGGATCTCTGCATCACAGGTATCCGACCCAGATGAGCGGACGAACGGCTTTCGGCTGAAAGCGACTTAATGGCGCGACGCACCTCACGCCTGCGCGGCCACGCCTACTTCCCCTTCGTGATCTGCCGGTGTTGTCGCGAGCGGCTGCGCTGTTTCACGCGCGCTCGCCGCCCGATGACCCAAATACCGCCCGAGCGCCTGCACCGCCTGGTCCGCGCCGCGAAATACCGGGATGCCGCGTTCGCGGATCCGCTGGACCAGCGGCTCATACGCCGCGCCCGAATCCACCGTCGCCGCGACCGGCTTGTCCGACGCCCCTGCGAGGCGGACCAGCATGTCCGCGATCGATTCGTGCTTTTCGATCTCGTCGGGAGTGGTCGCCAACGCGGGGGTCAGCGGCACCGCCGACACGAGCAGCGCGTCGATCTCTTCGCAATCCAGCAGGACCCTTGCCGCGGCCTCGTACGCCGCTTCGTTGGCCATCGGCGTGAGGTCCAAGGGGTTGCGCGCGTTCACCAGCCCCGCGAGGTGGTGCCGCCCGAGCACCTGCTCGATCTGGGCGCGGGTTTCTTCGGACAACTCCGGGAGTTGCAGTTCGTACCGGGGTCCGCGCACGCGATCCGCGATGCCGACGGTCTCGAATCCGGCATTCGAGACGGCCGCGAGCCTCGTCCCCCCGATGCGCTTGCCGTGGAATGCCGCCGACACGGCGAGCAGTTGCTCGAACTCGGCGAAGGAGTCGGCAACCAGCGCCCCCGCGGCGGTCGCGCCCGCTTCACAGATGTCGTAGTCCCCCGCAACGGACGCGGTGTGCCCCGCCGCGGCGTCGCGACCCTGGTCGGTGCGGCCCGCCTTGTAGAACACCACGCTCTTGCCGCCCTGGGTGATCCGACGCACCGCCTGCAGCATCTCCAGCCCGTCAAGATCGTTGAATCCCTCGACGTAGACCCCGATCGTGTGGATGTCCGCGCGATCCCCCACCGCCCGCACCACGTCGGCGATCGTCAGGTCCGCCTGATTCCCGATCGACACCGTGATCCGCGGGTCCAGCGTCTGCAAGTTGCTCAAGCGCGTGATGATGAACGCCCCGCTCTGGGAGAGCAGCGCCACGCCGCGCCCCGGGGCCTGTCGCCGCGGGTCGAGTTTGTTCGCGGGGATGAAGAACGTGTCGTACTTCCCGGGGCGGGACTGCACACCCAGGCAGTTGGGCCCGAGCACCACGGGCCCGCCGCCCGGCGTGTCGCGCCCTCGCGCCAGCGACTCGCGCACGCGCCTCAGGATCTCCTCGCTGCCCCGCGTTTCGCCGGCGCCGCCGGGGATCACGATCGCCGAGCGCACGTTGCCCGAATCCACGCATTCGTCGATGATCCCGGGCAGGTGGTCCGCGGCGGTCGCGATCACCAGCAGGTCGGTTTCACCCGGCAGCGCTCCGATCGAAGGCACACACGCCACGCCGTCGATCGCGTCGTGCCCCGCCTTGACGACCCGCACGCTCGCGCGATCGAACCCGCACTCGATGATGTTGTTGAGGATGATCCGCCCGAAGTTGCGAGTCTGCGCCGAGACCCCCACCACCGCGATCGCCCGCGGCTCGAGCATGTGCCGGATGTGCTGGATGGGCCGCGCGCGCGGGCGCGGCGTGGCGGTCGCCAATCGCCCCCGCCCGTCCAGCGGCACCATGTGCTGCTGCCGGAACGCGAAGGGATTGACCTCGAGTTCCGCCATGTCCGGCCCGGTCGCGCCCCGGTCCACGCAGAAGCGCCGCGCCAGCGCAATGAACGCCCGGAAGCACCGCAGCAGTTCGCCGTCCGACACGATCCGCCGGTGACCCCGAGCCTGGCCTGAGATCATCTCGTACGCGGCCGTGCGGCGGAACAAGCCGAAGAACTCCTCGGCCGTGGTCTCCGTGGCGACGGCCTTCGCGACCGCAACGCCGGGCCGCATGACGCGCGCGAGATACTCGGTATCAACCCCGCCCAGCCCGGCGGCGACGACCGGGCCGAACTCGCGCGTCGAACGGATGCCGACGAACAACTCCTCCCCAAGCCCCTGCCCGCCGCGCTCGACGCACTCCACAACCAGCACGCCATCGACCTTCGCCCCGCGCTGGCGGTGAAGGGCGATGAGCCGGTCGATCTCGCGCTTGACCATTTCGTACCGCTTGCCGCAGAAGACCACTCCCTTGGCGTCGGACTTGTGAACGACATCGGCGGACACGATCTTGAGCACCACCCGCTCACCGGGGAACCCGGCGAGGGCTTCTTCCGAGATCAGGTTGTCCACTCCCAGGAACACATGGTGCGGAGGCGAAATCGCGCCGACGAACTGCACGATCTGGTACACCTCGTGCTCGTACAACTGCCGCCGGCCCGACTCGTACACGTCGGCCAGCAGGCGCTCCACCGCGTGGGCTTCCGCCCCCGACAGCCGATCGTCGGCTTGGGAGGCATCAAACACCGGCCCGTCCGGTCGCTCGCCCGCGGCGAGGTGCTCGGGCTTGAGCGTGTCCACCCACTGCCGGACCGCGCGCGAGGACCCGCCGCGATCCAGCCCCTGGAGGTACGCCGCGGCGGCGCTCCGCCCAAACCGAAACGCCCGCGTGTTGACTTCCACCACCTTCCCGCCCTTTGACGCGAACATCTCCGCGATCGATTTTTCCAGTTCGTCCACGCGCAAGCACAGAAAGTGCGACGCGGCACCAAGCATCACGAGGTTTCCCGAACGCCCCGAGCCCGCCGCCCGCGCCAGCCGATCCGCATCCACGATCACGTGGCGCGGCATCGCCGTGATCCGGTCTATCACCTGCTCCACCGGCGGGTAGTTGCCGATGTTCACGAACGCATTGGACGAGGCCACAACCACTCCCTCGGGCGACAGCATGTGGACGTACCGCAGCGCCTCCAGCGGCTCGATCGCGACCAGCACATTCACGCGCCCCCCGGGGATGAGGTCCGAGTGAATCTCCTCCTCCCCGATCCGCAGGTGCGACTGCACCGCCCCGCCCCGCTGGCTCATCCCGTGCACCTCGGCCTGCTTCACGTGCATGCCGCGCGCCGCGGCGGCGCCCGAAATCGCCTTCGCGATCGTCAAGATCCCCTGCCCGCCGACCCCCGCCATCATCATGTCCTGTTGCACGGGCGACTCCTGTTAATCCGGCCGGGCGTGGACCGTCAGGGGCGTGCACTCGCACGCCGGTGTGCACGCCGGCTCCTTGCCCTTGCGCTTGACGTGGATGCACGCGCGGCGCGGCACGATCACGCTCAGCCCGCGATACTCGATCTCACGCCGGATCAGCGCCACGTTGGCCGCGTGGTTCTTCGGAAGCGGGTCGATCACGTGAAGATGGTCCGGGTGCACTCCCAGCCCGCGGATCACGGCGATCAACTGCTCGCCGCAGCACATCGAATCCTGTGTCCCGGTCATCCCCACCGTCGCGTTGTCGAGCACGAACACGGTCATGTTGGCGTTGGCCCGGGCCGCCCCGATCAGCGGCGTCATCCCCGAGTGCGCAAACGTCGAGTCGCCGATCGTGCAGATCACCGGGTGCGCCCCGGCCTGCACCGCGCCGTGCGCCATCGCGATCGATGCCCCCATGTCCACGCACGAGTGCACCGCGCGGAACGGCGGGGCAACCCCCAGGGCGTAGCACCCGATGTCGCTGAACATGTACGCGTGGCCCAGCGGCGCCGCGGCCTCCACGATCGCCTTGAAACTGTCCGCGTGCGGACAGCCCTTGCACAACTGCGGCGGTCGGGCCGCGAGCCCCTCGAGCGGGAACGCCGGGCTCACGTAGGGCACTCCCAGCGCCGCCGCCACGCTGTCGGGGGTCAGTTCCCCGTCGAGCGGAGTATCACCGGTCAGCCTTCCCCGGATCGACTTTCCCGGTATACCCAGCAGCCCGTTCAGCCGGCGCTCGATGAACGGGTATCCATCCTCGAACACCAGGATCTGATCGCAGTGGTCCACCAAGGCGCGGACTTGCGCCACCGGCAGCGGGTACCGGCCGATTTGGAGCGTCGAATCGTCATCCCCCGCGCCAAGGACCTCGCCCACGTAGTTGCCGGCGATGCCCGCGGCGATGATCCCTCGCTTCCCCGCCAAGCGCAGCCGGTTCGCGGGTGATTCCTCCGAATCTCGCAGCAACCGCGGCTGGAGATCGAGCAGGCGCCGATATCTCCGCCGCGCATTCGTGGGCACGAGCACCCAGTCGTTGGGCTCCGGTCTTGGATATTCGCGGTGGGCCTGTCCGTTCGGAGGTGTGCCCGTCGCGGAGAGATCCCGGAGCGCGACATTCGCCCGGCTGTGGCATAGGCGCGTCACCATCCTCACCATCACCGGCAGCCCCACGCGTTCCGAGTAATCGAACGCCTCGATCACCATCTCGTAGGTCTGCTGCTGGGTGCCGGGCTCGAAGAGCGGCAACTGCGCGAACTCGTGGAAGTATCGAGTATCCTGCTCGTTCTGCGAGGAGTGCATTCCCGGATCATCCGCGACGATCAGGACCAGTCCGGCGTTGACCCCCGTGGCCGCGGAACTCATGAACGGGTCCGCCGCGACGTTCAGCCCGACGTGCTTCATGCTGACCAACGCGCGGCGGCCGGCGTAGGACATTCCCAGGGCTTCCTCATACGCGACCTTCTCATTGGCGGACCACAGGGCGCTGATCCCGGCTGCGCTTCCCAGTTGGCGGACATGCTCCTCGACACACTCGAAAATCTCGGTGGCCGGCGTTCCCGGATACGAGAAGACCCCACCGATCCCGGCGTCGATGGCGCCCCGGGCCGCGGCCTCGTCGCCCAGCAGCAACTCAGCCTTCACTCCTGTGCCTGACGTGCTGGAAAGCCCGGATGTCCGTATTGATGACATGCGTATCCTATATTAGCCGCGCTTCTCGCGCCGGGGTGCCGGGTTGGAGTCCCGGAGCCTGAAAGCGTTTACACTTCCTCGTCCGTACGGAGCGACGAATGCTCACCCTCCGCACCCGGTTCTCCTTCCTCCCCCTCGCCGCGGCGTGGTCGGTCTGCCCGGCCCAGCCGCTCGACTCCGATCCCTTCAACTCGCCAGACGGCTGGAGGATGATCACGTCAGACGGCGTTCGACTTCAAATCGCGGCCGACCCCGGCCCGCGCGGCGAGGCTCTGCGGCTGGACTACGAGTTCGTGACCGGCGCCGGTTTCTGCCTCATCCAGCGCGACTGCGCGATGCCGCTCCCGGACAACTTCGAGTTCGCGCTGCGCGTTCGCGGCGAGGGGCCGGCCAACAACCTCGAGTTCAAACTCCTCGACGCCGCCGGCGACAGCGTGTGGTGGGTCAACCGGCGCGCGTTCGAATGGCCGCGGGACTGGACCAGGCTTTCCAACAAGAAGCGCCGCTTCGAGTTCGCCTGGGGTCCGTCGGGCGGGGCGCCGCTCACGGCGATTTCCAAGATCGAGTTCGCCATCGCCAGCAACTCGGGCGGCAAGGGCAGCGTGTGGCTCGACGATCTCACGTTCCGCGAACTGCCCGCGAAACGCGACACGACCGGCAAGGCCCTCGTCGCAGCGTCATCCAGCACCGACGGGGCCCACGCCCCACTCCTCGCCCATGACGGCGACGAGACGACATCCTGGCGATGCGACGCCGGGGCATCGGAGCAGTGGATCTCGCTCTCTCCCCCCGCCGGGGCGGAGTTCGGCGGGGTGGTGGCGGAGTGGGAGCCCGGCGCCGCGCCCTTGCAGGCCCGGCTGGAGACTTCCGACGACGGCGTGCTCTGGACAGCCCTCGCGCCTGCGCGCGACGTGTGGTCCGACCGCTCCGTGTTCATCACGCCCGATGCCGAATCGCGCCACGTGCGGCTGGTCGTACGCGGCCGCGCGCAACACCCGCAGGTCGGCCTGCGCGAGATGATGGTGCGCGAACCGGACTTCGGCGCCACGCCCAACGCCGCGATCGCCTCGATCGCGAAGGCATCGCCCAAGGGCCGGTTTCCCCGCCATTTTCTGCAGCAGCAGTGCTACTGGACCATCCTCGGCGCCGACGGCGATGACATCGAGGCCCTTCTGAACGAGGACGGCGCCCTCGAGGTCGGCAAGCGCGGCTTCACGATCGAGCCGTTCGTGCTCACCGGCGAGACGGCGCTCTCCTGGGCCGACGGCTCCCACGCTCAGTCCCTGCAGAACGGTCGCCTCCCCATCCCCACCGTGACCCGCCGACACCCGACGCTCGATCTTGAAATCTCGCCCTTCGTCGATGGTACACCGGACCAGTCAACCCTCATCGCGACCTACCGCCTGCGAAATACGGGCGCCGACATGCTTAACGCCCGACTCGCGCTCGCCGTCCGGCCCTTCCAGGTCAACCCCTCGTGGCAGCGCCTCAACTTCGAAGGCGGAGTCTCCCCAATCCGCACGATCACGCCCTTGAAAGAGCAAGGCGGCCTGGTGATCAACGAGCGCGCCCGGGTGCTCGCCCTCACTCCCGGCGCTTCGATCTACACATCCACCTTCGACGGCGGTGACATCGCCGAGCGGCTCGCCTCCGGCATCGCCCTTTCGACGGGCGACGTGGCCGACGGGCAGGATCTCGCCTCGGGCGCCTTGCTCTTCGATCTCGCGCTCGCCCCCGGTGAAAGCCGGGAAGTTGTCCTGGCCTGCCCACTTGGCTCCGCCGCGAATTTCGTTCTGCCCGACTCAACCGACGCCGCCGCATGGGCCGCGGAGAAACGCGCGGCCGTTTCCGCCCTGTGGCAGGAAAAAGTCTCTCGCGTCTCTCTCAACCTTCCCGCCGCAGACCAGTGGATCGCCGACACGTTCCACAGCCAGATCGCCTGCATCCTGATCAACCGCGACGGCCCCGCCATCCAACCCGGGTCCCGCTCCTACGAACGATCCTGGGCCCGCGACGGTTCCATGACCTCCGCCGCGCTTCTCGAGTGCGGCCACCCCGAAGAGGTCCGCGCCTGGATCGACTGGTTCGGGTCCCGCATCTTCGAGAGCGGCAAGGTCCCCTGCGTCGTGGACCGCCGCGGGCCCGACCCGGTCCCCGAGCACGACAGCCACGGCCAGTACATCTGGGCGGTAGCCAACTACTACCGCCACACGCGCGATGCCGGATTCCTCAGCGACCACTGGCCGCGCGTCCAGCGCGTGGTCGCCTACATCCAGTCGCTGCGCTCCCAGCGCATGACCCCCGAGTACCTGGCGGACGATACCAAACGCGCCTTCTACGGCCTGGTTCCCGAGTCCATCAGCCACGAGGGGTACTCGGCCAAGCCCATGCACTCGTACTGGGACGATTTCTTCGTGCTGCTGGGGCTGAAGGAGGCCGCGTACCTCGCGTCGGCCGCGGGCGATGAACCCCGCGCCCGTGACTACGCCAAACTCGCGGCGGAGTTCCGCGCCTGCCTCTACGACTCGATCCAGCGCACACAACTCGCCCGCAAGATCAACTACATTCCCGGCTGCGTGGAACTGGGCGACTTCGATTCCACCTCCACCACGATCTCCCTCTTCCCCTGCGACGAACTCGCGCACGCGCCGCGCGAGTCCCTGCAGAATACCTTCGAGCGGTACTGGGAGTTCTTCGACGCACGCCGCCGGCCCGACTCGGCGTGGGATGCGTACACGCCCTACGAGATCCGGCACGTTGGCGCGTTCATCCGCCTGGGCCAGCCCGAGCGCGCGTACGAACTCCTCAAGTGGTTCCGCACCCACCAGCGGCCCCAAGGCTGGAATCACTGGGCCGAGGTCGTGTGGAACGACCCCCACGCGCCGCGATTCATTGGAGACATGCCGCACACCTGGGTCGGCTCCGACTACCTCAACGCCGTCCGCTCGATCTTCATCTACGAGCAGGGCGATGCGCTCGTCGCGTTCGCCGGGGTCCCCGGCGATTGGATCGTCTCCGGCGAACCCATCGCCGCGTCGGGTTTCGTCACCCAGTACGGCACGTTCGACGGTTCGCTGCGCCGCGCGGGCAACGAAGTGCGAGCCCGCATCGCCGGTACCTTGAAACTCCCGCCGGGCGGCATCATCGTGCCCGCGCCTCCCGGTTGTCTCGGTGAGGCCGTGATCGTGCGCTCGCTCCCCGCCGAGGTATCGTTCCAGACAGTCCGCTGAGCCTTGCCCGCACTCGTACCGTGCCGCAAGGACCTCCGAAAGGGATCAGCATGGGTTTCCCGGATGGGTTTGTGTGGGGCGTCGCGGCGTCGGCGTACCAGATCGAGGGCGCCGCCCGCGAAGACGGCCGCGCCGATTCAGTCTGGGATGTCTTCTGCCGCAAGCCCGGCGCGGTCTGGAGCGGCCAGTCCGGCGAGGCCGCGTGCGACCACTACCACCGGTACCGCGAAGACGTCGGCATCATCCGCGACATCGGGGCCCGCGCCTACCGCCTCAGCGTTTCCTGGCCCCGCATCCTTCCCCAGGGTCGGGGCCAGCCCAACTCCGCCGGGCTCGACTTCTACGACCGCCTGACCGACTCGCTCCTCGCCGCCGGAATCGCGCCGTGGGTCACGCTCTTCCATTGGGACTACCCGCAGGCGCTCTTCCAGCGCGGCGGCTGGCTCAACCGCCGGAGCGCCGACTGGTTCGCCGAATACGCGGACGCCGTCGTGGACCGCCTCTCCGACCGCGTGACCAACTGGATGACTATCAACGAGCCCCAGGTCTTCCTGAAGTTCGGGCATGCCGACGGCATCAACGCCCCGGGACTCACGCTCTCCCTCGCCGAGCAACTCCAGGCCGCGCACCACGTGCTGCTGGCCCACGGCCGCGCCGTGCAGGCGATCCGCGCCCGGACCCGGTCGCCCGCGCGAGTCGGCTGGGCCCCCGTGTGCGTGGTGAAGTATCCCACGACCGGCGAGCCGCGCGACATCGAGGCCGCGCGCCGCGCCACCTGCGGCGTAACCACGCGCGATCTCTGGAACAACACGTGGTTCAACGACCCGGTCTTCAAGGGCGAGTACCCCCGCGAAGGCCTCGAAGCCTTCGCCGGCGCGGTTCCCGACTTCCCCTCCGACGATTTCGCCACCATCCGCCAGCCGATGGACTTCCTCGGGATCAATATCTACGAGGGCCAGCCGGTCCGCGCCGACGCCCAGGGCCGCGCGGCCGCGATGGATCGCCCCATCGGCCATCCCCTCACCGCCTTCCGCTGGCCCGTCGAGCCCCAAAGCCTGTACTGGGGCCCGCGCTTCATGCACGAACGCTACGGCTCTCCGATCTACATCACCGAGAACGGCCTCTCGAACGTGGACTGGGTCAGCCTCGACGGAAAGGTCCACGATCCTCAGCGCATCGACTTCACCCGCCGATACCTGCTCGCCCTGCGCCGCGCCTGCGACGACGGAACCGACATCCGCGGCTACTTCCACTGGTCCCTGCTCGATAACTTCGAATGGAGCGCCGGCTTCAAGGAGCGCTTCGGTCTCGTCCACGTGGACTACGCCACGCAGAAACGCACGCCGAAGGACTCCGCACGCTGGTACCGCGGCGTAATCGAATCCAACGGCGCCGCCCTCGACCTCGACCCCTTCGCGTGATCAGGCGCGCGGCACGCTGCTCTCCCGCACCACCAGCGACGTCGGCAGGTGCACGCACGTGATCTCCGCTTCCCGGTCCTCAATCCGCCTCACCAGCAGCCGGATCGACGCCGCGCCAACTTCCGCCATCGGCACCCGCACCGTCGAAAGCCGCGGCCGGATCAGCGTCGCCAGGCGCGTGTCGTCGAATCCCACCAGCCGCAACTGATCCGGGATGCGCACGCCCGCCTGGCTCGCCGCCTGCATCACGCCGATGGCGATCTCGTCGTTTCCGGCCAGCACGCCGAACACGCCCTTCCCGGTCGCCTTCAGGTGCTCCTCCGCCCAGCGCTCACCCCACTCGGAGGTGTAGTCGCCGAAAGACACCTGATCGGCACGCGGCTTCCACCCCGACGCGGCGACCGCCGCGCGGAACGCGCTCGCGCGTTGCTGCGCGTCGAAGTTCTCTTCCGGCCCGCCGACGAAGTACAGGCTCGATGCCGGCACGCTCGCCAGCAGATGATTCACGCCCTCGCGCGTGCCGCCCGCGTTGTCCACCACCAAGCTGTCCACGCCCTTGGCGTGCAGGTCCGTATCGAGCACCACCGTCGGCAGCAGCGACCCCTTGGCCTCCTTCAGCAGGTTGCTCGCGGCGTCGGTGATCATCACCGCGATCCCGTCGATCAGCCCGAACGCCAGGCTCCCATTGGCCGGTCCCCGATCCTCCCGGCGCGGCTCGGATGAAACCAGCAGGTGGTACCCCAGGCTCCGTGCTTCCGCGTCGGCGCCGCGAAGCAACTCGGAGTAGAACTCCCCGTGAATGTCCGGGAGCGCAATCCCCAGCACGCGGCTGCTCCGCGTGATCAGACCCTGCGCAAAGGGATTCGGCGCGTACCCCGTCTTGCGGATCACTTCCTGCACCCGGGCCGCGGTACGCGCGGAAACCAGGTGCGGATTATTGATCACGCGGCTCACCGTGGCGATCGAAACTCGCGCCGCCGACGCGACATCGTGAATGGATACCGTCACGCGCCCGCCCGCGCTCTCGCCCTCCTTGGCGGACAGGTGTTTCTTGGGGGCGGGCTTGGGCATGATGCGGGCATCGTACATCGAAGCACGATGTGCAGGCAGGTCTTGTGCAGAAGTCATGCAGACATTATGCTGAAAGCGTTTACAATCCGCAAGCCATTCCGCGATACTCGGAGATTCCTCTGCGACTCCCTTCCACCATCACCGCCGTACTCCTCGCCGGCTGCACCCAGCCCACGCCGCCGCCGCCACCATCACCCCCCATCGTGCCGGTTTCCGATGTGATCATCCAGGCGCCCACGGGCACGGCCCGCCCTCCGTTTACGTTCACGCCCGACCACGAGCACCTTCTCGATGAAGTCCAGCGCGGCGCGTTCAACTTCCTCTGGAACGCCAGCAAGGATGCCGGGCCCGGAATGGTCCCAGATCGCGCCTCCAAGCCCACCGTCAGCGTCGCCGGCGTCGGATTCCAACTCTCCGGCATCTGCATCGGCGTCGAACGCGGCTGGATCACCCGCAAAAATGGCGAAGACCGCGCGATCCGGATCCTCGCGGCCCTGGACTCCAATCCCACCAACCGCAAAGCCGGGATGTTCTACCACTTCCTCGATCCCGCCACCGCCGGCCCTCCCCCCGACGCCCCCGAGTACACCGTCAGCACCATCGACTCCGCCCTGCTCTTCGCCGGCGTCCTCACCGCCGCGCAGTACTTCGGCGGTGACGTAAGGACGCTCGCCGATGCGCTCTTCGAGGGCGCCGACTGGCGCTTCTTCCTCGCCGGCCCGCGCGACCGGACATCGCAGGGATTCGTCACTCTCGGTTGGAAGCCCACCAAACACGACGATCCCACCGGCGAGGGTGAGTTGCTCCCCTACGCCTGGATCGACGCCGGCGACGAGCACCGCCTCGTGACGTTCCTTGCCGTGTGCGCGCCGACCGAGGCCCGCCGCGTTGAGCCGCGCGTCTACTACCGACTCCGCCGCCAACTCGGCGAGTTCCGCGACACCGGCCCCATGGTGTGGTTCCCCTGGTCCGGCGCGCTCTTCACCCAACTCTTCGCTCACTGCTGGATCGACTACGCCGCGATGCCCCCGGACAACCCCGCGGCCTTCAGCATCCCCAATCGCCCCCGCGCGGACTGGTGGGAAAACTCCCGCCGTCACGTCCGCCTGCACCGCCTCAAGGCCCTCGACGCCGCCGGCAAAGTCCCCACCCTCGGCGAGAATGCCTGGGGGCTTTCCGCCTCCGATGTCCACGACGGTTACGCCGTCCCCGGCGTCTTTCCCGACCCCCTCCCCATGCCCGGCGCCTTCCCCGAACTCGATTACCCCGTCTACCAGCCCAAGGACAACCTCGGCGACGGCACCGTCGCGCCCTACGCGGCCGGGTCGAGCGTGATGTTCGACCCCGACGCCGCCCTTGCCGCGCTCGCGTACTACCGCTCGCTCCCACCCCAGCCCGGCCAGCCCGCGCTGTGGTCTGATCCGCAATCCGGCGGATTCGGCTTCGCCGACGCGTTCAACCTCGGGACCGGATGGGTCGCGCCCGATTACGTCGCCATCGATCAGGGACCGCTGCTGCTCGCGATCGAAAACGCCCGCACCGGTTTCGTATGGAAGACGTTCCACGCCCACCCCTGGGTCCGAGCCGGCATGGAGCGGCTGAAACTCTCCACCACCCGCGCCGCCCCGCCTGCAGACTCGGGCGATTCCAAGTAGGCTTCACGGGCGCAGGATTCCCACCCGGCACTCATGGCGACACTCACCCTCGACCACCTCCGCGTGACCTACCCCAACGGCGTCGTCGCGGTGCGCGATTTCAGTCTCGAAGTCGCCGACGGCGAGTTCGTCGTCCTGGTCGGTCCCTCCGGCTGCGGCAAGTCCACCGTCCTCCGCTCCATCGCCGGGCTTGAGCCCGCCGACTCCGGCCGCATTCTCCTCGATGGGCGCGCCGTCAACGACCTTGCCCCCGGCGACCGCGATGTCGCCATGGTCTTCCAGAACTACGCCCTCTACCCGCACATGAGCGTGTACAAGAACATGTCCCTCGCGCTGCGCCTGCGAGGGATGCCCAAGCCCGACACCGACATGCGCGTCCGGGACGCCGCCGCGTCCCTGGGCCTGTCCGATCTTCTGGACCGCAAGCCCGGCGAACTCTCCGGGGGTCAGCGCCAGCGCGTGGCGCTCGGCCGCGCCATCGTCCGCGAGCCCCGCGTCTTCCTCTTCGACGAGCCCCTCTCCAATCTCGACGCCCGCCTCCGCGGTTCGATGCGCGCCGAACTCAAATCCCTCCACCAGCGCCTCCGAACCACCTCCATCTACGTCACGCACGACCAGGAAGAAGCCATGACCCTCGGCGACCGCGTGGTCGTCATGAACAAGGGCGAGATCCAGCAGGTCGGCGCGCCGCTCGACATCTACGCCCAACCCACCAACCGATTCGTCGCGGGCTTCGTCGGAACCCCTCCCATGAACTTCTTCGAGGGATCTGTCACGCGCGACGGGGCTTCCGCGTGGTTCGTTCCCGCCAATCCCGCCGCGGGCAGGTTCCCGATCCCCGCGTCCAAAGCCCACTCGCTCGCGAATCGCTCCCCTCCGGCCATCACGCTCGGATTGCGGCCACAGGCGTTTCAGGTCACCGCTCCCGGCGGCGGTACTGGCGTTTGGGCCGTCACCGTCCGTGTCGTCGAACCGCTGGGCGAGTCAATGGACCTGATCTGCGACTGGTTCGGACAACCGCTCCGAGCCCGCGTCACCGCCGACCCGACCATCCGACCCGGCCAGACCATCGGCCTCCTGGTGGATGAACCGCGCGCGCTGTGGTTCAATCCGGATGAGTTCGGGGCAACCCTGTAGTGCCGGGAGGGAGCGGTGCGACTCCCAAAGAGCACGCCTGCCCGGCCCGACCAAACCCCGTGCAAACAACCCGGGATTTAGCCCGGAATCGGCGGTTTCTCCCTCGGAATTTCGGAAATCTCCCTTGACGCGCACGATCGAATACCGGAAAGTATGAAAGCCTTTTCAGTGATTGCGTTTCCAGAGAGAGAGTCGTCGCGTTTGGGAGTGTTTCCCCGCCGCGCGGCACCGATTCGCGAAGGAGAGTGATATGAGCAAGACTGTTTTTGCATTCGGAGCCCTCGCGCTCGTCGGCTTCGCCGGCGCGGCATTCGCGGGCGATATGTCGGCGGTGGACGGGTATCGGGTTGAAGCCCGCATCTACAACGATTTCCCGACATCCAACCTCCAGATCAACGGCGTGGGTTACCCCGCGCCCGGCAACGGCGCCATCCTCGGCCAGGCCGGGCCCGTCCTCTTCCAGGAAGCCTTCGCGCCGGGCGGCGGCGGTTTCGCCAACAAGCACGTCGCGTGGATGTCCCAAGACGGCGGCGCCTCGCGCCTCCAGATGAACGGCGCTCAGTCGTGGTCGCTGGCCTTCACGGTCCGCATCGCGGCCCCCGCCGGTCAGCCCCGCAAGGAGGCCGGCATCGAGATCCATAACCCGCGCCCCAACCACGCCCCGCCCTATACCGACGAGGGACAGGTCCTTATCGCCAGCGACGGCGAAGTTGCTGTTTTCGGCGCCGTCATGCCCTTCACCGGCTTCGGCAACAACACCTACACCCTTGGCACCACCGCCCAGGTGCTCTTCGAGTACTTCTCCCCCGGCACCGCCGATCCCGTGCTCGGCGCCTACCGCCTCCAGTTCAACGACGCCGTCACCGGCATGCACGACAGCGGCATGAAGTTCTGGAGCGCCTCCGAGCCCGATGGAACCGCCGGCTTCAACTCCGGCGCCATGATCGGCTTCAAGTCCCAGAATCAGCGCAACCCCTTCATCACCGACACTTCCGAGATGGAATACAACGGCATCACCATCACCCCCTCCCCCGCGAGCATCGTTCTCCTCGGCCTGGGCGCACTTTCCGCGGCCCGCCGCCGCCGGTAGTCAGGCTTCTTTGTCTCAGACTCCGGTGGAACACCGGCCCATCGGCCGGTGTTCCGCTTTTTGGACCCAGGCATCCGCCTCGCACTTGACAACGTACCTATGAACGGAGAGGATGGAAGCGTTTACATCGCCTGATTTCTCGATTCGGCGGCGCCACGGCGCCCGGGCAGATTCATGACCAACCCAGTCGCCATGCTCCGCAACCGCTTCGGGCACTTCGACCCGTCCGGTCATGCCTTCGTCATCACCGACCCCGCCACACCCATGCCCTGGGTCAACGTGATCTGCAACGGTCGATACGGCCTGGTCGTCAGCCAGAACGGCGGTGGATTCTCTTGGCTCGACGATTCCCAGCACAACGTCCTTACCCGCTGGCAGATGGACCTCGTCCAGGATGGATACGGCAAGTTCCTCTACCTCGCCGACCTGGACACCTCCGAAATCTGGTCCGCAACTCCCGCGCCCTGCCAGCCCCGCTTCGACGAATACTCCTGCACCCACTCCCCGGGCGCGACCATCTTCGTCACCCGCGCCCACGCTGTCCGCACGTCCTGGACTCTCGCCGTCGCCCCCGACGACAACGTCGAGATCTGGCTCCTGCGGATCACCAACACCGGCGACACCCCGCGCCGGCTTCGGCTGTGCTCCTATCTCGAGTGGTGCTGCGGCGTTGCGCCCGATTCCAAGCGCGAGTTCCACCGCCTCTTCTTCAGCACGGCCCACGATCCCGCGCGCCGCGCCATCCTCGCGACGAAGAACATGTGGGACATCCCCAACAAGTCCGAGAAGGACCACTGGAATCGTCCCTGGCCCTACGCCGCGGCCCACGCGGTCTGCGGTTTCACCTTCGAACGCAACCTCGCCATCGCCAACAAAGCGACCTTCCTGAAGCGCTACGGCTCAACCGCCTCGCCCCGCGCCATGACCGGACCGATCGGCGAGCCTTCGGGTTTCGGCCGCTTCAGCGATGCGTGCGCGGCCATCGGCGGCGACTTCACCCTCGGCCCCGGCCAGACCGCCTCCCTCCACTACCTCCTCGCCATCGATGAATCCGAAGAGGCCGTGAGTGCGCTGCTCGACAAGTACCGCAACCCCATCGCGGCCCAAAGCGCGGTCGCCCAGGCCACGCGCGAGTGGGAGACCCGTCTCTCCCCCACCCACGTCGAATCTTCCCGCCCCGACTTTGACATCCTCAACAACACCTGGCTCACCTACCAGTCGATCAGCGGCCGGCTCTGGGGGCGCACCGGCTACTACCAGCAGTCCGGCGCCCGCGGCTTCCGCGATCAACTCCAGGACAGCCAGGTCTGGCTCCCCCTCGAACCCTCCAACACGCTCGACCAACTCATGCTGCACGCCACGCGCCAGTTCGCCGACGGCAGCGTGAACCACTGGTGGCACGCGCTCGCCGACTTCGGCAACCACACCGCGTGCAGCGATGACTACCTCTGGCTTCCTTTCGTCACGGCGTCCTACCTCCGCGAGACCGGAGATCTGGGCGCACTCTCCCGCTCCGCCCCGTTCATGGACGACCCCCGCCCCGCGACGCTCCGCGAGCACTGCAAACGATCCTTCGATCGTGCCTTCGCCCGCATGAGCCCGCGAGGCCTGCCCCACATCGGCTCGTGCGACTGGAACGACGGCCTCTCCGCCATGGGTGTGGACGAGAAGGGCGAGAGCGTCTGGCTCGCCATGTTCCTGTGCCAGTTGCTCGCGGACTGGACGGTAATCCTGGAGCGTGTGGGTGAGTTGCAGCAGGCCGAGAAGTACCGCGCCCGCCGCACGGCCCTCGCCCTGGCCATCAACACGCACGCGTGGGACGGCGCCTGGTATCGCTACGGCACCAAGGACGACGGCGAGTGGATCGGCGCCTCCCGCTGCGCCGAAGGCCGCATCCACCTCAACGCCCAGACCTGGGCCCTCCTCGCCGACATCGCGCCGCGCGACCGCGCCGACGCCGCCTGGAACTCGGTCCGTGAACATCTTCTCTCGCCCTACGGCCCGCTCCTGCTCGCGCCCGCCTACACCAACCCCGACCCCTCCGTCGGCTACATCACCCGCTACAGCCCCGGCAGCCGCGAGAACGGCGGCGTGTACATGCACGCCGCGACCTGGGCCCTCGCCGCCGCGGCCAAGGTCCGCGATGCCGCCGCCGTGCAGTCCATCTGGGACTCAATCTCCCCCGCCTGGCGCGGTCGCGACGCCGAGTCCTATTGGGCCGAGCCCTACGTGACTCCCGGAAACGTCGATGGCCCGCTCTCCGATCTCCCCGGCCGCGCCGGCTGGACGTGGTACACCGGCAGCGCCGCCTGGCTCAATCGCGTGAGCCTGGAATGGGTGCTCGGCATCCGCCCGACATGGCAAGGCCTGCTGATCGATCCCGTGCCTCCCGCTTCCCTTGGCAGGGTCCGGGCCCGGCGCGTCTGGAGGGGGGTACCGATTACCGTTATATTCGACGCCGCGGAGTTCGCCCCGGGGCGTCGTGCCAGGGTGTTGGTCGATGGCCGTGAGTTGGACGGGGGAGTCGTGCCGGCCTCGATGGTGGAGAGTGAGAGTCGCGGCGTAGAGGTCGAGGTCACATGGTCGCAGCCGCCCGCCGGGAAACTCGGCGCGCCGGCCGGAATCGGAAAGGCCACAGCATGAGACTCCATCCACGAAAACACGATCGTCGCGCGAGCCGGGCGTTCACGCTCATCGAACTGCTCGTCGTCATCGCCATTATCGCGATGCTCATCAGCATCCTCCTCCCATCGCTGGGCAACGCCCGACGCACGGCCTGGACCGTCATCTGCAAGAGCAATCTCCGCCAGATCGGCCTGGCCATCTCGATGTACCTCGACGACCAGAAAGACCCGGTCTTCATGGATGTCCGCAACAGTCCGGCGGGAACCGACTGGTTCAATCACGTCGGCGTGGTTGAGACGCTCCAACCGTACTTGAGTTACGCGGGGAGCAAGCCCTTCGACTGTCCCGCCGCCAAGGGGCTGTCTAGCGTGCGATATCCTGCGAACATCGTCTATCTCCAGAACGGACGGCACATCAACTCGCTGCCTTTTCCGAATCTCGGCGGCACGCAGCCGGTGACTGACTACACAGAGTACTGGTTCAACGATTCCCTGCCAAGCGAGCCGGGGTACAACGGCACCTTCAGAGCGCCGTTCGGAGTTTCAGGCCAGCGGATGCGGCTGATCAGGAACCCTCAGTGGGTCGTTTGGGCCACCGATGCGCTGGACGAGTACCCGCGGCACGAAGGCAAGGGCAATAACGGAACGACCCGGGCTGGTATGAATAATCTACTGTTTGGAGATCAGAGCATAAAGATCATGAGTTACGTTGACTACCAGGAACGCCCTGACCCGGCGGGCGCTCCCCCACCTTTCTACAACTGGGGACACCTTTATTACCGGTAGGCTGATCGATCGGAGGTTCGCCCCATGCTCACCAGGGTCCGACAGTTCGTCAATGAAAAACCGTGGATCGGATGGCTCGTTGCGGGTCTGCTCTTGCTGGGGAGCGTGTTCTACTTCTTGCGCACTCAGCGCGGCACAGATCCCTACAGCCCCGACAGAATGACCGAGATGGTCACAATCCGATTCACCGACACCAACGACGAGATCGAGATGTCCCGCGGCCACATGGACAGAGAACTCCGCCGCCGCGGCGACAAGATCGACCCTTCCCAGGGCATCATCAACCCCAAGACCGGCCAGCCCACGGGGTTTCTCTTCAACAAGAGCGAATGGGAAGAGATGATCGCCCGCATCAACCGCGAGAAAGAGGAAATCCGCGCCACCAGCGGCGGCAAGTCGATCCCGCCCGCGCCGCGAAAGGAACCCTCTCCCCAGCCTCCGCCCGAATCCACCGACAAGAAGTGAGCACCCAGCCCGCCATCCGCGACCTCACGCGTCGCGCCGCGCTTGGAACGCTGGCCGCGGGTGGGTTGGGATTCGCACTCTTCGGCCCGCGCACCGAGCGTCAGGCCTCCGCCCGTGGCCGGATCGTCCTCGACTACTGGGAGAAGTGGACCCGCCACGAGGGCGAGGCCATGCAGGCGGTCGTCAACGCCTTCAACGCCTCGCAAGACCGCATCTTCGTCCGCTACTTCGTCACCGCCGACATCGGCCAGAAGTCTCTTGTCGCCATCGCCGGGGGCGATCCCCCCGATCTCATCGGCCTCTACGCCTTCAACGTCCCCCCCTACGCCGAGAGCGGCGCGCTCACGCCCCTCGACGACATCGCCCCACCCCACGGCGTCACCATCGACCGCTACGCCCTGGGCGTGCGTCAGGTCATGCAGCACAAGGGCCAATGGTGGGCCACCGTCAACACCGCCGGCTCGGTCGCTCTCTACTACAACCGCGCGCTCTTCCGCGAAGCCGGTCTTGACCCCGACCGCCCTCCCCGAACCATCGCGGAACTCGACGAGTACCACAACCGGCTCGTGCGAAAGTCCGCCTCCGGCCGGCTCGAACGCGTCGGGTTCTTCCACCCCGAGCCCGGCTGGTGGAGTTGGCTCTGGGCCTACCACTTCGGCGGCCGCATCTACGACCCCGCCGCCGATCGCTCGCTGGTCGCATCTGCTGAAAACATCCGGGCGATGGAGTGGATGCAGTCCTACTCACGCTCGCTGGGTGTGGACGAGTGCAAGGCCTTCCGCGAGAGTTTCGGCAACTACTTCACGCCCGAAAACCCCTTCCTCACCGGCAAGGTCGCGATGATCGTCCAGGGCCCCTGGGTGGCCAACCTCGTCGGCGCGTTCAAGCCCGACCTCGACTACGGCGTCGCGCCCTTCCCCGTCGCCGAGGGTCTCTACGACCCCGCCGCGCCCATCGGCCTCATCGACACCGACGTCCTCGTGATCCCCAAAGGCGCCCGCCATCCCGAAGCCAGCATGGAGTTCGTCGCCTGGACCCAGCGCCAGGACATGACCGAGTTGCTCGCCACGAAGCACTGCAAGCCCTCCCCGCTCGCGCAGGCCTCTCCCGAGTTCATTGTCAACCACCCCAACCGCGGAATCTCCGTCCACTACGACATATTCCGCAGCCCCCGTGCCTTCATCCCGCCCCCCACCCGCGTCTGGCAGCAGTTCAAGGACGAGTTCGACACAGTCGTCCAGCGCCTCTGGCGCCTCGAAGTCGAGCCCGCCAAAGCCCTGCCCGCACTCGAGACCCGTACCCAGGGCCTGCTCGATCGCGCCCGCGACGAACGTCTCCGCCGGCACGGAGCCGCCTCGTGACCTCACCCCGATCCAACCGCCGCCGACGCTTCCGAGAAACCCTCATCGGCCTCGCGTGGACCAGCCCCTGGCTCGTCGGCTCCGCTCTCTTCGTCTTCCTTCCCATGGCGATGAGCCTCTACTACTCCTTCACCGATTTTCCTCTCATCGAACCGCCCATCTGGACCGGCACTTCCAACTACGCCCGCATGGGCGACGACCCCACCTTCCTCCGCGTCGTTCACAACACGGCCATCTACGCCGCGTTCTCCATCCCGCTCTGCACCATTCTCGGCGTGTCCCTCGCCGCGCTCCTCCAGGGCCGCGTGCGATTCGCCCGGTTCTTCCGCGCCTGCATCTTCATCCCCACGCTCGTCCCCCTCGTCGCCGTCGCCATGGTCTGGATGTGGCTCTTCAACGGCGAGTTCGGCTTCATCAACCAGGCCCTCTCCCGCATCGGCATCAAGGGCCCCGCATGGATCGTGGATGCCTCCTGGGTCATGCCCAGCATGATCATCATGAGCCTCTGGAGCGTCGGCCAATCCGTCGTGATCTACACCGCCGCGATGCAGGACGTCCCCCGCCACCTCTACGAGGCCGCGCGCCTCGACGGCATGACCGCCTTCCAGCGCTTCCGCCACGTCACCGTCCCCATGATCTCCCCCGCCATCCTCTTCAATGTCATCGTGATGACCATCAACGCCGTCCAGGTCTTCGCCGTTCCCTACGTCATGTTCCGCCGCCCCGACGGCCAGAACCCCGCGGGCCATTTCTACACCATGTACCTCTACGAAAACGCCTTCGTCTACGGCCAGATGGGCTACGCCTGCGCCATGGCCTGGCTGCAACTGCTCATCATCCTCGCGCTCACCGGCGCGATGTTCCTCGCCAGCCGCAAACTCGTCTACTACCGCGGAGCCTGACGCAGCATGCCCAACCCAGCGCCATCCCGGGCCATCTCCAGCGCCGTGCGCTACCTGCTGCTGACCGCCGTCTCCTTCGCCTTCCTCATGCCCCTCGTCTGGATGGTCAGCACATCCATCAAACCCGAAAGCCAGGCCGCCTCCGGCCGCGTGGCCCTTCTGCCCGACCCCGTCTCGAGCGCGCCTTCCCAGGCCGCGGAGAACTACGCCCAGGTCTGGAACGACCCCGCGGTCCAGTTCCCCATCTACCTCCGAAACACCCTCGTCGTCGCCGCCCTCAGCGTCATCGGTATGACCCTCTCCAGCGCCATGGTGGCCTACGGCCTCTCCCGCGTCCGCTGGAAAGGCCGCGGCCTCATCCTCACCCTCGTCCTAGCCACCATGATGATCCCCTTCCCCGTCATCATGGCGCCCCTCTACATCGTCTTCCGATCCATCGATCGCGCGATGGAAGGCGCGGGCATCCTCCCCGCGGCCGAGTCCCTCCGCATGATCGGCTCCCTCAAACCCCTCTGGATCCCCGCGTGGTTCGGCGGCGCGTTCAACATCTTCCTTCTCCGCCAGTTCTACATGGGCCTGCCCAAGGAACTCGACGAGGCCGCCCGCCTCGACGGCATGTCGCACTGGGGCATCTTCTGGCGCATCATCCTGCCCCTCAGCCGGCCCGCCCTCGCGGTCGTCGCGCTGTTTCATTTCATCTATGTGTGGAACGATTTCATCGGGCCGCTCATCTTCCTGACCCACCGCGACACTTTCACCCTCGCGCTCGGGCTCCAACTCTATCAAGGGCAGGCCGGCATGACCCCCTGGAACCTCCTGATGGCCGCGAGCACCCTCGTGGTCGCCCCGGTTCTTGTTCTGTTCATGATCACCCAGCGGACGCTCGTGGAAGGGATCTCTTCGTCCGGCCTCAAGGACTAGCGATCCCCCTTTCCGGACCTGCACACCAAAAAGGCTTGACGAGCGTGGCCGGTTGCCGTAGGCTGAAAACGTTTTCGGTGACGGCCGCCTCGGGCCCCGACGCGGCCTCGCTCGTATCGACTTACCCAGACTCCGGAGTTCCCTCCATGAATCGCGCCATCGCCATCCTCGCCGGCTCCCTCTTCGCCCTCCCCGCCCTCGCCCAGACCAACGGCCTCTACAACGGCGGCTTCGAACAACTCTGCTCCTTCGGCTGCGGTTGTAACGGCCCCTTCGCCGAAGGCTGGCATTCCCCCGGCTGCGACTCCATCGCCAATCGCCGATTCGTCGGTGACGGCCTCTCGCCCGCGTTCTTTCCCGTCGGCACGCCCGGCGCCCTCACGCCCCGCACCGGCGACTCCGTCGCCGAACTCGGCACCCACGGCTCCGGCGGCTTCGAAGGCCTCACCACCGACACCGTCAACTTCTGCCATTGCGACCAGACCTGCCAGACCGCCTGCAACCCGCCCTTCCCCTTCTTCGACCCGTACTTCGACTACAACGCCGGCGACGTCGTCGTCACGGCCTACTACATGATCCCCGCCGATGCGCCCATCCCCGACACCGCCGGCGTCAAGATCAACATCAAGGTCAACTTCCAGGACGTCGCCACCATGGAAGACCTCTCCATCACCGGCCACACCGACGGCCAGTGGGTCCCCCTTACCCTCACCTTCGCGCGCAGCGAGATCCAGCGCCAGTACGAATGCAACCGCGGAATCCTGCCGGAGTGCGGCTGCAACTGCGTCCCGGAAACCCCGCTCCCCAACCACGCCAAACTCACCCTCATGCGCTTCGTCGGCGACGGCACCCTCACCTCCGGGCGCGTCTTCTGGGATGACGTCACCTTCACCCAACTCCCCGCCGTCACACCGTGCGATCCCGATGTCAACTGCGACGGCGCTGTCAACGGCTTTGACGTCGAAGCCATGGAGCAGGCCGTGAACGGCGACTTCTCCAACTTCTGCCAGGCCGATCCCGACTACAACCACGACGGCGCCGTCAACGGTTTCGATATCGAGTCCGTCGAGCAGGGCGTCAACGGCGCTCCCTGCCCATAACGCTCAACCCGCCCCCGGCATCTTCGCCTCCCAGTATTCCAGCGCCTCGACCACCTTCGCGGTCGTGGTGTACGCGGGCCCTCCGCCCATCATCACCGCCACGCCCGCGGCCTCCATCACCTCCTGCGGCGTTGCGCCCGCCTTCAGGCACTTCTCCACGTGCGTCATCACGCACGCCTCGCACCGCGCCGCGATCCCGATCCCCAGCGCGATCAGTTCCTTCTGCTTGACCGACAGCGCCCCCTCCTTCATCAACGCCTGAAAGAACGGCGCAAACGCCCGCCCCAGGTCCGGCGACCGCGCCTTCACCGCGCCCATTCTCCCTCCCCATGTCTCGTAGAACTTGGCCGCTTCCTGGCTCATGTCGTGACTCCTGGTTTCGACTCGCTGCCGCACGCCCCGCAACCGTTCTGGCCTCTTCCGCGATTCCACGGCATCCACTCCAGCACCAGCGCCAGCGGACACCGCCCCGTCACTCCCGCCAGCAGCAATCCCGCCCCCAGGACCGCCGGCAAAGCCAGCCACACCGGGTCCATCAGCCACGCCAGTGCGCACCCCGCAATCACCGCGCCGCCCATCGTCCCCTGCAACTGCCGCAGCACGCTCACTCCCGAGCCCGCCCGCGCGCCGTCCTCCACCCCCAGCCCGCTTGCCTTCCACGCCTCGATCCCGCCCGCCAGGCTGTACACGTCGGGCACGCCGCGCTCCATCGCGCGGGCCAGCCGGCACGCCTCCGCCGACCGCTTCCCGCCACGGCAATGAACGACGATCCGCGTCCCCACGAACCTCGCCAGTTCGTGCGGATTGAAACTCGACAGCGGCAGCAGCACGCACCCCCCGATCCGCTCGCGCGCATGCTCCTCCGCCTCGCGCACATCCACCACCACCGCCTCGCCCGCTTCCACCCACGCCCTCGCTTCGCGCGGTTCCACCGTCGGCACCGCCGCTCGCGCGGCCGCGCTCATGCTCGTCGCCAGGCTCATCACGGCGCTTCTCCAGTCGCGGCACCCTCGCCGCTACCCCTCAGAGTCGCGCTCACACCTCCACGTTCCCGGATTGCCGCCCCACAGCCCCCCAAACCCCTCGGTTCCTACTGCCCCAGCGCCCGCAGCACCACCGTCGCATACGCCCCACGCGGCAGCGAAAACACCGCCGTGCGCTTGAACCGATTCCGCGGCTGCACCATCTCGTCCCGCTCCGTCGCCGACAACTCAAACCCCGCCGCAGCCACTACCAGCGGCCGTTCCGCCGCGCCAAACGCCGGCCTGCGCAGCCCGGGCACCCGCAGCCCCTCGAACGTCAGCCCCTCGCGCACCATCACCCGCTCCATCGCGACGCCCCACCCGCCCGCCGGCCGCGACTCGGCCGAAGGAAGCACCGCCATCATCCCTCGCAACTCCGCCGACACGCGCGCCGGCCCCGGGAACAGCATCTCGCCGAACGGGTCCTCCGCCACCAGCACGCGTTCCGCGCCGGCAACCTCCCGCACAACCTCACACGCCGCACGATTCCACAGGAACGACTGAAACGCCTCCACCGCCATCGACTGCGTCAGGTACGGCAGCGCCGCGAACGCATCTCGAAACGAGCCGCCCCCGGCGAGCACCTCGATCGCGCGGCGCTCCCCGCTCGGCGGCAACTCCACCGCCAGCCGCTTCCACTCGCCCCATCCCGAAGCACACGGCCGCGAGATCGCGCGGCGGCGCCCCGATTCCTTCCGCGCGGGCGTCGCGATCAGCAGCCTCAGGGCCTGCTCGAACTCCCCGCGCACCAGGTGCGCGCCCGCCAGCCCCTCCCCGTGCCGCGCCGATCCGAATCGCTGGTCCCCGAAGTAGTTCACGATCTCCAAGTCCGCGCCCGCCCGCAAGAACCCCGCCCGCTTTCCCATCTCGTCCGCGCTGGGCGCCGACAAGTCCCTCACCACGATCTCGAACCGGTTGCGTGCGATGTCTTCCGCGCGAATCCCTCGTGCCGACCACCCCCGCAGCGCCGCCCTCCACGACTTGCCCTCCAACCGCTCCACCGGCGGATCGGCTCGCTTCCATTCCACGCTCACCCACTGCGTCGTCTCCGCGTGCATGTCCTTCAATCCTGCCCGCTCCACCGCCGACGCGCGCACCCCCAGCGCCCGACCCAACCCCGCGCACGCGTCCGGCGTTGTCAGCCCGCGCTTCTCCAACTCGAACACCGCGTGCGTTTCCCCGCGCCCCGACCGCGCGGCCACTCCGCCCAGAAACTCGGGCGTCAACTCCTCCTTCACGCGAAAATCTTCGGGCACTCGCCGGATCGTCATCGCTTCACGACCGCAAAAAGGGAACGAGCCCGGCCTTGACGGGCGAGCGGCTCGCGTCCATCAAGGCTCGGGCTCGGGTGTCTCTGTAGACGACGTATCCTAGCCGCGCCGACGCATCCTGAACAGCAGCCCTGCCGCGCCCACCAGCGCCAGGGCGCCCGGCGCCGGCACCGGCTCGTACCCGTACTGCAGGTGGTCCACTTCCAGTCCGCCCATCGTGCCCCAGATCCGGAAGTACGAGATCCCCGCCGTGTCATACGCCCCTACGAACGTGTCCTCGGCCGTGCTCCCCTGGTACATCTCATCCGCGTTGTTGTGCACCACCACGCCAAGGGATTGCCCCAGCGAGTTGAACGCCTCGAAGTACGCCGGGTTGTGTCCGTCCGTCCACACAATGCCCGCCCAGTTCGGCAGGTTGCCCCCGAACACCGGACTGAAGGTAAACGTGATCCCGTTCACGGCCACGTTCTGCAGCCACGAATGCCCGCCCACGCAGGCCCCGTCGATGAACCCGTCATCGCCGTCCACCGAGTCCACCCACGCCGACCCGCCCAGCACGAAGCCGGCCGAAGCCGCGACACCCGGCGTGTTCAGAGCGCCATCCTCGAAGTTCTCCAACTGCGCATTCGCGCCCAAGAACTGCAGCGGGCTGTCCGCCACGCTCAGGTACTGCATCGGCCCGATCGTGCCCGCGACCGCCGGAGCCGCCAGCGCACCGACACCCGCAATTCCCACCATCACGCACTTTTTCATGACCTTTCCCCTCTTCAGCCCCGCGCACGGGTACCACCTCAGAGAAAGGTGCCACAAGAATTCGAACTCGGCAGGGTTTTGACGCCGGATTATGCCGAATTTGCGGAAAATCGGGACGGGCCCCCCGTGTTCTCGGTCCTTTTTATAGATATTTGTTCGTGTTAACCAAAACCTTACTGCTCCGCTTCGGTATCGTAAGGTCATGTTCCGCCGCATCCTCGCGTGCCTGTGCCTCTTGCCCGCCATCGCCCACGCCGGCATCTTCGACATCGACGGCAAGGCCCCCCAGCGCGTCCTCGTCTCGCTCGACGAGCCCGATCCCGTCATCGCCGAGCCGCGTTCTCCCATGATCGATGAAGTCCGCGGCCTCATCGCCGAACTCTCCCCCGCCCAGATCCGAGAACTCCGCGCCTGCGCCGGGTCCTCAACCGCCCGCACTCCCCAGATCCCTCAGTTCGCTCCCCGCCTGCTCGTTCTTCACCTCTCCACCGGCGAAACGACTCGCGATATCGAAGTGCTCCTGCTCGATGACGGCGCCTTCGCCGCGCGCCCGGTCCGCTTCGACCAGAAGACCAAGGCCGTCGAACTCAATCGCGACAAGTTTCGAGACCTCGCCCGCACCTGGTCAACGTACCGCGGCGCGTTCAAACTCCCCTCCGGCCCGACTCCGGCAACCGTCTCGCCACTTCCCGCGCCCGTCGGTCCCTCCTGGTTCACGCTCGACCGGCGCGAACTCGGCGACCGCTTCCTCAACGGCAGCCCCACCACCATCGCAGGCGCCAATCGCGACATCCACTCCGAACCCTTCCGCATCCGCCTCCCCAAGGACTATGACCCCCACGACCTCCGCGGCCTCGTCGTCTGGATCGACGCCGGCTCCAAAGGCGACCTCCACGCGCCCCTCCACGCCGCCTGCGACCAACTCGGCTTCATCCTCGTCGGCGCCGTCACCACCGGCAACGACCGTCCCACCGCCGACCGCTTCCAACTCGCCCTCGACGCGGTCGACACCGTCCGGGCCCGCTACCTCATCGACAACCGCCGCGTGTACGTCAGCGGCATCTCCGGCGGCGGCAAAATCAGCACCCACCTCTGGGCCTGCTACCCCGACGTCTTCACCGGCGCGGTCCCGATCGTCGGCCTCGCCTCCTACACCGACGTCCCCGCGGGCCCAGGCCAGGTCTGGAAGGGCGACTTCCAGAAGCCCCGCGACCGCGAGCGCCTCACGCTCCTCAAGCAGCACCGCTGCGCCGCCGTCACCGGCGACAAGGACTTCAACCACCGGCCCATCCTCGAAACTGCGAAAGTCATGACCAAGGACGGCCTGCCCGTCCGCGTCTTCGACTACCCGGGAATGGCGCACACCCTCCCCAAGCCCGCGGACTTTACCGAGGCACTCAAATGGGTGGACGAGCCCGCCGGCACCCTGCGAGACAAGGAACTCGCCGACGCCAAGGCCGCATGGGACAAACTCCATGCCCCAGACGCTCCCGCCCCAGGCACGCCCGACCGCACCGCCGCGCTCGCCGAGATCACCCGCGTCGGTCCGTGGTCTCCGCAGGCTTGGCGGGCCCTTGAGGAACTCGGCCTGCTCACATCCCACGGACTCTGATCTCGATGCCTCGATGCCGCGTGCCTTGATGCCTTCTTTGGTTCGCACCGCGCCTATCACTTCCGGCCCCCCATGCCGCGCGCCGCCGCCAAACCCCGCCGCAAGGCCGCAATCGCGCCTCCACCCACCACCGGCCGCGCGTCTCTCGAATCCTGGTTCGCGTCGCGAGGCTGGACGCCCTGGCCCTTCCAGACGCAGGCCTGGGACTCCCACGCCGCGGGAATGGGCGGCCTCGTCGAAGTCCCCACCGGCGCGGGCAAGACCTACGCCGCGTACGGCGGCCCGCTCATCGACCTCATCGACGAATGGCGAGACCACCCCGACTCCCCGCCCCAGGGCATCCGCGTCCTCTACATCACGCCCCTCCGCGCCGTTTCGCGCGACATCGAGTTCGCCCTTCGCGCACCCATCGCCGAACTCAACCTCCCCTTCACCGTCGAGGGCCGCACCGGCGACACGCCCGCCTCCGTGCGCCTCCGCCAGAAGGACCGCCTCCCCAACGTCCTCGTCACCACCCCCGAATCCCTCACGCTCCTGCTCACCCACGAGTCCGCCCGCGAGCGCTTCGCCGCGCTCCGTGCCGTCATCCTCGACGAGTGGCACGAACTGCTCGCCTCCAAACGCGGCACGCAAACCGAGCTCGCCATCGCACGCCTGCGCACCTTCGCGCCAAGCCTCCGCTCGTGGGCCCTCTCCGCCACCGTCCCCAATCTCGACCGGGCCCTCGCCGCCGCGATGGGCGCTCGCGATGAACACACGCCCAACCCCGGCGCTCTCATCCGCGGCGGGATGCACCGCCCCGTCACCATCGACGCCGTGCTCCCATCCCGTCCCGAGCATCTTCCCTGGGCAGGCCACATGGGCCTCTCCATGCTCCCCGACGTCCTCGCCGCCCTCGACCCTGCCTCACCCACCATCATCTTCACCAACACCCGCTCCCAGTCCGAGCGCTGGTACCACGCCATCACGTACATGCGCCCCGAGTGGGCGCCCGTCACCGCCCTCCACCACGGCTCCATCGACCGCGACGAACGCGAGCGCGTCGAGGCCGGGCTCAAGTCCGGCGCGCTCCGCCTCGTCGTCGCGACCTCCTCGCTCGATCTGGGCGTGGACTTCGCGCCCGTCGAACGCGTCGTGCAGATCGGCTCTCCCAAGGGCATCGCCCGCATCGCCCAGCGTGCCGGGCGCGGCGCTCACCGCCCCATGGCCCCCTGCCGCATCACCTGCGTCCCCACGCACGCCCTCGAACTCTTCGAGATCGCCGCCGCACGGGCCGCGCTCGCCGCGGGCCACCTCGAGCCCCGCGACCCGCACGACAAGCCCCTCGACGTCCTCGCCCAGCACCTGGTCACCTGCGCGATGGGCGGGGGCTTCAACCCGAACGCACTCTTCGACGAAGTCCGCACCGCCTGGTCCTTCCGAACGCTCACGCGACAGGAGTTCGACTGGGCCCTGGTCCTGGTGACCCGCGGCGGGGCGCTCCACTCCTACCCCGACTTCCGCCGCGTCGCCACTCTCGAGGGCGGCCGCCACGCCGTCACCGACCGCCGCATCGCCCAACTCCACCGCCTCAACGTCGGCACCATCGTCAGCGACTCCACCATCGAGATCCGCTACCTCGGCGGCCGCGCCCTCGGCCGCATCGAAGAGAGTTTCATCGCCAACCTCAACGAGGGCCAACGCTTCGTCTTCGCCGGCAAGACCCTCACCTTCGCCTTCATCAAGGACCTCGTCGCCTACGCCCGCCCCGCCAAGGGCAAGGCCAACTACACACCCATCTGGTCCGGCACCAAACTCCCCATTTCCGAATCCCTCGCCGGCGCCATCCGCGCCGCCCTCGAGCACGCCGGCCGTGGGCGCTTCGACACGCCCGAACTCCTCGCCGCCCGCGACCTCGTCTCCGCCCACCAGCGACTCAGCCTCATCCCCGCCGCCGACGAACTCCTTGCCGAGATCCATCACACCCGCGAGGGTTGCCACCTCTTCCTCTTCCCATTCGACGGCCGCCTCGTCCACGCCGGACTCGCCGCCATCCTCGCCCTGCGACTCACCCGCCTGCACAAGGGCACGATCGTCACCGCCGTCAGCGACTACGGCCTGGAACTCCTCGCGGGCCGCGGCTTTCCTTTCGCCGACCTCCTCTCCCCAGCGCTCTTCTCACGCGAGGGCCTGACCGCCGACGCCATCGCGAGCGTCAACATGAGCCAACTCGCCAAACTCCAGTTCCGGGAAGTCGCCCGCGTCGCGGGCCTGGTCTTCGAGAACTACCCCGGCCAGCGCAAGACCGCCCGCCAGGTCCGCGCTTCATCCTCACTCCTGTTCGACGTGCTCAACGAGTTCGACCCCGAGAACATGCTCCTCCACCAGGCCCGGCGCGAAGTCCTCGACCGCCACTTCGAGCAGGGCCGCCTCGCCCGCACTATGGCCCGACTCGCCAACTCCAAACTCCGCATCACCCAGCCCGCACGCCTCACCCCCCTCGCCTTCCCGATCCTCATCGAACGCCAGAGCGCCCTCCTGACCAGCGAGACAATCCTCGAACGCCTCAAGGCCATGAGGAAGATCTGGACTCCATAAGCAGTTTCACACAAAGACACAGGACTCGCAAGCGCTGATGCTCTCCCCGCCCTCCTCCTCTTCTCTGCGCACTCTGCGAACTCTGCGAGAAACCTCCCTCCGAATTTGGCCCTTTGGCAATTTGCCACTTGGCAATTTGAACTATCCTCCCCCAATGCCGTCCCTCGCCACTCTCACCACCCTGACGCTCGCCGGCGAGTCCATCACCCTCCTCCCCCACCGCGCGGCCCTCTGGAACTCCACGCTCCTCATCGCCGATCTCCATCTCGGCAAGACTCACTCCCTTCACACTCTGGGTATCGGCGTCCCCGGCGACTCGTTCGACGAATCGCTCAATCGCCTGGCCGCGCTCATCGCCGACACCGGCGCCGCGCGTCTCCTCATCCTCGGCGATCTCCTCCACGCACCCGCCGGCCTCACACCCACCATGATCGACCGCGTCGCGGCCTGGCGCGAGCGCCATTCCATCGACATCACCGTCGTCCCCGGCAACCACGACCGCAAACTCGAATCCCTCGCCAACACCTGGCGCTTCACCATCGCCCCCGAGCGCCTCGACGAAGGCCCGTTCACCTTCACCCACGATCCCGTCCCCGTCCGCCACCGCTACGTCTTCGGCGGCCATCTCCACCCCGCCATCAAACTCCCCGGCGGCCGCTTCCCCCTCAAACTCCCCGCGTTCCTCATCGGCCCCGACCTCGCCATCCTCCCCGCCTTCAGCACCTTCTCCGCCGGCTCCACCCTCCGCCCCAAGCCCGGTGACCGCGTGTTCGCAATCGCGGGGGAGCGGGTGGTGGAGGTGTGAAGTTCTCCGTGGGTTTCAGGCCTTGAGGCAGTCCCGTCCGTCTACTTTCGAAAGTCGACCGGGAGCCGCCCGTCGGTCGTGCGCGCGGTGGGATCCGCGCCCGCCTTGATGAGAAGTTCCGCCATCTCCGAATCGTTATTCCAATAGGCAAAGTGCAGGGGAGTTGCCAGGTCCGATGCTCGCCCGGCTTGGACATCTATCCCGAGATTCATGGAGAGCAGCAACCGCACGGTCTCCCGCTTTCCAGAAAACGCGGCCACGTACAAGAGCGACCCGAAGTCAGCGGTGCGAGCCTTCGGATCAGCTCCACGCTCGAGAAGTGCTGTAATCCCATCATTCCAGCCCAGTTCTGCCGCGAGAAGCAACGGGGGGAACTCGTAATCGCCACCCCTCGCCTCGATGTCGGCGCCATGGTCCAGGAGAAAAGCCAACGCTTCGGTGTCCTTGTTGCCCACCGCCACGTGCAGCGGTTGCTCTCCTCTGTCCGATTTGACGTCGACGGAAAAGCCCCGGTCAAACAGCACGCGGAGCTTGGCCAGCAAATCCGGTCCATCCGCGTAGGCCATGGCCTCATCCCCGACATCCATCTGTAAGTCCGCGCCAGCGCCCAGGAGCGCTTCTACCGTGACGATAGAGGCATGAGACAGGGCGGTCCGGAGCGGCTGCCCGCAGTTTTCTAGCGCGTAAGCCGCCCGTCCTTCGCGTGGCGGGGAGCGAAGTTCGGCACCCGCGCGAACCAAAGCTCCGGCCGCGCCATCCGCTCCGGCCCAAAGCGATGCGTGCAGCGGGGTAAACCCAAGCTCGTCTTCCGCGTTCTTGTCGGCACCCGCGCGAAGCAACACCTCAACGATCTCGACACGGTTGTCTCGGGCCGCGAGATGCAGCGGCGTTGCGCCCCAGGTGTGGGGAAAAAGCCCGGCATGCATGCGGACACTGGCGTCCGCGCCGGTACCGACGAGCCTCTTGACCCGCTCGACGTCGTTCCTCATCACAGCCCGATGAAGTGACGACGCGTTACCGTATTGGATCGAGTCGAGGAACCACCAGACCGCGGTCCACGCCACGGCGACAGTCACCACGGGCACGACCCAAATTGGCCTGATTCGCACGTAGAAGTCTACAGGCCGCGGTTGGCAACAGTTGCGGCATGCATCGCCACGCCCCAGGTGAAAAAAGCGAGTTCGGGGCGCGTCGCCATGGATTCGTCCGACACGCGGGTTCGCTCCAAACTACGACCACTCCAGTCCAGACTCGGCCGAGTTTGCGCCGAACCTCCCCACGATCGATCCTCCCGTGCCAACGATCACACCGATCCTGGGCACGATCGCTCCAAACGTGCCAAGGATCGCCCCGATCCTGGGCACGATAGCTCCGATCGTGCCAACGATTGCTCCTATCGTGGGCACAAAAACTGTCTTTCTTCCCGCAGAAACTGCGTGAAGTCAGACCCCCGCAACACCCATCCGTGCGGACGCCGTGCCAGCGGGCGTTTTTCACGGACGGGCTGAACTTGCGCGGGTTGCCCCTCCCGCAACGACCCTCTCCCCTCCCCACCCGAAGGGCGCACGCCTCTGGGCACCCGCGCGCCCTGCGGGCGAAGAGCCGAGTCGTTCCTGGCGTATCGTGAACCGTGAAGTAGCGATGGGCAATCTGCGGTGGACCTGCACCATCTCCCTCGCTGTCGTGCTCGCCGCGTACGCCTTCACCGCGCGATACACCGCATTCGTCGGATGGGGCAACGACGACAATCGCAGCGTTCAACTCGCCTCCGGATGCATCTCCGCCCGCTGGGAGCTCGGTGGGCCGCTCGGTCAACGGCGATCGCAACTCCACGTCAGAAAGCATCCTTTCTATTGGCGCTTTCAGCTCGCCCGCCTGCCGTGGAGGCCCAACGGCCACCAACTCGTCATCCCGCTGTGGTGCCCGACCGTGCTGCTCGCACTGCCGACGGCGCTGCTGTGGCGCTCGCACCGGCAAAACCGGGCGACCCTGAACCCATGCCCGAAGTGCGGATACTCGCTCACCGGCCTGGCCGTCGGCGCGCCGTGCCCAGAAATGTGGCAAGCTCGCGCGGGTTGAATCAAACCCCTGAGTCCACTCCGCGTCCTCCGCTCCTCCCCTCCGCGTTCGCCTGTTCCGGCTTTGGCCATTTGGCCATTTGCCATTTGGCCATTTGACGTACCCTCCCCCATGTCCCTCGTCTCCCACCGCTTCCGTCCCTTCGGCGGCTCCATCTTCGCCGAAATGACCGCCCTCTCCAACAAGCACGGCGCCGTCAACCTCTCCCAGGGCTTCCCCGACTTCGACGGCCCCGCCGCGGCCAAGGACGGCGCCATCCACGCCATCAACGCCGGGCACGCCCAGTACGGCCGCATGATCGGCGTCCCGCCACTCAACCAGGCCATCGCCGTGGCCTGGGAGCGCGACGGCCGCCCCGCCATCGACCCCGACGCCCACATCACCGTCACCTCCGGCTGCTCCGAGGGCATCGTCGCCGCCATCCTCGGTCTGCTCAACCCCGGCGATGAACTGGTCGTCTTCGAGCCCTTCTTCGACTTCTACGTCACCGCCGCGGCCATGGCCGCCGCCACCCCGCGCTTCGTCACTCTCCACCCGCCGCGCAACCCCGCCGCGCCCGACGCCGCCTTCTCCTTCGACGAGTCCGAACTCCGTGCCGCCATCACCCCGCGCACCCGCGCCATTGTGGTGAACACGCCCCACAACCCCACCGGCAAGGTCTTCACGCGCGACGAACTCACCCTCATCGCAACCCTCGCGCAGCAGCACAACGCCATCGTCATCACCGACGAGGTCTACGAGCACCTCACCTACGAGCCGCGCCTCCCCCACATCTCCATCGCCACGCTCCCCGGCATGTGGGAGCGCACCATCACGCTCAGCAGCCTCGGCAAAACCTTCAGCCTCACCGGCTGGAAGGTCGGCTGGGCCATCGCCCCCGAGCCCCTCTCCGCCGCTGTCCGCGCCGCCCACCAGTTCCTCACCTTCTGCGCCGCCACTCCCCTCCAGCACGGCGCGGCCGCGGCCCTCCGCAACCCCGGCTCCTACGCCGCCGACCTCCGCACCCTCTTCGCCGCCAACCGCGACCTCCTGACCGACGCCCTCCGCCGCGCCGGCCTCACCGTCTTCCCCTCGCACGCGACGTACTTCCTCATGGCCGACCACAGCGCCCTGGGCTTCCCCGACGACCGCGCCTTCTGCACCCACCTCACCGCCAACATCGGCGTCGCGGCCATCCCGCCCAGCGTCTTCTACGCCGACCCAACCCACGGCCGCGCCCTCGCCCGCTTCGCATTCTGCAAAAAGCGCGACACCATCGATCAGGCCGTCCAGCGTCTCTCCAATCTCACCAGGCGATCAGCAACCTGAGCCCGAGCCAAGTCTGAAGTCAGTAGTCCGAAGTCCGAAGTCCGAAGTTTGGAGTTTGAAGTTTGAAGTTTGAAGTTTGAGGTTTGAGGTTTGAAGTTTGAGGTTTGAGGTTTGACCCTGCCCGCGTTTCGTTGACACAATCCCGCCGGGCTACAACAGCCCGAGCCATGGAGTGTCACGATGCCGAAGGTCTATTCCGACGAGTTCAAGCAGGGCGCCGTCGAGCAGGTGATCGTCCAGCGCCACACGATCAGCTCGGTCGCCAAGCGGCTGGGCGTCAACTACCACACGCTGCGGGAGTGGGTCGTGGCGGCCAGGTCCCGCTCGACGGTCTCGACCGTCCCGGCTGATCTTCCCCTCGAGCAGCGGGTCCGCGAGCTGGAGAAGGAGTGCGCCCGGCTCCGGATGGAGCGCGACATCCTAAAAAAAGCGACGGCCTACTTCGCGAAGGAGCACCTGTGAAGTTCGCCTTCATCAAGGGCCACCGCGCCGCCTTCGACGTCGGCGTTATGTGCGCCGTCTTCTCCGTCTCCCGTCAGGGCTTCTACGCCTGGCTCTCCCGCCCCGAGAGCCCGCGCGCGGCCCGGGCCCGCGAACTCTCCGGGCAGATCCTCGCCGTGCACCGCGAGGTCGACGGCATCTACGGCAGCATCAAGATCACGCGCGAGCTCCGCGCCCGATCTCATCGCGCCGACCGCAAGACGGTGGCCGCGCTCATGCGCCGCATGGGAATCCGCTCGAAAGTCGCCCGGAAGTTCCGGGTGAAGACCACCGACTCACGCCACGACAGCCCCATCGCGCCCAACACGCTGGATCAGAACTTCGCCGCGGCCGACGCCCTGGACAAGGTGTGGGCCGCGGACATCACCTACATCGAGACCGCCGAAGGCTTCCTGTACCTCGCGGGCGTGATGGACCTGTGCAGCCGCAGGATCATCGGGTGGAGCATGAAGGACACCCTGGCCACCGAGCTGGTCGAGGCGGCCTTCGACGCGGCTCTTCTTTCCCGTAAGCCCTCCCCCTCTTCCGGGCTGCTGCACCACTCCGACCGGGGCTGCCAGTACGCCAGCGGTGGCTACCGCGACCGGCTCCGCGAGGCGGGGATCGAGATGAGCATGAGCCGCGCCGGCAACTGCTACGACAACGCGATGATCGAGTCGTTCTGGGGCAAGCTCAAGGCCGAGATGGTCAATCACCGGAGGTTCGCGACCAAGGAAGAGGCCCGCGTGGCGGTCTTCGAGTACATCGAGATGTTCTACAATCGAAAGCGCCTCCACGCGGCGCTCGGCTATCTCAGTCCCGTCCAGTTCGAAGCCCGTCTGGTTGCATGAGTTTCTGTCAACGGAACGTGGGTCAGGTCAGTTTGAGGTTAAGGTTCTGAAGTCTGAAGTCTGAAGTCTGAAGTCTGAAATCTGAAATCTGAAATCTGAAATCTGAAATCTGAATTCTGAATTCTGAATTCTGAATTCTGAATTCTGAATTCTGAATTCTGAATTCTGAATTCTGAATTCTGAATTCTGAATTCTGAATTCTGGTTTTTGGTGTCTGCCTTCTGAACTGGAACGATCGGTGGCTTCCATCTCCCCGCCCGGCTCACCCCAGCCCCCTCCGCTCCCGCCTCAACAACCCGATCAACACCGGCCCGCCCACCAAACTCGTGAGCACGCCAATCGGCAACTGCCCCGTCCCCACATCGATCATCCGCACCAGCACATCGCACCCGATCACCAGCACCACCCCCGCCAGCGCCCCGCCAACCACCAGCACGCGATGTCCCGGCCCCGCGAGCATCCGCACCACATGCGGGCACACCAGCCCCACAAACCCCACCGGCCCCGCCAGCACCACCGACGCCGCCGTCAGCACCCCCGACCCCAGAAACAGCACGATCCGCAGCGCCCGCACCGGCACACCCACGCTCCGCGCCTCATCATCCCCCAGCGCCGCCGCGTCCATCGCCCGCCCGCACGCCACGCCCACCGCCACCCCCACCAGCGCCACCGCGCCCGTCCACCACAACTCGCGCTCCGGCGTCTCCTCGCGGATCGCCCCGAGAAGTTTCCTCCCGACGCTCGCCCCCTGATCCGGCAATAACCCCTGCACGAGTTTCGTCCCCGCGCTCGCCACGATGCTCACCGCCACACCCACGAGCACCAGCGCGATCGGATCGAGCAATCCCTTCCGCCGACTCAACACCCACACGCACACCAGCGCCGCGAACGATCCCGCGAGCGCTGCCCCGCTCGTCCCCAACCCCACGGCCTCCGTCGCCGCCAGCCCCAGCCCCATCTTGTACCCGATGAACGCCGCCACCATCACCCCAAACCCCGAGCCCGACGCCAGCCCCACGATGTCCGGCGACGCGAGCGGATTCCGCAGCAGCGACTGCAGGAACACGCCCGCCACCGCCAGGCACACGCCCACGATCGCCCCCGACAGCACCCGCACCGTCCGCAAATCCAGGTGCTCGAAGCCCCACGTGAGACCCGGGTTCTCGGCGGTTCCGCGCCCCACCGCCAGGCGAATGACCACCGCCGCCGCGACGAGCGTGGCGAGAAGCAGGAGCGTGAGAACAGGCCGCGGCCTCCTCATCGCCACAGCCTACCGCGCCTGGCCCCCTGGTGAAAACCGCGCGTCACCCGCGTACTATCCGCCCCATGGCCAAGTCCTTCGAGTGCACCGTCGTCACGCCCAACGCCTCCCTCGTCAGCGGGCAGGTGGTCTACGCCAACGTCCCCGCGTGGGATGGCCAGATCGGCTTCCTCCCCGGCCGCGCCCCGATCCTCGCGCGCCTCGGAAAGGGTGACATCCGCCTGGACTTCGCCGACACCACCAAGGGCCAGGGCGGCACCTCTACGTACCACGTCGAGGGCGGTTTCCTCAAGATGGCGGACAACAAGTTGGTGATCCTGGCCGAAAAGGCCAGCGCGGCGGATTGACGGGCGCGCCGGGTATGATTCCCGAGCCATGAGACCTCCGGCGATCCAAATTCCTGTGGAACAGATCGCAGCGTTCTGCCGGCGGTGGAGGATCCGAGAGTTGTCGCTCTTTGGATCCGTGCTGCGCCCCGACTTCGGCCCGGACAGCGACATCGACGTTCTCGTCTCATACGAACCGGGGGTGGTGTGGGACTTCGACGACTACGCCGCCATGCGAGACGAACTTTCGCGGACGTTCGGCCGGCACGTGGACATCGTCCCGGATCGGGCAATCCGCAACCCGTTCCTGCGCGAGTCAATCTATTCAACACGCAGGATCGTGCATGCCGCGTAGGCCAGCCAAGAGCGATGACGCGTACCTGTTCGACATGCTGATGGCCGCGAGAGAAGTCGCCGGCTTCACGGCGGGCAAGACGTTCGAGCAATACCAGTCAGAAGTGCTCCTTCGGCGGGCGGTGGAAACGATCCGTGGAGATCATCGGCGAGGCGTCGCGCAAGGTCTCCAGGGCCTTCCGAGATGCCAATCCGGCCTTACCGTGGCCCAAGATCGCCGGGCAGCGCCATCGGATCGCGCACGAATACGACTTGGTGGAGGATCAGTTGATATGGCGGGTAGCGACGGTTCACGTGCCGGAGTTGATTCGGCAACTGGAGCCGCTGGTGAAGCAACCGCCTCTGGCATGATCGTCAGCGCCGCCGGCTCATCGCCCGATCCATATCCCGCTTCGCCTCGCGCTTCTGGATCGCCTCGCGCTTGTCGTGCGCGGCCTTGCCCTTGGCGATCCCCACCAGCAGTTTCGCGTACCCGTTCTTGAAGTACATCTTCAGCGGCACGATCGTCGCGCCCTTCACCGCCATCGCCTTCGCCAGTTTGTGGATCTCGCGCTTCTTCGCGAGCAGCCCCCGCGGGCGCGTGGGCTTGTGACCCAGCGCCCCCGCCGGCCCAAACTCCCCGATGTTCACGTTCATCAGCGACAACTCGAGCGGCTCCTCCTTCGCAAGGATCCACCCTTCGCCCAGCGACACCTTCCCGTCCCGCACGCTCTTGACCTCCGACCCGCGCAGGATCATCCCCACCTCGAGCGTTTCGCCGATGACATAGTCGTGCCGCGCCTTTCGGTTCTCGGCAATCAGGTCGTCGGAGTTCTCCGCCTGTTTCGACACCGTTCTCCCCTACTCCTCCCGCACCCTATTCCGGATCACCCCCACCCGCTCGATCTCCACCTCCACCACGTCCCCATCCTTCAGAAACTCCGGCGGCGTTCTCGCCATGCCCACGCCGCTGGGCGTACCCGTCACGATCAGCGTGCCCGGCGGCAGCGTGCTCCCTTGCGAGAGTTCGCTCACCAGCGTCGCCACATCGAAGATCATGTCGCTCGTGTTCGCGTCCTGCATCGTCACGCCGTTGACGCGGCTGCGAATCCGAAGGGCGTTCGGATTCGGAACCTCCGCCGCCGGAACCACCCACGGACCGATCGGGCAGAACGTATCGAACGACTTCCCCCGGCAGAACTGCCCCCCGGACCCCTCCTTCTGCCACCACCGCGCCGAAACGTCATTGGCCGCGACATACCCCAGCACGCACGTCAGCGCCTCGTCTTTCGAAACGTCGCGCACCAGCCTGCCGTCGCGCCGCCGGCCGATCACCACGCCCAACTCCGCCTCGAAATCCACCTGCGGCCGGTCCCGGCACACCCTCGGAATCACGATGTCCTCGCCCGACAGCACCACGCTGTACGGGTTCTTCGTGAACACCATCGGCCGCTCCGGTACGCCCTTGCCCTGCTCCTTCGCGTGCGCGGCGTAGTTCATGCCGATTCCGAGAATGTACGGAATCGGCAGCACGTTCTCACGCGTCTGAATGCCCACGCCGGTCTCAAGACGGATCAGGTTCATGGGGCAGTGTAGGGAAGAGCCGCCAGACGCACGACGCGAGCCCGGTCAGACCACATCCAACCGTTCGACCCGCGGGCACAACCCCGCCGCGGCGCCATCCTCGAACAACCTCGATATCGCGCGCCGTCCCACCTCGCCCATGTCCACCGTCAGCGGCGTGACGTACATGTCGAGATACTTCTCCACGATCTCGCGTGAGGGCTCGGGAAGCCCCGCGTTCTTCGCGTTCAGCCGCGCGTACGGCATCGTGTACTCCACGCTCTCGTCGCGATTGGTCAGCGCATGGTCGAGCGAAGCACGCAGCAGTCGCGAGACCGCGGCGACGGTTCCCGAACCAAACCTCGCGTCGAGATCTCGCTTCACCGCGTTGATCCCCAGCGGCAGTGGCACGCCGCGCGTCTCCTGCCACCACGCGCCCAGGTCAACCACTTCGCGCAGCCCGGCCTCGCCAAACATCACCTGTCCCTCGTGAATGACCAGCCCGGCATCCACCTCGCCCTTCACCACGGCGGGGATGATTCGATCGAACGGAAGTTCAACGTACTTTCCCGGCCGGCGCGCCACGTCGGCGCCCAGCATCAGGCCCAGCGTGAGGAACGCGCTGGTGCGAAGGCCCGGGACCGCGATCCGCACGTCCGGCCGCGCCAGGCAGCCTTCGCACCTCACGCTCGAGTTCACCCGCGTCACCACCTTGGGCCCGTACCCCTCGCCGAACGACGACCCGCAGGCCGTGATCACGTAGCGATCAGAGACATCGGCGTAGGCGCGGACGGACAGGGCGGTGATGTCATACGGCGCGACGCCCGCGGCCAGGCGGTTGAACTCGGCGATGTCGCCGGGAATCGGGATGAAGAGGAAGCGGCCGGTCGCAATCGCCCTGTGAGCGGAGACGCTGAACGCCGAGAAGCCGGGACCGTGAGCCGTCACCGCGGGATTCACCTTCCCCGTAATCGGCCACCACATGAACGCATCGTCCGGATCACCGGAGTGCGCGAGGGTGAGTGAGACGAGTTCGGGCATTCACGGGATGATACCTCGCATCGGGAGCATCCCGGCCTCGCGCTTGCCGTATCGCCGGTGTGCGGCGAGCCGGGGCCAGCCCGCGCAGCGGGCAACAGAGATTTGCCACGGGTGAGCGAGTCTTCGAGCGAACCCGCGGCAAGTCACTCTCGACTGCTTCGCAGGCTGGGAATGAGTCAGGACGCGCCGCCGAAACTCCACGCCGCGCCGCATTCGGGGCAGACCGTGCAGCCGTCCGGCTCCGGGCGAAGCCCGTTCAGGTCGTATCCGCAGCCCACGCAATGCCCGTGCTTGATGTACTTCCGTGGATCCATCGAGATCAGATCGAACTGGCCTCGAATGACGAATCTCTTGAACAGCCAACTGATTGCGAAGAGCGAGAGAAACGCGAACATGGCCCAGTCATTGGCAGGGCGAACGATCCACACCACCAGGAACGTCAAGTAGCCGACGTCCATGCCAATGTTGATTATCGCGTTTGGCCAGCGCATGCGCGGCGGAATCGACCAGAACAAGGGACCCGCCGGAAAATAGTGGTGGTACCACCGGATAGGTACGCGCCGCCAAACCCCTCGGTCATCCAGTTCCTTTGGTACTGGCCACATAAGGCGGCGCTCAGTGCTCCTACCCGAACATCTTCATCTGCTCCGGCTCGATCACGTACTCGCCCTCGGGGTGGTCCGGGTCCAGCCGGTATTCGCCCGACCAGCAGGCCGTGCAGTAGTTCCGGGCCGGCTCGTTCATGCACGAGAGCAGGCCCTCCAGCGACAGATAGTGCAGGCTGTCCACGCCCAGGTACTCGCGGATCTGATCCACCGTCTTGCCCGTCGCGATCAACTGGCTCCGCTCCGCGAAGTCCACTCCGAAATAGCACGGATTGCGTATCGGCGGGCAACTGATCCGCAGGTGAATCTCCTTCGCGCCCGCCGCCCTCAACTGGTCCATCTTCGCCTTCGTCGTCGTCCCGCGAACGATCGAGTCGTCCACGATCAGCAGCCGCTTGCCCCGCACCAGTTCGTCGATGATGTTGAGTTTCAATCGCACCGCCGCCGTGCGCTCCGTCTGCGTCGGCTTGATGAACGTGCGCCCGACATACCGGTTCGGCACGATCGCCTCGCGATACTGCACGCCGCACGCCCGCGCAAATCCCAGCGCCGCCGACCTCCCGCTGTCGGGCATCGGCACGATGAAATCAACGCTCTTGGGCGGCGGCGCCTCCCGCGATAGTGCCTCGCCCATCTTCTCGCGGGCGAGTTCCACGTTCTGGCCGAAGACGTTGCTCGCCGGATGCGCAAAGTAGACGTGCTCGAACGCGCACAGCGCCGTGCGCTCGGCAACCTCCGCAAACCGCCGGCTCTCCAGCCCGCGATCGGAGATCGTGACGATCTCGCCCGGCAGCACGTCGCGGACGAACCGCGCGCCGATCACGTCCAACGCCACCGTCTCGCTCGCGACCACGAACTGGCCCCTCGGGAGTCTGCCGATGGACAGCGGCCGCCAGCCCCAGGGGTCGCGGGCCGCCTCGATGCGGTCGGGGAAAAGAAAAACCAGCGAGAACGCACCCTGCAAGTGCCGCAGCGTCGCCATGAGCGGGTCGGGGCTCTTCTGCTGCGCTGGCGATGCCAGCAGGTGCACGATCACTTCCGTGTCGCTCGTGGTATGGAACAGGTGCCCGGCTTCCTCAAAGCGCCGGCGGAGCGCCGTGCAGTTGATCAGGTTCCCGTTGTGCGAGACCGCGACCTGCCCCCCGATGTACGACTCCAGCAGCGGCTGCGCATTGCACGACACCGAACCCCCCGCCGTCGAGTACCGGTTGTGCCCGATCGCCCCACGCCCGCCCTTCACGTCGATCTTCTCCAGCGTCTCCGCGTCGAAGACCTCAGGCACAAGGCCCATGCCGGTGTGCGCGTGCAGCACCGCCCCGTCGCTCACGGCGATGCCGCTGGATTCCTGCCCTCGGTGCTGCTGGGCGTACAGCCCCAGATAGGCGAGCCGCGCCCCGTGCGCATCGCCCCAGACGCCGAAAACGGCGCATTTTTCCTTGTGATCCGCGGGCGTCCGGATTCCCGCATCTTGTATCACGGGCAGCGCGATTCGGCAATCCATGCGCGACGTTCTCCTGGGTTCTTCGCAAGCGTACTCACCCGACCAAGCCCCCGCCCGACATTCCGCCACGTCGTTTCGGCACTGCCGCGCGCCGAGGCCTTGTAGACTCCCGTCCGTATGCTGCCCATCTCCCTCTGGTTCGCCGGCGGCCTCTTCATGCTGCTGGTCGGCGGGAAACTGCTGGTCGCGGCCTCCGTAGACACCGCACGCCGCCTGCGCGTCGCCCCGCTCATCGTCGGGCTCACCCTGGTCGCCTGGGGAACCTCCGCCCCCGAACTCGCGCTCAACCTCGTGTCCGCCCTCCGCGGACGCGGCGCCCTCGCGCTGGGAAACGTCGTCGGCGCGAACATCTGCAACATGTCGCTCGTTCTCGGCGCGGCCTCGCTCGTGCGGCCTCTGCTCGTTCAGGAGCGCCTCATCCGCGTCGAGATCTGGCTGAACCTCATCATCCTCGCATTCATGGCCCTGCTCGGGATCACCGCGGGGTTCCAGCGCTGGGAGATGGGCCTGATGCTGGCCGTGTTCGGCGGGTACAGCGTGTGGACGATCATGGCCGCGTTGCGCACAACGGAGAAATCAGCCTCCCCCGCCGCCGCCGACACGCTCGGCGAAGACCCCACCCACCCCAAGCCGCCCTTGGGGTGGTTCCTCATCGGCACCTGCTTCGTCGGCGGGCTGGCGCTGCTCTCCGTGGGCGGTTCATTCACGAGCGACGCGGCCGTGGCCTTTGCGATCGCCTGGGGCGTGCCCACCGCCGTCGTCGGCGTGACGGTTGTGTCGATCGGCACCACACTCCCCGAACTGGTGACGGGCCTGATGGCGGCCCGCCAGGGACAGACCGACCTCGCGATGGGAAACGCCATCGGCTCGTGCCTCTTCAACGCGGGCGCCATCTTCGGCATCACCGGCCTGATCGCGCCGCCCATGATGGACGGCACATTCATCGCCCCGCTCATCGTGATGGGCGGACTGGCCATCATCCTGGTTCCCATCAGCCGCACCGGCGGCCGCACCGTCTCGCGGCTGGAGGGTGTGTTTCTGATCGCGACTTACGCAGCGTTCCTCGCCTATTCCACCTGGAGCGCCACGGGCCGCTGACGCGACCGCCCAACCTCTCGCGCTGTTCTTTCCGGAGCCGGCCACCCCTGTCTCACGCCCCGTTGAAAACCGAAGAGGACGGCTCACATCATGCCGGACATCCGCTCACAGGCCTCCGCGCGCCAACGCGGAGGCCTTTCCCCCCCCGCCCCTGGGCAGCGCCATGCAGATAGGACCCGATATTCCGTTCACCGGGCTCCCCTCGGGACGAATGCCGGGTAATTGTGCCCGATCTGCGGCAGCGTGATCATCACGTTGCTGCCATCAGTGTTGATCCAGGTCGCATCGGCAAGCACATACGCCACGTGTTCCGCGGCCAGAGCGCCCGTCGGCATGCAGCGATAGCCCTGCCACTCCGCGTGCTCCGCATACCACCACACGATCACCATCGGCACGAACTTCTCGTCGTATTCTTCCCAGATCGGCGTTTGCCAGGTCTGGTTCTGGGGAATCACCCGCTCCTGAGCCGCGGCCGATAACGTCAGCGCCAACGCCGAAACGACACCGCACGAGTACGCTCGTTTCATGTGACACTCCTTGCTTTACACCGTGGAACAACCACCGCCACGACGAGGGCGGCGAAGAGAAGCCGTCAGCGGGCAGAGCAGCACCGCGAGTCCCGCCGGCGCGGGGATGGTCGCGATGAAGCCCTGCTGCGTCTTCCCCAACACCGACGTGTACCCGATGATCGTCCGTCCGTCCCGCGAAACGCCTGTCAATCCGGAGAGATTGATTCCATCCGGAATGCTGACTCCGATCGAAACGAGGTACTGCCGGAGCGGCCGCCAACCGAAGTCAGCGGTCCAAATTGCTGCGGTTGGATTCGTCAGGCCGCCATCCACCTGCCCGACCACTACTGATCCATCGTCACTGACGGCGACGGCTCGGCTGCGCGGAAAGCCCGTGGCCAGACCAAGATCGATGATCGAGCCGCCTTGCCACATGACCGCCCGGCTTGTTGCACCCGAGAGCCCCACGATAAGGCTCGCGTCCGAGTTCATCCCCAGCGCGATGTTGCTGATCGAGCCCGGCAGCGCGGGCAGGATGGTCATCCCCGTTGTCGGCGTCCAGGCGAACGCGTCCGAGCCCTCCAGCCCCAGGCTGTAGCCCACCACCGTCGCCCCGTCCGCGCTCACCGCCGTCGATTCGCTGTGCCCGTGGGTGGGGCGCGTGAACCCCAGGTTCTGGAAGCCGCCCGCCTCCGTCCAGCGGAAGGCCTGGGTGAACGTCATGCCCTCGTTCTCGAAACTGAACCCCGCCGCCACGCTCCCGTCCGCGCTCGCCGCGACGGCCCGCGAGCGCCCGTACCCCGCGTTGTACCCCAGCAACTGCGCCTGCCCCGTCGTCCGGTCGTACCGGTACGCCTGCGCGGGCGAGTCCAGCAGGGCCGCGCCGGTTTCGCCCACCAGCATGTTTCCATCGCCGCTCACGCCGTACGAGCCGGTGTTGCCCATGAAGCCCGGGCCGGCGAGGTCCACCCGCCCGCCCTGCGGCGTCCAGTACCAACCGGGCCCGTAGTATGGCACCGGGAGCGGGGTGGACTGAAAGTGCGAGGTCCCCGAGACGACCGACCCGTCATACGAGATGCCTCTGGACGTGGACACGATCGTCCCCGGCGGGAGGCCCACCAGTTGAAAACTCTGCGCCTCGGCCACCGGGACCATTCCCACGATCGCACACAGGCTCACCAGAAGCATCCGGCATCTCGCGGCCGCGCATGCCCCGATCGCGGAGTGCGGTTTGATCGAACCGAATCGCCCCCAGCCATTGCGCAGAATCATCTTGAACTCCGGATGGGTCCTCCGGAGAGTGTGCCACGGGTTTCGAGGAATGCCAGCATTCCGGACTCTGGGCATCCGAGAGCCCGCCGATGTGACGGATCTCTAGTCAGATCGAGAGATTATTCTGACCCATGCTCCCGGCACGCGGCCGCGCTGCTCCCTCGCCCCCGAGCAAGTTTCGAAAGTCCGGATTCCACAACCACTTACGACCAATTTTCACATTCCCTATCAAAAACCTATTGACGCAAGCCGCCCATATACCGTACTCTAGGTTCGCAATGTCGTTCACCACCTTTCAACCCGCCCCCGACCTCGCCGACAAGGTCATCGCCGACGTCAGCGATCCGGCCATCTCGCTCCGCCAGGTCGCCGCCCTCCACAACACCACCC
>CAJPFG010000004.1 GCA_905339235.1 Phycisphaerales bacterium
AAGAGAAGCCTGAGCCTGAAAGCCGCCTGAGACGCCGCGGTGATAGGCCGCTCACACGGCGAACGCACCGCGCGCATCCATGCGGATCACGCGTCCACGCGGGAGATCATGCCACGGCGAGAGGTTAGATCAGAGGCTCCAATTCGCCTACCCTCGCCCCATGCCGGCCCCCACGACCTTTCGCGATCTCCCCTTCATGGGCGTCATCCACGTCAACAACGAGGCCATGAAAGCCGGGTGGGTCATGGGCGACCCGAACTGGTCGAACCTCGGCCAGGGCCAGCCCGAGGTCGGCCACCTGGACGGCGCGCCGCACCGCATCGCCCACTTCGACATCAACCCCGCGGACCACGCGTACGGACCGGTCGAGGGAATTCCGGAATACCGCCAGGCCATCGCCGACCACTACAACCGGCTGTATCGCGCCGGGAAGGCCAGTCAGTACACCATCGAGAATGTCTGCGTCGCGCCCGGCGGGCGGGCCGCGCTCACCCGTCTGGCCGCGGCCCTTGACCGAGTGCGGCTGGCGTACTTCACGCCCGACTACACCGCGTACGAGGACATGCTCAACACATTCACCCGCATCGAGCCGGTGCACATCCACCTGACGCCCGAGTCGCGCTTCCGCATCGACCCGGCCGACCTCGCCGTGCGAGTCCAGCGCGATCGCCTTGGGGCGCTCCTCATCTCCAACCCCTGCAACCCCACCGGCGTGGTGCTGCGCGGGGCGGAGTTGGCCGCGTGGGTCAATGTCACCCGCACCCATCGCACCACCCTCATCCTCGACGAGTTCTACTCGCACTACACGTACCTGCCCGATCACCCCGGCCCCGCCTCCGCGGCCGCGCACATCGACGACGTCAACGAAGACCCCGTCGTCCTCGTGGACGGTCTCACCAAGTGCTTCCGCTACCCCGGCTGGCGCTCCGGATGGATCGTCGCCCCGCGCGCGATCATCCGCACGCTCACCGCCGCGGGGTCGTTTCTCGACGGCGGGGCCTCGCGCCCCGTCCAGCGCCTGGGCATTGAGGTGCTCAAGCCCGCCCGCGCGGACCAGGAGACCGGCGCCGTCCGCACGCAGTTCAAGATCAAGCGCGACCTCACGGTGCGAATGCTCAAGGAAGTCGGCGTCCAGTTTCCGCTGGAGCCGGAAGGGACGTTTTATGCGTGGGGTGATGTGTCGCAACTTCCGGCGAGCCTGAACACCGGCGAGAAGTTCATGCGCGAGGGTTTCAAGAACCGCACCCTCACCGTCCCCGGCCAGTTCTTCGACGTAAACCCCGGCAAGACACGCACCGGTGCGTCTGCCCTCTCCACCTTCGTCCGCTTCTCGTATGGGCCGCCGCGGGACAATCTGGAGGCTGGGCTGTCGCGGCTGGTGGCGATGGTCCAAAGGGCCAAATAGCAAATTTCCAAATGGCCACATAGGAGCGAGCCATTCGCCCGTGGTCCGACTTGGCCATTTGGCAGTTTGCCGTTTGGCGCTTTGGTACCCTTTCCCATGCCCGCCCCGCTCATCCGCCCCGCCACCGTCTCCGACTTCCCCGCCATCGCGGCGCTCACCAACCACTTCATCGCCAACACCACCATCCACTTCGGCACCACCCCCGTCACAGCCGACGAACTCACCGCCGCGTGGCTCCAGTCCCGCGACACCTACCCCCAACTCGTCGCCGAACTCGACGGTCGCTTCGCCGGTTTCGCCAAGGCCTACCGCTGGCGCGAGCGCGAGGCGTACGCGAAGACCGCCGAGGTCGGCATCTACATTCTGCTCGACCTCCACCGCCGCGGCGTCGGCCGCGCGCTCTACTCCGCCCTCCTCGACGACTGCCGCACGCGCGGCTTTCACACCGCCATCGGCGGCATCGCGCTCCCCAACGAGCCCTCCATCCGCCTCCACGAGAAACTCGGCTTCACCCACATCGGCACCTTCCGTGAATGCGGCTACAAGCACGGGGCGTGGCGGGATGTGGCGTTCTACCAGATGATGCTCGGCTGAAGCCCGCGCCCCGCGGTGTGACCCGTCGCTTCCTCCTGTCCTTTCCGCGCCCGCCGCGCCTCCGCGAGAGCCCTCTTATCCTTCCGCATGCCAAAGACCAAGCCTCGCAAGCCCGCTTCCAAATCTTCCAAACCCGCCAAGCCCGCGCCCCCCCGCCCCGCGCCGAGCAAGGTCCACAACGGCGCGACACTGACGCCCCGACACCCTGAAGCCCCGACGCCCTCGCTCACCTCTCCCCCCACTCGCCTCGAAAAGGACACCATGGGCGAGATGGAGGTCCCCGCCGACGTTCTGTACGGCGCCTCGACCCAGCGCGCCGTTCTCAACTTCCCCGTCTCCGGGCGGACCGTGCCCGAGCCGGTACTCAAGGCCTACGGCCTGCTGAAGGCCGCCGCGGCCGCGGTCAATCTCAAACTGAACCGCCTCGACAGGGCCCGCGCCACCGCCATCATCGAGGCCTGCAAGGAAATCCAGGACGGCCTCCCTGGCATGGGCGGCCTCGCCAAGCACTTCCCCGTTGACATCTACCAGACCGGCTCGGGCACCTCCACCAACATGAACGCCAACGAGGTCATCGCCAACCTCGTCGCCGTCCGCGCCCACAAGCCCATCGGCCACTCCAAGGACCCCGCGTACATCAAGGCGGGCGGGGTTCATCCCAACGACCACGTCAACATGGGGCAGTCCTCCAACGACACCTTCCCCACCGCGATGCACATCGCCGCGGCGGTGATGATCCAGTCCGAACTGCTCCCCGCCGTCCGCGCTCTCGCGGAGCGGCTCGAGTCGCACGCCGCGGCGTGGGACAAACTCGTCAAGATCGGCCGCACGCACCTTCAGGACGCAACTCCCATCAGGCTTGGGCAGGAGTTCTCCGGTTTTGCCAGCCAGATGCGGCACGCCGAGGAGCGCCTCCATCGCGCCCTGCACACGCTGGGCGAACTTGCGCTCGGCGGCACGGCCGTGGGCACGGGCATCAACTGCCACGAGAAGTTCGGCGGCATGGTCGCCGCGGAACTGACCAAGCGCACGGGCGTGCATTTCCGCGAGGCGGTGAACCACTTCGAGGCCCAACACGCCAAGGACGCGTACGTCGAGGCCAGCGGGCACGTCAAGACCATCGCGGTCTCCCTCACCAAGATCGCCAACGACATTCGACTGATGGGCATGGGCCCGCGCTGCGGGCTGGGCGAGTTGGTCATCCCCGCGGTGCAGCCCGGCTCGTCGATCATGCCCGGCAAGGTCAATCCGGTCATCTGCGAGTCCATGATGATGGTCTGCTGCCAGGTCATCGGCAACGACGCGGCGGTGGCGATGGGCGGGGTAGGGGGCGTGGGCTCGCTGCTGGACCTGAACGTCGCCATGCCCATGATGGCGCACAACCTGCTGGACAGCATCCACCTGCTCGCCCGCGCGTGTGCCATGTTCGACAGCAACCTCCTCAAGGACCTCCGGCCCGACGAGAAGCGCTGCGCCGAACTCATCGAGGGCTCGCTGGCGATGTGCACCTCGCTGGTGCCGGTGATCGGCTACGACAAGTCCGCGGCCCTGGCCAAGCAAGCGTTCAAGGAAGGCAAGACAGTCCGGCAACTCGCGTACGAGATCGTGGTCGGCACCAAGGACAACGCGGGCAACACCATCACCCGCGAGGACATCGACGGCTACCTGAACCCGTGGAGCATGACGCTGCCGGGGGGCGAGGGCTCAGCGGGCGGCTGACACGCAAGCCCGGAAAAGGCGAACGCGGAGCGAGGGGGAGAGAGAGTCGCGGGGGGAGATTCCGCTATAATGTACAATGCTTGGCAACTTGGAGGATCGAATGACTCTCTGCACAAGCGGCTGCGGCTCCGAAATCCCAATCAATGTTCGGATCTGCCCTGCCTGTGGCATGGACAACGCATGCCCGAACGTGCGTGCCGCCTCGCAGCCTGCGGAGGTCGACGCCTTAGACCATCGCTATTCCGAAGCGCTCAACAGAGCGGCACAGCGTGGCACGCGTGCCATCGTGCTAGACTTTCAAGCCGCAGTCGACCAGTCCGTCGCAGTTAATGCACTCTCTCTTGATGAGGCCGAGCGTATACTCAAGGCTTCTAACAAACTATTTCAAACATTCGCTGCTCGTATTTCTGCCGGCTCGCAATCTCCATGTACTACAGATTACTATGATATGGTCAGGCCGCGAGTGGAGGCGCTCCTCTTTCCATACTACGGTCAGGAGATTCGCTTCGCCGCCCTGAGCTTGACCTACGATGGCTTGACATCATTTGGACCTATTGCCCTAATCCTGAGTGAACAGGCAATCGCTTGTCGTTCAACAGTATTAGAAGATAACTCCGTGCACTTCTTCCAAGATCACAAGACTGACTTGCTTGCGGATTTTCCGCCAGGTTACCGTGCGACATGGTCACGACGTGGTATGCTGGCGGTCGCAAAACTCGCAGACCAGATTTCTGGGCCATTAGATCGTCGAGGTTATCATAATCTGCTTCTGCACCACGATGCCACAACAGGGAGGGAACACTGCATCGAGGTTCACATATTTGGCGCGTGCAACCTGCATACGGTTAACATTGTCCGGGGCCCCAAGCGCTTTCGACGCAATGCTGATCAGGTCCGCTGGAACGATCTGCAATACCGCGCCCACTCCCACGGACTGACGGTGGAACTCACTCCATGAAGGCCACGATCTCCGGACAAGCTGACATGGCGGCATTCCAGCGGGACGGGCTGTGGATAGCGGTATCCTCAGACAGGCTCTCGCCGCCGGAGCGATTGACAATGTCGGGATTGAGATCGCTGCTTTCTCAGTTTACGGACGTGGAAACGATCGAGTGTCAAGATGTTGACTCCGCCATCGCACACCTCGAGCGAGCACGCAGGAAGGCAGTGGCGCTACCGCTGGCGCTGATTTTTCTCGACGATAATGCGCTCGAATGCACGCGCCGCGAGGCTGCGTCTGAGTTGGAGCTGCTCCTGGAAAGCAAAGACATAGCAGCTGCTGTTCGCGATCGCCTTTACTCTGCTCCACTTCCAGTAAATGTTCGCGTTGCCCTTGAGTTCGCTAGCGGTGCTCCCACCCCATTCCTCAAACAGCTCCTCGACGATACCATCTGCCTACAGCCCTCTATTGTGCGTGTTCGCGAAGCTTGGGACAGGTCATGCTTTGCTATCGGCCATTCCGTTGCGAGCGAGGGAGCTCGGCTCTCGCTCTGCGACCTAGGCTATTGGCGAAGGCTCGTGGAGGCACACCACGATCGCGCTCAATATGATTTGGTCGCATGGGAGATCCTACACCCTCTACAGCTTGTTACGATCCGAACGCGAGCGAGACTAGCTCACACATATCCTCTTCGTCAGGTTGTACTTCGGTGGATGGCCGCCTGTAGACCTGCAGCGATACGGCATGCTTATTCAGCCGAGCCTATGTCCACGGACGACGCCCTTGATTACGAACAAGATCTCCTTGGGCGCCGAAAGAGGTCGCGCAGCCACTCGGGCGCCGACGAGGCGCTTGCCAGAGTTTCCAGCCAGCAGCGCTCGATCGTGAAGCTCTGGCGGAGCCACAAGTTTCGAGAGGCTGATCGAATACTAGGGCAACTAATCCAACAGCAGCGAAAGGACTCCACTGCAGAACAACTTGGAAAGACACTCTCGAAGTTGGGCATGCAAGCCATGCATTTGCTACCGATGGAAAAGTGTTTGAGCCTGACTCGTCTAGCCATCGAGGCCAACCCGCACGATGTGACAGCTCGTACGCAACTCGCAACGCAATTAGCCGCATTTGGCTTTCTCACCGAAGCACTTGCGGTATGCCAGGGTTGTATTGTCGAACAGCCGAAGGACGTAGTTCCTCGCTGCCTGGAGGCAACGATCCTAAAGCAAATGGGCAGGCTGCGCGACGCATTAGAGGCATTTCAGCGCACCGCCAGCGAGTTTCCGGATGATCCTTTTCCCCTAAATGGTGCGGCGGATGTCCTGAAGGTTATGGGATACTATTCGGAGGCACTCGAGGCATACCAATCGGTCACAAGAACCTATGGCAGTACTAACGTGGTTTCACGTACCGGCGAAGCTGACGTACTCAAGCTGATGGGTCACTTGGGGGAAGCCCTGCATGTTTATGATGAAGCCATACGCGACCATCCTGGTGAAGTTGTTGCATGGTCTGGTAAAGCTGATGTACTAATGACTATGGACAGACTACCTGAGGCGCTCGTCGCCTATCAGCATGCCTCAAGTGAATTTACTAACGAATTGGGACCTAGAAGCGGCATTGCAGAGGTTTTGAGAGCAATGGGGAGATTACCAGAGGCACTCGCAGAGTATCGAAAAGCTGGACAGGCATTTCCAGGTTGTGCGATGTTCCGGTCCGGTGCTGCACATATATTGAAATTAATGGGTAGATTGCATGACGCACTTGCGGAATATGAACAATATTTGCTTGAGTTTCCAAACGACGAGTACTTATCGAGCGGCCGAATTAGCTGCCTGCTTTTACTCGGCAGCAGTGACGCCGTTCGAGGGCTATGTCCACTGCCAGCGGATCTGAAACTGGTTAGCTCGCAAGCCGACTGGATCGCTATTCACATGCTCGGCATGCTCGAGCTTCGGTCGGGTGACTATGCCGCGGCCTTGAGAATCTTCTCGGCGGGCAAGCATTACTGCGAATGGGCGGACACACGTGCGTACTTTGCCATGGCTTTGGCAGCTACCTACGTGCGTCAACGGCAGTGGCTCGCTGCACGCAATGCGTTGAATGGAATTGACGCGATTAAGGCGGATGTGCTTCGCCTGCACGTATCATGCGCGGCCGAAGATGTTGCCAGCGCGCGTAAGCTGTTCGCCCGCCTGGGACGGTCTACAGATGTCCCTCTCGCCAATGCACGCGATACTATTGCAAGACGATATCGTCTCACTTCGGGTTCCGAAGCCGTTGCGACCGACGACGACGTCTTCGAATCGGAGGCACGCCTTCTGCTGGCGGCCTGAACGATGCTGCGCGAATCTGCCACCCATTAGTGTCCTAACATTGATGGCGGTTGATGGGCCGACTCATGCGTTTCCTGACACCCTCGCGTGGCGGGGAGGCATCGCACGATGACCGATGGCCTCGCATCCTGACACCCCGGTCGTGCTATTGCACCGTCGGTCGGCCGGTCTTCAGGCCGAGTCCTTGCCGGCGCGTGCGATGCTTCGCGCGGCGGGCGCGGGATCAGGATCGGGGGCCCCTCGGCCGTGAATCACCCGCGCGTTCGCATCACTCCCGCCGCAAAGCCGGCGCGAGCGATGGCACCCCTTGTCGCCGTTGATCGGCTTCGACTGCTGCCACCCGCCTCCACGACCAAGCCTTACGTTGGCCGCAATCCCGGGGGCGGGGTCTGCCCCGATTCACGCCAAGGGCCGCGAAACGGAGCGCGGCCTCCCAGCGTGATACCCACAAACCCCACGGGGATCGACACGAAAGTAAGCCACCACGGGGGCACGGTCGCCTTGTTCGCTGCAAAGAACCCGATCTCGCCGACACGCGGACCGTGATTGCCCCTATCCCTGACGAGCGACGGAAGACTGCCGAAGACGCTGATCGCAAGCACGATGCGTGCGAACAAAACCACAGGAAGAGGCCCCCGCGCAATGCCGCGACAGACCGCCCCTCCGATGAGTGCGCCTGCGACATTGAGGATGAGCCCCAGCGCGATCCACAGCGCGGACAGGCGATACGTGCCCGGCTGAAACTCGTACTCAGGCCCCAGCGTGAAGAACGCGGCGAGTGTGCCCGCGTAGGTGAATGCGCCATACGCGAGAAACCCGGCGACCACCGCCACGATAGGTCTTGCTTTGCCCATGCGAGTCCTTGTGATCAACCATAGGGGGCAGGCGGCCCGGCTTCGGGAGCGCGGAGCGGAGCCAAAGTCGGTGCCACGGCTTGACGCTTTGGGCAAGCCGTGCCTTTGCGTCCGAACACCAGCGGCGTCCGGCACGGCTTGGCGCCGAGCCACCAAGCCTTGGCACCCCTTTCGTCACTTCGAAGCCGGGCCACCCCCCCACCCGCCCAACCGCCGCCCAGGCCCGTTCTGTCCCCTATGCTCGTCTGTCCCTATCTCTCACCACGGAACTCAATGCCCAATCCCCAAGACGCATCCCGCCCCCTCGCCCGCCCCTCCAAACACACCAACGAAGACCCCAAGCCACCGCATCCGACTTGGGTTCCACCAGCCAGGCCCCCGCTCCAGAGCGGCATGCTCCAGAACCGCAAGTTCGACCTGCACAAGTCCAAACGCGTCGCCTCCAGTCGCCGCAGGCCCTGATCCGGCGGAGTGGCTGCGTTCACGGCCGCCCTGGGCTGCGCCATCGCATCGCCGTTGGCCTTGCAACGGCGCATGCGATGCTTCGCGCCGTCGGCTTCGTGACGAGATCTCCACGCTCACCGCGACCCGCCCGCGGCCAATCCCCAGCCCAGTCTCCGGCCCCTCACGCGGGTCGATCGGCCGGGAATCACCCGCGCGTCCGCACCGATGGCACCCTTGTCGTCGTTGATCGGCTTTGACTGCTGCCACCTGCCCCGTAAATAGAAAGCCTCGGGATACGCTCCCGGGCTTGAATGATCAGATCGAGTCCTCTCAGCACGGCGCACCGTTCACACGTTGCTCTTCGGTCTCGATGTCGAATCCGTTCTCCGCGCCGTCGCCGTTGAGATCGGCCGAGCCTTGGCAGAAGTTCGAGTAGTCACCGTTTAGCGCTTGCTCGGTCGCCTCGATGTCGAATCCGTCCAGCGAGCCGTCGCAGTTCACGTCCGGGTCGCACGGGGCGATCTCCACCCGGATCGCGTCGTAGAGCGTCGAGATTCGTACGCCGGAGACGTCGAACAGGTCGTAGATGACCACGAAACTCTCGTTACTCGCGCCGCCCCACGGGATCGTGGTGCTCAGACTCTGCCCCGGGCCCAATGCGACCGGGGACTCGTCGAGGATCGTGGCGGAGTCGTACAGGAACGTATCCACGAGCAGATCGTCGGCGCCGATCACTCCCGGCGTCGCGTTGACGCGTCGCTGCACCAAGAAGACCTGCGAGAACTGGTTGCTGAACGCCTGTTGCAGACCAGTCCACGGACCGCCTCCACCCCCGCCGCTCGTAGTCGGCACCCAGCGGTAGCCCGGCACGGGCATCCGCGCGCCCACTTGCGTGCCGTTAAACGTCCAGTAGCAGCTCGCGCTCGTGTTCGGGTCGTGCGGTGGGGACGTATACAGCAGAACGCCGAACCCCGCCGATCCACCCGGAGGTGTCGAACTTCCGCTGTAGTCGACCGTGAAACCCGTGCCGCTGCCGTTGGGGCTCCACGTCCCGTTGTACTGCCCCTGCACCACGCCCCACACCAGCCCCGGGGAGCGGTTCAGGAACTCCATGTGGAAGTCGTTGACGGTCTGGCCTGTGTTGTTCCAGACCGTCAGACAGCCGAGGTTGCCGGTGATCATCTGCCCCGGCGCGGCCGCTGCAAGAGCCAAACTCAGGCACCCGGACACGGCGAACATTGAACGAGCAAATCGAGCATTCATGGGAGTCTCCTTTCAGTCTGGGACCGGGCGTTGCGCCGCGGTCGGAGGAGACTTCGGTCCTCGCAGCCGGACCTATCACTTGCGCGATGGATATTTTCGGCACACTTGACGAGCCACGCGTGCGGCCGGATCGTCTCCGGCCGCGTGGCGGGGAGGGGCGGGGTGGCAATCGTCTGCCGCCGGCGTCGAGGAATGCACCGCTTCATACATCTTCATCGCACGCATGCCGTCGCACCGCACACTGACACCCCGGCCGTGCCATTGCACCGCCGGTCGGCCTGTCTTCAGGCCGAGCGCCGATCCGCCACTTCAGCACGGCGCCCCATTTACCCGCTGTTCCTCCGTCTCGATGTCAAACCCGCTTTCCGAGCCGTCGTCGTTCAGATCCGCCGTGAAGTTCGAGAAGTCTCCGTTCACGGCCTCCTCCGTCGCCTGAATGTCGAACCCGTTGATCCCCCCGTCGCAGTTCACATCCGCATCGCAGTACAACACCGGCAGCGGCGTGAACCGCAGCGTGAAGTCCATCAGGTCCAGCAGGTCGTTCGGCCCGTCCCCGATCCGACCAGATTACCCGGACCGCACCACGCCGCAAGATTGCTTTTTCACGCCCGGAACCCGCCCCATTCCCACCTTGCTTCAGGCGTAGAACGCGCTTGCATCCCCGCCCCCGCGCGGTACGCTCGTGGCAGTTCGCCGCGCCCGCGGCGGAGTGGGAGGTATTTCCATGCGCACGTACCGGCTCGCCGCGGCGTTCTCGTTGGCCCTCGTTCCCATCGTGTACTCACAAACCCCCGTGAGTCAGGCCTTCACCTTTCAGGGTGAACTCTCCACCGCCGGCGCTCCCGTTTCGGGCGTCCATGACTTTCGGTTCGCCCTCTTCGACAGCACCGGCGCCCAGATCGGCTCCACGCTCTGCGCCGACAACACCACGGTCACGGACGGTCGCTTCACCGCCCAACTCGACTTCGGAGCCGCATTCACCGGCCTGCAGCGGTTCCTCGAGGTTCGCGTCCGCCCCGATACGGGCCTCGCATGCAGCGACCTTTCGGGATTCACCACGCTCTCACCGCGCCACAATCTTACCGCCACGCCATACGCTCTTTACGCACTGTCCGGCGCGCCCGGCCCACAGGGACCAACCGGCCCCCAGGGTGACCAGGGTCCGCCCGGCCTGCAAGGACCCATCGGCCCCGCAGGCCCGGATGGTCCCGCCGGTCCCGCAGGCCCGGACGGTCCCGCAGGCGCCCAAGGGCCCCAGGGCGATCCGGGGGACTCGCACTGGCTGCTCGTGGACAGCGATACGTACTTTGACGCCGGGCGCGTCGGTATTGGCGGCAGCCCGTTCTACGACACCCGCCTGGAAGTCAACGCGCGGGGCACTGAGTACGCCGCGAAGATGTGGAACTCGGTCTCCGACGTCGAATTGTGCTCGACGACCTTCGCGCTCAAAGCCTGGCGAACCGTCGGCCCCCTGGCCCGGCTGGCCGATGCCGACGTCGCCGTGTACGGCCGGTCCGCCGACCTCTCGGGGACCTTCGGCGCCATCGGGCGCGACACCCGGGCCGTCGAGGGCACGTTTTCGAACGGGAACTTCGGCTCCCTCGCCAGCGCGACGCACGGCGTGTTCGGGTCGGTCGCGAGCGCCACGAATGTGCCCGGCCTGTTCGGCGTGCAGGGCTCCTATCCCGCCGCAACCACAAGCGGATACCTCGGCACTACCGACGCGGGCGTCCTGGGACGCATCAGCCTCGCCAGCGGTGACGGCGTGCGCGGCGAGTCCACCGGCGGGGCCTTCCGTTTCGCCGGTGTCCATGCGGTGGGCGCCGGCGTCTTCGGCCCCGGCATCCCGCTGGCCGCGGCGCTCCGCATCACCGACGGCGCCATCACCGTCGCCGGCGACAACCGCCCCTCTCGCACCATCGACGTTCCCGGCGGCAACTGGCTGCCCATCTCCTCGTGCTCGACGGCCTCTCACCTTCACACCATCGGATGGATGATCGACGTGACGGTGCCCAACTCGCTCGTCACTTCCGGGAGCATGATTCAGGCCACCGTCGAGACACTGGCCCCGCCTCCGTTGTGCACCTCGTACTACGTGCAAGTGCACTCCAAGGGTTCCGGGACGTTCACCCTCCGGGTCTCTCGCATGGGCAGCACCGCGCAGGGATGCACCACGCCGGACCCATGCAAGGTGCACTACTTCATTGTCAATCCGGTGGATTGACTCCCGAGGTGGGCGTTCCGTTCTGCCGGTATGAGTGGCGCCGTGCGTCTCGCCTCCGCGGCCGCGCTGCAAGCGCGGCCCGCCCGCGGTTGGGCGAGCGCGGTGATGTTCGCCTCACCGCCGCCGCCGCGCCGTGCTCAGCACCAGCATTCCCACTCCCGTCGCCACCACCCCGGGCGCGGGGATCGGCTGCATGGTCAGGGCCGTCTCCGCGTCCGACTCGAAGGCCCACCCGTGCAGGGTCATCCCGAACAGGCTCTCGCCCGGAAGCGGCGGGTCGATTGAAAGGTCCCAGTATCCGAAGTGATTCTGCCCGGTGCTGTCGAGGAACCGGAACGCGACGAACGCCCGCTCGCCCGGCGCCCAGTCGGCGAACCCCGCCTGCTCCATATACCCCAGGGGCGAGGTGGGCGTCGTGTCGCCGATGCCGAAGCGGCGAACTCGTCCGAACCCGTCGCCCAGCACGGCGCCGCCGGGGACGAACCCCGTCATGATGTGCCCGCCGCCGCTCCCGCCCGGGGCCCGGCTGAACAGAAAGTCCGGCGGCAGCCCCGGGCCCGGCTCGCCGTCCGGGCTGACCACCGAGAACTGCGCCTCCGTCGGGCGATCTCCCCGCTGGAAGTAGGACTTGAGCACGGAGCGCGGCAGGACCGCCGCGGATGCCGGCGCTGCGACAATCGCTCCAACCACCACCGCCGCGACGATGCCAATCCTCGACATGCCTCGCTCCTCGTTGATCCACCCCCCCACCCCATTACTGCACGCGCCGCCGGCGGCGCAGGCCCGCGGCCGTCAGGCCCGACAGCACCAACGCCCCGCCCGGCGCCGGCACGATTTCCGCCGTCAGCGTGAACTGACTGATCATGTTGGAATAGTCCATGTTCTGCCCCGTCAGGCCGTCGTGGCGCGTGTAGATCATCGAGTACTGGCCCGCGGGCAGCGTGCCGCTCCACACGCCGTTGTCCACGTTGCTGCTGCCCGCGACCGAGCCGGGCGTGGGGCTCTGCTGATAAATGTCCCAGAACATGACCACGCTCGTCGGCGGCAGGCCGGCCAGGAGGCTTGTTCCCCAGGCCATCGTCACGTTGGCCGGAGACGGCAGCGTGAACATGAAGAACTGCGATGAGCCGCAATAGCCCATCACCGTGTCGCCCGGGGAGCCGAAGAGCGAGTTGGCGTTGCGGATGGCCGCGTTGATCGTTGAGGTCGTGGCGGTCGTGGTGTAGGTGCCGAAGTCGGAGTGGTTCGAGTGCACGAACGAGCCGCCGGCAAACGTCGTTCCCGCCAGCCGCGACACCGGCGAGTTCGCGATCAGATCGTCCGTGTACACGTTCGGCGGGAAGTACCCGTTCGTGTCGTACGTGCTCGTGTGCTGGATGACCGAGTTGCTGCCCGTCGGCGCCACAGAGCCGGGGAACCCCGTGTTCGAGGGGCCCATCACGATCGCCTGGCCGAACGTCGCGCCGCCCGCCACGCACATCGCGGCCACGGTAGCCCACCCCGAAACGCACTCGCGGTTGTTCATGTCTATCTCTCCTTGGCCCGCACCATACCACAACCTCGCCCCGCAACCAAGACATTGCGGCACCTTTCAGCCGCGCCAGTTTCTCAAAATCCGCTGCAAGGTCCGCGAAGCCCACGGCAAGTCATTCGGGAGGACTCCGCGCGCCCGGGTTTCGTCCGGACCGGCCTCAACCACAGACCGCCAGAACCCACGTGCGCCGAACTCCGGTTTGGGTAGCGCGTGCTCGGCGATGCTTGGCGTTCAGGGATCGCAGCAGGGCGGGGAACAGGACTGGTGCGATCACGCTGGCGAAGTCGTGGCGGCCTCGCGGGCGAGATCGCTGCTCGCAGGACCATTTATTCGTGGAATGGGTCATTCGAGTCCATTGGGACCGGATGGCGCATCGCGGCTCGTGGTTGCGGGCGTGGGAACCAGGGAGCGTTTGCCGGCGCGGAGTCCGCCGGCGTCCGTCGTTCCCCGGCCCGCGACCCGCGCCGCTGCCACCTTACGCTTCGCACGGCGAAGGAGGCCCGCATGCGCACGCGTCCCATCGGTCAATCCGGAATCCAAGGCTCGGTCGTCGCACTGGGCACGTGGGTCATGGGCGGCTCCATGTGGGGCGGCGCCGACGAGGCCTCCTGCGTGCGCGCCATCCGGGCCGCGGTTGATCGCGGCATGAACTTCATCGACACCGCCCCGATCTACGGCTTCGGCCAATCGGAACTGATCGTGGGCAAGGCGCTGAAGGGCCGCCGCGACCGCGCGGTCATCGCCACCAAGTGCGGCATGGTCTGCAACACGCGCAGCGGCGAGTTCAAGTTCCGCACCACCGCCCAGATGCCCAGCGAACTCGGCCACATCGAGGTCTACATCTACAACCACGCCGACTCGATCCGCCGCGAGGTCGAAGACTCCCTCCAGCGCCTCCAGACCGACTACATCGACCTCTACCAGACGCACTGGCAGGAAAGCACCACGCCCATCGAAGACACGATGGGCGCCCTCACTCGCCTGAAAGAACAGGGAAAGATCCGCGCGATCGGCGTCTGCAACGCGACCGGCGCGATCATGGACCGCTACCGCAAGGTCGGGCCCCTCGACAGCGATCAGGAGAAATACTCGATGCTCGACCGGCGGCTCGACGCGGAGCAACTGCCCTACTGCAAGCAGCACAACATCGCGGTGCTCGCCTACTCGCCCCTCGCCCTGGGCCTTCTGACCGGCAAGGTCGGCCCCGACCGCGAGTTCAACGAGGGCGACGTGCGCCGGAACCACCCCCGCTTCTCCAAGGAGAACCGCGAGCGCATCGGCGCCATGCTCGCCCGGTTCCGCGGCCTCACCGCCAAGCACAACTGCACCATGTCGCAACTCGTCATCGCCTGGACGATTGCCCAGCCCGGCCTGACCCACGCCCTCGTCGGCGCCCGCGACGCCGCGCAGGTCGAGGAAAACGCCAAGGGAGGCGAGATCTCGCTCTCCGAGGCGGAGGTCCACGAAATGAACGACGCTGCCCGCGCCTGGGTTCAGGCATGAGCGGCGCACCCCGGAAACCGGTAGACTGCGACCTCGCGCCCGGAGGGGGCAGGGCGCGGGAAAGAGGCCCGGATGTCGCAGATGATGCCGGTTGATGACCGCGGAAGCACGGGTGTCGTCGCCCGCCTGAGCATGATGATGTTCCTCCAGTTCTTCGTCTGGGGCGCGTGGTACGTTTCCCAAACGGGCTACATGGGGGCGAAGGGGATGAGCCCGCTCATCGCGTGGGCGTACACGGTCGGCCCGATCGCGGCCATCATCTCGCCGTTCTTCCTGGGGATGATCGCGGACCGGTTCTTCGCGAGCCAGAAGGTGCTGGGGGTGCTGCACCTGATCGGCGGGGGCGTGATGCTGCTGGTGCCGAGCATGGCGGGGGCGTACACGGACGGCGCCAAGTTCCTGCACCCCTACGTGCTGCTGCTGATGGTGCACATGCTCTGCTACATGCCGACGCTGGGGCTGACGACCAGCCTTTCGATGCACAACCTGACGAACTCGGAGAAGCAGTTTCCGATTGTGCGGGTGTGGGGAACGATTGGTTGGATTGTGGGAAGCGTCGTGGTCGGCGGCAGCCTGACCAACTTCGGAATCGATGTGACTTGGTTCGCTGAAGGCGATCGCTCGCCCGTCCAATACTTCGTGTCCGGTATCGCCGGAGTGGTGCTCGGGCTGTACGCGTTTTCGCTGCCTGATACGCCCCCGCCGTTGGCGGGCAAGCGGGTGACGGCCCGAGAGATTCTCGGCCTGGATGCCCTCTCACTCTTTGCCAAGCCGTCATACTTCGTGTTCATCATGTGCTCGTTCCTGCTCTGTATCCCGCTAGCCGGGTACTACAACTGGGCCCGAACATTCGTCGACGAGACCTGGAGTGCTCATGCCCCGCTTGTTAACGGTGTGAAGGAGTACACGAACGCGACGGGCACCATGACCCTCGGACAAGGAGCCGAGATCTTCTTCATGCTGATCATGCCGCTGTGCTTTGCGAGGCTCGGTGTCAAGTGGATGCTCGCGGTGGGCATGGCGGCGTGGGTGGTGCGGTACGCGCTCTTTGCCGGTGCCGCTGAAGAACAGGTGAAATGGATGGTGCTGGGTGGTATCGTACTTCACGGCATCTGCTACGACTTTTTCTTCGTGACCGGCATGGTGTACGTTGACAAAACAGCCCCAGCATCCATCCGTGGGCAGGCCCAAGGCCTCCTGGTGCTGGTCACTCAGGGGCTGGGGCTTGGCCTTGGCGCCCAGGCCTTCGGATGGCTGGTGGCGAGGCATACCGTGAGCGCGCCGCCGGCGCCGGACGTGCTGGATTGGAAGCAGATCTGGACGTGGCCGGCGGTGTTCGCGGCGGTGATCCTGGTGATCTTCGTCGCGGCATTCCGCAACGGGAAAAAGACCGAGGTTGCGGCGCCAGAGGGTTGAGATTCGGCGGGGTTTTCGGGTAGGCTGTGGGGAGGAGTTCTCGCGGAGTTCGCAGAGGGCGCGGAGCGAAGTCTTCACCGGCCGCGGCCGGTGCAATCAGGAGCATGTCATGACTGAACAACATGGGAACGAGGGCGCGCAGAGCCGGCGGACCTTTCTGACGGCCGCGGCGGTGATGGCGGGAGCGGGCGCGGTGATGAGCGCGTGCCGGACGACGGGCACGGGCCGGGCGTCGGCGGGGGTGGTGGCGAAGGCGAAGGACCGCGTGCCGATCAAGGACGGCGAGACGATCAAGATGGCGGTGATCGGCACGGGGGGGATGGGCGGCGGGCACGTGGGCTCGTTCATCAAACTGAACAAGGCCAAGCGCGAGAACGTGAACATCGTGGCGCTGTGCGATGTGAACGACCTGCACGTGGCGCGGGCGAAGGCGACCTGCGACAAGGAGCAGGAGGGCGTGAAGGTCGATACGTACCGCGACTACCACAAGGTGCTGGCGCGGGACGACATCCACGGCGTGCTGATCGCCAGCCCGGAGCACTGGCACGCGCAACATGCGATCGATGCGCTTCTCGCGGGCAAGGATGTGTACCTCGAGAAACCCATGACCCTGAACCTGCCGGACGCGATGCGTCTGCGCGAGGTGGTCGTGGGGAACCCGAGCATGATCCTGCAGGTGGGGACGCAGTACGCGGCGCAGCCCAAGTACCTGGAGGCCAAGAAACTGATTGAATCCGGCGAGGTGGGCCTGCCGCTGTGGAGCCAGATCGCGTACTGCCGCAACACCCCCAGCGGGGAGTGGAACTACTACGGGATCGACGACAAGTGGAAGCCGGGCGTGAACCTGGACTGGGAGGAGTGGTGCCGGCCGATCGGCAAGCACGCGTGGGACCCCAAGATGTACATCCGGTGGCGGCGGTACCGCAAGTGCTCGACGGGCATCGTCGGGGACCTGCTGGTGCACGAGATGACACCGTTCTTCGTGGCGCTCAACAACTGCGGGTGGCCGGTGAAGGTGCACGCCTTCGGCAGCCACATGATCGACAAGGAGATGGAGAACCACGACCAGGTGAACCTGAACATCCAGTTCGAGAACGGCCACAACATGATCGTGGCCGGCAACACGAACAACGAACTGAACTTCGAGAAGATCATCCGCTGCCAGAAGGGCAATATCTTTCTGACCGGCCGGCACTGCGTGCTGCGGCCGGAACGGCCCTTCGAGAAGGAGGTCGAGGAGAAGACGATCCAGTGCCCGGACGTGGGCGACGACCAGGACCAGCACCGCGTGAACTGGCTGCGGTGCCTGCGTTCGCGCGAGCAGCCGCACAGCAACATCGAGCAGGGCACGAAGGTCATGGTGGTCGTCGATCTGGCCACCCGCGCGATGTGGGAGGGCGGGTCGTGGGAGTTTGATCCCAAGACCATGAAGGCCAGAAAGTCCTGATTGATGGTGTGAGGCACATGCAGTCGCCCCGGGTCGCCGGGGCGATTGTTTTTTCCGGAGTGGCCCATCGGGCGAGGAGTTCCGTGTCGTCTCCGAGAATCGCAGCACCGGTTTGCTCGCCACACTGGCAACGTGAGGAGACGTTGCCAGTGCCACCCGTCTTAATGGCTCTGGAGGCGATGGGGACGCGGTTTGAGGCGGTGCTGGTGGGAGAGGACGAGTTCGCGCTGCGGAGCGCGGGCGAGGCGGCGTTTGAGGAGATCCGGAGCCTGCACGCCCGGCTGAGCGCGTTCGAGCAAGGGAGCGTGGTGAGCCTGCTGAACCAGCGGGCCGCGGCGGGGCCGGTTCGGGTGGCGGGCGACGTGTTCGGGCTGCTGTCGCTGTGCCGCGGCGTGTGGGAGGCCAGTGGAGGCGCTTTCGACCCCACGGTGGGCCCGTTGATGAGGTTGTGGGGCTTCCGGCAGCGGGGCGGGGAAGACTGGAATCCCCCCACCGACGCCGAAGTCGAAGCAGCGCGGGCGCGCGTGGGGATGAATCTGGTGCAACTAGACGCGGAGTCGTGGAGTGTGCGTTTTTCGAGACCGGGAGTGGCGGTTGACTTCGGGGCGGTGGCGAAGGGGTACGCGCTTGATATGTGTGCGGAGGTGCTGCGGGAGCGGGGCGTGGCGTGCGCGTTTGTGCACGGGGGGACGAGCTCGATCTCGGCGATCGGCGCACCGCCGGGCGCGGCGGGATGGGTGGTGGAGGTGAAATCGCCGATCGAAGGCGTGGGGTCGAAGCGGGTGAGCCTGCGGGATGAGTCGATGTCGGTGTCGGCGCCGCACGGGCGCGAGGTGATGGTCCGGGGCGAGCGGCTGGGGCACGTGATCGACCCCCGCACGGGGCGGCCGGCGCGGGGGGCGGCGCTCGCGGCGGTAGTTTCGCGGAGCGGAGCCTTGGCGGACGCGTGGTCAACCGCGGGGCTGGTGCTGGGCGGCGGGGCTGATCGGTTGCCGGAGGGGATGAGAATGATGGTGCTGAGCCAGGGTGGAGTCTGGGAGGGATAATGGGTGCCCGGTTGGGCATTGCGAACGGGGTTCACAGCGACACGAGAGGAACGATCATGGCGATCGATCGACGCGAGTTTCTGGTTCGGGCGGCGGGCGCGGCGGCGGCGGTGGCGCTGGTGCCGGAGGCGTTTCCCGCGGCCGTGCGGGCTCGGAACGGGCCGGTGAGCGTGGGCGTGATCGGGTGCGGTCGGCAGGGCCGGAAGATCGCGATCGAGATGCTCGACAAGATGGGCGAGGGTGCGCGGGTGGCGGCGCTGTGCGATCCGGTGGACCGGCTGACGCAGAACCTGCTGGGCCGGGCGAAGGGCGCGGCGGCGTTCGCGAATCACAAGGAGATGCTGGACAAGGCCAAGGACGTGCAGGCGGTGATCATCGCGACGCCGACGCACACGCACAAGGACATCGCGCTGGACTGCATCGCGGCGGGCAAGCACGTGTACTGCGAAGCGCCGCTGGCGCACACGCCGGAGGATTGCCTGGCGATCTCGAAGGCGGCGCGGGGGGCCAAGGCGGTCTTCGCGGCGGCGTGCGAGGGGCGGAGCAACCCGATCTACAACCTGGCACGGTCGTTCTTCAAGACCGACGCGGTGCGGACGGTCGTGGGGATGTACGCGCAGGACCACCGCAAGAGTTCGTGGGGGCGCAGCGGCGACTGGTGGCTGGACCCCAGCGTCTCGACCGGGCTGGCGGGGGAGTCGGGCGTGCAGCAGTTCGACGTGATGCACTGGTTCCGCGGGACCTACCCGGTGGAAGTGAATGGGCGCGGAGCGATCCGGCTGTACGAGGACGGGCGGCAGGTGGCGGACTCGGTGCGGGCGACGCTTCGGTGGGCGGACGACACGGAACTGACGTACTCGGCGTCGCTGTGCAACTCCTTCGGCGGGAAGCACGAGACGTTCTACGGCGTCAACGCGGCGATGAAACTCGCGTGGACGCACGGCTGGATGTTCAAGGAGGCCGACTCCCCGCAGATGGGCTTCGAGGTGTACGCCAACCGCCAGTCGTTCCACAACGACGAGGGCATCACGCTGATCGCGGACGCCACGAAACTGGCGAGCCAGGGCAAGTTGAAAGAGGGCGTGGGCCTGCCCAACCCGTCGCACTACTACGCGGTGAACGACTTCATCGCGGCAGTGGCGGAGGGCAAGGAAGTCAAGTGCTCGGCGAGCGAGGGGGCCCGGGCGACCATCGTGGCGCTGCTGACCAATGAGGCTGTGAAGGGCGCAAAGACCGTGGCGATCGACGCGGAGATGCTGAAGGGGGCGTGATGAACGCGTTTGCACTTCGATCGTTGCCGCTGGGAGTGCGGCTGGCGCTGGTGTGCCTGTGCGGAGTGCTGGGGATCGGGCTCGCGGCGTCACTCCAGCACCTGCGATGGCACTACGAGAAGCGCGACGAGCGGCCCGGCTTCACGATGGACGACGTGACGGGGGCGTACCACGGGATGCAGTCGGTGGCGCCGCTGCGCGTGGCCCTGGAACGCGGCCACCCGGAGACTACATCGCAGGCTGACCGCGAAGCACTGCTCGATTGGCTGCTGGGAAAGAAAGACGCCGCGGGGAAGCGACCCAAGCAGGGGAACCCCTCGCTCGGCTCGGACTACGACAGCATCGATCTGGGGGACAAGGCGCCGATCGAACTCATCCGCGCGAACTGCCTGGAATGTCACGCGAAGAGCGCGGCCGCGACGCACGCGATCGCGAAGCAGTTCCCCCTGGATTCGTGGGACGACGTGAGAGGGTTCGCGATATCTCGCGAGATCAACCCGACCGACCCCAAGAAACTGGCGATCTCGATTCACGCGCACGCCCTCAGCCTGGGGGTGATGGCGCTGGTGGTGTCGGGACTATTCTGGTGCACCGCCTGGCCGCGGAAGATCGTCAGCGCGGTCATCCTGGTGACGTGCGCCGGGCTGCTCGCGGATTTCGTTGGGCAGTTGGCGGCGCGAGACTACGTCGCGGGAGTGTGGTTCATCATGGCCGGCGGGGCCGCGGCCAACGGGCTGATGGGATTGATGCTGCTGGCTGTGGTTGTGGATGTGATTCGGCCGGCGCGGAAGGAGGCGTGAAGTGAAGCCGAAGTTTGTCGCGATCGTGCTGGCGTCGATGACAGCGATGGCCGCGGCGCAGGGATTTCAGGCCGGGGCGCCTTCGGAGCCGGCGGTGCGGGTGGAGGTGGTGCGAACGCCCGATGGCGGGATTCAGCCGCAGGTGGTCGTGGATGCGGAGGGAACGCTGCACCTGCTCTACTACAAGGGCGACCCCAAGAGCGGCGATCTGTTCTACACGAAGCGCGGCAAGGGCGCGACCGATTTCTCCGGGCCCCTTCGCGTGAACTCGATCGAGGGCAGCGTCGTCGCCATCGGCACGGACCGAGGCGGTCAAGTGGCCATCGGCAAGGACGGAGCGGTGCACGTCGCGTGGAACGGGAGCGCCAAGGCAAGCGAGAAGGGCTCTCATGAGCGCAGCCCGATGCTCTACGCAAGGAAGCCGGCGGGCGCGGATGCGTTCGAGCCGCAGCGCAACCTCATGACGGCCAGCGGCGTGCTCGACGGCGGCGGGAGCGTCGCCGCGGACTCGAAGGGTAAGGTGTACGTCGTGTGGCACGGCGTGCCGAACGGATCGAAGGACCGTGGCGAATCGGCGCGGCGGGTGTTCGTCGCGATTTCGCACGACGACGGCGCAACGTTTGGAACCGAGGCCGCGGTTTCTGCCCCCGAGAACGGCGCCTGCGGATGCTGCGGGCTCAAGGCCGGCACCGATGCCGAGGGAAACCTGCTGATCCTCTATCGCGCAGCCGAGCGGGGCGTCAATCGCGATACCCACCTGCTCCGCTCGTCGGATTACGGCAAGACCTTCTCCGATGCGCGGCTGGACTCATGGAACCTCAAGTCCTGCCCCATGACAACCGCCTCGATCTCGCATCACGGCGCGGCGACCGTGGTGGCGTGGGAATCGCACGAAGACGTGCGGTGGGCACGCCTCAACTCCGAGGGCACGCCCGGCGAGATTTGCTCCGCGCCGGAATCGCGGACCACGAGGCGGCGATATCCCAGCGCCGCGGTGGACAGCCACGGGCGCGTGTTGCTGGCCTGGACCGAGGGAATGGCGTGGGGAGCGGGGGGAACGGTGCATTGGGCGGCCTTTGAATCTTCGGGCAAGGCGCTGGCGGGCGCTTCGGGCTCGGCGCCGGACGTGCCGGCGTGGAGCCTGGTGAGCGTGTTCGCGGTGGATGGCAAGTTTGTCGTCATGCGGTAGCCGCGCGAGATCGACCGCAAAACTCGGTATCATGCTCGCTTCACCCCGGAGCGCGATCATGACCCCCTTGCGCCTTTTTTCCGTGCTGGCCCTGTCGCTTTCGGCTTCGCTGACCTGCCCGGCGATCCAGCCCCAGGGCGCGGCCCCGGCCGCCGCGCCTCCCGCCGAGTTGCAGACCGTCGCCGAACGGAGCGGCTACAAGGCGACCTCCACATCCGACGAGGTAAGGACATTCCTCGACTCGCTCGCGGCGGGATCGAAACTGCTCAAAGTCTCTTCGCTGGGAAAGTCGGGCGATGGCAAAGAGATACCACTCGCGATTCTCGCGGACCCGCCGGTGGAGAAAGCCGAGGAGGCCGCGCGGAGTGGCAAGGTGCTGGTCCTCTGCATCGGCAACATTCACGCGGGCGAGGTGGACGGCAAGGAGGGGTTGCTGGCGCTGCTGCGGGACATCGCGGCCAAACCCGAGGCGCACGCGGACCTGCTGAAGAACATCATCATCGCGGCGGTGCCGAACTACAACGCCGATGGCAACGACAAGATGGGAAAGGACACTCGCCCGGGGCAGGTCGGGCCCGAGGAGGGGCAGGGCCGGCGCGAGAACGCGGCGGGGCTGGACCTCAATCGTGATTTCGTGAAGGTGGAGGCCCCGGAGACGCGGGCGCTGCTGAAGTTCATTCGCGTGTGGGATCCGGCGGTGGTGATCGATACGCATACCACCAACGGGTCGTATCACCGGTATGTGCTGACGTATGGGGGCGCGAAGAATCCGGCGGGTGACAAGGCGATCATCGAGTACGTCAACAAAGCGATGCTGCCGGGCGTGGGCGCGCGGGTGAAGGAAAAGCATGGACTGGAGACGTTTTTCTACGGGAACTTCGAGCGGGACCACACGGCGTGGGAGGACTACCCGGACGAGCCGCGGTACGGCGTGCCGTGCATCGGGATGCGGAACCGGATCGCGATCCTGACCGAGGCGTACTCGTACGCGACCTACGAGCAGCGTGTGAAGGCGCAGGCGGCATTCGTGGCGGAGTGCCTGGCGTGGGCGGGGGAGAAGAAGGACGAGATCAAGTCGCTGATCGCGAGGGCGGACGAGGCCGCGGTGAGCGCGGGGCGCGATCCGGGCGAGAGCGACACGGTGGCGATCCGTTCGCGGCAGCAGGCCTTCGACGCGAAGGTGACCGTGCTGGGGTACGTCGAGCGGATGGAGGGGCAACGTCGGGTTCGCACGGACACGCCCAAAGACTACGAAGTCGAGCATGTCGCCAACTTCGTCGCCGACGCGACGGTGAGGCGGGCCTACGCCTATGTGCTGCCGCAATCCGCGGGAAAGATCGTCGAGGTGTTGCAGCGCCACGGCGTGCAGGTCGATGAACTCCGCGAGAGGGTGGAGGTCGATGCCGAGATTTACCGCGTGGACAAGGTGACTCGTCCCCAGCGGCCGTTCCAGGGGCATCACACGCAGAAACTGGAAGTGACGCCGCGCGTTGAGCCTCGAACGCTTGAGCCGGGCATGTTCGTCGTGAAGACCTCACAGAAACTCGGCGTGCTGGCGAGTTACCTGCTGGAACCCGGGTCGGCGGACGGATTGGCGACGTGGAATGTTTTCGATGACGGCATGGCGGAGGGTTCTGACTTTGCCGTGATGCGATTGGTGACGCAAACGGCCGTGCTGACCGTCGCGTGCCGGGCGCTCGAGGAGGATCGCCAACCGATCCGGAGCATCACGTTCGAGGATCTGCGGGGGCCCGATGCGCCGAACCTGAGCGGCTCGCCCACCGGCGGGCACGAGTGGCTGGACGACGGCGAGCACTTCCGCCAGAATCGCGAGGGCAAACTGCGGGTATTCGCGGCCCGAACCGGGCGGACGGTCGCGGCCATCGACACGGAAGCGGCCGCGAACGCACTGGCGGCTCTCCCCCCTATCGGTGAGAAGGCCGCCAAGCAGGTCGCTGGGCGTGCGAGATGGAACGACGACCGCACGGCGTTTTTCGCGGAGCACGAGAACGACCTGTATTACGCGACGCTCGACGGGACGCGGGCGCTGCGGCTGACCAGCACGCCCGAGGCGGAGGAACTCGCCTCATTCAGCCCGGACGGGAAGTTCGTCGCGTTCGTGCGGAGCAACGACCTGTGGGTGGTGGATGTCGTGGACGGGGTCGAGCGGGCGCTGACCGTGGGCGGCAGCGAGACGCTCCGTCGCGGCAAGGCGGACTGGGTGTATTTCGAGGAGATCTTCGGCCGGTCGTGGAAGGTGTACTGGTGGTCGCCGGACTCGGCGCGCATCGCGTTCATGGAAGTGGACAGTTCGAAGGTGCCCGGGTTCGCGATCGTGAACAACTCGCAGATCAAGCAGCGGGTCGAAGACACGCTGTATCCCAAGGCGGGCGAGCCCAACCCGCGGGCGAAGGTGTTCACGGTGTCGGCCGCGGGGGGAGACCCGAGCGAGGTGGACCTTTCGGCGTACGAGCCGGACAACATGCTGGTGACGCGATTGTTCTGGCGGCCGGATTCATCGGGGCTGGTGGTGTGCGTGACGAACCGGGTGCAGAACTGGATGGACCTGCTGGCGGCGCCGGCGGCGGGCGGCAGCGCCAGGGTGCTCTTCCGCGAGACGACGAAGGCGTGGATCGAAGAGAGCCCGACGCTGCGGTTCCTGAAGGACGGATCGTTCCTCTTCGGGTCGGAGCGGTCCGGGTGGCGGCACTTGTACCACTACGACAAGGAGGGGAATCTGCTGAAGCAGGTGACGGACGGCGAGTGGGAATGCCGCGGCGTCGCGCGGATCGACGATGCCGAGGGCGTGGCGTACATCACCGGCACGAAGGACAACCTCATCGGCGAGAACCTGTACCGCGTGAAACTCGACGGGTCGGAGATTACGCGGCTGACGTTCGAGGCGGGGTCGCACCGGGTGGCGGTGGCGCCCAAGGGGGACCTGTTCGTCGATTCCTGGTCCAGCAGCGGGCAGACTCCTCGGGTGATGCTGCGTTCGCTCACGGATGGGTCGGTGGTGCGGGTGCTGGACACCAACCCCGTTCGCGACCTGGAGAAGTATCGACTCGGCGAGAGCACGCACCTCCAGATCACCACGCCCGACGGCTTTGCGATGGAGGCGACGCTGGTGAAGCCTCCGGACTTTGATCCCACGAAGAAGTACCCGGTCTGGTTCATGACCTACGCGGGCCCGCACGCCCCCACCATCGGCGACACGTGGAACGGAGCAGGCCCCGCGCGCACCTGGGATCAGGCCCTTGCCACCGCCGGAATCCTCGCCTTCCGCGCCGATCCGCGCAGCGCCAGCGGCAAGGGCGCCGTTTCGGCGTGGGCGTGCTACAAGCAACTCGGCCAGCAGGAACTCAAGGACATCGAGTCGGCGATCACGTGGATCACCGAGAACTCCTGGGCCGACAAGTCCCGCGTCGGCATGGCCGGGCACAGTTACGGCGGGTACATCACCTCGTACGCGATGACGCACAGCACGTTGTTCGCGGCGGGGATCGCGGGGGCGCCCGTCACCGACTGGCGCGAGTACGACTCCATCTACACGGAACGGTACATGCTGACGCCGCAAGAGAATCCGGAGGGGTACAAGGCCGGAAGCGTGATCGAAGCGGCGAAGAACCTGCACGGCCGGCTGCTGCTTTCGCACGGGATGATGGACGACAACGTGCACCTTCAGAACAACACGCGGCTGATCCGGGCGCTTCAGGAGGCGAATAAGCCGTTCGAGATGATGCTGTACCCCGACTCGCGCCACGGGATCGGCGGGCGGCACTATCAGCAGTTGCAGGTGGACTTCATCATGCGCACCATGCTGGACAAGGCCGCGCCGTCGTCCGAAGGAGCGCCCCCGAACGGCGCGGAACGGCGGAGACGGCGACCGTCCTGAAAATCCGGAAAGTCCGATTAGCCGGTTGGAGGCGATTCGGCGCACTATTGATGGACGCGGGTCGGCCCCGCGTCTAGCCGATCTTTTTGTCCGCTAACACCGTCAGCCCGACCGAGTTATTGGACCAGGGAAACTCGCTGGGAGTGATACGTGTTCTCCCCGCTTTTGCGCGTTGCTGGATAGAGAGAAACCCGCATACTCAAAGGAATGCCCAGATGAAGACTCGCTCTCAGCGTCACGGTCTGCTTGGATGCACGATGGGAATGATGGCCGCGGCGCTGGTCGCGGCGGCCGGGACCGCGTTCGGCGCGGCGCCGGGCGTTGGCGAGGGCGGGCTGCATGCCGAGCATGCGGGGCTGCCGTTCTTTGACGTTCGGCAGACGGCGGGCGAGGCCCCGTCCGCGGCGGTCGAGCGAGCCTTGGACCGGCACAAGGCCTCCGAGTCCTGGAAGCGCCGCGAGGCGCGGCGGGCTGAGTTGATGCGGGAGATTCCCGAACTGCGTTGCGATGCGGACCCGTTCTTCGGCACCCCCCACTTCCTGCGTTCCACGGCGCAGATGCTGACCGGCCCGAGCCAGAACGGCCCTCAGGCCGTTGTTCGGGACTACGTGCAGGCCAACCGGGACCTCTTCGAGATTGACGCCAAGGAACTCGAGCAAGCGCTGGTCGCCCGCGACTTCAGCACCCACGGGATCATGCACCACCTGACGTTCCAGCAGGCTATCGGCGGCGTGGAACTTTTCGGCTGCATCATGCGGACGAGCGTGACCACCAGCGGCCAACTCATCAACGTCAGCAGCGCCATGATCCCCAGCCCCGACGGCGGTTGGAACCTGCCCGCGGAGAACGTGAACGCCGAGCAGGCGTTGCGGGCGGCCGCGGCCAACGCGGGAGTCACCGTCTCCTCGCCCCTCATCGCCGGGGAGGCGGAAGGCGCCGACGCGAAGACCACGTGGACGGTCGGGGAGGAGTTCGATCACTGGCTGCCGGTGGTGACACGGAAGGTGTACTTTCCGCTGACGCGCGAAGAGGTGCATCCGGCGTGGCACGTGACCGTGCCGACGAAGGGAATCGGCCATACGTACACGATGGTGGTGGATGCGGTCGATGGGCGCGTACTCTGGCGGCGGAACCTGCTTCGCAGCGATACGACGCAGCCGGTGACGTACCGCGTGTACACCTCCGACAGCCCGGCGCCGGGCAGCCCGGGCACGGCCACGCCGTCGGGCGCGCAGTTCCCGTTCGTCCCGCGGCAACTGGTGACGATCCCGCCGGCGACGCTGACGCTGGTGTCGCCCAACGGCTGGATCCCCGACGGCGGGTCCACGACCAGCGGGAACAACGTGGACGCGTACCTTGACGCGGATGGAACGCCCAACACGCCCGACGTGGGGGGCCGGCCGGTGAGCGGGGCGCGCGTCTTCGACTTCGCGATCGCGGTGGACGGCGCCAACATGCCCACGGGCGCCCCGAGCACCTACTCGATGGCGAGCGTCACACAGGGCTTCTATCTCGCCAACCTGTACCACGACCGGCTTTGGACGCTGGGATTCGACGAGCCCGCGGGCAACTTCCAGTCCGACAACTTCGGGCGTGGCGGGCTTGGCGCCGACTACGTCCGAATGGAGATGCAGGACGCGGGCGGCACGAACAACGCCAACTTCGCGACGCCGGCGGACGGGTCGCTCCCCCGCTGCCAGATGTACCGGTTTACCGCGACGACCCCGGACCGCGACGGGGGCCTGGACGCCGACATCGTGTACCACGAACTGACGCACGGAACGTCGAACCGCTGCCACGAGTTGACGTTGTCGGGCACCCAGGCCGACAGCATGGGCGAGGGCTGGGGCGACTTCTTCGCGATCTGCCTGAACGCGGAGTCGGGAGACGACATGAACGGCGTGTACACCGTGGGCGCCCATACGACCTTCCTGCTCTGGGACCCGGGCTTCAACACGAACTACTACTACGGCATCCGGCGGTTCCCCTACAGCACCGACGAGAACAAGAACCCGCAGACCTTCGCGGACATTGATCCCGCGCAGCAGGCGTACCCGCCGGGCGTGCCGCGGAACACGCTGGTCCCAAACTCGGCCAGCGAGGTGCACAACGCGGGCGAGATCTGGGCGAACGCGCTGCTGGAGTGCCGCGCAGTCATCGCCCAGGACGAGGGCTTCGCCGCCAACAACACCACCATGCAGGTGGTGCTGGACGGGATGAAGCTCGCGCCCTCGAACCCCAACTACCTTCAGGAGCGGGATGCGATCATCCAGAGCGACCTGGTGCGGTACGGCGGGGCCCACTACGGGCGTCTGTGGCAGGGGTTCGCGGACTCGGGGATGGGCTGGTCGGCCACGAGCCCCGTGGGCGGGTCCACCAGCGGCGTCGTCGAGGCTTTCGATGTCCCGGCGCCCGCGAACAACTCCTGCGCGAATGCCCTGGTCTACGCCCCGGGGGCTTCAACCTCCGGCACGACGGCCTCGGCGACGAACGACGGTTCCGCGGGCTGCGGGCTCTCCACGACGGCGCCCGACGTGTGGTTCCAGATGTTCGCCACGTGCACCGGCCGCCTGCGGGTGGATACCTGCGGCTCTTCCTTTGACACGGTGCTGTCGGTGCATCCGGCCTGCCCGGGCACGAGCGCCAACCAGATCGCGTGCAACGACGATCACGGCTCGGGGGTCGGCGGGTGCGGGGGGATCCGCGACTCCGCGCTGGAGTTCAACGCCGTGGGCGGGACCACGTACCTCATCCGCGTGTCGGGGTACAACGGGGCGAGCGGCGCATTCTCGCTGAACTCCGAGTACGTGTCGGTCGGATCGGATGACTGTGCGGGCGCGCCAAGCGTCGCCGACGGCTCGTATGTCTTCAACAACTGCGCCGCGACCACCGACGGGCCGCAGGAGCAGAACTGCTCGTTCTGCTGCGGCGATCTGCTGGTCAACAACGACCTGTGGTTCCGGTACACCGCGCCGGTCACGGGGACCGTCACAGTCGATACGTGCGGGAGCGGAGCGCCAACGTTCGATACGAAACTCGCGGTGTACGCGGGCTCCTGCCCCACCCTTCCCAACACGGCGATCGCGTGCAACGACGACGTGGGGAGCGGTTGTGGCAGTTCCACGGTGCTCTCCCGGGCTTCGTTCGACTCGGTGCTGGGCCAGCAGTACCTGATCCGAGTGGGCGGCTTCGGGAGCGCCCGCGGCACCGGCACGCTGACCATCAGTTCGGTTTCCGGAAACCCCTGCGACGCCGACGTCAACTGCGACGGCAGCGTGAACGGCTTCGACATCGAGGCAACGGAGCAGGCGGTCAACGGAGATTTCTCGAACTTCTGCCAGGCAACCGCCGACCTGAACGGCGACGGCGCCGAGAACGGGTTTGATATCGAGACCGAGGAACAGCGTGTGAACGGCGCGCCCTGCTGAATCGTGTCACGGCAGGCACATCGATTCCAACGTCCCCAGCCCCGCCCGCGCGGGGCTTTTTCTTTGGCCTCATCAGCGGCAACTCGACAACCCTCGCACGCGTGACGGGGATTCCCCCACAGGCCGGGAAACTCAGGCGCAGCAGAGAATCCGTCTTTATTTGCGATATTATTCTCCGCAATCTGGCCTCGAGGTCTGCCTTGCTACCGAGCGCCGGCCTGAGCCGATCTCCGTCGTGGCACCGGCACCGCGAGGCCCTTGCAGGGAGAAACATCATGAACTCGTCCAACCACTTCCACTGGTCGCGGCGGCCATTCGGACTTCTTGCGCTTTCGTGTGCTGCGGGCGCGGCGCTTGGTCAGGTCGCCACCACCCCGACGATGAACACCGACGCGCTGGCCCTCGCCCTCAACCCTGTCGGCCTCTCGATCACCGCCGTCTCTATTCACAACGGGGTCTCCGGTCAGTTCGGCACCTTCACCAACTTCGAACTGCTCCCGGTCACTATCCGGCCGGGCATCGTTCTCTCCAGCGGGGACGTCACCGACCTGACTCCCATTCCCGGCGCGGGCGACCCGGGGTACGACCCGGCCTCACCGCCCGCAAAGGTCAACAACCAGATGAACCCCGAGCCCGTCCGCGGCCACACGCCGGAGTTCGATGCCTTTGGATTCACGGCGGGAAACATCGAGAACTTCCAGGGCTGCTACGACGTCGCGGCGCTGCGGATCGACTTCACGCTGGACAACCCCAGCCCGATCAAGTTCGACTTCCTGTTCGGTTCGGTCGAGTACCCGTTCTGGACCAGCCAGTTCACCGATTCGTTCCTGGTGTTCCTCGACGGGACAACTCCATCCAACCAGATCACACTGGACTTCGCGGGCAACGCCGTGCAGGTGGGAAGCTCGTTCGCCGGCCTGGAGACGACAGGAGACATGAACTCGGCTTTCTCCAACCCCCACGGCGTGATCCACCATCTCACGACCACGTCCCCCATGCTTGCTGACGGTGAGCACTTCCTGATCTTCGAGATCGGCGATGTGAACGACCACATCCTGGACAGCGCTGTGTTCATCTCGAACCTTCGCGCCGAACCTGGCCCCGAAGGCACTCACGAGACGGAAGATCCTCCGTACGTCAACTGCCCGCACCTCAACGTGCAACCCGTCAACACCGCGGCGTGCGCCGAGAGCGCGGCGTCGTTCTCCGTCAGCGCGACCGGCATTCCCCCGCTGACCTACCGCTGGCAGATCCGGACCGCGCCGGAGACCTGGGCCAACCTCACAACTACTCCGCTGGCGCTCCCCTGCGGCGGCTGGGCACAGGCGAGCACGCCGGACGCCGCGGCCACGCAGATCACCATCAGCCCCTGCGCGGGCGTCAGCACCTACCGCGTCCGCTGCCGGGTGGCGAACGACTGCGGCGACCTCAACACCAATCACGTCACACTGACCATCCTTCCCGATTGGGACCCCGCCTGCGGCGGTTCGGGATGCGACCCCGACGTGAACTGCGACGGCAGCATCAACGGCTTCGACATCGAAGCCACCGAGCAGGCGGTCAACGGCGACTTCTCCAACTTCTGCCAGGCCAGCGCCGACCTCAACAGCGACGGCGCGGAGAACGGGTTCGATATCGAGACCGAGGAGCAGCGCGTGAACGGAGCGCCCTGCTGACACCGCGTGAGATGGACACCATGAGTATCCCGGGGTCGCGCCGACAGCAACTGCCGGCGCGACTTCGCATTGCAGGCGACCGCATATCTCCTGGTGCGCGACGCACTGTACCGGGGCGACGGATCCAAAAACAGCATCGCCGTGCAGTTGCGTGCACGGCGAGCCAATGACCCCAAGGGGATTCGAACCCCTGTTTTCAGGATGAGAACCTGACGTCCTGGACCGGGCTAGACGATGGGGCCATCGAGATGGTCCGTCAGGTTTGCGGCAGAAAGATAGCGGGGCAGGGCGGGGGGTCAAATCCGGCCGCGGCCTGGGGTTGGGCCTGCTGGTGGGACTTGTCAGGCGACGGATTCTGAGAGTTGGCGGCGGAGTTGAGAAAACGCGTAGACGGCGGCCTCTTCGGCGGTCTGGCCAACCACCGCGCCGCGCGCCTGTCCGCCGGCGTCGCGCCATTCGGCGCGGTAGCAGTCGAATAACTGAATATGCCTGACCGAGAGCGCCAGGGCATGCTCGGCGAAGGCCGCTTCGATGTGGGCTTGTGAGGGGTACGGGCGGCCGCTTGCATCCAAAGGCAAGTCCTTCGGCTCCGGGACGTTCCAGCCCGTCTGATACAACGCGTCGATCGCGAAATCCAGGCCCATTTTGACCGTCCTTTCGCTTCAAACGCGGCGGCGGAACGAATGCCGCCGGAGTGCGTCTCTGACTCCGAGTTTTCACAGACCCCAAGCAGGGTGAGTATACCACTGCGTCATGCCCGGTTCGAGGGACAATTCGGAAGTAAGCGGCCCCCAACTTCACCGGGCCGGGGGGAACGCCAGCAGGGCGACTATGTCGTACATCGCGTGGGCGGCGACCACGATCCCGAAGCCCCGGGTGATAAAAACGCCCGCGAAATAGAGGCCCGCCACGCCGAAAAAAAGCACCTTGCGGCCGTCCAGGCCCCCGTCCGACGCCCAGACGTTGTGGTAAAACGCGAAAGTCACGGCCGAGACCAGGCTCGCCACAAAGAACCCGAATCGGTCAGGAAAGCGGATGAGGTCAACCAGGATGAGGTGGGCCGCGGTGATGAGAAGCAACCGGAAGAGCAGTTCCTCGTAGATCCCAGCGCCCAGCGCTATGGAGAGGTCCGCCTGCCAGGGCAACCTCCCCAGGGGCGCATCCGAGAAGCCGGCCCCGGGGGTGCCGCGGGCCACGAAGAGGCTGAATACCAGGAGCGGCACGGCCCACAGCGCGGCCTCGAGCGACATCCCCGCGAGGACCTTCGGCCGGACGCGCCAGGGATCGTGGAGCAGGATGTGCCATGCGAGCAGCACGACCACGAGGGCGATGGGGGGCACGTGGAGGCTGGCGGCGCCGAAGGCGTTGAAGAACGAACCGAGAATACTGCGGGCGCCGATGGTGTCGGCGCCCCTCGCTCCGCCAGAGAGGTAGGCGATCGACCCGATCTCGTAGGCGATCATGAGGGGGATCAGGAACACGAGAATGTGCAGTGGACGCGTCGAAACCAGCGCGTAGGGGGCGTTCGAAGAAATGCGTGTTGAACCGCCCGTGCGCGACATCAGCGGAGGATAGTGTGCGACTGGGGAGTGCGCATGTCGGATGCGGGTCTTGAGGCCGCGCGAGTCGCGGCCGGAACGAAAAAGGGCCCCGATACGGGGCCCCGGAATCGCTCGGATGGGAAGACCTCAGGCCGCCTTGCTCTTGGCCTTGAGACGGGCCGCGAGCCGGCTCTTGCGTCGCGAGGCCTGATTCTTGTGGATGATGCCGTTGGAAGCAGTCCGATCGATGATGCGGGAGACCTTCTTGAACAACTCGCCGGCCTCGGCAGGGGTGCCGTGGGCGATCTTGTCGTTGAGTTCCTTGATTGCCTCGCGCATCGTAACGAGGCGCCAGCGATTGCGGGCACGGTGCTGGACGTTCTGGCGGACGCGCTTCTTGGCGGTGCGGGAATGGGCCATGTTCTGGAAACCGACCTTTCGTGAGTCCGGCGGCGGTGCCGGGCCTCAATCGTTGCGTGCTGACGGCCGGAATCAAGCGCCCGGGCGGCACGACTTGCCGGGGGGGTTGGGAGGGGTTATGGTTCTGTCCCGCTGAGAAGCGGCGAGTGCGGGCGTAGCTCAATTGGATAGAGCATCTGACTACGGATCAGAAGGTTAGGGGTTCGAGTCCCTTCGCCCGCGTTGCGGCAGTGCCCCCGGTTGAATGACCGGGGGTCGCTTGCTTTTTGTGCCCTTGTGGAATGGCGGATGTCCCGTCCGGAATCATCTCCGAGTGCGGTTCGGTACACTGACGGCCCTTCGCGGGCCGGTTCCGGCCTTTCCGGGTTTCGAAATTCAGGAGTGATTCCGTGAAAACGAGCCAACTGCGTTGTGCGGGAGCATGGTCTGTGGTGGCGGCTGCGGGCGCGGCCTCTTCTGTGCTTGGGCAGGTCGCTCCCCACGCGGGGATGCTCCGCTGGCCGGACGTATCGGCGACACACATCGTGTTCAGTTATGCAAACGATCTGTGGATCGTGCCGCGGGCGGGCGGAATGGCCGCGCCCCTCGCCAGCCCGCCTGGGGCTGAGTCGTACCCCAAGTTCAGCCCGGACGGGAAGTCGATCGCGTTCGGCGGGAACTATGACGGCAGCCGCGACTTGTACACGATTCCCGTGGAAGGCGGGGTGCCCACGCGGGTGACGTACCACCCGGCTGGGGAAGCCCTGTGCGACTGGACTCCCGACGGCGCGGCGCTGCACTTCACCTCCAACGGACTTTCAGGGTTGGGGCGGCAGACGTGGGCGTTCACGGTGCCCGCGAGCGGCGGCATGTTCGAGAGGCTGCCCGTGCCCTACAGCGGCTTCGGAGCGATCTCGCCCGACGGCACGTGGCTGGCGTACACCCCCCACTCCACGGACACACGCACATGGAAGCGCTACCGCGGCGGAATGGCGACGGACATCTGGCTGTTCAACCTGAAGGACAACACCAGCAAGCGCATCACGAACTGGGAAGGGACCGACACGCTTCCGATGTGGGTCCCCGGGGGCGACGGGCGGGTGGTGTACTACCTGAGCGATCAGGGGCCGGAGCACCGGCTGAACATCTGGTCGTGCACCGTGGGCACAGGCGAGCGGACGCAGGTGACGAAGTTCACGGACGACGATGTGCGCTGGCCCAGCATGGGTCCGGGCGCGAACAAGAAGGGGGAGATCGTCTTCCAGTTGGGCGCGTCGCTCATGCTGCTGGATCTGGGCACGGCAAAGTCAGCGGAAGTGAAGGTCACGATTCCCGGTGATCGCCCGAAACTGAAGGTGCGGAACGTGGACACGTCGAGCAGCGTTTCCGGCGCCTCGATCTCACCCAGCGGCAAGCGAGTGGCGATCGAAGCCCGTGGGGACGTGTGGTCGGCCCCGGCGAAGGAGGGCGTGATCCGCAACCTCACGCGCACCGACGGAATCGCGGAGCGCAGCCCCTCGTGGAGCCCGGACGGGAAACTCATCGCGTACTTCTCCGACGAGACGGGAGAGAACGAACTGTGGGTTCGGGCTTCTGACGCGAAGCCGCCGGAAAAGAAGGACGATAAGAAAGACGAGAAGAAAGAGGACAAATCCGACGACGCGAAGGGCAATGACAAACCCGCCGATGAGGCCGCGCAGGACGAAACGCCCAAGCCCGAACCCAAGCCGCAGCCTCGCAAGTTGACCAACCTGGGGGCGGGGTACCGATTCGGCCCGACCTGGTCGCCGGATTCGAAGATGATCGCCTTCACGGACCAGGGTGGGCGGATCTTCGTCTCGGTTGTGGAGTCCGGAGAGACCAAGGAACTCGACAAGGACCCCTGGATGAACGGGCCGGGCCTGAGTTGGTCGAGCGATTCGAAGTGGATCGCGTACACGCGTTCGGATGAGGGCAACGGAAACGGCGTGGTGTGGATCGCCGACGCGAAGTCGGGCGAGAAGCACCAGATCACGACCGGCATGTTCGCCGCCGCGGCGCCGGCTTTCGACCGCAAGGGCGACTGGCTGTTCTATCGGAGCGCCCTGGCGGTGAACAACCCCGAGTACTCCGACCTGGACTCGACCTACGCGTACCGCGAAAGCGAGGTCATCCTGATGACGCCGCTGCGCAAGGACGTGAAGAGCCCGTTCCTGCCCAAGAGCGATGAGGAGACGCTCAAGAAGGACGACGCGAAGAAGGACGACAAGAAAAAGGATGAGGCGAAGAAGGACGAGAAGAAGGACGAGGAAAAGAAGAACGGCGACGACAAGAAACAGGACGCGAAGCCGGACGACGGCGTCACCGGCACGTGGAGCGGCACGGCCAAGGGCAACTCGCCGGAAATGGCCGCGGGCCTTCCGTTCACGATGACGCTCAATCTCGAAGAGGGCGGCGCGCTGAACGGGACGATCAACAGCGTGATGGGCGGCGGGCCCATCACGGGCCACTACGACAAGGCGTCCGGCGAGATCACCTTCTCGTTCAGCATGGGCGAGGCCCAGATCTCGCTGAAGGGGAAAGTCGCCAATGGCGAGGCGAGCGGCACGTGGGAGGCGGGCGAGGACAAGGGCGATTGGACCGCCAAGCGATCGAGCGATCAGCCCGAAGACAAGAAGGACGGCGATGGCGAGAAAAAGGACGAGGCCGCGAAGGAAGTGAAGATCGACTTCGACGGCATGGAGGGTCGCTCGATCCAACTGCCGATCCAGGCCGGGAACTTTGGCGGGATGGCGGTGGCGGACGGAGAGAAACTCATCTTCTCGCGCCAGGCCTCTCGCTCGGGCAGCGACAACGGCATCCGCGTCTACGAATACGCTGCCGACGAAAAGGAAGAAAAGGCGGTAACGGGCGGGGGCGGCTGGGAACTCTCGGCGGACGGCAAGAAACTACTCGTCACGCGGGGCGACTCGATTGTGATCCACGACGCGAGCGCGGGCGGGGGCAAGGCCCAGAACGTCTCGACCAAAGGCATGACGGCGCAGATCGACCCGCGCCGCGAGTGGAAGCAGATCTTCGACGACGCGTGGCGCATCATGCGTGACTACTTCTACGAGCCGACGATGCACGGGGTGGACTGGGCCGGCATGAAGAAGCACTATGGCGCAATGCTCGAAGACGCCGCCAGCCGCGAGGACGTCAACTGGATCATCAGCGAGATGATCTCCGAACTCAACATCGGGCACGCATACCTGGGGAACCCCGGCGATGTGGAGGGACAGCCCAGCGTGGGCGTGGGTATGCTGGGGTGCGATTTCGCCCTCGAAAAAACCGACGCCGGATCCGGCTACAAGATCACCAAGATCTACTCGGGCGGGGTGTGGGATGCGGACGCCCGCGGCCCGCTGAGCCAGCCGGGGGTGGACGTCAAGGAGGGCGACTTCCTGCTCGCGGTGAACGGCGTTCCGGTAGACACCACGCGCGACCCGTGGGCCGCCCTGGTCGGCACGGCCGGACAGGTGGTGTCGCTCACGGTCAACGCGGCTCCCGCCATGGACGGGAAGGAGCGCGAGGTGCTCGTCAAGCCCGCCTCGAGCGAATCCACGCTGCGGTACCGGGCGTACATCGAGTCCAAGCGCGCCTACGTCGCGGAGAAATCCGGCGGCACGATCGGCTACATCTACGTGCCCAACACAGGCGTTGACGGTCAGAACGATCTCTACCGGCAGTTCTTCGGCCAGCGGGGCACGCAGGCTCTGATCATCGACGAACGGTGGAACGGCGGCGGACAGATTCCCACCCGCTTCATCGAGTTGCTCAACCGCCCCACCACCAACTTCTGGGCGCGGCGGGAAGGCATCGACTGGCCCTGGCCGCCGGACGCCCACTGGGGGCCCAAGTGCATGCTCATCAACGGCCTGGCCGGCAGCGGCGGGGACATGTTCCCGTGGCTCTTCCGGCACAACAAACTCGGGCCGCTGATCGGGATGCGCACGTGGGGCGGCCTGGTGGGGATCTCGGGGAATCCGGCGTTTGTGGACGGGGGCACCATCACCGTGCCCACGTTCGGCTTCTATGAAGCCGACGGCACGTGGGGCGTGGAGGGCCACGGCACCGACGCGGACATCGAGGTGATCGACGACCCAGCGCTAATGACCAACGGCGGCGACCCCCAACTCGACCGCGCTATTGCCGAGATGCAGCGGGCGGTCAAGGAAAAGCCGTTCGTGCGCCCGGCGCGGCCCGCGAGCCCCAACCGCAAGGGGATGGGAATCGAGCCCAAGGACAAATAGGCCCCCGCGGCCTAAACCACGCCGCCCGGCCCCCTTGCGCCCACGGACCCTCTCCGTGCATTTGGCGGGCTTGACTTCGGCGGCGGGCGTGTCAAACATCTGTTTGAAATAGGTGTTTGCCATGAAGACCGCCGCCAAACCCCGCCGCCGTGCCGCTCCGCGCCATCCGGCCCACGACGCCGGCACACGCGACCGGATTCTCGAGGCCGCCGGGGAGGTCTTTGCGGCCGAGGGCTTCCGGCGCGCGACCGTCCGCGAAATCTGCGCCCGGGCCAAGGTCAACATCGCGGCGATCAACTATCACTTCGGCGACAAGTACGAACTCTACCGCGAGGTCTTCAGCCATTTCGCGCGCGCCGGCATCGAGCAGTACCCGGTGACCTTCGACCCCGGGGGCAAGCCCGAGCCGCAGTTGCGGGCCTTCTGCCGCAACTTCACCCGCCGCCTGCTGGACCCCGGCCGCCCGGCGTGGCACGGAAGACTCATCGCACGCGAAATGGTCGAACCCACCCCGTTGCTCGACGAGATCGTCAAATCGTTCATGCGGCCGCAGTGGGAGACGATCCTGCGCATCGTGGCCGCCAATGTCGGGGCGCCCCCGGGGAGCGAGTTGGCGCGCCGGTGCGCGACGAGCCTGATCGGGCAGATGCTGTTCCAGCACAACTGCCGCGCCGTGATCGACCGTGTGCAGCCCGGGCAGGAGTACACGCCGGAGGAGAACGATCGTCGCGCGGCGTTTGTGGCGGAGTTCTCGCTGGCCGCGCTGAGGGCGCTCCGCGGGGCGGCGAAGCGCAAGGCGGTTGCCCGATGATCCCCATCGCGCTCAAGATGCTCTTCCGCGACACCTCGAAGTTTTTCGGGATTGTGATGGGCGTGACGCTGGCCTCGATGGTTATCACCTGGCAGGGCTCGATCTTCATCGGGATCATGAGCCGCACCGTCGCGGTTATCTCCGACATGGGCGATCCGGACATCTGGGTGATGGACCCCAAGGTGCAGTACATCGACGACGTCAAGCCGCTGATCACGACGGACCTGTACCGCGTGCGGGGCGTCGAGGGGGTGTCGTGGGCGTCGCCCTTGTACAAGGGCATGACGCGGGCCCGCATGGAGGACGGGCAGTTCCAGAACTGCAACCTGCTGGGGCTGGAGGACTCGACGCTCACGGGCGGGCCGCCGATCATGGTGGAGGGACGCATCGAGGACCTTCGAAGGGCGGACGGGGTGATCGTGGACGTGATCGGAGCGACGACGCGGCTGGCCAAGCGGCCGCGCGAGCCGGGGGCCGCGCCCACGCCGCTGAAGGTCGGCGACACGATGGAACTCAACGACCATCGGGCGGTGGTGGTCGGGATCTCCCGCAACATCCGGACGTTCCAGAGCCAGCCGGTGATCTACACGACCTACAGCCGGGCGACGACCTTCGTGCCCAACGAGCGCAAGATGCTCTCGTTCATCCTGGTAAAAGCGGCGCCGGGCGTGGCGCCCGCCGAGGTGTGCGACCGCATCGAGCGGGCCACTGGGCTGGCGGCCTACACGCGAGACGAGTTCAAGGGCCGCACGATCGATTATTTCCTGAAGAACACGGGCATTCCGATCAACTTCGGGATCGCGGTCGCCCTGGGGTTCTTCGTGGGCACGGTGATCACCGGCTTTATGTTCTTCAGTTTCACGGTGGACAACCTTCGCTACTTCGGCACGCTCAAGGCCATGGGCTCGGGCGACGGGCGTCTGCTGGGGATGATCCTGATCCAGTCGCTCACGGTGAGCCTGCTGGGTTTCGGGCTGGGGCTGGGAATCTCGGCGGGGATGGGCGCGATGACCAAGGACAGCGCCCTCGCGTTTCTGATGCCCTGGCAACTGCTCGTGGTTGCGCTGGGCGCCACCATTGTGATCTGCATGGCGTCGGCAATGCTCAGCATCCGGCGCGTCGTGACGCTCGAACCGGCGATCGTGTTCAAGGGATAAGCATGCGGGTTGACGCGACAGTTCAGGACGGGCAGAACATCGCGGTGCGCTGCCGCGGCGTGACCAAGACGTACGGCGCCGGCCCGTCGGCGGTCAAGGCGCTGCGCGGCGTGGACCTCGACGTTGAGCGGGGCGAGTTGCTGATGCTGGTGGGCCCTTCCGGATGCGGCAAGACGACGCTTATTTCTGTCGTGGCCGGCGTGCTCAACCGCGACGGCGGCGAGTGCGAGGTACTGGGCGAGGACTTCGCCCGGATCGGCCCCGCGGCCACCACGCGCTTTCGCGCCCGGAACGTCGGGTTTGTCTTCCAGGCGTTCAACCTGATCCCGACACTTACCGTCGCCGAGAATGTCGCGGTGCCGTTGCTGATCAACGGGGTGTCGCGGCGCGAGGCCATCGCCAAGGCGGCGGAAGTGCTGTCGCGCGTCGGGCTGGGCGACCGCACGAACGACGTACCGACGCGTCTCTCGGGCGGGCAGCAGCAGCGCGTGGCGATCTCGCGGGCGCTGGTTCACGACCCCAAACTGATCGTCTGCGACGAGCCCACGAGCGCGCTGGACCATGCCACGGGCCAGCGAGTCATGGAACTGCTCCGCGAGGTGGCGGAGGGCCATGACCTGTCCCTGGTGGTCGTCACGCACGACGCCCGGATCTTTGAGTTCGCCGATCGCATCGCCGAGATGGACGACGGACGCATCGTCCGCCTTTCGACGGGTCAGTCGCACAAGAAGGCCGAGCACGAACTGCCGGTGGTGAAGTGACTGGAGACTTGTCATGCTGAGAACCTACCTGATTCCGCTGCTCGCAATCGCCGGTGTTTCCTTCGCGATCGTGACGGTCGTGAAGGGCAGCCGCCCCCAGGCGGCGCAGCCGCCCGTGATCGAGCCTCCGCAGGCGCCCTTCGATTCGTTCGTCGCGGGCTCGGGGCTGGTGGAGACCAGTTCGCAGAATATCGCGATCGGCTCGCCCATCGGCGCGGTGGTCGCACGGGTGGGAGTGAAGGTGGGGCAGGATGTGAGGGCGGGGGAGGCGCTGTTTGAACTGGATTCCCGCGAACTGCGGGCCGCGCTGGGAGAGCGCGAGGCGGCGGTCGAAGTCTCCGAGCGGGCGCTGTCGCGGCTGCGTTCGGGCACCCGGCCGGAGATGCTCCCGGCGGCCCGCGCGAAGGTGCTGGAAGCGCAGACCTCTCTGGCGGATCAGGAGGACCGCCTGCGGCGCTGGGAAAAGATCTCCGACCCGCGGGCCCGGAGCGAGGACGAAATCGCTCGCCAGAGATTTGCGGTGCAGTCGGCCCAGGCTCGTCTGGCCGTCGTGAACTCCGATCTCGCGCTGCTGGAGGCCGGCTCGTGGTCTCACGATATCGAAGTGGCGGAATCGCAGGTCCGGCAGGCCCGCGCGGCCGCGGAAACCACCCGCACCGAGATCGAGCGTCGCACGATCCGCGCCCCCATCGACGGGCGAGTGCTGCAGGTCAACGTGCGGCCCGGCGAGTTCGCGCCCGCGGGCATCGTGCAGATCCCGCTGATCATGATGGGCTCGGTCACGCCCCTTCACGTTCGCGTGGATGTGGACGAGAACGACGCGTGGCGGGTGAGGGCCGGGTCCAAGGCCACGGCGTACGCGCGCGGCAACAAGGACATCAGCACGCCGCTGGAGTTCGTACGGTTCGAGCCGTACGTTATCCCCAAGCGGTCGCTGACCGGCGAAAGCACGGAGCGCGTGGATACGCGCGTGCTGCAGGTGATTTTCAGTTTCGACGGGTCGGGCCTGCCGCTTTTCGTCGGGCAGCAGGTAGACGTGTTCATCGAGGCGCCGCCCATCCGCCGCGCCGAGCCAACTTCATCGTCCGCCGTACAAAGGGACAGACAATGACCTCGCTCAACTCGCGATTCTCACGGAGTGTGTATCCGGCCGGTGCGGCCCTGGCCATGCTCGGCCTTGCCGGCTGCCGGGTGGGACCCGACTACCAGCAGCGGCAGGCCAAGGCCCCCGACGCGTACTCGAGCCTCACCGACCCCGATGCGTCGCTGGGAGTGAAGCCCGTGGCGGGCGCTGCGGACCCCGCCGCGCTGGCGGCCTGGTGGGGCGTCTTCGGCGACACGACGCTGGATTCGCTTGTCTCCCGGGCGGTTGAAGGGAATCTCGACCTGCGGCTGGCCCGCGCCCGGGTTCGGGAGGCCCGAGCGCTGCGGGGCGTCGCCGATTCGACCGTGCTCCCGACTGTGGATGCCAGTGGCGGCGTCACACGCAGCCAGCGCAGCGGCACCGTGCGCAACTCCTTCGGGAGTGACGACGCCACGACGCTCTGGGATGTCGGCCTCGACGCGTCATGGGAAATCGACGTTTTCGGCGGGAAGCGCCGCGGGATCGAGGCCGCGCAGGGTGATCTTGAGGCGGCGGTTGAAGATCAGCGTGCGGTGCTGGTGACGCTGGCGGCGGAGGTTGCGCGGAACTACAATGAGTTGCGCGGATTTCAGCGGCGGATCGTCGTGACGGAGCAGACGATCCGCGCCGCGCAGGAAACCCTGGAACTCACCGAATCCCGCAGCCGCGCCGGGCTCTCCGCCGAGATCGAAACCGAGCAGTCGCGAGCGCAACTCGCGACGCGGCAGAGCCAGTTGCCGTCGCTGCGCTCGGCGGCTCATGCCGCGGCATTCCGGCTGAGTGTGCTGCTGGGCCAATCGCCCGGCGCCCTGCTGGCGGAACTGGATCAGGCGGGCACCATTCCCAAGCCCCCGGCGGAGATTCCCGTCGGGCTCCCCTCCGAACTGCTCACTCGCCGGCCCGACGTTCGGCGCGCCGAGCGCCAACTCGCGGCGGCGACCGCCCGCATCGGCGTCGAGGAGTCGGAGTTGTACCCCAAGTTCACGTTGACGGGCGCGCTGGGACTCCAGAGCGGCGAACTCGCGAGCCTGCCTGATACCTCGAGCCGCGCCTGGTCGATCGGGCCCACGGTGCGATGGCGGCTGTTCGATCGCCGGGCGATTCATCAGCGCATCGCCGCGGCCGATGCGCGGGCCGAGCAGGCGTTGATCGCCTACGACCAGACGATGCTTACTTCGCTCGAAGAGGTCGAGAACGCCCTCACGGGGCTTGTGGAGGAGCAGGCACGGTGGAAGCGTCTGGATGAAGCGGTGACCGCGAGCCGTCGGGCGGTGAATCTGGCGAACGAACGCTACAGGAGCGGAATCGGCGATTTCCTGACGGTGCTCGTCAACCAGCGCGAGTTGTACGACCGCGAAGACCAACTGGTGCAGAGCGAGGCTTCGGTGACGCGGAACGTGATCGCGCTTTATAAGGCACTGGGGGGGGGATGGGCGCAGGCGGACCCTGCGGTGTCGCAGCCCACGGAGCCCTTGCCGAAGTAATCGCCGTTAGAAGAGCACTTCAAACTCCAACTGCCCCACCACCGCGTCGTTGATCGACGGGTCGCCCGACGGATTGATGATCACCTGCAGGTCCGGCGTGATGCTCATGCTGGGCGTTAGGACGATCTTGTAGTACAACTCGATCGCCGTCTCGTTGTCGGGATAGGGCGTGCCCTCCTCATCCGTGAGGTCGATCCAGGAGACGTACATCCCCGTCGAGTCGCTGTCGCGCGACGGGCATGGCCCGCGCCACACCACCCCGGCCGCGGCGTGGCAGGTGACGTCGCCGGAATCGCACCACGATACCTGCCCGAAGCCGTAGAGGCCGCGGTCGGAGTCTTCGCCCGCACGCGCGGGGCTCCAGAACTGCTGCTCGGCGAGCGCGTAGACGCCGAACGACCCATCATTCACAGAGCCGTCGTACGCCGCGACCTGAGCCGTGGAGTGGTGAGCGCCTACGGCGAAGCGCCCACCGCCCATTCCCGCGGCTTCGCTCCAGCGCACCCCGGCCTCGCCGATGAAGAACCACGACGCGCTGAGGTCGTCCTCGAACGCGGTGTCCGGCGCCCGGTTGCCGGTGGGGATGCCGTCCAGCAGCGCACCGTCGAACACGCCCGCGCCCACGTACCAGCGCTCCGATGGATAGGCAAATCCCAACACGCCCATCGCGGGATCGGGGTAGGTCGGCAGGCCCATGATCGTCGGGGGTGTGTAGGCGCTGGAGTGCAGGAAGTCGTCCGCCTGCTCGGGGAGTGCAAACTCGTAGTACGCGTCGATCTTCCCGACCTTGACGCGGAACGTGCCCTCCGCGAACTCGTGCTGGTACCAGACCTCGGCCAACTGCCCGCCGTTACGGCCGGTCTCGAGCATCGAGAACCACTGCCAGTCGTTGACATCGCGCGACCCGCCCCGCATCGACGCGGCGTAGAAGTCCGCGTAGAACGTGCCGCCTTTCAGGCCGAAGGCTGTTTCTGTATCTAGTGCGGCGTTCAGGTCGAAAAGGTGCCGCGATGAGGCGACGTTCCGCAAACCCCCCGACCAGACGCTCGACCAGTGAACCGTGTACGACGCGCCGATCGTGAGCCCGTGTTCCTCGAGTTTAGTGCGCGCTCCGGCCCAGTCGCCGGTCGCTCGCTCCCACTCGCTCCACGGCTTGCCGCCGAACCACTCGCGGGGCGCTTCCTCCGCGGTGGACTCGGAGTTCTCGGCGGGCGCAGCCGTCGGTTGGCCGCACGCGGTTGAGGCCGCGAGCGCGATCATCGGCAGTGATGTTCGAAGTGCCATGAATGGATGCTCCGCGGTTGAAGCAGCCATCGGCCCTGACGCGCTGTGACTTCGATGCGTCTGAAAACCTTGGTCGCTATTCCGCACCTTCAGGTGCAGGATAACGTCCGACGATCAGGCCGGTAAGAACCAAGGAAATCACCGACGCCGACGCGAGCAAGCCAGCGTCGCCAGCCCGAAGAGGGCGAGCGACCCCGGCGCGGGCGTGGCGGTCACCACCAAGTCGATGCGGAACGTATCGCTCGGATCTCCGTCCGGTACCCGCTCGATGTACCGGACTTCGAGTCGATAGCCGTTGTTGGCTTCGAGCCCCTCGTACCGGCTGAAGCGTCCGAGGATCACTCCATCCGGGGATTGCGCCCACACAACCCCCTCGAACACCGTCCCCATCGCGGGGAAGAAGCCGGAGAGCATCACGACCTGCATAAGCCCGGACTGGGGAGTCTCGAAGGACATGTCGCCGCCGTCGGTCAGGATCAGTTGGTCGTATCCGCTGCCGCCGAGCAGGCCGCCGAGTTCGATCTGCACGACCGAGTCGGGAGACATCTGGATGTTCCCGCCGACCATGAGCATGCCGGGGGATTGCCCGGGCCCGATGACGCCGTTGGTGACGATGTCGCCGTTGATCGTGCCCGAGCCGCGGAGTTCGCCACCAGCCAGGTTGAAGCCGCCCGTAGCGTTGATCGTGCCGTCGCGAAGCGTGGTGATGCCCGCGGACTGGTTGTACGCGCCGGGGAGCGTGAGCGTGGAGCCGCTCCCGATTGCGCCGATTGTCACGTTTCCGGCCGTGGCGAGAGAGCCGGTCACGGCGAGGTCGCGGCCGTTGGTAATCCCCAGCGAACCGTTGGTGGTCACGGTGTCGAGGTTGCGGAAGGCGTCGTTGCCGAACTGGTCCTCGATGCTCGCGTTGGCATCGTTCAGAGAGAGGTCGGCATCCACGGTATCGATGTCGGCGTCGTTGAATACCAGAGTCCCGGCGACGTCGAGGGCGCCGCTTGTGAACGTGCCTGTGACGAGGTTGGTGACAACACCGTTGATGCTCATCACCGAACCGGCCCCGACACGGATCGTCCCCGCGCCGTTGAGCGTGATGTCGCCGGTGGGATTCAGGTTCCGCCCGTTGGTGATCGCCAACTCACCGTTGGTGCCGATGATGTCGATCCGCTCGAGGGGGTCGTCGGCCCCGCCGTCATTGAACAAGGCCCCGGGGCCGTCGAGAGTCACTTTCGAGTCGAGATTCGACAGATTCACGGTAAGATCGTCGGCCCGGAAGGCGCCCTGCACCAGGAACTCTCCGCCCGCGAGCGTGTCGCCCGCGACATTCACGTTCAGAAGCCGCGACCCCGGAAGCACCTCGAAGGTGCTCCCGGCTCCTACTTCAACGGTTCCGTCGTTCTGACAATCGCCCGTGGATTCGAAGGTGCCCCCCGCCCGCACATTAATCGCTCCATCGTTCTGGAATGGGGAGGCGACCGTTGTGAACGTCCGCACGGCGTCGATGGTGATCGATCCGGCGGCGTCGTTGGTCGTCACGGTGTCAAAAGCCGCGAACGCGCCCGAAGCGCTCGTGAACCGCACGTCGGCCTGGTTGGTGGTCACGGTCTGCCCGACGAGATCAATATCGCCGCCCGCGACGTTCCACACGCCTTCGGCAAGCGTGTTGCCGGCGAGCGCCAGGCCGTCGGTGCGGAACGTGCCGGTCCGAACCTCCAGCGTGCCTGGGTTCGCGAACGTCACGCCCTGAATGTCGCAGATGCCCGCGCTGGTGTCGCGGATGATCGTGCCGCGGTTGGTAAAGCTGCCCGTGGCGCCCGCGCCCTGCTGCATGACGGCCGCGTTGGAGATCGTGAAGGTGCAGGCGGCCTCGTTGTCGATCGTCGAGCCGTTGGAGAGGGTGATCCCTCCCGGTCCGGACCAGATCGCCGAACCGTCGCCGTGATCGATATCGGTGTCGTCAACGGCGACCATGGTCGAGGCGCCGTAGATGACCGGCCCGGTCGAGATGATGTTGGTCTGAGTGAGCGTGATGTCGTTGAATGTCGTGTTGCCGGAAACGCGGATGGTCCCGCCGACGCCCTGACCGTTTACCGTCGCCCCGGCCTGGCTCAGCCAGTTGCCGTTTACCGTGAAGTTGAAGTTCCCGAGGATGAACGTCGCATCCACCGAGTCGAGCGTGAAATCCTCGATGGTGATGTCCTGATCCAGCGTCACCGAATACGCCTGCCCGGTCGCGTTGATCACCGCGTGGAACAAGTTGGGGCCGTTGTTGTTCGGAAACACAGGATCGGTGGACCAGAACGTCGCGTTGGTCCAGTTGCCGCTGTTGGTCGCCGAGAGCCAGGTCGCCGTGGTTTGGCCCAGCGCACTCGCGCCGCCCAGGCACAGCGCCGCTCCGGCGATGGACGAAATAACTCCCGGCGACAGCGTTCGCATGACCTCTCCCTCCGCCGCCGATCGGAACGGACGGCGGCTCTTCTGACTGCCTCCCAGAGTACCCGGTTTTGCACATAAGGCAACGCCGCCGCAAGCCTTATACAGCATGCCCCCGAGCCCAAACCAGACCCTATCACCGCCCTCGCACTTCTGTTACCCGCTGCATCGCTTCGCCCAACTGCCGCAGATTCTCCGTTTGCGGCGACCCCTTCTGCTCCAGCGCCTCCAACTCCGACTTTGCCTCCGCCAGGAACGCCGACGCCTGGGCCACGTGCCCATCACGCCCCTCCGCGTCGGCCTTTGCCCACTTTCCGTACATCTCTCCCAGCCGCACCAGTCCTTCCGCCCGGTTCTGCCGGTGCCGGTCCACCGCATCGGTCTTGAAGATCTCTTCCAGCGTGCCTTGGCTCTCCTTGAGCGCGGCCTCGGCTTCCGTCCATCGGCTCAACTCGGCCAACTCCGCCCCGAGCGAGCCCAGACACACCGCAAGGTCACGACGCGCCTGCACGTTTCCCGCGTCAACGTCCCCGATGCGGCGCGCGATGTGAGCGGCCTGCGTGAAGGTCTCCACGGCCTCCGCGCGGGCGGCCCGGGAACGGCCCGCTCCGCCCTCGATGCCCAACTCTTCCAGGGCCGTGAAGACCGTCGCGGCCTCGTGCGCAGCATCGGCCAGCCCGATCAGTGCGACGAAGTAACTCCGCCGCGATTCCACGTTCTGCGGCTGGGCGAGAGACATCGCGTCGAATGCCTTGCTGGACGCGATGAACTGCGTCCTCGCGTGGTCAAGTTTCGGGAGCGCGGCCTGGTACTGCGCCACGGCCTCATCGCGCCGGCCGGATTCACGCAGTGCGCGGCCCGAGTCTCTGAACAGTTCGGCCGCGTACATCGCCACGCGCGCCTTGTGGTCGATCAACACCACCAGCCCACGGTTGACTTCCTCGATGTTGGCGTCGGCGGCCTGCAGCTCCTTCCACACAACTTCCGCCTCGCCAAAGCTCCGCTCCGCGTCCAGCAGCAGCGTCCGTATCGTCGCGGCGTCCTGCGTGCCCTGGAGCGACTTGGCCAGCTTGAACGCCGCGTCTCCCAGAGCGCGTTTCGTCCAGCCCAGACGGGTCGCCCACAAAGTCGTTTCGTAAGACGGCGAAGGGCTTGTTCGGGCAAGCGAGAGCGCACGCTCGTACTCGGTCACGGCCGCGCCGAGGGCCTCGCGTGCCTTCGTGTAGTCGTGATCCTTGACCAGCGTCCCGCCCGCGCGGTAGTGGCTGCGGGCCATGGCCGCGTGCATGCGGGCGTCGTTGGGCAGGCGCTTGACCAGGCCCTCGCGGATTTCGCGGGCCTTTTCAAAGTTCTGGGCGGCGAGCGCGGCCTCGCCGGTGCGGCCCATGTACAGGTCGCCCCGCAGGTTGCCGAGCACCTCGTGCGCCGACGCAAGGTCCAGGAGCAGTTCCGGATCGTCGCCGATCTCGGTGCGCAGGCCGTCGAGATAGGACTGCGCTTCCTTCAGGAGCATCTCGCGGGCTTTGGTCGCCCCCCGAAGCAGGCGGAGTTCCTTCTCGATGTCGTTGATCATCGCCATCGCGACGTGGTGGCCGGCACGGAAGTTGCGGTCCGCTCGGTCGTGCTGAGCCTTTTCCGCTTCGGAGGCAAGCCTCGAGGCCTCGAGCGCGTTCACGGCCCTCTGCTCCGCGGCCTTGGTGTTGCCGTACATCACGGTCATCGCGATGCTGAAGGCGATGAGCAGCACCACCAGCGTCACCCCCGTGGCGAACGCCCCGCGATACCGCCGCAGCGCCTTGCTCATGAGGTACATCGCGCTGTCGCGCTTCGCCTCGATCGGCTCGCCGGCGATGTAGTGCCGCAGGTCCCGCGCCAGTTCGCCGGCGGTCTGATACCGCCGGTCACGATCCTTGTTCAGGCACTTGAGGACGATGGTCTCGATCTCGTCGTTGATCTGCCGGCGCACCGTGCTGGGCTTCGCGGGCTCGGCGCGCAGGATGTTGTCCAGCACGTCCCGCATGTTCCCCACGACCTTGTACGGGAACGTGCCCGTCAGCATCTGGTAGAACACCACACCCAGCGAGTACACGTCCGTGCGGACGTCGATGTTTCCCGGCAGGCCCTCGGCCTGTTCCGGGCTCGCCCACGGGAGGCTGCCGATGAACTGGCCGGTCAGCGTCATCAGGTGCGGCGTGCGGGCCGCGTCGTCGTCCTCGATCACGTCGGGCGCCGCCACCTTCGCCAGCCCGAAGTCCACGACGATCGGCTCGCCGTTGGCGTCGATCCGGACGTTGCTGGGCTTGATGTCGCGGTGGATGACGCCCTTGAGGTGGGCGGCGTTCACCGCGTCGCAGATCTTGACGAACAGCCGCAGCGCATCCTCGATCCCCACTTTCTTGTCGGCGATGTATTCCTCGAGCGACTTGCCCGAGATGTAGTCCATCACGTAGAAGAAACTGCCGTCCGTGGTCACGCCGCTGTCGTGCAGGCGCACGATGTTGGGGTGGCTCAACTGCCCGAGCACCTGCACCTCGCGCTCAAACCGCGATCGGCCGGTCGAGCCGGTGAACGGCCCGCCGTGGAGGACCTTCAGAGCCACCTTCCGCCGCGTGGCCTTCTGGATCGCCTGGTAGACCACCCCCTGCCCGCCCCGATGCACCTCGCGCAGCAGTTCGTAGCCGGGAAACGTGCCGTCCGCGGGAAGGTCGCCCTCGAACGTGACGCTCCCGCTCCGCGGCGTGGCCTGGTTGATGGCGTCCCGGATCAGGTCCCGCTCATTGCGAGTCGATGGCTTCTTCCCCGGCTTCTCGCCCGCCCCGCCCGGAGTTGTCGGTTCGTCCTGCGCCATGTTCAACCCCCGCGGAAGCGCAACGCCTCCGCGAAGTCAGGGTACCAGACAAGTATGAACGGCGGGATACTCCTCACCCCACCACGGAGCCCACCCTCCCGCCAATGCCCTGCCCGGGCGCCCCTCCGGCCGCCCGGGCAGGACCAAGGTTTAACGGCGCGCAGACCGCTCCCCCACAGGGCGGCTCGCCGTCACCTTTTAAAACGATGGAATCCCCACCGCACTCACGCTTGTTTCGAAAAAAAGTTCCCGGACGGCCCCATGGCCTCCCGGAGCCGGTCGTGTGCCCGCGAACGGAGCATGAAAACCGCCCCCTCGGACCGCCCGATGGTCTTGGCGACCTCGTCTATGGGCTTTCCTTCCAAGTCGTACATCCGGACAACTTTCTCGTAATCTGGAGGCAGGCTCTTGAGGGCCGCGTCAAGATGGGCTGCGGCCTCCCCCCGGGCCGCATGCCGGCTGGGGGTCGTCATCGTTCCGCTCAGCATGTCCACGAGCGCCACCATCGACTCGTGCCCCGTGCGGGGCGCCGCGGAGACGCGGCGGGAAGGGTCGGGCCGCCGCGCGGCCTCGAGCGACCGGACGGCGTCGATCAGGTTGTTCTCCGCCAAGCGTGTCAGCCATGCGTGGAACCCCGACGCCCCGCCGGTCTTGAACCGCCCGATCCGCATCACCGCCTCGACATACGTCACCTGCATCACGTCGTCCACGTCGAGCGACGATCGCAGGTGTGGGTTGATGCGCGAGTCGATCCGCGCGCGCACCTTCGGCGCGCACGCCTCGAGAAGTGACATGAGCGCGGGCATGTCACCCCCCACGGCCAGATTCACCAGTGATTCGAGGTCCGGAGGGTCTGACATGGGCTCCTCATAACCGACAACGCGGAGTGTACCCGATCGCTCACGCGCGTGAGTACCGCCTGCATTCCTCGCTTACAGAGTGCACGCGTTCCGCCGGGCCGGAGAAGACCCGGCGGGACGCGAAAGCGCGACCCCGATCACCCCACCGACCACACCCCATTTCCCCTGCGAGGAGAGAGGGCACGAGGGGAGGGCTTCCCGAACAGGGGGCCCTCTTCCATTGCATCCGGCGCCTAGAACGGCTCAGTCCCGCTCCGCGACGACGCCCTCGTAGTACGCCTGGATCAGGCGTTCGAGGTTCTCCAGGTTCTGCCGAACGCGGTTCCCTTCCGAAGTTTCGCCGATCGTCCTCACGTTGGGGTACTTCCGGAGCGTTGTCACCTTCGGTTGAATATCCGCGCCCTCGTGAATCGCCGATTCGACACCCTGGAACGGGGCCAACTCCGCAAGATCGATGCGATCGGGCCGAAGCACCAGCGTGTATCCCCGGTCTCCGTAGGCCTCGGAAAACGCACCGTCGATAGTCACGGCATTCCCGCCACGCTTCACGGGCTGCTCGCCCTTCTCGATCTTCACGGGCACGTGCCCGTTCACCACCAGCACATCGTTCTCGCAGCCGAACATGCGGCCGACCTTCCGGATGAACGCCGCGTCGTGCATGAGGTCGAAGTACGGGTTCTTGTGCTCTTTGTGGGCGTCTTTGTCCGCCACAAACGACGTTTCGAACGTGGCGAGCCGGTCCTTCCCGAACAGCGGGGAGCGCGGCCCGCCCCACAGGTACCACAGGTAGTCCGCATCATCATCGACCGCGAACCAGCGTTTGCGCATGGCCCTCCGCACCACCGAGCCGAGCGCGTCCATCAACTCCCGCCCCGCGACCTCGCGACCCTCCACCTTCATCGCCAGCGGCTCGCCCCGCTCGTCCACCGGCACGCACGCGTGGAACAGCAGCACATCATCCCGGCGGGTCCACATCCCTCCGTGCCGCACGAGCCATTGCATGTGCTGCCGTAGTTTCATCGACTTCGTGAACGACTGCCTCATCCGGTCCACGCACGCCTGCTCCTCGGGCGAGTACGCGTACGGGTCTTTGGGGTTGATCGTCGGCAGGAAGCCGTCCAGCATCGGGTGGGTCTTGCCGTCAATCTCCACGGATACCGCTCGACCGTTCTCGAAGCGGATGCGGTGCAGCAGCCGCCGGTGGGCCAGGCCCCAATCCGGATGCCGCTCGAACATCCGCCCCTCGGCCTTGAACTGCATCACCGCCACGGCCTTTTGCATCCGCGCGATGATTGAAGTCTCACGGAAACCCTCGCCTTTGGGCACGAACCGCTCCGCCGGGTCGTCCGCGTACACCTGGCGCACCAGCCGCTCGATCGGCGCCATGATCACGCCGTATCCCTCCTCGAGTTGGCTCAGCCGCCGATACCGCAGGCTGAACCGCAGGCACGTCAGCATGCACGGCTCGTGCCCCAGGTGCGACCCGATCCACAGCATGTCGTGATTGCCCCACAACAGCGATACTTTTGGCTGGCGGATCAGGATGTCCATCACGTGATCCATCCGCGGCCCGCGATCCCCCAGGTCCCCCGCCACCAGCAACTCCGCGATGGAGAGGTTCCGCACCAGCCGCGCCGACGCCCGCACCGCCCCCCAGTCGCGGTCGTGCCGCGAGAGGTCGGCGATCATCTCGCGGATGTAGTCGGGCCGCTGCCCGGAGCCCAGTTCGATGAACAACTCGCGATACGACGTGGGCAGAAGGTGCTCGAAATGATCCCGCCGGTAGGTCTTACGGAGCGCCTTGACGATCTCGAACTGCAGCGTCAGCGTCTGGTACACCCACTCCAGCCGCCCGCCCGACGCGACGATCTCCCGCGAGAACGCGTTGATCGCCTCGCGCGGGTAGTACAGCACCGCCATGAACCGCTGCTTTTCGGCCGCGGACAGCCGGTTCCCCAGCACCTCGTCCACCAGGCGCCGCAGTTCGCCCGAGGCGTTATTGATGACGTGCCGGAGTTTGGTGTCCTCGCCGTGGATGTCGGAGATCACGTGCACCACCCCCATAGGCAGGGTGAGTTTCGCGTTGAGCGCGGCCGTCTCGGAGATCGCCGCTTCGGCGGTGGGAAACCGCTCGGCCAGGGAACGCACGGTCGCCAGTCTCTCTTCCGTGAACTCTTGCATGGTTCCTCGCGCAGTTGGGCCCACAGTGTAGAATGCGAGCCGTGATGGCCGCGTGCTCGTACATGCTGGTTCTGGCCGCCGCACCGACACCCGGGGAGCGTCTGGATGCGTTGGCGCAGTTCGCGGGCCGGCTGCACCCGCTCGTCGTTCACTTCCCGATTGCACTGATTATTCTGGCCGGGGCTCTCGAACTCCGGCGCACGTTGCGCCGCGACGCGGTCCCTTCGCGTACCGCGATGGCCTGCCTGCTGTTCGGCGCTATCGGGGCGGTCGTGGCCGCGGCCACCGGCTGGCTCAACGCCGCGATCGAGATCAACGCTCCCGACACGCTGGTGGTCGGTTCGCACCGGTGGCTGGGCATTATCGTTGCGGGACTGTCGGTGCTCGCCCTGGCCGCGGCAGCCGGCGCCCGTCGTGGAGCGTCGATCGGGTTCCTGGCCGCGTACCGCACCGCTCTCATCCTCACCGTGGGCGTGATCGCCGTGGGTGGGCACCTCGGCAACGTCATCGTGCGCGGTGACGAATACGTCACGCGTCCGCTGGCCGCCGCGCTCGGCCGCCCGGTACGCCAACCGGCGGCCGTTGCGACGCCTGCCGGGGGGATCGACTTCTCGCGCGATATTCTCCCCATCTTCGATCGCCATTGTCTGGAATGTCACGGCCAAGCCAAGCATCGCGGCGGTCTTCGGCTCGACTCGCGCGAAGGCATGCTCGAGGGAGGCGACAACGGACCCGCGCTCATTCCAGGCGACGCGGAAAACAGCCCCATTATCCGGCGCGTGCTGGGCCGTGACGGCGAAGACCGGATGCCCCTCAACCGCGACCCGATTTCGCAGGGCCAGATCGAAGCGCTCAAGGCCTGGATTGCCGCGGGCGCGCCCTGGACCACGGGCGCCATCCATCACGACACTTCAAAGGACCCCGCGCACTGGTCGTACAAGCCGCCGAGGCGTCCCGGTCCGCCCGCCATCAACCACCCCGCCCTCGCCCGCAACGACATCGACCGATTTGTGCTCGCGCGACTCGACAGGGAAGGATTGGAGTTCGCACCCGAGGCCGAGCGCGGCGTCCTGCTCCGCCGCGTTTCACTCGATCTCACCGGCCTGCCACCTTCGCCGGGAGACCTTGCGGCCTTTGCCGTGGATTCGTCCGCCGAGGCCTACGAGCGAGCCGTCGATCGCCTTCTCGCTTCTCCGGCGTACGGCGAGCGGTGGGCGTCCCGCTGGCTTGACCTAGCCCGCTACGCCGATTCGCGCGGCTACGAGAAGGACCAGACCTGGTCCATGTGGCCCTACCGCGACTGGGTCATCAACGCCCTCAACGCCGACATGCCCTTCGATCGCTTCACCATCGAGCAACTCGCGGGCGATCTCCTGCCCCGGGCCACGCAGGACCAACTCATCGCCACGGGGTTCCACCGCTGCTCGATGATCAACGAGGAGGGCGGCGTCGATCCCGAAGAAGCCCGCATCACCGCCGTCGCCGACCGCGTAGACACCACGGCCACGGTGTGGCTCGGCACCACTCTGGCCTGCGCCCGCTGCCACGACCACAAGTTCGACCCCTTCACCACACACGACTACTACTCGCTCTTTGCGTTCTTCAACAACTCACCCGGCGAGACCACGCAGGTCGGCGATGGCGAGACCCGCGTCATCAGCGAAACTCTTGCCCTCCCGCGTCCCGACGAGCAGGAACTCTCCGCCCGCGAGGGCGCGCTGAATGAGAAGTTGTCCGCCGCGGGCGAAAGCGATCCTCGCACCGCCGAATGGAGAGAGGCGCTCAAACTCATCCAGTCTCTGCAGGCCAACCCGCCCACCACCCAGGTCATGCGTGAACTCCCCACGCCGCGGGCCACGCACATCTTCGAACGCGGCAACTTTCTCACACCCGGCGAGGCGGTCGCGCCTGCGGTCCCCGCCGCACTGGGCGCCCTGCCGGCCGGCCCCGCCGACCGCCTCGATCTGGCCCGCTGGCTCGTCTCCCGCGACAACCCGCTCACCGCGCGCGTCCACGTCAACCGCCTCTGGTCCGCCTACTTCGGGCGCGGCCTGGTCGAAACCGAGGAAGACTTCGGCACCCGCGGCATGCCCCCCACCCATCCCGACCTCCTCGACTACCTCGCCGTCGAGTTCATGGAGCACGGCTGGAGCCAGAAGCACGTCCACCGCCTGATTGTCACCAGTGCCGCCTACCGCCAATCCTCCCGCGTCACGCCCGACCTCCTCGAACACGACCCGCATAACACGCTCCTCGCTCGCGGCCCGCGCATCCGCCTCGAGGCTGAGATCATCCGTGACCAGGCGCTCGCCCTTGGCGGCATTCTCTCCACCACGCGCGGCGGCCCCAGCGTCATGCCCCCGCAGCCCCCGGGGATCTGGAGCCACGCCTACAGCGGCGAGCAGTGGAAGAACAGCGAGGGCGAAGACAGCCGCCGCCGCGCCGTGTACACCTTCTGGAAGCGAGCCTCGCCGTATCCGGCGTTCGTCGCGTTCGACGCCCCACAGCGTCAAGTCACGTGCACGCGCCGGTCCCGCACCAACACGCCCTTGCAGGCCCTCACCACCCTCAACGACCCCGTCTTTATGGAGTGCGCTTCCGGTCTCGCGAAGCGCATCCTCGACCAGGTCGGCATGAACGACGACCATCGCATTGAGTTCGCGTTCCGGGCCTGCACCGCCCGCACCCCCCGCGCCGAGGAACGAGCGCGCCTGCTCGCCCTCCTCGACCAGCAGCGCTCAACATTTGCCGCCGCGCCGCAGGACGCCAAGACTCTCACCGGCGAGGAGTCTCCCGAGCGCGCCGCGTGGGTGGTTGTCGCCAATGTCCTTCTCAACCTCGACGAGGTGCTCACGAAAGGTTAACCCCCGCCGCCCGGGCGCATTCCTATGGGATGCCACGAACCAAAGCCCCGCACCCCCGCCGATCTCCTCGCGATCACCCGCCGCGAGTTCTTCGCCCGCAGCGTCACGGGCGTCGGCGCGATCGCGCTGGCCTCGCTTCTCAACGAGAGCGCCGGCCGCGCCGCCCAGCCCGATTCCCCCATGCTCGAGCGCTCGCCGCACTTCGCGCCCAAGATCAAGCGCGTGGTCTTTCTCCACATGGCCGGCGCTCCCTCGCAACTCGACCTCTTCGACCCCAAGCCCCTGCTCACGGAACTTGACGGCCAGCCCTGCCCGGCCGACATCATCAAGGGCGAACGCTTCGCCTTCACCCGCGGAACGCCCAGGGTCTTGCGATCGCCCTTCACTTTCGCCCGCCACGGCCAGTGCGGGGCCGAGATAAGCGAACTTCTCCCGCACACCGCGAGCATCGCCGACGACCTCACCATCATTCGGTCGATGCGCACCGACCATTTCAACCACGCCCCGGCGCAACTCTTCGTCCACACCGGCAGCCAACTCGTCGGCCGCCCCAGCATGGGCTCATGGGTCACCTACGGACTGGGCAGCCGAAACCAGGATCTCCCCGGCTTTGTTGTTCTTACCAGCAACGGCAACCCCGACGGCGGGAACGCCCTGTGGTCCAGCGGGTTCCTTCCCACCGGCTACCAGGGTGTGCAGTTCCGTTCGCAGGGCGACCCCGTCCTGTACGTCTCCAACCCGCCCGGCGTTCGCGACTCTACACGCCGTCAGTCCCTCGACGCCCTGCGCGATCTCAACAGCATGAACCTCGCCGTCGCCGGCGATCCCGAGATCGCCACCCGCATCTCCCAGTACGAACTTGCCTACCGCATGCAGGCCAGCGTCCCCGAACTCATGGACATCGCGAGTGAACCGCCCGACGTTCACGCGATGTACGGCACCACGCCCGGCCAGACCTCATTCGCCAACAACTGCCTCCTCGCGCGTCGGCTGCTCGAACGCGGCGTCCGCTTCGTACAACTCTACCACTGGGGCTGGGACAGTCATGGCACCGGCGCCGGCGACGACATCGTCCACAGTCTGCCGCAGCGCTGCAGGGAGTGCGACCAGCCCACCGCCGCGCTCGTGAAAGACCTTAAGCAACGCGGCCTGCTCGACGACACGCTGGTCATCTGGGGCGGCGAGTTCGGCCGGACGCCGCTCAACGAAGCCCGCAACGGCAGCACCTTCCTGGGCCGCGACCACCACCCCCATGCGTTCACCATGTGGATGGCGGGCGGGGGCCTCAAGCACGGCCTCACCTATGGCCAGACCGACGAACTCGGCTATCGGGTAGCCAGAGACGCCGTGCACGTGCACGATTTGCAGGCAACGATTTTGCACCTGCTGGGTCTGGACCACAAGAAACTGACCTACCGCTTCCAGGGCCGCGACTTCCGGTTGACGGATGTGCACGGCGAGGTGGTGCGCGGGATTCTGGCGTGATGTCATCGGCGAGAGGTGCCTGGTGCGGCGGGTTTCCGTACCGCATCACGCCCCCGCCTGCGACACCCACGCCCGCACCACGCCTTTGAGCGCCGCTCGCCTCTTGGGGGTGCTCGTTCCGTCGAACGCGATCGCGGCCCGGTCGTTCAACAGCCACTTGAACAGCCCCGCGTGATCCGCGATCTTCACCGAGCCCGTGTTGTCCCTTGCCTTCGCACCCCGGTGCACCTGACTCCTGTTTGATGCCGAAGTGGGCTTGACGTGAGACTTCTGTCGCATTATGCTACTTAAGTCCTGCTTCCACGAAGGAGTCCTCGAATGTCCAGCGCTGTCGAGATCGTCCCTGCACTTCCCGGGCGGTGCTCGAAGAGGCTTCGCGACGCGGTGTTGAACGAGTCCGCCTGTTGCAGGAGGCGATCAACACGACTTCGCTCTCGGGCCGTTCAATCCGCCGCGGGGGGGTATGGCTGCCGTCGATTCTGAACTAGGCATGATAAGGAACTCAACGAAGGGATGAACCATGGGACTGACGCGGGAACAGATGGACTGGAAGATTGACGAGCACTTCGGATTCGAGGCCGCGGACAACATCGAGGGCGTCGTCGCGACGCTTTCGCCGGACGCGGTCCATGACATCGTGGGCTACCCCACGGGGCCAACACGGGGTCGGGAAAGCGCGAGGCCGTTCTACACCCGGATGTTCGCGGACCTGTCCGAAGGCAGGGCGACCGTCTTGAAGCGTCTGTACGGCGACAACTTCCTGGTGGACGAGTCGATGTGGGAGGGGAGAGCACCGGGACGGCCGTTCGGGCTGGAGGGGCGAAATCGCCCGCTGAAGTTCAGGCTACTGCACGTGATCGAGTTCAGCGGGGAAGGGCAGATCCAGCGGGAACAGGTATGGATCGACATGGCCGCGATCCTGCAGCAACTGCCTCAGGAGTAGCCATGGCGAAGCACCGGGAATCGGGGCGTCCCAACCAGCGGCATCGGACGCGCAAGGACCTGCTCTCGGCGGCGGCGCGGCTGCTGAAGGAGAGGGAGGGCACGCCGAGCATGGACGATGTGGCCGCGGCGGCGATGGTTTCTCGGGCGACGGCGTACCGGTACTTTCCGACGATCGAATCGCTGCTGGTAGAGGCTCCGCTCGACGGGGCGGTGCCGGGACCGGAGGACGTATTCGCGGACGACGCGACGCAGGACCCCGCGGCGCGCGTGGACAGGGCCGAGGCGGCGCTGCACGACATGTGCTATCGCAACGCCGCGCAGTTGCGGGTGATGCTCGCGGCATCGCTGGAGCGCGCGGCGGGCGGCGCCGCGGAAGGGGTTCCTGTGCGGCAGAATCGGCGTACATCGCTGATCAAGGCGGCGCTGGAGCCGGCCCGGGCACGATTCAGCGACGGCGCGTACGAGAAACTGTGCGCGGCGCTGGCGCTGGTTTTCGGTACCGAGTCCATGATCGTGTGCACGGACGTGCTGGGTGTGGACTCGAAGCACGCGAGAAAGGTCAAGAGTTGGGCGGTCCGGACGTTGGTGCAGGCCGCGCTGGAGGATTCGCGGGCGCGGCGTTGAGTCTGGGTTACTCCTCGAGGAACGACTTCAGGCGCGCGAGGGCGTGGTCCCATTGGCGGGAGATGTCGTCCAGGGCGCGGCGTGCTGCTTCGAGCGGCGCGGGATCGAGTTCGAAGAGGGTCTCCCGCCCGTGCCGCACGCCGCGGACCATCCCCGCGTTCTCAAGCACACGAAGGTGCTTGGTGATGGCCTGGCGGGTGAGAGAGGAGCCCTTGGTGAGGCGGGCGATGGATTGCGGCGCGCCCTGGCCCAGAGTGGTCAGCAGCGAAAGCCGCGTCCGGTCGCCGAGGGCGGCGAAGACGGGCGCGGTGTGCTGCGGCGTCCGGAGTGATGTCCTATGGCGTCGTCGTGGCATGGTTCTGGATATTCCTGACCTGCTCGGTCCAGCCGCCGCTATTCATGCGGAAGGCCTCGTCGCGGCGGTGGGCGGGGATGGCGCTGAATCCCGACTCGGTCACCGTGAGGAGTGTCCCCAGCGCCGAGGGCTCGAGTCGGAACTCGACCAGCGTGGGCTTTTCGCCCGAGTAGTCGGCTTTCGAGTCCACGGCGTTGGGATGCCAGGTGTAGGAGAAGAGTCGCTCCGGCTCCATTCTCTGAACAACGACCTCCATGACCAGGTGCTCGTACCCCGGGTACGTGATTCGCCCGCGCGTGGTCTTTCCTGGAGCGAAGGGCGACTCGAGGCTCACGCGGAACCACGTGCCGAACTCCCTGTGGTCGGTGAGGGCGCGCCAGACGCGGGCCGGCGGGGCTTTGATGTCGATGCTCTTCACGATGGAATCGGGCGTGTTCATGTGCAACCTCCTGGTTGCATATTAGGCTCGTCTCAGGCTCGTCGCTCCCGCCCGGCAGGCCCGACGCCGGGAGCCCCGCCCCCCGTTCGCGTCGCCGACGCATGGTTACGGCGCGTCGGGGTTTTCCGGCTCGACCAGATGCGCCAACTGCAAAAGCGATTCCTGCCATCCCAGATAGCACATCTCTGGCGGGATCACGCCCGGGACGCCCTCCTGCACGATGGTGGCGTCGGTCCCGCAGGAAACTCTCCGCAGGGTGACCGTGGTCAGCATCTCGCCGGGTAGGTTGGGGTCTTCGAACTTGTCGGTGTACTTGAGCCGTTCGTTCGGAACGAGCTCGACGTAGGTGCCGCCGAAGGCGTGGCTGTTGCCGGTGGTGAAGTTCTTAAACGACATGCGGTACGAACCGCCGGCGCGAGGGTCGGATTCGTGCACCGTGCCCGTGTACCCGTACGGCGGGAGCCACTTGGCCATCGCGGCGGGGTCGATGAACGCCCGGTACACCCGTTCGGCGGGCGCACGGAGCACGCGGTGAAGTCGGATTGTGTTTGTCGCGGATGTGGGAGTTGCCATTGAGTGAATCTCCTATCGAGATTGAGGATGAGACTGGCGAGGACGCCGCGGCCGGCGGCACGTCGCGCGGTGAACAGGTTCTACTTGGCCCCGTCGAGCACACCCACCATCCAGCCCATGCCGAACCGGTCGGTCAGCATGCCGAAGCGGGGCGACCAGAAGGTCTTGTTCAGCGGCATGGTCACCTTGCCCCCTTCGGACAGCGCGGCGAATGCGCGATCAACCTCAGCCGCGGTCGGCAGGCTCAGCGAAAGCGAGAAGCCGCCGAAGTTGCAGGCTTCGCCGCACCCATCGGATGCCATCAGCGTGGTATCGCCGACGCGAAACGAGGAGTGCATGACCTTGTTCTCGAAACCGGGCGCCAGTTGCCCGGAGGGGACGGGCTGAGGGCTGTCCTTGAACTTCAGGACCATGTCAACCTGCGCGCCGATGGCCTTGCGATAGAAGTCCAGGGCCTCTTCGCAGCGGCCGCCGAAGAACAGGTAAGACTGAACGAGAGCCGGGGACGGGGTTCCGGTGGTCATGAATGCGTTCCTTCCGAGTTTGGGATGGTGAGGAGCATTTCTACGTACCGCCGCAGGTGCCCGATGCATTCCGCGGCGACTTTGGGGCCGTGTTTGGCTTTCGCGAGTACAAACGATCCCTGGAGCACCGCTTGGGTGAACAGGGCGAGGCTTTGCGGGTCCCATTCGGCGTCGGAGGCGTACTTCTCCTTGGCCAGCGCAATGTCGCGCGCGACCTCGGCCGCGTGCGCGGAGATGTGCCGCTCGCACGCCCGCCGGATGGCGGGATGCGAGTCGTAGGTCTCCTGGACCATGGTTCCGAGAAGGCAGGTGTATCGCGCTAGATCGCCTTGAAGGATGGCCGCGCGAAAACCGAGATAGCCCAAGACCCGGTCCCGGGGGTCGGCCGGGGCGTGGTAAGGGGCGGCGCTGAAGAGCGACTCGGCCATCTCGGCGAAGTGATCGGCGGCGGCGAGGGCCAGATCCTCCTTGCTTTCGAAGTGGTGGAAGAAACTGCCCTTGGTGAGCCCCGCGGCCTCGCAGATGTCGTCCACCGTGGTCGCGGCGTATCCGTTCTCCCGGATCAGCCCCATGGCGGCGTCGAGGATGCGGGTTCGCGAGTCGCGTTGGGCTCTTGGGCGTGACATACCAGTCAGTACGGCGACTATACCACATGGTACGCCCGGTGTCAACTTCTTTCGGCTCCCTGAACGGGCAACCAAGGAGTCGAATCGCGCGAGAGCGACGCTGAACCGGCCGCCGCAACGCGGGCTTGACGACTTACTCCATACGCGGCTGCCGGCCAACGAACCGCGATCCGGACGTGAATTCGGGCTCAGGTTCGTGGCCGATCTCTCGTAGTCAGCGCCGACTCGGCACGCCATGTAGAAGGACGCGAAGAGCATCACGACGAAATGGGGCACCAGGCGCACGGCGATGCGCAGGACAACATCGCGAGGAAGATGCAGAGAGTGAGGTAGCGATCCAGGAAAGAAAGCCGGCCGGCCCGGCGTGGCGGGCATGGGGCTATCGGGAGGTATTCGGTCATGCTCAGCCCCGTGAATCAGCCGTCCGCGTCAGCCCGAGCGCCGTCGGGTTTCCGCGCGGAAATGTCCAGGCTGGTGATGAAGTCGGATGGCCGCGTTCCGGGGGGAAGCGACTCGATGATCCTCCGGTACAGCGGATCCTCCCAGCCGGACATGGACTCGATGTATTGCGGCTTGGGTGTGAGCACGATCCCGGACAGCCCCGCGGCCTGCATCTGCGCCCGCGTGTCTTTGACAAGCGCCGCGCCGGCGATGCAACCGACCAGCGCCTCGACGTCCTGTCGAACCACCTCGGGCAGCGGGCGCAGCAGCGCAAGATCGGATACCGCGACGCGGCCGCCGGGCCGGAGCACGCGAGCGATCTCGCGCCACACCCGCGGCTTGTCAGGGGATAGGTTGAGCACGCAGTTGGAGATCACCACGTCCACGCTCGAATCGGGAACTGGTAGATTCTCGATCTCGCCAAGGCGGAACTCGACGTTGTTCAGTCCGGACTGGGCGACGTATGAGGCGATGTTCCGGCGCGCCTTGGTCACCATGTCGGGAGTCATGTCCACGCCGATGACCCTGCCCGCCGCGCCGATCTTGGGACCGGCGACGAAGCAATCGAAACCGCCGCCCGCACCGAGGTCGAGCACGACTTCGCCCGGCCTGAGAGAAGCGATCGCGGTCGGATTGCCGCACGAGAGGCCCATGTTGGCGCCTTCGGGCATGCCGGAGAGTTCGTTCTGTGAGTAGCCGATCGCGGCCGCAAGTTGCTCGGGAGAGAATGTCGCCGGCCCGCAGCAGCCTCCGCCCGCGGAGGAGGACGAGCCGCCGCAGCACGTGCTCGTTGGCGCCGCGCCGGTCGCCGGAGCGGACCAGGAACCGCTCTGCGCGATCTTGGAGTATCCCTCGCGGATCTGTTGGCGGATCGAGTCGGCGGCCGAGTCCGGGGGGGTGGCGTGGCGGGATGCCTTGGAACCGCCGCAGCAATCGGGGCCAGAGCATGTCTGGGTGGTCATGGGATGCTCCTTGAACTTAAGTGATGCAGTGGCTGCGCGGGGAGAATCGCCCCGGGCAGCGTCTCGATGAACGCACGGATTTCGTCGCGAACGCGCCGGTAGTGCGGCATGGCCTCGTCGTCGCGCCGCGCACCCCGGGCGAGGCGCGGCGGGTCGTCGAACCCGACGTGAATCACTCGGGCGCCGGGCACGAGGGGGCAGGCTTCACGGGCCGAGTCGCAGACGGTCACGATTACGTCGAACTGGGCCGCGATATCGCCAAGGGGCTTGGAGAGGTTCCGGGAGATGTCGATTCCGACTTCCGCCATCGCACGCACCGCCATCGGATTCAGGGGCACGGGGTACGTGCCGGCGGAGAAGGCCTCGATGGCTTTGGGCAAGAGCGCCCCAGCCCAGGCCTCGGCCATCTGGCTCCTGCACGAGTTTCCCGTGCAGAGGAACAGGACGCGCAGCGGGCGGTCATCGCTTGCCACAGCATCCCTCCTTGCAGGCTTTCGCCTCGGAGGCCGGACAGCACTCTTCAATCGCGTCGGCGAGTTTGCGGAGAGTTCGGCACAGGTGGGCGTACTGGACGGAGTAGGAGACAACGCGGCCTTGCTTGGTTGCCGCGAGGATGCCCGCGCCCTCAAGGAGCGCAAGATGGCGGGAGACTACCGAAAAGTCCACCGAGCAGCACTCGGCGACCTCGGTCACCGAGCAGGGGCGGCCGCACTTGACCAGGCAGCCCAGCAGCCGGGCGCGGGTGGGGTCGCAGAGGGCCTTGAAGAGGTCGGGGTTGAGGAGGTCGTCCACGGGGCGGCAGCAGGCCGCGGCCTGGCGGGGCGACATGGTCCGTCGTGTGTGTACTTGCGTCATCATGCAAGTATTGCCATACGGCGCCGCCGGGTCAAGCCTCGCCCTGAGATTCAACGCAAATCAACGGTGGCCGGGGGCGTTACCGGAACTCTGCCGCCGCTCATCAGCCTTGGAGGACGAACTCGGCGACTTCGCAGGCGACGTAGCGGTCCGTCTCCTGTCCCGTGCGATAGCCGGTGAGACGGAAACCGCAGTTGTGCAGGACCCGGATGGACGCGAGGTTGGCCCGGGCGGCCGTGGCGTGCAGCGGTCGGCGGGGAACCTCCTGCAGGAACAGGCGGAGCGCCCGAGTCGCGACACCCCTGCCCCAGTGCTCGCGGGCGATCCAGTATCCGACGGCGTCCAGTCCGTCCATGTCGAAGCAGGACACCCCGCCGATGATGGACTCGTTCTCAACGATCACGCGCGCGGTGACGGCGGCATCCTTGAAGATCCGATCCCACACGGCCTGAAACGCTTCGAGACTTCGCGGCTTGGTGCCGGCCATGCGGTTGGCTTCGGGATCGAGTTGATGCAGGTAGAGCGCGGGGATGTCGTCAGGGCGGACCGGGCGCAGGTAAGTTGCGGCGAGTGGCGGCATGGGGCGATCCTACCCCACCGCTTGTAGGCTTCCCCGCGGGTGTCGGCCACGCCGGGTTGAGGTGACTCCTTCAAGGGGAATGGAGAATCGCCTACCGCGGCCCACCAACGGGCAAGCGAGTCGGTAGTCGTCGAATCGATTTCCGGAATGACGCAAACTGGCCTTGACATATTCCCGTATCGGCATATATTAACGCCATGGCACGTTCACCGACCACCGCCGACGCCTTCGCAGCCATCGCCGAGCCGCGGCGCCGCGAGATCCTCGGCATCCTCGCCGGCGGCATCGGCGAGGCGGCGGAGCGTGACGTCACCTGGATCGTCGAGGAACTCGGCTGGCCCCAGCCGCAGGTTTCCAAGCACTTGGGAGTGCTTCGCAAGGTCGGCCTCGTCAGCGTCGTGCGGAAAGGCAGGCGCCGAATGTACAGCCTGAACGGCGAGGAACTGCGGCCCGTGTACGAGTGGGTCAAGGCCTACGAGCGCTACTGGGATCACCAACTCAAACGCATTAAGGACCGCGCGGAGCAGATGGAACGTGAATCAAGTCTCAAGGAACGCTCATCACATTCCGGCCGAACCTGAAAGGAGGAACCCCATGTCCACCGCCACCCCCACCACCCCCACCACCCCCACCACCCCCATGTCCACCACCGCCGAAAATGAAACCGTTCACACGCTCGACATTCGCAGGGACATCTTCATCGCCGCGTCGCCCGAGATTGCGTTCGAGGCGCTGCTCGAGGAACTTGGTCCGGGCAGCCAGATGCCCGACGGCAAGCCCTTTCCGATGAAGATCGAGCCATGGGCCGGCGGACGCTGGTTCCGCGACATGGGTGAGTCGGGCGGGCACAAGTACGGCCACCTCTGGGGACACGTGCAGGTCATCAAGGCGCCCACGTTACTCGAACTGGCCGGCCCGATGCCGATGTCATACCCGGCTATCAATCACGTGCAGTACCGCATCAAGGCGGAGGGCGGCGGCACGCGCCTGTCGCTGATCCACCGCGCGATGGGCCTCATCCCGAAGGAACACCGTGACGGCATGCCCGAGGGCTGGGAGCACGGGCTCACCCGGATCAAGCAGGTCGCCGAGCGCAAGGCCGGTGCGAAGCGGTAGTCCCTTCCTGAGGCCGCGTCATGTCCGCCAACAAGGACACCATCGAACGCTACATGGAGGGCTTTCGGCGCAGCGACCACGCGATGGTTCTCTCATGCCTCACCGACGATGTGGAATGGCTGATCCCCGGCATGTTCCAAGTCTTCGGGAAGGCGGCTTTCGACAGGGAAATCGAGAACGAGGCGTTCGTCGGCGGCCCGACCATCACCGTTTCTCGCCTGGTTGAGGAGGGCGGCGTCGTCGTGGCGGAAGGGGCCGTCACGGCCCGAAAGCGCGACGGGGGCCAACTCAACCTCGTGTTCTGCGACGTGTTCACCATGCGGCAAGGCAAAGTTCGCTCTCTCGTGTCGTATCTGATGGCGATCAAGCCAACCACGGGCGCCGAAGGCGCCCACAAGTAGGGAGTCATCCATGAGCACCCAGTCACCCACCACCCCCGCCACCCCCAGCCCTTCCACCCACCGAGTCGCCTCGCGCGAAGAGTGGCTCCGGGAGCGCATCGGCCTGCTCGCCGAAGAAAAGGAACTGACCCACCGGCGCGATGCGCTCGCGAGCAAGGTCCGCTCCCTTCCCTGGGTCAAGGTGGACAAGAACTACACCTTTGATGCGCCGACCGGCAAGAAATCCCTCACCGAACTCTTCGGCGACAAGAGGCAACTCATCGTCTACCACTTCATGTTCGATCGCACGTGGTCGCAGGGGTGCAAGTCCTGCTCGTTCGTCGCCGACCACTACAACCCGCTCGTCGTGCACCTCGCACACCGTGACATCTCGTTCGCCACGATCTCCAAGGCGCCCATCGAGAAGATCGAGCAGTTCCGCAAGCGCATGGGCTGGACGTTCGCATGGGTCTCGGGCGCGAACACCGACTTCGGCCACGATTTCGGCGTGTCATTCACCGATCAGGAACTCACGTCGGACACGTCCGTGTACAACTTCACGGACAAGCCCTACCCGATCCGCGAGCTCCCGGGGCTGTCGGTCTTCTTCAAGGACTCCCGCGGCAACCTCTACCACACCTATTCGACGTTCGCCCGCGGCCTCGAGGATTTCCTCACCGCGTACCGCTACATCGACATCACACCCATGGGCCGCGACGAAACGCAAACCGGCGGCATGGGCTGGCTCCGACACCATGACCGCTACGACGACAAGCCGTTCGTGGACCCGTGGGCGGAAAGGCCCGGTATCACCGCGCCGCTGGCGCAATGATCGGAGTTCCAATGCACTGTTGCTCTGGCCGCGATCCCGCCGCGCCCGCCGCGGCCCGTGTTGACGTGCGAGATTCCGGCCGGCGCTCCTGGCGGCGGCGGGTCGGCGCGGCGATCGAGTGGGCCGTTCCCATCGCCGCGCTGGCGCTCATTCCCAAGTGCCCGGCGTGCGTGGCGGGGTACGTGCTGCTGTTCACGGGGGTAGGGCTCTCCTTCCCCGAGGCGACGACGCTGCGCTGGGTGCTCATCGCGCTGAGCGTGGCAGCGCTGGGTTGGCTTCTGCTTCGCGCGGCGCGTCGGGCGAGCGTGATCCTCAAGGGACCGACGGGGCAGCCTCATTGACCGCAGAGAGATTGCCTTGCCCGGGATCATTCCACGATGCGTTTCGCCTTCACCTGTCCACCTCCCTGGAACAGCGTGAACGACTGTCCATCGTCAGCAAACACCATTCTCACTTCGGTGTCGAACGAGGCGCGGAACTCGTTGCCGCCGCCGACCTCCGGGCCCTGCCATTGAATGGCGAACGCCGGCTGGCCATCGGCCTGCACCATGGCTTTGCCTTCTTCCTCCCAAATCTTCACGTCCATCTCTTCCAACTTGAACTTGCCGATGACGCGCTTCAGCGCCTCGGGAGTGATCGGGACGTTTGCGGCGACCACCTTCTCGATGCCCACCGCTGCCCGGGCGAGGGCGTTGGCGATCCGGCCCGAACGGATCGGCTCGCCATTCGAGATCACCGCGATGTGCAGGTCCTCCTCCGGCAGCCACATGAGCATGGAGTTGAAGCCGAAGATGCCGCCGCCGTGACGGATGCAGGGGCGGCCTTCCCACTCGCTGACCTCCAAGCCGAAACCGTAGTGCGTGCTCTCGCCGTCGGGGAGAATCGCGGCGGTGGTCATCAGGGTGAAAGACTCCGGCCGGACGACCTTGCCGGATGCGATCGCCATCGACCACCTCACCAGGTCCTCGCCCGTGGAGACGAGCGATCCCGCGGCGTATGGCTGGCTCATTCCCAAGGGTGCATCGTTGACGATCTCGCCATCCTGCAGCGTGTAGCCCTGCGCGCGGTTCTTCATGAGGGTGCTGTTGGAGTCGTATCGCGTGCGCCCGAGTTTGAGCGGAGTGAAAAACTCGTTCTGCATGTGTTGGGCGTAGGTGACGCCGCTGATCTTCTCGATGATCATGCCGAGCATGTAGTACGCCGTGTTGTTGTAGGCCCACTTCTCGCCCGGCTTGAAATCGAAGGGCTTGCCCTTGACCAGCGCGAGCATCTCCTCGTGCGTCAGTTCGAGCGGTTGCAGTTTCGCCCACTCCTCTCCCAAGCTGGTGTAACTGGGGATGCCCGAGGTGTGATTGAGCAGTTGGCGGACAGTGACCGCGTTGCCCTGCATCGGAAAGTCGGGCACGTACTTGCCCAGATCGTCATCCAGGCTGACTTTGCCTTGCTCGACGAACCGCATGATCGCGGCGGCGGTGAACTGCTTCGTGACCGACCCGATTCGGAACATCGTGTCCTTGTCGGCGGGAACATCGAACTCGGCATCGGCCAGCCCGTACGCCTTGGCAACGACGACCTCGCCCCTTTGCGCCACACCGATCGAGAGGCCTACCGCTCCGGGCTTCCGCAGGTACTCGGCGGCGATCGCGTCGGCCTTGGAGAGGATCTCGGCGTATGTGGGCGGCTCCGCCGGCGCCACGCTCGCAACGGTCGAGACCACGACCAGAGCAAAGAACTTCGGAATCGCGCGGGGTGACAGCATGGGCATCGTCTCCTGGTGCGGCATGGAGGATGTTGGGAACCGGGGCGTCACGGTTTCACGTGCTCCTGATCGCCACGGACCCGCCGGCGGGCCGCGCAATCTACGCTGCCAGCCACATCGCAAGCAGGAACAGCCCGAACGCGAGGACGTGAACTCCCCAGACCGTCAGGGCGAACACGGCCTGCCGGCGAGCCGTCCACGCCATGAACCGATGCCGGTGCCGGTACATCAGGGCCACGCCGGCCGCGCTAAGAAACCCGAACGCATCCGCGGCCATGACCGGCCAGGGCGCGCCGCTGCCCCCGCGCAAGCCCTCGCGGATCGTCATGAAGACTGGAATCATCACGAACAACGCGGCCACCCCCGAGAAGCACCCGGGCGCCATCGCGAGCACCAGCCACCCGAACCGTGCCTGGGGTGAGCCGATCTTCAGGACAAGCGGCTCGCCACATTCCGGGCACGTGGCCGTCTTGATATCTCGAAGGTCGTACGCGCAGCGCGGACAGGGGGCCGAACGACCCTGGAGGAACGCAACCACTTCACGGCCCGAATCCAGATGAAGCCCCGGCGTTGCTGATTCCTTCTCTGCGTTCATCGGCTTCTTTCAACGTCTTTCGGTGCTGCGTGGTTCGGCTACTTCGCGGATTGTTGGACCCGTTGCGTTAGAATCATCTCCATGACCTCTACGCCATCCTCGGCAACCGACACGCTCACCGCGCGCTTTCCCGGAACATCGCGGGAAGGCGGTTCCTGACGGCGTCGATCCGGGCGAACGTAAAATCGCGTGATGACACCAACTGCAGGCTCCACCGCCGCCAGAATCCGGTTCCGGTCCACCCTCCTGAGGCCGCGCCAACCGAAGGCCGCCACCTGGACGTTTCTGGTTCTCCCGAAAGAGGCCAGCGCAAGGCTCCCCTCGCGAAGCATGGTATCGGTCGAGGGTACGTTCAACGGACGACCGCTCAAGACCACGCTCGAGCCGGACGGCCAGGGCGGCCACTGGCTCAAGGTAGACCGCAAGTTGCGTGACGCGGCCGGCGCGGCGCCAGGCGACACCGTGACGGTCGAGATCGCCCCGTCGGCACAGGAGCCCGAGCCCAAGGTGCCTTCCGACCTGCGAAAGGCGCTCGCCGCGGCCTCGGCGAAAACGCGAGAGGCATGGAAGAGCATCACCCCCCTCGCCCGGCGGGATTTCATGCACTGGATCGTCTCCGCCAAGCAGAAAGAGACCCGCGCCCGCCGGATCGAAAACGCCTGCGACATGCTCGCAAAGGGAAAACGCCGCCCCTGCTGCTTCGACCGGTCCGGGATGTACGACAAGAGCCTCAGTTGCCCCGTGGCCGACACCTTTGGCGAAGAGCCCTGAGCACCCGCGACACCGTCACTTCCGCGGACTCGCCACATGCTGATCCAGCAGCACCGGATTCCCATCCGGATCCAGCAGCATCACGCTCGCGGGCCCCGACGTCGCCTCATCCGCGGCCAGCGCCAGCGTCAGTCCTCGACCCTTGAGCGTCCGCTGGATCTCTCGCACATCGTCAAACTCGGGCAGTGTCTTGGCCGAACGGTCCCACCCGGGGTTGAACGTAAGCGTGTTCTTCTCGAGCATGCCCTGGAACAGCCCGATGGTGGCGGTCTCATTCTGGAGGATCAGCCAGTTCTGGGCCTGATTTCCGCCGATGGCCGTGAAGCCGAGTTTCTCGTAGAACGCCCGCGACGCGGAGAGGTCCTTGACAGCAAGACTGACCGAGAAGTTTCCGAGCCTCATGGGTGCGACTCCTGCAGCAGGTGCGGACGGGCGGGCCGCGGCGGGTGAATCGGAAGTGCGCGTCGCAGCGCACCCCCCACATCCCCACACACCGCCCAGCACGCAAACGAAAACGCCTAGAGTGAACCCGGTCACGGGATTCTCCACGCCCGGCCGGCTGACCGACCCGGGCCCACGATCATGGCACGGAAACGCTCGGAGGTCTTGACAGATCTTGCGAACTCAGGCAAAAACCCGCTCGCCGCGCTCAAGCCAACGGCGCCCGGCGACCGCCGCGTCCTACCTCGAGCGGGTGAACCTCGCCATCGACCACGTGGTGAGTCGCCTGCGTGAGCCGGGCGGGCGGCTGCGGCTCGTGGAAGTCGCCGACGCCGCGGGGATTTCGCCGTTCCATTTCCACCGCGTCTTCCAGGCCCTGATGGGGGAGACGCTCGCCGACTTCATCAAGAGGACGCGGCTCGACCGGGCGCTCCTCATGATGTGCCATGGGGCGGGTGGGGCTACCGGAAGAGCGCGAGCCCGAAGACCGTCCCTCACGCGCATCGCCCTGTCGTGCGGTTTCTCCTCTTCCTCCGACTTCTCCCGCAGTTTCAAGCAGCGCTTCGGCGCCTCCCCCAGCACCTTCGACACCAGGGCCTGGCGCGATGCCCACGGCGCGGAACTCCAGGCCCTCGTAGACCGCGCGGCCGCGCAACCCCGCCTCGAGCGCCTTCCCGCCGACGCCAACCCCGACGGCTTCAAGGTGAAGATCCGCGACCTCCCGACCCGCACCGTGGCGTACATCCGCGTCCATAACCCGTACTCGGGCGATGCGGTCGTCAAGGCCGTTCATCGCCTCGTCGCCTGGGCCGAGCGGCATTCCCTCGCCGACGGCCAGTGGCTCGGCTACCAATGGGAAAATCCCGAAATCACTCCGCTCGATCGCTGCGTGTATCACGCCGCGGTCGAAGCCGAGCGGTTCACGCCCAAGGGCGAGATCGGCCGGTTCCGGTTTCCGCCGATGACCGTCGCCCAGGTCGAGGTCCGCGGCGGGATCGACCTCGAACTCCGCGCGCTCCAGTGGCTCTTCGGCGTCTGGCTCCCCAGGAGCGGCTACGTGCCCGATGACCACCCATGCTTCGAAGCCTGGATCGGCCGACCCTTCGCCCACGGCTTCGAGCACTTCGAGTTGTACGCACAGTTGCCTGTCCGCCGGGCGTGAGCAACGCGTCGAGCAGCCACCACCTCAATCACCCGGGCGCCGCCTTGTCGTGGGGTGAGCCCAGCATCTCCTTCATCACGCCGTCGAGCTCGATGAGCGCCTTACCGCAGTCGCCGCGGAAGGAACTGCCGTGCATCGTCGCCAGCGTGCGCGGCCGCAGCGCCGCGAGCCCTTCGAGGAGCCGGCGCGACTTGGGCGTATACGGCATGTAGTCCATCAACGGACCGGCCTGGAAGTCCACGAGCGACTGGCGCGCCCTCCCGAGGATGTCCGACTCGGTAAGGGGCTCCACATCGCCGTTGTGAGTGAACAAGTCTGAACAGAACAGCACCCGCTCGGTCTCCTCGAAAAGAACGCCCGCGTCCCACCCGTGCGGCAGGTGCGGAGTCGGCCGGTAGCGAAACCGGAATCGCCCGGTGCTGAAAACCTCCTCCGCGTTGAGCGCCCGGGGCGGCCGGTCGGCGAAATCGCCGAGATTCACGAGCGATCCCACCACGCCCGACACCGCCTGCGCACGCGGCGCCACCCTGAGCCAGTCGTTGAGCGATCCGCACTCGTCGACCTCGAAGTGGCTGAACCCGATCCAGCGGAGCTTCGTGGGATCGATCAGGCGTTTCACCGCCTCATGCACTTCCGGGAACATGCGGCGCATGCCGGTGTGGTAGAGCAGGGGCTCGTCGTCAACCACGAGAAAGTGATTGAACTGCAGGTTGATCTCGCGGAAGAGAATGCTGATGCGGTGAACGCCGGGCGAGATCTCGGTGATCGTGAACGCCATCCAGGACTCTCCTATGGTGGTCGGGGCACGATATTACTGCGTGGCCGGCCGCCTCGCAACGGTCCCTCGCAATGGCGGAGCGGGCCCAAGCCCTTACTTCACCTTCTCGGCAAGCCGCGCCAACTGCAACTCCACCCGCTTGATCTCCCGCGTGTGGGTGTTGCGGTTCAACTCCAGGAAGTACCACAACTTGAGCATGGAGATCGCCAGCGCGGCCAGGAGAAAGATGCTGGCGTGCATCACCCACCCACGCGTGTCGCCGGCGCGGAAGAACGCGATGGCCGCCCACACCGCCACGCACACCCAGAAGAGCGTGGCGAGCCAGGTGATGAGGATCCACCGGCGCATCCGGCCGCGGAACGTCGCGGCGACCTGCTGGATGATCCCCTCGTCCCCCGCGCTCCGCAGGGACGCTTCATCGGCCCCGGTCAGCATCGCTTCGCGGATGTCATCATCAAACGTGTTCATGGTGAGTTCCTTTCGAGAAGTTCCCTGAGCTTCGTCCGCGCTTCGTGAAGGCGCGACTTGATCGTGCCCGCGGGGGCGCCCAGCCCCTCGGCGATCGCCGCGACCGACATCCCCTCGCCATAGAACAGGCTCACGACGGCCCGAAGGGCGGTGGGCAGTTGCAAACACGCCTCGCGTATCAGCGTGGCCCGTTCCTGCGATTCGCCCTCACTCTGAAGGTCGCTCCGAGCGCCGCGCGGTTCACGATTCTGGATGGCTCGAACCAGTTGCCGGTCCCGCCTTCCGCGGCGGATCCAATCGGCCGCCTTGTTCGTCACGATGCGGAGCATCCACCCGTAGGCGCGGGCGGGGTCATGGAGACGCGGCAAGGCCCCAACGAGCGCGAGACACGCCTCCTGGCAGACATCCTCGATCGCACCGGCATCGCCGGTCAAACGTGCCGCGTGCCGCCGCATGGCCGGCAGCCAGCGCCGCAGCAGCGCCTCGAACGCCGCGGCGTCCCCCGCCTGGGCCCTGAGGACCAGCATCTCGTCCTGGATGGTTTCGAAAGACCGCGGCATCGCTCTATCGCAGTCGCTCCAAGTCGTGCCAGGTTCGCCCATTCTCCCGCATTCCTCTCGCGCCCTCCCATCGCTCCCTTGCTTTCCTATCGTCTCTTCTCTGCGCCCTCAGCGCCTCTGCGAGAAACTCCTCCCAGACCCCACCGGGCGACGCGCCCGCGCAAGTCTCGCCCATCACCGCGTCCAATGTCAACCCGCTCGCCGGCCCCCACTCCACCACCGCCCGCGTCGCCGAGGTCTACGGCGTGGAAGGTGGCCCTTTCGTGCATGACGCGGCCGCCGCTCGCGTGCGGTCGCACCTTGCACCGTCCTGACGGTACCATGCCCGCCAAGGAGAGAACCCATGGCCATATCCGCGAAGAAGAAAACGAACCCCAGGCGCAAGACCGCCAAGGCCCGCCCCGCGCGCAAGCCGACCGCGGCCGACAGGCGCCGCGCGCCGGGCTCCGCCTCGCCATCGAAGCGCTCGCACGCGCCAGGCCACGCCGATATCCTCGCGTACAACGCGGCCCAGTCCGCGAGCGACCGTCGTATCTGCGATGTCCTCGCCGCCGCGATCAACGGGAATCTGCCCGGCGCGGAGAGCAAGATCTGGCATCGCCACCCCGTGTGGTTCATCGACGGCAACCCCATCGTCGGCTACCACAAACTCAAGGACTGCGTTCGCCTGCTCTTCTGGAGCGGCCGCTCGTTCGATGAGCCGGGCCTTCCCCCCGAGGCCGGTTTCCAGACCGCCGGCACCCGCTACACCGCCGCGGATCAGATCCCCGCAACGGACCTGAAGCGCTGGCTCGCCAAGTCGATCGACATCCAGTGGGACTACAAGAACATCGTGAAGCGCAAGGGCCGGCTCGAGCGGCTGAGGTAGACGCCGGGATTGAGGCGTTGAAGGTCGTCAACTCGCCCGCGCCGCGGCACACGCATCCGTAGGATTCTCAATGCCCGAGATCAGCACATTCCTGACGTTCAACAACCAGGCCGAGGACGCCGCCCGTTTCTACACGTCGATCTTCCCCAACTCGAAGATCACGCGCATCACGCACTACCCCGACCTCGGGCCGCAGTCGCCCTTCAAGACCGGCGGCGTGATGACCGTCGAGTTCACGCTCGACGGCCGCCCCTTCACCGCCCTCAACGGCGGCCCGCAGTTCACCTTCAGCCAGGGCATCTCCATCGCGGTGACCTGCGACACCCAGCAGCAGGTGGACGAATACTGGGCCAAGTTCGTCGCGGCCGGCGGCAAGCCCGTCGCCTGCGGCTGGATCACCGACCACTTCGGCGTGTCGTGGCAGATCGATCCCAAACTTCTGATCGACCTGGTCTCCGATCCTGACCCGGTCAAGGCCGGCAAGGCCATGCGGGCGATGATGACCATGGTCAAGATCGACAGCGAGCAGATCAAGCGCGCCGTGGCTCAGTGAAGCCTCCGAGCCGACCGGCGCACCGGCGAGGCGCTTGGCCTGAAGGGCTCAAATTTTCGCGGAAAGGCATTGACAATATTATTTGTCAATGCTACTTTCCCGACTATGGTGGACCTGCGTGTCATCGACGATCCCGCATCGGCCGAGGTGGCTCTTGACCCGGTGCGGAGTCGTCTCCTGTCGGAACTCCGCACGCCGGCATCCGCCTCGACGCTCGCCGGGCGCGTGGGGCTGCCGCGGCAGAAGGTGAACTACCACCTGCGAAAACTGGAAGTACACGGGCTGGTGCGGGTGGACAGCAAGAGGCGATGGGGCGGGCTGACGGAGCGACGGCTGGTGGCGACGGCGTCTTCGTACGTGGTCTCGCCCGGCGCGCTGGGCCCGGCCGCGCCACCGGACGATCCGGCGAGGGGCATGGATCGGCTCTCCGCGGGCTATCTCGTGGCGCTCGCGGCCCGTGTGGTCCGCGAGGTCGGGCAGTTGCTCCGCAAGTCCGAAGAACTGGGCAAACGCCTCGCGACACTCTCCATCGACACCGAGGTGCGGTTCAGATCCGCCCAGGACCGGGCCGCGTTCAGCAGCGAACTGACCGCGGCGGTCGCCGCGCTGGTCGCTCGCTATCACGACGAATCCGCCCCGGGCGGACGCCGGCACCGGCTGATGATCGGGGCCTATCCCACACCCACCTCCCCCACCACCACCGAAACCAAAGCAAAGGAAACGACATGACCGTGAAGAAGGAACCGTCCGGCCGCCGTTCCGCCCAAGTCGAAGTCGAGGTCCCCGGCATGCCGGAGGAAGTCTGGCAGGCCATCGCCACCGAACAGGGTATTTCGTCCTGGCTGGTGCCCGCTGAGTTCGAGGTCAAGAGCGGCACGCCGGTCGCGGTGAAGTTGAACTTCGGCCCGGGCATGGAGATCACTTCGCCCGTGACGGTCTGGAATCCGCCACTCAAGTGGGCTTCTGAAATCCAAAGCCCAATCCCCGGCGCTCCCCCCATGGCCAGCGAGTGGAGCGTCGAAGCCCGCGCCGGAGGCACGTGCATCGTCCGAATCGTCCAGAGCCTCTTCGCCAGCACCGACGAGTGGGACAATCAACTGGAAGCCGGCACGGTCGCGTGGGTCGGATTCCTGCGCACCCTGCGGATCTACCTCACGCACTTCCGCGGCCAGCGCTCCGTGCAGATGAAGTGGGTGGTCCCCGTCGCCGGCACGGAAGCGGAGGCCTGGGCAACAGCAATCGAGGCGTTGGGACTCAACGGCGCAAAGGTCGGGCAGCGCTGGAGTTCGCCCGCGGGCGTCCCCGCCTTCGGCGGCGTGGTCGAGTTCTACACCGAGAATCCCTACGACGCTCTGCTGCGGATCGACAAGCCGGGCCCCGGGGTCGCCGCTCTCGGCGCCTTCAACTGCGGCGGCCCGAGCATGGTGGCCCTTTGCTTCTACCTTTACGGCGACCACGCGGCCGCAACCGCCGCCCGCGAGACCCCGCTCTGGGACGCGTGGTTCCAGAAGCGGTTCCCCATGCCGGAGCAACCCGGGTAATCTGAATCGGCCGCGTGGCACGATCGTTGGAGCATCCACTCATGAGCACAACCCAGCCGGGCACCCAATCCGCGGCGGAGCGAAGGTCGGCAGAAGCCGAGTTGCGCACGCTGATCGACAAGTTCACGCCCGAGCAACCGCGGCTCATAGCCGCCATGCGACGGTCGCTGCGAAAGTGCCTGCCCACCGCCCACGAGGTGGTGTACGAGTACCGCGACTGCTTCGTCATCAGTTATTCACCCAGCGAGCACGGGTACGAGGGCGTGCTCGCGATCCGCGGCAGCGCGAGCGACGTGCGGCTGTACTTCAATCGCGGCAAGGACCTGCCCGATCCCGAGGATCTGCTGCAGGGCTCCAGCCAGGCGCGCTGGGTGAACGTGGAGGGCGTATTCACACTCACTCACCCGGCGGTCGCGAGCCTGATCGACCGGGCCATCGCCGACAATCGCGTGCCGTTCGCGAACGCCGGGCGCGGGTCGGTGGTCATTCGTTCGGCATCGGGCAAGACAAGGGCTCGCCGTGGAGAGTCGCGGACTCGCCGTGGCGAGCCGAAAGCCCGCCCCTCCAAGACACGCCGCGGCGCATCGAAAGCCTCGTCGCGCTGAGCACCCACCGAACCAACTGAAAGGAACCGACATGAGCGTGAAGAAGGAACCATCCGGCCGCCGATCGGTGCAGGTCGAAGTCGAAGTCCCGGGGACGCCCGAGGATGTCTGGCGGGCGATCGCCACGGGGCCGGGCGTTTCCTCCTGGTTCGTGCCCACGCGGATGGAGGAGCGCCAGGGGGGAGAGATTATCTCCACCTTCGGGCCGGGAATGGATTGCCCCGCGACGATCACCGCATGGGAAGCGCCCAAGCGGTTCCTCGCGGAGGGAAGCATGGGCACTCCCGGCTCGCCCACCGTGGCGACCGAATGGACCGTCGAGGCCCGCGCGGGCGGAACGTGCATCGTGCGCGTCGTGCACAGTCTGTTCGCGAACACCGACGACTGGGACAATCAACTCGACGGTCTGGAGAAGGGCTGGCCGGCGATCTTCCGCGTCCTGCGGCGGCGACTCGAGAAGTTCATGGGCCAGGAATGCGTGGCCATGCAGTTCGTCAGTTTTTCCGGCGACCCCGCGGCGCAGGCGTGGGAGAAACTGGGCGGCGAGTTGGGCCTCCTCAACGTGGCCGAGGGCCAGCAATGGACCGCCGCGCCGCACGGCTTCCCGCGCATGACCGGCGTGTCGATGGGACACGGAATGACCGACACCACGGTGATCCTCGGCCTCGACCTTCCCGCACCCGGCACGGCGTACATCGGCGTCTTCCCGTGCGGCGGGATGTCGATGCCGTACGTGGCGATCTATCTCTACGGCCCCAACGCGAAGGCCGCGATCGCACGCGATGAACCAGTCTGGCAGAAGTGGATGAACGAGCGGTTCCCGGCTCCCGCCATGTCATAGATGAGCGTCACGACGCCAAGCCAGTCTCAGGGGAGTGCCACCTCGCGAAAGCGCCCGAGGTTTGGTATCGTGTCCGCTTTCCGGATCCCCACTGCCAAGGTGAACCACCATGCCCAAAGCCACGAGCACCGCCAAGAAGCCTTCAAAGGCCCCGGCTTCGCGAATGAGCCTTCAAGAGGTGATGAGCACTCTGGAAAAGGCCGGCTCCGCCCAGACACGGAAGACCTACGCGCGCCACGGCGTGCCGGAGCCGATGTTCGGCGTCAGTTTCGCCACCTTGAAGACCCTCTACAAGCGAATCAAGGTCGATCAGGACCTCGCCGAGGCCTTGTGGAGCACGGGGAACTTCGACGCGCGCAACCTCGCGCTGAAGATCGCCGATCCCGCGGCCATTTCCTCCCGCGAACTCGACCGCTGGGCCGCGACGCCGACCGCGAGCATGTGCGGAGGCTACGTCGCCCACCTCGCGGCCGAGAGCCCGCACGGGCGCACGAAGGCCGACAAGTGGCTCGCCGCGTCGGACGACTCCACCCGGTGCGCCGGCTGGTCCCTCGTCGGCGCGCTGGCGATGATCGACGAATCGATCGCGGATTCCTGGTTCACCCAGCAACTCGCGCAGATCGAGCGGACCATTCACGCCGCGCCCAACACGCAGCGCAACTTCATGAACCGGACGCTGATCGCCATCGGCTGCCGCAACGCCGCGCTCCGCAAGTCGGCCGCCGCCGCGGCCAAGCGAATCGGCACCGTCGAAGTGGACCACGGCGACACCGACTGCAAGACCCCCGACGCCGCGGAGTCCATCGAGAAGGCATGGGCACACGCCAAATCCAAGGGCTTCGAGAGCCCCGCCGCGCAGGAGCGATCACGCGAGTCGATGCGGACGCGGTGCTAGGCGGCACCTCGCGCCACGCACAACCCACCTCACCAGCACGTGCCGCTCGTCACGCATTCTCCGCGAATCCGGCGGCGCGGCGCCATTGCTTCAGTTGGCCGAGATGATGCGGAGGGTGCGCCACCAGCAGCATGATGGCGATGTGTCCGATGGTCGGCGCGTGAGGGTGGAACTTCGCCGGCGAGGGTCTGGGGAAGTAGTCTGAGTGCTTCTCGGCGACGACCGCGGCGAGCCGCGCGTTGCGGCGTCTGAACCGGTCCAGCAGTTCGCGTTTGGTCGCGTAGGCAGCGCGGTCGGGTACGGGCGTGGTGCCATACCCGAACCGCTCCATCTCGGCGTCGGCCGTCGGCCCCCCCACGCTCGGATCGTCGAGCATCGACAGCAGCACTCCCGCGTACGCGTTGAGATGCGAGAGCGTCCACGCCGGGTGGTTGACGATGGCGCCGGGCTGCTCGGTCATGCGGGATTCCGGAACATCCTCGACGGCCTCGATGAGGAACCGGGTGATCATCGCGTGGATATCCAGGATCGGGCCGATCGTGTCATAGAAGTCGCGGGGGCTCATGTGGTGATGCTACGCGAATGAGGCAGCCGTCTCGTCATCGCCGCGCGCCGACGGCCATCGAAGCGTGCTGCCCAAGCGTGACGAGTGCGCGCCGATGCAACTGCCTGCAAACACCGATCGACCCGGCGATTGCCGAGGCCATCCGCTGCTGAATCGGGGTGACGGGACGGGCTTAAACGTCTTGTGGGGGAGTCTGTCTCTGGAACCACGCGGCTTGTGCTGAGCGTGAGACCGCAAAAGTGGTCACGGGGCAAGGCCGGCGACCGTCGCTTGAACGTCACGTCCGGTGGCCGTCTATCGACAATTGCCCGATTGAGAAAACCTGCTCGTGGGGGAGAGGGTGAGGCTTGGAGCGGGAGAGGGGGCGCATCTCCCTCTTCATCAGCCCAGTTACCGCGACACTGCGTCCGGCACCCAGCGATCCCGGGCTTCAACAATTCCAGCGGCAAGCCGGGCTCGGATGGCGGCCGTCTCCTCAGCGGGCGATTCTCCGAACATCCGCTTGAACTCCCGACCGAACTGGGAAGGGCTTTCGTACCCGACCGCGGCCGCGGCGGTGCCAGCGTTGTGGCCTGCGTGCACCATCATCAAACGGGCGCGATGGAGCCGGATGCTCTTGAGGTACTGGAGGGGCGACTTCCCGGTGACTGCTTTGAAGTTGTGATGGAAAGTCGAAACGCCCATGTTTGCTCGCTTGGCCATGTCCTCAACGCTCAGGGAGGTTCCATACTCCGCCTGGATCTGCTGCACCACCCGGGCGATCCGCATGAACTGGTCATTGCGCGTCGCCAGCGCCCGGAGGGCGTCGCCGGGTTCGTCCCGAAGAACGCGGTACACAATCTCGCGAACGATCTGCTTGCCGAGTATGCGGCTATCGACCGGAGAATGAAGGCATTCGAGAAGCCGTACAACTGTGCTGCGAAGTTCCGGCGACGTCCTGCTCGCATAGATTCCACGCGGGAGAGCCCCGTCAAACGTGGTGGGTTCATCGAGGCTGATCAGAATCTCCGCGAGCATCGCGGGATCCACCACGAGCGAAACCGCCAGCAGCGGTTCCTTGGGTGACGCCTTGAGTATCTCGCACTCGACCGGGACGGGCAGCGCCAACGCGAGGTAGTGGTCAGCGTCATACCTCAAGACTTCATCTTCGAGATAGACCTCTTTGGCACCCTGTGCCAAGAAGATGAGCAGTGCCTGATAAATCGCCGGGTGTCGCGGTTCTGAATTGGTCCTGCGGCTCACCCAGACGCCCGGCAAACTCGTCTCGTGTGTGCCCTCCCGAACCGCCAGGGAATCGATGAGGCGAACCATGTCGGGCGTCTTTTCCGTCGTGCTCCGCGGGCGTGTTGTGGCGGTTTTCATGCGATGGAGTATACGAGTCACTGAAGGACCTGATCTCCCGAAAGCCCACCGGTATGGAGGATTAGGCTAGACATCGGCAGGATCGACCTCTTGAGGAGTGGGCAAGGGAGGCCTCCAATGCTCCATCGCCATTCAGCCGGTCGCTGGCGGAAAGGACTTCAGTGACACGACCTCATCCGATCGCTGCCCTAGTTTCGGCGACCAACCTGCTGTGCATCTTCGGGCTGTGGGCCCAGAGGGCGGCGGGTCAGGCCGCAACCCAGCCCGCCGTCACGGAGGTGAAAACCTTGAAGGTCATTCGCGCCGGCACCACGCCTTGGGCCAAGGCCCCCGCCGAGAACTTCACCGGCACCGTCTACGCCGACCGCGTGGTGGCCGAAGAAGCGCCCTCGCGGCTCTCCGTCTCCAGCGTCACATTCCAGCCGGGCGCTCGCACCGCGTGGCATACACATCCGCTCGGCCAGACCCTCGTGGTGACCAACGGTGTCGGTCTCGTGCAGGTCGAGGGCGGACCCGTAGAAGAGATCCGCCCCGGCGATGTTGCCCGCATCCCGCCCAACGCCCGCCACTGGCACGGCGCGACCGCAACCACCGGCATGACGCACTTGGCGATTCAGGAGAGCCTCGATGGCTCGCGCGTCACGTGGATGGAGCTTGCGGGCGCGGCGGCGCCCATGCCGGCCGCAGGGCAACTACGTGCCGCGACACCAGCCACCGCTCTCGTTGGTCCGCACGGCCAGAGCGACACAGTCACGGGTGAGAAGGTTTCCTTCCGCAACCGCACCAACATCAACGTCGTCGGCAACCTCTACGTTCCGAAAGGCATCGACACGACCAGGAAGCACGCCGCCATCGTGGTCGGACATCCCTTCGGCGGCGTGAAAGAGCAGACCTCGGGCCTGCACGCGATGAGGCTCGCGGAGCTGGGTTACGTCACCCTTGCCTACGACGCCTCACACTACGGCGAGAGCGGCGGCGAGCCGCGCAACATCGAAGTGCCCTCCACCCGCGTCGAGGACTTCAGCGCCGCCGTCGATTTCCTCAGCAATCATCCGCTGGTGGATGCAGACCGGATCGGCGTGCTCGGCGTCTGCGGCAGCGGCGGCTACGCCGTCAGCGCCGCCCAGATCGACCATCGCATCAAGGCCCTCGCCACCGTCAGCATGTACGAGATGGGCAGAGCCCGTCGCGAAGGCCTGGGAGGCACCGTCTCCTACGAGCAGCGGATGAAGACGCTGGATGAGATCGGCCGGCAGCGGACACGGGAGTTCGCGGGCGAGCCCCGCCGCGACATCCGGGCCCTCCCCGAGAAGGTCGATGCCGACACGCCGGCTTTGCCCGCGAGTACCTTGACTACTACGACACGCCCCGCGGGAATCACCCCAACTCCACGGCGTGGTACTCCTTCACCAGCCTTGCGCCCATGATGAACTTCTTCGCGTTCACCCAGATCGAGACGATCTCTCCACGTCCGGTACTCTTCATCGTCGGCGAGAAGGCGATGTCCGCGTACTTCAGTGAAGAAGCGTTCCAGAAGGCCGCCGAGCCCAAGGAGCTCTTCGTGGTGCCGGGGGCCACGCACGTGGATCTCTACGACCGGCCGGAGTTCATGGGGCAATCGCTGAAGAAGCTGGATGGCTTCTTCAAACAGTATCTGAAGTGACCGGATCGTGGATTGGCAGTGGCCCTCAACGGAGATTCGCGATGCGAGCTCGAACAGTACTGACATTCCTGCTGCTTGCATTGGCTTCCGCGTTCGCACACGCGCAGGATGTCCGAGCGGCTGAAGCGCAACCCCAAAGTGCCGGCCCCCGACAGACTGAAGCGGGCCCCATCATGATTCAGGCCCAGGGCAGCTTTGCGTCCGGCGGCACCGTCATTCAGAGCCCCGGCACGTTTGATCCGCTCCGCCCGACTCCAGCAGGTCAGACCCTGCACGGAGACCACGCGCGCGTCTTCTATCAGGTCCCCGTCAACGCACGCCAACTGCCGCTGGTGATGTGGCACGGCTTCGGCCAGTTCTCGAAAACCTGGGAGACTACGCCCGATGGTCGTGAGGGTTACCAGAACATCTTTCTGCGTCGGCGATTCTCAGTCTACGTGATCGATCAACCCCGCCGCGGCGGCGCGGCCCGCGGTACAGTGGGAACAACAATCCCGGCCGCAACCGACGATCAGCAGTGGTTCAACACGTTCCGCCTGGGTACGTGGCCTGACTTCTTCCCTGATGTGCAGTTCTCGCGCGAGCCGGAAGCTCTCAATCAGTATTTCCGCCAAATGACGCCCGATACCGGCCCCTTCGTCCCCGCGGTGGCGGTTGACGCGACCTCAGCACTGTTCGACAAGATCGGTCCCGGCGTGCTGGTCACTCACTCCCATAGCGGAGGTCTCGGCTGGCGAACCGCAATCAAGAACCGCAACATCAAGGGAATCGTTTCCTACGAACCCGGCAGCGGGTTCGTTTTTCCGGAGGGTGAAGTCCCGCCCGCGATGGCGAGCGCTGCGGGGCCGCTGGAGGCTGCCGGTGTGCCGCTCCAGGACTTCATGGCGCTGACTCGAATCCCGATCGTCATCTACTACGGCGACAACATCCCCGCCGAACCGAGCACCAATCCCGGACACGACGGCTGGCGTGTGCGACTGGCGATGGCCAGGCTCTGGGCCGCCGCGGTGAACCGTCATGGCGGCGACGCAACCGTCGTCCATCTTCCAGAGGTCGGCATCCGAGGCAACACGCACTTCCCCTTTTCCGATCTCAACAACATGCAGATCGCGGACTTGATGTCCGACTTCCTCAACAAGAAGGGGCTCGACAAGCCCGAGGCGCCGGACGGAGCGCCCGCTCCGGGTGCAACGAAGACCGATGCCGCCCCGGGCGCCGCCCCGACGGCTCGCACCACCTCCGGTGTCGTCCGCGGCGTCACCGAAGGGGACGTCTCGATTTTCAAGGGAATCCCATACGCGGCCGCGCCCGTCGGTCCCAATCGCTGGCGCCCTCCCCAGCCCGCGCCAACCTGGGAGGCAGATCGCGACGCGAGCCAGTTCGGCGCGAGCTGCGCCCAGGCGGGACGAGGCGGTTCAGGCGGAATCGCGCCGAACTCCTCGGAAGACTGCCTGTTCCTCAATGTGTGGCGACCCGCCACCGCCGGCCCGGACGCGAATCTGCCCGTCATGGTGTGGATCCACGGCGGCGCCTTCGTCTTCGGCAGCGGCTCCGGCGCGTCGGGGGTCGCGTTCGCCAGGCAGGGCGTCGTGCTCGTCACGATCAACTACCGCCTGGGACGCCTGGGCTTCTTCGCCTTCCCCGCGCTCAGCACCGAGCACCCGGACGAACCCAAGGGAAACTACGCCTACATGGATCAGATCGCCGCGCTCAAATGGGTGCGAGAGAACATCGCCGCCTTCGGAGGTGACCCCAACAACGTGACGATCTTCGGCGAGTCCGCGGGCGGCGTCTCCGTGCACACGCTCCTGAGTACGCCCTCGGCGCATGGGCTCTTTCATAGGGCGATCAGCCAGTCGGGCGGCGGCCGCGACGGCGTGCTCACCGGCCGCCCGATCAGCGAGGACAACGCCGACCGCCACTATCCGGTCTCGGCCGAGACAATCGGCGTCAACTTCGCCAAGAGGCGCGGGATCGAAGGCGTCGATGCCGCTGCGCTCGCCAAACTGCGGGCCCTTGGTGTCGCCCAGATCGTCGACGGTGGGCAGGAGACCGCGGGCCCAGGCGGTCTGCCCACGTACTCGGGTCCGATCCTCGATGGTCGGCTCGTGGTGGAAACAGCCGAGAGCGCCTACGGGGCCGGGCGTCAGGCGAAGGTGCCCCTCATCATCGGGTCGAACAGCGCGGAAGTGCCGGCCGGCTTCGTTAATGCCAGGTCGAAGGAAGAACTGTTGGCTCTCTTCGGGAGTTTGAAGGACCAGGCGAATGCGGCCTACGACCCGGCCGGCGCCACCGAGTTCGCCGAAATGCTCACGATGGTCAACACCGACCAAGTCTGGGCGGAGCCTGCGCGTTTCACCGCGAGGGCATTCGCCTCCCAGGGCACTCCGGCCTACCTCTACCTGTTCTCCTACGTCTCCCCGCCGATGCGGCAGCGGATGCGCTACGGCGCGGCCCACGCATCCGAAATCCCTTACGTCTTTGGCGCACTATCCGGTCGAGGCGGCGCCAGCGTGGACCCGCAGGATCACGCAATGGCCCGGCTGATGAGCACCTATTGGACAAACTTCGCCAGGACCGGTGATCCCAACGGCCAAGGTCTTCCGAACTGGCCCAAGTACGATCCGCAAAAACATGAGCTCCTCGAGTTCCGCGCCGATGGATCAGCCGTCAGCGCTCCCGATCCCAAGAAAGCCCGTTTAGACGTGACCGAGCAGGCCGCCAACGAAACAGCCAAGCCCCGTTGAGCCTCATGAACTGATGACAACCGGACTCCACACGATGAACACGAACTCACAACGCGATCCTCGATCACTGAGCAGCGCTGGAATGGCGGACCGCCGCCAGTTCCTCGCGGCCGGCGTCGGCCTCATCGCGGCGCCGATGCTCGTGGCCAACGCCCACGCTGCCGATGGCACCAATCAACCAGCACCGGCGGCTCAGCCCGGTAGCTCCCCAGCACCGGCGGCAACCGGTGCCCAATCCGACCCAACATCGCGAACCGTCACCCTCAACAACGGCGTCAAGATGCCGATCCTGGGGCTGGGCGTCTATCAGATGAACGCCGAAGAGTGCGAGCGAAGCGTCCTGGACGCCATTGAGGCCGGGTATCGCATGGTCGACACGGCTTCTGCATACCGCAACGAAGAGGCCGTTGGCAAGGCTCTGAAGCGCACCGACGTGCCACGCGACCAAATCTTCGTGACCACCAAGCTCTGGGTTTCCGATGCCACGTACGACAAAGCCAAAGTTGCGTTCGATCGCTCGATGAAACTGCTCGGCCTCGACTATCTGGACCTGTACCTCATCCATCAACCCTTCAACGACGTGTACGGAGCGTGGCGGGCGATGCAGGAACTGCACAAGGAAGGCCGCATCAAGGCCATCGGTGTGAGCAACTTCCACTCCGACCGGGTGATGGACCTGATCGCGCATCACGAGGTAAAGCCCGCTGTCAACCAGATCGAGACGCACGTCTTTCATCAACAGACCGCGGCACAGGCGTTCCTGCGCGACCAGAAGGTCCAGATGGAGTGCTGGGCCCCCTTCGCCGAAGGCCGGAACAACATGTTCCAGAACGAGGTGCTCAAGGCTATCGGCGACAAGCACGGCAAGACCATCGCGCAGGTCATCGTCCGCTGGCTCACGCAGCGCGGCATCGTCGCCATCCCCAAGTCTTCGAAGAAGGAACGGATCATCGAGAACTCAAACGTCTTCGACTTCCAACTCACCGCCGACGACCTGGCGGAGATCGCCAAACTGGACACCGGCAAGAGTCTCTTCTTCGACCACCGAGACCCTCAGACCGTCAGGATGCTGACTGGGGGAGCCAGGCGCAATCGCTGAACGCGCTGCACAACCTCCGAATGCATTCCGTCTCGGAAGCTCCAAAGTTCGAATCCTGCCAAGACCCGCCCCATAAACCACAGCACCAATCTGGCCCCGTGTTCGAACTCTCGCAAGTCGTGTATTTCCAACGAGAAAGCCCTTCGATGCGCTCATCGAAGGGCTTTACTCTGAACAAAGTCGGGGTGACTGGATTTGAACCAGCGACCTTCTCGTCCCGAACGAGACGCGCTACCAAGCTGCGCTACACCCCGCCTGTTGACGCGGACTATAGGCCGACGGGTCGTCGGCGGAAGGGTTTGATCGTGCGGTTTGGGCGATGGGTTTCGACGTTCTGCTCGAATGGCGGTTCCCGGACGCAGGCCGCGGCCTCATCGACGCCGGTCAGTTGTACTTCGCCGGGAGCGAGGGGCGGGTGGTGTAGACGTTGTCCTTGTTGTAGTCGGCGAGGATGTTGCCACCATTGCCGAGGTACACGCCCACCAGTCCGTCGGGGCCGGCGGAGTAGAAGTACGGACGGTTCCCGGTGCAGGTCCCGCCGTCGGAATCTGGGAACATCTCCGCCGCGGAGCGCGCCCCCGGGGCCGTGGTGGTCGATCCGTTGCGGCGGATGGCCGAGATGGCCCAGGCGGTCGCGTTGGGGTAGGGATTCTGGATGACGTCCTGCATGTCGCGGGGAGAGTCGGGGTTGGGATTGGCGTTGGCGGGATTGTCGATCAGCAGGCCGTCGAAGGCAGGGTGGACGTACCGCAGCGGACGGCCCCAGGCGTCGAGGGCGGTGGTAAGGGGCGGATGACGGTCCGAGCCGCCAGCGGTGGGATCGGGATCGAACATACTCGAAAGCCTGCTTGGGAGGGCATCCAACGCGGCCTTTGCCTGGGAGGAACTTTTCGCCTTGGTCACGGAATCCTGACCAGAAATCGGGTTTACCTGGCTCATGAAGAGACCCACCGAGTTGATCATCTGGTTTCCGGCGGGTGAACCGGGGTGCGTGTCCGACATGTTCCGGGCGTCTGCAACCGGAATCAGCGGATTCGGCCTGGCGGGGTCCTGAGTGGCCCGCGGGTCTTCGACGTAGGCCGCGGGGGTGTCCCCGACATCCGTGATGTACGCGGCCAGGGCATTGTCCATCACGCGTAGGCCGTCGGCGGTCAGTTGCGACCTGGCGTTGCTGGTCACCGCTGAACCGACGACGATGGTGACCGCCACCAGCACGCCGATGATGCCGATGACGACGAGCAGTTCCATCAATGTAAAGGCACGACGGGACGAGGGCATGAATACCTCCTGACTGCGCAATGGTACCGCAGGGGACGCCCCCATCCCCACGAGATTGTACGTGTAGACCGGGGGCGGGGTTGCGAGCCGGGCGGAGCGGGCGATCTCAGACGGTGGCGCCTCCCCCACCGCCGGGCGTCGGCAGCCCCGGGCCCACGATCCCCGATCCCCCCATCATTCCTGACATGGCGGGCATCGGGGCGCGAGGAGGCATCGGCGCGGGGCGGGGCTGCGCGGGCGGAGGCGGGGCCTGGGGCTCCAGGCGGGCCTTGAAGACGTACTCGGTTATTCGGGCGCGGATGTTCTCCATCATGCCGTGGAAGAGGTAGGAGCCCTCCTTCTTGAACTCGATGCGAGGGTCCTGCTGCGAGAAGCCGCGGAAGTTAATCGTGTCCTGGAGTTGGTCCATCGCGTAGAGGTGGTCCTTCCAGAGGTCGTCGAGGGTCTGGAGGAGGATGGTGCGCTCGAACTGGAGCAACTCGGCGCGGAGGATGTTCTCGATGCGGGCGCGGATGGCGTTGGTGCGCTCGGAGCCTTCCAGATAGCGCATGGACTCTGGCAGGGCGGACTGGTATCGCTCCTGGAGGTGCTTCTCGAGTTTCTCGTCGGTGTCGCAGGCCAGGGCCTCCGCGATCGCCTTATCGAGGCGCCCCTCTTCCACGAACTTCGAAGAGAGATCCAGGAGTTGCTGGCGAAACTTCGCCGGCGGGGTCTTTCGGACATCGTCGGGAGTGAAGTTCGCGCCGAAGCGACGGTTCGACCAGGCGACGAGGTTCGCCAGCGCCGCGGTGGGGTCCTGGCGGATGTAGATGGTCGTGAGTTGCATGGCGTAGTCAACCGGATACTCCACCTCCCGCTTGCGGTAGAGTTCCTCGACGCGCTTCATGAGCATGTCGGTGACCGAGATTCGCGTGTCCTGCGCGGTCTTGTGCGTCTGAACGATCTCCTCGGAGGTGACGTCGAAGTCGAGTTTGTCCTTGATCCACTTCGCCAGTTGATTGGCCCCGTAGTGGGGAACGACAAAGGCCGCCAATCCGGAAAGGTCCGCCGCGTGGATCGACGCCTCCGCCGCGACGGAGAGTTTGTCCTCGACGGCCTTGCGGTCTTCCGTCGAGCCGGCGCGGAGTTCCTCGGGGTTGATCTCGACGCCGAAGCGGTTGCGCGCCCAGCGGGCCAGGCCCTGGGCGTCGAAATCCACCTGGGCCTCGGAGCCTTCCTCGGGAAGGTACTCGCCCAGGGTGATGGAAATCGACTGGCGCGCCTCGTAGAGGGCTTCCTCCACGATGGCTATCTCCAACTGCAGGAGTTCCTTGCCCCGCAATCGCTCGGGGGCGATGGAGCATTCAAGTTTGGCCTTGGCAAACTCGGCCGCGCTGACATACGGGTAGTCGTTGTCGAGGTACTCGTCCACGGCGTCATCGACGGTGGACTTGATGTAGTCGAAGATCAGTCCCTTGACGTCGCGCCCCTCGATGATCCGCTGACGCGTGCCGTAGAAGGCCTGGCGCTGGTGCTCCTTGACCTCGTCCATCTCGAGGATGTGCTTGCGGTAGTAGAAGTTTCGTTCCTCCACCTTCTTCTGGGCGTTGGCGACGCTCTTGGAGAGCATCGGGTGCTCGATGGCGTCGCCTTCCTTCATGCCGAGCCGCGCCAGGATCTTCATCGTGGTCTCGCCGGCAAACATCTTCATGAGATCGTCTTCGAGGGAGACAAAGAAGCGTGAGGAGCCCTTGTCGCCCTGGCGGCCCGAACGGCCCCGAAGTTGGTTGTCAATGCGGCGGGCCTCGTGCCGCTCGGTGCCGATGACGTGCAGGCCGCCCATGTCCTCGATGTCCTTGAACCAGCGGATGCGGTGGAGCAGGAAGCGCCCGTGCTGGTCGAGGGTTTCGAGCAGTTCGTCACGGTCGGCGTTGTCGATCTGCTTCTGGGTGAGCCAGGTGTACTTCGCGGCCCAGTGGCGGAGGAGCGCGAGCTCGAGTTCGGGGAAGGGCATCGACTCGGCGTCGCGCTTCTGGAGGTCGAGTTCCTTTCCGGCGATCTTGCGGTAGACGCCCTCGCGCAGTTGTTCGTCGGTGGATTCGACGGTGACGGTGCGGGGGCAGATGCCCCGGCGGAGGTAGTGGTCGAGGAGTTTCTCGCGGGAGACCTGGCCGAGTTTGATGTCGGTGCCGCGGCCGGCCATGTTCGTGGCGATCATGACGGCGCCGAGTTGGCCGGCGTTCTCGACGATGTTGGCCTCTCGCTCGTGCTGCTTGGCGTTCAGCACCTCGTGGTGGATCGCGTGCTTCTGGGTAAGCATTTTGGAGAGCGATTCGCTCTTCTCGACGCTGGTGGTGCCGACCAGAATCGGGCGGCCGGCGTCGTGGAAGTACTTGATCTCCTCGACGATCGCCGACCATTTGTCCTTGCCGGAGAGATACACCAGGTCGTCAAAGTCGCGCCGCACGACCTGCTTGTTGGTGGGAATGGCCACCACGTCCAGTTTGTAGATGTCGTGGAACTCCTGCGCCTCGGTGTCGGCGGTGCCGGTCATGCCCGCGAGTCGCTTGTACATCTTGAAGAAGTTCTGAATTGTGATCGTGGCGACCGTCTGGGTCTCCTGCTTGATCGGCACCTTTTCCTTGCACTCCACCGCCTGGTGCAGGCCGTCGGACCACTGCCGGCCGATCATCGGGCGGCCCGTGTTCACGTCCACGATCACGACGGAAGGAACGCTGCGACCGGTCTGCGGGTCCTGCGCGGGCATGATCACGTAGTCACGATCGCGCTCGTACACCGTGTGCGCACGGATCGACTGCTCGAGCAGGTGCGGCAGGTCGAGGTTCTCGTCCACGTAGAACGAGCCGATGCCCGCGTGGCGCTGGGCCTCGCTCACGCCGTCGTGGGTGAGGTGGGCCTGTTTGCGGTCCATCTTGACTTCATAGAACTGAGGGAACTGCGAGCGCTCCCGCTCAAGGGTGGGAAGGTCGGCCTTCGCCTTGGAGAGTTGCTCCTGCAGCCCGGGAACCGCCGACTTGTCGCGGGCCTGGCGGATGTCGCCCTCCAGCCCCTTGATGCGCATCATGCACTTCTGAACTTTCTCGTCGGCATCGGTCCACGGGCGCTGCTTCTCCACGAGGTGGCGCGCCAACTTGTCGGCCAGGTCGTAGCGCGGCTGGTCGTCGTGCGCCTGCCCCGAAATGATGAGAGGCGTGCGGGCCTCGTCGATGAGGATCGAATCCACCTCGTCCACCACCGCGAACTCGCGCTTCTTCTGCACCTGCTGGTCGGCGGAGCGCTTCATGTTGTCGCGGAGATAGTCAAAGCCGAACTCCGCGGTCGTGCCATACACGACGTCGCAGCGGTACATCCCCCGCTTCTCACCCTCGTCCTGCATGTGCTGCGGGTGGATTGCGCCGACCGTCATTCCCAGCGCGTGGAAGAACGGGAACGTCCAATCCCGGTCACGCTGCACCAGGTAGTCGTTCACCGTCACGACGTGGATCTTCAGCCGCTCGATCGCGGCCATGTAGCACGCGAGCGGCGCCACGATCGTCTTGCCTTCACCAGTCTTCATTTCCGCGATCTTGCCCTGGCACAAAACCATCCCGCCGATCAACTGCACATCAAACGGCCGCGCCCGGAAGGGCGGACGGCTCTCCGGGAAGAGTTCTTTCACCGCCTCGTAGATCTCGTTGGGGATATCCACCTGCATCCACCCGGGAACCGGCTGCGGGCAGCCCTGCCATTCGCCCGTGGGCTCGGCGGGAGGCGTCGCGTCCATGCGGGCCTTCAACTCGGCATACACGGGGCGCAACCCCTCGGGGAGCATCGCCGGATCGAAGTTGAACTTGGGGTTGAAGATGTTGCGGATGCCCACGGCCCGGTCCATGGCTTCGCGAGCGACCGCAAAGGCCTCGGCCATGATGCTGTCCGACTTCTCACCCTTGTCGTGCCTCGCGCGGAAGTCCGCGATCTTGGTCTTCAGTTCCGCGTCCGTGAAGCGACGCGCCGCCGCCTCCTGGGCGTTGATTTCCGCCACCTTCTGCGTGTACTTCTTGACGAACCGTTCGTTGCGCGTGCCGATCAGCCGGTTAAGGAGCGGTCCAATCAGCGGAATGCCTTGCTCTGCCATGATGTGCTCTCTTGGCCGCGGATCCGCGGCGGTTTCGTGCGGCGCCGGGATGCACGGGACGATGCCCAAGCGATCCGGCGGACGCACGGCGTGAGTGAGTTGGTTGTGAGGACGGTAAAACGGGACAAACCTGCGTGCTCAGGCCCGGGCGGGCGGCGGCAGGTCGGTCTTCAGCACCAGCGGCAGGAAGCACGCGGCGTCCACCTGACGGCGGAAGGACATCGGCACCACGCGAGAGGCAATGGTCGATCGAGCGGCCTCGGCGAGAACCTTGGCCGCGGGCCGCTCGGTCTGGCGCCGAAGTTCACGCCGGGCGATCGTGTGCTCCCGAGTGGCGACGAGTCGCGACGAGGTCTCAGAACGGGGCCCGCACTGGATCTTGGTGTCCCGCAGTCCGGCCGACCCCTGCAGGGCGAAGGCCACCACCAGCAACAGGGTCACCCCGCCGAGCGAGGCGGAGGACATCTGGCGGTTCTGGAGGGGCGCGGGTCCCATCGAGCGGTCAAACACTATCGGGTAATCGCGTCTCGGGGGTCAGCCCCCGAAACATGCCGGAAGTGTAGTCCCAAGGCGTGGTTGCGGTCGTGGGGTGCGGGATAGTGAGCGCCCATCCCGCCCTGTGTCCGATAGGTAAAGAGCGAATCCCCGTGGCATCGTTCTTGCGGGAAGGCGTTTGGACCGGTGCGGCATTCGCGGCGTGGCTACATTCCGCGCATGACCACCGGACCGGCGAGTGAACCCAACCCCAGCGGAGAGACATCACCGATGATCGCAACCCGCCAGAGTCTTCCGGTCACGCGCGAGTCCATCACGCACAAGTTCGCCATCGAGCGCCACGAAGGCTATCTCACGATCGGCCTCTATCCCGATGGAAAGCCGGGCGAAATCTTCATCAAGATGGCCAAGGAAGGATCGACCATCTCGGGAATGTGCCAGGCCTTTTGCCGCGCCTTCAGCCTCGCCCTGCAGTTCGGATTGTCGGTCGAAGAGGCGGTCAAGCGGTTCAAGGGGATGCGGTTCGAGCCGATGGGGTTCACCAGCAACCCGGACATCCCGGAGTGCTCGTCCATCGTGGACTACGTAGCGAGGTACCTGGAGTTGAACTTCGGAGGCCTCCCGCCGCGTCGCTGACCCTCACTTTCGCCGAACAAGAGCGGATAAACCTACCATAATTGTGGCGGCACCGGAAATCGGTGGCATGTTTGAGGCATGAGAACGGGGATTCCGTGTGTGGCCGCGCGCTCCGCGGCGGGAGTGGCACTGGCCGGGCTCTCGCTCGCGGCGAATGCCCACATCATTTACGGGACGAGCTTCGAACCCGGCCAGGGCATGCCCGGCCCGCTGGTCGGCCAGGACCTGTGGAATGGCACACCGGGCTGGAATGTGACGAATGACTCCGCGCACATCGGCATCCACAGCATCACGTACAGCGCCGCGAGCGGACCCTCCGGCACCCAGGCTTCCCGCCCGACGCCTCACATCCAACTCGACCCGATTCTGTACTGGGTCGCCCTGCGGCTTGAAGCGGCGGTGCGGCTCGACACGATGCGTCCGGACGCGACGAGTTCCTTCCGACTGTGGGCGGCCAACGAGGTGCCCGGCGGGGTCCTTCAGATTGGCGTGGACGACGGGCGCGCAGTGGTAACGAGCGGGCTCGATAACGCACCCCTGCTTGTGGGCCCGGAGATCGCGCCCGGGTCGTACGCATTCATCGTCGCCGAGTTGGACATGTTCACAGGCCACGTGGTGGCGATGGTGAACGACGTGCCGTTCGGGTCCTTCGAACTCTCGATCCCGACCATCCGCGCCCTGGATAGCGCTACGGGGATCTCGGTCGCGGCGAGCGTCTCGGGCGGCACCGGCTCGCCCACAGAGACCGTTCACGTGGACTCCGTGCGACTCTGGCACGTGCCGGCTCCGGGCATCGCCGGCTGCTTCGCGGCCGCGGCGTTGTGCCTGCCCCGGCGCCGGCGCTAAACCACGCGATTGGGCGGTTCGCGGCCATCCAAGACCGCGCGGGCGTTGGCGCACGCCATCTCGGTCATCATCGCTCGGTACTTGGCCTCGCCCGACGCGATGTGCGGCGCGAGCGTGCAGTTGTCCAGCCCCAGCAGGTCCGGATGCACGATGGGCTCTCGCTCGTACACGTCCAGTCCTGCGCCCCAGATTTTGCGGGCCCCGAGGTGCGCGGCCAGCGCCGCCTCATCCACGATGGGGCCGCGTGCCGTGTTTAGAAGTATCGCCGTGGACTTCATCAACGACAGGTTTGCAGCGTTGATCAAGTGCCGCGTGTCCGGAGTCAGCGGGGTGTGAATGCTGACCACATCCGCCTCTCGCAGGCCCTCTTCGAGGGTTACGCGCCGGGCCGCGAGCGGGGCGATTTCGAAGTTCCACCGGCGCGACCGCGCCACGTAGATCACGCGCATCCCCCAGCCGATGGATCTCAACGCCATCGCGAAGCCGATCCGGCCCGCGCCGACAATGCACAGCGTGCGGCCGGAGAGATCGACGCCGAGGAACTCGTTGGGCCCCAGCGGCCCCATGCGCGGGTAGTCCGCCGAGCGGGCGAACCGGTCCGCCTCGACGATCCGCCTGGCCACGGCCAGCAGCAGCGCCCAAGCCATATCGGCGGTCCCCTCGGTCACCGCGTCGGGCGTGTTCGTGACGATGATGCCCCGTCTCTTGCAGGCCGCGAGATCGACGTTGTCCGTGCCGACCGCGAAGTTTGCCACAACCTTGAGGGCCGGCCCCGCGGCGTCGAGCAGCGAATCATCGACGCGTTCGGAAACCCAGGTAATGATCGCCGCGGCCCCCTTGACGAAGGCAGCGAGTTCCTCCCGGGGGATCGCCCGCTCGGACGGGTTCATCCGTACATCCGCGTCGGGAATATCGACGACACCGGGCAGTTTGCGGCAGATGGCGACTATCGGCGGCATGTCGGAGGGTAGCAGCATGTCGCGCCGAATCCGCCGATCACGAGGTGCCGTCGAGCGGATGCGGGTAGAGTGTGCCCGCACGCACACCGGAGAACCCTGATGCGATTGCTCATTGCCTGTCTCTCGATGCTGCTCGCCGCCTGCGCCCGGGGCCAGGGATCGGTGGAGTACACCGTCCGCCTCGACCAGGCTCGCGCCCAGATGGTGGACATCGAGATGCACGTTCGCGGATGGGAACGCGAGATGCTCGACGCCCATCTGCCCGCCTGGAGGCCCGGAAAATACGCGATCCTCGACCCGGCCGGAAGCGTGCGAGAGGTACGGGCCGTGGACGGCACGGGCGCTCCGCTCGAAGTCGAAAAGACCGCGAAAGCCAGTTGGCGGATCAAAGGCGTCCGCCGCGAAGCGAGAGTCCGCTATCGCCTCTACGCGAACTCGCTGGGTGACCGCACCCGTCACGCGGACGACACCCACGCATTCCTGAGCGGGTCAACGGTCTTCATGTACGTTCCAGAACTGCGGGCCGCGCCGGCGACCGTGCGGCTGGAAGCTCCCTCCGGTTGGCACACAGCAACGGGGCTCGATGAGGCCGACGGCGCGCTCCACGCCCGCGACTACGACGCCCTCGCCGACACCCCCATCGAGGTCGGTGTCCACACGCGCGGCGAACGATCGATCGACGGCGTCAAGTTCGAAGTGGCGGTCTGGGGAGCCACGGCCTGGTGTTCGCGCGAATCGGGAATCAACCTCGCCCGCGTGCTGGACGACATCGAGAAGATCGCCCGCGCCCAGATCAGGGTGTTCGGCGGCTTTCCCAGGGATCGATATCTCTTCATCATCCACGCCGCGCCCGGCATCGGAGGCGGGACCGAGCACCTCAACTCCACCGTCTGCCAGACAAGGCCGGAGTCGTTCGACGACGAAAAGGCGTACAAGCGATTCCTGGGCCTGCTGAGCCACGAACTGTTCCACACGTGGAATGTGAAGGCGTTCCGTCCGCAGGGGCTCGTGCCCTACAACTACGACCGCGAGAACTACACCACGCTCCTGTGGGTTGCCGAGGGATTCACGAACTACTACGACAGCCTCATGCTCGTTCGCGCCGGGCTCCTCCAGCCCAAGGAGTACCTCGAAGCGATGACCGCCACGCTCCGGGGCGAGATCGATCTGCCCGGCGGCGCCGTCCAATCTCTCGAAGATTCGAGTTTCGACGCCTGGACCAAGTTCAGCCGCCCCACGCCCGACTCCCCCAACTCGACCGTGTCGTTCTACAGCCGCGGCGAGGTCACCGCCCTGGCCCTGGACCTCACCATCCGTCGCCATAGCGCCGGCGAGAAATCCCTCGACGACGCCATGCGGACGATGTGGGAGCGGTTTCCCGACGCATCGCGCCCATACACCACCGACGACTTCATCCGCGCAGCGAGCGAGGCCGCGGGCACCGACCTGTCCGACTTCCACCAGCGGCACATCCGCGGCACCGACATGCCCGACTTTGCGGATCTGGTCGATGTCGTGGGCCTGGAATGGGTGCCCAAAGAGCCCGACGACAAGCACGAGGAACCGGCCAAGCCGGAAGCCCGGAAAGCCTACATCGGCCTCAAACTGCGCGACGAAGGCGGCCTGGCGGGCGTAAGCACGGTCTTCAGCGACGGCCCCGCCTACGCCTCGGGCATCGTGGCCGATGACCTGATCATCGCAATGAACGGGCGCCGGCTTCGCGCTCCGGACCTGGAGGCGCGATTGAAGGTCCTTCGCGAAGGGGATCGCATCAGATTGACGCTGCTCCGTCGCGACGAGTTGCGCGACGTAGACTTCGAGCCCGCATGGCGCGACGGCCGCGAACTCGCCCTTCGTAAACTGGACAAGCGGACCGACGCCCAGAAAGCCGCCTTCGACTCATGGCTCCGGCACGAATCAAAGGAGCGCGAAACCCCCAAGGAGGGAACATGATCCCGGCGTTCACGCGTGGGCCGGAGTCCGATCCGCCCCCGGCGCCAGGCGCAGCACCCGCTCGCCGACCATGGGCTGGAACTTCGCCTGGAAGAAGCGCAGAAACTTGGGCTCATAGACAAACCGCAGCCCGATGATGTCGCGGGCCCGGGCATGCAGTTCGATCACCGACTCCGCCGTCACGTCCATATGGGCCTGCGTATACACACGCCGCGGGATCGTCAGTCGCACCAGTTCCAGTTTCGGAAATAGGTGCTCCCCGGTGTCGGCGTTGCGCCCCGCGGAGACCGCGCCCCGCTCCATGGCGCGCACGCCCGAATCCACATACAGCGCGGCCGCGAGCGCCTGCGCCGGAAACTGATCCCGCGGGATGTGCGGCAGAAACGCCGCGGCATCGATAAACACCGCGTGCCCGCCCACGGGCCGGATAATCGGGACGCCGGCGGAATCCAGCATGCGGCCGAGATACTCCACCTGCCCGATCCGGGCTCGGATGTGATCAAACTCGACGGATTCGCGGATGCCGATGGCCATGGCCTCCATGTCGCGCCCGGCCAGCCCGCCGTAGGTGTGCAGCCCCTCGAACAGGACGACCATGTTCCGCGCTTCGTCGGCGAGGTCGTCGTCGTTCACGCACAGGAACCCGCCGATGTTGACCAGCGCGTCCTTCTTGGCCGAGCACGTGCACCCGTCCGCGTACGAGCACAGTTCGCGGAGGATCTGCGCGATGGAGCGGTTGGCATACGCCGGCTCTCGCACCTTGATGAAGTACGCGTTCTCCACGGCGCGCGTGGCGTCGAGGAAGAGCCGGATGCCGTGCTTGCGGCACAGCAGCGAAGTCTTGCGGACGTTCTCCATGCTCACCGGCTGGCCGCCCGCCATGTTCACGTTGCACTGGAGGCACAGATACGCGATGCGGCCGGCGCCGAACTGCTCGATCGCCGCCTCGACCTTCGCCAGGTCCACGTTCCCCTTGAACGGGGAACGGTCCGCCGAATCGTGCGCCTGATCGCAGATCACGTCGATGAATCGAGCACCCGCGAGTTCCTGGTGGGCCTTGGTCGTCGTGAAGTACATGTTCCCCAGCACCACGTCGCCGGGCTTGATGCACATCCGCGAGAGAATGTGCTCGGCCCCGCGCCCCTGGTGGGTTGGAATCACGTGCTTGAACCCGTAGAACTCGTGCACCGCCTCTTCGAGATGGTAAAAGTTGACCGATCCCGCGTAGGCCTCGTCCCCGAGCATCAGCCCCGCCCACTGGCGGTCGCTCATGGCGCTGGTGCCCGAGTCCGTGAGCAGATCGATGTACACGTCCTCGCTTTTCAGGAGGAACGTGTTGAACCCGGCGTCCAGAATCGCCGCCTCTCGCTCGCCCAGCGAGGTCATCCGCAACGGCTCGACCATCTTGATCTTGAAGGGCTCGGCCCAGGAACGTCGCACCATGGTTCACCTCAGAGAAGCGCCTGAAATCGCGCTGGCTTATTGACGATATGAAGATATACTAGTCTGCTATTGGCGCCGGGCAAGTCCATGCGGCCGGAAACGGCCGAGCCGCCGCGCCGCAGCCCTCCGCCAGAACCCATGAAGACCATCATTGAGCCATTCCGCGTCAAGTCCGTTGAGCCCTTTCGGATGACCACCCGCAAAGAGCGGGAAGCCATCCTTCGTGCGGCCTGTTTCAACCCCTTCCTGATCCACGGGCGCGACGTGATGATCGACCTCCTCACGGATTCGGGCACCAGCGCCATGAGCAGCGAGCAATGGGCCGGCGTGATGCGCGGGGACGAAACCTACGCCGGGAGCGAGTCGTTCTACCGCCTGCGAGATGTGCTGCACGACCTGACCGGCTTCCAGAACATCCTGCCCACGCACCAGGGCCGGGCGAGCGAGCGAATACTGTTCGAACTGGTCGGCGGGGCGGGCAAGATCGTCCCCAACAACGCGCACTTCGACACGACCCGCGCCAACACGGAGCACAGCGGCGCCGAGGCGGTTGACCTCGCGATCCCCGAGGCGTCGCAGCCGCGCAACCGGCACCCGTTCAAGGGAAACATGGACGTGGGGGCGCTGGAGGCGCTCATCCGGCGCGTCGGGCGGGACCGGATTCCGGTGGTGATGATGACGGTGACGAACAACACCTGCGGCGGCCAGCCCGTGAGCCTGGAAAATCTCCGCGCCGTCCGCAAAGTCTGCGACGCTCATCGCCTCCCGCTCTTTCTGGATGCGTGCCGATTCGCGGAGAACGCCTGGTTCATCCGTACGCGCGAACGCGGCCAAGGCGGCCGCGGCGTGCGCGAAATCGTCCGCGAAATGTTCGACCTGGCCGACGGCGCCACCATCTCCGCGAAGAAGGACGGCCTGGTCAACATCGGCGGGTTGTTGATGATCCGCGAGCCCGGGCTCTTCCAGCGGGCGTGCAACCTGCTCATCCTGACCGAGGGCTACGTCACCTACGGCGGTCTGGCCGGGCGCGATCTCGAAGCCATGGCTCAGGGATTCCGCGAGGTCGTGGAAGACGACTATCTCGGCTACCGCGTGCGCGGCGTCGAGTACCTGGGCGAGAAGCTCCTCGCCTCCGGCGTGCAGGTCATCGAGCCCGCCGGCGGGCACGCGATCTACATCGACGCCGCGCACTTCGCACCGCACATCCCGCGCGACCAGTTCCCCGGGCAGGCGCTGGTCTGCGGGCTGTACCGGATCGGCGGAATCCGCAGTTGCGAGATCGGCAGCGTCATGGCCGGGCCGGGGCGAACCCCCGCAATGGAGCTCGTCCGCCTGGCCATCCCCCGGCGCGTCTATACCCAGAGCCATATCGACTACGTCGCCGAGGCGTGCGGGGAGTTGTACGCGCAGCGCGACGAGTTGCGCGGGCTGCGGATCGTGGAAGGACCGGAAGTCCTGCGGCACTTCACCGCGAAGTTTGCGGAAATCTGAGGTCGCCTTCGAATGGAGGGGACCGATGTCCCGAACCGCAAACCGCGAATCCCAAACGACACCGCACGGCGACCCGCGCGTGGTGCACCTCGAGCAAAGGCCCGGAGACAATGACCCGGGTGTCACCTCGCGTCCGCGCCGATGGCGGGCCCTGACGCTGATCCTGGTGTACGTGCTCATGGGCGCTCACGTCGCGCATTGGCTGCTCGCGGGCCGCACGCTCGGGCCGGTGGTCTTCTCCGAATCGATGTACGCGCTGGAAATCGGGCGCATCAACCCCGGGTTCGTGTTCTTCGCCGTGACGTTGGTCGCAACGCTGCTCGCGGGGCGGTTCCTGTGCGGCTGGGCGTGCCACATGGCCGGGTTGCAGGAGTTGTGCGCGTGGATACTCGGCAAGGTGGGGATCCGGCCGCGCCAGTTCCGCGTGCGCCTGCTCGGGTACGTCCCGCTCGCGCTGGCGCTGTACATGTTCGTATGGCCGACCTTCAAGCGCGAGGCGCTCATCCCCGCGATGACGCGGTGGTGGCCGGAAGGAGTGGGCCTGATCAAACCCGTCGCCGAGTTTCCAGGGTTCCAGAGCGCGCTGCTCACCGACAATCTGTGGTCGCCTCTTCCCGGCATTATCGTCTGCGTCGTGTTCCTGCTGATCTCCGGGTTCGCGACCGTGGCCTTCCTGGGCGCGCGCGGGCTCTGCCGATTCGGCTGCCCCTACGGCGGGTTCCTGCGATACGCCGAGCAACTCGCCCCGGCCCGCATCGTGGTGGACCCGCTGGCGTGCGATGAGTGCGGCCGCTGCACCGCGGCGTGCGCCTCGGGCGTCCGCGTGCTGGACGAAATCCGCTCGTACGGCATGGTGGTGGACAAAGAGTGCGTGCGCTCGCTGGACTGCATCAGCGTCTGCCCCACCAACGCGCTCTCCTTCAAGATCACCACCCCCGCGCTCTTTAAAGGCACTCCCCTCGTGCCGCGCCCCAAGCCGCAGTACGACACGACCTGGCGCGAAGAAATCCTCGTGACGGGCGTGTTCCTGGCGTCCCTGCTGGTGACTCGCGGGCTGTACGGCCGCGTGTCGCTCCTGATGGGCGTGTCCATCGCGGCGTGCCTGTCGTTCGTCGCGTGGAAGTCCTATCGAATGCTTCGTCAGCGCGACGTGCGGCACCTCGGGCTGCAACTCAAGCGCGCGGGGTCGCTGCGACCCGCCGGCGTCGCGTTCCTTGCCATGGCGGCGGCGCTCCTCGCCCTCCTGATTCATTCCGCGTCCGTGCGGGCCATCCTCTGGCGCGCCGGGCAACTCGATGCTGCCGTCACGGTGACCTCAGACGCCGTCTTCTCCGGCGACCCCGCCGCCGTGCCACCCAACATGAAGTCGCTCGCGCGGCGGGCCCTCGATCTGTACCACCTCGGCGCCGGCATGGGTCGCGGCGGCATCGCCCTCGCCGATACTCCCGAATTCGACGTTCGCGAAGCATGGCTCTCGCTGGTGACCGGTGATCTCGCCGGCGCCGAAGCATCGCTCCAGAGGGCGGTGGGCAATCCTGTTCAAGCCGATGCTCGCGTGCATCGCGTGCTGGGCACTCGCGTTCCCAGCGATCCCCTCGCCGTGGACCTTGCTCGGATCATTTACATGCAGGGCGATGCCCAACGCGCCGAGGAGTATCTCACGGCGATCACAGAGCGCAATCCCGGATTTCACCAGTCGCTTGACGCCCTGGCGGCGATCTACGCCGGCACCGGGCGCACCGATATGGCCCGCGCCGTATTCGAGCACTCGAGCCAACGCCTCCCCAGTGACGCCTATGTCCGCGCCCGCTTGGGCATGATCCAGTTGGCCGAGGGCCAGTCGGAAGTCGCGCGGCGCACGCTCGAACAGGCCGCTTCGGACGCCCCGCGAGATCCCTTCGTTCTGCACCAACTCGCGGCCGCGAGGTTCGCGAACGGCGATGTGGACGGCGCGGTCGCGTCGCTGCGACAGGCCGCCGCTCTGGATCAACGGTTCGCCGCGGCGCACCTGCAAGCCGCGACGGCCATGCTGCGCCAAGCAGGCCGCGACGCGGATGCGGACGCGTTGCTCTCCGATTCACCGAGCACGCCCATCCACGCCGCGCCTCACCCCTGATCGGGCGAACAAGGACTTCGCGGTGCGGTGCTCAAGGTGCGAAGTTCCGCGCTTCCCGGCCCACCTTGCGCTTATCGGTCCAGACTCAACGCGCCGGATACCGGAACTCGCCCGTTCCGCGCCCCCCGGTCATTCACCGGTAGACTCTTGTCCGCCAACTCTCAGAGTCCCAGGCCGAGATCGCGAACAAGAACGCCGAACTCGAGCGGCTCGCCACGACCGATTCGCTCACCGGATGCCTCAACCGCCGCGCCATGCTCGACCGCGCCAGCATGTACTGGGCGATTTCCATGCGCCGTCAGACGCCCGTCTCCTGCGTCATGGTGGACGTGGACCACTTCAAGGCCGTCAACGACACCCACGGCCACCACACCGGCGATCTCGTGCTCAAGCAGGTCGCCGAACTCCTCCGCGCCACCGGCCGAACCGAGGACGCCGTCGGACGCTACGGCGGCGAAGAGTTCTGCCTGATCCTGCCCGACACCGACACAGCCGGCGCAAAGGCCGTCGCCGAACGCCTTCGCGCCTCCATTGCCGCCACACCCATTCAGGGTGTTTCCATCACCGCCAGCCTCGGTGTCGCTGACAACCAGCGCGGCCGGCTCACCGTCGAGCAGGTCCTCCAGCGCGCCGACGAAGCGCTCTACCGCGCCAAGCGGAGCGGCCGGAACCGCGTCGAACTCGCAGGCGACCCCGGCCCACGAAGCGCCGCGGCCTGATCCGCCGCTTCGAATCATTCTCAACTGCATGCACACGATTCTCCCGGCTGGCGGACCGCACTTTGCCTCCGTAGACTCCGCTCCCTACGAATGCGAGTCATCATCCCAACAGAAGTCAGGCCCGGTGAACGTCGCGTCGCTGCCACGCCGCAAACGGTGCTGCGCCTCGCAAAGCATGGCCTCGAAGTCAGCGTGCAGGCCGGCGCCGGCCTCTCCCTGGGGCTCCCCGACAGCGCGTATGCCGAGGCCGGCGCCACGATCGTCGAAGACGCCCGCACTCTCTGGGCGCAGGCCGGCATCATCCTCAAAGTCCGCCCGCCCGAGCAACATCCGGCGCTGGGAGTGCACGAAGCCTCTCTCATCCCCGAAGGCGCCCTGCTCATTTGCTTTGTCTGGCCCGCCCAGAACCGCGATCTCCTCGACCGACTCCGCGCTCGCCGCGCTTCCGTGCTCGCCATGGACTCGGTGCCGAGGATTACCCGGGCTCAGAAGATGGACGCCCTCAGCGCGATGGCCAACATCGCCGGATACCGCGCCGTCATCGAGGCCGCCAATCAGTTCCCTCGCTTTTTCGCCGGCACCATGACCGCCGCCGGAAAGGTCGATCCCGCCAAGGTGTTGATCATCGGCGCCGGCGTGGCCGGCCTCGCAGCCATCGGCGCCGCACGCTCCCTGGGCGCCATCGTCCGCGCCTTCGACCCTCGCACCGCGACCCGGGACCAGGTCAAGAGCATGGGGGCCGATTACCTCGAACTCCCCATCAAGGAGGAGGCCGAAGGCGCCGGCGGCTACGCCAAAGAAGTCAGCAGCGCCTTCCTTCAGGCCGAGATGGCCCTCTTCGCCGCCCAAGCGATGGAAGTGGACATCATCATCACCACCGCCCTCATCCCCGGAAAGCCCGCCCCCAAACTCATCACCGCCGGCATGGTCGAGAGCATGAAGCCTGGCTCCGTCATCGTCGATCTCGCGGCCGAGCAGGGCGGTAACTGCGCCATGACCCGGCCCGGCGAAGTCGTCGTCCACAAGGGCGTCACAATCGTCGGCTACACCGACCTCCCCAGCCGCATGGCCAGCCTCTCCAGCCAGTTGTACGGCACCACCGTCGTCACCCTCCTGGAAGAAGTCTGGAAAGACGGCAGGATCACCATCAACCTCGACGACCAGGTGGTCCGCGGCGCCCTCGTGGCCCACGAGGGCAAGATCACCTGGCCGCCTCCGACTCCCGCGCCCGCCCCACCGCCCGAACCCGGGGTCGCCGTCAAAGCGCCCAAGGTCGAGCAGAACCGGGTCAACCACCAGCCCGAGCCCAAACCAGCCTCCGGCGCAGTGGCCGCGCTCTGGGCCGTGCTCGGCGCCGCCGTCATGCTCGGCATCGGCGTGACAGCGCCCCCGACCTTCCTCGGGCACTTCACCGTTTTCGTGCTCGCCTGCTTCGTCGGCTGGCAGGTCGTGTGGAACGTCAAGCCCGCCCTCCACACCCCGCTCATGAGCGTCACCAACGCCATCAGCGGCATCATCCTCATCGGGGGAATGCTGCAACTCGCCCACGCCCGGCTCGACGCCCCCACCATTCTCGGCGCCGTCGCCGTGCTCATCGCCACAATCAATATCGCCGGCGGGTTTCTCGTGACCCAGCGAATGCTCGCCATGTTCCATCGCTGAAGACCCGCCATGCTCGACAGCCTTCCAACCGCCGCCTACATCCTCGCGAGCGTGCTCTTCATCCTGAGCCTGGGCGGCCTCTCCCGCCAGGAAACTTCACGCCGCGGAAATCTCCTCGGCATCATCGGAATGCTCATCGCCCTCGCGGCCACCGCGGTAAGACTCGCCGCCGGCGAAGCGTTCGGCACTACCGGTTACGCGGCCCTGGCCGCCGCCGTCATCCCCGGCGCCGTCGTCGGCGCGGTCCTCGCCCGGCGCGTCCAGATGACCGCCATGCCCCAACTCGTCGCGATCCTCCACAGTTTCGTGGGGGCCGCCGCCGTGCTCGTCGGTATCGCTACGTTCCTCGGACCCCACTCCGAGCACATGACCCACAGCGAGCAGATCGTTCACCTCACCGAGATCTTTCTGGGCGTTTGCATCGGCTCGATCACCTTTACCGGCTCCGTGATCGCCTTCGGCAAACTCCAGGGCTTCATCTCCGGCAAGCCCCTCATGCTCCCCGGCAGGCACCTGCTCAACCTCTTCATGGTGCTCGCCACCATCAGCCTCGGAATCTGGTTCGAGCGCACCTCCCCCGAGCAGGCCCTGCTCCCGCTGCTCATCGCCACCGCCATCACCGGCGTCCTCGGCGCCCACTCCGTAATGGCGATCGGCGGCGCCGACATGCCCGTCGTGGTCTCCATGCTCAACAGTTACTCGGGCTGGGCCGCCGCCGCGGCCGGCTTCATGCTCGGCAACGACCTGCTCATCGTCACCGGCGCCCTCGTCGGAAGCAGCGGCGCCATCCTCAGTTACATCATGTGCCGCGGCATGAACCGCTCCTTCATCAGCGTCATCATGGGCGGTTTCGGTACCGCCGAAGGCACCGCGCCCGCCGCCGGCGGCCCGCAGGGCGAGGTGCGTTCCATCGACGTCGCCGCCGCCACGAACCTCCTCCGCGAGTCCAAGGACATCGTCATCGTCCCCGGCTACGGCCTCGCGGTCGCCCAGGCTCAGCACGCGCTGGCCGAGGTCGTCCGGCTGGTCCGTGATCGGGGCGCCCAGGTCCGCTTCGCCATCCATCCCGTCGCGGGGCGTCTCCCCGGGCACATGAATGTCCTCCTCGCCGAGGCGAACATCCCTTACGACATCGTCCTCGAAATGGACGAGATCAACCACGACCTGCCCAAGTGCGACCTCGTCCTGGTCATCGGGGCCAACGACATCGTCAACCCCAGCGCTCAGGACGACCCCGGCAGCCCCATCGCCGGTATGCCCGTGCTCGAAGTTTGGAAGGCCGGAACCGTCATCGTCATGAAGCGAGGCATGGCCAGCGGCTATGCCGGGGTCGATAACCCCCTGTTCTACAAAGCGAACACTCGCCTGCTCTTCGGTGACGCCCGCAAAACCGTGGACGCGCTCCTGACCGCTCTCCGCGCCTGATCCTCTCCAACCCGGTTCCCTCCCCAAAGCCTGAGAGACTTCAGGACCATCGACTCTCAAATCTGAGAATCCACCCTGGTCCGGGGCTTCAGATTCATCCAAAAGCGGCCTTCGAAGTCCTTTTCAATCAAGGATCGTTTGGTATGGTATTTGCACTCTTCTCCTTGGAAGGTCAAAAGGCGTCCGGATCGAACGAGGGTGTTCCCCGATCGGCACGGACAACCGAATGACCCAGAGAAAACAGAGGGAAAAGCCATGAAACTCAGGAACCTCTGGCTCGGAACAGCCGCAATCGTCGCCTTGGCGGGGACTAACGCGTTCGGCCAGATCGGGATCTCCCGGCACAACTTCAGTTCTTACGGATGGTCGGGCGGCGAGATCTGCAAGCCGTGCCATACACCGCACTTCGCCACCATGGCATTCCCGTTGTGGAACCACGACCTCACCAACGCCACCTACACCATGCACGAGGGCGAAGGAACGGCCGCGGCCAACATCGACAGCCGCAGCCGCATGTGCCTGGGCTGCCACGACGGAACCGTCGCGCTCGACAGTTTCGGCGGGGCTACCGGCACCAACTTCATCGGACCGCTCGGAAACGTGGGCATCGACCTGACTGACGACCACCCGATCGGCTCTGACGCGATCTACCCCACCGCCGCCAGCACCAGTTTCAACCCGCAGGACGCCAGCCACCGCGTCGGCGGCCTGCGCCTTCGCTCTTGGATCAACCCCAGCGGCGTGGAAGAGTACGTGGTGGGCTGCTCCACCTGCCACGCGGTCCACAACACCGGCAACTATGGCCACATGCTCCGCATGAGCAACGCGTCCAGCGCCCTGTGCCTGACGTGCCACATCAAGTAACCCTCTCTTGATCGAGAGTCCCGATCCAGGGTTCTGTTGAGATCGCCCCGGCGCCGCAGTGGGTGCAGCCCAGCGCCGGGGTGATCCTTTTTGACGGACGCACCCCACGGCCGCGCCAGTCGTCGCTATATTGGCATCCCGTTTGTTCTCTTCCTGATGTCCCCATCAGGAGCACCCCCACATGACCAGACCCTGGAACACCCACCTGCTCCGCACCGCGCTCACCGGCTGCCTCTGCCTGCTCCTGAGCGCCTGCGCAAGCACCCCGGCCGCCGACGCACGCCCGTCGAATGCCGCCCGCTCGTACGCGTTCTGGCCGTTGTTTCCCGCCGATCCACGCATCCAGTTCCTGCGCTCTTTCGGGAGCAGCGACGACCTCGCCCCCAGGAAGGCCAGCGGGCTGGAGTCCATCGTCTTCGGCAAGGAAGTCACGCAGGAGGCCATGATCAACAAGCCCTACGGCCTGACCATGAAAGGAGGCAAGATCTACGTGTGCGACATGCGGGCCGGCTCGCTCGTCGTGCTCGACCTACTCAAAAAGCAGACCCGCCTGGTCGGCGTGGCGGGCTCCGGCCGTCTCACTCACCCCGTGGCCGTGGCCATCGCCGATGACGGCATGATCTACGTCGCCGAGAGCGACCGCGGCGCCATCATCGTCTTCGACGCCAGAGAACGCTACTCCTACTCCATGGGCTTCCAGAAGTTCAAGCCCGTCTCTCTCGCCCTCCACGGCGACCGCCTCTACGCATGCGACATGGCAGGGCAGGTCGTCCAGATCTTCGACCGCAAATCCGGTAGTCACCTGGGATCCATCGGATCAGTGGGCGACGAGGACGGGCAGTTCCGCCTGCCCCTGGGGGTCGCCACCGACGCCGAGGGAAACGTGTACGCCGTTGACATGATGAGGGGCCGCGTCCAGAAGTTCTCTCCCGACGGCCGGTTCATCGCCGGAGTCGGCACGATCGGTGACACGCCCGGCACGTTCGCCCGCCCCAAGCACATCGCGGTGGACGCCGACGGCATCGTCTATGTTGTGGACGCCGCGTTCCAGAACGTCCAGATGTTCGACGACCAACTCCGCCTTCTGATGGCCTTCGGCGCCGCGGGAGACTTCCCCGGGTCGATGAACCTGCCGGCCGGAATCTGCGTGGTTGAAGACGGCGCACAACTCTTCGCGGATGCCCTCCATCCGGGTTTCGCCGCCACGCGGCTCGTCGCCGTCACGAACCAGTTCGGCTCTGCCAAGGTCTCGGTCTACGCCTTGGGACAGGCACGCGAGGGATACACCGCCGCGGACCTCGCCAAGTCCGCAGCCAAGGTCTCGCCGGGCACCGGCGCCACCCCTGACACGCTTCAACTCCAGGAACTCGGACAGGAGCCCGAGCCCACGCCGGCCCCCGCTCCCGAAGTTCAACCTACCGCCCCGCCCGTCAGCCCGAAGTAATCACGGAGACGATCGCGGATGTCCCGCATACGCGGCCGCCCCCCTGCACATCACCGCGGAGCCCGTGTGGCCGCGGGGCTTCTCGCGGTGGGACTTCTCGCCCTCGCGGCGTGGCCGGGCTGCACCGTCACCAAAACAAACTACCGGACGCTCAGTTTCTTCTTCGACGGCGTCCCCGACCCCGACCTTCCCACCGGCTCCATCGACCCCGCCACCGGCGCCGTCCGCGCCGTCGCCAGCCTCTCCGTTCATCCTCCCTACGCGGAGGAAAAATGCAGCGAGTGCCACAAGTCGCGCCTCCGCATGTCCAGGAATGACTCGGGCCTCTGCGCCAACTGCCACGCCGGAAAAAGCAGCGAGCACCAACGCATGCACGGCCCGGTCGCGGCGGGCGCGTGCTTGTGGTGCCACCACCCCCACGAATCCGCGCAGAAACACCTGCTCCGCGACAATGACCGCGCCGTCTGCTCGCAATGCCACACGCCTCGCCTGCTGAACTCCGTCCGGGTCCCCGAGCACGCCGATGAGTCCCGCGCATGTTTGGAGTGCCACGTCGGCCACGGGGGGGACAGGCCGTTCCTGCTCCGCCAGGACGCCGCCACGGCCCAAACGCCCCCCGCGACTCCGGAGGCCCCATAGCCCTCGTGCGCGCACGCCCCCTCCAACTCCTGCTCGCGGCGGCCGCCACGGCCTCGGCCGCGCACGCGCAGAAAGCCACCGACGATGGTCCCGTCGTCGTCGGCGAGAGCCGGGGTCACTGGAAAGCCTTCGATCTGCAACGGCTCAACGCGGGCATCGAGTTCCTCGGGCGACACCGCTCCGACAAACTCTCCGTGAGCAACGAACCCGACCGCACCGACACCGAGACCCTCCTGCGCGAACTCTTCGGCATCTCCGGCCAGGCGTACATCGGGCACAAAAACCTCATCGACCTCACCGGCAGCGCCCGTCTGGGGCTCGAAGACCGCTTCCTCGACAGCGACACCCTCGGTGCCCAGGATCACAGCAGCGACTTCTCCAATCTGTTCGATCTCAACGCCCACTTCCTCGCCAACAGCAAGGTCCCCTTCGACCTCTACACCCGACGTGAAGAGCAGTTCCTCGACCAGGACTTCTCCTCCTCCCTCACCACGACCACCTTCGAAACTGGCGCCGCGGCCCACATCCAGTCGGGCCGCGCACCCACCAACATCCGCGCCTTCCACCTCGAAACCGACCAGAACGACCAACTCGGACTGTTCGACTACTCCCTCGTGCAGAACACCTTCGCCGCCCAGTCGAACCTCGTGATCTCCGAGCGGCACCGTCTCGAGGTCCAGTATTCCTTCGACGACGTCAGCGAAACTCGCCCCGGCGGCTTTGAGAATGACTATCTCCGTCACGATCTCCTTCTGTCCGACGTCCTCAACTTCGACGCCAAACTCCCCCGCGAACTGCGGTCCTATCTCCGGTACTTCAACCAGGACGGCGACTCCGGACAGGAAATCCTCCGACTCGACGAGCAACTTCTCCTCACGCACACCGATCGGTTCGAGTCGCGGTACAACTTCTCCGCCGAGCGACAGGCCCGCGGCGACGCCGATCAGAGCACCGTCCGCGGGTCGGCCCTCCTTCGGCACAAACTGTTCGAAAGTCTCGTCAGCACGGGCTCGGTCGGCGGACAGTGGCTCTCCTCCTCCTCCGACTTCACCAGCAACGAGTGGTTCGTGCAGGGCGGGCTCGAGTACACCAAGAAAGTGCCCAGGGGCCGCCTGAACGCCAGCATCGGCGGCACGTTCACTACGCAGCACAACGGCGAGCAGGGCGGCACGCTCGTGGTCATCGACGAACCGCACACCTTCAACGACCCCTTCCCGATCATCCTCTCTCGCCGCAATATCGTGCAGGGCTCGGTCGTGGTGACCGCCGCAGGCGGGTTCCCCACCTATCAGGAAAACGTCGAGTACACCATCGACTACTTCGCCGACCGGGCGGAGATCCGCGTCATCGTCGGCTCGGGAATCTCCGATGGCCAGACCCTCCTCATCGACTACGACGTTGGGCCCGTACCCGCCTCCGACATCGACACGCTCTCACTCACCGCCTCGGCCCGATACACCGTCTCGGAGGGCTACCTGCGAGGCATCTCCATCTACTCGATCTACCGCTCGCAGGACCACAGCCTCGACGCCGCCGACCCCAGCCGTTTCGTCCTCGACGACACCACGAACCTCCTCTACGGCATCGAATACCGGCGAGAGGGCCTCCACCTCCGCGCCGAGCGCGAGAGCCACGACAGCACCGTCAACCCCTACGACACCACCCGGCTCCAGGCGTTCTACGACTACCGCTTCTCCCGCGGCTCGTCCCTCGGGCTCGATGCCACCCACGAGATCATCGACTACACCGATCCTGTCAATCAGGTGACGTTTTCCCGTCTCAGCGCCCGCTGGAACCAGAAGGTCGCCCGGGAGTTCGACCTCACCCTCCGAGTGGATTTTCGCGACGAATCCAACGATCTCCGAGGCGACACTCAGGGCATCGATCAGAGCCTCTCGCTCCGGTGGCGCCGCCGCCAGACCTCCGCCTACGCCACCATCCGAAACACGCTCCTCGAAACAGGAGAATCCGACAGAGTTTCGCAGTTCTTTGAGTTGGGCCTTCGGAGGGACTTCTAAGATTGATCCATCCCATGCGCCTTTCACTCGTCATCCTCCCCCTCCTGCTCGCCTGTCTGACCGCCTGCACCAGGCCCGCGGGCGTCCTGTTCGAGCCCGCAAGTTCCGTGCACGCCTGGCCCACCCCGCCCGACGAGGCCCGGATCCGCTACGTCGGCGAGATCCGCAGCGAGAGCGATCTCAAGCCCGCCCGCGGCGTGGGCGAATCCATCGGCCGCTTTCTCTTCGGAAAGGAGACCCCCAAGGGCATGGTCGGCCCGCTCGGAGTCTGCACCGACGGCGGTGACCTCGTCTTCATCGCCGACCCCAACGCTCAGACCCTCCACGTCTTCGACCTCGCGTCGCGCCGATACCGCCAGTGGACGCCCCCGCCCAAGAGCCCTCGGTTCGTGCAACCGATCGCCGTTGCCTTCGACGCCGGCCGCGTGCTCGTCTCCGACTCCGCGGCCGGGGTGATCTTCGAGTTCGACACCAAGGGAGTGTTCCGTGGTCTGCTCGGCGAGGGCGTCCTCCAGCGCCCCTGCGGATTGGCCGTCGAACCCGGCAGCGGCAACATTTTCGTCGCCGACGCCGCCGCTCATCAGATCGTCGTCCTTTCTCCCGACGGCACCGAATCGGCACGCATCGGCTCACGCGGCCAGGACGCCGGACGATTCAACTTCCCCACCTACGTCGCTTTCGACAGCCGCGCCCGCCTCTACGTCTCTGATTCCCTCAACTTTCGCGTGCAGGTCTTCGGCCCGCACGTGGAGTTCATCCGCGAGATCGGCCGAAAGGGCGATATGCCCGGTTACTTTGCCCAACCCAAGGGCATCGCCCTGGACCCCGAAGACCACCTGTACGTGGTGGACGCCAACTTCGAAGCCGTTCAGGTCTTTGATCCGGACGGAAACCTGCTCATGACCTTCGGCCACGAAGGGCGCGGCCCGGGAGAGTTCTGGCTGCCCGTCGGAATCTCCGCCGACCCGAAGGGCCGGCTCTGGATCGCCGATTCATACAATCGAAGAGTCCAGGTCTTCCAATACCTGCCCGCCGGAGGAAACCCATGAACTGGCATCTGTGCATGGCGATCGCCGGCGCCCTCACCTTCGCCGCCAACGCCCAACCCACCAGCGTGGTTGGAGGGCCCCACAACCTCTCCGCCGGGGGCCCCGGCAGGGTGCGCGCCGTCAACGAGAGCGAGGTGTGCATCTTCTGCCACGCCCCGCACAACGCAGCCCCCATCCGCCCGCTGTGGAACCGATCCATGCCCGCGGACGCGTACTCCATCTACACCAGCCGCGCCCTCGACGCCGTCCCCGGCCAGCCCACCGGTACCTCAAAGATGTGCCTTTCCTGCCACGACGGCACGATCGCCCTCGGGGCCATCGTGTCGCGCGACATGCCCATCGCCATGGCCGGCGGAGTCTCCACCATTCCCACCGGCCCCGGACACATCGGCACCGACCTTCGCGACGATCACCCAATCTCCTTCCGATTCGACTCCTCCCTCGCCGGGCAGGATCCTCACCTCCGAAACCCCTCTTCCCTCCCCCCCCAAGTCCGCCTCGACGCGAATCAGGAACTCCAGTGCACGGCATGCCACGACGCCCATGACAACTCCATGGGCGATTTTCTGGTCATGCAGAACTCCGCCTCACAACTCTGCCTCTCCTGCCACAACGTCGGCTCGACCACCGTGACCGCGCACAACTCCTGCAACGCTTGCCACCAGCCCCACACGGCCCCCAGCGGCCCCTACCTGCTCCGGGGCGCCACCATCGCCGACACCTGCGTGCGCTGCCACAACGGAACCATGCCCGGCGCCGCCAACATCCAGGACGACCTGAACAAGGCCTGGTCCCACGACACCCACAGCGAGATGGACCCTCCCGACCCCCAACGCGATCACGCCTCCTGCGTCAGTTGCCACGACCCGCACACCATGTCCCCCGGCCCCGGGAGCGCGCCCTCCGTGCATCCCAACTTCGGCCGGATCGACGGAGTGAACTCCTCGGGCGCTCCCGTGACAGTCGCCTCCGCCGAAGGCGAGGTGTGCTTCAAGTGCCACGCCGACGGCTCGACCATCGCCCCTCTCGTCCCCCGTCGCATCGCCCAGAACAACACCCGCCTGGAGTTCCATCCCGGCGCGGTCTCGTTCCACCCCGTGCTCGCGACCGGCCGAAACCCCGACGTGCCCAGCCTCAAGCCCGGGTGGACCACCTCCAGCATCATCTACTGCAGCGACTGCCACGCCTCCGAGACCGGCGAGTCGGCGGGCGGCTCGGGCCCCAGCGGCACGCACGGGTCGAACTTCCGCGCACTCCTCTCCGCCAGGTACGAGACGACCGACAATATCTCCGAAAGCGCCAGCACGTACGCGCTGTGCTACCGCTGCCACGATCGGGCCAGCCTCCTCGACGACCGCTCGTTCAAGGAGCACAAGAAGCACATTCAGGAAGAGCGCACGCCCTGCGCCGCCTGCCACGACTCGCACGGCATCGCGTCGTCGCAGGGAAACTCGACCAACAACAGCCACCTCATCAACTTCGCCACCAACATCGTCCAGCCCGACCCGGTCACCGGCCGTCTCGAGTTCCGCGATCTGGGATCGGCCCGGGGCGAGTGCTACCTCCGGTGTCACGGCGAGAACCACTCTCCCGAGCGGTACTGATCCCCATCACCTCGCCGGCGAACCCATCGCCGGCGCGGGCGTGTCCCGGTCGTACGCCGCCGGCTTGTGGCACCCCGGCGCGCACGACCCGCCCGTCGGCGTTTTCATGTAGTTCAGCGGCAGGTTCCACTGCCCGAACGACACGTTGTCCGCGATCATCGTCTCGAACCGGCTCGCATGCACCGTGTGGCACGCGCGGCAACTGCGCCCCTGCGACGTCTTGTTCACATGCACCGCGTGCAGGTTCCTCGCGCCGTTGCGGAAGCCCGTCTCCTTCTCCGGGCTCTCCGCCAGCACCAGCGCCCGGTCGTGGCACTTGAAGCACAGCGCATACGCGCTGTCAGAGTACTGTTGATAGAACGACTGCTCGTACGGCTGCACCAGCAGCCCCTCGTTCATCCCCCCGTGCACGTCGTGGCACGCCGCGCACTCACCCTTCTCGATCGGCCCGTGCTTATGGAACGCGGCCACCGTCAACTCCCCCGCCGCCGGAATCGTCCGGTCCTTGTCCACGACTATCGGCTTCTGGTGGCACTCCATGCATGCGCCCACCGGGTCCTTGAGCAACTGCATCGCGTGATCGCTCCCGTGCGCCGCGTGGCAGTTCAGGCACGCCTTCGCGTCGGTCACCGCACCGTGCGGGTGCGTCGCCGCGGCCATCGCTTTTCCCACCGGCTCGTGGCACGAAATGCACAGGTCCTTGGGGTTGTTCTTCAGAATCTTCGTCTCGTTGGACGCGTGCGGCGTGTGGCACTGCGTGCAGTCTCCCTCCACGGGCTTGTGCGCGTGCGAAAAGCCGGAGATTGACTTGCCCACATCCTCGTGACAACTCAGGCACAGCGCCCGCTTCTCCATCGTCAGCAGTTTCTCGTGATCCGACGTGTGCGGCTGGTGACACGCCGCGCAGTTCTCCGCCGCCGGCTTGTGCGCGTGCGAGCCCTTCATTGTGTCCTGATGGCACGACAGGCACAACTCCCCCATCGTCGCCTTCTTGAGCATCCGCGTGGTCTCGGAACCGTGGGGATCATGACAGCCCGTGCACTCCCCCTTCGCAACCGGCTGATGCACGAACGCCCCTTCCGTGCCCGACTTGTCGATGTGGCAAAAATCGCACAGCCCGCGGCCCTCGCGCTTCAGCAGGAATGCGTGTTTCGCCGGGTCCTGGTACTCGTGACACGCGTCGCACGCCGAAACCGCCGTCGGCCCGTGCAGGTACTTGTGGTTCAGTTCCTTGGCATGGCACCCCGAGTTCGTGCAGTCCAGCACCTTGGTCGTGGGGGTCGTCGTGGGGGTGATGGTGGGGGTCGTGGGGGTCGTGGGGGGCGTGGGGGGCGTGGGGGGCGTCTGCGCGCCCGCCAGCGACGCGACCGACACCAGGGCCATGGCCGCAACCCATCGCGTCACGGTGTCCCCTCCTTCTTCGCGCGTTCACCCGCCAACACGTCCCGCGCCTGCTCCAGGAGCAACTGCGTGTACCGTGGATTGTGAACACCCCAACTCCCATCGGTCTTCACCAGGTTCAGCAGTTTGCGCACCCGCTCCAGCGCCTCCGCGTTCGCCCCGCCGCTCTCCGCCACCCGCAGCCCGGCCTCCACCTGGTCGTACAGCCCGTGCGTGGTCTTCTGCCACAGCGGGATCATCTTTTCCCCGAAGCCCGCCTGGTGGCACTGGTTGCACGCCGCGGGCTCCGCCGCCATGACGCTCGCGCCGCTGTCCGGCTTCACGCTCACCGGCCGCTGCTTGGTGTGACATCCCGTGCAATCCACGTGCGCCAGAAACATCGGGCTCACAGGCTGACTCTCGGGCGAGCCATGGTGATTCTCACCGAGATTGAAGTACGTGTCGCGCTGCACCCGGTGCTGATCCACGTGACAGCGGTTGCAATCGAAACTCTCCAGCGAGGCGGTCTGCACGTGCGGACCGTGCCGCACGTTCCCGTGACAACTCGAGCACTCGATCTTGTGGTGGCCGAGCGTGTGCACCTTGTGCATTTCTTTGCTCTCCAGCACCCGCTCCACCCCGAACGTGTGACACTCCAGGCACCGTCCATCCTCGATCGGAGGCGGCACCGCCGTCACCCCCTGGTGGCACGACTCGCACGAAGCGCCAAACGCCAGGAACTGCGCGTGATCGAACTTCAGGCCTTGAAACTCGATCTCTCCCCTCGGTGGATCATGACACGCCGTGCACGCCGCAGGCGGGGTCTTCTCACCGTTCCCCGATTCCGCCGGCGCCGGGTGCCCCGCCCCGTTGCTCCGCACCGTCAGGTAGATGACCTTCGTCTCCCGCCCGCTCACCGTCTCGGTCCCGCCGGTCGCCCCGTCCAGCAGGTGGCAAGTGATGCACACCGTGGTGTTGACCTCGAAGTGCTCATCGCCCTTCACGTGCGAGTGGCACGTCCCGCACGAAATCTCCACGCCCAGGTGCTTGGCCCCCAGATGCTTGGCGTGGTCGAACTTGAACCGCCCGTTGTCGATCGTCTTTTTTTCGAGCGTCTCGACCGAGTGACACCCCGACCGCGTACAGGACAACTGGCTGACCGAGGCCGACGGCTTCGTCGAAGTTCGGTGCAGCACGTCGTCCACGACCTGCCCCAGGCCGTTGAGTTTCGCCGCGATGAAGTTGTCCACCCCCGGCGAGATATGGCACTGCACGCACTCCACGTCCTTGTGCGCGCTGTGCTTCCAACTCGTGTAGTACGGCTCCATGATGTGGCAGGAGTTGCAGAACGAACTCCGCGAAGTCGCCTCGACGCTGATGGTCCCCAGCAGGGCCATCGCCACCCCGCCGGCGAGAATCCACTTTCCCCACCGGCGGAATCTCAGTCGATCAAGAATCGCTCGCATGCGGGCTCCCGGGTAGTCCTATCGCGCGAGCAGCAACTCGGCGGCCTTACGGTATTCACACGACGCCCCCGCGGCATCGCCCCCCTTCTCCCGAATCCGCCCCAGCAGGTAGTGGGCCCGCGCGTTGGATGGGCTCTTCTCGATCACGCCGCGCACTGATCCCTCCGCGAGAGCCAACTCTTCGTCGCCCCTCTCCACCCGGACCGCCGCCAACCCCAGAATTGCCTCCAGCGAATCCGGGTGATTCGTCAGGATCGACTTGAAAAACGGCTCCGCGTCCCCAAGCCGACTCTGCTTCAGCATCAACTCACCAAGCCCCAACTTGGCCTCCACGCTGTCCGGGGCCAGCGCGATCGCTTCCGCGTACCTCGCCTCCGCCATCTCGAACAACCCGTGCCGCGCCAACTCCCCCCCCAACTTCACCAGCCGCGCCGCCCGCGTCGCCTCCGGGCTCGCGTGCGGCGCCGCGCCCGCGTCCACCAACTGGTCCAGTTTCTCCACCGCGTGCTTCCCCGCCGCCACCAGCACCGCCTCCGCCAGAATCTCCTTGAACCGCGGCACGAATCCCGGCATCGCGTACGTCACCTTCGCGTGACCATCCACCACCACCACCGTCGGAACCACCAGCACGCGATACGCCCCGAACGCGTCCCGCTTGGGGTCCTGCAGCACGATCGCCGGGAACCGCCCCTGCGCCGCCTCCTCCTTCAGTCGCGTCGGTTCCGTGTCCTGCGCCACGATCATGATCGGAACCACGCTCCCGGGCTCCACCCGGGCATCCGCCAGCACATCCATCACGTCCGAACACGCCTGCTTCACCCCGTCGTGCCCGAACTCACCGAACACCAGCACCAGCGTCCGCGACGAGAGATCCTTCGTGCTCACCAGCGTCCCGTCGAGGTCTTTCAGCCGGATCGGCGGCGCATCCGATCCCCGCGGCGGCAACGCCCCGCCCGCATCCGCGGCGCCCACGAGCGCGCCCAGGACAACCGCCCCTCGCACCAGCGCCGCGCCCAACCTCGCGATCACCCTGTTCATGGCGTTCCCTCACTTGGCTTCAACGTGCCCTTGATCGGCGGCAGCAGCGTCCGCCGCGAGTATTCCTTCGCCTGATGACACCCCGGCGCGCACGAACCGCCCTCCTGCGTCGCCTGGAAGTTGATCTCCAGCAGCCACCCGCCCGTCCCGAACGGCACCGCCTCCCGCACGTGCGACGGCCGCTTGGACGCATGTACCTCGTGGCACGCGCGGCACGTCCGACCCTTCTCCTGATTCACATGCAGGTAGTGCAGGTTCCTGTCCCCGTCGCGAAACTGCGTCAACCCCTGCCCCGACGGCTTCAGCACCAGATCGGGAATATGGCACTTGAAGCACAACTTAAACGTCCCCATGTCGAACGGGGCGTAGAACTGCGGCGGATAGTCCTCGACCAGCAGCCGGAAGTGATCGCCCGCGTGCGCGCTGTGGCACGCCGTACACATCCCGTCGCGGATCGGGCCGTGATGGTCCGGGTTCTGCTGCAGCAACTGCGACATGTTCGCCAGTTCCGAGCCGTCCGCCGTCTTGAATGTCTTGTCGTGGCACGAAAGACACAACCCCGGCTGCGTGTCGCGCTGCAGGCTCGCCAGCCGCGACCCGTGCGGCTCGTGGCACCCCGTGCACCCGTTCTCGACCGTCACCGCCCCGTGCACGACCTTCGCGTTCCCCACCATCTCCTGGAACTTCTCGCGATGGCACGAAAGGCACAACTCCGGCGCCTGCTCTCGCAACTGAAACTTGTGGCTCGACGCGTGCGGATCATGACACTGCGTACACCCGTCGTCCAGCGCCCCGTGCTTGTGCATCCCCGCCGCCTCCGCCTTCTCCGCCACCTCCGCGTGGCAGGTCAGGCAGAGCGCCCGCGGCTCCTGCACCAGCAGTTTCGGTTGCGGCGACGAATGCGGCTGGTGACACACGATGCACGCCCCAACCGCCACCGGGCCGTGTACAAACTTCTGCCCTTCAAAGTTCTTCTGGTGGCACTTCAGGCACAACTCCCGCTTCGGGTCCGCCACCAGCATCCGCCGATACTCCGACCCGTGCGGGTCATGACACTGCACGCACTGCCCCTCGCGCACCGGCACATGCTCGGTCCCCGAGTGCGGCAGTTCGTGGCATCGCTTGCACAACTCGTTCTTGGGCTTGATCAGGTAGAACTTGTGATCCGCCGGATTCCCCTGAACGTGGCATGCCCCGCAGTCGCTCAACGCCGGCCCGTGCATCACTTTGTGATTGAATATCTCCTGATGGCACTCCTTCGCGCACGTCCGCATCGCCGCTTCGCTGATCTTCGCATCCTGCCCCGCCGCCGACCCCGCGAACCACAACACCCCCGCGACCACGCACCCACGCCATACCCCGGCGCGAATCCTCGGCAGCCACGTGCGCGCACATTCCATAGACCACCGACTGCACATGCCGTGCCAGCCGCTCCACCCATCGGACCCGCACGTCGGCAATAATTAGGACAATCTATTCCCATTTGTGAGAGTCGGACTTGCCACGAACTCCCGGATCCGGGAGCCAACCTCAAGACGGCTCATTAAGACCTCCGGTCCGATGGGCATTTCATTTGCAGTGCCAACCGCAGGTACACTCGATAACCGTCCCACCCGAAGGAGATCCCCCATGAAACGCCTGGCCGTGCTTCTCTCCGCAGTGTCGCTGTTCGGCGTGCTCGGGGCCATGCAGCCCAAGCAGCCCGAAAAGCCAGCCAACGTTCCCGCCGGGCACCCGCAGATCACCATCCCCAAAATCGGGGAAAACTGGCCCACGGCCAAGCCCGAAGACGTCGATTCAGTGGACGCCATCATCAAGGCCTTCTACGACGCGCCAGCCGGCGCCCCCGGCCAGCCCCGCGATTGGGGCCGCTTCCTTTCCCTCTTCGTGCCCGACGCCCGGTTGATCGCCGCCCGCCCCGGCCCCGAGGGCTCCTCCGGCGCCATGTTCCTTCCGGCCCCCGACTACGTCGAGGCCAACAAGACCTACTTCGAAAAGGGCGGCTTCCGCGACACGGAAATCGGCCGCCGCGTCGAAACCTTCGGCAATATGGTCCACGTCTGGAGCACCTACGAATCGCGCCGCAAGGCCGACGATCCTGCCCCCTACATCCGCGGCATCAACAGCCTGCAACTGCTCAAGGACGGCAAGCGCTACTGGATCGTCAACGCCTACTGGGACTACGAACGTGAGGACAACCCCCTTCCCGAGAAGTACGTGGGAATGCCCAAGGAGTAGCATGGCCAAGTCGATCCTGCTCGCCGAAGACGAGAAGGTTCTGCGAGAGTCGCTGACGCAACTCCTCGCCGAGGAGGGGTACGAAGTCGTTCCCGCCGCCGACGGCCAGGAGGCCCGCGACCTCGCCCTCTCCCGCGCCTTCGACCTGGTCCTCACCGACATCCGCATGCCGCGCATGGACGGCATGGCGCTGCTCCAGCACCTTCAGCGTCTGGCCCCGCAGACCCCCGTAGTCGTCATCACCGCTTTCGGCACCGTCGATAGCGCCGTCGGCGCGATGCGGGCCGGCGCCGCCGATTACCTCCTCAAGCCCGTCCAGTTCGAAGACGTTCTGCTCCGCGTTCGCCGCGCCCTCGAGTTCGGCGAAATCCGCCGCGACCGCCGCATTCTCAGCGAGCAACTCGCCGCTTCCAGCACCTTCCACAACCTCATCGGCGAGTCCCCCGCGATCGCGAAGATCTTCGATCTCGCTCGCAAACTCTCCGGCGTCCGCAGCAGCGTGCTCATCATCGGAGAGTCCGGCACCGGCAAGGAACTTTTCGCCCGCGCCATCCACTACAACGGGATCACCCGCGACAAACCCTTCGTCGCCGTTAACTGCGGGGCCATCCCCGAGAGTCTCATCGAGTCCGAGTTGTTCGGCCACCGCAAGGGCGCCTTCACCGGCGCCGTCCGCGACCGCATCGGCTACTTCGAGGCCGCCTCCGGCGGCACCCTCTTCCTCGACGAAATCTCCACCCTCCCGCTCGGCGTCCAGAGTTCCCTGCTCCGCGTCCTCGAAGAACGTGTCGTCGTCCCCGTCGGCGATACCCGCCCCCGCCCCGTCGATGTCCGCATCATCGCCGCCTCCAACCAGGACCTCGCCACGCTCTGCAAAGAAGGCAAGTTCCGCGAGGATCTCCTCTACCGCCTCGACGTCGTGCGGCTGCAACTGCCCCCGCTCCGGCAGCGCCGCCAGGACATCCCCCTCCTCGCCCACCATTTCCTCGAGAAGTACTCCCGCGAGATGAGCAAGAAACTGCTCGGCATCACCAACTCCGCCATGCGCGCCCTTCTCAACCACGAGTGGCGCGGCAACGTTCGCGAACTCGAAAACGTCATCGAACGCGCCGTCATTTTCGCCGAGGGCCGCGAGATCGATATCCAGGACCTCCCCTTCGCCGCCAGCGTCTCCGCCGACGACTCCGGCGAAGACCTCAAGGAGGCACTCGCCCAGTTCGAACGCCAGCACATCATCTACTGCCTCCGCCGCCATCGCTATGACAAGTCCGAGACCGCCCGCCACCTCGGGATCGGGGTTTCCAGCCTCTACCGAAAGATGGACGAACTCCACATCCCCAAAGACTTCGAAGATCACGAAAACGGCCACTCGAACGCTTCCTGAACGCCCCCTCGCTGGCGCGGCGTTTGCACTCCTCTTCTCCGACTACCGCCCCACCACGCCTGGATTCTCTCATGCTCCGTCGCAAACTGCTTACCCGGGTCGGCCTCCTCATCTGCGCCTTCGTTCTCGGCGCGGCCGGGGCCGTCTGGGCTCTTCAGAAAGTCCTCGCCGACATCGACCACGCCAACGCCGACGCCGCCTTCCTCATCGACGGCATCCAGTCCGTCGCCACCGCCGTCAACGCCGTCGAGTCCTCCCGCTTCTCGGTCACGCCGACCCTCCCCGGCGCCCCCGCCACCGACGACCCCTCGCACCACCTCGCCGATGTCATCGGCCGGCTCGCCCGCCACCCGATCACCGCCCCCGGCCAGAAGGCCGCGGCCGACTACCAGCAACTCTGCGACGCCCTTCCCGCCTTCCTCTCCGCCTGGAGCGGGCCCGCGGTCGAACCCGGAAGCCCGCCCGACGCACCCGCCCTCGCCGCGAGCCTCGAAGTCCAATCTCGCGTGCAGCAACTCGGACGCACGTTCCGCGACGAAGTCGCCCGCGAACAGGTCCAGGTCGGCCGAAACTTCCGCACCATCGTCCTCATCCTCACGCTCGCCGCGCTCGTGATGGTCAACGTCGCCGTCTTCGTGCTGCTCCGAACCGCCCAGATGGTTCTCAAGCCCGTGGGGGCGCTCGTCTCCGGAAGCCGCGAACTCGCCGCCGAGCGCTTCGACCACCGGGTCTCCATCCCCCAACTCGACGAGTTCGGCGAACTCGCGCACGCCTACAACCGGCTCGCCGAGCACCTCCAGGCCAACGAGGAGCGCAAAGCCGAGACCCTCCGCCAACTCGCCGTCACGCTCAACCATGACCTCAACAACGCCATGTCGATCATCGAACTCCAACTCGGCCTGCTCGACCGCCAGGCCGGCGCCAACCCCACCCAGTCCAAGCACCTCCGCGAGATCCGCGCCAGCCTCTCCCGCATGACCCAGATCGTCGCTTCGCTCAAGAACATCCGGCGCGTCGTCCTTACCGACTACGGCCCCGGACAGAAAATGGTCGATCTCGAACGCTCCGTCGCCGACGAACACGTCCGACCCGACCCGTTGGCAAAGTCCGCATGAACCCGATCATGGATCGCAGCCGCGCCCGACTCCTCTACAGCGAAACCCGCTGGCTGATGCGGCTGCGCTGGGTCGCCGGCGCCCTCATCGTCGCGTTCGGCTTCATCCACTGGCGCTGGCTCGATCTCTACCCCATCCGCTTCGAACCGATCTTCCTGGGCCTGGGCGTGCTCGCGTACAACGCGATCCTTCGGGGCGTCGTGCGCGCCCGCCCCGCCCTCGCCTTCAAGTTCAAGCCTCTCATGCGCTTCGCCTCGCTCCAACTCCACCTCGACATCCTGTGCCTCACCATCCTCGCCGCCTGGACCGGCGGCCTCTCCAGCCCCGTTCTCAGCGTCTTCTTCTTCCACATGATCTTCGCCAGCCTCCTCCAGCCCCGCGCCCGCGCCTACGGCATCGCCCTCGCCGCCGTCGCCGCCGTCGCCCTCGCACTCGCCGTTTCCTCCCAGTGGCCCGCCACGCCCAAAGACTCCATCATCGCCGCCGCCTGGGTCTGCACGCTCCTCGGCACCGTCTTCCTCACCGACCGCGTCGCCCGCGCCCTCTACCTCCGTGAACTCGCCCGCACCCGACAACTCAACCGCATCCGCGACCTCTCCTCCGCCATGCGCGCTCAGCACAACGCCATGGTCCAGGGCGAGAAAATGGCCGCCATGGGCCAACTCGCCGCCGGAATCGCACACGAGATCAACAACCCCCTCGCCAGCATGGACAGCGTCCTCCAACTGATGCAGCGACACCCCAACTCCCCGCGGCCCGACGCCGTCTCCACCCTCCGCGAGCAGATCCAACGCATCCTCCGAATCGTCCGCCAACTCACGACCTACGCCCATCCCGGCCGCGGCCGCATCGAAATCGTCCCCGTCAACGAGATCGTCCGCTCCGCCCTCGACATGCTCTCCTTCAACGCCAAAATGGAGCGCATCCACCTCGAATGCTCCCTCCCCGATTCCACCGGCAACGCCCGCGTCAACCCGCACGCCCTCCAGCAGGTCCTCACCAATCTCCTCGTCAACGCCATCGACGCCGTCGCTGAACAGCCTTCCCCGTGCCTCTACATTCGCACCCGCCACCAAGCCGAATCGTGCGTCATCGAGGTGGCCGATAACGGCGTCGGCATCGCGCCCGAGCATCTCCCCCGCCTCTTCGAACCCTTCTTCACCACCAAGCCCGTCGGCCACGGCACCGGCCTCGGCCTGTCCATCTGCGCCCGGCTCATCCGCGAGCAGAACGGTCGAATCGACGTCTCCAGCACGCTCGGCAAGGGAACCACCTTTTCCGTCCTCATCCCTGCCGCTGCCGCCAAAGTAGATCAGCAGGTCAACGAAACCCGAACGTTCGCACCGGGTTAGCCCAGAATTCCTCCCAAAATGCCCGCTCCCGCTATTGAGGCGCTGCAATTCCGACCGTATACTTGACATGTGTATCTTTTTATCATGAGAACCTGACCCCATGCTGGATGAACCCGGCGGCATCCCCGAATCCCCTTTTCAACGCGGTGCCGCGGCCGCGTGGCTGATCGGGCCCGCTTTCCTGATCCTCGCCGCGTGGCTCATGCTCGGCTCTCAACGCGGCGATCTGCCCCTTGCCCCCGCCGTTCTGGTCGCCAGTGACCAGATCACCCCCGGCGCCCGCCGAGACCCCATGGGCGAACCCCCCAGCGTCATGTCCGGCGGCTTCAAGCACGCCTGCAACGAGTGCCATCGGGTCTTCGACTCCCCCACCGCCCAGCACCGGCCCATGGTGCAGCACACCCACATCACGCTCAAGCACGGCATGAACGACAACTGCTTCAACTGCCACAACCGCGAGAACCGCGAGAAACTCGTCCTCTACACCGGCGACCTCATCTCCTTCGATCAGGTCCCCCGCCTCTGCTCCCAGTGCCATGGCACCGTCTACCGCGACTGGCAGCGCGGCACCCACGGCAAGACCATGGGCTCCTGGGATGCCGCGAGCGGCCTCCAGATCCGCCTCGAGTGCAACGACTGCCACGACCCCCACGCCCCCGCCTACCCGCCCATCGCCCCGCTACCCGCGCCCCAAACCCTCCGCATGGGGCTGCAGTTCCCCTACGGCGCCCACGAGCACGAACACCACGTCCCGCTTCAGGAAGGCGCCGGCCGAAACCGCAAGCCCGCCGCCCACCCGGAGAAACACGAATGAGCGTGCGCATCTGGGACGGCCCCTCCGCAACCCTCGACGACCCCCAGCCGCCGCGGATGACCCGCCGCAGTTTCCTCCGCGGCACCACCGCCGCCGCCGGGGGCCTCGCCGCCCTGGTCGCGGCGCTCAACCCCCTCCGCGAGTTCACCCAGCAGGACGAGTTCACCCTCGACCAGTTCCTCCAGAAGCACTACAAGGAAATGACCCCGGAGGACATGGAAAAGGCGCTCGCCCGCATCCGCGCCGAGGTCGAGAAACGCTACGGCGTCCGACCGCACCTCCGCGACGTCAAGCCCCGCGCGGGCGTCGAGTTCGTCTACGCCCTCAACCTCAGCCGCTGCATCGGCTGCCGCAAGTGCGTCTACGCCTGCGTCGCCGAAAATAACCAGAGCCGCTCCCCGCAGATCCAGTACATCCGCGTCATCGAGATGCCCCGCGGCACGCTCGACACCGAGAAGGGCAACCACCACTACACGCACCCCAAGGTCCCCGACATCAACCACTTCTACATGCCCGTCCAGTGCCACCAGTGCGCCAACCCGCCCTGCGTCAAGGTCTGCCCCGTCGAGGCCACCTGGCAGGAGCCCGACGGCATCACCGTGATCGACTACGACTGGTGCATCGGCTGCCGCTACTGCGAAGCGGCCTGCCCCTACTGGGCCCGCCGCTTCAACTTCGCCCAACCCGACCTCGCCGGCGACGCAATAAACCCCGACATGAGTTACCTCTCCAACCGCCCCCGGCCCAAGGGCGTCATGGAGAAATGCCACTTCTGCCTCCATCGCACCCGCGAAGGTCGCCTCCCGGCGTGCCTCGAGGCCTGCCCCACCGGCGCCCGCAAGTTCGGCAACGTTCTTGATCCCAACAGCGAAGTCGCGCAGATCCTCAAGACCAAACGCGTCTTTGTGCTCAAGGAAGAAGTCGGCACCCTCCCGCGTTTCTTCTACTACTTCGACGAGCGCTACCCCAACAGTCTCGATCCCGAGGCCGTGAAAATCGGCCAGGCCATCGGCTGCTTCCCGGGCTCCCCCGCACCGGAGGCTCTCGCGTGATCCAGTACCTCACCTTCCTCACCCGCTGCTTCCGCCTCAGTTTCGTCGGCGACTGGCGGTACTACCTCTGGATGCTGTTCCTCTCCATCGTCGCGCTCCTGGGCCTCAACGCCTACTGCAAGCAGTTCGTCCACGGCCTCGCGACCACCGGCATGACCGACCAGGTCTCCTGGGGCCTGTACATCGCCAACTTCACGTACCTCGTCGGCATGGCCGCGGCCGCCGTCATGCTCGTCATCCCCGTCTACATCTACCGCAACCGCGACCTGCACAACCTGGTCATCTTCGGGGAACTTTTCGCCGTCGCCGCCATCATCATGGCCCTCCTGTTCGTCACGGTGGACCTGGGCCGCCCCGAGCGCTTCCACCACCTCATGCTCCGCTTCAACTTCCCCATCTCCATGCTCACCTGGGACGTCATCGTCCTCAACGGCTACCTCCTGCTCAACCTCCACATCTGCGGATACCTGATTTACTGCGCGTACTGCCGACGCAAGCCCGGGAAGTTCTTCTACTACCCCTTCGTCTTCATCGCGATCGCCTGGGCCATCAGCATCCACACCGTCACGGCGTTCCTCTACAGCGGCCTGGGCGGACGCCCCTTCTGGAACTCCGCGGTCATCGCGCCCCGCTTCCTCGCCTCCGCCTTCGCCGCCGGACCCGCGTTCCTCATCCTCACCCTCCAGGTCATCCGCTCCACCACCGACTACACCATCTCCGACCGTGCCCTTCTCACCCTTCGCAACATCGTCACCATCGCCATGACGATCAACATGTTCCTCCTGGGCTGCGAGGTCTTCACAGAGTTCTACACCGACTCCGCCCACGTCGCCTCCGCCAAGTACCTCTTCACGGGCCTGGGCCCCCACCGCGGCCTGGTCCCCTGGATCTGGACCGCCATCGGCCTCAACACCGTCGCTCTGCTCCTGCTCTACCTCCCCGTCTCCCGCGGCCTGCAGTTCCTCAACTTCGCCTGCGTCATGCTCATCATCGGCGTCTGGATCGAAAAGGGCATGGGCCTCATCGTCCCGGCCTTCATCCCCACGCCTCTGGGTGAGATCGTCGAATACATCCCCACGCTCAACGAATCCCTCGTGTCCCTGGGGATCTGGGCCTTCGGCCTGCTCGTCTACACCATCCTCGTCCGCGTCACCGTGCCCGTGCTCTTCGGAAGGCTCTCCTTCGATCGCGAGTACGACCCCAACGCTCTTCCGGAGCCCCTGCCCCACTGATCAACTTCGGAGTTGCAGAACATGAAGCGTCACGCCGCACTCATCCCCGCACTCCTGCTCACCGCCGCCGCGTCGGCGCAGGTCTTCGGCCCGAAGGAGATCTCCGAGGAAAGCAAGGCCTGCATCGCGTGCCATCGCGAGCACGGCCCGGGCCTCTACCAGCAGTGGGGCGCCAGCAAGCACTTCCGCGCCAACGTCGGCTGCTTCGAATGCCACGCCGCGCCCCAGGCCGAGCCCGACTCCTTCGAGCACTACGGCCAGTACATCGCCATCCTCGTGACCCCCAAGGACTGCTCGCGCTGCCACGCCCGTGAAGTCGAGGAGTTCTCCGCCTCCCGACACTCCAAGGCCGCTCGCATCCTCGGCTCCCTCGACAACGTCCTCGCCGAGGTCGTCGAGGGCAACAAGGGCATGAAGAGCGTCGGCTTCCCCGAGGGCGTCGCCGCGTCCGCGGTGAACGGGTGCTGGCAGTGCCACGGCTCCGAGGTCAAGATCCTCCCCGAAGGCAAGATAGACCCGACAACCTGGCCCAACAGCGGCATCGGCCGGATCAATCCCGACGGCTCCGAGGGCGCCTGCAACGCCTGCCACACCCGCCACACCTTCTCCGCCGCGCAGGCCCGTCACCCCGACACCTGCGGCAAGTGCCACCTCGGCCCCGACCATCCCCAGAAGGAGATCTACGAGGAGTCCAAGCACGGAATCGCCTTCTTCTCCAACGTCAACCAGATGAATCTCGACAGCAACAAGTGGGTCGTCGGCGAGGACTACTGGGCCGCCCCCACGTGCGCCACCTGCCACATGTCCGCCACCAGAAAGCAGCCCGTCTCGCACGATGTCGGCCTGAGAATCTCCTGGAACAACCGCCCCGAACTCTCGGTCCGCCCCGAGTTCGCCGACGCCAAGATGAACCTTCCCGGGGCAAGCATTCCCTGGGAAACCCGCCGCCTCAACATGAAGGACGTCTGCATCAACTGCCACGACGCTCAATGGATCGACAACTTCTACACCCAGTACGACGCCCTCATCGAACTCTACAACGACAAGTTCGCCACCCCCTCCCGCGACCTCTACGCCCTGGCCCGCCCGCTCCTCAACGGCCCCCAGTTCGCGAACGAACTCGACTGGACGTACTACGAACTCTGGCACCATGAAGGCCGCCGCGCCCGCCACGGCGCCTCCATGATGGCCCCCGACTACACCCACTGGCACGGCACCTACGAGGTCGCCAAACGCTTCTACTCCGAGTACCTCCCCCAACTGGAATCGCTCGCGGATCGCAATAAGGAGAGCGCCGACGAATCCCGCGCCAACGCCGCCGCCGCGCTCCGCGCCAAGATCGACCAGGTCCTCGCCTCCGACAATCACAAGTGGTTCACCGGAAAACTCGACCCCGAAGAAGCCGCCCGCCGCCAAAAGGCCACCGAAGAGTTCAAGGCCCGATACGAGCAGAAGTGACCCATGCACACCCCGCCCACCAAACTCACCGAAGCCGACGCCCGCAGGTCTCTGCACGACCACCTGCTCGAAAAAGCCGCCCGCGCCCGCGAGCGCTACGGCCCACGCATCGACGCCGACGCCATCCTCAAGATCCTCAGCGATCCCGACTTCATCCGCTACCCCACCGGCATCCGCTTCGACTCCGCCGGCCTCGAACCCGGCGAGTTCGGCTACCCAATGCCCCTGGGCGACCACCCCAGCCGCGGCTTCTGCCTCGTCCTTCACCCCTCCTTCGAACATCGCCGGCAACTCTGGCCAACCCTCATCGCCTATCACATCCCGCCCATCAACTACGGCGAAATCGCATCCCCCGAAGACTGCGAGCAGTTCGCCGCCGCGCTCCTCGGCGTGGATATTGATACCTACTACGACACTCTTTGCTCGCTGGTTGACTCCATCCCCGGGCAAGTCCATGCTTCAGGGAGCACTTCATGAAACCCACCCACGATTGGCATGTCACCCCCCTCGGCCGAGTCGTCTGCTTCCTCGGAAGCATCCAACTCGCCGTCCCCGTCCTCGCACTCGTCGCCGCGGCCCTCGCGTGGGGCACCTACCTCGAATCCGTCCACGATTCCAAGGTTTCCCGCGCCACCGTCTACGGCTCGTGGTGGTTCATCACCCTCATGGGGCTCATCTGTGTCAGCCTGGTCTTCGCCGTCGTCACCCGCTATCCCTGGAAGCGCAAGCACGTCGGTTTCATCACCGTCCACGCCGGCCTCATCCTGCTCATCATCGGCGGTTTCTGGTCTCTCTTCGGCCGCCTCGAAGGCCACGTAGCCCTTGAGGAAGGCAACTCCAGCAACTCCCTCGAGACCGACCAGGAAGTCCTCGAACTCGCGCAGTTCAACGCCGGCAAGTCCACGATCGTCGCCACCGTCGCCGCGCCGACCCGCCCCACCACCCTCACCCTCGACGGCGTCGCCCTCGAAGTCATCGACCATTGGGGCAACACACGCGAAGAGCAGTACGTCGCCAACGACGGCCCCGAGGCCTTCCGCGCGATCGAAATCACCTTCGACCCCAACGCCAAGTCCGGCGACTGGATCGGCGACGAAGCCAAGGGCGGCGGCGGCGCGACCATCGGCGGCGTGCTCGTCCGCGTGCTCGCCGACGGTGCCACGTGGGAGCCACCCGCCGCGGCCGCCGAATCCAAGCCCGGCTACTTCTTCACGCTCGCGGGCACGCGCTACCCCTTGGGCGAAGTCGGCTCCGAAGCCGTCCCGGGCTGGACCATCGTCTCCATCCAGAAGTTCGCCAAGGCCATGGTCGCCGGCGGCAAGATCACCGAGGGCAGCGCCCAGGACAACCCCGCCGTCGATGTCACCATCACCGACGGCCAGGGCACCACCGAGCGCCACACCTGCTTCCAGAACTTCCCCGACATGGTGATGGGCCGCACCCTCGAAGGCGCCGCCAAGTCCGGCGCGTCCCTCGGCGCCTCCGCCCCCGCCGCAGGCAAGGCCGAAGCCCTCGTCATCTTCGGGCCCGTCGCCGCTCCCCGCGTCGGTTACATCGGCCGCGACGGTGTCGGACGTGAACTCCCCGCCCCAACCGCCTTCCCCGCCGCCCTCGACCTGGGATCCCGCCGCGTCACCATCCTCAACCACTTCAACCGCGCCCGCGCCGCGTCGCGTTTCGTGCAGGCGCCCAAGGCCACGGAACGCCGCCCCGCGCTGGTCATGAAAGTGGCCGGCGTCGCCGACCCGGTCATCGTCCCCTGGAAGGGCTTTGAGCCCATCCCCGCCGGCGGCCGAAACCTGCTCCTGCGCTACGGCCCACGCATGGTGGAACTCCCCTTCACCATCCAACTCAAAGATTTCCGCAAGATGGACTACCCCGGCACCGAAATGGCCATGGCCTACGAGTCCGACGTGATCATCTCGACCCCCGGCCAGCCCGACGCCCCATACCTCATCCACATGAACACCCCCTTCGCCCACTCGCCCTGGAAAGTCTACCAGTCCGGCTTCATGGGCGAGCAGATCTCCGTCTTCAGCGTCATGCGCGACCCCGGCCTCACCCTCACGTACATCGGTTCCATCGTGCTGTGCGTCGGCATCTTCGTCACGTTCTTCAGCCGTTCGCTTTCCTGGGGCCACCCCGGCATCCCCGCTCCCTCGTTGCAGAAAGAGGCATCCCATGCTCCGAAGAACTCAACCCGCACTCCTCCCCCTGCTCGCGCTGCTCCTGTCGCTGCTGAGCCCGTCAGCCAGGGCGTCTGACGACTCCGCCTGGATCAAGGACCTCGGCGCCGTCGCCATCCAGGACGGCGGACGCATCATGCCCCTCGAGGCCTACTCCCGCCGTCTCGCCGTCGAGATCACCGGCCGACAGAAGTGGTCCGCCGGCCGCGGCCCGGAAATCTACTCCGGTCGCCAGCCCCTCCAACTCCTCTGCGACTTCATGTTCAAAGGCCAGGACATGGTCCACAAGCCCGTCATCGGGCTCGTGAACAAGCCCTTCAAGAAACTCGTCTCGCTCGACCCCGAGCGCGAGTTCTTCAGCGCCTCCGAGATCCTCTCCTGCAAGCCCCTCAACGCCCTCCTCCAGGACTACTCCAAGGCCCGCGAGATCGACTCCCAGGCCCAGGCCACGCGCGATCAACGCCAGGCCCTCGACGCCTACAACAGCGCGAACCGCATCCTCGCCCTCGCCGGCGGCGAGCAACTCGCTCTCATTCCCGGCGAGCCCGGAAAGACCTTCCTTAACGTCGGCCTCTCCGGCGGCTCGCCCGGCACCGAGCAGGTCCGGACCGCCCTTCAGGCCTTCGCCACCGCCTACACCACTAACGGCAACCTCAACGATGCCGCCGCGCAAGTCCGCCGATCGATCGACTCCATCGGCAAACTCCCTGCCAAAGAGGCCCGCGCCGTCAGCCTCGAACTCTTCTACGACAGCCACAATCCCTGGCGCATGACCGAATACCTCTATGGCCTGGCCATCATCCTTTTCGGCCTCTCGACGCTCTGCCTCCGCAAGCCCCTGATCACCCTCGCGATCATCGCCACCGCGGGCGGCGTCATCGAGCACATGCTCGGCATCGGCCTGCGCATCGCCATCCTCGACCGCGCCCCCGTCAGCAACACCTTCGAAGCCCTCCTCTGGATGGGCCTGGTCGGCATCGCCGTGGGCCTCATCGCCCAGATCCTCAACAAGGGCGGCTACTACCTCTTCGGCGGCGTCTGTGCGGCTCTCGCCTCCGTCCTCTTCGCCGCCATGGTCCCCCTGACCGACCGCACCAACTCCCTGCCCGCCGTCCTCCGCAGCAACTACTGGCTCATCATCCACGTCCTCACCATCGTCGCCAGTTACGGCGTACTCCTGGTTTCCGCCATCCTTGGGCACGTCTACCTCGCCCGCGAAGTCCTCTTCGCCAAACGCGCTCAAACCGCAGCGCCCGCACCCAAGCTCTCCCACCCACTGATCGCGCAGACCTACCGCACCATCCAGATCGGCCTCCTGCTCCTGACCGCCGGCACCATCCTCGGCGGCGTCTGGGCCGCCGACTCCTGGGGCCGCTTCTGGGGCTGGGATCCCAAGGAGACTTGGGCCCTCATCAGCATCGTCGTCTACTTCGCCGTCCTCCACGCCCGCTACGTCCGCTGGCTCCAGGACTTCGGCCTCGCCGCCTCCGCGGTCCTCGGCTTCGTCGTCATCGTCTGGACCTTCTACGGCGTCAACTACGTCATGGCCACCGGACTCCACAGTTACGGCTTCGGCTCCGGCGGCGAAATCTGGGTCGGCCTCTGGGCCGCCGCCGAGATCGTCTTCCTCATCGCCTGCAAGGTCCGCTACTCCATGCTCAACAAGGCCGCCCCCACCCCCGCGGCCGGTATTCCCGCCACCACGTGAACAACGCATCATTCCGACATCCCACGACGCAACCGCCGTAGGATGTCGCATGACCAGAACCACCATCGTCGTCCTCGCCGGCCTCACCTTCCTCGCCGCCGCCTGCGAAAAGAAGTCTCCGCCCCCGCCCGCGGCCCCCGCGCCCACCACGAATCCCGCACCAACCACGCCCCCCGCCGCGCCCTCCACCCCCGCGCCCGCCGGCAACTCAGTCTCCGCGCTCGGCGTCAACTTCACCGTCCCCGCCGGATGGCAATCAGCGCCGCCGTCCAACTCCATGCGCCTCGCCGAGATCAACGTCCCCGACGCCTCCGGCGACCCCGCCAAGGCCTGTCTCATCGTCTTTTCCACCGCCGGCGGCAGCGTGCAATCCAACATGGACCGCTGGGCCGGACAGGTCGCCGACGCCTCCGGCGCGCCCTCCAAGGGCGAGGTCAAGACCCGCGACATCGCCGGGCTCAAAGTCAGCACCGCCGAGTTCACCGGCAGTTACGCCGGCATGGGCGACGGACCCGCCAAGGAAAACTGGATGCTCCGCGGCGCCATCATCGAAGCCCCGGAAGGCCTGCTCTTCATCAAAATGACGGGCCCCGCCGAGCAGATGTCCGCCGCCGGTCCCGCCTTCAACACCATGATCGACAACCTGTCGAAGCGTTGATCCCGACTACGCATGCGTCACATGGGCCGCGCCCAGCGCGTGCTCCGCATGCCGCCGCGCACGCCGGGCCACCGGCGTCGCGATAAGCCCCGTACCCGCCAGCGCCACGAACACAAACCACGGGATCAGCGTCTGCCGCATCTCCGGCGTCAGCGGCAGCGAGGTCGGGTGCACATCCGGCAGCAGCCGCACCGACAGGTACACCAGCGGCACATCCAGAAACGCCACCGCTCCGTATACCGCGCACACCACCGCGCGCCGATGCCACGGCCGCACCACCAGCCGCAGCCCCAGGTACACCGCGTACAGCACGCACAAAATCAGTGTAAACGTCAGTTTCGGGCTCCACGTCCACCAGAAGCCCCAGTAACTCTGCCCCCACACCATCCCCGTCAGCAACACAATCAGGCTGCAGAAAACCGTCACCCGCGCGCCCGCGCTCGCCATCTCGTCCCACACGCGGCTGCGCGTCCACAGGAACGCGAGGTTCCCCACGAACACCGACATCGCCGCAAACAACGCCGCGATCGCCGCCGGCAGGTGCAGGTATATCAGTTTCTGCACCAGCCCCATGCTCTCATCCACCGGCGCGTAGAACAACGCCATCCCGACCGCCACGCTCAAAACCGCGAGGGTGGTCGCCCAATACGTCCGCATCGCCGCTAAGCCGACCATACTCATGACGCACCCGACCGCCGTGCACCCCTACGCCGCGCCCTTCCGCTTACCGATCCTCATCGCCAGCCCCGCCACCACGCCCACCCCCAGCAGCCCAGCGCCGATCCAGATAATCGGCGACATCCCGCCCCCCGCGGCCGCCTGCACCGGCACGCTCGCGAGACTCGTGAGCACCACGCCCACCGACTCCCCGGCCGCGATCCCGTCCGACTGGAACATGGTGACGCGCTCGGCGCCCATCTGCTCCGACCCGCCCTCTTTCACCAGCGTCGGCTCCGCCTTCAGGCCCGAGTCCGGCACGAAAAACGCCGCATGCCCGACAGGCGCGGGCGCCGCCACACGCAGATCAATCACCCCATCCCGTGCCGGCACGAAGTACGCGAACTTATACGTCATCTTCCCGGGCATAAACGGCATCTGGATGCTGAGTTTCGTGCCCGCATACGCCGAGCAGCACCAGCCGTGGAACCCCTGCACCAACTGAATGTCGGTCGCGCCCGCCGGCAGATCCAGCGTCACCGTCGCGCGCCGGTTCGCCGCGTCCGGCGGCGCGCCCAGCCATGTCTGGTCACTGGTGTTCTCCACCACCAGCGTCTCCGACACCGCCATCCCGCCCTCGGCCTTCTCCGCCACCAGGTGCCGCATCACGACCTTCCACGCCGGCATCGTTTCCGTCACCTCATACACCGTGATGTCGAGGTTCGCGCCCGGCTTCTCCGCATCCATCAACGCCGCCGCGTCCTGGTACAGCACTCCCGCGTGCTTGATCCGCACCAGCGGCCGAATTCCGATCCCCACCGGCAGATCGCCCACCAGCAGCACGCCATGATCGTCCAGGTTTCCCTTGATCTGCTTCACCGGCATCTCGCGGTGGAAAACGATCACCTCCACCTCTTCGCCACCGACCGCCGGGCCCCCCTTGGTTCCCTGGATCGCCCGAATCGCCAGCATCCCCTTCGGGCCCTGCTGCATCGCCTGATCCGAGTCCACCGCGGGGGCCGCGGGCGACTGCGCGGCTGCGATCGCCGCGCAAAGCCCGATTCCCATCACCGCCGCGAGATGTAAAGTCGTTCGTGTCATGGACCGTCCCAGTTGGGGAAGTTCCCGGCGCCGAACCATCGACGCACCCATCCCTTCACCATACCCGAGCAAGCACGGTGCCACTCCGGTCCCCGGTGTCCGGTTATCCAAGCCCCCCCGCTTCGCGCGGCCGCGACTTCGGCCGGCCTTCCGGCCGCCCGCTCCGTGCAATTCTCTGATTTGCAACTCTTCCCGCCGCGGCCTTCCCGACTTTGGGAATCCCTACTCCACGTGGCACCCCAGGCACAACTGGCTCCGCGAGTTGCTCATCACCAGCAAATCCCCGCCCGGCGCATACACGCTATGGCACGACCCGCAGCCCACCGCCTGATCAAACAGCCGGATCCGCCGATCCAGTGCCGTCCGGGAAACCAACTGCACTTCGTCCGACCGCTTGCGGCTCTCGAACTTCACCCCGATCGGGTGCTCGGTCCCTTCCTCACGCGACGACAGCATGCTCGCGCGGTGCGATCCCACATCCCCCGCCATCGCGCCGTCATGGCACTCCACGCACGACCGGCTCTCGCTATCAAGTCCGCCCCCGCCCTCGCGCTCGCTCGACACCAGGTGCGCCCGCCTCAGCCCCGCCCCATGCGAACCCTTGCGCGTCGCATCCGCGGCGTGGCACTGCGTACACAAGTTCCCCAACTCCTCGCCCTGCCGCAAAAACGCCTCGCCGCGCGCCCTCGCCCCCGAATGACCGGCCGCCTTCTGCTCGTCGTGACACGTCAGGCAAGTCATCATCCCGCCCTCCAGCGGCAGGCCCTCCGGCGATTTCAACGGCGACACCCCAATCGGGTGCGACAGCCCCCGCTCGAACGTGTGGCACGTCGCGCATTCCATGCCCCGCGGACCCGTCTTCCCCAAGCCCTCCGCCGGCCCCGCCATCCCCGAACTCGCCAGCACCACCGCAATCAATCCGGCCCCGCCCCCCAAGCCGCCAAGCAGCCGCCCCTTCCGACCCGCTGCCAATCCGCGGCCGCGGTTACGACTGTCGTTGCTTGTTTTCATAATGAGTGCAGCCCCGCAGTCCCACTCACATCGAACCGCGCCCGCTGCGACATGCGGGTCGTCAATCATCAAACACCACCATCCCGCGCTCTCTGCCGCCTGTCGCACCAACCGATGTCCGAGAATCCACCCATCAGATCACCCGGCAACCTCCACCACCCCGTGCACCCCACACTCTCCGACAAACGTGAAGCCCATCCCCACCGCCGCATGAATCGCCGCTAGGATCGCCCCACGCGCACGATGCCGTGTCACGCGTGCCACAAACCTCCCGGTTCGTGCGGCCACCCCGGGCATCCGGCAAGGTCCGTGGCTCTCCAAGCACTCGCCCAGAAGCGCCCCAGTCGTTCGCCTTTCGCCCCTGGCCTTTCGCCTCTCCCCTTTTTTCGCTCATCTTGACAAACATATCTTAATGTCATCTTTGAGCCTACACTCCCCGCATGGAGCAGGCTCAACGATCCCCGCTTGCCGACCTTCACGAGGCCCACGGGCCGCTTACCGAATCACAGGCCGTCATCGAGGCCCAAGCCTGTCTGCAGTGCGGCGGGCCGCATGCCGACGCGCCGTGCGTGCGGGCGTGTCCCACGCGCATCGACATTCCCGGGTTCATCGCCGATCTCGCGCATCGCGATCCCGTCGAGGCTGCCCGCAAAATCTACGACGCCAACATCCTCGGTGGCAGTTGCGCGCGAGTGTGCCCCGTCGAAGTGCTCTGCCAGGGCTCGTGCGTCCTCCTCAAGGAAGGCCGCCGCGCCATTCAGATCGGACGCCTCCAGCGACACGCGACTGATCGCGCGCCGCACGCGATCGACTTCAACCCCGCCCGCACGGCGCGCCCGCGGGCCAGCGTGGGCGTTATCGGCGCGGGCCCCTCCGGCCTCTCGTGCGCGGCCATGCTGGTGCGCGACGGATTCGCCGTCACGCTGTACGAACAGCGTGAACTCGGCGGCGGACTCATCTCCCACGCGATCGCGCCGTACAAGCAGTTGATCGATCCGCTCCCGCTGGAAATCGAAAACATCCGGCGCCTGGGCGTGGAGTTCCAGTTCGGCGTCACGATCTGTCGCGACATCTCGGTGCAGGACCTCCGCTCGCGACACCACGCGATATTCCTCGGCGTGGGCATGGGCGAAGACCTTCCGGCTCGCATCCCCGGCGAGGACCTTCCCGGCGTGTGGGAGTCGCTCCCGTTCGTCGAGGCGCTGAAGTTGGGCCCGGCGGGCCTCTTGCAGGTCGGTCGCAGCGTCGCGGTGATCGGCGGAGGAAACACCGCGATCGACGCCGCGCGCGAGGCCGTGCTGCTGGGTGCTTCCGAAGTCATGATGCTCTACCGCCGCACGCAGGCCCAGATGCCCGCGTACCCGCACGAGATCGCCGCGGCCATGAAAGAGGGCGTGCGCATTCTCGAACTGGTCGCGCCCGTGCAGTTCAAGGGGCTCGACCGGGTGCGGGCGGTGCGTTGCCTGAGGATGAAACTCGGCGAGCCCGACGCCTCAGGCCGGCCGCGCCCGGAGCCGATCCCCGGCTCCGAGTTCGAGATCGAAGTAGACACGGTCATCAAGGCGATCGGTCAGAAGCCGCGGACCGAGTTGTTCAAGTTGTTCGGGATCGACCTGACCGACGGCCGCGTCCGCGTGGACAAAGAAATGCGAACCAGCGCGCCGGGCATCTACGCCGGCGGCGACTGCCTGAACGGCGGCGCAACAGTCGTCGAAGCGGTGCGGGACGGCAAAGTCGCGGCCAAAGCGATCTCGCAGGCCCTGAGCGGTTCAGACCGCGCCGAAACTCCACCCCCGCCCGTGCCGCGGGCCCGGATCATCGAGGACCACGGCACCTTCTCGCACTTCCAGGGCGACTTCCGTCTCAGCACGGTTCCGGTGCTGTGCAAGGGCTGCAACATCTGCGTGACGAGTTGCCCCACGCACACGCTGAAGTTGGACAACGCCAACCGGATCGCCGTGAAGGACGTGAACGACTGCGTCTTCTGCGGACTGTGCGAGGTCCGCTGTCCCGACTTTGCCATCTTCATCGCCAAGACCCCCAGCCGCCCCCGCGCGGAAAGCGAGCAACTCGCATGAAACGCCAACGCCTCATCCAGGGCAACGAAGCCTGCGCCCACGGCGCGCTCTACGCCGGGTGCTCGTTCTACGCGGGCTATCCCATCACACCCAGTTCCGAGATCATGGAGATCCTGGCCCAGGAAATGCCCGCGCAGGGGCGCGTCTTCATCCAGATGGAGGACGAGATTGCCTCGATCTCCGCGATCATCGGCGGGGCGTGGGGTGGGGCGAAGGTACTGACCGCCACCAGCGGGCCAGGCTTCTCGCTGATGCAGGAGGGAATCGGCTACGCGTCGATCACCGAAACGCCCTGCGTGATCATCAACTGCCAGCGATGGGGGCCATCCACCGGCCAGCCCACCAAGGCCGCGCAGGGCGACGTGATGCAGGCCATCTGGGGCACGCACGGCGACCACGCGGTGATCGTGCTGACGGCGTCAAACGTGCGCGACGCCTTCGAAATGACCGTTCGGGCGTTCAACCTCGCGGAGGAGTATCGGGTTCCGGTGATCCTGCTCATCGACGAGGTGCTGGCCCACATGCGCGAGAACATCGCCTGGCCCGAGCCGGGCGAACTCCCGGTGGTGAACCGGCGGGCGCCGGAAAGCACCGCCGGGTTCAAGCCCTTCGCCGATGAGGGATTCCTGCCGTTCGGCGCGGGGAGCCGGTACCACGTGACCGGCATGGCCCACGGCCCGGAAGGATTCGTGGCGCACGGTGAAGCGGCAGCGCGAGAGTTGCGCCGGATGATCGGCAAGATCCAGGACCGCGTGAAGGAACTGGCGGTCTTCGAGGCGGCCATGCTCGACGACGCCGAGGTGGCCATCGTGAGTTACGGGATCACCAGCCGCCCGGCACGGGCCGCGGCCGACCAGTTGCGTGCCGAGGGCGTGCGGGCAGGGTGCCTGGACATCAAGACCCTCTGGCCGTTCCCGGAGCACCTCATCGCCGACATCGCGGGGCGCGTCGACCGGATCGTGATGCCTGAACTCAACCTCGGGCAACTCGTGCGCGAAGTGGAGCGCGCGGCGGGCGGGCGGTGCGAGGTGCGCGCGCTGGGCCGAATCGACGGCAGCCTGATGACCCCGCAGCAGATCTGCGACGCGGCCCGCTCGGGCAAACTACAGGCGGTCGGTCAGGAGAACTCGAAATGAGCGACCAACACCGGCGATTCCTGCGTCTGCGACAACTCCCCCACGTGTGGTGCCCGGGGTGCGGGAACGGCTCCATCGTGAAGGCGTTGCTCACGGCGATCGGCGATCTTGGACTGGATCAGGACCGCGTGGCCGTGATCAGCGGCATCGGGTGCGCAGGGCGGGCGCCGTTCATCCTCGACTTCAACACGATGCACACGACGCACGGGCGGGCCCTGGCGTTCGCGACGGGCATGAAACTGGTGAACCCGGACCTGAAGGTGATCGTGATCATGGGCGACGGCGATGCGTCGGCGATCGGCGGGAATCACTTCATCCACTCCTGCCGCCGGAATCTCGATCTGACGGCGTTGGTCTTCAACAACGGCATCTACGGCCTGACGGGCGGCCAACTGGCCCCCACTACTCCCGCGGGCAAGCGCAGCACGACCTCGATGTCGGGAAACATCGAGCACGCCTTCGACCTGGTGCGGCTGGCGCTGGGCGCGGGAGCGGGGTTCGTGGCGCGCACGACGTCGTACGACAACAAGCAGATGGTGACGTTCTTCAAGCGGGCGATCTCGCACAAGGGGTTCGCGTTTGTGGACGTCATGACGGCGTGCCCGACCTACTTCGGCCGGATGAACGACCTGGGCGAGCCGTACGAACTGCTGCACTACCTCCGCGACACCACCTCGCCCTCCGAAGACATCGCCAGGGAGCACGACGAGTCTCCGCCGGCGGACCTCATGCCCACAGGCATCTTCCGCGACGAGGAGCGCCGGGACTACGGGACGCTCTACTCCCAGCGAGCGCTCGCCACGTCCGGAAAGGGGCGATCATGAACTCCGACCCGGTCCAGGTGCGGTTGAGCGGCGCGGGGGGCCAGGGACTCATCACGGCCGGGGTGATCCTGGCCGAGGCGGCCCTGCTGGACGGCAAGAACGTTGTCCAAACGCAGACCTACGGGCCCGAGGCGCGGCTGGGGTCGAGCAAGGCCGAAGTGATCATCTCCGCGACGACCATCGCCTACCCGCAGGTGACCGTGCCGGACATCCTGCTCTGCCTGTCGCTGGAGGCGGCGAAGAAGTACATGTCGCTCGTGCACCACGACACCCTGGTGGTGCTGGACTCGACGATCGGCCCGGAGGTCACAGGCCGCGGCCGGATCGTCCGCCTGCCGATGACCGCGACCGCGGTGGCGACGGGGGGCAAGATGGCGGCGAACACGGTGGCGCTGGGCGCGCTCAACCGCCTCACGGGGCTGGTGTCGCCCGAGAGTCTGCGGCGAGCGGTCCTGGCGCGGGTGCCCGAGCGGTTCCGTGCCCTGAACGCCGCGGCGATCGAGGCGGGAGAACGCCTCGCCTCGCCCGCGGAGGCTCCCGCATGACAGCGGTGACTCTGGAATCGGCGCGGCACGCGGCCGAACGCGTCGAGGGGCTCGCCTCCATGGTCGGGCGGACGCCCCTGCTGGAGATCCGCTACGAGTCGCGCGGCCGGCGGCGACGGGTGTTCGCAAAGTACGAGCAGAAGAACATGACGGGAAGCGTGAAGGACCGCATGGCGCTGTGGATCCTGCGGGAGGCGTACGCCTCGGGCGCGCTGCGGCCGGGAGACACGATCGCCGAGGCGACGAGCGGGAACACCGGAATTTCCTTCGCGGCGATGGGCCGGGCCCTGGGGCACCCGGTGCGGATCTACATGCCCGACTGGATGAGCCGGGAACGGGTGTCGCTGATTCTCTCGTGCGGCGCGGAAGTGATCCCGGTGTCGCACGACCAGGGCGGATTCCGCGGGAGCATCGAGCAAGCCGACGCGTACGCGAGTTCGCGCCACGGCGTGTTTCTGCCGCACCAGTTCGAGAATCCCTCGAACACGCTCGCGCACGAGCACACGACGGGGCCGGAGATCCTGGCGCAGTTGGCGGCGGGCGGCCTCTCGCCCGACGCCTTCGTCGCCGGCGTGGGAACGGGCGGGACCGTGATGGGCGTGGGGCGGAGCCTGCGGCGGGCCAACCCGCGAGTGCGGGTTCATCCGCTCGAGCCCGCCAACTCGCCGACGCTGCGGACCGGGCACAAGGCCGGGAACCACCGAATCCAGGGAATCTCCGACGAGTTCGTGCCGGCGCTGGTCAAGTTGGAGGAACTGGACGACATCGTGGACGTGTGGGACGGGGACGCGATCGCCGCGGCCCAGATCCTCGGACGCGCCGGGCTGTGCGTGGGAATCTCGTCCGGCGCGAACTTCGTCGGCGCGGACAAGATCCTGGACGAACTGGGCGACGACGCCACGGCCGTCACCGTCTTTGCGGACAGCAACAAGAAGTACCTGAGCACGGACCTTCAAAGGAACGAACCCCCGGGCGACGGGTTCGTCAGCCCGGGGATTCGTGTGTTATCGTGGCGCGCCATCGGGTGCGAAGCGTGCTGCTCCGTCGGCTCGTGCGGCGTCGCACGCTCCGTCCCCTAGTTCAGCAGGGCGCTCCATTCACGCGCTGCTCCTCGGTCTCGATGTCAAACCCGTTCTCGGCGCCGTCGCCGTTCAGATCGGCGCTGGGCGCGCAGAAGTTTGTGAAGTCGCCGTTCACCGCCTGCTCCGTCGCCTCCACGTCAAACCCGTTCACCGCGCCATCGCAGTTGACGTCCGGATCGCACGGCGGCGCAAAGGCGTTGAGCACGAAACTGACGTCCTGGTTCTGCGGGTTGAAGGTCGGCGAGAAGAATCGCTGCATGCAACTGGGCGGAGTGATGCTCTGGGCCTGAACCCAGCCCCACTGCGGCTCATTGGCGCCGCCCCCGCGGGCGAGGATCGCGGTCACGCTCATCCAGTACGAGCCGGCGTTGAGGGGAACCGGGGTGGTGAGTTGGACGGTGTAGTGGTAGCCCTTGACGTCGCCCAGGGGCGGGCCGAAGTTGAAGTGGTAGTACTCGATCTCGGAAAAGGTCATGACGTCCTGGGTGCTGACGAGCGCGCCCACCGAGCCGCCGTTGTTCTCGTAGAACCGGATCATGAAGCCCTCGGTGTTGCCGGGCACTTCCGTGACGTAGCCGCCCCAGAACTCGACAGACCCGATGACCCAGTTCGTCGGGGCGTCGAAGTTGTCCACGACTTCGCTGAACCAGCCCAGGCCGCCGGGGTTGCGGGCGTCCTGGGCGGACAAGCCGCCGAAACTGTTGATGGGATTCTGACGGTACAACTCCTGCGCCAGGCACTCCTGTGAGATCGCGCACGACAAGGCCGCCGAGCACGCCAGAGCCGGCATCACGAAACGCATTTTCATGTGAGTCTCCTGCAAATTGGGGTGAACCGAGGAGCCTGAATCGAGCAGCCAGTATCCGCGAAAGGCGGAGAAGTCGCAAGGCATCTTGTACCGTGCCCCTGCGGATTTCCCTTCGGTAGAATCCCTCCAATCAAGTCGGCCTTACCCGCCGGGAAACGGATGGATCGCGTTGAAGTGCTCATTCCGAGCCTGTTGCATGCGGCTGACCCCGGTCGCCGAAACGGGGAAGCGTTTCCGGGATTTCAGCCCGTACGTGGCGTCGATCAGCGATAGCGGCGTGGTCGCGTTCCAGGCATCGCTCGCGGCCGGCGGATCGGGTGTCTATGTTGCTCAAGGCGGAGCGCTGACGGCCCTCGCGGAAACGGGCGGACCGATTGCCGACGTGCACAGCCACCCGGATATCAATGCCGCGGGAGCATGCTGCTTCTACGGCAGGCTCAACTCCGGCGAGGACGGTGTCTTCCTCATAGAGCAGGGACAAGTCGCTACGGTCGCCATGCCCAGCGGACCGCTGGGGCCGACGATGAACGAGGCGGGGGCGGTGGCATTCCGCGCGGCCCATGCATCGGGAATCGCGGGTGTCTACCTCGGGCGAGGTGGACAGACCACGACCATCGCCGACACGCGCGAGCGCTTCTGTGCGTTCCAAGGACTGCCGGTGGTCAACCGTGACGGGCTGGTTGCCTTCCGCGCCGACATCGCGGCCGGCGGCCAGTGCATCGAAGTGGGTGACGGGGTCTCGCAACGGACCATCGTGGCCACCGGCGAGGAGTTCCAAGATCTCGGCTTCTTCCCGGTCATGAACGACTCGGGTGTGGTGGGATACCGCGCGACACTCCGAAACGGCGTGTCCGGATTGTTCGTCACGTCGAACAGATCGACGAATCGCATCCTCGACACATCGGGCCCGTTCGAGTCCATACGCGGCCTGCTGCTCAACAACGCCGCGGAGGTCGTGTTCTTCGCGACGCCCCGCGGGGGGCGCCTGGGCGTGTACACCGGTCCGGATCACGCGAAGCATCGCGTTCTGGGGCTTGGCGACCCGCTGCTGGAGTCTGCGGTCGCCGATTTTGCGCTCAATCCCGTGTCGATGAACGAGGCCGGCCAGTTGGCAATCCGAGTCAAACTCGACGATGATCGTCAGTTCATCCTGCGGGCCGATCCGGCGTAAGGCGGGGCAGGGGCGCGATGCGCAGGCCCGCGTGGGGGGCCTCGACGGCGTTCTCAGCAGCCCCGTTATACTCATTTGTGGTGGGGAGTGCCTCGCTTGGCTTCACCGGACTCGATTCACGCGACGAGAACGACCACGAAACTGCTGGACGCGCTGCGCGACCATGCCAACGAGCCGGCGTGGGCCCACATCGACAGCCGGTACCGGCCGGTGATCTCCGGGCTGGCCCGCCGCCTCGGACTCTCCGACACGGACGCGGACGAGGTCGCGCAGCAAACGCTCTCGGAGTTCGTGCGGGCCTATCGCGAGAACCGGTACGACCGCTCCAAGGGGCGCTTGAGTTCGTGGATTCTCGGAATCGCCCACCACACCGCGTTGCGCGTGCTGCGGAACGGAAATCGGGACGTGCACCCGGGAGACACGGCGTTGGGCGCCCTGCCCGAAGAGCCCGGGCTGCGGTCGATCTGGATGGACGAGCGAGATCGGGCGATCCTGGTTCGGGCGATGGCCATGCTGCGGGATGAGTCGGGGGTGGATGATCGCACGCTGCGGGCCTTCGAGTTGGTGGCGCTGCGCGGCGTTCCCGCGGCGGAGGCCGCCGCCCAGTGCGGCATGACGCTCGACCAGGCCTACGTCGCCAAGAGCCGGGTGACCAAACGCCTTCGCGAGGTCGTGGCGGAGTTGACCGCGGCGTTCGAGGAGGACGCATGACGGGCGAGCGCAGCCCATGTCCGGGCACGGCCGACATCGAGCGGCTCGCCGGCGGGGACGCCGCCTCGCCCGAGGTAACACTGCACGTGGAAACATGCCCGGACTGCCGGGCACGCCTCGAGGCGGCCCGGGACGACTCAATGTTCCTGGGGCGGATGCGCACGCTCGCCGCGTCCACGCTCGGGCCGGAAGGCGCGCCGCGCATCGCGGGGTATCGCACCCTTGGAGTGCTCAGCGCGGGGTCGCAGGGAATCGTGTACCGGGCCGTGCAGGAGTCCACCTCGCGCGCGGTCGCCATCAAGGTGCTCGCCGCGGGTGAAGCGGCCTCGGCACGCCAGCGGGCGAGGGCCGAGCGCGAGGCGGAGATCGCGGCTCGCCTGAGGCACCCCAACATCGTGACGGTCTTCGAATCTCGAACGCTCCCCGACGGCCGCATCGCCGTAATCATGGAGTTTGTGGACGGCGTGCCGATTGACGCGTGGAAACCCATCGCGGCCTCGCCGGCGCAGCGGGAGCGCGAGGTGCTGCGCGTGTTTATCCATGTCTGCGGTGGCATTCACCACGCGCACCTGAACGGCGTGATCCACCGCGACCTCAAGCCGGACAACATCCTCGTGACGGCGGAGGGCCGGCCCGTGGTGCTGGACTTCGGCATCGCCAAGGCGGGCGGGGGCATCCGCACGACCCTCACGGGCGAGTTCGCGGGCACCCCGGCATACGCCTCGCCCGAACAGGCCTCGGGCCGCGCGGAGGGTGTGGACGCCCTGACGGACGTCTACTCCCTGGGGGTGATCCTGTACCGCCTTCTGTGCGGCTCGCTGCCGTACGACGTCCAAGGCTCGATCTTCGAGATCGCCAGGACAATCGCCGAAGCGGCGCCCATCCCCATGCGGACTCGCGACCCCGCCCTCTCGGCCGATCTCGAAGCCATCGTGCTGCGGGCGCTGCGAAAGGAAAAGGAACGTCGCTACCAGTCGGCGGCGTCCCTGGCCCGCGATATCGAACGATACCTCGCGGGCGATCCCGTAGACGCGCGGAGCGAGTCGGGCTGGTACCTGCTGCGCAAGGCCATCGTCGTGAACCGCCGCCGCCTGGCGTGGGCGGGCGCCGCGGTGCTGCTCGTGGTGGCCGCGAGCGTCGCCGTGCTCCTGAGCCTCGCGAGCGCGGCCGAATCGGCGCGACGAGCAGCCCTGCAGCGTGAGCAGGCCCGCGCAGAGAGCGTCCGCGCCACCGCCGTCACCGAGTTGCTCCGCGAAGCGCTCCCCAACGCCGACCCCGCGCGCCCGGAACTTGGCCAAATCGTGGGCTCAGGGCTGGGGCGGCTCTACCTGAGGCTGGAAACTGGCGGGTACAAGGATCGCCCCGATGTTGACCAGGCGCTGCGAAGGCTGTGGGGCGGCGTGTACACGGGGCTTGGCAGCGGAAAGGCCAGCGCCCTGGTGCAGTACGCGGAAGTTTCCCTCCGCAACGGCCTGATTCAGTTGCGGGAGCGGCACGGGCCCGAGCACCCGGAGATCGCGGCCAGCATGCACGAACTTGCGGGGGTCCTGCTCGTCCGCAAGCGCGCCCCGGAAGCCGAGCGAATGTGCCGCGACGCCCTGGCGATGCGCGAGAAACTGCTGGGCCCGGGCGCGGAGGAAGCCGCAGAATCCCGGGCACTGCTGGCCAGGTGCCTGCTGGCGATGGGCAGGAAGGACGACGCGATCCGCGAGGCGGACGCGGCCCTCGCGTTCTACCGCGGCGTGGTCGAGCATGCCGCGGACGGACCGATCGGCGCGATGGCCGCCCTGCGGGCCCGCGTGTTCCTGGATTCCCACGACTACGCCCGCGCCGAGCCCGAGTTGCGCGAGGCGCTCACGCGCCGCCTGCGGTGCCTCGCGCCCGAAGACCCCGACCTGACCGAGTCTCTAAGAGACGCCGCGGAGTTTGCGGAAGCCTCGCCCGAGAGCGCCCTCACCGCCACGCTCGCAAGGGCGTGGGGCTGCGCTCCGCCGCAAGCCGCCGCGGCGGTGCGGAATGACCTGCCGGTGATCAGCGCGCCCGACCGGGGCAGCCCGACGCGCGCGGTGGAGTCGGGTCGCACCGACGCGCTCGAAAGCCTGATTTCCCTGCAGGAAGAACTGCTCGGGAAAGACGACCCGGCGCTGGTGCGGATGCTGATGGCGCAGGTGCGGGCCGCCGAGGCCGAGTTGCTGCTGGCACAAAAAGCGAACGCCGCGCTGCGTGCAGCGGACATTCTCTCGAACCGATTCGGGCCGCGTGACCCTTCGGTGCTGGTCTGCCTGGAAGAAGCGGCTCTGGTCCTCGCGTTCGACGGCCAGCCGGGGCGGGCGGTCGAACTGGGCCGTCGCGCATGCGAGATCCGCGAGGCCGTCCCACGCGAGGCACGCGATGAGTTGCTCGACGCCAACACAAGGCGGTACTTGGCGTGGTTCCTCACGCTCGCGGAGCGGTACGAAGAAGGCGCGGCCATCTGGCGGGCCGCGGCCGATGAACTGAAGGCCGCGCTCGGGCCCGAACATCACGCCGTGGCAGTCACCGAAAGCGGCCTGGCGTTCTGCCTGGTGCACGTGGGAGATCTGAGCGAGGCCGACCGGCTCTCTCGACAATCGCTGGCGGTCGCGGAGCGGCTCTCGGCCACCGCGGCCGATCAACTGGCCTACGTCCGTTTCGCCAGAGGCCACGTCCTGCTTGCGATGGGGCGCCACGCCGAAGCGCGGGCGGTGCTGGAACCGTCGTGGGAGGTGTTCAAAAACTCCGGGAAGAACTTCCCGTGGAGACGGGTGTTCATCACGGATATGGCCGCGGCGTGCCAGGGGTCGGGCGATTCGGACGCATCCCGCGAGTGGATCGCGCAGATCGACACCGATCCGACGCGAGAACCGGCGCGATAAGTCTGTTTTGCGGGGAAGAATCCGCGCGGTACGATGAACGATTCAGGAGCCGGAAACATGGCCGATCTGAGCGTCACCGTCGATGGTCTGAAACTGCCGAATCCATTCATCATCGGCTCCGGCCCCCCCGGCACCAACGCCAACGTCATCGCCAAGGCCTTCGACGAGGGCTGGGGCGCCGTCATCGCCAAGACCATCAGCCTCGACGCCTCCAAGGTCATCAACGTCACCCCGCGCTACGCCCGCATGCGCGCCGGCAAGGACATCCTCGGCTGGCAGAACATCGAACTCATCAGCGACCGCCCCTTCGACACCTGGATCGAGGAGTTCAAGCAGGTCAAGAACAAGTACCCGGGCCGCGTCCTCATCGCCTCCATCATGGAGGAATACCGCAAAGACGCTTGGGTCGAGATCGTCGAGCGCTGCCAGGCCGCGGGCGTCGACGCCTTCGAACTCAACTTCTCCTGCCCCCACGGCCTGCCCGAACGCAAAATGGGCGCCGCCATGGGCCAGGACCCCGAGATCCTCGGCGAGGTCTGCGGCTGGGTCAACGCCGCCGCCAAGGTCCCCGTCTGGGCCAAGATGACCCCCAACATCACGCACATCGAAGAGCCCGCCCGCGCCGCCCTCAAAGCCGGTTGCGAAGGCCTCGCCGCGATCAACACCATCCTCTGCGTCATGGGCGTCGATCTCAAAACCCTCCGCCCCGAGCCCACCGTCGAGGGCTACACGACTCCCGGCGGATACTCCTGCCGCGCCGTCCGCCCCATCGCCCTGCGCTTCGTCATGGAGTGCGCCCGCCTCATCCGCGCCGAGTTCCCCGGCCGCTCCCTCAGCGGCATCGGCGGCGTCGAGACCGGCGACGACGCCGCCCAGTTCATCCTCCTCGGCGCCAACACCGTCCAGGTCTGCACCGGCGTCATGATCAACGGCTACAGCCTCGCCAAAGACCTCTGCAACGGCCTCTCCGCCTTCATGGACAAGCACAACTTCAAAACCATCGACGACTTCCGCGGCCACTCCCTCCAGTACTTCACCACCCACGCCGACCTCGTGCAGCGCCAAGCCGCCGCCAAAGCCGCGGCCGCCGCGCCCAAGCCCGACGGCGCCATCACCAAGGACACCCAGTGGCAGGGCGACAAGTTCGTCGAGCAGACCGAAAAGTTGGTCTCGAATCAATAAACACGGAGAGCCACCGGGGCCACGGAGTGAAGGCGGAATTCGCGAAGGGGAGAGGGCGCGTGACGCTGTTGCACGAAGAACTCACCGGCAAGATCATCCAGTCGGCGCTCAAGGTCCACTCCGCTCTCGGGCCCGGGCTTCTTGAGTCCGTCTACGAGCACTGCCCGGCCCATGAACTCACCAAACTCGGCCTCTCGGTCCGTCGGCAGGTCGATATCCCGATCGTGTACGACGGCGAGCCCCTCGACGCCGGCTTCCGGGCCGACCTCATCGTCGAAGGCGTCGTGCTGCTCGAACTCAAGGCCATCGACAAACTCGCCCCCATCCACGAAGCCCAACTCCTGACCTACCTCCGCCTCTCCGGCATCCACGTCGGCCTGCTCTTCAACTTCAACCAACTCCGAGTCACCGACAACATGATCCGCCGAGTCGTCTGAAGAACTCTCAACACGGAGGGCCACTGAGAACACAGAGAGAGAACAGGTAAAGGCAAGACAAAGGAATGTGCGGCCTGCACTCATCCGAACCTGTCCGTCCCCTCCCCTCAATTCCTCCGCTCCTCTGCATCTCGCTCCTTTCTCCTTTCCGCTCCTTTCTTTCTCCTCTCTCATCCCTCCTCCCCCTCCGTGTCGCTCCGTGGCCCTCCGTGTTGAAAGTTCTTATGCCCCTCCTCATCAAAAACCCCCGCATCATCACCGCCACCGACGACTACACCGCCGACGTCTACTGCGAGAGCGAGACGATCACCCGGATCGAGCGCAACATCGACCCGGCATCGTGCGCGAAGGGCACCGAACTCATCGACGCCTCGGGCAAGTACCTCTTCCCCGGCTTCATCGACCCCCACGTCCACATCTACCTCCCCTTCATGGGCACCTTCGCCAAGGACACCTGGGAATCCGCCTCCCGCGCGGCCATCGTCGGCGGCACCACCACCCTCATCGAGATGATCTGCCCCGGCAAGGCCGACTCCCCCATCGAGGCCTTCGAGACCTGGCTCGCCAAGGCCCGCGGCGTCTCCGCCTGCGACTTCTCCTTCCACATGGGCGTCACCCGCTTCGATCCACAGGCCGAGCGCGACTTCCGCGAGATCGTCCGCCGCGGCGTCACCTCCTTCAAGGTCTTCCTCGCCTACAAGGGCGCCCTCGGCGTCGATGACCGCGAGTTGTACCACACCCTCCGCCTCGCCAAGGAACTCGGCGTCGTTGTCACCGCCCACTGCGAGAACGAAACCCTCGTCGATGAACGCCAGAAGGAACTCCTCGCCGCGGCCAAGACCGGCCCCGAATACCACGAGCCCTCCCGCCCCCCCTACGTCGAGGCCGAGGGCGTCCACCACCTCATGACCTTCGCCCGCCAGACCGGCGCCGAGGTCTACATCGTCCACACCTCCTGCGACGCGGCCGTCCGCGAGGCCCAGTGCGGCATCGCCAACGGAGTAAACGCCCACATCGAGGTCGTCCTCCCCCACCTCGTCCTCGACAAGACCTACGCCGAGCGCCCCGGTTTCGAGGGAGCGAAATACGTCATGTCCCCGCCCCTGCGCGGCCGCGCCGACGCGGACGCCATGTGGAACCACCTCCGTTCCCGCACCGTCAGCACCGTCGCGACCGACCACGCCCCCTTCGACTTCGAGACGCAGAAGACCATGGGTCGTCAAGCCTTCACCAAGATCCCCAACGGCATCCCCAGCGTCGAGGACCGCGTGAACCTGCTCTACACCCACGGCGTCGCCGCCGGCCGCATCGACCTCCACACCTTCGTCGCCGCGGCCAGCACCAAGGCCGCGCAGATCTTCGGCCTCAAGGGCAAGGGCACGGTCGCCGTCGGCGCCGACGCCGACCTGGTGGTCTACGACCCCAACTACCGCGGCACGATCTCCGCGAAAACCCACCTCATGCAGACCGACTACAGCGCCTTCGAAGGATGGGAACTCAAGGGCCGGCCGAGCGTGGTCACAGTCCGCGGCCAGATCATGGCCCGCGACGGGAAGTTCGTGGGCAAGCTCGGGCACGGGCGGCTGGTCCCGCGCACGACGAGGTAAGTTCGCAAGCTACGGACACGGCTCCCCGTTCACGCGCTGCTCCTCCGTTTCGATGTCGAAGCCGTTCTCAGCGCCGTCGCCGTTCAGGTCGGCTGAGGCTTGGCAGAAGTTTGAGTAGTCGCCGTTGATGGCCTGCTCTGCGGCCTCGATGTCGAACCCGTTGACCGCGCCATCGCAGTTGATGTCCGGGTCGCAGAGCTCGACCTCTACGAACCGTGCAAACCCGGTCGCGACGCCTTGGATCGTGATGGTGCTCACGAGCACGTTGTCCGGGTCAAGCCGGAAGCTCACTACGTGCTCACCAGGCGCCAGCTCGCCAAGAGTTGGAACCGAGTAGGGCTGCGTGCCCGACAACGCGTACTGCTCCTCCACGATGCCGCATTGTGTGCCATCGACATACACCGTCACGAGCCCTGTGGCTCCTTGCGTCCCCACAAACTCCATGTCGAATGCAACGAAGTTGACGGGCGTTATCGTCGAGATCTGAAAGTTGATCCAGGCAGGTTGAGGAGCGATCAGTCCCGGCGGCTGTGTGGTCATGGTCAGGACGCCTGCCGTGACCTGCACTCCGTCGGGACTTGAGTAGCTTGGGGTTGCGCCGAGGTCGAGCGGCGCGTCGCGTGGGGCACGGAACTCCAGATTCCCGGTGCCCCCGCCTTCGGGATGTGACCGGTCATCGCCCGTGGGGTACGTCGAGTTCACGTTGCTAATCCACGCGGCAACGTCTCCGCCCACGTACTCGTAGCTCAGTTGGAACCCGAATGACTGGGGGTCCACGGTGGGAGGAAGGCAGCCCACTTCTCCGGCCCTGTTCACGGTGTACCGGTAGAAGAGCGTCGGCCACTGGTGAGATGAGAGACTATCGAACACGAGCGGGCACACCGCGGCGTTGTAGTTCGGGTCACTGAGCGAGACATCGAGGTTGAACGAATTCGGAAGATACTGCTCTGTGTACGGCCCGGTGGCAAGGTACGTCCCAAGGCAAGGCTCCGGGCTCGTGCACGGGTCCAGCGGCGATGGCTCCTGCGAGTAGTAGTAATCTGACCAGTCCGAATCGCGCCCGTAGGACCGCACGTAGTCAGTAAAGCCTGGAAACACCCCGGCATAGGCATCGAGGTAGGTCGTGTGGATTGTGGTGTTGGGAGAGAGCGCCCTCACCCCTGCTGCGACATTCGCGATGAGCGCCGCCCCGGCACTGTGCGCGATGAGGTGAACGTGGTCGTAGTGGCGACCCGCAACCAAATTGCCGTACCGAGTACCGTGCCGTGCCGCCTCTCCGAGCGCGAAGAATATGAATGAGTCGTCGGTCCAGTCGTAAAGTTCCACCTGCCACTCCTGCCCTACCGCATCGTCGATCGCTTGGGCGAACGGCACCCAGAAGTCGAGGTATTTTTCCTGAGTGGTATTTGCCCCATGGGTGACGAGTACGAGGTTCCGCTGCGTCGGTGCTGGCGGCGGTGGCGGTGGACTGTACTGCGGCGGCGGCACCGGCACGCCGTGATTGGGCGGGTTCTGGATCGGGGGGGGCGGCGCGGCACAGTCGCCGCCGTCATTGCCAAACTGCGGACAGTTGAAGTAGATCGGTACGCCGTTGTACGAGTAGTACCCGTTGTCGCAGTACCCGTCGCCGATCCACGAAGCGGGCGCGCAGTTGCCGTTGCAATCGCGCACAAGTCCCGGGGCGCACAGCACGCCAAGAATCCAGGTTTCGCCATTGATGCTGCCTGTGTTGCCCCCGAAGAGCACGCTGTCGCTCCGAGCCGCGTGATAGGCCATCACGTGTTCGGCACGTGGTGAGGGGCCATCTATCGCCCGTTGTGTCCACGCTGTCCCATTCCATTCCCAGGTTTCACCGTTGCGGCCGCCGCTGGTAATACCACCGAAGAGGACGGTCACGCCGCGGGCTGTGTCGTAGGCCATTGCGTGTTTGCTACGCCGCGTAGGTCCGCTGACCACTCGCCGGGTCCACGCCGTTCCGTCCCACTCCCAGGTGTCGGCGTCGGTTGTTTCGCCTCCAAAGAGGACAGTCACGGCGCGGGCCGCGTCATAGGCCATGGCGTGGTAGAAACGTGGCGAGGGCCCGCTGACCATTCGCTGGGTCCATGCCGTTCCGTTCCATTCCCAGGTTTCACCGTTGCTTGCGCCTGTGTAACCTCCAAAGAGCACCGTCACGCGGCGGGCCGCGTCGTAAGCCATCCCATGTGAGTTCCGTGGCGAAGGACCGCTGACCACGCGCTGGGTCCAGGCGGCCCCATTCCATTCCCAGGTTTCGCCGTTTCTCACGCCGGTGTAGCCGCCGAACACCACGGCTACGCCGCGGATCGAGTCGTAGGCCATGGCGTGGCCTTCCCGCGGCGAAGGACCGCTGACCACGCGCTCGGTCCAGGCGGCCCCGTTCCATTCCCAGGTTTCGCCGTTTCTTACGCCAGTGTAGCCACCGAACATGACGGTTCGGCCGCGGGCCGCGTCGTACGCCATGGCGGGGAAGATCCTCGCGGAAGGGCCGCCCATGGTCCGCTGGGTCCAATCCGTTCCGTTCCATTCCCAGGTCTCGCCGTTGGCGAGGCCGTTGTTGTAGCCCCCGAAGAGGACGGTGACGCCGCGGGCTGCGTCGTAAGCCATCGCATGGTTGATCCGTGGCGAAGCACCGCTGACCACCCGCCGGGCCCAAGCGGTCCCGTTCCATTCCCAGGTCTCGCCGTTGCTCGTGCCTGTGTAGCCCCCAAAGAGGACGGTTACGCCGCGGGCTGCGTCATAGGCCATTCCGGGATAGATCCTCGCGGAAGGGCCGCTGACGGCCCGCTGGGTCCACGCCGTCCCGTTCCATTCCCAAGTTTCCGCGTTGTAGGCACCCGCGTAACCCCCGAAGAGAACGGTGATGCCGCGAGCGGCGTCGTAGTCCATCGCGTGATGCGCCCGCGCTGAGGGGCCGCTCACAATCCTCTGCGCCCACGAAGTCCCGTTCCATTCCCAGGTATCCGCGCCGCTGCCTCCAAAGAGGACGGTCACGCCTCTAGCGACGTCGTAGGCCATCGCGTGATAGGCCCGCGGTGAGGGACCACTGACGGTCCTTTGTGTCCATGTGGTCCCGTTCCATTCCCAGGTCTCGCCGTTGTTGGCGCCGGTGTATCCCCCGAAGAGGACGGTCACGCCCCTGGCGACGTCGTAGGCCATCGCGTGATAGGCCCGAGGTGAGGGACCGCTAACGGCCCTCTGTATCCATGCGGCCCCGTTCCATTCCCAAGTTTCGCCGCTAAAAGCGCCACCACTTGAATACCCACCGAAAAGCACGATTACGCCGCGAGTCGTGTCGTAGGCCATCGCATGCGAGTACCGCTGCGGCAGCTGGAGTGCTGTCCACTCGATGGGCTGAGCGCACGCATGTCCAGAAGTCATCACGCATGTCGCAATCGCCATGATTGCAACGACTAGTAGGCCAGTGCTCTTCATGTTGACTCCCTTCCCAGGACCCGGTCAGGCGGCACCGAGACGTCCAGTATGACGCGCCGACGCGAATGTGGCAACCTGAATCGTGGCACACGTTTTTGGGGGTGGCTTATGCGGTCGGCGGGGCTCCAGGGGCGGGTTGCACGCGCGTCGTGCCAACTCGAGTTCCATCCGTGCCAACGAAAACTCCCTCCGTGCCAACGGAGGTTCCGTTCGCGCCAACGAAGACTGTTTTTGTGCCAACGGGGATTCCCTCCGTTGGCACAAAAATGATTTTCCTTCCCGCAGTTCTTGCGTGAAGCAGCCCCTCACGAGCGCTCACCCGCGTGGACGCCGTGCCAACGGCGGCTTTTTTCGGACGGGTCGATCCTGCGCGGCCCTCGGCGGGGTGGCGTCCCTCGACTCTCTGACACCATTGGCCGTGCCATCGCTCCGCCGCGGCTTTGAGCGGCGCGAGTGATGCTTCGCGCGGTGGGCGCCCGGGCAGGTGGCACGACACGACCCGGGGTCTAGGCGAACCACAACTCCTCCCGTTCGAACAGCAGCTCCGATCCTGCCCACGATAGCTCCGATCGTGCCAAGGATCGCTCCGATCCTGCCCACGATTGCTCCGATCGTTCGAACGAAAACTCCTATCGTTCGAACGATTGCTCCTATCGTGGGCACGAAGACTGTTTTCGTTCCCGCGGGAACTGCGCGAAAACGGAGGGCGCGTGGGCGCATCCGCGTGGGCGCCGTGCCAACGGCGGCTTTTCTCGGCCGGGCAAACGCTGCGCGACCCCCACGAGCCCCCCACGACCCCCACCAGCCGCGGCCCAGGTCGCGCCGCGAGCACCCCCATCCCCGCGGGCGTCGATGGTGCGCGTTCCGTGGGGGCCGACGCGTTGTGATCGCGGAGGTTCTGGATCTTCGCGGCCGCGGCGATCCCAGCCCGGTCAGTAGCCAGCACCCCCACCCTCGCGGGCGTCGATGGTGCGCCTTCCGTGGGGGCCGACGCGTTGTGATCGCGGAGGTTCTGGAACCTCGCGGCCGCGGCGATCCCAGCCCGAAGGGCTTCTCGTGAGTAGCCGGGCGTGAAGCGACGAGTCCGCGAGGAGCGCCACGCCCGGAAGGCGTCCACAGTTCGAGGCAGCCTGTAAGGCTGCTCGTAACGCCCGGCCACGGCTCACACCCGGCACGGCACGCCTTCATGCCGCTCGGCGAGTTCCGCCACGCCGTGCGGCATTCCCACGGTGCGGCTCAATCCCACACGTACGCCTCTTCCCACGCCATCTTGTACTTGCGCAGGATCGCGCGCATCTCCTCCTTGTAATCCATCGCCTTGTGCCGCTTCTTCTGCCCGGCGATGTACGTCTTCAGCGGCTCGGCGCCCGACTCCCCGATCGAGAACGCGAAGTATCCGTCCGGCCAATCGAAACGACGCAGGGCCGCGTCCTGCGCCTTGATCCACTTCGAGGAGTCGCGCTTGATGTTGAGCATGAGTTCCGCGAGCGCGAGGTTCTTGCTCAGGCTCACCAGCAGGTGCACGTGATCCGCCACGCCGCCCATCGAGATCAGCGGCGATTTCAACCGTCGGCAGATTCCCCCGACGTACGCGTACAGGTCCGGCTCGACGCGCTCCGGAATCATCGACGCGCG
>CAJPFG010000005.1 GCA_905339235.1 Phycisphaerales bacterium
ACACGTCGGGCGACGTGCCCGAGGCGCCGCACGAGCCCGTGCCGTCCAGCGTGGCCGAGGAGGTGTCGAACGCGTAGGTGTTGCCGTCAGCCGCGGGCTCGGGGCTGCCGCAGTTGTCGTTGGCCGGCGGCGGGGGGGCCACGTTGACGTCCAGGGTGCCGGTGCCGCTCTGACCGTTGTACCCGCCGATGGTGATATGGATCGGGACCCCGGCTGTGGTGGCGATGGTCATCTGGCTCTGCAGGCCGCAGAAGTCGTCGATGCAGCCCAGGTCCGAGCCGCCGCAGGTCGTCCCGAACATGAGCATGGTGTCGAAGCCCGAGCCGCAGAGGCTGACGATGGTGGCGCCGTCCGCGGTTGGCGTGTACGTCCAGTGCAGATCCTTGGCCCCGCCGAAGCCGCAGGCCCAGGCCGCGTCGGTGGTGGCGGCGGAGGTGTCGAAGGGGAACGAGCCCTCGCCGATGGCGATAGAGCCCGCGCAATCATCGTTCGGCGGGGGCGGGGGCGGGGGCGGAGGCGGGGGAATCGGTCCCGACGAGTCATAAATCACGACCAGGCCGCTCCCCGTCGCACCGCCTGCGAAACTGGCGATGCGGAAGAAGTAGGGCACGCCCGCGGTGACCGCGAAGTCGAGTTCCGTCTGCAGCCCGCAGAAGTCGTCCAGGCATGCGAGTTCGGTCCCGACGCAATCGGAGTACACAGAGAGGACGGTGTCCTCGCCGGTGTTGCCGCACGTCGAAGCCCGCGCTACGCCGGTAAACGTCGGCACGTACTGCAGGAACACGTCTTCGGCGGAGCCGGTCGCGCCGCAGGAGCCCGGGAAGCTGTGCGTTGCTCCCACCAGGGTCCACGTGTACCAACCATCACCCACAACCGGAGACGATGCACAGTCGTCGGTTGCCTGACCCAGCGCGGAGCCGGCGAATGCGCACAGCGCAAGCGCGGCCCCAATTCCCATCAACTTCCTCATGCGACACACCCTTTCTCGCCTGAAAAGACCCCACTCACTGACCACCCCGAGACACCGGAGTGCGGAGCAGCATCTATTTGACAGAATTCCCAGCGGTTGTCAACTATTTCCAACTTGCGTTCGCAAAATCGAAGGCAAACAGCGTCCACACGCGGGACGGCGCACTATCAAAAAAGGCCCCTCGGGACGTTTGTCCCGAAGGGCCCGGTGGGATGCACAAGGGCTGAAGTTGCTAGCAGTTGAGAGTGAGATACTCGGAGTACTCGACGTCAAAGCCGTTCTCGGCTCCGTCCTGGTTGAGGTCCGCGCTGGGCTGGCAGAAGTTGCTGAAGTCGCCGTTCACGGCCTGCTCGGTGGCCTCGACGTCGAAGCCGTTCAGGCTGCCGTCGCAGTTGGTATCGGCAACGTCGCACGGGTTGCCGCCGCAGCCGGCCGCGAAGGTCATCGTGAACCAGTAGTCGCTGTTGGTGCCGCAGACGGTGCCGCCGTCAAAGCCGGCGGTTCCCATCCACATGACGTACGTGCCGGCAGCCAAGGTGACGGACATGCTGAAGTCTGTGAGGCAGGCCGTGGGATACGCCGAGCCGACGACCGTGAGCCCGGCGCAGCCGAGGTTCATGTCGATCAGCAGGGCCTGCGCGTTGAACTGAGTTTGCCCGGTGACCGTGACGGTGTCCTCGGCCGGAAGAGTGAACATCCACCAATCCGTGTCACGGTACGAGGTGGTGGACCAGTTCGTGCCGCGGACGGTCTCGCCGCAAGCGAGGGATCCGTAGATTTCCGGGGTGACGTTGCAGCCGCCATTGACGGTGTCGTTGGGGCCCTGGTTCGGGTCGCAAACCTCGGGCTCGATGGTGGCACCGCTGGGCGGGGTGAAGGGTCCGATGCAGGGCGGACCGATGGTGAGTGTTCCGTCGCCGGTACTGCCGGAGTACCCGCCGATGGTGATGTGGACAACCTCACCCACCGCAACGACGCGAGTCATGGTCTGCTGCAGCCCGCAGGGGCCGTCGTCCAGGCAGCCATAGTCGCCCGAGCCGCAGGAAGAGCCAAGCATCATGGCGGTGTCAAACCCGCTGCCGCAGGTGCTGAACTCGACGGGGCCGGCGCTGGTGGCCGTGTACGCGTAGTGGATGTCGGCCCCGCCTCCGGCGCAGGACCACGCCGAATCGGTGGTGGCGCCGACCGTGGTGAACGCTGCGGTGCCGTCGAGCGCGACGAGCGGCCCATCGGTGCAGTTATCACCCGGAGTACCACCGCCCGGGGGAGGAGGCACCGGGCCGGACGAATCGTAAACGACGATCAGGCCGCTGCCCGTCGCGCCGCCGCCGAAACTGGCGATGCGGACGAAGTAGGGCACCCCGGCCGTGACCGGGAAATCGAGTTGGGTCTGCAAACCGCAGAAATCGTCGAGGCATGCGAGTTCGGTACCGGCGCAATCGGAGTACACGGCGAGGACCGTGTCTTCGCTGGTGTTTCCGCAGGTCGAAGCCCGCGCCACGCCGGTGTAGGTGGGCACGTATTGGAGGAACACGTCTTCGGCGACGCTGGTTCCGCCACACGACCCCGCCACGCTGTTGGTCGCCCCGACCAGCGACCACGAGTACCAGCCGTCTCCCACGACCGGGGACGACGCGCAGTCGTCCGTCGCCTGACCCAACGCATTGCCTGCGAGCGCGCACAGCGCGAGCGCGGCCAAACTTGAAATGGACTTCCTCATACAAGGCCCTTTCTCGCCCCCGGGGCGATGAAACCTCCCAGTCAGCACGGCCACACACGACGGCGTGCCTATTTAGGATTCATTGGACCACAATACAGGGGATTGTCAAGTGAAATAGGATGTACATGTCCTAGAACCGACATTCGCTGCGCGGGGAAACCCGGGGCGTGGCGCGTGGCGACGCGTCGCGCCCGCGGATCTTGCTACCCTCGCCCCATGCTCATCAGCCGGCACTGGCTATTGCAGTATCTGGACCCGCGCCCGGAGAACGAACGTCTCGAAGAGGCTTTGATCGAAAGCGGATTCCCAATAGAAGCCCGGGAAACTCTCCCCGGTGGAAACGCCCGCCTCGACGTGGAGATCACCAGCAATCGCGGTGACTGCCTCTCGCACCTCGGGCTGGCCCGCGAAGTCGCGGCCAAACTGGGGCTTCGGTTCGTGCCGCCCGCGTGCCCCGAACTTTCGCCCGGGGCCGGTTCGGTTGGTCAGGCGATCGCCTTGGAAAACCGCGTACCTCAGGCGTGTCCGAGATTCACATTGCGTGTGATCCGAGGCGCCAAGATCGGCCCGAGCCCGTCGTGGCTGCGCGAAGCCCTGGAATCGGTCGGCCAGAGATCGATCAACAACGTGGTGGATGTCACGAACTTCATTTCGTTTGAATGGGGCAATCCCTGCCATGCCTTCGATCTGGCCAAGTTGGCCGGCGGCAAGTTGGTCATTCGTCACGCCGCCGCGGGAGAGATGCTCACGACGCTCGACGGCAAGTCCCGCAAACTGGCGGCGGACGAACTGGTCGTGGCCGATGGCGTTCGCGCGCAGAGCCTCGCGGGAATCATGGGCGGCGCGGAAAGCGAAGTTTCCGGGGCGACCACCGGCGTCGTGATCGAGATGGCCACGTGGGACCCCGTCGCGGTGCGCCGCGCGGCCCGCCGGCACCAACTGCGCACCGACGCCTCGCACCGCTTCGAGCGGCTCGTGGACCCGCGGACGATCGACGCGGCGGCGGCGCGATGCGCGGCGCTCATTCTCGAAGCGGCCGGCGGGCAACTGTGCGAAGGGATGCTGGAAGAGGGTCGGCCGCGCGAGCAGCCAACCCGCATTCGATTCCGTCCGTCGAGATGCCGCGCCCTCCTGGGCGTCGATCTGACCACGCAGGCCATGGTCGGGGCCATGCGCCGGCTCGAAATCGATGTCGGGCCGGTGGGGCGCGCGGGCGAAGAGTTGGTTTGCACGGCTCCGGTCTTCCGCCCGGACCTCACGCGCGAGGCGGACCTGATCGAAGAAGTGGCGCGAATGGTGGGCCTTTCGGCCGTGCCCGTGCACGGAACGATGCCCGTGGCCGTGGCGGCGCCGCAGAAGTCGGAAAACGCCCGGCGCGAGTTGGCGGGCGTGCTCGCGGGGCTGGGGTTCTACGAGTGCGTGTCGTTCAGTTTCACGGATCGCAAATCGGCCGCGGCGTTCATGCCGGCGGGCCTGACCACCATCGAGATTTCTGATGACCGCCGGGGTGAGGAGCCCGCGCTGCGTCCGAGCGTGCTTGCGGGGCTGCTGGGGTGCCGGCGAAAGAACCAGCACGGGCTGGTGCAGGCCCAGGGCGGCGTGCGGCTGTACGAGATCGCAGCGGTTTTCGGCGAGCAGCGAATGCCGGGCGGGGCGCCGACCACCATCGAAAACGTCAACGCGGCGTTGCTGCTGGATGTGCCGATCAAGGGTCGCGCCGCGGGGATATCGGAGTTGCAGCATGGTGTCCGGCTGATGCGGGGAGCGATCGAAACGCTGGTCCGGGCCATGGCGGGACCGGACGCGGCCCTGGAAATCACTCCGAGCGAGCCCCACGCGCCGGCCTTTGACGAACGCGCGTTCGCGAGGGTCGCACTGGACGGCCGCGCGTTGGGCTATCTCGGACTGATCGCAGGGGCCACGCAACAGGCATTCGACCTGGCGGCCCCGCTGGTCGGCGCCGAACTGAACTTGGCGGCGTTGCTGGCGGGATTCCCGCCCCGATCGTTCGTGCACACCCTGCCGCTGTTTCCCGGCATCGAGCGGGACCTTTCGCTGGTGGTGGCGGAGACGACGCGGTGGGCCGCGGTCGAGCGGGCCGTGCGAGCGAACGCGGCTCCGCCGTTCGAGGGCGTGTCGTTTGTGGGGACGTTCCGCGGGGCCCAGGTCGGGAAGGGCCGCAAGTCGGTGACGCTGCGGCTGTCGTACCGCGATCCGGCCCGCACGCTGCGTCACGAGGAAGTGGACGGCCCGGTGGAGACGCTGGTGGGCGTGCTGAGACGGGAACTGGGTGCGGAACTTCGCGCGTGAGCGCCGCGCATAATGCGCCGCGTGCAAATCGCATCTCGCGCTTCTACGATTCCGTGTCCGTCGCGCGCGTGCGCGGTGGCTTCGCACCAAGGAGACCTGCCATGACCGTGAGAGCCGCGTCGCGTTCAACCACACGCAAGACCCCGGGCACGCGCGAGCAGCAGGCCTCCGCGAAGACCAAGGCCAAGGCCGCGAAGACACCGCGCGTGGACGTGAAGAAACTCCCCAGCCTCGCCCTCCGCCACATCTGGGCGGGCGATGCGGGCGTGGGCGATAAGCCCTTCATCTGGGTCAACGGCCAACTCCAGCCCAAGAGCAAGGCGATGGTCAGCGTGTACGACCACGGCCTGCTCTACGGCGACGGCGTCTTCGAGGGCATCCGCGTCTACAACGGCAAGATCTTCAAGTGCCAGTCGCACATGTCGCGCCTGTACAAATGCGCCGAGAAAATCCACCTGCGCATCCCCGTCTCACCCGACGACATGGTCCAGATCCAGCGCGACTGCATCGCCGCCAACGGAATCTCCGACGGCTACATCCGCCTGGTGATCACCCGCGGCTACGGCACGCTGGGGCTGGACCCGCGCAAGTGCCCCGTCCCCGGCGTCATCTGCATCGCCGACCAGATCGCCCTCTACCCGCCGGAGTTCTACGAGTCGGGCATGAAGGTCATCGTCGCCAAGCGGCCCAAGACGCCGGTGGCGTGCCTCGATCCTCGGATCAAGAGCCTGAACTACCTGAACAACATCCTCGCCAAGGTCGAGGCCATCGAGCACGGCTGCCACGAGGCGGTCATGCTCTCACCCGAGGGATGGGTCACCGAGTGCACCGGCGACAACATCTTCGTGATCAAGGACGGCAAGATCTACACACCCCCGCCCGTGAGCGGCGAGAACGACAAGGTCGCCGGCGGCCTGCTCGAGGGCGTCACCCGCCGCTTCGTGATCGACACTCTGGCCCCGCGCTGCGGCCTGGACGTCGAGGAGCGGATGATGCGCCTGGAGTTCCTGCTCGCGGCCGACGAGATGTTCCTGACCGGCACGGCCGCGGAGATCATCGCCGTCCCGCAGATCGACGAGACGCGCATCAGCGAGGGCGAGGGCCCGATCACCAAGAAACTCCGCATGACGTTCCGGGAGATCGTGACGTCGGAGGAGATTCCCGAGGATTGAGCCGCTCCAATGAACCGGTCAACAGCCCCCGCTTTCGGCGGGGTTTTCTCGTGGACGGGCGATCCCGGCATGTCCATGCTCACGTGCTCGCTCCGCGATGGTGCCTACGGAGAGAGAAAGTATGGCAATCAGCGATCGGTCGCGCGCAAACTTCCTCAAGGCCCAGACGACTCACGTGTCTGGACTCGAATGATCTCCGTGCCCGCAGTGCACCTGCCACCCGCTGTCGGCGCTGTCCAACGGGGTATCACGCACCGCACAGAGAATCGGCCGGCGCTGGCGCGCGACGTGCGTGCAGACGACGACGGCGAGGTTCGAGTCGCGCATTTCCGGATACTCCATGTCGTCAGTACGTGCACCGCTTGCGGAGCGAGTCGCGGCCTTCGGGGCCCGCCGCCGCGAGGATGGCCGCGATTCGTTCTCCCGCGTTCCCCTTGCCGAAGGGATGGGCGTGCGGGCCGCGCAGCGTGCGGGCTTTGGAGACCGCGGCACGCACGTCTTCCGCGCCTTCGCGTTCCACGTGAATGACATTTCCGCAGCGCTCGCGCCCCGCCTGGCGACGCCCGACGTCCACCGCCGGAAGCCCGATCGCCGCCGCCTCGATCAAGGCCGCCGAACTGTTGCCGACCATCACCCCCCCGCCGCTCGCCAGGCGCTTGAGCACGCCGACAAACTGCGCCCGTGGAAGGTGCGCCCGTTCCACGACGCCCGTCGCGCCGAGAATCGCGCGGAGCGTGCCGTCGCGCCCCGGATCGAGGTTCGGGTGCAGCGCGAGCACACGCGCGCCGGAGAGTCCTTCGAGCACCTGCGCCGCCGCGGCCTCTTCCGTCTCGTCGTCGCGCCCGATCGGGTGCATCAGGAACAGCACGGTGGGCGAGCCCAACTCCGCGAACGCGGTGTCGTTCAGTGATGTGATCGCCGCCAGATCGTCGATCGCGGGCGATCCGACCACATGCACCCGCGCCGGGTCCTCGCCCATCCGCAACAGACGCTCGCCGCTCGCCGCCGTCGCGGGGAAATGCAGGTGCGCCATCTTGGAGATCGCGTGGCGCATGGCCTCGTCGGCGACGCCCTCGGCCCGGTCCCCGCCGTGGATGTGCGCCAGCGCGAACCCGCCGATGCCCGCGGCGGCCGCGCCGGCGAAGGCCTCGATGCGGTCGCCCAACACCACGACCCAGCCGGGCTTCAGTTGCTCAAACATCCGCCCGAAGCGCGACACGCCGATGCCCACGGCCTCGACATCCGCCGCACGGCCGGTACGGCCGGCCACCTGCATGGGGATCGCCGCGGCGATCAGGAACTCCTTCTTCACCTCGTGATACGTCAGCCCCGGCGACACCAGGTGCGACCCCGCGGCGATCACGGCGAGTTCCAGATGCGGATGCTTCTCGACGGCCTTCATGACAGGCCGCAGCAACCCGAACTCGGCGCGCGAGCCGGTGACGACCGCGATGCGGGTGCGGGTCTGCTGGGACGGTGGAAGGTCAACGGGAACGGTCATCGCGAGTGGGATAGGGCCCGGTGGAGCGGAAGTTCATGGCTCGAACGCCTTCCTCAAACCTCCTCATGGCTTGCTCACGTTGCTCGGGCGTGGGGGTGGAGGGCGATTCGACCGTCAGCCGGACTCTCTCGTGCTCGCGCAGGTTGAGCCACTCTGGGGCCGCAACACCCCATTCTCATAGACCGCTTCAACAACTTGCTTGCCTCGCGACACCATGCGCCAATCCTAGGCCGAGGCCTCCTGGTTTAGCCTCAGGTGAAAGGGCCGCAGCGGCATATCGGATTCGAGCGGGGCGAGCAACGTTGCCCCCACCACCCGATCAAGTTCATACGGGGGCAAGCCCGTTCCGGGTCGCTTGATGGTCAAGTCCCCCCCTGAGATCACCGTTCCTGCGGGCAACTCCCTCTTTGCCACGAGCGACTGTCGCGAAACCGTCCGAACGTCCTGCTCAATCCCGAGCACACGCTTTTCGCTGTGTATTGGAAGGCGTCGCGGTGACGCACCGGCACTCACATAGCGACTCATCATCGCCGGTTCCAGAGACGCCGCGTGATCCGGCCCGCGCCTGGTGCGATCGTCCGTGAAGTGCTTCTCCAGCACGCACGCCCCGGCGCCGACCGCCAGGCTCGACATCCGCTCGGACCTGGTGTGATCGCTGTACCCCACCGGCCCGTCAAACATCGAGCGAAGGACCGCGATACCCCCCAGTTCCGCGTCCGACTCCTCGGTGGGGTAGCAACTCACGCACTGGAGCAGCGCCAGCCGGTCGTGAATCGGTGCGAGCCACTCGACCGCGCGCACCACTTCCTCCAGAGTGCTCGCCCCGGTGCTCACGATCAGCGGCTTCCCCGTTGCCGCCATCGCGTCCAGGAGCGGCTTGTTGATGATGTCCGGGCTCGCCGACTTGTACGCATCCCACGGCAGACGCTCCGCCACCGGGACGAGTTCCACGCTGAAGACGCTCACGATCGCGTGAACGCCTAGGCGGTGCGCCTCCCCTACGCAGGGCGCGAGATCGTCGATCGAGAGTTCCAGCCGCCGCAGCATCTCGACCGGGTCGCTCTCACCCGCGGCCTTCTGGTACGCCGCGAGTTTTGCCGCACGGCTCATCAGCCGGTCGGCCTCGAACAACTGGAACTTCACCGCGTCGGCCCCCGCCTCGGCCGCGAGGCGCGTGAGTTCCAGTGCGCGATCCCGGGAGCCGTCGTGGTTTACGCCGATCTCGGCGATGACATACGGCGGGTGACCCGTCCCGATCTCGCGAGCGCCGATCTTCATCGAGCGCCTCCCCGCAGTACGGCATCGGCAACGAGGAAATCGGCCTCAGAGTCGATGTCGATGACGCTGCCTTCGGGGTTGATCACGCCGCGTCGGTCCTTGCCGAAGAACGCGTGGGGGCCGGGGGCGACACCGAGAATATCGAGCATGAGCGCCGCCCGGGTCAGGGCGATCACGCCGCCATCAGGGATGAACGCCGGCGGAAGATCCTGGCGGCGAAAAATGCCATGGTTCAGGACGTCACCTTCCCACGGCCGCACCTGGCCATCCTCGGATAGCCGCGCCGTCCACCACGGGTGGTGCTTTCCGACCGGTTGGTAACTCTGAACGCTGTCGCCGCCGCGTTCGAGCAGGTTCACCGCGCGGTCGATGAGGTCCGCGGGACGTACCGGAACATTGGCGTACAAGATCACCCAGAGCGAGCCGGGCTCACCGGCGGGCGCGGTCTGATGCGCGGCGTGCCGCGCGGCGTCGTCCACGCGGGCCGAGTCGGTGGCGAGATCGATCGGCCGGTCTACGACATCGGCGCCCATCTCGCGGGCCACGGCCGCGGCCCGAGCATCGTCGGTCGAAACCACCACCCGAGATACACAGCGCGAGCGCAACGCGTGGTCGATCGTCCACGCGATGCACGGCCGCCCGGCGACCTCGCGCACGTTCTTCCCCGGCACCCCCTTGCTCCCGGAACGGGCGAGGATGATCGCGATGGCGTTCATGCCCGCGCCTCCGCGAGTTGCTCGGCTTGGATCGGCGATTGTGTCCCGCGAGAATCGAGCAGGACTCTCGACCACTCCATCCGTCGTCGCGCCGGCGCCGGAAGCGGGAGCGGCTCGATTCGGGCTCCATCGATCGCGCGGGGAAGCGGATCGATCACGCACGCGCCGCAGCCGAGAAGCCATCGGTTGTAGAACGATTCGACCTGTTCGAATACCTCGTCGCGGCGCGTGATTCTCGGCACCACCCACGGGCTCGGCCACGCGCGGTTCCGCTCGCCCCCGCAGGGCCGTTCGAGAGATCGGTTCACCAGCCGCGCGAGTTCGCTCCGGGCGGTGTCAAAGCCCTCGCGATCCGTGATCGCCAGGTACGCCGTGGCGCTCTCGGCGAGCAAGTCCACGCTCACGACATCCGCGAGCGAGAGTGCACGCCGGTCCGCGCTCCCGGCACGAGTCAGAGCCGTGCGAATATGGACCGCCGCGGCCCCCCACGCCTTCGCGCTCGCGACCAGTTCGGTCAACCCCGGTACGTCGAGCACATCACAGCCGTCGCCGACGAACGTGACGGCGGGCGAGTCGCCAGACCCGATCGCGTGCCGGAGTTCCAGCCCCGTCAGGCCGCGCGGAGAGTCAAAGCGCAGCCGCATCGTCACCGCCTCGACGGGCCCATCTTCGAAGAGGCCCGCGGCCCGCAGCGCCGCGGCGATCTCCGCGGCGCCGGCGTCGAGCACGCGATCGCCGAGCGGTCGGAGCGCTTCCGCGAGCCGCGCGAAGTTCTTGTGCGTATCGGGGATGCACCGCATCAAGGCGTCTCGCACCGACGGGGGCACCGAAACGCACGCGGGCTTGGCGATGGGATCGCCCTGCGGGGCCACCGGGTGATATCCCAGCAGCGCCCCCACCGTCGCCCCCGAGCCGCCGACGCGCGCCATCTCCTCGACCACGCTCCGCGCGAGCAGGCATCCGGCCAGTCCGGGCGCGGCCTGCGTAAACGTCATGGCATTGCCGTCGGGACGCTCTTCGTGCCGCTCGATGACCTCGTCGATGAGGCGAGGATCGGCGAGCGCCCAGTCGGCCCCGAGAACAACGGCCGCGTCGATGCCGCGCGACACCATCTCCGACGCCAGCCCCGGCGCGTCGAGCACCTCGTCGTAGCAGGAGAGATTCGCCAGCCCGCCGCGCCAGCAATGACGAGCCCACGCGCGCCCCGCGGCGACACGCGTGGCGGTTTCTGAGTGCGAAGCCGATGTCCGCGTGAACTCAACCCGCAGGCCCGTGGGCGTGTGGCCCGCGATCGCCTTCGCCGCGTCGATGTTGAGGCAGTGGAGCAGCACCCCCTCCAGCCGCGCGCATCGCGCCAGCCGCGCGAGCAGGAGTTGCAGCGGATTGTGCCCGAGCAGGAATGGGCGTGAGAGATCGCGAGAGATGCCGAGCCCGCCTCGCTCGTGATCCACAAGCACACACGCCCACACGCGCCGGCGCGGGCCCGCGGAGCCCGTGCCCGCGTGAGGCACCTCGCGCGTGCGTGCCTTGCCGGACTTGAGCGCGACCAGCGCCTCGTCGAGCATCCCCGTCACGAGCGTCGCGGCGTCCGCCAGCCAGTTGACGTTGCGGATGTCCCGCTCGATCTCCTTGCGCTGACGGTCGAACCCCGAGAGCGTGTCATCAACTCCGATCGCACGGTCCGCCTTGTAGCGGTTGAGTTGGCCGGTCTGGTTGATGTGCTGCACGAGCCAGTAGGCGGGGCTCTCCGCGGCTTCCACCCCGATCTCGTTCACGCGCGCGATCAGTTCGTTCACGCGGGCCTGGTCGCTCTGGTCGGCGAGCATCTCGCGGAGCACCCCCTCGGCCCGCCGGCCCAGTTCGGCGATGCGACCGGCCCCGCGCCGGAGTTCCTGGAACCGTGCCTCCAACTCGCGCAGCCGCGGCGCGGCGGGGATCGGGGTCGGGCCGTTTGCCCGGGCGGGGCGATCTCCGCGAGGATTGTTCCCGTACATCTCCAGCGCCTTGGCCAGCGACATGACGGTCGCGTGCTGCTTTCGCACGCCGCCCTCGGTCGCGTCGATGGTTGTAAACTGGCGCTCTTTGTCGCGGAGGAAGTCGCGCTCGAACTGCACGAGGTACGTGCTCATCTGCTCATCGGTGTAGATCTCGCGCCCGTGCACGTCGGTCGCCTTGCGGAGCAGACTGCGCATCCGCGCGATCCGTTGCCACTCCAGCATTTCGAGCGTGTTGAACTCGTTGAGTTCGCCGGCCCACACCTGGTGGATCGCCGCGCCCGGGCCGTAGTACTGGCCGTCGGTAAAGCCCAGGTCCTGGCCGACGAGAATGACCGGGTCGCACCCCAGGTGCCGCGCCAGGTAGTACGCCAGGTGCGCGACCGTCGCGCCCGGCTGAATGCGTCCCATCTCGCGGTGCAGCGCGGGACCGAGGATCTTGTCGGAGGTGTCGTCGCCCACGCAACGGATCTTGCCCGGGAAGGCCTCGAGAATCGCCGGATTCGCCTTGGGCTCCACCACGAGCGTGACGCCCTCGACGTCTCCGGCGGTGAGTCCTTCGTAGAAACGCGCGCTGATCTCGTGATAGTCCAGCGCGGTCACGTAGTCGGGCCGTATGCCCCGGGCGAGCAGTTGCTTGAGCACGGTCTGCACGGCGATCACCACCACGCGCTCGCGGAGTTCCGGACGGGCCAATAGGTCGATGTTGCGGCGCAAACTCGGCCCGGCGGCTACCACGACCGCGGGGCGTCCGCGCTGCGACCCGACCAACTCCGCGACGCCGGGCACGGTGGCGTACCACCGCGCGTTCTGGAGCAGGTTGCGCACCGTCACATCGACCTGCACCAGCGTGGTCACGACGTTGGTCCGCACCGCCTTCATGACATTCGCAAAGGCCGCGGCGAAGCGGTCGCGCGCGACGCCCAGGCGCGCCACGCTCGGGGGGTGATCCAGGAAAACCGTTCCCGTGGCGAGCACCGCCTCGATGCCGCGGGTGGCCTCGGCAATCGACCCGGTATCGTCAGGATCGGTCAGCAGAACGGCGCCGCCGGGGCGCAGCCAGGCGGTCATGTCCACGCGCTCCAGCAGCGCGCGCAGCAACGCAACATCGGGCTCGAAGACCACGATCGCGCCGTGCTGCTTCAGCCGGCGCGCCAGCGCCGCCACGTGATGGCCCAGGCCCAGGCCCATGACCACGACCGCCGCGTTGGCGAGCACGTCCACCCCGGCCGCGAGTTTCTCGCCCTCCGCGATCGGCCCCCGGCGGCTGGCGAGTTGCCGGGTTACGCCCGCACGCGCGAGCGTGCCCGTGACGCCCCCGTCATCGGCGATGGTCAGTTCAACGGACGGATCGGCGGATGCGTGACGGATCGCCGCCGCCGCGCGGGCGCTGCGAACTCCCAAGGCGCGCAGGTTCCCTTCGAGAACCCGCGGATTGGCCGGAATGGTCGCGCTCCTTGTCACCGATTCTCCGAACCCTCGACGCACCCAGCCGGTACAACTCCGAAGCGTGTGCGCACGACATCGCGCGAGGCTCGTCGCCCCGCCTCCGTGTGATCGGCCTTCACGCCGGTTCCACTCGAAACATGAACACGATTCCCGACCTTCTCCCCAACACTCCCCCACCACTTTTGCTCCTGGCCCAGGGACCGTTGGCGATTCCCGACCCCGCACCGCTCCCCGCTTCGCCATTCCTGTCAAGGATGCTGCTGGAATCCCCCTGGCCGGTGGTGCTGCTCCTGGCGATCGCGGCGGGGTTGTGCTGGATCGTCCTCTCCAACCGCGGCAATTCGGCGCGCGCGAGAGGATCCTGCGGCCTGCTCCTCGCCCTTGCGGTCGGGGTCCTGGTTCTCGCTTCGGCGATCACGACGGGGCGGGAGGCCGTGCGCGAAGCGGCGAAGCAACTTGTACGCGACGTGGCGGCGGCCGATGTACCGGCGTTACGCTCCGCGCTGGCCTTCGAGTGCGTGCTTCGCCTTGCTTCCAACGGGCCTGAACTCGACGCGAGTGAGATTCTCGATCGGGTCGAGCGGGACTTCTCCGACCGCGGCCCATTCAAGGTGAAGGAGTACGGCATCCTCGAAACCCAGAGCGCCGTGTACGACGACGGGTTGGCGAGCGCGCAGATCAAGGTTCGCGTGACCGCCGAGTCGGGAGGATTGCTGCTCTCGTGGTGGCGGGTGGACTTCCGCCCCGAGGGCGGCCGGTGGCGGGTCGTTTCCATCCGGATGCTCTCGAACTCGGCGACCGGGGTGGGCGGGCTTCCCTAGCCGGTGATTGCCTTGCCCGACTCGCGTGATCGCGCCGATAGTGTGGCGTGCGAGTCCTGGTGCTCCTCCAACCCGGCGCCAACTCACGCTCGATCTTCCTCGGGCTGGTCCGTGGCCTTGCGAAGGCCGGACACGAGCCGCTCGTACTCGAACTCGCGCCATTCTGGGAGGCGCTCAACAGGCCGGGCGCGCCGCGCTCGCGCGTGATGACCGAGTCCGCCGCGGTGCTGCGGGAGTTGGTCGTCCGGCACCAACCGGACGCCTCCATCGCGATGTGGGGGAACGCGCTCACGACCTTCGCCGGTGGCGCGGTCGAAGGCGCGGCGCGATCTGTTTTCGGCATGCTCGACCTCCCCCACTGCTGCTGGTGGCTGGATGCGCCGCACTGGGCCGCGGAGGGATCCTGGGCCGCGCACTTCGGCAACCCGATGCTCCGCTGCCCGTCGCTGGTGCATGCGGTCAACAACGCTTCGACCGCGCGGGAGATGACCGAGGTGCTCGGATTCGGCAGATCGGTCGCCATTCCTTACGCCGTGGACGAAGGCACCTTCCGGCCCCGAGACGAGCCGCGCCGGTACGACCTTGTCGCCTCGTGCGGCCCCGGGGATCCGCCGCCCACCGACCGCGCGCTGCGCGAACTCGAACGCGACGAGCCGGACATGGAGGGCCTGCGCCGTGAGGCCGCGGCCCTCGCCACGTCGCGCCTCGACGAGGCCGCGCCCCACGCACTCAGACCGCTGCTGCGCGAACTTCTCGCGTCGCAACTGGAAGAACGTCACGCGCCGATGCTCGATCGGCTGGACACGATATCCGTGCGGAGCGGATTCGCCGCCGAGGCGGCGCGGACTCTGCTGGCGGATCCGCGCCTGTACGTTCGGGCGACGGCTCTTATCCGCTCGGTCGAGGCGCACGAGCGAGCGTTCACCATCGCGTGGCTCTCACGCCGCTTCAACGTCGCCGTCTTCGGCGCGATGTCGGATCGGTGGCCGGTCCATGGCGACCGCCTGGGCGAGATTCCCTTCGAGGAAATGGCGCGGGTGTATTGTCGCGCCGCCGCGTCGCTCAACGTGATGCGATGGCAGGACGATGTCGGGATCAACCTCAAGCCCTTCGAGATCGGCGCGTGCGGCGTGCCGTGCCTCATGGCGCGGCGGGCGGGCGTGTCGGAATGTTTCGAGCCGGGCGAAGAGATCCTCTTGTTCGATGCGCCCCATCAGGCCGCGGCCATGCTCCGATCGCTGCAACGCGACGAGTCGCTCCGGGAATCGGTGGGACGGCGCGCGCTTTCGCGAATCCGCCGTGAGCACACATGGTCGCACCGTGCCGGGGCGTTCCTCCGCGCGATGACGCGGTGATCACACCCCGCCGAGTTCGATCTTCACCCGCCGCAGCGTGGTCTTGCACCGGGCCCGCAAGGCTTCGAGCCCTCCCGAGCGCAGCCAGACATCCAGTTCGTAGCGTGCGCCCGCGTCCGTGGCCCTGACCACCAGCACTCCGCCGGGGGTCAGTTTTTCGACGCGAGACACGCCCCGCGCCGGGGCCAGTTCCTGCCACGCCGCGCTCATCCCGCCCGCGGAGTTGTTTCGCTTCGCCGCTTCGCGCACTACCCGATCGACTTCGGAACCGATCGAACGGTCTCTGGGGGCGGGCGCCCGAAACTTGCGAAGGCGTTCGACCAGCCGGGATGGGTTCTCGCCGCGCGACATGCCGCGATCCTACACACGACCCGCCCGCGGCATTCCCACGCCGCGCGCCGCGTCTGCTATTCTCTCCACCCGTGTCAACCGCGATCGATATTCAGGATCTGGGGAAGACCTTCCCCCCCACCGCCGGCGTGAAGGCCGCCGCGGCGGTGGACGGCGTGACGCTGACCATCGAGCCGGGCGAGTTGTTCTTTCTGCTGGGGCCTTCGGGGTGCGGAAAGACCACGCTGCTCCGGATGATCGCCGGATTCATCGAGCCGACCTCCGGGCGAATCCTGTTCCGCGAGGACGGCGTCGAACGCGACGTGACGCACCTGGCCGCGGAAAAACGAAACACCGGGATGGTCTTTCAGTCCTACGCCCTCTGGCCGCACATGACGGTTGAGCAGAACGTGGCGTTTGGCCTGGAAGTTCGCAGAGTCGAGAGCGCCGAGCGGGCCCGACGCGTGGCCGAAGCGCTCGCGGCCGTGCGGATGGAAGCCCTGGCCGCCCGTCGTCCGACGCAGCTTTCCGGCGGTCAGCAGCAACGGGTCGCGCTCGCGCGGGCGATGGTGATCCGGCCCAACGTGCTCCTGCTGGACGAGCCGCTTTCGAACCTGGACGCGAAACTACGGCTTGAACTGCGGGGCGAGATCCGTCGCATCTGCAAGCAGACCGGGATCACCACGGTGTACGTGACCCACGATCAGAAGGAAGCGCTGAGTATGGCTGACCGCGTGGCGGTCATGTCGGCCGGGCGGGTGGTGCAGATCGGGCCGCCGCGAGAGTTGTACAGCGCGCCGCGATCGAGGTTTGTCGCGGAGTTTCTAGGGGAAACGAACATACTTGCCGGGCGGGTGGCCGCGGCCGGGCCGGGCGGGACGATCGTGGAAACCCCCGCCGGCAAAGTGACCGCCCGCCCCCCCACCGCCGGCGCGCCGGGGGTCAACGCGAACGTGCTGGTTTCGGTACGGCCCGAGGCCGTCGTTCTGATCCGCGGGGGTGCGGGCCTCCAGGGGACGGTGCGGGACGTCACCTATCTGGGTGACACAGCGCAGTTCATGGTGGAACTGGCGGACAAGTCGGCCCTGCTCGCGGCGGTCATCAACCCCACAGAAACGATTGCTTCACTGAAGGCAGGTGACAGGGTGAATGCGGTCGTCAAGCCGGCGGACGTGGTGCTTTTGGAAGCCTAACAAAAACAATACCTTGTATAGTTGTTAAATGTTAGGTATCAAAACCGGTTGAGATCCAGACGGGCGGCCTTGGATTCACATCCGCCGCGGTGACTGACAGCCACTCTGCGTGCTGGGATGGACGTACGTCGCAAGACTTCAGCGAAGCGAGTGGGACCCAGTCGAACGCGATCTTGGGCTCCAGGCTGGGGACGGGATTTGGGCCCGTGCCGGGAGGATTCGGTGGGCCGACGTGTTCCACGTGAAACACCACGTTGAATTCATGCCGCAGGCGCCCGGCTTGCCGAAACACATTCTCGTGGATCAAGGCGCACGCAAGAACGCGTACCGACAGGCCGGTCTCTTCCAGGAACTCGCGGCGAAGCGCGGCCTGGGCTGACTCGCCGAAATCGACATGGCCACCAGGCAGGTACGAGTAGCCGCCCTTCAGAGAGCGGCAAAGGAGCACGTGTTCCTCGTGGAACAGAATGCCGCGTGCGATGATCTCGATTTCGAGGGATTCTTCCGTCATGCCTGTCGGTTCCGAGCGGAGGGCCAGCAGTGTATGTAACCTGATGATTCATCTAAAGGGAGCAGCGCATGGAAGCGACAAAGAGCGGGGGGGCTGTATCGCCGAACGAAACCACCAAGCCGCGGCGATTGGGGCGCGGGCTGAGCAGCCTGTTGAACATCCCGGCGCCGGTCGACGTTCCGGCCGCGCCACATTCCCGGCTCCCAAGCGCGGCGGCCGAACTAAAATCGGCGCATCAGCAGGTTGTGGGTGACGCGTTATCGGACCTTACGCAAGTTCGGGTCGATTCCATCGTTGCGAGCCCCTTCCAGCCCCGGCAGTCCATGGACGAAGGATCGCTCCAGCGGCTGGCGGATTCCATCCGGCGATCGGGCGTATTGCAGCCCATTCTCGTACGGCCCGCGAGCGGTGGGGGGTATGAACTTGTCGCGGGTGAGCGTCGATGGCGCGCTGCGCGGTTGGCGGGCCTGGAACGGTTGCCGGCTCTGGTTCGCGAGTTGAGCGACGAGCAGGCCGCGGAGCATGCGTTGGTGGAAAACGTCCAGCGCGACGACCTGAATCCGATGGACCGGGCGTGGGCGCTCAAGAGCCTGGGAGAGCGGTTTGCGCTCTCGCATTCACAACTTGCGGAGCGGGTGGGCCTGGAACGCTCGTCGGTGGCGAACCTCATCCGGTTGACGGAGTTGGAGCCGGAGATTGCGGGGCTGATCTCGTCGGGCCGGTTGTCGGCCGGGCACGGGAAAGCGCTGTTGGGCGCACCGTCAGGATCCGGGAGAATCACCCTTGCAAAGAAGGCGACCGATGACGAGATGAGCGTTCGGGCGTTGGAGAGGCTGATTCAGGCCGGAGGATCTCTTGGTGCGACTGCGGGAACCAAGGGGCGGTTGCCGGTCGATCCCAAGGACGAGGCGCGGCTGGCGGTGCTCGCCGATCTGCAACGTCAGATCGGGCAACAACTTGGAACCAAGGTCAGCATCGGGACCGATCGCCGGGGAAAACGCGGCCGCATCGTGCTCGAGTTCTACGGCCTGGATCACTTTGACTCGCTGATGTCAAGGCTGGGTGTGAAGACCCATTAGGAAGGATACCGTTTGGTATCGACCAATTTTCCTTAATCGAAACTAGGTACACATCCGCTTAGATGTGTAATATCTTACTGGCCACACGAATCCGTGTGGCGGAATAGCGCCTGTCTCGGACATCAGTTCCGATGTTGCCGGGTGGTGCACACTGGAGCAAGAAATGGCAAAGCGAGCAGAAGGCGGCACGGTCAGTCTGAGCGCGATTCCCGCGGCGACGTTGAAGCGCGAACTCGAACGGCGCGTGGGAAGAGCGGGGGAGTTGCGTCGTGAGCGAGATCGCCTGGTAGCGAAGATCGGAAAGATCGAATCACAGCTCCGGCAGTACGAGGCGCTGGGAATGGGCGCGCCCCGGCGCTCGGGCCCGATCGCGGTTCGCTCGGGAACGCTCGCGGCGGCGTTGCACGCGACGCTGAAGGGCAAACAGATGGGCGTGACCGAGGCGGCCGAGGCGGTGGTGAAGGACGGCTACAAGACCAAAGCCGATAACTTCCGCACCATCGTGAACGCGTGTCTGCTCAAGCACACGGACCTGTTCACGAAGGTGGCGCGCGGGCTGTACACCGCGGCGTAAGGGGAGCGCGGTTGCGAATGAAATCAAAGAGGCCGCGGGACGGATCGTCCCGCGGCCTCCTGTATTCTGGACCTGCACCCGGCGGTCAGTGCGGCATCGGGGTGAGCGAAAGCCTGGAGGGGCGCTCGTACAGGATGGCGCGGTAAGCATCGTCGCGCAGGAGCCGCCAGTTGGCGTTCTTGGTGTGGGCCTTCATGTTGCGCACGTCGGCGGGCCGCATGGTGTAGGTCTTGAGTTCGGGCGTGATGTTGCCGCGGATCGAGCGGGCCGAAGAGCCGCCCGACGAGCAACCACCCAGACCGGCGATCACGGACATGCCGGCGATAAGGCACAACGAAACGGAACGCAGCGTCATGGCGGTATCTCCAATGCCCACGGAGGGGATGTCAGTTGTAACGGTTCGGCGCTGGGGCGTCAAGTTTTGACGCGATCCGGATAGGGTCACGTTCGGACCCCAAATGCGACCCGCTGCGACCATCATACCCGAAAACCCCGGGGCACGGGTACAGGCTGCCGCAGTGGCAGTGCCTTGAGGCAAGGAGGCGGGGTGAGCCTTCTCACGATACATCTGGCCAAGCGTTGGCGGGGGCTGGCGAGGGATCAGCCCCCGGCGGAAAGGACACCTTTGGCGCACCGGTTGCAACCCAGTTTCGAGGCGCGCGAGCGCAGGGAGGCACCATGCGACCTGACCAGATGACGAACACCGCTCAGCAGGCACTCGCGGACGCTCAGGCGGACGCGATGTCCCGGGGAAACCCGGAAGTGGGGGGGTTGCACGTTCTGGCGGCCCTGCTGAAGGATCGGGGCGGGCCGGCATGGGCCGTGGTGTCGAAGGCCGGGGCCGACCCGTCCAGGGTCGAAAAGGTTGTGCTCGCCGAAGTGTCACGGCTGCCCAGCGCCTCGGGGAACGCGGCGGCAGGCGGACGCCAGATCATGGAGGTGCTCTCGAAAGCGGAAGCGGAGAGCAAGCGGTTGGGGGATGCGTACATCAGCAGCGAGCACCTGCTGCTCGCGCTGGTTGAGGTCGCTTCGCCCGCGAAAGACATCCTGTCGATGCTGGACCTGAAGAAGGCCAGGCTCGAGCAGGCCGTGAAGGCGATCCGCGCGGCCAGCGGCGTGACGAATGTAAACGACCCCAACGCCGAGAGCACATTCGAGTCACTCAAAAAATACGCGATCGATCTCACCGAGAAGGCCCAGCAGGGAAAACTCGACCCCGTGATCGGGCGGGACGAAGAGATTCGCCGGTGCATGCAGGTGCTGTCGCGCCGGACGAAGAACAACCCCGTGCTGATCGGCGAACCGGGCGTGGGCAAGACGGCGATCGCGGAGGGGTTGGCGCTGCGCATCGTGAACGGGGACTGCCCCGAGGGCATGCGCGACAAGCGGATCATGGCACTCGACGTGGGCCAGATGCTGGCGGGCGCGAAGTTCCGCGGCGAGTTCGAGGAGCGGCTCAAGGCCGTGCTGCGCGAGGTGCAGGCGAGCAACGGGCAGATCATCGTGTTCATCGATGAGTTGCACACGATCTTGGGGGCGGGCGCGGCCGAGGGGGCGGTGTCGGCGGGGAACATGCTCAAGCCGGCGCTGGCTCGCGGCGAACTTCGGTGCATCGGCGCGACGACGCTGGATGAGTATCGCAAGCACGTGGAGAAGGACCCGGCCTTTGAGCGGCGGTTCCAGCCCATCCTGGTGGACCAGCCAAGCGTCGAGGAGACGGTGGCGATCCTGCGCGGGCTCAAACCGCGGTACGAGGCGCACCACGGCGTGCGGATCAAGGACGAGGCGATTCTCGCGGCGGCGCAGTTGAGCCACCGGTACATCGCGGACCGGTTCCTGCCGGACAAGGCGATCGACCTGATGGACGAGGCGGCGTCGAAACTGCGGATCGAGAACGACTCGATGCCGGGCGAGTTGGACGAGTTGCGCCGGCGGATCATGCAGTTGGAGATCGAGCGGGAGGCGGTGAAGATCGAGGCGGGGGGCGCGGGGAAGGAAACCGGCTCGAAACGCGAACTGGACCGGATCAACAGAGATCTCGCGGAACTTCAGGAACAGAACCGCGCGCTGACCGCGCGATGGGAGGAAGAGAAGAAGGAACTCGACGCGGTCAAGGCGATCAAGGAGAAGATGGCGAGCAAGCAGGTGGAACTGGAGCAGGCGCAGCGCCGCGGCGATCTGGAGGCCGCGGCGAGAATCCGCTATGGCGACCTGCGCGAACTCGATGCGCAGATGAAGGCGGCGGAGAAGGGGCTGGATGCGCGCAAGAGCCGGGGCGATGCGCTGGTGAAGGAAGAGGTGGATGCCGAGGCCATCGCGGAGGTGGTGGGGCGGTGGACGGGCATCCCGGTGTCGCGATTGGTGGAGGGCGAGCGCGAGAAACTCCAGCGGATGGAGGAGATGCTGAGCCGGCGCGTGGTGGGGCAGGATCACGCGCTGAAGGCGGTGAGCGACGCGGTGCGACGCAGCCGCGCCGGGCTGGGAGATCCCAACCGCCCGGTGGGGAGTTTCCTGTTCCTGGGCCCGACGGGCGTGGGCAAAACCGAGACGTGCAAGGCGCTCGCGGAGTTTCTCTTCGATACCGACGAGGCGATGGTGCGGATCGACATGAGCGAGTACGGCGAGAAACACGCGGTAGCGCGGCTGGTGGGCGCGCCCCCCGGGTACGTGGGCTACGACGAGGGCGGGCAACTGACCGAGGCGGTGCGGCGGCGGCCGTACTGCGTGGTGCTGCTCGATGAAATCGAGAAGGCGCACCCGGATGTGTTCAATGTGCTGCTGCAGATTCTCGACGACGGGCGGCTGACGGACGGCCAGGGCCGCACGGTGGACTTCAAGAACGCGATCGTGGTGATGACGAGCAACTACGGGAGCGCGCAGATCCAGGAACTCACCGCGGGCGGCGCGGAGGACTGGGAGATCGAGGCGGCGATGCGCGAGATGCTGCGGCGCGGGCCGGCGGGGATGGCGGCGGAGGAGTTCGGCAAGGCCGCGGGGCTCCCGCCGCGCGTGACGGACGTAATGAGCCGGGCCGCGGCGACCGTGACGGGCGGGCTGATGCGTCCGGAACTGCTCAACCGCATCGACGAGATCGTGGTCTTCCACCAGTTGCGGCGGGAGGCGCTGGGGCAAATCGTGGAGATCCAGTTGGCGCGCCTGCGGTCGCGGCTGAAGGATCGCGGGATGACACTGGACCTGACGGACGCGGCCAAGGCGCAACTCGCGAGCGAAGGCTGGGACCCGCAGTACGGCGCGCGTCCGCTCAAGCGCACGATCCAGCAGCGCATCGAGAATGTGCTGGCGAGCCGGATCCTGGCGGGCGAGTTCGGGGCGGGGGATTCTGCGAGAGTGGATTGGGATGGGGGGAGATTCGGGCTTTCGAAGTAAGCGGTGCGCGACGACGCGGACGGACGGCGGCTCGCGCTTCCCGAGGGAAACGCCGGGTGAAGTCGACCCGCGGCATGGAATTGCGCCGATCCTGCAACCGTGGAGAGAACCGGGCTGTATGCTCGCGTGTGGCCGTTCTGGCCACGCTGGCGGGCTGCAGAACTGGAAGGATCGGCGATGCGAACGGCGATGTGTTCGTGGACACTGGGTCTTGGGCTCTGTGCGGCCTGCACGTGCACGGCGACCGGGCAGGGGCTGCTGGTGCATGCGATGACGGGGCAGCCGGTGCCGGGGGGATCGCCGGGGGAGGTGTTCGCGACGTTTGACGGGATGTACGAAGGTAGAACGCTCCCTCGAATCGACAACGGCCACATCGCCTTTCGGACGAGGACGATAGCCGGCGAGTCGGTGCGCACGAGGATCATCGGTGGGCGATCGGGTGCTCCGATAGTTGCGTGGGGCTTCAGCGACGGAGTAGGCATCCCTGGTATCACGCCGGTGTTTTCGTACGAATCGCTGGTGCGGGTTGGGGGAGACGGCCGGGTTGCGTTCTTTGCGAGGTTCGCGGGCGAAGGTGTGACCAGCCTGAATAACGAAGCGCTGCTGACCGTTCAGGATCATTCAGTGCAGATGGTGATGCGAAAGGGTGACCAGGTACCGGGCATGACCCCGGGCAGCGTGCTTCGTCCTTACTGGCCATCCGAAAGCTGGATGGATAGCGACTACTACGGCCCCATCCGACGCTGGTCATACTCGGGATCGGGAATCACTTCGCTTACCACATACGTCTCGAACTCGAATCAGCCGGGTTCCTACGGCTTTCTGGCCACGCTCACGGCTGATACCGACGGACTCTCGTTGCTCGCAAGAGCATACGGCACGGACCCAAACCCGCGCACGGTGATAGATGGCGGCCTGATTCACAACCCGATCAGCGTGACGAGCATCAACGACCTGGGAACAGTGGTGTTTGGAGTAGGACTTGACATTGGCGGCGGAGCCATTGCGGCTCGAGAGGCTGGAGAGTTGAGGTTGATCCTCCGAACCGGTGAACCCGCTCCTGGGATGCCATCAACGGTCATGGCGCCTTCCGGAATTTACGCGTATTCTGGTTCGCCGACCTGGCCTGTCGGCCTGAATAACCATGACGATGCCGCGCTCTCAGTGAGTCTCCGTGTTGGCGGCAGCACTACAGGATCTGGAGTAGTTCGAATCGGCGATGAAGGGACCCTGTTTGTCGCCAAGACAGGAGACCCAAAGCCGGGGTCTTCCGGTCAGTTCTTCACCGTCAGCGATCTTGCAGGTTCTCGGGTGCTGCTCTCGGGCAGTGGCGAGGTCGCATTTGCGGATCAGTCCCGGCGCGGTGTTTGTGTGGGAAACGACATCAGCGACCTTCGTCTTGCCTTTGACCCTCTCTCGTCCGTCTGGCCGACCAACCTCGGCCAACCGCTGGTCATCACCGACACGATTGGCATGAACGCGTCCAACCAACTCGTGGCCGCGCTGACGTTCCCGACCTCTCCTGCGACGACTGCCGTGGCAGGGTGGGACCCGATCGCCGGGAACATCCTGATTGCATACACGGGCCAGACCATCGAGGTGCTGCCGGGAGTCTTCCGCACCATTCGCGCCATCGACCTCAACGGCATGGATGGGGTCGTCTCGGGCGGCGGCGAGGATGGGCATCCCAACTCCCTCGATGATCAGGGACGCATCGTCTTCACGGCCCACTTCACCAACTACGAGTCGGCGGTGCTGGTGGCGACGATTCCGGCCCCGTCCGTCGGCGGGGTGCTGGCCTTGGGGGTGCTCGCGGCGGCGCGTCGGGTACGGCGCCAACCGTCTTGATCGCGCGGTGGCTTCGTGTAGACTGCGCGGAATGCGGCTTCGTGCCTTCACTCTGATCGAACTGCTCGTCGTCATCGCGATTATCGCGGTTCTGATCGGCCTCCTGCTCCCCGCGCTCGGGGGCGCGAAACGGGCCGCCAAGACCACCAAGTGCTTCAACAACATGCACCAGTTGGTGCTGGGCTGGACCATGTACGCCGACGCCAGCCGCGACGTGATGGTCCCGGCGCGAGCGGCCAACCTGCCCGGCGGGATGTCGAACCCGGCCAACTCGTACGAGGTGGGCAACGGGCTCAAGTACCGGCCGACGTGGATCGTCCGGCTGGGGCAGTTCGCGGGTATGTACGCGTTCGCGGAGCCGCGGACGGATTCGGACCGCCAGGACTACGAGAGCCCGGTGTTCGTGTGCCCGTTCACGCCGGATCGTTCGGACGAGCGGAACACCTCGTACGGGTACAACTACCAGTTCCTGGGCAACTCGCGGGTGACGAACGGCAAGTTCCACAACTTCCCTGTGTACCGCTCGAAGATCGCCGCGCCCTCGAAGACGTTCGTGGCGGGCGATTCGCTGGGCACCGCGGCGGCGTTCGCGCCGTCGGCGCGCCTTCCGTACAACAACGACGGGCGGGGTGAGGCGGAGATCGGGAACGAAGCGTTCAGTATCGACCCGCCGCGGCTGACGGCGGCGGGCGACATGGCGAGCGCGCCGTACCGCAACGGCGTGGAGGCTCGGCACGACGGGAAGGTCGTGTGCATGTTCGCGGATGCGCACGCCGGGGTGATGAGCCTCTACGATCTTGGGTATCGCTACGCCGCGGACGGGTCGTACGGGTCGTCGGGCGGTGCAGACCCGCCGCACAACGCGTACTTCAGCGGCACGGGGTCGGACGATGATCCGCCGCCGCTGCCGAACTGAGCGTGCGGGCGATTGTCCCTTTGGTGAGCCGGGCGCGCAGGGCTATTCGTCGCCCTTCCCCCTGCCCCTTCCTTCTGGGAAGGGGGGTGGGTTGGCCGCGGCTTGCCAGCGGGTTTGAAGGCTGTGGGGGACGCGCAGGTGGTCGAGCACCTTGCCGACGACGAAGTCGATGAGGTCCTGGACGCGCTTGGGGTGGAGGTAGAAGCCGGGGTTGGGGGAGCAGATCGTGGCGCCGGCGAGTGTAAGCGTCTCCATGTTGCGAATGTCGATCAGCGAGAGGGGCATCTCGCGGTGGCAGATGATGAGGGGGCGGCGCTCCTTGAGGCACACGGCCGCGGCGCGGCAGAGCAGGTTGGACCCGCTCCCGGTCGCGATGGCGCCCAGAGACGTGCTGGAGCAGGGGAGCACGACCATGCCGTCGTGGAGGAACGAGCCGGAGGCGATCACGGCGCCGACGTCCTTATTGGGGTGGATGATCAGGCGGTGTGCGGCCTGGCCCGGGTCCTTCACGATCGCCGGCGCGAGGTCGTCCAGCGTGAGGTTCCTGACCCCCGACTCATCTTGGAGCAGGCGCCTTCCGTATTCGGTGACGACAAGATGCACCTCGTGCCCGGCCGCGAGGAGCAGTTCGAGGAGCCGCAGGGAATAGGGCGCGCCGGACGCACCCGAAACGCCGAGGACGAATCTGCGGGAGGATGGTGTCATAGTGGTTGTGGAGATCGTAGGATTTCGGTGGCATGGGAGTACCCATAGCCCGTGGCGGCGGCGAACTCCAAACCGCGAGCATGAGGCTCGCTCGGCGAATCAGGGAAGATGACATGAACAGGATCTTCGGCGGCGTTGTGGTTCTTGGCTTGTGCGCGATCGCGGGGTGCCAGCAGTATGTCTCCTCTCCGGGCGTTCCCACGGCCCGCGGGATTCCGGAGAACCCCAACAAGCCCGCGGCGGTGTCGTGCATGGTGGAAGCCGTGCGGTACGTGGCGACGCGGTACCCGCCCGGGGACTTCAACTACGAGGCGAGGAGCGCCAAGGAGCAGGGGGCGCTCGAGGTGCCCTACGCGATGGTGGTGAATCCGCCCCGGGGGCTGAGGCAGAGTTTCTACAAGCGGCTGGTGCGCGAGATCGGGCCGCGGTGCGAGCCGATTGCTCCGGCGAATGAAGCGGGTCCGAATCCGGTGTTTCACATCTCGCGGGTGTGGATGAGGTTTGACTCGGCGACGGTGGACGTGCTGAGACCGATGCCCGAGGTCGGGCCCGGGGCCGACGGCAAACCCGTGTACCAGATGGTGACCGTGAGGCTGGAGGGCGGGGTGGAGCCGTGGCGGGTGATCCACGCCCGGGCCTGGGCGCCGGAGGGCGTGGAGATCCCCGCGGGGTACCCGATGCCGGACGTGGAGCGGGTGGATCAGTTCCGGTGGCAGATGGAGGAGGATCAAAGGAACCCTCCCGACCGCCGCGCGTACTGACGGAACATCCGGCGCGGGGAAGGTACACTCGCCCCATGGGCAAACGCGCGGCGAAGGCGGCGGCCAGGACATCGAGGGACACCATGGGGAAAGACCTCTTGGGGCTGCAGAGTGTGCCCGCCCAGACGCTTCGCGAGTTGCTGGGCGCGACGCGTGACATTTCGGGCCGAACGGACCTGGGAGAGAGCCTGCGAGGGCGGGTCATCGCGAACCTCTTCTTCGAGGATTCCACACGAACCAGAACGAGTTTCTCGGTCGCCTCCATGCGGCTGGGCGCGGGGGTGGTGGACCTGCTGGGCGGGATTTCGAGCGTCAGCAAGGGAGAAACGTTGATCGACACGGCCCGAAACGTCGAGGCCATGGGCGTCGCGGCGTTTGTCGTGCGGGCCAAGCAGGCGGGGAGCAGCGCGATGATCGCCGGCGCGGTGCGGCCGCCGGTGATCAACGCGGGCGACGGGCGTCACGAGCACCCGACCCAGGGGCTGCTGGATACGTACACGCTGGCCGAGGCCAAGGGCCGGTTGGAGGACTTTGACCTCGCCGGGCTGAAGGTCGCGATCGTGGGCGACATCGCGAGTTCGAGGGTGGCGAGATCGGCGATGGCGGCGTTCACGACGCTCGGGGCCGATGTGGTGTGCGCGGGCCCGCCGGGCTTGGCGCCCAAATCGTTCGAGTCACTGGGCGTGAAGGTCGTGTCATCGCTGGACGAAGTGCTGGGCGCGATGGACGCGGTCATGATGCTGCGGATTCAGTTCGAGCGGCATGGCGAGGGAAAGACTCCGGCGCCGGCCGGTGCTGAGGCGCCCAGGGCCTCACCCATCGCGTCGGTGCGCGAGTACCGGGCGTTCTACGCCCTCACGCCCGAGCGCGCCGCCAGGATGAAGAAGGGCGCGATCGTGATGCACCCCGGGCCCATCAACCGCGGGATCGAACTGGACGAGGCCGTGGCCGACGGGCCGCGGAGCGTGATCATGCGCCAGGTGACCAACGGAGTCCTGGTGCGGATGGCGGTGCTGCGGTGGTGCCTGGGGGAGGCGTGAGCCGCGCCGACGCGAGGTTTGATGCGGTGCAGCGCCTGCTCGCGGAGGGGCGTTTGGAGCCGGCGCGGGCGGCGTGCCTGCGGCTGGTGCAGGGGGCGCCGAAGGACGCGGGGGCCGCGGCCCTGATGTCGGAGTTGTGCGAACGGTCGAACCAGATGCCGCAGGCGCTCCACTGGGCGTGCCGCGCGGCGGACCTGGGGGGCGATTCGGCGCTGCTGGCTCGTGCGGGGTGGCTGTGCCACGTGGAAAACCAGGGCGCGAAGGGCGAGAAGTATTTGCGGCGCGCGCTGGAGATGGCGCCCGGCGACGCCCGCGCCCGGAGTATTCTGGCGAACATCCTGGGCGAATCGCGCCGGTTCGGAGAGATGGCGGCGCTGGTGCGCGAAGGGTTGGCGCGGGCGCCCGGAGACGTGGAACTATCGAGCCTGCTGGCTGGCGCGATGCTGAACCTGGCGCGGGCGGACGAGGCCGCCGCGATTCTCCGCGGGTTGTGCGAAAGCAACCCGGGCAACGCGGGCGCGGCGGGCGGGTTGGCGTTGGTGCTGAACTACGTGCCGGGGATTGAGCCGCGCGAGGTGTTCGCGGCACACCGGCGGTTCGGAGAGATTATCGAGCGCCAGCATCCGGCAGTGCAGCGCTCCTTCTCCAACTCGCAAGATCCCGCGCGGCGAGTGCGCGTGGGGCTCGTCTCGCCCGACCTGCGGTCGCACTCGGTGGCGTGGTTCGTCGAGCCGATCCTGCGGCACCACGACCGGGCGGCGATCGAGATCGTCGTGTACCAGACCAACTACGTGGAGGACGAAGTGACGGCGCGGCTGCGGCCGATGGTGTCGGCGTGGCACGACATGTCCGCCGCGACCGATCCGATGCTTGCGAAACGGATCGTGGAAGATCGCGTGGACGTGGTGATCGAACTCTCGGGGCTCACGCAGGCGCACAGCCTGGGCGCGATGCTGACCCGCCCGGCGCCGGTATCGATGACGTACCTGGGTTACCCCAACACCACCGGCCTCCGCGTGATCGACCGGCGGGTGGTGGACTCGCACACCGACCCCGCGGGGAGCGAAGGGCTGGCGGTGGAACGGTTGCTGCGGCTTGACCCATGCTTTCTGTGCTACCAGCCGCCGATGGACGCGCCCGAGCCGGCGTTCGACAGCGCGGCCGTGCGCCCGATGACGTTCGGCTCGTTCAACTCGGCGCAGAAGATCAACGACGCCGTGATCGCGTTGTGGGCGAGGGTGCTGCTGGCAACCCCGGCGTCGCGGCTGGTGCTCAAGAGCGTGAACTTCGAGGACTCGGCGCTGCGTGAGGAAACTCACGGCCGCCTGGTCCGTGCGGGAGTGGAAGCGGGGAGGATCGAGGTGCTGCCGCCGGTGAAAGAGCGCGGCGGGCACCTCGCGACCTACGCGGCGATCGACGTGGCCCTTGATCCCGTGCCCTACAACGGCACGACCACGACGTGCGAGGCCCTGTGGATGGGAGTGCCGGTCGTGACGCTGGCCGGTCGATCGCACGCGGGACGCGTAGGCGTTTCAATTCTCAACGCCGTGGGCAGGCCCGAATGGATCGCCACGAGCGAGGACGCCTACGTGCGGATCGCGGCGGCGCTCGCTGCGGATCGGGCGCGGCTTGGCGCGGATCGGCGGGTGCTGCGGGCGGCGATGGCGGGTTCGGTGCTGTGCGACGGGCCGGGGTTCTGCCGGCGGTTCGAGAGTGCGGTGCGGGACGCATGGCGCGAGTGGTGCAAGGCGTGATCAGCCGCCGGGGGCCGTGGGTGGCGCCGGGGTCTCACCGCTGGGCGGCTTGGGCGGCTCGACGGGCTTGAGGAGTTCTTCCATGTTACTGCGGAGCACCGTGGCTTTGAATTCCGGAATCTGGTAGACCCAAGGCGTCCACGTTGCGTTCAGCGTGTCGATCTCCTTCTTGAGTTCTTCGCCGGGTTCGGTGACGGGCGGCGAGGGCGTTTCGCCTTCCTTGGCCGGCGGGGGAGGCGGGGGATCGAACGATGCGGCCAGTGAGCACCACGTCTTGGCGTTCTTCTGAACCTGCCGCACCGTGATCATGAGTCCGTCGAAACAGCGGAACTCGGTGACGCCGGCACCTTCGACCTTGGTTTCAATGTCAGCCGCCGGGGCGACGTCGTCGAACGTCATGAAGGACAAAACCCACGCCAGGCGAGTGAGCACGTACTCGTCGCGGAGGCTGCGGCCTTCCGGGATTCCATCGAGGACAAAGGTCTGCGCGTCGGGCGTGGCCCGGTGAATGCGGAGCGGAGCGTGACCCGAGGCAAGGACCGAAACGTCGCGCACGCGCTCGTTCTTGAGTTCCCCGACATTGCGGTTCATCCACTCGATGGCGTTGTGCTCGGCGCGGATGTCGCCGTTGGCGAGGTAGGACTGCGCTTCGCCGACGCGCCGGACAAAGACGCGCGGCGATTCGTCGGGTCCGCCGCCGGCGCTGTCGCGTTTGCCGACGATCAGGGCGGCGAGGGGCTTGCCCTGGCCGTCTTCGAGCCGGAGCAGGGCCGAGGCGGCGCCTTCGGCGTCGGGGTCCTCGACCTGGAGGCGTGGATAGAGATCGGGCTTCGCGGTCTTCGCCTCGGCGAGGGTGGCTTCGGCGATGGCGCGGACGAGGGTGACGATCTTCTCGCGCTCGGCGGGAAAACCGCCCTTGGAGGCGACGACCCACGCGTCGCCGCGCTTCTCGATGGTTGTGTCGATCTTGTTCTTGCGGACGACAATCCGGGCCAGTTGATCCCCGTGCGCGGCGACGCCGGGGCACAGAACGTCCGCCGAAGCCGCGGGCGCCCTGGCGCGCGACCGCCGAACCATCCACGACGCGGCGAGGACACCGAGCAGGGCGACGATCACGATGATGAGCAGAGTGCGTGGCTTCATGACTGGAGAGGGTGAGTGGGGGTGCAGCGGTTATTCAGGTTTCGCGGCCGCGGCGCGGCGGGACTTTCGGACGAACCACAGGCCCAGCGAGAACACGGCGACTGCCACGGGCACGGCGGCGGTGTTGAGGAGTTTGAGTTGTACCCCGAGGGTTTCGATATCCGAGCGGAGTTTTCGCTGCACTTCGCGGAGCCGCTTGCGAGCCTCGGCGAGTTCCTTGTTCAGTTGCTCCTTCTTGGCCTCCTGCTCGGGGGTGAGCACGAAGCGAGCGTCCTTGTCGTCACGCGCGGCCTGCAGTTTGTTGATCTCCGCCACGAGGTCGTCAACCTTGGCCTGCGCCACCGTCTGCTCGGCGAGGTTCTGCTTTTCGGCGCGGCGCTGCATCTCCTCGACGACCGTGAAGGGGCGGGTGCTCTCACGCCGGGCGCGGATCGCGATGAGGTCGGCGCTTCCCATCAGATTGTCCAGGGCGGAGAGCGTGAAGTCGCCGTTGTCGGAAATCTTGCGGGCGAACTGCTGACCGAAGAAGTTCTCGACGCTCACCCACATGCGGTCGGAGAGCATGTCGCAGTCGGTGACGAGGATGATATTGACATCGCCCGCGGACTCGGTGAGCGGGGTGGCCTTGGGTGGTTCGGCCGCGGGCTCGCCTTCCTTGGGCTTGGGCGGCCCGTCGGGGAACGCGGTCTTCGCCTTGCCGCTCAGGCGGGCGACCAGCGTGAGCGGCGTTGAGCCGGGCGTGTAACTCTTGAGCAGGGCTTTGGGGTCGGGGGGTGTGCTCAGGGCCTCGCTGGGGAGCATCATGGCGGTGGGCGTGGTATGGATCAGCGGGGTGATGGTGAGCGGGTCTTTGGCGCCTTCCTTGGGCTGGATGAACCCGGCCGTGCCCATGATGACCTGCTTGAGCGAGCCGGTGACGGCATCTTCCTTTGTGAGTGACTTTTCGCCACACCCGAGCCAGACGACGTAGGGGACGACCTCCGGGTTGCCGCGATCGCCCACGCCGACGCGCATGGCGATGCTGTCGTCGGCGGCGAGTTTGTCGGGGGGCATCTGCACCCCCCAGGCGTCGGTGAGTTTCGTGAGGTTGGATCCCCGCGCGGCGCCGAAGGAAAACTGGCCGGCGCTGTCGTCGTTTTCGCAAAGCGGGTCCATGAACGCCAGGAGGCGTCCGCCGCGGAGCACGAACTGGTCGATGGCGTACAGGGCGCGGTCGGTGAGTGCCTTGGGATGCACCACCAGCAGCACATCGACCTCAAGGGGGATCTCGGCGGGGTCGGAGAGCGAGCGGATCTCAAAGAGCCCCTTGATCTCGTCCACGATGCGCCAGGCGGGGGTCTGCGCGGGCTGACGGGTGCGCTGGTCAATGGTGAACCCGCCCTCCAGCGGCAACCCGCTGATGAGGCCGACGATCTTTTTCTTGGGATTCGCCAGCGAGTAGAGCAGCCGGCTGGTGTCGTACTCGAGGAACCGCTCCTTCCGCGGGTCGAAGAACGCGACTACTTCCTTGGTCTCAACGCTGTTGGTGCCGACGAGGCCGAAAAAGAGGTTCTCGCCGCTCCCGACGGGCACGCCGACCAGCCCGTCGGCCGCGGCCTTGTCCTCCTGCTCGGAGAACGGCTCGGGGTCGATGATTTCGAGGTTGATCTTGCCGTTGGAAGCGCGGGCGTATTCCTGCAGGAGTTCACGGACTCGGCGCGCGTAGGACTCCAGTTCGGGTCGGCCCTGGGCGAGTTTGGACGAGAAGTAGTACGTGAGTTTCACGGGCTCCTCGGGGGACCGGGCGATGTTGCGGGAGCCTTTGGTCAGCGTGAACACGGAGTCCTGGGTGGCGTCGATGCGGGTGCCGGTCAGGAGGCGACCGGCCAGCATGTTGAGGGCGAAGAAGCCCGCGAGCAACGCGGCGAAGAGCACGATGACCTGGAGTCGCTTGCTCATGGTCACTCCCCCTTTCCGGTGTCGAGAAGTGCCGCGTTGATCGTCAGGCAGGCGGCGATAAGAGACCCGAAGAAGATCAGGTCGCGAAGATCGATCACGCCCTTGGCGATGGAATCAAACCGCGTGAGAAAACTGAACGAGGCCAGCGCCTCGAGGATGCTCTGGGGAGCCCAGCCGGTGAAGAAGTTGATCACCGGGCCGTAACCCGCGAGGAGGAACCCGAAGCACAGGACAACGCTCACGATGAAGGCGATGACCTGGCTTCGGGTGCCCGCGGACACCGCCGAGCCGATGGCGAGGAACCCGCCGGCCAGGAGGAAACTCCCGACGTACGCCGCGGCGATGGCGCCGTTGTCCGGGTCGCCCAGCCAGTTCACGGTGATCCACATGGGGATGGTGAGGAGGAGCGCCACGCCGCAGAAGGCCCACGCCGCGAGGTACTTGCCCAGCACCGCGCCCGCCCGGGTCACGGGAAGGGTCATCAGCAGTTCGAGCGTGCCGCCCTTGCGTTCCTCGGCCCAGAGTCGCATCGCGACCGCCGGGATCAGGCAAAGGTAGAGCCAGGGGTGAAAGCCGAAAAATGTCCGCAGTTCGGCCTGCCCCTGCTCGTAGAAACTGCCGATTTCGAAGGTGAAGACGCCGGTGAGCGCCAGAAAGATCACGATGAAGACGTACGCGACGGGCGTGACGAAGTAGCCCGAGAGTTCGCGCTTGAAGATCGGTAACCAACCTCGCATGAATCTTCTCCACACTCGCGCGGGAATGTATCCCTGTCGCGCCCGCCCTTATCCCTTTGACTTGTTCGCCGTGAGATCCCGGAACACATCGTCGAGGCGTCCACCCTCGACGCGCAACAGGTCCATCCGCCAGTTCTTCGTGCGCACGAACTGTCCGACCTGGCCGGCGATCTCGCGGCCCTTGTGCGGCAGAACCGTGCAGGTGACCTTCACGCCATCGGCCGATTGCATGGCGCCGCCGTCCTCCACGCCCGCAACCCCGGGCAGGCGAGAGAGTTCGTCGAACACCATTACGCCCGCGGGAGGGATCAGCGTGATCGTTACGGCGTTGTGATACCGCGAGCGCCCGGCGAGTTCGGCGGGCGTTCCGTCGGCGACGACCTTTCCGCGGGCGATCACGATCGCCCGGGTGCAGACCGCCTCGACCTCTTCGAGAATGTGCGTGCTGAGCACGATGGCGCGTCCGCCCTCACGGGCCATTTCCCGGATCAGTTTTCTCACCTCGTGCTTTTGATTGGGGTCCAGCCCGTCGGTGGGCTCGTCCATGATGAGCACCGGCGGCTCGTGCAGAATCGCCTGCGCCAGCCCCACGCGGCGCTTGAAGCCCTTGGAGAGCGTGTCGATGGGCTGCCGCATGACGCCCTGCAGTTGGGCCCGCGCCACCGCCTTGTCGATCGCCGCACGCCGGGCTTCGCCCTTCAGCCTTCGGACATCGGCGACGAAGCGCAAAAACGACTCGGGGGTCATGTCCGGGTACGCGGGGGCCCCCTCCGGCAGGTACCCCACCTTTTCCTTCACCGCGATCGGATCCTCGACGACATCGTGCCCGCACACCACGGCCTTGCCCGAGGTTGGGGCGAGGTAGCCCGTGACCATCTTCATGGTGGTGGACTTGCCGGCGCCGTTGGGTCCAAGGAAACCCAGAACTTCACCCGGGGAAACCTGGAAGGTGACGCCGTCCACGGCGAGGATGCTCCCCGCGCCGGATCCAAACCGCTTGGTGAGTTTCTCGAGCCTGATCAACGCCTCGCTCATGCCGACTCCGTGTTTCTTCCGGGAGTGCTGGAACCGGTGGTCGCCGGTGCTCCGGTTGGGGATGTTGATAGCCGTGATTTCCGTCGTTTGCCACTCTCGCGGGCGAGACTAGCGGACCTGCCTGCGCAACCTGCGTTCTTCGCGCAACCGCGCCAGGCGCTCTGGCCGTTGCGGCCGGAGTTCGTAACCCATTCTGTTTGTGTCACTTGCGTGCCGGACCCCACCTTGTTTTGGACAGTTTGGGGGCACGAAGCCGTATCCGGCGGAAACCGGGGCGAGCCTCGCGCACGCGTAGGAACACCACATGTTTGCGATCCAGGAGACGCACCAACTGCCGGACACCATGTTCACCCTCAGCCGCGTCGGCGATGCGGCGATCGTGAGCCTTGCCTGTCCGACCATCCACGAACCTCAGGCCAAGGTGATGGGGCGGTACCTCCGGCAACTCATAGGGGAAGTGGGGGGGAGGCTCGTGCTCGAAGTCGCGGGCGTCGGGCGGTTCAACTGCTCCTGGATCAACACGCTGATCGAACTCTCCCGGCAGTGCGAGAAACTCGGGGGTCGGCTGTTCGTTTTGGGCATCCCCCCCCGCGAGCAGGACCTGATCCGCTCCACCGGGCTGGACCGATATCTCAATCTGGCCACGACCCGCGCGGAAGCGATGCGGAGTTTCGAGGGCGGAGGCGCGGCCCCTTGGCGGCTGGGCGTTTCACGCCTGCTCGATATGCCATCCCCGCAGGCGGCCTGACCCATACATTCGCCGACTTTCCGGGATTGTGGGATTCGAGGCGAATCTCGCGACATCAGGTCCGCGTACTTAACTGAGTTCGCGGGCTGGTGCCCCGGTTATTGTGACGTTCGTTCACGGAAGCACTACTTGAAGTCGATGGAGTTCTGATGCGTTCGCGGCCCGTTCGAACCGGGACAGTCTTGGCTGCAGCCGTGCTCTCGGCCGCGGCCGGTTCGTTCGCCCGCGCCGATGACGTGGCCCAGATCGTAACGGCCCGTGAGCGCGTGCTGAACCTGCGCACCGGAGACGTGGACACTCGCCTGCTTCCGGATCGTCTCTTGGGCGAGGCTTTCGGGGCCGGGCGGTACGTGTTCACTCTCGACGGCCCGATGTCGCCGGGCCGCGAGGCCGCGCTCCGCGGGATCGGGATTCGGGTGCTGGGCTACCTGCCGTGGCACGGGCTGATTGTGGAGGCGCCCGCGGTGAATCCCGCGGCCGTGCTGGGCCTGGGCTTCGTGACGTGGGCGGGCGAATACCGGGACGAGTGGAAGATCGAGCCGGAGTTGTTGAACGGCGCGCGGATCGTGACGACCGACCAACGGCTGGCCATCGCCGCGGAGGGGAAGGTCGTCGTGAACGTGTGGCTGTTCGCCGGCTCGGGGGCCGAAGGGACGCTGGCCTCGCTGAGCGCCATGGAGGGCGTGCAGATCGGGCTGATCGAAATGGTGGGAGGTTCCGCGTGCCTTCACGCGGCGATGCCCCGGGCCGGGGTCGGCGCGTTGGCGGGGCTCCCCGATGTTCAGTTCGTGGAAGAGACCGCGGAGTATCTGGAACGGAGCAACGCGACGACCCGATGGGTGGTGCAGAGCGATCAGTCCGGCGTCACGACGCTCTACGACCATGGCCTGGCCGGCACCGGGCAGGTCGTGGGGATCATCGACGGCAAAGTGGCGGTCAATCACTGCGCGTTCTACGACCCGGTCAACCCGATCGGGCCCCTGCACCGCAAGATCCTCGCGTACAACACGACGTTTGGGTACAACCTCCACGGCACGCACGTGGCGTGCACGGCCGTGGGGGACGGAGGCGACTGGGGCGACACGCGGGGGATTGCATATCTTGCCAAACTGGTGCACTCCGGGTACCCCTCCCCAACCGAAGAGAGCGTGTACGGGGTGCACCAGTTGCACACGCAGCAAGGTGCCCGCATTCACTCCAACAGTTGGGGCGCGGACTGGACCCGGGCCTACGACGGCGGCTGCCGCGGCATCGATTCGGTCTCCCGTGATTACCAGGACATCCTGATCGTGCACGCGGTTTCCGATTCCTCGCAGGTGACCAACCCGGAGAACGCGAAGAACAGCCTCGCGGTAGCGGCGACTTCCAACGCGCCCAGCGAGAACAACTGGTGCTTCGGCGGCGCGGGCCCGACGCAGGACGGGCGGCGCAAGCCGGAGATCATGGCGCCCGGCTGCGCAATCTTCTCGGCGTCGGGGTCCGCCGGCTGCGGGCTCGCCGGGCTGTCGGGAACGTCGATGGCGTGCCCGGCGGTGGCGGGGACCGCGGCCCTGGTGCGCCAGTATTACACGGACGGTTTTTACCCCGGCGGAGCCGCCGGCGGGTCCGATTCGTTCGCTCCAAGCGGACAGTTGGTAAAGGCGACGCTGGTGAACTCGGCGGTGGATATCACCGGCGAGTCGGGCTTCCCGTCGAACCGCGAGGGGTGGGGGCGCGTGCTCGCGGACAACGGCCTGTATTTCGCAGGCGATTCGAGGCGCCTGGTGGTTCGGGATGTTCGCAACGACACGGCCGGCGCGATCGTGACCGGCCAGGCGAGCACCCTCCGCGTGGATGTCGAGTCCGGCCAGTCTCTCAAGATCACGCTGGCCTGGGCCGATGCACCCGCCGAGGTGAACGCCACGTACGTGCCCGTCAACGACCTGGACCTGCGGGCCGTGTCTCCCTCGGGAGCCGTCTATCTCGGCAACGTCTTCGCGGGGGGCGAATCGGTTCCGGGCGGCGCGGCCGACCCGCTGAACAACCTCGAGCAGGTGTTGCTCAGCGCTCCCGAAGCGGGAGAGTGGAGTATCGAAGTCTCCGGGAGCGGCGTCAATGTCGGGGCCCAGGGCTTCGCGATCGTCGTGACCGGCGGCGTGATGGAGCACACCTGCGACGCCGACGTCAACTGCGACGGCGCGCTCAACGGCTTTGACATCGAGGTGATGGAGCGAGCGGTCAACGGCGACCTGGCCGATTTCTGCCAGCCCTCCGCGGACTTCAACCGCGATGGTTCCGAGAACGGGTTCGACGTCGAGGCGATCGAGCAGGTCGTCAACGGCGGGCCGTGCCCGTGAGCAGCGATCGTGAGCGCTCACCGAGAATTCCGGGCAACCTCGCCGCGACAGGTGCGTAGAGCAGAGCGTCCGCGTTGTCCAGATGAGCGCGGGCCGGCACGGTTCGTGCTGAAGGTGGTTCCGGCGAAGAGAGTGTGATCACGGGCGCGGCGCGGGCCGCGGGGCTGTTCCCGGCGCGTTGTTCCGGCGGGGCCGCGATCGTCCGCGCCCGATTGAGGTGAGTCGAGGAGGATGGGAGAGGAGGGGCCCGGGGACTCGAGAGGGGACCCGGGTTCATTCTCGCACGGCGTCCTCGGGGGAATACTCCCATGACTCCGGGGGCGCTTGAACTCATCGAGCGCCGGGCATCGACAGGGAATTCCGGGACTTCGCGAGGCCGCGCCGCCGGGCGTGGGATACGTTTCGCCGCATGGCAACCGTGTTCCTCAACGGCGCGTTCGTCGAGCGTCACGACGCAAGGGTGTCCGCGTTCGATGCCGGCCTGCAGCACGGCGTGGGCCTGTTCGAGACCATGCTCGGCGTGCGCGACGGAGAGCGAGTGCGGGTGCTCCACCTGGCCGAGCACCTGTCGCGCCTGAGCGCATCCGCGCGGGACCTGGGCCTTTCCGATTCACTCCGGCTTGGTGCCCTTACCGAGGCGGTTCAGCGCACCGCTGACCGCGAGGCCGCGTCGGCCCCGCAGGTTCCCAGGCTGCGCCTGCGGCTGACGATCACCGGCGGCGACCTGAATCTGCTGGGCCGGACCGGCGGCGGTGAGCCCCGCGCCCAGCAACCCACGCTGATGATCGTGGGCCAGCCAGCGACCGAGTATCCGCGGGAGATGTTCGATCAGGGCGTGCTGGTCACCCTCGCCGATCTGCGCGTGAGCCCGTTCGAATCGACCCAGGGGCACAAGACCCTGAACTACTGGACGCGGCTCCGGGAACTCCAGGGCGCCGCCGCGAAGCGCGCAGGTGAAGCGCTGGTCTTCGGCGTGACCAACCATCTGGTGGGCGGGTGCGTGAGCAACGTCTTCGTCGTCAAGGCGGGAGCGCTGATCACCCCCATCGCCCGCGGCGAAGAACAGGAGGTCGCGGCCGAGGTCGATGCCGCGCGTGCCGGCGCCGAGAGTTCCGCCGAAGTCGTGCCCACGCACGGTTCGGTGCGGGGCGTTCTCCCCAGCCCGGTGCTGCCGGGAATCGTGCGACGGTGGGTGATGGACTGGGCCCTTGCGGAAAGCGTGGCCTGCCGCCGTCGCATGCTCACACTCGAGGACGTGCTCGGCGCAGAGGAGATGTTCCTCACCAACTCCTCTTGGGGTGTGCTACCGGTCACTCGTGTGGAAGCCGAGCGCATCGGCATCGGCGCTCCGGGCCAGATCACGAAGAATCTGCTCTCGGGATGGACGCGGCTGATCCAACCCGCCGGCGAGCGCGAATAATCCAGTCGGGCCGGCTCTACCGGAGTGGCGATCATGCAGACAGACCTTCAACCGGCGGGCAGTAGCGGCGTGGCGGACGGCGTGGCGAACGGCGTGGCGAACAAGGTCACCGGGCTGTACGAACAGGCCGGCGGTCTGCTGGGAGACGCCGTGCCCTGGCTGGAAGCCAATCACTTCCTCAACAACACTTTGGCGGCCTGGGCGGTGGCGCTGGTGGCGGTCGCGGCGATCTTCGTCGTGCTGTCATTCGCCCGCGGGATTCTGCTCGCGCGGGCGAAGCGACTTCACGCGACCCACAAGACGCTGCTCTGGGATCTGGGGCTGCGCCTGATTCTCAAGACTAGCGTGCTGATCATTGCCGCCGTGGCCCTGGCCGGCGGGCTCCGGGGGCTGGACCTGCCGGCGGGGGTCGCGCGGGCCGCCGACATCCTCGTGATCGCGTTGCTGGGCGCGCAGGTCGCGATCTGGGCGACGGTGGTGGCCGATTGGGCGCTGGTGCTGTTCCTGAGCCGGCAGACCAGCACGACGGCGGAGGCGGCCGAGTCCACGCTCCGCGCGTCGATGGCGGCCGTGCGGTTCCTGGTGCTGTTGGCGGTGTACGCCATGATCGCCCTGATCGCGATGGACAACTTCGGCGTGGACGTGACGGCGCTGATCACGGGCATGGGCATCGGCGGCATCGCGGTGGCCCTGGCGTCGCAGAAGATCCTGGGCGACGTGTTCGGTTCGCTCTCGATCACGCTCGACAAGCCCTTCGAACTGGGCGATTTCATCATCGTCGGCACCGAGATGGGAACGGTGGAGAACATCGGGATCAAAACGACCCGGCTGCGGGCCCTTTCCGGCGAGCAACTCGTGATCTCCAACTCCGACCTGCTCGGCAGCCGCGTCCGGAACTTCAAGCGGATGCAGGAGCGGCGGGTGCTGTTCTCGTTAGGCGTGGTCTACCAGACCCCAATCGAGAAAGTCCGGCGAATCCCCGGGCTGATCCGCGAGGCGATCGAGAGCCAGCCCAACACGCGGTTCGATCGCGCACACTTCCAGAAGTTCGGGGCCTCGTCTCTAGACTTCGAGGCGGTGTATTTCATGAAAGTCCCGGACTACAACGCCTACATGGACACGCAGGAAAAGGTGAATCTGTTCCTGGCGGAGCGATTCCAGGACCTGGGCGTCGATTTCGCCTATCCGACGCAGACGCTGTACGTGAAGCCGGAGCCCTCCGCCCCGCCCGCGGGGGCGATCGCGCGACAATGACGAGAATGAGCAGCAGGACGCAGGCCTGAAACGCCGCCGAAACCGCCAGCCCCAAGCCCAGCGCCGGGCCGACCGACTCGCGGCACCCTCGCGTACGGCGCCGTCCCGACCAGGCATGAGATGAGCGCCGTCAGCCAGGGCGTAAAGACCAGCATCCAGCCGATATCGCGGCGGCGCCCGAAATGCCCCCAGGTCGTAATCGAAGTTGGGACACCGGGGCACCCTACCCCTCCGATTCTGAAACTCGCTCCGCGGGATCAATGACCCGCACGTTGCGCCGCCCGTCGAGCGCACCGTTGGGCTCGCGAGCACCTACGAGAACTCTCCGGATCAGGACGTACAGGAACCCCAGAATCGCGACCATCGCTCCGAGCAGCATCAGGGGAACAAGCACGATCAGCCCGAGCAGGGTGCCCGCCGCGAGCAACGCGAACGCCCCGAGCCGTGCTCGACGCGATGGGCGGGTCGCGGCCCAGGAAGAAGCCCCTCCCGACCACGAACGGATGGTGGACATCCGGAACACACCCGATTCTACGGTCGAGCCGGCCGCGGGTTCGCGTGTGCGAGGTCCTCCGCCTGACCCCAAAATGCAACCCGCCGAGCGGGTGTGACGCTCGGCGGGAGGAGTGTGTGCGCCAGACCTGGCGGTGGTTTTTCTTCAGGCCTTCTCGCGCCGCCGACCGGCGACCAGCAGAACGCCCATTCCCGCAAGGGCCGCGGCCCCGGGAGCCGGAACCGGAATGATCTGGTCCTGGTAATCGCCGCTGCGGATACCCAGCAGCGCGATCTGGCTCTGGGGTGCATCGCCGATCGCTCCGAACAGGTTTCCGAGTTGGGTCATCACGCCCGACGAGAGGGGGTTGCCGCTGGTCTTGCGGGCACGGAAGTCGCCCGAGGTCATGCTCAGCCCGTACCCGGCTTCGGGGACGTTGTTGAAGTCCACGATGATTTCCCACACGGCCAACTGGAAGGCGGTGGCGAGGTCGTTGCTGGTGGTGGTGGTGAGTTGCGAGCCGTTGGCGAAGATGTACATGTCGCGGATCGCCGAGGCCTTGTCAGCCCCCATGGGAACGTTGTCGGGGAGCAGGCTCAGCGGGACGATGTCGTACGAGCGGGTGTTGGAGGTGACGTGCTGCGCCAGATCGGTGCAGTAAGTGATCCAGTTGCCGTTGAGTTCGGCCGGGCCGTTGCTGAGGGTGTGCTTGAGCTGCCCGGCGAAGACGTTCCCGTCGAAATAAGGGGAGTCAACGCGTACGGTGCCGCCCTTCTGCGTGCCCGTGAAGCGGGCATCGATGACGTCGGCGTTGGCGATACCGGCGAGGGCTGCGGCGGCGAGCACGGCGATTCGGGTCTTCATCTCTCACTCCTTTTTGCGGTTGTCTCGTGCCGGTCTCTGAAACCGGCCGGTGACGCGTCGTGCGTCATGGGAAAGGTGCCATGCAAAGGCGCTCGGGGCGAGAAAGAACGCACCGAGACGCGCGCCGAACCGTCGCCTGCGCCGGGGATGCGATGTGCGCGGGAGCCCATGGTGTGTTCGCGGACGCGGGGAAAAATGCACGGGGTTCGCGTGTCGTCTTACCGGACGGTTCCCGGCTACGCTGGAGGCGCTCCAAGCCACGGAAGGTCGTTGCGATGTCCGCCCCCCGCGCCAAACCCGGTGAGTTCGTTCACCTGCACCTGCACACCGAGTACTCGCTGCTGGACGGCGGGAACCAGGTGGAGAAACTGGTCGCACGGATCGCGGAACTGGGGATGAAGGCCGTCGCGGTCACCGACCACGGCAACTTGTTCGGCGCCGTGGCCGTCTACCAGGCCTGCAAGGAGAAGGGGATCAAGCCGATCCTCGGCACCGAGGCGTACGTCACCCCGCCCGATAAGCCGCGTCAGGACCGGACCTACAGCGGCGGGGGGGAGGGCGGGTACCACCTCGTGCTGCTGGCGCAGGATAACGAGGGGTGGAACAACCTCCTCGTGCTGGCGAGCGAGGCCTACCTCACGGGCTTCTACTACAAGCCGCGGATCGATCGCGTATTGCTCGAAAAGCACAGCACCGGCCTCATCGCCATCAACGGTCACCTGGGGAGCGAGATCGGCGAGCACCTTCTGGCGTTCCACCGGAGCGCAGACCGGAAGTTCTGGGAGGCGGCCGTCGAGAGCGCCCGCTGGCACGATCGCGTCTTCAACGCCGACCGCGCGGCCCCGCCGCGGTTCTACGTCGAGATCCAGCACCACGTCCCGGAGCAGAACGCGATCAACCCGCTGCTGATCCGCCTGGCCCGCGAACTGCAACTGCCGCTGGTGGGCGATAACGACGCCCACTTCCTCCGCGAGGAGGATCACGATGCTCACGACACGCTGATCTGCATCAGCACCGCCAAGGGCAAGAACGACGAAGGCCGCATGCGCTACCCGCGCGACGTCTACGTCAAGTCGCCGCGTGAGATGGAGGAGGTCTTCGCGGCGTACGACCAGGCGGGACGCGAAGCGCTCGACAACACGCTGGCCATCGCCGAGCGGTGCAACGTCGAACTGCCGATGGGCAAGAGCAATGCGCCCGCCGTGCAGATCGACGTCCCCGACGCTTCGGAACTCCCCCGGTGGGACGATCCCCGGCACGTGGCGGACCCGACGGCGTGGTACGCGGCGTACTGCTCGAAGTTCGAACTCAAGCCCTTCCTGCGGCCGCCGACGCCCGAGCAGATGGCCGCCTCGAAGCAGGCGTGTGACGCGGCGCTCCGGCTGCTGGCCGAGGCGGGCTTCCGCTGGCGGTACGGCGCCGAGGCCCGCGCCGACGCGAAGGACTCGGGGGACCTTGCGGAGAAGCGGTCGCGCCTCGCACGCGAACTCAAGATCCTGACCGACAAAGGAATCTCGGCCTACTTCCTGATCGTCTGGGACTTTGTGAACTGGGGCCGCCAGCGCGGCATCCCCTCCAACGCCCGCGGCTCGGGCGTGGGAACGATGGTCGGATATGTGCTGGGCCTTTCCAACGCCTGCCCGGTTCACTACGGCCTGCTCTTCGAACGCTTCACCGACCCCGACCGCAGCGAATACCCCGATATCGATATCGACCTGTGTCAGGACGGCCGCGCCGAGGTCATCGACTACGTGCGCCGCAAGTACGGGCACGTGGCCCAGATCATCACGTTCGGCACGCTCAAGGCACGCGCGGCCATCCGCGACGTCGGGCGCGTGCTCGGCGTCTCGCTGCAGGACGTGGACAAGATCGCCAAACTCGTCCCCGAACAACTCAACATCACCATCGAAGAGGCCCTCAAGCAGGAGCCCGAACTCAAGCGGCTCCGCGACACCGATCCCCGCTACCGCCAACTCCTCGACAACGCGATCCAACTCGAAGGGCACACGCGTCACGCGGGCGTCCACGCCGCCGGCGTGATCGTCGCCACTCGCCCGCTCCACGAGATCGTACCGCTCTACAAGCAGCCCCAGACCGAGAGCAACGACATCATCACGCAGTGGGACGGCCCGACCTGCGAGAAGATGGGCCTGCTCAAGATGGATTTTCTCGGCCTTCGCACGCTCAGCGTGGTCGAGCGCGCCATGAAACTCATCCGCGAAGGCCTCTCCGAGGAGGACATCTGGCAGGCGGTGGGCAGGGCCGCCGAGTTCACCGGACGCGGGCCTCCGGGCTCCGCCCCGCCGTCCCACCCGCTGGACCTGGATCGCCTGACTTTCGACGACCAGAAAGTCTTCGAACTGTTCCGGCGCGGCGAGACCACCGGTGTTTTCCAGTTTGAGTCCGGCGGAATGCGCCGCCTGCTCATGGAGATGAAGCCCGACCGGCTCGAAGACCTCATCGCCGCCAACGCGCTCTTCCGGCCGGGGCCGATGGACCTCATCCCCGACTACAACCGCCGCAAGCACGGGACCGAGCCGGTCCCCGCGGTGCACCCCATCGTGGACGGTTTCACCAGCGAGACCTACGGCGTGATGGTGTATCAGGAACAGGTCATGCAGATCGTGCACGGCCTGGGCGGAATCAAACTCCGCGACGCGTACACGCTCATCAAGAACATCTCGAAGAAGAACTTCGCCAAGATCGACAAGGAGCGGCCGAAGTTTGTGGAGGGGGCGCAGAAGCAGGGGCTGAGCAAGGCCCAGGCGGAGAATCTCTTCGAACTCATCCTGAAGTTCGCGGGTTATGGATTTAATAAGTCACATTCGACCGGCTATGCCATCGTCGCATATCATACAGCATATCTAAAAACTTACTTTCCGAATCAGTACATGGCGGCGTTCCTGACCTACGAGAGCCAGGCCGGAAAGGCGAGCGAGTGGACTCCGTACCTGGAGGACTGCCGTCGCACGCGCTTCACCGATCCGGCGACGGGCCAGCAGGTGAAGGTGGGGGTGGAGGTTCGGCCGCCGGACATCAACCTGTCGCAGGCCGCGTTTTCGGTGGTGTTCGAGGAGTCGCCGGGGCGCACGGTGCTTCGGGCCCACCAGGGCCATGTGCGGTTCGGCCTCAAGGCCATCAAGGGCGCGGGCGACAAGGCCGTCGAAGCGGTGATCGCGGAACGCACCGGGCACGGGCCGTTCACGAGCCTGTTCGATTTCTGTGAGCGGATGCCGCCCGGCGTGGTCAACAAGGCGATGCTCGAAAGCCTGATCAAGTGCGGGGCCTTCGACGGCCTGCACACCCGCCCGAACCGCGCCGCGATGATCGCCAGCATCGAGCAGGCGCTGGGGGCCGGCGCGAAGCTCGCGGCCGACAAGGCCGCGGGCCAGGGCGGGCTGTTCCTGGGCGAGACCAAGAGCACGAAGGGCGGAGCCAAACCCGGCGCTCCCGCGCCGCTGGCGCGGGCCGAAGCCTGGAGCGAGGCCGAGACGCTGCGCCAAGAGAAGGACACGCTGGGTTTTTACCTCAGCAGCCACCCGCTGGAGCGGTGGCGCGCCTGGGGCCAGACCTTCGCGACCACCACCACCGGCGCCGCCAAGGACCTGCCGCAGGACTCGCGCATCGTCCTCGCCGCCATGGTCCAGTCCGTCCGCACGATCCTCGTCCGCAACGGCCGCTCCGCGGGCCAGAAGATGGGAATCCTGACCATCGAGGACCTCACCGGCGTGTGCGAGGCCGTCCTCTTCACCGACGCTTTCTCCAAGTTCAACCACCTCGCGGTCGCCGAACAGGTGGTCTTCGTGCTGGGCCGGCTCGATCACTCACGCGGCGATGCGCAGGTCATCGTGGACCGGCTCATGCCCATCGACTGCGTCCCGGTCGATGGCGGGCGGCTGCGGCTGTTCGTGGATGAAGTTCGGCTCAACGGCGAGGCCCCGGCCGCGGTTGACAGGATTGCCGACCTGATCCGCAAGACCGCCGCGCCAGCGGCCCCCGCGCACCCCAAGGACGACGCCCCGACACTCTTCAGCGTCGAGGTTGTGATCGGCACCGAAACGCAGGTCGCGGTCCTCGCGGCCGACCCTCGCCTGCGCGTCGCGCTCGAGCCGGCGCTGGTCTCCCAGATCGAATCGACGCTGGGCCCGGGGATGGTGAAGGTCGCGGGCGTTACCATGGACAAGGCCGAGAAAGAGCGGCCCCGCTGGAAATCGCGCCGGGAAGAGGATTGATCCTCCGCCGAAGCGCACGAAGGAGAACCGTCCGATGGCTCTTTGCCATGTCGCCGCATCGTTCGTCGTGATTCTGGCCGGTGTCGCGCCCGCGCAGCCCCCGCAGGAACAGGTTGATCGCGAACGCCTCATGTCGTTCATCCGGGAACTGCCGGCGAAGCGATCGGCGATCGGCAGCGACGAACACCGCGACGGCCTGCGCCGGACCGAACTGCTCGTGACCGACAAACTCAAGGCCCTGGGACTGGAGCCGCGGCCGCACGAGTTCCGGTGGGCCCTCCCCGTCGGCGCACCCAAAGAAGGCGACGCCCCGTCCGAGCCACCCAAGACCGCGTGGAACAACATTCTGATTGACCTGCCGGGGACGGACCTGAAGAACGAGGTGATCCTGGTCGGCGCCCACATCGACGCCGCGCAACGTGCGCCCGGCGCCGACGACAACGGCACGGGCGTCTCCGCGCTTCTCGAACTGGCTCGTGTGCTGAAAGACCAGCCCCGCCGCCGCACGGTTCGCCTGGCATTCTTCAATCTCGAGGAGGTCGGCCTGGTCGGATCGACGCGGTATGTCGAGAGCCTGCCCAAGGCCGACGCCGGCGGTGAACGGATCGTCGGCATGGTGAGCCTCGAAATGCTCGGGTATTTCAGCGACGCGCCAGACAGCCAGAAAAGCCCCATCCCCCGGATCGAGGGCACCTTCGAGCCACCGACGGTGGGGGATTCCATCGCCGTGGTCGGTATCGCCCGCGATCGGTACTTCAGCCAGAGGCTGATCGCCGAGATGGGCAAGGCGGAGCCCACGCTCAAGATCACGGCGGCCGACTTTCTGCCCGTCCCGATCCCCGACATGATGCGATCGGACCACCGGCCCTTCGTCATGGCCGGCCTGCCCGCGGTCATGGTGACCGATACCGCCAACTTCCGCAATCCCAACTACCACAAAGAGACCGACACGGTGGAAACGCTCGACCCCGTTCGGTACACGCTGGTAGTTCGCGCGATCGCCGGCGCGGTGAACACGCTGGCCGACGGCGAGGGTTGGGCTCCAAATCCCGAGCCCAAGCCCGAAGCCCCGTCCGTTCCCAAGCCCGCATCCTCGTGATCGATACGCTCGTGGCGTGCCCCCGCTCCCCCGACAGCCCCTGAGCGTGCTCGCGACAATCGAGGATCGCCTGCGCGCCCTGCCCCCGGAGCCGCGCTCCGCGTATGTCGGCCGCGCCGAGGAACTCTGCGCCCAGGTGCAGCCCGAGGTGTCGTACCCGGAGTCCTGGATCGCTCAGCGACTCGCCCCGCACGATCCGCCCCCGCCCGAAGATCGCGTGGTTTCCGGATCGGACCTGCTGGCCGGTCTGTGCGCGTTCGTCGAGCGGCAGTCATCGCTCGCCAGGGCCCCCGCCGCCCAACTCACCGGGGCCGTGACCATGGAGGCGCTCCTGAAGCGCTGGCGCGTCAGCCGCGCCACTCTCACCCGCGTTCGTAAGCTCGGCCTCCCCGCGCGACGCGTGCGCAACGCGGCGGGGCGCGAGCGCGTGGTATTCACGTCCGGCGCCGTGGAGGCGTTCGAGCGACGGAACGCGGGCATCCTGGCGCGCGGAGGGTCCTACTCGCGCTACACGCCGGCGGAAGCGCGCCGGATCGTCCGCTGCGCCGAGCGATACCGCCGGTGCCTGGGCTACCCCTTGACGCGCGCCGTCCGGCGGATCGCCGCACGCACCGGCCGCAGCGAGGAAGGCGTGCGGCAAGCGATCCTCCGCCACGACCGCGCCGTTGGGCCCGCCGCGATCTTCGTGCACACCCCGCACCTGGACAACCGCACGCGGGAGGTCCTCTTCCGCGCCTGGCGGCAGGGTGTGGATGTGGGCGTGATGGCCCGCAAGTACCGCCGATCGCGGGCCGCGGTGAGGCGGGGGATCAACGTGGCCCGCGCCGAGCGGCTCGCGGCGCTCACGAAGGGCGGTCAACTCGATTCGCACGTGGGCCCGACCTTCCACCTCCCCAGGGCCGAGGAAGTCGTGCTCGCGCCCCCGGCGGTGCGCGAAGACATCGGGCGGCCCGTGCCGACCGGAATCCGCGAGATTCTTGCGGTCGCCCGTGCCAAGCAGACCCCCGTCCCCATCGAAGAGCAACACAGGGCCATCGCCTACCAGTTCCTCAAGTGGCGCGCGGCCAGGGGCATCGCGCGGCTCAAGCCGCTTCAGCCGCAGGGGACGCTTCTGGATCGCATCGAGACCGACCTTCGATGGGCGTCGCGCCTGAAGGTGGAACTGGTCCGGACCGGGTTCCCGCTCCTCGTCCGCTCGTTGGAAGGGCGGCTGGGGCGAGCACTGGAGGATGTGCCCCCCGCGGCCCTGGGGCTCATTCTCGAAGAGGCCATCCACGCGCTGGCCGCGGGAGTGGATGCCTTCGACCCCCCGCGCGGCGGACGGATCGCCGGGCCGATGGGGCTGGCGGTGGACCGCGTCGGCGTGAAGTGGGCCAAAGATCCCCGTTCGGGCGGGGATGCCCGCCGCGCCACCCAGTTGCTCACCGGAACAGAACGTATCCAAGACTGGAGCACGGCGATCTCGCCCTGGCAGCGCTGGCTGGAGCCGCCGGACCGCGTGCGGGCGTGGGCGCTAACCGGCAAAGGGGCGGGCGCCAAGTTCCTGCGCGCCCGCTTCGGGTGGGGCGGGCCACCCCGAACTCTGGCGGAGTTGTGCGGCGATGGTGCGATCAAGCCCACTCGCGCGCCCATTCACGAGAGCAAACTGGTCCGCGAAGCCGGGCGCAGTCCGTGAGAGTTCACCAGGCGGCGGTGGACCGTCGCCTTCGCCTCGCACGCCCGGGTCTCTACCATGATGCATGACTCCCGAGATCGTCTCGGTGAAACTCATCGTCGGGCTTGAGGTGCACGTGGAACTCGCCACGCGCCGCAAGATGTTCAGCGCCTCCCCCAGCCCCGCCCACCCCGACTTTGAGTCCGCCCCGCCCAACACCCTGCTCGATCCCGTGGTGCTGGGGTTGCCGGGAGCGCTCCCGGTGATGAACCGCGCGGCCGTCGAACTCGCCATGCTCGTCGGGCAGGCCCTCAACTGCACCATATCGGGCGTCACGAAGTGGGATCGCAAGAACTACTTCTACCCCGACATGCCCAAGGCCTACCAGATCAGCCAGTACGACCTGCCCCTGTGCTTCGACGGGAGCGTTGAACTGCCGGCGCAGGACGAGCACGGATTTCCCGACCATTCGCGGCCGGCGCGGACCATCGGGATCATCCGGGCGCATCTCGAGGAAGACGCGGGCAAACTCCTTCACGAGGCTCCGGGCGGGCACGCCATCGACCACTCCATCCTCGACCTCAACCGCGCGGGCACGCCCCTGCTGGAGATCGTTACCCAGCCCGACTTCGAGAGCGCCGACGAGGTCGTGCTCTTCGCGAAACTCCTGCGCACCACCTGCCGCTTCCTCGGCGCGACCCAGGGCGTCATGCAGAAGGGGCACATGAGATTCGAGCCCAACATCAACTGCCACCTGACGCTCGCCGACGGCCGGCTGATCAAGTCTCCCATCGTCGAGGTCAAGAACCTCAACTCGTTCAAATCGCTTCGCGGGGCCATCGAGTTCGAGGCCCGCGAGCAGCCCCGTCGCTGGCTCGAGGACCGGCGCGAGATGGGGCGCGGCGCCAAAACCACCCGCGGCTGGGACGATGCGCGCAACGAGACCTACATCCAGCGCGAGAAAGAAGACGCCCACGACTACCGCTACTTCCCCGATCCCGACCTGGTCCCCCTCGTCGTAGACGACGCGTGGCGAGAGCGGGTCCGGGCGCGGCTGCCCGAACTGCCCGCCGCGCGGCTCGGGCGCTACGTCCGCGAGGCGGGGCTCCCCGCGAAGGAGGCCTTCGCGCTGGTGGACGAACGGCTCACTTGCGAGTTCTACGAGTCTGTCGTCGAGCACCTCGTCGCCGTGGGCGTGCAGCGAGCCCGCGCGGGGAAACTCGCGGCCAACTGGGTGCTGGGCGCCTGCGCCCAGCGCGCGAACGAGCAGGGCAGGTTACCCCACGAGGCCGGAATCACGCCGCAAGACCTGGCCCATCTCGCCCGGCTGCGCGAAGACGGCAAGATCGCCAACCAGGGGGCCGAGGAACTCTTCGAGGCGCTGTGTGCGACCCCGGAATCGTCGGTGCCGGGGCGTGCCGAAGCGCTCGCCGCCGAGCGCAACCTCCTCATCGTCCGCGACGACGCCGCGACCGAGCGATGGATCGATCAGGTCTTTGCCGCGAATCCCAAGGTGGTGGAGGACGTGAAGTCCGGCAAGGCGGCCGCGGCGGGGCGGCTCGTGGGCGAGGTGATGAAACTCGCGGGCGGCAAGGCCGACGCCAAGGCCGTCCGCGAAGCCATCCTCCGCAAACTCGGAGCCTGAGCGCATGCGCACGAAACGCAAGCCCCGTACCAATGTCGCGAGCCTTCGCGACATCCCCAACGTCGGCCCGGCCACCGAGCGCGATCTGCACCGGCTGGGGATCCGCACGCCCGCCGGCCTGATCGGCCGCGATGGAATCGTCCTCTACCGCCGCCTGTGCCAGATTACCGGCGTGCGGTATGATCCGTGCTGCGCCGATGTCTTCATCGCCGTGGTGGACTACATGAACGGCGCGCCCGCGGCGCCATGGTTCAGGTACACCGCGCGGCGCAAGGCGCTCATGCCCCCGCCCGCGCCGGCGAAGAAGCGCCCGTCGAGCCGCCCGAAGGCGCGGCCAACCCGTCCGACAGCGGCACGGGCTTCTCACCCTCGCGCCACTTCGTCCTGAACCGATCCGTCAGGTACGGCAATCCCAGCGCGTACATCGCTCGCTGCGCCGCCGACTTGAGCGGGGGGAACAGGTGCTCACGCCCGCGTCGGTCGGGCAGTGGTTGGCCCGGCGTCCACGCGAGCAGGCGAGGATCTTCGTCGGGCACGACCAGCCGCCGCCAGTCTTGGGCGTTCCAGTGCTCGCCGTGGTGCGACAGGCGAGCCATCGCCGAGCGCAGCCGGCATCGCGCCGCCATCTGCGGCGGGTCACGGTGCTTGTAATGCCGCACCGGGATGCGCTCGACCGCGACCACCCCCGGGCTGTACGGCAGGTTGTGCCCACGCCCCCAGCGCATGCCGCTCCGATACCGGAAGAACCGCAGTTCCGCGAGCGGTTCGACGTAGAACCGCCGCCGGCGCAACTCGATGGGCCGCGCGCGATCCGCGATGGTCTCCTCGCCCTGCTCCCACGCCGCGGCGTCGCTCGCCGTCAGCACGAACTCGTACTGCTGCGTGCACACCCTCCCCTCGTGGGGGGCCACGCGATCTCGCAGGAACTCGCGCGGATCGACGTGGTAAAACTCGTCCGCGTCCATCCGGCACACCCAGTCCCCGTGCGCACACGCGTGCTTCACCCGCTCGAACACGTATCCTCGTGTGTCGTTATCGAAGACGACCTCCTCGCGAGCCACCGGCCGGATGCGGGCCGTTCCCGCGGACATCTCCCGCACGATCTCCCACGTCCCGTCCGTACTCCCCGTGTCGTACACGTGGATCGCGTCGGCCCACGCCAGCGCGCTCGTGAGACTCTGGGCGATGACGTCGCCCTCGTCCCGCACGCAGAGAATGGCTTGGATGCGCACCTCCCAGCGTACGCCCCGGCCTTTCCACACGCACCGCCCCGCCACGACTCTACACTTGCCCTCGGTTTCTCCCGCGAAAGGACGCTTGATGCGCGCCATCGTCACCGGCCAGATCGGAATGGACAAGAAGCCCTACCTCGACGCCGCGGCCCGCTTCGCCGGCCAGCAGGGCGAGTCGCTCCCTCTCTACCACGTCGGCGACCTGATGTACCGCGAGGCCCCCGACGTGCGCTCCGGCAAGATCCTCGACCTGCCCATCTCGAGGCTCAACTCCCTCCGACGCGCCGCCTTCAAGGACATCATCTCCGAAAGCAAAGACGCCAAGAACATGATCGTGAACACCCACGCCACCTTCCGCTGGCGCCACGGCCTGTTCGCCGCCTTCGACTACGACCAGATCACCGCCATCCGCCCCGACCTGTTCATCTGCATCGTGGACAACATCGAGGTCGTCCACCACCGCCTCCATGAAGAGCACGACATCGACGCCACGCTCAAGGACTGCATGGTCTGGCGCGAGGAGGAAATCCTCGCCACCGAACTCATGAGCAAGGCCATCCCGGGCTCCCAGTTCTACATCCTCAGCCGCGGCCGGCACCAGCCCACCACCCGCACTCTCTTCCGCCTCATCTGCCGCCCCGGCATGCGAAAGGTCTACCCCTCCTTCCCCATGAGCCACGTCGTGGACATGCCCGACGTGCTCGCTGAAATCGACAAGTTCCGCGCCGACCTCGCCCAGCACTTCGTCACCTTCGACCCCGGGGACGTAGACGAGAAACTGCTCCTCGAGCGCGCCCTCGCCGCGGCCAAGGAAGGAAAGGATTGGCTGGAAGTCGCCCCGCACGCCTTCGGCGGGGCCAAGACCGCGCAGCCCATCCGCGTGCGCATCCGCGAGGTCCTCGACATCGCCGGCGACGTGGACGGACAGATCTACATGCGGGATTTCAAACTCGTGGACCAGGCCGACATGATCGTCTCCTACATCCCCGAACTCCCCGGCGGGGTCCCCGGCCTCTCCAGCGGCGTGGAACGCGAACTCCACCACGCCTTCGAGCACACCAAGGAAGTCTTCGTGGTCTGGAAACCCAAAAAGACACCCTCGCCCTTCATCAGCGAGACGGCCACCCGGATCTTCAAGAGCACGGAAGAAGCCCTGAAGTACTTCGAGGACAACGGGTACTTCAGCGAGAAGAACCTGTTCGGGAACTAGCGGCGGCGGCGGACGCTACCCACGAGTCCGGTCAGAGCCAAGGCGGTGATCCCCGGGTCAGGTACAAAGACAATGTCGAAGTTCAACGTGGCTTCGGCCCTGGGCGATGGCGGTACGCCAGAAAAGGCCGACGCGATGTTCCCAACATACAGCGTGTATGAGCCAGGTTGAAGGTCGATTGCTTCCGCCAAGATCATCGGTTGGCCGGGGTCGCCTTGGTTGAGCCAGTCGAACAGATGGAGTCCATCGCGGGAGAGGCGAATCGAGTTGGCGGTGTAGTAGGGAATGGTGGCGTAGGACGTTCCTGCAAGAGTGCCACGTACGGCCGTGAGAACCTCAAAGGTGCAAGTTGTGAAGCCGTACGCGGATGCAAACAACGGGGCCTCATCGTCGTCATGCAGTCCGGGGCTGACCAGAAGCCTGCTTGAAAAACTGACGTGGTACGGATCAGAAGCATGTGTCAGCAACGAATGATTTGAGAGCAGAGCGTGGGTCGAGCCGCGATGAACGATTTCAGCGGAGTTGAACGCGACATTCGGCAGCCACGGACCCAGAATGTCGGTGTGCCGGCTGAAGAACATAGCCCCGTCGCCAGCCTGTATGCCAAACGTGGCGTCTATCTCTCCCCACCGGATCGAACCAGCGCAAAGCGTGGTCGAGCAAAAGACCCCGACGAGAGCAGACGTCTTCATCATAATACTGAGTCCTCCAGTTGCCCCACGGTGGATCACGCCGGTTGGGTCGTTCGCCGCGATCGCGGTGGAACCGCCAAAAGCAGAAGGGCAACGAGCGCAAGCGTGGGCGGCGTAGGGACAAAGCGCACCGACAGATCCAACTGGGCAGAGACCGGTGGAACGGGAGCGAGAGGAGTGAGGGCGCCGGCCTCGATGCCGAACACGAGTACGTAAGAGCCCGGTGCGAGAATCGGAGTGCCCTCGAACGAAATGGGCTGTCCTGGGCTGCCCCAGTTGCGCCAGCTCATGATGTCGATTCCGCTTTCGGTTGTGAGATCGAACCAGGCATTCGTTCCCATGCCCGAAGGGGTCGCGCCGCCGTGTCCGTCGACGATCAGTGCCCCAGAGTCATTCACGACGAGGGTAGTTCGGACCCACGTCGTTGAGTTCGAGAGCAAAGCGGACTCGCCGGTAGTTCTGAGGCCCGGGACGAGCCAAGCCCTCGTGTGCAGTGTGAGTGTCAGGGTCGTGTGGTCAAACGTCAGGCTCGAGTCGTTGCCCGCGATGCTTGTCGTCGTCCCCCGCGTGAATGTTCCCGATGAGTCAAACGAAAATGGGAGTGGCCATGCCGACGAGAACCCGGCGCTCTGGCTGATCTGTGCCGCGTTATCCGAGTCCTGCACGCTCCACGAAGTCCAGCCTTCGGACTCAACAGCAACGATGTCACCGGACGCTTGGGTCCAAACGCAGGCCGCGGCGGCGACGATGTTGCATCGCGCGAGCGAGTTCATGACGGATATCTCCGCTGTGCTTCCAAGGAAAACCCCAACGCCTCGCCATCGCCTATGGCCCGGCCGGTGCAAGGCACAAGGAGACTATCGGGTACGCCTGCCGCTCGCGACCAACAGTACACCGAACACCGCAAGGGCCATCGGTGCGGGCACGATCCGGATCGTCGTATCGATCGAGGCGAGCGAAAGAGGTTCCGTGCCCTGCCCTCGAACTGTCGGATACGAGTATGCCCAGCACGAAACGTTCAGAGTCCAGGTTCCGGCAGGAAGATCAACGAAACTTGACAGCACCTCGTGGCTGTTCGGCCATCCCGAGTTGCCCCAACTGTACACGATTTCGTTGGAGTCTCGATTCACAATACCGATTTGAGCCGCCAGGATGAATCCGCCCACTTCGGTCACATTCGTATCGGCGTTCATCCATACCCGCGCCGAATCGGTTGCGTCAAAAGTCCACTGCACCATCGAACGGGAGTGAACGAGAAGCAACGGCTCGTACGGATCGCAGTAACCCGGTTCGAGGCGAGCAGTCGCAGCAAGCTGAAGGACCCCGGTCTGGGCATCGAGGCTGAGATCGCTGTCGATCCGGGCGTGAGCGCGCTGAGTTCCCTCAACTACGTCACCCGCCGCGTGTACGGGAAGGTCGATGGACGTGCCGTAGAACCAAACTCCGTCGCCGGCGATTCCGCCATTTCCATACCACACGCCCCACTCCGCCCGACCTTCGCCGGTGACAAACGTCACCGCGCCGAGAGAGGTGCTCGAAAACGCAAGAAGCAGGCCGACAAACGAACCAGCGGCGAGTCGAGTCATCACGACCTCCCGATTGAATCCCGGATTGGAGGGCCCGCAACCCTTGTGCCAAAGGGGATCAAAGTGACTGAAACCGCCGGCGCCCCCTCCCCAATCACCTCTTGACCATGTACGCTGATCCCGCCAGCATGAACCCCGACCCGGCCCAACCCGCCGATCCCCTCCACGATCCCCACGCCACAGAATGGGAGCGGACGTACGCCATGTTCGTCCACCTTTCCCTCATCGCGGCCCACGTGGTGCTGCCCGTCGTGGCCCCGCTCATTCTCTGGCTTATCAAGCGGGAAAAGTCCCCCTACGTCGATGACCACGGCAAGGAAGCCATGAACTTCCAGATCAGCCTCGTCATCTACTTCCTCGCCTCCGCTCTCCTCATCCCCGCCTGCGGCGTCGGCGGGATCCTGATCGCGGCCGTGTACGTGCTGGGGCTGGTGGGCATGATCCTGGCCTCCATCGCGGCCTACCAGGGCCGCTACTACCGCTACCCCGCCACCATCCGCCTCATTAAGTGACCTCCCAATACCCGGCGAACGGTTGTGTTGAAACCCAGTCTCAACTGCGGTACCCTTCCCCGTGGCCGCAAACCAGATTCATGACTCCAAAATGCCCGGGGAGGCCGCCCCCGTGGTTGATGGCTGTTGCCAGGGAACGAGCGCCAACGGGCACACGCCCCGCAAGGGTGTCGCCCTGACCAGTCTCACCTCCGGCCAGGTCGGCGTGATCTGTGAAACCTGCACCGAGCCCGGCGACGCGATGCTCCTGCGAGCCATGGGGCTTCGGCCCAACGCCACCATCCGCGTCTGCCGCCTGGGCGAACCCTGCATCGTCGAGGTGATCCCCAGCCGCGCCGGTGAGGGCACGCAGTGCTCGCGGGTCGATTGCCGCTGCCGCATCGGGCTCGCGTACCTGCTCGCGCAGCGAGTCATGGTCGCGGTCGAAGCGTCATGAACTACACGACGGCGAAGGATGCCGGCCCGAAGGGCGCTCCCGCGTCACCGTCGCTCGTGCGCGTCGCCATCCTGGGCAACCCCAATACGGGCAAGACCACCCTGTTCAACCGCCTCTGCGGCCTGCGCCACAAGACCGGCAACTTCCCGGGCACCACCCAGGAGGCCCGTGTGGGCTTCATCAAGCCCGACCCGCGCGATGAGCAGCCCGCCCTTGAACTCATCGATCTGCCCGGCATCTACTCCCTCGAACTCGACCAGAGCGAGGCCGACATCGCCCGGCGCGTGCTCGCCGGAACCCTCGCCCCCGCCGGCCAACCGGCCGCGGCCCCGGACGCCGTCTGCGTGGTTGTGGACTCCACCAACCTCGCGCGCAACCTCGTCCTCGTCGGCGAGACTCTCCGCCGCCGACTGCCCACCGTCGTCGCGCTGAACATGATCGACCTCGCGCGGAAGCGCGGCCTGCTCATCGACGCCACCGCGCTCTCCCTGCACCTGGGCTGCGCCGTCGTCCCCTGCAACGCCCGCGCGGGCGAGGGAGCCGATGCCATCCCCGCCGCGCTCGCTTCCGCCCGCCTTCCCAATATCACCCCGCCCGGCACGCGCGACGGCCTGGAGCACTGGGCCGACGAGATCTGCGCCGCCGCCGCGACCTCGCACAGCCCCTCCCACGCCGAAGTCCACGTCGAGCACACCGACTGGACCGACCGCCTCGACCGCGTCTTCACCCATTCGGTGGGCGGCATTCTCGTGTTCGCGGCCATCATGTTCGGCCTCTTCTACACCATCTTCGCGCTCGCCGAAGTACCCATGAACCTCATCGAGAGCGTCTTCGCCGGCCTCAGCGGATGGATCTCGGGCGTGTTGCCCCAGGGAGTCCTGCGAGAGTTCCTCGCGGGCGGCGTCGTCGCGGGGCTGCAGGGCGTGCTGGTCTTCCTGCCCCAGATCTGCCTGCTCTTCTTCTTGATCTCGATCCTCGAGGACACCGGCTACCTCGCCCGCGCGGCATTCGTCATGAACCGCTTCCTGGCGCCATTCGGCCTCTCCGGGCATGCCTTCATGCCCCTGCTCTCCAGCCACGCGTGCGCGATCCCCGGCGTCATGGCCTGCCGCGCCATTCCCGATCGGCGCGAGCGGCTGGCGGCGATCCTCTCGGCGCCGTTCATGTCATGCTCGGCGCGGATCCCGGTGTACGTGCTGCTGACGGTGATCCTGTTCCCGGGCGCGCCCACGAAACAGGCCTTGGCTTTCTCGGCGTGCTACGTGCTGGGAATCGCGGCGGGCCTGCTGAGCGCCCTCTTGGCCCGGCGCACCCTCCTCCGCGGCCCCGCCCGCCCGATGGCCCTCGAACTCCCCACCTACAAAATCCCAGCCCTCCGCACCGCCTTCCTCAGCACCTACGACCGCGCCATGTCGTTCGTGAAGAACGCGGGGACCAACATCCTTGCCATCTGCATCATCCTCTGGTGGCTCAGCGCCTACCCCAAAGTCGAGCCGCCACCTGAAGCCACGGGGCTCCGCGCGTTTGCGGCCGGCTTCGATGACGGGCAGATCGTGGTGCGGCCGGAAATGGTGAACGGCGATTGGCCACTCGAATCCGCGGCGCATTGGCGGGAGAAGGCGGATGCCATCGAATCGCAGCACGCCCTCGCCCACTCCTTCGCCGGCCGCCTGGGCAAACTCATCCAACCCGTCTTCGAACCCCTGGGCTTTGACTGGAAACTCTCCGTCGGCGTCCTTACCAGTTTCGCCGCCCGTGAAGTCTTCGTCTCCACCATGGCCGTGGTTGTCACCGGGCACGACGACACCAGCGAGGGGATCACGGAAGAACTCGCCGCGGCCACGCGCGACGACGGCGTCACGCCCATCTTCACCCCCGCGGCGAGTTGGGCCCTCTTGGTCTACTACGTGCTCGCGATGCAATGCCTCCCCACGCTGGCCGTGACCGCGCGCGAGTCGGGCGGCTGGAAGTGGGCGATCCTGCAACTCGGCTGGATGTGCGGGCTGGCCTACGTTTTCGGCGCGATCGCCTTCGCCATCGCCTCCTGATGGAGCCCGACCGTGTCGATTCCATGGAACGACTGGCAGTTCTGGGTCGTCACGGCCGCCGCGATGCTCGCGCTGATCTACGTCCTGCGCGAAGTGATACCTGTCAAGCGCTGGCCCTTCAAACGCAAGGGCAAGGGCAAGCCAACCTCGCTGACCATCGACGGCAAGTCGCCCCGCAAGTGATTCATCGCACGACCCGCCCCTCGCGCACGAACTCCGTCCACAACGAACGGATCGCGCCCGCCAGTGCCGCGGCCATTCCCGCCTCGTCGCGCAGCGGCGAGTTTTCCATTGCCGGTCGAAGTGCCGCGCGTTCCGCCTGCATCCCTTCGCGCGCCGCCGCCAGGTGCGTGGCGATGCCCACGTACGCCTCCGGAGAATCCGCGGTCCACGATCCCCTTCCCACGCCCCGCAGGAGCGAAACACCCACCCGCGTGCGGTGCCCGCTCCCCGCGAGTGTCACCACCGGCACGCCCATCCACAACGCCTCGCACGTCGTCGTCGTGCCGTGATACGGGAAGGGGTCCAGCGCAATATCCACGTTCGCGTACATCGCCAGGTGCTCGGCGCTGGACGCCGCGAACGGGAGCACCTCCAGCCGGACCGGATCAACTCCAGTGCTTCGCAGCACGTCCCGATGGCGGCGCAGCGCCGGCTCGGTGAGCGAATGCCTCTTAAGCAGCAGCCGCGACCCGGGGCAGGCCGCGAGCACCGCCGCCCACGTGCGCATGACCTCCGCCGTGAGTTTCGACCCCGCGTTGAACGACCCGAAGGCCATCGGCGCGCCGCTCGCGCGCACCGACGGCCGCGGCCAGCCGTCCTCCGGCGTGAAACACACAAACGGCCGCGCCAATCGCACCAGACGCTCGGTCGCGAATGACTCTGCCTCCGGCGGGTCGGTATCGGCGTCCACGATCCGCGCATCCATCGCCGGGATTCCGGTCGTGTTGGGGTAGCCCAGGTACGCGATCTGCACCGGCGCCAGCCGGCGCGCCAGGGCCCGCATGTGCCCCGGCGCCGTCCAACCGGCAAGATCCACCATCACGTCGATCGCATCGTGCGACGCGAGTTCCGCCAACCGCAACGCACCCATCCGCCCGCACTCGCGCCACTCACCCATGCCCCGAAACCGCGCCGTGAAGTCGTCTGCCTCCGCGCCTGTCGAGTACAGGTACACCTCGACGCCGTGCTCGCGCAGCCGCGGCATCACCCCCAGCAGAAAATACGCGCACGAGTGCCGCCGAAAGTCGCACGACAGCATCGCTACGCGCAGCGGCCGCCCGGCGTCCCTGCCGTTGGGAAACGACGCGGCCTCACGCGCTGGCCCCTCGCTCCGGCTCGTGACCAACCCGAGTTGGCGGTGCAGCGCCGCCAGTTCCGCTTCGTCTACCCCCGCCAGGCTGTTCATGGCATACACCGCCGTGTGGAGCGCCAGCGGGTCCTCGCCGAACCGCGCCGCGGCCTCTCTCGCGGCGGCGAGTGCCTCTCCCTGAGCCCCCAGCCGCAACATCACGCGAACGCACTGTCGCGCCGTGTCCGGGTGCCCCGGCGAGTGCTTTCGGGCCTGCTCCAGCGCGTCTCGCGCGCCGGCCTCGTCGTCCAGTTCGATGCGGCAATCCGCCAACTCACCCCACGCCGTGGGCTCGCCGGGCTTGATGGCGACGCTCTTCGCGAACGCGTCGGAGGCCCGCTCCCACGCCCGGTCGCGCTGCAACTCCCGCCCCAGCAGGTACCACGCCTCGGGGTCGCCGCTCCGCCCTGCCCGCTCCAGGGCAAAGAGCGCCTGAGGCCGTTCGCCCGACCTGAAGTGAACTTCCGCGAGCAACTTGAGGGCGGCGTGGTCGGAGGCGCTGCGAGCCAAGTGCGCCCGCAGGGCCGCCTTCGCCCGGTCAACCCGCCCGGTCTCGAGGTGCATCCGAGCTTGTTCCAGCGGCGAGACCGGCATGCGGCAGCAGCGTATCCGCTCTAGGCCTTCGCTCGCCCCATCCGCCGCGCCAGCAGAAACGCCATCTCCAGCGCCTGCTGGTAGTTCAGGCGCGGATCGCAGGCCGTCGCGTAGTTCGTCGAAAGGTCAGCCTCGGTGATCCCCGCGGCCCCGCCAACGCACTCCGTCACATCATCGCCCGTGAGTTCAAAGTGCACCCCGCCCAGCGGCACGCCCTCGCGCTCAAAGACTTCGTAGGTCTCCTCCAACTCACGCAGGATCGCGTCGAACGAACGCGTCTTCACTCCCGAGGGCGTCGTGATCCCGTTGGCGTGCATCGGGTCGCACATCCAGCAGCCCTTCACGCCCGCTTGCCCGGCCGCCCCCAGCAGCGGTGGGAGCAGCGACGCGGCCTGATCCGCCCCCAGTCGCGTGATCAGCACCAGTTTCCCCGACTCGCCCGCGGGGTTGAGCGCCCGCGCCAGGGACACGACCTGCTCCGGAGCAGCGCTCGGCCCGATCTTGATGCCCACCGGATTGCGCACGCCCCGGAAGAACTCCACGTGCGCCCCGTCCGGCTGGCGCGAGCGCTCGCCGATCCACGGCATGTGCGCGGTCAGGCAGTAGTATCCGGCCCGCCGCGGCACCCGCCTCGTCTGCGACGACTCGTAGTGCAGGTTCAGCCCCTCGTGGCTCGTGAAAAACTCCACGCGGGTCAGGTCGTCCACCGTGCGCTCGCCCAGCGCTTCCATGAACCGAAGCCCGTCGGCCAGGTTTGCGGTCATGCGTTCGTACTCGGCCCGCACCGCCGGAGAGAGCGAGGCGTGCGTGAAGAACGAAAGATCCCAGTACTCTGGGTGATGCAGGTCGGCGAACCCGCCGTCCACCAGGGCACGGATGAAGTTCAGCGTGAGCGATGCATGCTGGTACCCGCGCACCAGCAGGTGCGGGTCGGGCATTCTCGCCTCGCTGGTGAACTCGGCGCGGTTGATCAGGTCCCCAAAGTAACTCGGCAGCGTCACGCCCTGGCGTGTCTCGGTGGGGCTGGACCGCGGCTTGGCGTACTGGCCGGCAAACCGGCCCACGCGCGTCACCGGCTTCTTGACGCCGTGCACCAGCACCAGCGACATCTGGAGCAGAATCTTGAGTTTGGCGGCGATGCGGTCCGGGCGGCAGTCCTCCAGAGTCTCGGCGCAATCGCCTCCCTGTAGAATGAACCGCCGGCCCGCCTCCGCTTCCGCGATTTCCTTCCGCAGCCGCTCGATCTCCCAACTCGTCACCAGCGGCGGCAGCGACCGCAGGCGCGCCGTCTCCCGCGAGAGCGCCTCCGCGTCCGGATACGGAATCGTGTTCGCGCCGGGGCACGAGCGCCACGAATCGGGAGTCCAGCCGGTCGGGGTTGGGTCGGGAGTGCTCAAGGGGGTGGAGTGTAGCGAAGGCCTACTTGGCGGGGCGCGCGTCCAGCACGATCGTGGCCGCGCCCTGGCCGATCACGATCTTGCCGTCCAGCAGCAGGCTCGTCGTGGGCGGTGCATAGATCCGCAGCCGCTCGGTGGCGATCAGTTTGCCGCCCGGATTGCTGAGCACCGCCAGGCGCGCGATCTCGCCCTCGGGAGACTCGAAGCCCGTGCCGGGAAGGTCCAGCCCGACGATCATGTCCCGCGTGAACCCGATGGGTTCCAGGTGCGACGACTCGATCGCGTCGGCTCCGACCAGTTTCCCCGTCGCGTCGAACACCAGCACCCCGTGCACGCTCGCCAGGATCAGCCGGTCGCCCGTGACCGCCCCCTGCACCGGCGGCGACAGCCGATCGCGCGTGTCGAGCGCCTCGTCCCCGAACTTCCCCGTCGCGCCGTCCGCGCGCCACAGCCGAAGGTCCGAATCCAGCACGAAGATCGCGTCCTTCACCACCCATCCCGCGATCGAGCCCCGCGCCGGGTCGCCCGGCGTGGTCCAGCGGATCGTTCCGTCCGTCGGCGAATACCGCGTCAGGCCGGTGGCGCACGCCATCACGGCGTCGCCGTCCGGCAGGGATCGGATCCAGCGCGGGTGATCTCCGACCACGCGAGCATCCAGCCGCGACCGCTCGTCCCCCGTGCGGGCGTCCAAAGCGATCACCGCCGGCTGCAACGGCTGGCCTTCCGCGGTCCGCGCGGCCCCGGCCACCACGATCGTGCTTCCCACGTGCGTGACCTCGTACACCCGCGAAACCGGCACGCTGGCGCTCCACAGCGTTCTGCCGGTTGCAACGTCAAAGACCGCCATCGGCCCCGACCTCAGCAGCAGGGCCAGCGTCGCGCCGTCCGTGGAAACGATTAAGTCGTCGGAGCGCACCTGCCCGTCCAGCGGCGTGGGGATTCGCTCCGGCGGGCCGGGCTCGGCCCCGCCGAACACCACCGAGAACTCCGGCGTTCGCCACAGGCTCGTTCCGTCGATGGAAATCGCTTCCAGAGATCCGCCGGTTGGGCCCGGCCAGTGCAGCACCGCCGCGTCCGGAGTCATCAGAATCACATTCGGCGACTGCTTGCCGGCGTCTCGCATCCACAACGGTCGCAGGAGCCCGCTCGCGGCGTCAACCCCCCACATCCACACTTCCTCCGCGGTCTCGTCGTAGGTCGCGAGGCAGTCGGTCGCCAACCCCGGCGACTGGTGGAAGATCGGCACGAGCGGGTCGTGCCCCTCGATCACCTGCCCCACGCGGATGCTGGTTCCGATGATCGGCGTCCAGTCCCGTGATCCCAGCCTCTCACGCAGGCCGCGGGCTACTTCCTGAGGAGTCCGCACTCCCTCGGGCATGTTCAGGCTCAGAGTCGGATAATCGCGGGCCAGCCTCCGGAACGTCCGGTACATCGCGCCCTCGTCCAGGGCGGTGCCGGCGAGCCCCGCGAACGCCGACGCCAGCCGCGCCACCGCCCGGTCCTGGTCGCTCCGTCCGATCGCGCCCGAAAGTTCCGCCGCGGAGAGCCCGGCCCCGACCGCCGCGCGAGCCTCGTCCGACTTTCCCTGCGCCGCGTACTTCTCGCCCGACCGCAGCCACACGTCGGCGGAGACCGCCGCCGCCGGATACTTGCGTGCCAGGTCCGCGAGTTGCTCCGCGGAGACATTCGCCGGCAGCGCCTGCACCGCCAGCCTCGCTTCCTCGTCGAACGCCGCGTACGGCGCGGGCCCCACGCGACGCAGAATGCGCGCCAGGCTCGCCGCCGCTTCGTCCGACGCAGTCGCCGACGAGCCCAGGTGGTCCTGGCCCGACGCGTCGCCGGCCGCGGCCTCTCCCAGCGACGGATCGAGCAGGATCTGCTGGTACGCGTCGATCGCGTCCTTGGCGTGGTCCTGCGTTTCGGCGAACCAGGCGACCTCCAGCAGGTGCCACGCAAGGGCCTGCGGGGTGTCGGCGCAGCGCCCGACGCGATCGAGAATCGCGCGGAGCACCGCGGGGTCCTTGATGGGCGGAGCCTCCAGCGAGAGAGATCGCTCCGCGCTGGGAACTACCGCCGGCTGCGCCCACTCACGACGCGCCTGCCGGACCATGCCCAGCAGAAGTTCGTACAACCGCTGCCTCGCGGCCCGGGATTCGTCCGTCAGCCGATTCGCGTCAAGCAGCCGCAGGGCCGCATCGGCCAGCGGCGGCACGCGATCGCACTGCCCGGCCCGGTAAAGCAGTTCCACGTAGGTCAGCAGCGGAGCCGGGTCCTTGGGCGACTGTGTGACCCGCCGGTCCAGAAGCGCCTTGGCCTGTTCCCAACTCACATACAGGTGCAACGATCGCGAATCAACCGCCAGCAGATGGGCCGATTCGGAATCCGGCGGCGTGACGACCAGAATATTGCCCGCCGCGGGCAGGGGAACCCGCGAATCTTCCGTGGGCTGCATGGGGTCCACCGAGACCAGGGCATCGTTGAGCGGAACGAGCACTCGCCCCCCTGCAACCACGCACCGCCCCGCGATGCCCGGAACCCGATACTCCGGCGAAAAGTGCACCGGCCCGTCCGCGAGCGCATCGGGATCGACGAACGCCACGCGCGTCGATCCCACGCATCCCAGCCGGCCGCCGCCCATCACCAGGTACCGCGGGTCTCCCAGGCTCGCCCCGTCGCGACGGGATTCGAGTTTTCCGTCGGCCGCTCCCACCCGGATCACGCTGAACGGCCCCGGCTCGATGTAGTAGAGGCTGCCGCCCGCGAAGACCGGCGCGCACGCTTCGTACGCCGGATTCACCGCGTTCGCCGGCCACCGCATCGACTCCTGCGGCCGTGCCGCCCGCGTAAGCCGGACCCATCGCGGGCGCCCCGTCGCGGCCTCGAACGCGCCCAGCACCCCCATCTCGTCGCCCCGGTACACCACTCCCTCGCTCACCACGCTCATGTCCGGGCGGAAAATCCCCCGTCCCCACGGGTTGGTCCCCACATTCCCCAGCAACCGCACCCAGCGGATTTGCCCCGTGTGCAGGTCCATCCCCGCCAGATGTACGCGGCTGACCCGCACCGCCACGCCCTGCTCGCGCATCGCGACGATCACGCAGTCATCCGCCACCGCGGCCGGCCCCCGGATCGTGGACGCCTCCAGCCGCGTGTCCGCGGTGCCCGGCTCCGTCCCCCAGAGCAGCCGCCCGCTGCGAGCGTCGAACCCGAATATCGTGCGACGGAATCGCCGCGGATCGCCCTCGAACCCGGCGTTGTGCGACACCACCACCCCTCGCCCGACCACCGGCATCGCGGGGTCAACCGCGATCCCCGTGTTCAGGCCGGTGAACGCAGCCAGCGGATCGTTATCGCGCCCCTGGCGTCCACCCGAGCCGATGGCGCTGAACGAGACGTTCCACAATGGTGCCAGCGTGGTCGCGTCGCGCGCCTGCAGCGTCGATGTATCGCCCACGAACACAAGGTCACCGCTCAAAGTCGGGAATACCCACGCGCTCCGCGAGGGCGTGTCCTCGCCCGTCTCCGCCGGCCGCACGTCGATCACCGCCGATTGCAGCGGTATCGCGGGGAGCGTCGAAAGATCCAGCGCGCCCGTCGCGTCCAGCGGGGTGCGCGACGGGCGGGAAAGTTCCGGGGCCGGCGGCGCCGCGAGCACCGCGCCCTCCAGCGACGCTTCCTTCGCCCATCGCTCCGCCCACGCCGTGGCCGGCTCGCGCCGCAGAAACGAGGCGATTGTCATGGCCAGGGCCGCCGCGTCCTTGGCTTCCCGGGACCCCGCCCGCCGATCCGGATGAACTTCCAACTGCTCGAGGTACAGGCGCGCCGATTCAAACCTCCCGCTTTCCAACTCCATCTGCGCCAGTCGCAGCGTCGCCTCCAGCCCCGCGCTCGTCAGGAACCGCGACCGCTCCACGCCCGCCAGGTCACCCTCGCCCAGCAACTGCGCCGCCCGCGGCCCTTCCTGGTCCCGATACCGGGTCAGCAACTCCGGCGTACGCAGCAGCATCGCGTGCACGATCCGCCGAACCGGAAGGTACAGGTCCTCATCGCTCTCCGACGCCAACAGCCGGTCGCCCTCCGATTCCAGCACGCTCTGCAGAACTCGAAGGGCCTCCGGCACGTTTCCCACGTCCGCCAGTTCTCGCATCCGCGTCAGGGCGTCGGGGGCAATCACCGAATCGTCCGGGTTGACCCCGCGCGCCCGCTGGGCCATCGCCGCCGGCGACAGGGCCACAGCCCCAATCACGACCAGAAAAAGGACTATCGGACGCATCCGGCCTCCCGCAGAACATACGCCGGTTCCACCGGCGGGGTGCCCGCTTCCGTGTCCGAAATCGGCCGATTCGGTCCTCCCGATCAACCCGTCAGCCAACCCCGTACGACCCGACCCGCGCCACCCCCCTTCTTCCGGCATGACTCATCTCACCCCACCTTCCCGCCGATGCCTGCGGGGAATGTCACGCGTGGGCTTTGACAGAACCGCAGTCGCGGCCGCGGCGAGACAGGCCTTCGCCTGGTTCGACCCCCTCAGCACAGCCCACTCACCCCTGGCCCGTTCCCAGCGAGTCACCGTGCTCCTCATCGGCACCACGATCATGTGCCTCGCCGACCTCTACATGACCCTGTTGTTCGTGCGAAACGTCGGCATGATCGAGAGTAATCCCCTCGCCCGCCTGGTCATGTCCCACAACTCCCCCGCCCTCGTGGTCCTCTGGAAACTCGCCCTCACCGTCTTCGGGATCGGGGTGCTCTTCTTCTTCCGCCGGGGTCGAAACGCCGAAATCGCCACCTGGGTCGTCTTCATCGCCATGACCGGCCTCATGATCCACTGGATAGGCTTCGCGCAGGGCGCGGCCGCCGCCGCCGAGGAGTACCACATCCTCGCTCTGACCAACGACCCCAGGTGGGTCGTCATGCCCGGCGAGTGACATCCACCGCCGCCCCGCCGCGGTACACTCCCTCAATGCGCTCACTCGTTCTCGCTCTTACCGCGTTCCTTGTTGCGTTGGAGGGCTGCTCGTCCGCCAAGGCCCCTTCCCTGGCCGTGCGTGGCGCGCGCGTCGCCCAGCAGACCGATGCCGCCACCGTCGTCACGTTCGATCTTTTCGCCGAAAACACCGACGACCGGCAGATCCCCCTCGCCGACATCCGGTACGACGTGTGGATCAACGGCGTGCAGGCGTTCAACGGCCGTCGATCGGCCCAGATCACGCTTCCGGGCTACGGCGCTCAGACGCTCCTGCTGCCCGCCGCCGTGACCTCTCAGGTGCCCCAGGGGGCGACCTACCGCATCGCGGGCGAACTCTCCTACCGCCCCGCCAGTTTCTGGCGGGAAACGCTCAACGACGCCGGGCTTCCCTTCCCCAGCGTGTCGTTCGCGGGTGAAGGCTCGATCGAGCCCTAAATCGTCGCGAGAATGTCGCGGTCCGTCGCGCTCACCACCGCGTTGAACCCGCGCGACGAGAGTTGATCGCGCAGGCGCGGCAGGTACCCCCGCTCCGTGCTCGTGTGCCCGCCCAGGATCACGCTCATCCCCGCGTTGAGCGCCCCCAGCACCTCGTGGTGCTTCATCTCGCCGGTCACGAACACCTCGCATCCGTCCTGATGCGCGATCCGGCTCAGTTCCCCGCCCGACCCCGGCACCACACCCAGCCGCGAAACCGGCCGGTCGTTCGCGGGATCGGCCAGCGCATACCGCACGAAGGGGCGCTTGATGAACGACTTCAGTCGCTGCGCCAAGTCGTGCACCGTCGCCGGATGATCCAGCGCCAGCCGCCGGCCGGCGCCCGTTCCTCGCCGGGGCGTGGGCTGCAACTCGTACACGTCGATCGCCGGCTCTTCGTAGGGGTGCAGGCCGCGCAGAGTCTCCACCGCCAGCGGCAGCGCCGCCTTGGAGCACACCATCTCCAGCCGAACCTCGTCCACCTGCTCGACGCGCCCGCGCTGACCGACCTGCGGGTTCGACGCTTCCGAGCCCAGAAACGTGCCCGTCCCCGCGCTCGAGAACGAGCACAGCGTGTACTGGCCGATGATGCCCGCCCCCGCCGACGCCAGCGCATTCCGCACCTTTTCCGCCTCGCCCGCCGGCACAAACGTGACGATCTTGATCTGCTGAGTGACCGGATTCTTCGCGTGCGGCGACAGGGCGCGGCAATCGCCCTTGATCTTCCCCGGGTTTCCCTCCGACAGCCCCTCGCACAGCCAGTCCGTCACTCCGCCCGGCACCGCGTCCAGCGCCGTGTGCGGCGAATACACCGCGATCCCCGCCTCGATCGCCCGCAAGATCACCCGCTGCCGCGGCGTCGCGTCCGTCACCCTCGCCAGCGGCTCGAAGATCGGCGGGTGATACGCGATGATCGCCCCGGCCTTCATCGCCACCGCCTCGCCCAGCACGCTCTCGGTCAGATCGATCGTCAGCACCACCGGCCCGCGAAGTTCGCGTGACCCATCCCCCACCAGCAGCCCCACCTTGTCCCACGACTCCGCGTGGTCCGGCGGAGCGATCTGCTGCATCGCGTGAACAAGGTCGCTGACTCGCATGCGAGGCTCCCGTAGTTTCGGCCCGATCGCCGGTGCACACCGCGTTCCGCCGTATTGTTGGACGCATCCCGGTCCTGCTCCGGCCTCGGTGTTTTTCTCTGGCTCTTCCCATGCAACCACTCACGCGGCGTGCTTACGCCAAAGTCAATCTCATCCTCTCCGTCGGCCCCCCCGAACCGGCGGACGCTCCCAAAGCCGGCTGGCACCCGATCGCCTCATGGTTCCACGCCATCGACCTTTGGGACGACCTCACCGTCGAGCGTCTGCCCGATTCGGCCCCCGCCGAGTTCCCTATCCGCTGGGCCGCCGACGCCCTCCGCCCCACACCTATCGACTGGCCCGTCGAGAAAGACCTCGCCCCCCGCGCGCACCGCGCCCTCGAGGCCCTCGCCGGCCGCGCCCTTCCCGTCCGCGTCACCATCGCCAAGCGCATTCCCACCGGCTCAGGCCTGGGCGGCGGCTCATCCGACGCCGCGGCCACCCTCCTCGCCCTCAACGACCTCTTCGGGCTCAACCTGACCGAACCCACCCTGCGTTCCATCGCGGGAAAAATCGGCTCCGACGCAATCTTCTTCACCGACACCTCCGCCAACCCGCCCCGGCCCGCCCTGGTCACGGGTTTCGGTGATGGGCTCGAGCGCCTGGCCCGCGCCAAGGCCTCGCTCGTCCTCGTCGTCCCGCCTTGGCCCTGCGCCACCCCCGCCGTCTACCGGGCCTTCGACGAAGTCCTCGCCGAAAAAGCCCGCGAACGCGAGATCGAGTGGGTCACCGCCAAGGCCGCCCGTCACGCCCGGGGCCAGTCCGAAGGCCGCCCCCCCGAGGCCCACCGCGCCAAACCCGATCTCGTCCTCTCCCGAATCGACCGCATGAAAGGCCGCGCCGGCGACAACCTCTTCAACGATCTCGCTCTCGCCGCGTTCCGCATCGAGCCGCGCCTGGGCGAACTGGTCACCAGCCTCTCCCGTGCGACCCGGTCCACCGTGCACGTCACCGGCAGCGGCAGCGCGCTCTTCGTCATCGCCGACCGGCCCGAAAAGACTCTGGAACAGGTCCGCCGGGCCCTGCCCATAGGAAGTGACGCAAGGATCGTTTCGCTCGTCTGACCCGCCAATGCACTACGGTTCCGCCATGAGTGATCTCGCGCTCTTCACCACCTCCGGTCGCGTCGGCACTCTCACCCTCAACCGACCCGACGCGCGCAACGCCATGTCCATCGACCTTTTGCGCGCCCTTTCCGCCCGCATCGATGAACTCGCCTCGCGTTCCGACCTCTCGGTCCTGATCGTCACCGGCGCCGGCAAGTCCTTCTGCGCCGGCATGGACCTCAAGGCGGTCCTGGACGATCCCGCCGCGCCCGGCGTGCTCCTGCACCTGCTCGCTGATTTCACGTTGAAACTCCGCGCCTTGCCCATGGTCACGCTCGCCAAGGTCAACGGCGCGGCCATCGGCGGCGGATGCGGCCTCTCCTGCGTCTGCGACCTCGCCCTCACCCACGCCGACAGCAAAATGGGCTACCCCGAAGTCGACCTGGGCGTCTGTCCGGCCGTCGTGGCGCCCTGGCTCGTCCGCAAGATCGGCCCCGGCCGCGCCCGCCGCGTCCTGCTCTCCGGCGGCCTGATGTCCGGCCAACAGGCCTTCGACCTCGGCATGGTCGATCGCGTCGTTCCCAACGCCGCCGATCTCGACGCCGCAGCCGACGAAATGGCCAATCGCCTCGCGACCGGCGGCCCCCACGCCCTCCGCGCCACCAAAGACTTGCTGAACCAGATCGACGGTTCACTCGACGCGGCCATCGTCAAACGCGGCGCCGACCTCTCCGCCAAAGTCGTCACGATGCCCGAGACGCTCGCGATCCTCCGCACGAAACTCTCGAAGTAGTTTCTCGATCCCACCTCGAGGCCTCGCCGCGTTACCCGCCCGCCTTCGCCTTCACCGCCAGCACCTGATCCACCCGCTGATAGTCCATGTCCACCACTTCCAGCCGCCACCTGTGCCACTCCACCGACTCCCCCTTCTTGGGGATGTGACCCAGCAGCGCCACCACCAACCCCGCCACCGTCGAGACATCCGGAAGGTCCTGTTCGACCTCGGGCGAAACCCGCAACGTCACCACCATCTCGTGCAGCGGCATGCGGCCGTCGAGCAGGTACGACCCGTCCGCGCGACGCACCGCCCCGGGCGGCTCTTCATCCCCCTGGCGAGCCAGGCTCCCCACCAGCGCCTGCACGATGTCGTTGATCGTGATGATCCCCTCCGTGCCGCCATGTTCATCCACCACGAACGCCACGTGCGTCCGTGCCCGCTGCATCGTGTCCAGCAAGTTCAGCGCCGGCGTGTTCTCCGGAACGTACAGAGGCTTCTGCGCCACCACCGCCGGCTTGAAATCGTTGCCCGCCAGCAGCCCGTACGCGATCAGGTCCTTGATGTGCACCACGCCCACCAGGTCGTCAAACGATCCGCGGCACACCGGAAAGTGCGAGAACGGGCTCGTCCCCAGCAACACCCGCACCTCGTCGAGCGGCATCGACTCGTCAATCCACACGATCTCCGACCGCGGCACCATCAGCGCCTTCACCCGCAACTCCCCCAGCCGGAACGCCCTCTGAAAGATCGCGTGCTCCAGCGGATCGAACACCCCCGTTGACGCCGCCCGCGCCACCAGCGCCTTCACATCCTCTTCCGAAATATCGTCCGTCGCTCGCGGCCGGACCCCCAACATCCGCGCCACCCCCTCCGTCGAAGCGCTCAGCAGCCGCACCGGGATCGAGGCAAAGGCCGCCAGCGCCGCCAGCGGCCGCGCAATCGCCGACGCGATCGCCTCCGGGTGCGCCAGCGCGATCCGCTTGGGCACCAACTCCCCCAGCACCAGCGACGCGTACGTGATGCACAGCACCACGATCACCAGCGCGATCGTGTCGCTGTACTTCTCCAACGCCGGGATCGTCGCCAGCCACTCCCCCAGCGGCCCCGACAGCCGATCTTCACCAAACGCCCCAGCGAAAATCCCGATCAGCGTGATCCCCACCTGCACCGTCGAAAGAAACCGCGTCGGCTCCCGCGCCAGGGTCAGCGCCGCCGCCGCGCCCCGATTTCCCTTCGCCGCGGCCTGCTGAAGCCGCGACGGCCGCGACGTCATCATCGCCAGTTCCGACATCGCGAACACCGCGTTCAGGAGCAACAGGAATAGCAGAATGAGTATCGCTGCGAGCATGGTGCATTATCCGCGAACCGAGTCCCCGGTGCGGCCCAAACCGTGACCCGATCTCGCCTGTCGATACTGGCACCAGATTTGCACATTGGACCGCCCTCCCGGGTTGCCATCCGCCTCCGAGGCGGCGATACTCCGTCGTCGCCGACGCGAGTTCTGGCGGTCTGGGGGGCGTTTGGTCCCCGCGCGATGATTGCGCGTCGGAAAGGTCCCGCCTTGATTTCCCCGGGCCGCGAACACCGGCCCGTGTTCCAGGGAGGTTTTCATGTCCTTCGAAGCAGCCGTTCACGCTCAAGCCATCGAACTCGACCGCCTTTCTCTCGAAATGTGCGCCGCCGCCGGCAGCGGCCACCCCACCAGCGCCATGAGCATCGGTCACATCGTGACCGTCCTCATGTTCAGCACCATGCGATGGACCCCCGAGTACCCCGACTACCCAACTTCCGACCGCCTCGTCCTCAGCGAAGGCCACGCCGTCCCCGCCGTCTACGCCGCGGCCGCCAAACTCGGCATCATGATCGGCAAGGACCCCGAAAAGCGCCGCAAACTCACCGTAGACGAACTCAAGAACCTCCGCTCCGGCCCGAGCGAACTCGAGGGCCACCCCAACCCCATGGAGGGCTTCCCCTTCTTCGACGCCGCGACCGGCAGCCTGGGCCAGGGCCTTTCCATCGCCGCCGGCCTGGGCGAGGCCGCGCGGATCGACGGCTCCGACCGCCGCATCTACTGCATCTGCGGCGACGGAGAGTCCCGCGAAGGCCAGATCGCCGAGGCCCTGGACTTCATCATCGACCGCAAACTCAAGAACGTCCTCCCCATCTTCAACTGCAACGAATACGGCCAGGCCGACCGCGTCAGCCCGCAGCAGTCCGCCGATGTTCTCGTCGCCAAACTCGAAGCCGCCGGTTTCGAGGTCAAGCCCATCGACGGCCACAACCCCGCCCAGATCAAGTCCGCCTTCGACGCCTTCATCGCCGGCGCCCGCTCCGGCAAGCCCCTCGCGGTGGTCGCCAAGACCGTCAAGGGCTGGGGCGCTCCCAGCACCCACGGCAACGGTTGGCACGGCAAGCCCCCCACCGGCGACGCCCTCAAGAAGGCCCTCACCGAACTCGACCAGAAACGCATCGAACTCACCAGCGCCCTGGCCACCAACGACGCCTTCACCATCGACCCACCCGCCGAGGTCAGCAAGCAGCCCTCCGAGCCCAAGGAAGTGCCCACCTTCAGCGCCTTCATGAAATCCACCGACATGGAGAGCCTGCTCCAGAGCGGCAGCATGGCCACCCGCAAGGCCTACGGCATCGCCCTCCGCGCCCTGGGCCAGGCCAACGACCGCGTCGTCGTCCTCGACGCCGACGTCTCCAACTCCACCTTCGCCGAGATGTTCAAGAAAGACGCCGCCTGCGCCTCGCGCTTTGTCGAGTGCAAAATCGCCGAGCAGAACATGTTCTCAGCCGCGGCGGGCCTCTCCGCCGCCGGCAAGATCCCCTTCGCCTCCACGTTCGCCAAGTTCGTCGCCCGCGGCCTGGACCAGATCGAGATGGCTATCTACTCCGGGGCCAACCTCAAGGTCGTCGGCTCCCACGCCGGCATCACCCTCGCCGCCGACGGCCCCAGCCAGATGTCCCTCCCCGACGTCGCCTGGTTCCGTTCCTTCACCACCATGAAGGACCACCGCGGCAACCCCGGCTGCTACATCCTCCAGCCCGCCGACGCCTACGCCGCGTACGCCCTGACCCTCGCCATGGCCGAATACGAGGGCGCCTGCTACATGCGAACCCTCCGCGCCGACACCGAGTTCATCTACAACGACAACGTCACCTTCAACCTCGGCGGCTTCGAGGTCCTCTCCGAGGGACGCGACATCGCCATCTGCGCCGCCGGATACATGGTCCACGAGGCCAACAAGGCCGTGGAACTCCTCGACAAGGACGGCATCTCCGCCACCCTCATCGACCTGTACTCCCTCCCCTTCGACACCGACGGCGTCCTCGACGTCATCGGCCAGAACAGCGGCCTGGTGCTCTCGGTGGAAGACAACTTCGGCGGCGGCATCGGCTCGGCCATCGCCGACGCCCTCCTCGACAGCGGCGACGCCTTCAAACTCCGCCAGATGCACGTCAAACGCATCCCCAAGAGCGCCAGAACCCCCGAAGAACTCCTCCAGATGTGCAACCTCACCGCCGCGGACATCGTCAAGAACGCGCGGGAGATGCTGGGAGTCTGAAGTCCTCCCCCAAGGGGGGAGGTGCCGAGTCTTCGAGGCGGAGGGGGTGGGGGCCGCCAACACGCGAGCCTCACCCGATTGCATTACAAACCTTTCCCTTGCATGTCTGGGGTATGGGTGGCACAGGCGTCCCGCCTGTGCGAAAGCGAAAAAGGCCGCGGGCACCGTCCCCCTCGGCCTCCGAACTCTCTCCCGCCGCGCTCCCCTACGGACACGGCGCGCCGTTCACGACCTGCTCCACCGCCTCAACGTCGAACCCGTTGAGTGATCCGTCCTGGTTGAAATCGGGATCGGCCTGGCAGAAGTTCAGCATGTCACCATTCACCGCCTGTTCCATGGCCTCTACGTCGAAGCCGTTGACAGCGCCGTCGCAGTTCACGTCCGGGCAGCATGCACCGTGATTCAAGAGCACGGCGATGTCGTTGCTCGTACTGTCAGCGACTGCCAGATCGGGCCTACCGTCGCCGTTGAAGTCCCCGATTGCGATGGACATGGCGCCGCCCCCTGTTGCGAAGTTGACGGCGGGTAGAAACGCGCCGTGCGACACACCGACCAATACCGATACGTCGTTGCTGTTCGCATTGGCCACCGCAAGGTCAAGGCTGCCGTCACCGTTCAAGTCGGCGAGCGCGACGAACCGAGGCGCCGATCCAACCGGGTAGGTAAACGAATCGCCGGATGCACTGCTCAGGATCACGGAAACCGTCCCGTCCGATTCGTTTGCAACAACCAGGTCGGACCACCCGTCCTCATCAAAGTCGCTGGCGACGAGTGCACGCGGATTGCTGCCAACGGGGATGCTCATTGACCCGCTGAACGTCCCATCGCCAATTCCATGCAGCACAGAAACCGACGCCGAGAAGAAGTTCGCAGTGGCGACGTCCATCTTTTGATCCCCGTTGAAGTCGCCGGCAGTCACGGAAATGGGACCGTCGTCTGTGGGGTAGTCGGTGCGAGGCAGGAATCCCCCGGCGGCTCCGAGCATCACGGACACCGTGTCGCTCATTTCGTTCGCCACCACCAGGTCCATCCAGGGATCCGAGTTCAGGTCCACGACAGTCAGCCAGTGCGGCTCATCTCCGACGGGATAATGAGTTGAGGACGGGAACATTCCAGCACCGTCACCGCTGAGCACCGAGACGCTGTCGCTGATCTGATTCGCGACGATGACATCAACGAGGCCATCGAGATCGAAGTTGCCGGCAACCAGGTACCGTGGCCCCGCCCCTGCGGGGGACGAGTTTGTCGCGCCTTGGAATGTGCCGTCACCATTCCCGAGCAGCGTCGAGACCCCATTGGCGTGTGTGAGCGCAAGGTCGATGGCGCCGTCCGCGTCAAAGTCCCCTTGCACAATGGAGTTTGGATGCGGATCGGCCGCGTAGTTCGCAACTCCAAACGAAAGGCAGTTCGGTCTGTCCCGGGCCACGACACTGAACTCCCCGGCATTGTTCACCCAATCGTTGCTGTCCATGACTCCGAGCCAGAGCCTTGTCGCACCCGCGGGCGCGATGAAGGCTTGGGCCGCTCCCGAAGCGGTGTTCCCGTCGCCGATGAAGAACGGTTGTTTCAGCCGCGGCCAGTAGACGAACAAGTTCTGGCTTGTCGGCTCCGAGAAGTCAAGAGCCGGTGGCGCGGGTGTCGAGTCCGGCTGCGAGTCGTCGAGGAACACGCCGATCAAACTGCCCGCGGGTGCCGTGATTGACGCGATGCCGTTCTCGGCCCCGGCCGCGTGAAAGGTCACGTTCGCTTCACCGTCGGGCGGGTAGGAGTTGCCGCCGAGATCCACCCGTCCGCTTGACTGGAGGTATACCGGCGTGCGAGGCAGGATTGGAACGGAGGTCAGCAGCCGCGGAGACTGCGCCGGCGCCACGCTTTGACCCGGGGCGCTTGCCGTCGAACCGTCTGGCATCCCAGACAGCCAGGGATCTGCACAGCCCGGCACGACGCACACCTGCGCCGACGCCGATACGCCAACGAACACTGAAGCCGCGGAGATTGCTCCGATCACAAGTCGACGATCTTGACACATACCTTACCTCACGTGACGAAGGACTATGGGTTGATGCCGAGACGTCGCCAAGACGATGTCGTCAGGGCTGAGCCTCACGGCTCCGGCATCCACCTCCGAAACGTGAAGAACGTGTCCTCATAGACAGCTGCCATACGAGACGCGGCTCGCGTGATCAGCTTTGTCTTACGGCCACGGCACCGAGTCTGGCTTCGTCCATGGCCTGGTCGCGCGGGATAGCGTGTCCACGAGTCGCCACTGCCCAGATTCCCAGGCCTGTCCCATTCTCACCTTCCACTCTTCCGAGGGCTGGGAGCGCAGAACTTGCCCAGTTCGCGGATCAACGAACAGGTTCATGCCGAACGAACCGCGGGGCGCGGCGTCGTCCCTAACTTCAACCCCGGGTGGACACGCATGAATCACCAGTTTGAGTTCAACCGAAGTTTCGGTGGCGGGTACGAGGCCCGGGCCCTCAACGACAATGCCGCACACCTCCCTGTCCTTCGTGGTGATTGTGATAGGGCCATCAAGAAAACGATACCAGGCCGTGTCGGGCGGATCCCGGTGCTGACCGGGGAAACGCAGGTTCACGACGCCAGTACGGTCACGGCTACCTTCGTTAGATTCACGCAGCGTCGGCCGGAGAGCAAAGTAGACCTGTGGGTAGTTCTCGGCGGCGAGCGGCGGGCGGTTTTCAATGGGCTGTGCGTACGTATGAGGATTAGACACGCCCCGTAGTACGATGAGGCCCCCCGACTTGTCGGGGATGAACGCTCGAACTGAGCATGCCCCCACGTGCCACGCTTCAGTCAGGACGGCACCCGTTGCAAGGTCGTACACTCGGACGCAACTGCGGTCTTCGGTGGCATGAATGTGGGAAACTACCGCCTCTTCGCCTGGATGGTCAGGATCGGTGAAGACATCCGCAAGCAAGGTACTATTTGCGCGGAAGGTATCCGTCGAGTCCCGCAGGCCGATTGGCGCCTCGATGTCAGGGGTCTTGAAGCCGGTTGACCACATCGGATGCTCGTAGTCGGGGTTCGGATCAACGCGAAAGCACGCAAGGCCGCAGTACGCCGGGCCGAGAGATCTGGTCGTATGGCTTGAGAGAAGCAGCACTCGCCCGCCGCCACGTTCGGACGCAAGACGTGCGAGCTTCGCGACGGGTGGGGCGTAGCCATCAGGAGGCCTATCCAACTCCCACTCCTGCACGACCTCATTGGTCCGCGTCAACAACTGAACGCGAGAAAGATCCCCGGCAACACGTACGTCGATCACCTGCTTCTTGAAGTAATACCACCCAGCGACACCAGCGATTGTGGTGAGACCCAAGACACATATCCCCACGCCACTCGCGAGCGCTGCCGTCGTCTTCACCGGATGCCTCCCCGCCCACCGCACCACCCGCGTCCACGCCCCCGGCAACCCCGCCTCCACCGCCTCCCCCCGCATCCACCGCTCCAACTCCTCCGCCAACTCCCCCGCGCTCCCATACCGCGCCCCGGCCTCCTGCGCGCACGCCTTCCCCAACACCGCCGCCAGCCCCTTCGGCAAGTCCGGCCTCAAACTCCGCGCCTCGCGCGGCGGCTCAAACGCCACCCGCCGGATCGCCTCGTGCACCGACGTGTGCGTGTCGTGCGGCGTCTGCCCCGTCAGAATCTCGTACGCGGTTGCCCCCAGTCCGTACACATCCGTCCGCGTCGAGACGTTCGCCCGCTCGCCCCGCGCCTGCTCGGGCGCCATGAACGCCGGCGTCCCCACCGGCGAGTCCGTCTGCGACATCGTCGTCACAGGCGCATCCGCGTGGAACGCCAGCCCGAAGTCCACGATCATCACATCGCCCGCCGGCGTCACCAGGATGTTCCCGGGCTTCAGGTCCCGATGGATCACGCCGCGCTCGTGCAGCGCCTGCACCGCTCGCGCGGCCTTCTCCAGCAGCACCACCCGCCCCCGCACCTCCGCGCGGTCCAACTCCGCGCAGTGATCGTCCAGCCTCCGCCCCTCCACGAAATCCTCCGCGATGTACAGCCGCCCCTCGTGCACCCCATAATCCAGAATCCGCGGCACATTCGGCAGGTGCAGCGTCTCCAGCATCTCCAACTCCCGCCACGCCCGCCGTAGCCCGCTCTCGCCCGCCAGGTCGCGCAGCACCTTCAGCGCCACCGGCCGGTCCGACCCCTCCCGGAACGCCCGGAACACGCTCCCGCCCCCGCCCTGCCCAACCGCGCGGTCGATGGTGTACCCGGGAATGTCCGGTGACCCCGGCGGCGCGCTCCGGTCTTCATCGCGCTCCAGCGCGCGCAACAGCCGCCCCGCCGCGTCCGGCGTCACGCGCTCGATCGAACTCGGATCGCCCTTCGACATGGCCGCGGCCACACAAATCCGTGTGCCTAAACCCGTAGAAACTCCCCTTGCGGAAACGCACGGGACATGTCACCATAGTGCCCGTTGTTCTACGGGGCCAAGCGGCCGTCGGGAGTCCGATCGTGGGCACTCTCACCAATCTCGAACGCACGCAGGCACACTTCCAGACCACGCGATGGTCGCTGGTCGCCCGCCTCCACCACGGCGACGAAGCCGACCGCTCCCGCGCCTTCGAGGATCTCGCCCGCACCTACTGGCCGCCGGTCTACGCCTACCTTCGCGCCAAGGGCCTCTCCCGCGACGCCGCGAGCGAGTCCACCCAGGCCTTCTTCGCCGACGTCGTCATCGGCCGCGAACTCATCGCTACCGCCCACGGCGGCCGCCTCCGCGCCCTCGTCCGCACCGCCGTCCAGCGCTACGTCATCGACCTCGCCCGGCGCGAAAGAGTCCGCGGCGGAGACCAGCCCAAAATCCCCATCAACCCCGAAACCGCCGACACCCTCGTCGCCGCGGCCGCGGGCATCGAGCCCGACGCCGCCTTCGAAAAATCCTGGGCCACGGCGATCGTCCGCGAGGCCGCGCGCCGCTGCGAAGCCCACTTCCGCGACACCGGCAAGCCCGGACACTGGGAAGCCTTCGAAGCCCAGGTCTTCCTCCCCATCTGCGCCCACGTCGCGCCCGTCCCCCTCGCCCAACTGGCGGCGAGATTTAACACCCGCACCCCCGCCGACATCGGCGCATGGATCCAGGTCGTCCGCAAGCGCTTCCAGACCCTCATCCAGGAAGTCGCCGCCGAAACCGCCGACTCCGAACCCGCGGCACGCGACGAATACGACGCGGTGCGGCTCGCACTCGGAAGTTGAGTTGCGATCATTCCGCAGTGGGGCCGTTCCTTTGGTCAGTTGGCAGCCGCTGGGCAGGACTTCGGGGCTTTGAGCATGTGGACAATGCTACTTGTCGACCGATACGTTGACTCTGATACCATCGCATCCACTCAAACCAGAGGAAGCCACATCGCAAAGGTCAGCCCAGGTTGTTCCGGTAGTCCTCAGGCGAGGGCGGTGGGGTGACAAACGGTCGGGAGCGAGCGTTGACGAGAGTGCCCATCAAACCTGAACTTCTCCGCTGGGCATGCGACCGCGCGGGCAAGTCTGAGTCCTCGCTCATCGAGAGGCTTCCGGCGATCAAGAAATGGCTGGCTGGCGAGAAGTTGCCCACGCTCAAGCAACTCGAGGCCTTTGCCAATGCGACTCGGACGCCCTTCGGCTTCTTCTTCCTTGCGGAGCCGCCGGTCGAAACGATCCCGATCCCGGACTTTCGCACGATCAGAAGCGAACGCGTACGAGACCCTTCGCCCGATCTGCTCGACACCATCTATCTTTGCCAACAGCGTCAGGACTGGTACCGCCAGAACGCTCTCGTGCTCGGCGAGCCGCCGCTCGACTTCACCGGCTCCGCGACCGTTCAGAGTGACGATGTCGCCTTCGCCGCTCGTATCCGTCGGGCCGTGGGTTTCGACCTCGACGCCCGGGCCGAGGCGTCCACCTTTCTTGACGCCCTCCGCATGATGATCGATGCTGCTGATCAGGCGGGCGTCCTCGTCATGGTCAGCGGCATCGTCGGGCACAACTCCCACCGCCCCCTCGATACCGCCGAGTTCCGCGGCTTCGCCCTCAGCGACGACCTCGCCCCGCTCATCTTCATCAATGGCACCGACACCAAGTCCGGCCAGATGTTCACGCTTGCCCACGAACTGGCCCACTTGTGGCTCGGGGAGTCCGGCGTGTCAGATGTCACACCCGCGTCCTCCCTGCCGGCGCGAGCGAGTGTCGAGCGATGGTGCAACGCCGTCGCCGCGGAGATGCTGGTCCCGCTCGATGGCTTCCGTCAGGCCTACAGCCGCCGGGCAGACCTGCGGCTGGAGGTGCAGCGCCTCAGCCGCCAGTACAAGGTCAGCACGCTCGTCATCCTCCGCCGGATGCTCGACGCCGGAGGCCTTTCGCGCGAAGCGTTCCAAGCCGCGTTTGACGCCGAACTCAAGCGACTCAAAGCGGAACTCGCCAAGAGGAAGGCGGCCAGCACCGGCGGTGACTACTACGCCACGACCAGCGTCCGCGTCAGCGAGCGGTTTGCCAAAGCCGTGCTCGCCAGCACCTGGGAGGGGCGCTCCACCTTCACGGAGGCATTCCGTCTGCTCGGCTGCCGCAACGTCAAGACCCTCGAATCCCTCGGCGATCGCCTCGGCATGAGCGATTACCTCCGAGGGGGAGCGGTCTGATGGCCTATTTCCTCGATACTGGTGTGTTCATCGAGGCCAAGCGACGTTTCTACGGCCTGCACTTCGTCCCCGGCTACTGGGACTGGCTCATGCGCGAGGCCAGAGCCGGTACGATCCGCTCCATCGAGAAGGTCGCCGACGAGATCGGTGCGCAGCAGGACGACCTGAGCGCATGGGCAGCGACCTTGCCCGGCGGCTTCTTCCTGCGTCCCGACGCCGCATTCAGTGCCGCGTTCCAGCAAGTAAGCCAATGGGCCATGACTTCGGCATTCCAGTCTGCGGCGTACAGCGAGTTCTTTGCGGTGGCTGACTCGTATCTCGTTGCGCAGGCCCTCGCGGGCGGGCACACCGTCGTAACGCTGGAAAAGCCCGCCACCACGCCCAGCAAGAGGAAGATCAAAGTCCCCGATGCGTGCGCTGGCGTCGGAATCAAGTGCATGACGCCGTACGAGGTGATGCGGCTGTACGGCGTGCGGTTGGTGCTGCAGTGACGAACGTGCGTTGTGGCGCAAGTCCCGTGAAATGCACGAACTACGCGTCTAAAAGCGGCGCAAACCCATTATTTTCAAGGGCATATGATACCAAACAAATAACTTCCGATTTGGCTTGACAACCCATCCATATACCGTATCATCCGTCCGGTGTCAGTGAACTCCCCCATCTTCCGCCCCTCCCCAGACCTCGCCGGCAAGGTCATCGAATCTCTCTGCAGCGCCGACCTCTCCTTCCGCCAGGTCGCCCTCGCCAACGGCACAACCGTCGAGGCCCTCTCCGCCTGGATCGCCCGCGAAGACATTCAGCAGAGACTCACCGGAATCGCCTGCGGCGCGGCCGAGCACGCACGCCTGGTCGCCGCCCTCCATGTCTCCACCGCCGTCGGCGCTGCCAAGTTCGCCATGGAACAGGCCCGCGAACTCCTCAAGGCCGCGCCGCCCCTCGATTCAGCCGCGCCCAAGCCGGCCGAATCCGCCAGTCCGGCTGCCAGAGCTTCCAGCCACCGCCCGCTCCTCACTCAGTTCGAGTTCCGCCGTCGTCTCTGCGAAACCTCCCGCCTCTCCGCCGGCGTCATGCTCCGCATCGCGAAATTCAACCCCGTCATCGCCGCCCCGCGCGGCCTCCCCGAGCCGCGCCAGGCCTCGCCTTCAACATCCGTTCCGCCCTCCGCGTCACCAACGCCCCGCGCGCCCGCACCACAGCCCGCGGCCGCCCGCGCCGACTTCGCCAACTCATCGCCCGCAGATCCGCAGTCCGCGCCTGCGCACGTCAACAGCCATTCCACCCGCGTCACCAGCGATGCCCCAACTGCGTCCGGGCCACGCGCAGAGGCGCCTTCCATTCATCATTCCTCGCTCAGCATTCCGCATTCCAGCCGCAACCTCAATCGCCCCAAGGCCGCCTCGCTCATCTCTCACGCCGGCGCCGCCCCTCTCTGCACCGGCCCGCCCTGACGCCTCCCCGTTCCAGGCGGGCCGGGTCGTCTTCGATTCTGAGGCCGCGATCGCCGCGTATCGGCGCCAGGTCGTACGCACCAAACTCGCGGACATCGCCCGCGCCCAGTGCGCCCTCAAGCGCGGCGGTCATCGCTGACGCGCCGGGGCGCGTGCATCGGCCCGGGCCGATACGCGTCGTTTGCGGGGCCCGCCCGGGCAAAGCCGAATAGCCGGTCAGTCTTCGCCGCCCCGCCGGCGCTTGATCTCGCCGCGGTGCTTCTTCTCGGCCAGGCGGCGTTCCTTGCTTCCGCGCGAAGGCCGCGTCGCCCGCCGCTTCTTCGGGCGAACAAGCGCCCGCTTCACAAGATCGGAAAGGCGATCGATGGCCTCGCTCTTGTTGCGCTCTTGCGAGCGATTCTCGTCCGCCGGGATGACCAACTCATCGTGAGTCGTCAGGTAGAGCGAACCCAGCGACCGCAGCCGATCGAGCGCGTCGAACGGGATCGGCAGGTCCGCGAGCCGCACGCGGAGCACGGCCTTGGTCGCCCGCTTGTTGACGTTCTGTCCGCCGGGGCCGGAACTGCTCGCGAAGGTGAACGACAGCGCCGCGTCGGGAACCGTGACGCCGGGGGCGAGTCGAACTCCGGGCGTTTCGGGCAGGGGCTGCACGCCCAAACGTATGGCCGTACCATCGGCGATGTCCGAGCGAACGCAACTTCCAACCATCGTCCGCGCCACGCATCGCCGGTGGTTGAGCGAGTTGACGCAGATTCCCACCGCCGCGGGCCGCGAGCAGCGGGTGATGCGTTGGATCGAGCGGTGGGCGGCGGAGCGCCCCGAGATCGTCGCCGAGCCAGACGCGGCCGGGAACATCGCCATCCGCCGGCGCGAGTCCCCGCTCACCATCGCGCCCGTCTGGTTCACCGCCCACCTCGACCACCCGGCCTTTGTCGTTGAGCGGATCATCGCGCCGGGAGTGCTCGAACTGTCGTTCCGGGGCGGAGTGATGGACGACTACTTCAAGAACGGCCGGATCGCGGTCTTCGATCACGAGGACCGCCGGTTCCCGGGGGTGCTCACGGGTTCGGTGGATGGCCCCGGCCCGTTCAAGCGGTACACCGCCGAACTCGCATCGTCGGAAGCGGATTCGCTGAAGATCGGCGACGTGGCCGTCTGGGACCTCCCCGCCGCCGAGGAGATCGACGGGTGCATTCACACCAGCGCGTGCGACGACCTCGCGGCCGCGGCGGCGGCGCTCGCCTCGTACGACGCGCTCCTGGGTCTGGGCCCGCCCGCGCAGGACGTGCGGCTGCTCTTCACCCGCGCCGAGGAGATCGGCTTCGTGGGCGCGATCGCCGCGTGCCGGCTGGGCACCCTTCCCGGCGGCTCTCGCATCATCGCGCTGGAAAACAGCCGGAGTTTCCCCGACTCGCCTATCGGCGGCGGCCCGATCGTCCGGGTTGGAGATCGGCTTTCGATCTTCACGCCGCGACTGACCGACGCGGTCGCCAAGCGCGCCGAGGACATCGCCGGCGCTCCGCCCCAGCCCATCGCCTCCCAGAAGCGCTCCGAGCCGCCCGCGTGGAAGTGGCAACGGAAACTCATGGCCGGCGGCGCCTGCGAGTCCTCGGTCTTCTGCGACGCGGGGTACGAGTGCACCTGTGTGTGCCTGCCGCTGGGAAACTACCACAACATGGGCGACCTCGCGGCCGTGCAGGCGGGCACGAATGCCAGCCCGGCCGTGATCGAGCGGGAGTTCATTTCACTCACCGACTTCGACGGGCTGGTGGACCTGCTCGTGGCCTGCGGCAGGAACCTCCCGGCCGCGGGCTCGCTCTCGTCGCGGTTCGAGAAACTCTACGACGAACGGGCCTTCGTGCTGAAGGATTGACGCGGCCGCCGGCCCACGTCATCGCCTTGCGGTCAGCAGGTCCGCCCGCTCCCAGCCGCGGATCGCCCGCACCACGAACGCGCGGTCCGCGGCGTCGGTGGTGCCGTTCCGGTTGACGTCGGTGGGCGCCGCCTCCCACGCGTAGAGATCATCCACGCCGATCCGCCCGTTGGCGGCGATGTCTTCGCTGGTTCGCGCGGCGCGGGCCAGCGGGTCGCCGATGGCCATCTGCTGCCAACTGATCGCGGGGATCGAACTCCACGCGGCCTCGGCCCAGGACATCTCGCCCCGGACGAAGTTCCGCGCGAGATAGCGCGTATCGGGTACCGAATCCGCGAGGGGCTCCCAGCAGTTTCCCACTCCGAACGTCCCGCCGGCCGCGAGGTAGTCGGCGACCTGCTGCTGGGGCGCGAAGGCGTTCTGCCCCAGCCCGCCGAAGGCGCGGCAGTTGTAACTTTCCATGGAGTTGATGATCGTCCCGTTGGGCATGTTGTAACTCGTGGCCCAGAACGTCCGGGAGTTCAATCCGCCCGGCGAGGTCAGGGGCTGGCCGGAGTGATTGGTGCCGTAGTGGGCAATCAGCACCACAGGTTCGTTCACCAGGATCACCGGAGGCTGCCACGTGTAACGCGGGCCGATCAGGAACTGCGAGCCGCCCGAGAGGGCGTTGTACCGGGTGAACGCCGGCGCGAAGCGCGTGTCCGCGAGCAGTTCGTCGCGGGTGGTCTCGTAGTCGTCGGCGTCGCGGAGCGCCGGGAACCCGCTGGCGCTGTTGTCGAACTCGTCGTTGGCGCCGGGGTTGGCGATGCCGTCGCTGGCGCTTTCGTCGAGCACGGCCGCGTGGTTCAGGGTGTCGTACATGATCGACTGCGCACGATCGAGCAATGCCTGTACGTCCGCGACGCTGTTGCCGTCGAGGCGGCAGACGAGGTAAATGTCCCCGGGGCCCAGGCGCTGGGGGGAGCCGAGCGTGCCTGAGGGGCTCCAAGTGGGGCCGGGCGTGGAAACCGTGTACGTTCGCGCCGTGAACTCGATGTTGGTCTGCGGCGTGAACCGGATCGGGTTCTGCGATCTCCAGAACGGATTGACGATCACCCCGTCGGCCCGGCTGTCCGCCGGTCCCCCGGCCTCGCCGGCGGTCAGGTCCTGCCACAGCAGCATCAGTTCGGTGTCCACGCTCGCCATGGTGGGATCGCTGGCGTTGTATTCATCGATCAGTTGCAGGGGATTGTCGCCCGCGGCGGGATTGTCCGTGTCCAGGATGCGGTGGGGGAGGCCCTTGGTGGTCACCAGGCACCGCACGCCCTGCGAGAGGCCCTGAGCCGAGAGGTACGAGCGCAGCGGGTTCCGCAGGCGCGCGATGAAATCGGTGTGCGAGATGTCCGGCCCGACGGTCTGGACGGCGCCCAGCGCGGCCAGATCAACCACGCGGACGCCCGGGCGTTTCCCGTTCAGGTTTCCGGCGCCGCCGGGCACCTTCTTTGAGCCGGCGTAGTACTCCGCCACGTCGCGCGACGACGCGATCCGGCTGTCGTAGACGACCAGAACTTCTTCGGGGCGCAGTTGACCGAAAGCGGTCCCGCCGCCGATCGCCACAGCCAGAGCCATCCAGCATGCCTTCACGGAATCCTCCCGTCTCGTCCCAGAACCACGATACCGGGGCGGGGCCGGCACTCCAAGCGGATTCGCCCGGCGATTCGACGGGTTGCATCGTCCACCGGGAATCTGTTCTTGAACGGGTCTTGACCGGGTGTCGCGGGGAGGCTCCCATTGCGCGTGAAGATCGAAGAAGAAGCCAAATCCCGGGGCTCTCCGCCCGCGTGCCGCCTGAGCGTCAAGGTGGTGCCGGGCAGCCGAAAGAGCCAGATTGTCGGGGTGCTCGGCGACCGTTTGAAGATCAAGGTGGCGGCGCCGCCCGAGGACGGGCGCGCCAACCGGGCGATGTGCGAGTTGCTCGCCGGGGCGCTGGGAATCAGTTCCCGGGGCGTTTCGGTGATCGCGGGTTTGACCCACCCGGAGAAGACCGTTCGGGTCGAAGGGCTGACCGGGCCGCAGGTTCGAACGCGGCTGGGGGTGTAACGCGAAACCCTGTCAACCCGCGAGGGAATCCTCTTCGGTACCATTCGGGGAATGGCAAAGCGTCCCTCCAAAGAGGTCGGCTCGACCGCACGCACGGGCGGATTGGACGCCGCGTGCCGTGTCGGGCTGCTTGCGGGCAAGGAGGCGTTCCTGCGTCACATCCACACGCAGAACCTGCGTGAGGTCCTCACGAGCAAGTACGGCCCGGTGGATACGGTGCTGTACGACGGCCTGACTTCCACGGCCGCGGACGTGCTGGACGAGTGCCGGAGTTTCGGCCTGATTGCCTCGTACAAACTCGTGATTCTGGACAACGCCGAGGACCTGGTGAAAGAGGACAACCGGCCGCTGTTCGAGCGGTACTGCGAGTCGGTCGTCGATCAGGAGGTGGGGGCCACCTTGCTTCTGCGTGCCGATACGTGGCGTGCCGGCAAGTTGGACAAACTCATCGAAAAGGTCGGGGCGATCGTCAAGTGCGAGGAGCCGACCTTCGACAAGGCGGTGGACTGGGTCGTCGGCAGGGCCAAGAAAGAACACAAGGCGGCGATCGATCCGAACGCGGCGACCATGCTGGTGGAGCGGGTGGGCACGCGCCTCACGCGGCTGGACAGCGAACTGGGGAAACTCGCGGCCGCGGCAGGGACGGATCCGATTACTCCGCAACTGGTCGGCTACTTCGTCGGGGTCTCGCGGGAGGAAGAGGTCTGGGGGATTCAGTCCACGCTGCTGACCGCGCCGCCCGAGGAAGCCCTGAAGCATCTTCGGTACGTTCTGGATGTCTCGCGGCAGTCGCCGACGCTGGTGTCGTACGCGCTGGTGGACCTGGCCCGCAAGGTGCACGGGGCCTCGCGGGCGCTGAAGCAGGGGGCGCGGCCGGCGGATCTGGGCAAGCCTCTGCGCCTGTGGGGATCATCGGGCGAGGCCATTCTCAACGCGGCTCGAAAGACCGATCCGGATCGCGCGCTGGCGCTGCTCCGCAGCGCGGTCCGCGGAGATCAGCGCTCGAAAAGCGGCCTTGGCGAACCGGAGCGCACGCTTGAGATGGTGGTGTTGGAGTTCTCTCGAACGCTGAGCGGCACCGCGTGAAGGGCGAGCGCGGCCGCGGTTTGCTGCAATCAAGGCCCGGCAATCGCACATTGAAGGGGTGTCGGGTTCTGTGCCCGGACCAAAAGCAACAACGCCCCCGACGAAAGGGGGCGTGTTTCGATCTCCCCTCACCCCGTTGCGTGCAGGGTGCTGGCTCGTGCCAGTGCCCCGGGGTGAGCGCGCTCAGGCGGCTCGGGGTGAGTCGGGGAGGCCCAGGTCCTGCCCGAGCAAGTCGCGCAGGTTGGCCAGTTGGCGGGACATGCGATCCAGAGCCTCTTCGGCGGCCCGGACCGGATCGTCGATCCCTCCGGCTTCGCCCCGGAAGCGCAGGGGCTTGGCGGGGACGGGTCTACCCGGGAAGGGGATGATGTCTTCCGGCGCATCGTCGAAATGCAGTTTCAGGTTGCCCAATCCGTTCCCTCCTGGCGCGGCGGAGCGCGCGCGCCGGAGAACCATCGGGCGGGATCTTGGGTCAGATGCGGTGGAGAGTCGCATAGCGGATGAACCCCTGCTCATCTCCCCGTTGTGCCCGGCGTTGTCCGCACACCTTCCGCGGTTTCACGCGCGAGAACTCGGGTTGACCATGCAGACATCGGACCGAGAAGCATGAGTTCTCGTGAAGGAGGGGTCCGGCGCGGGCGAGGGCGGGTGGCCCGATAACGTGGGCGGGGTCCCGGATCGCGGGCGGATAGCCCGGGACGGGGACTCGGGGGCGGGTCAGCCCTTGTTCTTGTAGTAGTCGAGGTTGACCTGAACGTACTTGTTCCACTCTGCCGGGACGTCCTCCTGCTGGAAGATGGCCTTGACGGGGCATTCGTCCACGCACAGGGCACAGTCGATGCAGGTGTCGGGGTCGATGAAGAGTTGATCGGCCTTGGCGAAGTCGGGGTCGTTCTTGGTGGGGTGGATGCAGTCCACCGGGCACACCGCCACGCAGGAGGTGTCTTTGGTTCCGATGCAGGGCTCGGTGATGACGTGCGGCATTAACTCGTTCCGTCCTTTGCTTCGTCGTTCGTGAGTCGAAGTTTACCCATTCCGGAACCGCCGCGGGTGCGTGCGATCGGGCGCCGGCGGGGAGCCGAGCGAGTCGCGGCGGTGTCGGTGAGAAGCACGGCGAGAGGCGATCCCACTTGTCTGCCGTCCAAAACCCGGTATTCTTTCTGCTGGTGGTGGCATCCGCGCGGCGGCGCTCCGGCAGAGCGAACCGTCTGGCGCGGGTCGGTGGCGTCCGGGCGTCAGGAAGTCCGCCCGGATGGCGGTTGGTTGAGCGCGGCGGAGATGAAGATCCGCGCGGCAACGACCGACGAATAGTCCGAGCGTACAGCCACCCCGCCAAGCGAACGCGCGCCGCGCGCGTCAACGCTGGGCGCCGCCGACCGCACCGCACTCGCCGGGCGCACGCCGCGCCGGCCAGCGCACGAGACTCTCGCACGATGGCCACCATTACGCCTTCCCGGTCCGCCTTCCTCCATGGGCAATGGACCGCCGCGGACTCCGCCGCGCTCTACGGCGTTCCCGACTGGGGCAAGGGCTACGTCGGCGTCAACGCGTCCGGGCACGTCATGGTGACACCGGGCAAGGACCCGGGCAAGCAGATCGACCTGTTCGAGGTCGTGTCGGGGCTTCGCGAGCGGGGCATCCACACGCCGGTCCTGCTTCGATTCAACGACATCCTGACGCACCGGCTCCGCGAGATCCGTGGGGCATTCGACGGGGCGATGACCGAGCAGGGGTACACGGGCGGCTACTCGTGCGTGTACCCCATCAAGGTGAACCAGCAGCGGCACGTGTGCGAGCAGATCGCGGGCCTGGCGGTGGAACTGAACTTCGGGCTGGAGGCCGGGTCGAAGCCGGAGTTGCTGGCGGTGCTGGGGCTGTCGGCGACGGCCGGGGGCCCGGGCGTCAACGGGTTGCCGATCATCTGCAATGGATTCAAGGATGATGAGTTCATCGAGACGGTGACGCTGGCGACCAAACTGGGGCGGAACATCATCCCGGTGGTGGAGAAGTTCTCCGAACTCGAACTGATCGTGAAGCACGCCAAGGCGTACGGCGTGCGCCCGAAGATCGGGCTTCGGGTGAAACTTTCGGCGCGCGGTGCGGGGCGGTGGGAGGGCTCGGCGGGCGTTCGCTCCAAGTTCGGGCTGTTCGTGTCGGAATGCCTGAAGGCGGTGGAGTTCCTGAAGGCCCATGGGATGCTGGACTGCCTGAACCTGCTCCACTGCCACGTGGGGAGCCAGTTGTTCGACATCAAGGTGCTGAAGAACGCGGTGAACGAACTGGCGCACGTGTACTGCGAACTGAAGAAGATGGGGGCGGGCCTGTCGATGCTGGACATCGGCGGGGGCATGGGCGTGGATTACGACGGCTCGCAGAGCGCGTGGTCGAGCAGCATCAACTACACGGTGCAGGAGTACGCCGCGGATGTGGTGTACCGCATCAAGAGCGTGTGCGATTCGGCGGAGGTTCCGCACCCGAAGATCATCAGCGAGTCGGGGCGGGCGATGGTGGCGTATTCGTCGGTGCTGATCCTGGACGTGCTGGGGACCAGCCGGTTCGAGAGCAACCCGGATCTGGAGACGATCGAAAAGGCCGTGAAGGCCGAGACCGAGGCGCCCCAGCCGGTGCTGGACCTGCTGGAGGCGTACCGGAGCATGACGGACCGCAACCTGCTGGAGGCGTACCACGACGCCACGCAGGCCCGCGACGAGGCGATGAGTTTGTTCAGCCTGGGGTACATGAGCCTGCCGATGCGGGGCGTGGCGGAACAGTTGTTCTGGGCGATCTGCTCGCGTCTGCTGGACAAGGCCAGCAAGAAGGGCGAGTTGCCCGAGGAGTTCGAGGGGCTGCCGGAGTTGATGAGCGACATCTACTTCTGCAACTTTTCGCTGTTCCAGTCGATGCCCGACTCGTGGGCGATCGACCAGTTGTTCCCGATCGTGCCGATCCACCGGCTGAACGAGGAGCCCACGCGCCGGGGCATTCTCGCGGACATCACGTGCGACAGCGACGGCAAGGTCGATCACTTCGTGGACAAGCGGATCGACAAGAAGACGATGGAGTTGCACGAGGTGAAGCCCGCGCCCGGCCCGGAGGCGGACGGGGTGACCGGGGTGGAGCCGTACTACCTGGGCGTCTTCCTGCTGGGGGCGTACCAGGAGATCCTGGGAGATCTGCACAACCTGCTGGGCGACACGCACGCGGTGCACATCTCGCTGGACGAGACCGGCGAATGGGAGATTGACGAGGTGATCGAGGGCGACACGGTGGAGGAAGTGCTGGCGTACGTGCAGTACGACGTGCCGGACCTCAAGAAAGCCATGCGGCTGGACATCGAGGCCGCGTGCCGGCAGGGGCGGCTGACGCTGGCGGAGGGGAAGAGTCTGCTCAAGTACTACGACGATGGGTTGGAGGGGTATACGTACCTGGAGGGGTGAGGATGACGATTGAACAGATGAAGGCTGTTCATGGTGCCAGGCCGTTCAAGCCGTTCGTGATTCGCCTCGCCGACGGCCGGAAGTACGAGGTGCGTCACCCGGAGTTTCTGGCGTTTTCGCGGAGCGGTCGCACCATCCACTTTGTAACCCCGCAGGACACGCTCGATCACATTGACTTGCTGCTGGTGGTTTCTGTGGAAGAACTTCGGGATCGCGGCGCGAACGGCAGGCGGCGACGAGCGGGCTGATGAGTTCCCCGATGTCTCAGTTTTGTGGCCTTCCGTCTCCCGCTCCGCGGGCAATGGCGTTGATGAGGGCGAGGATTCGTCGGCCCTTCACGAAGCACGAGAGGGAGATTCTGTTCGGACCGCAGGGCGAGGATTGCGGGGCGCTAAGCGGCTCGCCGCGACCTTGTGCAAGCACTCGGGCTTCTCAAGAGCCGAGCGTATTGGACGGTGTTCCACGTGCTGGACTGGGCGTACAACGCCCGATGGCTCCTGACAGCGATCGATCACCTGGACAAGTTCACTGATCGTGAACTGGACGACATCGTGTGGGGAGTGATGCTTCATGCGCCGCACCACCTGCGGGCGGCGCACGTGATTGCGATGCGGGAAGACGTTATGGATGTGTGGGACGACGCAAAGAAGCTGCGACGGAGCAAGCGGCAAACGCGGGCTCGCGCGACAAGCACGGGAAGAAAACGGTAGACTCGCCTGCTCAGATGTCCGCGCTCACATTCATTCAGATGTGGCAGGCGAGCCCGTTCCGCCCCTTTCGCGTCCGGCTGAGTGATGGCCGCGCGTTTGAGGTGATGCAGGCTCAGCAGGTGGCGGGGTCGGCGGACCTGCGGCAGTTTGTGGTGATGGTCGAGGGCGGGCCGGTGGCGTTCGGGCCCGAACTGGTGGCGGAGTGCGAGGTTCTGGGGGCGTCGCCGTTCGAGCGGTCGGCCGAGAACCCGTACGGGTTCGACGAGGAGGCGATGGCCCGCCTCCGGGCGGGAGGGGTGGATCCGAGCCGAGTCGCCCAGTACAAGCCCGACCCGGGCGGCATGCTGCTCATGGGGTATGCGACGACCGATCGTCTGAGGTTTGTGCAGTTCGCGATCAAGGCTGCGGACGGCAGGATGATGCTGACGACACTCCTGACGCGCTGGAACCTGGTGGGCGTGGAGTCGTTCGAGAACGGCCGGACGCTGTACCTGGTTCACGCGGACGACCCGCTCTTGCAGAAGCGGGTGATCGTGTGGCCGCCGGACCGGGCGACGTTCGAGTCCTTCGCCGAGGCCGCGCCGGTCGCGGAGATCCAGCGCCAACTGAACGAGATGGACGAAGCGGCGACGGCGAACCCGCGGGGCGTTGACGCCGCGCCGGGGTACCTGGAATCCGTGAAGCGCCGGGACGAGGCCGAGCCGAGCGCCAATGGGCCGAGCGCGGACCGGTTCAAGGTCGAGACGGACCCGCTCGAAGTCTCGCCGCACCGGTTCGAGGATGAACTCAGGTTGGCGCCGGCGGCGGGCGGGCGGGCGGTGTTCGATCTCTTCGGCACCGGGTGGTACGGGTCCGCGACGCTGGATCCCGGGGCATGGAGTTTCGAGTTGAAGCGCGGCGCCGAGCCGGAATGCTCGATCCGGGTGAAGATGTGGCCGGGATCAAAACTCGCGTCTGTCGAGCGGGGAACGGGAAAGTTCCCGCTGTGGTTTGTCGAGCCGCTGCTTCGCAACTACGGGCTGCACGAGGATCGGGGCGCGTTCGATCGCGTGCTGCTCGCCGGCCCGCGGCCGCACACCGAGCCGCAGATCGTGCTGCCGCTGGAGGACGGGTACTCGATGGAGTTGTGGGCGGGTGAACCGGCGATCGCAACGCCGTTCCTGCACCCGCGGCTGGTGGGGCCGCGCGGGCTGGCGATCCTGGACCTGCGTGGGACGGCGTGGGGAGCGATGGTGGAGACGCAGCCGCGGCTGCGTGTTCGGCTGATCAACCGGGACGAATCGGGCCGGTACGACGCCGCGAAATACCGGCTGCACGTGGACCTTGCGGGGCGGTGCGTGACGAGCCCGGACCTGAAGGGATCGATGGCGCTGGGGGCGCTGCACGGCGCGGCCCATGCCTCGCGCGTGGCGTCGATGCTGGTGTCGAGGATGGAGGAGGCGTTTTCGCGTGGTCGGGATCTTGTGGTCCGGTGAGTCGCCGGCACGCGCGGCGGTTGGCGGTTACTCCCGCACCCGCAGCACCACGAGCGTCAGGTCGTCTGGGCGGGCGGTGAGGCCGGCGAACTGGCGGACTTCCCAGAGGATGCGTTCGGCGACCTTGGTGGCGGTGGCCTCGCGGTCGTCGGTGAAAGCGTGGAGGATGGCCTCGCGCACGCGTTTCTTGCCGAAGCGCTCGCCGTTGAAGTTGGTGGCGTCGGTGAGGCCGTCGGTGTAGCCGACGATGACATCGCGCGGCCGCAGGTCGAAGACGGCCCTCTGGTAACGCTGGCTGGGGTCGATACCCACGACCATGCCGCCGACGGAGAGTTCGTCGATGTCGGCGGTGGTTGGGGCGCGGTGCTTGGGGACGCGGAGGATGATGGGGGGCTCGTGGCCGGCGGAGCAGTAGGTGAGTCGGAGTTTGGCGGGGTCGATGACGCCGTACCAGAGGCTGGAGAACTCGTTGTCGCGGGTGTCGCGGCAGAGGGCCTGGTTGACGCGGGCGACGATTTCGTCGAGGTCATAGACCTCCTGGGCGTGGGCGCGGAGGCTGGAACGCACGGAGGCCATGAGCAGGGCCGCGGCGATGCCCTTGCCGACCACGTCGCCGATGGCGATTCCCAGGTGGCCGGAGAGTTCGATGAAGTCGTAGAAGTCGCCGCCGAGTTCGAAACTAGGGATGTAGCGGGCGGCGACGTCGAGGCGGGGGACGCTGGGGACGCCCTTGGGGAGCATTCGGCGCTGCACGTCGCCGGCGAGTTGGAGTTGGCGCTGCACGCGCTGTTCTTCCTGCTCGAAGCGGAGGAGGCGGGACTGTTCGAGTGCGGCCGCGGCCTGCTGGGCGAGGGAGGCGAGCAGTCGCTTGTCGAGTTCATCGAAGGCACGGGGCTCGTGGCCGTAGAGGCGGATGATGCCCAGGGTGCGATCTTTGAAGACCAGGCCGGCGTGGAGGGCGGCGCGGAGGCCTTCGTGGCGGATCTGGTCGCAGAGGTTGACGCGCTCGTCGAGAAAGAGATCCTCGACGACCACCATTTTGCCGGCGATGACGGAGCGGTCGAAGGTGCGGTCCTTGCTGAGGGGCTGGGGGTTTTCGAGCCATTCGCGGGAGAGGCCGCGGCTGGCCTTGAGCAGGACGTCCTCTTCAAGTTCGGCGATGCCGCCGTCGGGGTTTTCCTTGAAGAGGACGATGGAGCCGGCGTCGAGTTCGAGGACTTCGAGGGCGGAGTCGAGTGCGACCTGAAGGACTTTCTCGGGGCCGGCGGCGCGGACGAGCAGGGAACTCATTCGCGCAAGGGCGGCGATCTCGCGGAGGCGGTGGCGGAGTTCGGCCTCGTACTGGACGATCTCGCTGGTGGTGCGGGCGAGCAGGGCGAGGGCGCGCTCGAGTCGGTCGCGCGCGTCGGGGCCGAGGGTCGGCTGACCCTCGGTCAGGGTGAGCGCGCCGATTCGCACGCCGCTGAGAGCCAGCGGGAACGACGCCACTGGCGGCGGGCCGGGCAGGTCCTTGGCGCTGCGCACCTCCCAGCCGCCCTCCCTGGGGACGACGACCTGCCCGTGGTTGTCGCGCAGATCGACGCGGACGCCGGTGAGCCGGGTGAGTTCGGCGCAGAGCGCGGCGAGCGAGCCGTCGGTCAGAAAGTCCACGATGGACGTAGGGCTTTCGGGCGCGAGGATCGGCTGCGCGGCGGGGGCTGTCGTGGGGGTGGTGGTCATGGGCGCCGCGGCGAAGTCATTTGGCGGGCTCTTCCTGGGGCTTTTCGGCGAGCCAGATCCGTCGCAGCAGGGCGAGGAGTGGGTCGGGCTCCGGGTTGGCGATTTCCAACTGGGCGGCCTGGGCGGCGCGTTCGCGTTCGAGCGTGCCCAGGCCGCGCTCGATCGCGGGGCGGTCGTTGGTCTGGAACCCGAGGTACGCGAGTAGCAGGGCGCTCTCGGGGCTGGCGAGGGCCTTCTTCGCGGCGGAACGGTCGAGGGCGGCGGTGAGGTCGTTTTTGATACCGGTGAGCCGCTCGGGCTCGGGCATGGTCGAGCCGGAGAAGACCACGCCGAGGACTTCCGGGTGCTGCTCGAAGAGGGTTCGCAGGTTCATCGCGGCCGAGAGGTACAGGCCGGCGCCGATCTGGGCGTGGAGGCGACCCTGCATCGCGGTGACGTCGCCGGGGCGCATGGCCAGGGCGCGGGCGAACTGCTCTTCGGCGTCGAAGAACTTGCGTGTGCCGATGAGTTTTTCGCCCTGCGAAACGTGCTCGGCGTAGAGATCGCCGGGATTGGGGTTGGCCGCGAGGTATGACTGAACCCGCCCGCCGGTCTGGCGGATGGATTCGAGCAGTTCGTCATCAACCCCGGCGAAAGCCATTCGCTTCTTGTTCTCGTCGGAATCGGGGTCCAGGTCCATGGGGCGCGGGCCGCCGCTGAGGCCGCTCTTGATGAGGTGCTCGCGCATCGCGTCGAGATTGATTTCCCAGGCGGGTCGATCGGCGGCGGCGGGCGGTTTGGTTCCGTCGGTGGGGAAGCCGGGTGCCTCGGGTGGCGGCGGTTCGGGGATTGCAGGCGGCGGGGTTGTCGGCGGGGTGGTGGGAGGCTCGGGCTTCTCGGGCTTGTCGCCCTCGCGAGTCTTGAGACGTTCGAGAAGGTCGTCGTAGGCGGTGCGGGCAGGGGCCGCGCTGTCGAGAGGAGTGCTTGCGGGCTCGCCGGAGGCGTCGGTCGGGGCGGCGGTGGAAGCGGGGGGCACGGCGAGGGCGGGAGTGTTCTTTTCGACGTATCGCTGGGTGGCCAGATCGGGTATGAGCAGGTCGTTGCGGACGCCCAGCAGGGTGGAGGCGGTCATTCGCTCGAAGCCCTCGCGGGTCTGGCGATAGCCGATGAGGGCGGGGCTGAGCCCCCGCGTGGCGCTGAAAGAGGCCGTGGATCGGAGCGTTCCGGCATCGGGGGCCACCGAGTCGGCGCCGCCGCGGTCGAAGACGGTGGAGGAGTAGACCACGCGTTCGGCGGGGGGCGTCGAGAGGTTGGTCGTGATGCCGGCGAGGCGGTTGAAGATGCCCGAATCGCGGGCGTTGCCCGTGGTGAACGCGTACTGGTACTGGAGCGATTCGGTGCCCCGGAAGCCGACGCCGGTGCCGGAACTGTACGTGTCGCGGCGGAATCGGAAGAGGGAATCGCTCCCGAGCGCGGCCCGGAACTCATCGACATCCGCGTACGGCGACGCGATCTGCAGTGACCGGCCGTCGGTCGCACTGCCGGTCACGATGGCGTTGCGCATTCGGACTTCGTTGGCGAAGTCGAGGCGGCGGGATTCCAAGATGCCGGTGCTTTGCGTGGTGCGCTCGAGGGAACGGCCGTCGCCGAGGGCATTCTGGGCCGACGCGGCGCTCGACCCGGCCGCGAGCACGAGAAACGCGATGTGTACCTGCTTGGACATGAATCATCTCCAGGAATCGGTGCATGGTAGGGGTGGCCCGCCACGGTCCCCCGTACCATTGGCCCCATGGCCGATCCGTATTACCTCACCACGCCCATCTACTACGTGAACGACCGCCCCCATATCGGTCACTGCTACACCACGACGGTTGCCGACGTGATGGCCCGGTTCCAGCGGCTGGTCCGGGGCCAGGGGGCCGGCGGGGATGTGTTCTTCCTGACTGGTACGGATGAACACGCCGACAAGGTCGTGACCTCTGCCACGGCCAAGGGGCATACCCCCCAGGACTGGTGCGACCGCAACGCCCAGGCGTTCCGGGAGGCCTTTGCGTTCATGGGGGTCTCCAACGACGATTTCATCCGTACGACCGAGGCCCGCCACAAGGACCGGGTGCCGGTGTATATCGAGGGGCTGATCAAATCGGGGGAGATCTACAAAGGGGAGTTCACGGGGTGGTATGACGAGAGCGCGGAGGAGTACGTTCCCGAGGCGGCGGCGAGGGAGCAGCAGTACAAGGCGAAGATCACGGGGCGGCCGCTGCTGAAGCGCACCGAACCGTGCTACTTCTTCCGGTTGTCGAAGTACCAGCAGGTGCTGCTGGACCACATCACGGCGAATCCGGGGTTCATCCAGCCCGACTCGCGGCGGCAGGAGGTGCTGGGGCGGCTTCGGCAGGGGCTCAACGACGTGCCCGTGTCGCGACCGGTGACCGACGACCCGGCGACGCAGTGGGGCATCCGGGTTCCGGGCGATCCGGCCCACCGCGTGTACGTGTGGATCGACGCGCTGTTCAACTACCTGACGGTGGTGGATACCCCGCAGCGGCGGCGGTTCTGGCCGGCGGACGTGCACCTGATCGGCAAGGACATCCTGTGGTTTCACGCTGTAATCTGGCCGGCGCTGCTGCTGGCGTTGCAGAAGTCCGGGCCGGATTTCGGGTGGGTGGGGCTGCCGCGATGTGTCTTCGGGCACGGATGGTGGGTGAGCGAAGGGCAGAAGATGTCCAAGACCCTGGGCAACTTCATCGACCTTGAAAAACTCGAGGCGTACGCGAAGTGGGCCCCGAACAAGGAGAAGATCCCCGTCGGGCTGGACGCCGTGCGCTGGTACCTGGTCACGCAGGGGCCGCTGAGCGGCGGGGATGCGGATTTCAGCCACGCCAAGTTCGTGGAGGTGTACAACGCCGACTTGGCGAACGGCATTGGGAACTGCGCCAGCCGCGTGGGAAACATGGTGGAGAAGTACTTTGGCGGCGTGCTCCCGGCGCAGGCGCCCGGAAGCGAGGTTGGCGACGGGTTTGAATGGCCGTCGCTGGTGCGGGCGGCGTGGGAGAAGGCCGCGGCGGGGCTGGAGAAGTTCGACCTCGCCGCGGTGCTGGGCGCTCCGGTGGAACTGATCCGACACGTGGATCAGTACATCAACGCGACCTCGCCGTTCAAGGTCGCAAAGACGGTGGAAACCGATCCGGGCGCCAAGGAGCGGCTCGCGGCGATCCTGTGCAACTGCGCGGAATCGGTCCGCGTGGCGTCGGTGCTAGCCTCGCCCGCGATGCCCTCGAAGATGGGGCAACTGTGGAAGACCTGGAACTGCGAGCCGCCGGCCGGGGCGACCCTGGCGGACCTTTGCGTCTTTGGCGGCAGGCACTCCCTGCGGGCCGGGCAGGGGATCGCCAAGGGGGAGATTCTCTTTCAGCGTGCGAACGCGGGAGATCCATTGCCGGGGGCGGCCGGCGATTGACCGGGATTTGCGTGCAATTCCGTGCGTTCGGGCCCTGTCGCCCTTTCGCGGTCCGCCTCTGGTACACTTGAAGCCAAGCCAACGGATAGCCCGCTCCGCGCGGGTGATGATGGAGCATCGGGAATGAAAGTTATCTGTGATCGTGGGGCCCTGCTCGAGGGCATCAACCTCGTTTCCGGCGCCGTCGCGGCCCGCACACCCCGCCCGCAACTTCAGTGCGTGAAGATCACCGCCACCAAGACCGGGGGCGCGGGTGAACTCGTGCTGTCCGCGACGGATGCGGAGGTCGCGCTGCGGCTTTCTCTCTCCAAGGTGGACGTGCAGAAGACCGGCGAGGCGCTGATCCCGGCGGACAAGATCCGCCAGATCGTCTCGGCCGAGGAGAACGAACCCACCCTGACTCTCGAGACCGAGGGCGAGGCGATGCATATCCGCGGGGCGGACGCCCACTTCAAGATCTTCGGGTATCCCACCGCCGACTTCCCGCCGATCCCGGACTTTGCGGGAGTCGCCGCGGGGACGGGGGGAGCCGCCAAGGCGAAGGCCGTCATCACGCACCCGGCAGGATCGCTGGCGGAACTGGTGGCGAGGACGCTGTTCGCGACGGCGCGGGAGACTTCCCGGTACGCGATCAACGGGGTGCTTCTGAAGCGCGACGGCAAGCGGCTGGAACTGGTGGCGACGGATGGGCGGCGGCTGGCGCTGGCGCGGGCAAACCTGACGGGCGGGGAGAAGGACGGCAAGGGCGTGCAGTGCATCGTGCCGACCAAGGCCCTGGGCATGCTCCAGAAGTTGATCCAGGAGCACGACGAGCCGGTGCAGATCGCGATCACCGACAACCAGATTCTGTTCAGTTTCGGCACGGCGGGCAGCCCCGGGCGGGCGGTGCTGGTGAGCAATCTGGTTGAGGGCGCGTTCCCTCCCTACGAGGACGTGATCCCCAAGGACCAGGACAAGAAGGTGACGTTCGATCGCGACGTGGTGACCTCGGCGGTGCGGCGTGCGGCGCTGCTGACCAACGAGGAATCGCGCGGCGTGCGGATGGCCTTCAAGGGGAAGGACAAGAAACTGGACCTCTCGAGCCGCGCACCGGAGATGGGCGAGGCCAACGTAAGCGCCGATTTGGCGGGGTACGACGGGGAGGACATCGAGATCGGGTTCAACCCGGCGTTCATCGTGGATGCGCTGAAGATCCTGAACGATCCGCAGGTGATCATGGAACTCAAGGCGCCCAACAAGCCGGGCCTGATCAAGAGCGGGACGGACTTCATGTACGTGGTGATGCCCGTGAATCTGCAGTAGATCAGTCGGCCAACTGCCTGAGCAGCGAGATCGCCATGGTGAGGATCATGGCGTTGTGGAGCGCGTGCCCGGCCATGGGGCCGATGAGGCTGCCGCGCCATTCCCGGGTCAGGGCGAAGGCGAACCCCAGCGTGGTGACGGGGAGCATGAGCAGCAGGCCGATGGGGTGCATGACGCCGAAGGCGATGGCGGAGACCGCGGCGGAGGCGAAGAGCCCGAAGCGCGAGCGGAGGTGACGGAAAAAAGCGCCGCGGAAGATCGATTCTTCGACGAGGGGCGCCCAGATCGTCGCGAGCGTGAAGAGCAGGAACAGTTCGAGCAGGCTGGATCCCTCGAGCAGTTCGGCGATCGGGCTTTGCTTGACGACCTCTTCCGCGGTCAGGAACTGCCAGCACGTGACCGCGAGCACGATCGCGAAGATGCCGCCGAACACGGCGGCGTTGACCGGCCGCGCCCGCCCGGCGCTTCGGGGCTGGATGACGTACGCGAGCGCGAAGACCACCGCGAAGACTCCGCCGAGAACAATCAGTGTGACGATCGGGCGCATGAGCGCGTGCTGCCCGGACAGCCAGTCGGGCCAGCCAGAGTTTTTCATAATCAGTTGGCGGGCGACAACCACGCAAACGGTGATGGCCCCGGCGAGGGCCAGGAGCGGGAGTGCGGCGAAGTACGAGAACAGCCCCGCGCGGACTTCGCGCCAGAAGCCCTCGCCGGAGTGCCATCCCATGGCGCGTCGGTGCTCGGCCCAACCCACCCCGCGCAGCAGGGGGTAGAGCGGCGCAAGGAGGAGCAGCCACTGGCCCGCGAGGCTGGCGGCGTTGAGCCAGTCGGGCATGACGTGGTTGTTCGCGAAGACGATCAGAGTGAGCGAGAGTTTGAACAGCGCGAAGAGCGCGACGAAGAAGGGGAGGACCTCCAGGTAGACGCTTCCGCCGGGGGCGGGCGGGATGAACGCGGGGCGCATGCCGCCCCTGGCGAGCCTCACGCTCATGAGGATGCACATCACGATGGCGAGGACCACGACCGCGAGGAATCCCAAGCCGAACAAAGCGATGGTCGCGATCAGAAGCCCCCCGCCCGACACGATCTTCGACCGGTCGGGATCGGTCTCGGGCAGGCCGTAGACGGACGCAACGCGCGCGAACCAGCCGTGGCGGGTTTCGAAGCGGGCTCGGTCTTCCGGGCTGGCCGATGCGGGGCCCGAATCAATGATGCTCCTGTACAACTCGATGTCGGCGGTCAGCCCGGGAGTGGGCGTTTCCGCGTCGGCGTCCTGCGACTCGACTTCGGCGAGGCGTTTGATGGCCGCGTCCTCGCCGAGCAGTTCCCCCGCGACGATGGCGGCACGGAAGCGGTCCACGATGGTCTGAGCGCCCTCGTCGATCTGCGTCATTCCCATTTCCCGTTCGGCCTGCTGGAAGGGGAGTGAGTTGGCGAGTTTGACCCAGATCTTGGAGTTGAGCGTCACCGGGTCCAGGCCGGGGGCCTCGACGACATGTTCGGCGGGAGTCTGCGGCCCGGCCTTTGTCGGCCGCTCCCCCAACTGGTTCATCAGAACCGTGGTGAGCACGAAGACGATGGCGAGCAGCCAAGCCACCTTCGCGGCCAGGGGACTGCCCGGGTCCGGAGCGCGGTCCCCGGCGGGTGGAGGCGGATCCGCGGCGACGAACGTTGGCGGGTAGGGGTCCATGCCCGGGGAAGGGGGAAGGTCGGTCATCCCCCAATCATCGGTCGAAACGGGTCGCGATGCCAACCGGCGCGGCGGGCCTTGTCCGCCAAAGGGCCGTTGCCTAACCTTCCGCCCAGTCAGTAGCCCCCGGAAGCAGGACCAATCTGGGGCATCAGCCAAACTCTGCCGGCCGGGCGTTCGGAGAACGCCCTTCCCGGCCCGCCCCGCCCGGTAGGCGGCGATCAAGATCGGCCCGCGTGGGCTCGGTCGGCGGCTAGCCCGTCGCTGATCCACGCATCCGAGGAGGTACTCGATGTCTCGTCGCCAAACCTACCTCGCCAAGCCCGGCGAGATCAAGAAGACCTGGCGCGTCGTCAACGCCGAGGGGATTCCCCTCGGGCGGCTGGCCGCGGAAGTTGCGGTGGTGCTGATGGGCAAGCACCGCCCGGAGTACACGCCGCACACCGATACCGGCGAGGGCGTGGTGGTGACCAACGCGACGAAGGTGGCGCTGACGGGTCGCAAGGCCGAGCAGCGGCTGTACATGTGGTACACGAAGTACCCCGGCGGGCATAAGACCCGCACCTACGGGCAGTTGCGTGAAAGCAAGCCCGAGTTGCTGATCGAGAACGCGGTGCGGCGCATGCTGCCGAAGAACCGGCTGTCGCGCGTGATGATGAAGAATCTCCGCGTGGTGGGCGGGGCGGAGCACGAGTTCGCGAACCTGAGCCCCACGGAACTGAAGGTGTAACCAGCCCGCGGCCGCTCGCCATCGAGCCCGCTTGAAAGGAAGTTGAAATGAGCACGATTCCAGCGATCCAGATGCCCGGGCTGACGCCTCCCGTTCCCCCGGCGCAGGCGACCCGTCCGGTGAAAGTGGCCAAGCCAGCCGACAAGAGGGGCTGGTGGTGGGGAACGGGCCGTCGCAAGACCGCCGTCGCGCGGATACGCATCCGCCCGGCCACCGGACCGGCTACGTTCGTGGTGATCGGGAAGACGGGCAAGAAGAAGACCCCCGAGGTCTACTTCGCCGAGGACCGCGACCGCAACGACTGTTACGCCGCGTTCAAGGCGACGAACATGGAAGGGAAGTTCGAGGTCGTGGCGGTGTGCCACGGCGGGGGTTTCATGGGTCAGGCCCAGGCGATCCGGCTGGGTATCGCCCGGGCGCTGAGCGGGTACGACCCCACGTGTGAAGCCGCGTTGCGTCAGGCGGGCTTCCTGACCCGCGACTCGCGCGAGGTGGAACGCAAGAAGTACGGCCAGGCGGGCGCCCGCCGGCGGTTCCAGTTCTCGAAGCGTTAATCGACCGGCCAAAGGTGTCGAACTTGCACAAGCCCCGGCTTCCGCCGGGGCTTTTTGCTAGCGCCCCCAGCCTTCCGGTGGGGCCCTGGTCGCGAGGTCGAGTTCTTCCTGCGACTTGGCGTCGGGGAGTCTGGCGCGGATGTCGCGGAGCATGGCGAGCGCGGAGTCCATTCCGAGCGTGCTCTGCCAGGCGCGGGCGAGCAGCATCGCGTCGCGGAGGCCCTGGTACGACCGGGTATTGGCCTTGAGAAGCGTGAGAAGGGGTTCGTCGGGCCTCCCATCCAGCAACGGGCCGGCGCTGAGCCAGAGGGCATCGCGATAGATGGGGTCGCGCTGCGACGCGGGGGCGAGGCGGGCGAAGGCCTTCCAGACATCGGCGGTCTCGCCTGCGCGGAAGAGCGGGAGCACGGCACAGGCCGCGACCTCGGGGGTGAGTTTGTGGGGCCGGGTCGCGATGAGAGCAGAGGCGAGGCGAGCCACATCGGCGTCGCGTCCGGCGAGGCTCATGGCGGTCATGGCGGGCGAGAAATCCTCGGCGGTCAGCAGATCGCGCAGGTGTTCCTGAACATCGCGGGCGCCGTCAAAGATCGGAGCGTCCGCCACGCGCTTGGCCATGGGTCCCACCGTGTACAGCGGGTCGCCCAGGACGGTGATCTTCCACCACGGGGCGGGCTCGTTGCGGACCGCGGCCCCGAAGGGTGCCCCGCTGAGCAGCCGCGCCGCCACAACGGGTGTGGGGACGAAGCCCTGTAGGAAGGGTTCGTGCACGGAGCCCATGTAGAGGAACACGCCTCGCTCCAGCCAGCGGCCGCAGATCCGGTCGCGCTTTCCGGCCGAGAGGGCGGACCAGGAGTGCACAAAGACCGCGGCGGCGGGGGTCGAGAGGATGGGGACGTCGCCGGGTTTGCACTGTCCGGGTTCAAGGTCGAAGAAATCGTCGTTGCCCTTGGTGTTGACGAAGATGAGGCCGGCCCCGACAGGGCGTGCGACCCGGGCTCGCCAGTCGGCCGCGCCCCCGCGGGGGGAGTCAAGGAGTTCGGTGTTGAACCCGACTCTCTTGGAATAGTCGGCGACCTTGGCGCCGTCAAAGGTGTTCCAGGGCGGTGTGTCGGGGTAGCCGTCGAAGACCCAGGAAGAGTCGGGTTGGAGGAAGAGCGAGCACATGGCCCAATAGGCGGCGCGGGCCGGCGAACCGAAGATCTGGCCGCACCAGGCCCATCGCTGCGTGGGGGTGGCGGCGTCGCCCAGGCGGCCGATGCGGTCGCTCATGGCGAGGGCTTCCTTGCCGGTGTCGTAACGGTTGGGGGTGTTGAGGCAAAGGGTGACGGCGTCGAGGGAGTCTCCCAGGCCCCGCCAGGGGAGGCCGGTGGATTCCGCGCCGAGTTCGATGGCGCGGAGCAAGGCGTCGGTCTCGGGGGCGCCGAAGGTTGAGTCGATTCCCTGGCGGGCCTTGACGAAAACCAGGGGCTGCCCGCGGCCGGCGGCGAGGGCGAGCCCGGCGGTCCAGGCGGGATCGTCCAACCCGATGACTACCACGCCCGGTGGCTGGTGGCCGGAGGCCTTCCAATGCGCGAGGAGGGCCTCGTCGCTGGGGTGCTCGCCGACAAGGCCCCAGGCCCTCGACTGCGCTGTGGTCAGAGCCGTGACGTCGATCCTGGCGAAACCGGCTTCCGAGAAGGGAGCCTCCGTGTTGCCATCCTTGGACCAGCGGAGGGTCTGTTTGGGGGCGAAGGCGCGTGCGAACAGGGCGATGTGGTCGCGGGATTCGAGCGTGCCGTCGTCGATGAGCACGGGGAAACGTCGCGTGGGGGTCCACCGCGAGATCGCTTCGATGTACGAGGCCGCGTCGCGGACGATGATGAGGGTCTCGCTGGCGCTGGCGGCGCGCCGGGTTGCTTCGACGCGCTGCCCCAGTTTGACCTGCGGCGGAATGCCCTGCGGGGGCGGCTGGGGGGCCGGAGGCTGTGCCTGTGCGACCGCCAGCCCAAGCAACAAGCCCAACGCGCCGGATCGCATGTCCATGGCGGATGGTACGGAGCGGGGTGCCGGGGGTTCGTCCAAGGGGCTATTGAGTGACGGAAGACCGTATTGTGCGCATCCGGGAGAAGAACCCCAGGAGCCCTGTCATGCGCACGACCCGTCGCGAGTTCCTTCAGGCTTCATTGGCGGCTTCGGCCGCGCTGGCGGTGAGCCCGATGGCTTTCGCGCATCCCGGGCGGGCCAATCTGCGGATCCTGATCCTCGGCGGGACGGGGTTTCTCGGTCCGGCGATCGTGGAGGATGCGCAGAAGCGCGGGCACGACCTGACGCTGTTCAACCGGGGGAGGCGCGAGAAAACCAAGGGCACGTCGTTCGACGGCGTGACCAAACTCCATGGAAACCGCGATCCCGAAAAGTTCGCCGAAGATCCCAAGTCGGAAGGACCCAAGGGCCTGTCCGAGATCGAGGAGGCGATCAAAGGCGGAGCGAAGTGGGACGCGGTGATCGACACGAGCGGGTACTACCCCCGGATCGTGAAGGCCTCGGCGGAGATGCTCGCGCCGGCCGCGGGGATGTACTGCTTTATCTCGTCGGTGTCGGTGTACAAGAGCAACGACAAGGCGAATGAGGACGAGTCGGCGGAGGTCGGGAAACTGGCGGACCCGACGGTGGAGACGATGGGGGCCCAGTTCGAGAACTACGGGCCGCTGAAGGCGTTGTGCGAGCAGGCCGCGGAAGCGGCGTTTCCCAGGCGGGCGCTGAACATCCGGCCGGGGTACATCGTGGGGGTGCGGGACGACAGCGACCGGTTTACGTACTGGCCGGTGCGCACGAGCCAGGGCGGGACGATGCTGGTGCCGGGGGATTCCAAGGACCCGGTGCAGTTCGTGGATGTGCGCGACCTGGCGGCGTTCATACTCAACTGCATCGAGCGCAAGACCACGGGGGTGTTCAACGTCACGGGCCCGGCGAAGGCCTGCGCCTGGGGCGAGGTGATCGGGGCGTGCGACCAGGCGACCCGCGCGGTGGGCAAGTCGCCCGCTGAGAAGGTGTGGATCTCGGCGGAGGATCTGGAAAAACTCGGGCCGGACGAGGGAGTGGATTTCCCGATCTGGATTCCGCCCAAGGGGGAGTACACCGGTTTCCACACGCGAAGCATCGCCAAGGCGGTGGCGGCGGGGCTGACGACCCGCCCGGCGGCGGCGACATGCGAGGAGATCCTGCGCTGGTGGCCGGGGGAGATCGGGCGTCGCACCCGCGTGACCAAGGAAATGCAGGACAAGGCCGAGGCCGATGGCAAGCCCGCCCCGCAGATGCCCGATCCCAGCAGGGTCAAGACCGGACCGACTCCGCAGCGCGAAGCAGAGGTAATCGCGAAGGTGAGGGCGGCGAAGGAAGAGAAGAAGTAGGCCGCCCGGCCTAGAGGCGTCGGCCCTCTACCATCGCCCGCATGCCCAACCTCTTGCGGGAGGAGTTCGTCGGACTGGTCGAGCGCGAACGCCGTGTTTCGCCCGATGCGGCGCTGTGCGTCCCGGTTTGTGTGCGACTGCTGGCCGACCAGTTGACCCCCGTGGTCGCGTACCGCCGGCTCGTCGCCGCTGATGAGCGGACGGCCCCTTCGTTTCTGCTCGAATCCGTCGAAGGCGGCGAGCGGCAGGGCCGGTACTCCATCCTCGGAGCCCAGCCGGTCTTCGAGCAGGTGTGTCGGGCGAATGATGCCCGATGGAAAGACCACCGCGAGTACGACCTGATAAGCGATGTGGAGGAGCGTCAGGTCTGCATCGGCCCGCAGGCCGGGTGGCCGGACCCGTTTGCAACGCTCCGTGCCTGCATGGGGAACATGCGGCTGCTGGTGGTACCGGGGGTACCGTCGTGCTTTCTGGGGGGCTGGGTTGGGTACGCCGCGTACGACAGCGTGAGGTACACCGAGCCATCGAAACTTCCGTTCTCAAGCGCCCCCGCCGATGATCGCGCGTTGCCGGACCTGCATTTCGGCTTCTACGACGGGGTCGTGGTCTTCGATCACGTGGCGAAGACGGTGGCGGTGGTGCAGATCGCGATCGTGAAGCCGGGCGATGAAGCCGGATCGGCCTACGCGAGGGTCCAGGGGGCGATCGCCGTCCGGATCGCGCAACTCGATCGGCACACCGAGCCGCTCCGCAGCGGGGAGATGACCACCGGCGCGGCCGGCGCGCCGCTGCCCAGCAATCTCACCCGAGAGCAGCACGCCGCGATGGTTGTCCGCGCCCAGGAGTACATCCGCGCCGGGGATGTCTTCCAAGTCGTGCTGGGCCAGCGCTTCGAGCGGGAGAGCACGGCCGATCCGTTCGACGTGTACCGCGCGCTGCGTGCCGTCAACCCCAGCCCCTACATGGTGTACATGCAGTGCGAGGGGTGCATCCTGGTGGCGAGTTCGCCGGAGATTCTGTGCCGCGTGAAGCATGACGAGCAGGGGCGGTCTGTGGTGACAAACCGGCCGCTCGCGGGGACGCGCCGGCGCGGGAAGACGCCCGAGGAGGACGCGGCGCTGGAGCGGGAGTTACTCGCGGACGCCAAGGAGCGGGCCGAGCACATCATGCTGGTGGACCTTGGGCGCAACGACGTGGGGCGGGTGGCCGAGCCGGGGACGATCCGCACGCCGCGGCTCATGGAGATCGAGCGGTACAGCCACGTGATGCACATCAGTTCGACGGTGACGGGGGTGCTGCGCGAGGGGCTGGACTGCTGGGATGCGCTGCGGGCGGCGCTGCCGGTGGGGACGATCAGCGGCGCGCCCAAAGTTCGCGCGATGCAGATCATCGACGAACTGGAGCCGGTGCGGCGCGGGCCGTACGGCGGGGGCATGGGGTACGTCGGTCTCGACGGGCAGATGGACATCGCGCTGACGCTCCGCACGATGGTGGTGCCGACGGCGCTGCGGACCCGCGGCCCGGACGGGCGGGACGTGTGGATGTACCACCTTCAAGCGGCGGGGGGAATTGTCGCGGACTCCAGGGCCGGGGACGAGTACCAGGAAACGGTCAACAAGGCGGCGGCGCTGGCGAGGGCGATTGACGTGGCGGAGCGGGCGTTTGGGGGGTGATTCAGGAGAGGTCTTCGAGTTCCGAGGGAAGATCTCGTGCTCCGTGCAGCACGCGGACGATGTGAACGGGGCGCAGGTCGGCACGGTACACGATGAGATACGGAGAAACCACCCAGAAGCGGTGGCGCTCGTCCGCGAATTCGAGCCGGGTGAATCCGGCGAGGGGCTTCAGCCCGATTCGCCGAATAGCGTCGAGGAAGCGGTCGTACAGCTTGCCCGCGATGATTGGGCCGGCCGCCTCTTCGACGTGATCGCTGATGCCGATCAAGTCCTTTTCGGCGTCGGGCGTGATGATGGGATCGCTCATCCCGCCTTCCTCCGCACGCCGCGAACGCGTCTTCGGAGATCGGCGAAGACCTGCGATGCGGGCCTTCCCTCCCCGCGGTCGGCCTGAGCGGAACCCTCCGCGATCATCCGCCGCACGCGTTCGACCGCGGCCTTCCTGGCCTCTTCGCGTTCTTCGAGGGCGCGCAGGGCGTCGCGCATGACCTCGCTGGAGGACTGGTACCGCCCGGAACGGACGAGCCCCTCCACGAGGGACTTCTGGCGGGGGGTCATGGAGACCGTCATGGTGGATCGCTTTGCCATGCGCACATTGTAACACATACGCATACAGCGGCAAGTGGCCGATCCGGCCCGCGCCTTCCGCAAGCCCGCGGCACTACCATCGCTCATGGGTACGCAGACCCAGCCCAGACCTGACACCAAACCCGGCACCGATCAGCCGCGGGCGTGGAACGTGGTGCTGCTGGACGACGACGAACATACGTACGAGTACGTGATCCGGATGGCGCAGGAGTTGTTCGCGTACTCGCCCGAGCGTGCGTTCCGGGCTGCGCAACACGTGGACGAGCACGGGCGCGTGGTGCTGCTGACGACCCACAAGGAGCACGCGGAACTGAAGCGGGATCAGATCCTCGCGTACGGGAAGGATGCGTTGCTGGCGCGGAGCAAGGGCTCGATGTCGGCGGTGATCGAGCCGGCCGAGTTTGAAGGAGAGCCGCCCAACGGCGGGCCGAGCGGGTAATCGCCGTATGGGTTGCATGTGTGGCACAATCGCAACCGCGTGCTATGATCGCCCATGAAGCGGCGAACGACCATGAACGTCTCGGTACCCCCCGTACTCCGTCGCTGGATCGAGAAGCGCACCAAGTCAGGGTCATTCGAAACGACCAGCGAGTACATCCGGTACCTCGTCCGTCGCGACCGTTCACTGTCGGCGCTTCGGGAGCAGGTTGAGCACGACCTCCTCCAAGCGCTGGATGAGCACGCGGAGCCGTGGACAAAGGCGGACATCGATTCGATTCGATCCGAGGGCCGGCGACGGCTCGCGAAGTCTGTCCGGCGGAAGTCGGCGTGAAGCGCTCAATCGTCCGGAGTCCGGCGGCAACGCGGCACCTCCTCGACCACTTCGTCTACATCGGGGAGAGCAGCCTGCAGGCCGCGGACCGGTTCCTTTTCTGCGTTGACAGGACGCTCATGCTGTTGGCGGATCACCCGAACATCGGGCGGCGGGTGATCACCGGACGTCGCCGTCTTCGCAGCCTGAGGCGATGGCCCGTCTCCGGATTCAGGAACTTCCTCATCTTCTATCGTGCCGACTCCAAGACTCTCACCGTAGTTGGCATCTATCACGGCGCGAGGGACCTCGACACAGTCTTCGGGGTGGAGTGATTGCGCTCGCTCGGCGCGGTCATACCGTTCGCCTCCTCATGGCCCGTCCTTTCGTCATCCAGACCGAAGACCTCGACCCCGCCGCCGCGGCGTGGCTGCGCGAGTCGTGCGACCTCGTCGAGTGCCCGTTCTCCCGCCAGCCGGAGTTTGACGCGCTGCTCCCGAAGGCCGACGGACTGGTGGTGCGGACCTACACACGCGTGGACCGGGCGCTGCTCGACAAGGCGCCGCGATTGAAGTGCGTGGCACGCGCGGGCGTGGGGCTGGACCGGATCGACGCGCCGGAGTGCCGCCGGCGGGGCGTCGAGGTCGTTCACACCCCCGACGCCAACTCGGTGGCCGTGGCGGAGTACGTGTTCGCCCTGCTGCACGATGCCCTTCGTCCTCGCGCGTACTTGCGCGAGGCGGTGAGCGAGGACCGCTGGAACGTGCTCCGCCGCGAGAACCACGCGCCCGCCCAGTTCAGCGAACTCACGCTGGGGATTCTGGGCCTGGGTCGGGTGGGGTCTCGCGTGTCGCGCATCGCGCAGGGGTTCGGGATGGAGGTGCTGTACAGCGACCTGGTGCGAATCCCCGCCACCCGGCGGCACGGGGCGATCCCGGTGTCGGTGCAGGAACTCTTCCGTCGCAGCGACATCCTCACCATCCACATCGACTCGCGGGAGGGGAACTTCCGGTTCGTGGGCAAGGCGTTGCTGGGGGTGCTGCGCAGCAGCGCCATCGTCGTGAACACCAGCCGCGGCATGGTCGTGGACCCGGTTGGCTTGGCCGAGTTTCTGAGGGCGAACCCGCACGCCAAGGGGCTGATTGACGTTCACGACCCGGAACCCTTCGGGGCCGACTATCCGCTGCTGGGGATTCCCAACGCGTTTCTGCTCCCGCATCTCGCCGCGGCGACCACCGCGGCGCACGTGAACATGAGTTGGGTGGTCAAGGACCTCTGGCGGGTGCTCCAGGGCGAGCGGCCCGAGCATCCCGCGCCGTAGACATCAGCGTCGCGATTCGAGTTGAGCCCACCGCTCGTACAGCGAGGCGACGGTCGCGTGGGCTTCCCCGAGTTCGCGGCACGCGACCTCCATTCTCCGGTGATCGGCCAGCGTGGCGGGGTCGTTCATGGCTATTTCGAGGTCTTTCACGCGTGACTCGGCGGCGAGGATCGATCCCTCCATCGCGTCCAGTTCCCGCTGCTCCATGTACGAGAGTTTCTTTCGGGGCGGGGTCGCGGGCGTGGCGTCGGGCGCGGCCGGCACGGTGTCTTTGGCGGTCCGTTCCTCTCGGGCGGAAGTCTTCTGCCACGCCTCCCATTGGTCGTAGTCGGCAAAGTGGCGCGATCCGCCCCTTCCGTCCAGAGCGACCAGGTGGCTCGCCAGGCGCGCCAGCATCGCACGGTCGTGCGTGACAAGGACGATCGCGCCGGGAAACTCCTCCATGCTCTCTTCCAGGACTTCCAGCGATGGGATGTCGAGGTCGTTGGTAGGTTCGTCGAGGATGAGCACGTCGGCGGGCTCGAGCATCAGGCGCGCGATGTGGATCCTGGCGAGTTCGCCCCCCGAGAGGGAGCGCACCGGCTGTTTGAGTTGCCAGGTGTCGAAGAGGAACTTGCGGGACCAGGTGTTGATGTGGAGCGTGCCGCCGCGGTAGATCACCGAATCGGCGTGAGGGGAGAGCGCCTCGGCGAGCGTCATGGCCGGGTCGATCTCGGTGCGGTGCTGCGAGAAGAGAACAACGCGGAGCGATTCGGCGCGCCGGATCGTGCCCGGGGCCGGTGCGCCGGGCGGAACTCCCACCGCGTCCGCGGCTTCTTTCAGCGCCTCGGGCGTGGGCGGGTCGGGCGGCAAGTCGCCCATGAGCACGCGGATAAGCGTTGACTTCCCCGATCCGTTGGGCCCCAGGAGGCCCAGGCACTGCCCCGGCGACAGAATCAGGTCCAGGTCCGTGAAGAGCCGGCGGCCGCCCAGCGATTTGGTGAGGGCTCGTGCAACCAGGAGTTTGCGAGTCAGGCGCTCGGTGGCGTTCCAGTCGATAGCCGTGGCCTGGCGCGCGGCGGTGCGGGCTCGCAGGTCCGACAAATCGTCGATCCTCGCGTAGGAGGCGTCGATGCGGCTTTTGGACTTGGTGCGACGGGCCTTGGCTCGACGGGAGAGCCACCGCAGATCCTCACGGACTTGATTCTCGAGCGACCGTTGCTGCTTGATCTGGCCGTCGAGGAACTCTTGCTTGCGCCGGAGGAACTCCGAGTAGTTTCCCTCAACCGCGAAGAGCCCCTTGGGATACTGGGTGGAGAGTTCCGCGATCCGCGTGCCGGTGTTCTCGAGAAACTCGCGGTCGTGCGTCACGACGATGCTGGCGAAATCGGCCCCCCGCAGGAGGCTCTCGAGCCACTGGATGCCTTCCACGTCGAGGTGATTGGTCGGCTCATCCAGGAACAACGCGTCCGGTTCTTTCGCGATCTCCCGCGCGATCGCGAGTCGCTTGCGCTGGCCACCCGAGAGTGTGGCCGTGGGGGCATCGAGAGACTCGAACCCCACGCGGTACAGCGCCTGCTCCGCGGCCAGTTCCGCCTCGTGCTCGTCGTGGATGTGAGCCAGTCCCGCCTCCACAACCGTGCCCACGACGGCCGAGCGCACGGTGGAACCGTCGGGAAACGTGTCCTTCTGCGAGACATACGCGACGCGCAGCCCCTTGCGCCGGGAGGTTTCACCCTCATCGGGGGACTCCTGACCCGCCAGGATCTTGAGGAGCGTGGATTTCCCGGCCCCGTTGGGCCCTACCAGGGCGAGTCGGTCGCCGTCATTCAGGTTGATGTCGATCCCGCGGAAGAGCGTGCGGGAGCCGAAGGTCTTGGAGAGATTCCGTGCGTTCAGCAGCACCGCCATGGGCAGAGAAGGTAGGGCGATTCGGACCCGCCCGCGCCGGCGGCCCTTCGCAACGGGCGCCGATGGTGCTTTTTTGGGATTGGAGCGCGGAGTTCGCCGGCGGACCGTAGAATCCGCAATCATGCCGCTGCTTTCGGTCAATATCGATCATGTCGCCACGATTCGACAGGCCCGGTATCGCCAAGCGAAGGACTATGGAGAACCCGATCCGGTCCGGGCGGCGCACGAGGCTGAGATGGGCGGGGCGGACGGCATTACGGTCCACCTGCGGGAAGACCGGCGTCATATCACCGACCGGGATGTGGAGCTGCTGCGCCCGCTGGTTCGGGTGAAGTTCAACCTGGAGATGGCCGGGACGGACGAAATGGTCGCGATCGCGGGCCGGATCAAGCCGCACAGCGCGATGCTGGTCCCGGAGGGTCGAAACGAAGTGACGACCGAGGGAGGGCTCAATGTCGCGGGGCAGGCCACCCGGCTCCGGGAGGTGGTCAAGCACCTGCGCGAGGCGGGGTGTCTGGTTTCGGCGTTCATCGATGCCGATGTGGCGCAGGCGGAGGCGGCCAAGGTCGCGGGGTTCGACGTGTGCGAGGTGCACACCGGTCCCTATGCGGATGCGTTCCTCAAGTGCGGCGGCGACTTCCGGCTGGGCCCGCTGACGGCCGAGTTCGACAAGGTTCGGCGGATGGGCGAGCGGATCATGGCCTTGGGCATGCGGTTCAATGCCGGCCATGCCTTGAACTATGCAAACGTCGGGCCGATCGCGGTCATTCCGGGGGTGAGCGAACTGCACATCGGGCACGCGATCGTCAGTCGCGCCATGTTCGTGGGCCTTCGGGAGGCCGTGCACGCCATGAAGCGCGCGATGGGAGAACCCTGAGGCGGGGTCGCCTCCGGGTCGGAAGTACGCGCAGATTTGTGTGGGCAATGCGCTTCATCTTGGCGGACAAGACTTTGCGCGCGATCTGGAGTGCGAAAGTGCAACCGGCGGGGTTCCATCGGTTACCATTCGGTAGAACGCTGACCCGGGCATGGCCGCCAAGAAACCAAAATCCCCTGTGACATCCGCCGGTGGTGATGTCGCCAAGCCGCGCAAGGCTGGCTCGAAGATGTTTGCGGGCTTCGAGGAGGCCTCGAACTACCTGCGCGCCCGTTTTAACGTCGAGGCTGTTCGTCCATCGCATGTGGACTCGGGGACCACGTTCCGGCTGGACCGGATGACCGCGCTGCTGGAGCGGGTGGGGAATCCCCAGTCATCGTTCAAGTCGGTCCATGTTGCAGGGTCCAAGGGCAAGGGAAGCGTGTGCGAGATGGCCGCGTCGTGCCTGGAGGCGTGCGGGTTCACGACAGGCCTGTACACCAGCCCGCACCTGATCGAGGTCTCCGAGCGGATTCGGATCAGCCAGCGCCGGATATCGCCGGAGGAGTTCGTAACTCATCTGGGGCGTGCGGCGGCGGCTGCAACGGAGGTGGCCAAGCCGCACGGGGAGGCGACGTATTTCGAACTGCTGACGGCCGTCGCGTTCCTGCACTTTGCGGAACAGGCCGTGGATATCGCGATTATTGAGTGCGGCCTGGGGGGTCGCAACGACGCGACCAACGTGATCGTTCCCGAGGTATCCGCGTTGACCGCTATTCAACTGGAGCACACGCAACTGCTTGGCTCCACGCTCGAGGAGATCGCGCTCCAGAAGGCGGGCATCCTGAAACCGGGTGTGCAGGCGGTGAGTGTTCCGCAGCCCGCGTCGGTCGCCAAGGTTTTCAAGGACGAGGCGGCCCGGGTGGGTGCACCGATCGGATTCCTGGGTGATGAGATCGACTATTCGTACCGCTTCGAGTCCACGCCCGACCGCGGCCCGCACACGCGGGTGGTAGTCACCACGAAGCGCAGCCAGTTCGAACATCTGGCCGTGCCCCTCAAGGGCGAGCATCAGGCGGCGAACTGCGGCTTGGCGCTGGCGATCCTGGACCGGCTGCGCGAGCGGGGGTTGGAAACTCCGGAGGCGCTCGTGGCCCGGGGCCTGGAGCGAACCCCGGCCAATGGGAGGCTGGAACTGGTGCACTCCCGTCCGCGAGTGCTGGTAGACGGCGCCCACAACCCCGAGTCGATCCAGGCGCTGGTTCGCGCGGTGGGGGCGCAGGTCCGTTACGACTCGATGGTGTGCGTGTTCGGTTGCGCGGCGGACAAGGACATCGCCGGGATGCTGCAGGCCCTTTCGATGGGCGCGGACAAGGTGATCTTCACCCGGGCGAGCGAGAGCACCAGGGCGGCCGACCCCCGGGAACTCAACCGCAAGTTCGCGGACCAGTTCGGAAAGGTCGCCCAGACGACCACGACGGTGAAGGATGCGCTGAACCTCGCCGCCCGGGCCGTGACGCGCGACGACCTGATTATCGTGACCGGCTCGTTCCTGGTTGCCGGAGAGGCCAAGCGGCTGCTCATGGAGAAGGCCGGCCAGGCCCGGGCCGACGCCACGATCGACCCGAACCTGCGGGAAGTGAAGCCCTCCGCGATTGCCCCGCGGCCCGGGGACGCCCCTCAATCAAGGTCATCAAACGCCGATGCGCGGTGATGACCTATAGTCAGCCCATGAGGTTTGAGGTGCCTCGCTCGCTGCTTCCGGGGACGCGTTCACATACCTGACGCGCGCGAGGTTGTCCATGGTTTCTTCAAGGCCCCGCCCGCGGGGCCTTGCTTATTTTCAGGGGATGCCGATGACCCAACCAGCCCGAGACTCCACGCCGACCCATCGCTATACCGCCGATCTGGCCGGAGAGATCGAGTTGCGCTGGCAGACCCGGTGGGAGCAGGCCGCGGCGTTCCGGCAGCCGAACCCCGGCGAGCCGGGCTTCGACGCCACCAAGCCCCGGTTCTACTGCCTGGACATGTTCCCGTACCCCAGCGGGGCGGGGCTGCACGTGGGCCACCCGGAGGGGTACACGGCAACCGACATAATTTCCCGCTACAAGCGCATGAAGGGCTTCAATGTGCTGCACCCGATGGGCTGGGATGCCTTTGGCCTTCCGGCCGAGCAGTACGCGATCCAGACGGGGGTTCACCCCGCCATCACCACGCGCGGCGCCATCGACAACTTTCGGCGGCAGTTGAAGCGGTTTGGTTTTTCGTACGACTGGTCGCGCGAGTTCGGGACCATCGACGAAGGCTACTACGCGTGGACCCAGTGGGTCTTCCTGCGCCTGTACAACGCCTGGTTCGACGAGAAGGCGAGGATCGCGCGGCATATCGATGAACTGGTCGCGATGGCTTCGCGCGGCGAGGCGGCGACGCCGCGCGAATGGGGCAGGATGACCGCCGACGAGCAGCGCGACTTCATCGACTCCAGGCGCCTGGCCTATCGCTCGGAGATGGTGGTGAACTGGTGCCCCAAGTTGGGAACGGTGCTGGCCAACGACGAGGTGATCGACGGCAGAAGCGAGCGCGGCGGGTATCCCGTTGTGCGAAAGCCGCTCAGGCAGTGGGTCTTCCGGATCACCGCGTACGCCGACAGGCTTCTGCAGCAACTCGCGGCGGTTGACTGGCCCGAATCGACCAAGGCGATGCAGGCGGAGTGGATCGGGCGCAGCGAGGGAGCCGAGGTGGATTTCGCGATTCAGCACCCGGAAACCGAGGGCGGGTCGCTGCGGGTCTTTACCACTCGCCCCGACACGCTTTTCGGCGCGACGTACATGGTCGTGGCGCCCGAACACCCGCTGGTCGCGGCGGTGCTGGCGCATCCCGCGCCGGAGACGGACGTGGCTGCGCTGCGGGCCTACGTCGAGCGGACGCGCTCCCGCAGCGACCTCGAGCGGCAGGAGAGCAAGGAAAAAACCGGCGTGTTCACGGGCGTGCACGCGATCAACCCGGGCACCGGTGAGCGCATCCCGGTGTGGGCCGCGGACTACGTGCTGATCGGCTACGGCACGGGCGCGATCATGGCGGTGCCGGCGCACGACGAGCGGGACTACGAGTTCGCGAAAGCGTTCGGGCTGGCGATCCGCGACGTGGTATATCCCCGGGCGGTGCTAGCGGTGCGGTATTTCGCGCGGCACGCGTATCCGACGACCGATCCGGGGCCGCACTGGCGCGACCAGATGGCGGAGTTCATGACGCTGGTGGCGGCGTCGGGCGAGAAGATCGACGACTTCGGGCACTGGCTGGACGTGGCCCTGGCGGCGCCCCATGCCGGGCCGGACAAGAAGGGCCGGGCCGCGTCGCACGGGGCGTGGCTGGAGACGTTCGACGAACTGGGCTTCACGAGTTTCGCCGACGTGCGTCGGCGGTTCGAGGAAGCGTCGTACTACGGGCACCACGGGGAGTCGTACGACGGCCCGGGGATCGTGGCGAACTCGACCAACTCGGAAGTGTCGCTGGACGGGATGGAAAAAGCCGACGCGATCCGCGCGGTCACGGACTGGCTGTCGCGGACGGGGCGCGGGCACGGCAAGGTCACGTTCCGCCTGCGCGACTGGGTATTCTCGCGCCAGCGCTACTGGGGCGAACCGTTTCCGATCGTCTACGACGGCGCGGGGCGTGCGTACCCGATCGGGGAGGCGCACCTGCCCGTCCGGCTCCCGGAACTCGCGGATTACGCGCCGGTCGAGAGCGACGATCCCCAGCCGCTGCTGGCGAAGGCCGCGGCGTGGGTAAGCACCACCGCCGGGCAGGCGGGCGTGGACCCGGCGCTGCTGCCGCCGGACACGCCGGTGCGTCGCGAGACCAACACGATGCCGGGCAGCGCCGGTTCATCGTGGTACGCGATCCGGTATTGCGACCCGGGGAACTCGCGGCGATTCGCCGGGCGGGAGGCGGAGCGGTATTGGATGGGCCCTTCTTCCGGGGGGGGGGTCGGAGGGGTGGACCTGTACGTTGGCGGGTCTGAGCACGCGGTGGGCCACCTGCTGTACGCGCGGTTCTGGCAGAACGTGCTGTTTGACCTGGGAGAGGTGTCAACCCCCGAGCCGTTCCGCCGTCTATTCCACCAGGGATTGATCACGAGTTTCGCCTACCAAGACCACGAAAAGCACCTTGTTCCCGTGGACGAGGTGGACGAGGCCTCCGAAGGCGAGTTCGTGCGGCGCGCCACGGGCGAGCGTGTGACGCAGATCGTGGCCAAGATGTCCAAGAGCCTGAAAAACGTCGTGAATCCCGACGAGGTCATCGCCGAGTTCGGCGCCGACACGTTCCGGCTGTACGAGATGTACATGGGCCCGCTGGAGGCGAGCAAGCCGTGGAATCCGCGAGACATCACGGGCCTGTACCGGTTTCTGCAGCGCGCGTGGCGGCTGGGTGCGAACGAGGAAACGGGCGAACTCAAGACAGCGCCGCAGCCCGACGGCAAGATCGAGCGGCTGCTCCACAGGCTCATCTCCAAGGTAAGCGGCGATGTGGAACGCCTTTCGTTCAACACTGCGATCGCGGGCATGATCGAGTTCACCAACGCGTGCGTGGCCATCGATAAGGGCTCGGGAGCACTGACTTCGGATCAACTGGCTCGCTTCGCGCTGGTGCTGTCGCCCTTCGCGCCCCACCTGGCCGAGGAGTTGTGGTCGCGCCTGGGCCGGTCGGGATTCGCCATGCACCAGCCGTGGCCCATTTTCGACGGGGCGATGCTGAAGGATGACACCGTCGAGGTTCCGGTGCAGGTGGCGGGAAAAGTCCGCGGGCGCGTGATGATCCCGGCGGGCGCGGACGTCAAGACCCACGAGACCATCGCCCTCGCGGACGCGAAGGTGCAGGAGTTCATCGCGGGCAAGCCCGTGAAGAAGATCATCGTCGTGCCGGGGCGCATGGTGAACGTGGTGGTGTGACCACGCGCGGCCGCGAGCAACGGTGGGGGGGGGATTCGAACCCCCGAGGGAGACGAGCCCCCTACCGGATTTCAAGTCCGGCGCGTTCAACCGCTCTGCCACCCCACCAACCGCCCAAGCGTAGGAAACGCCGGGCGGGTGGTCGCTCACGCGGGAAGCAGGACCCGCAGGGACGCGGGTTCGACACAAATCGACACGTCCAGCGGCCCGTCGGTCGGCAGGATCAGTTCCCCGTCGGCCTGCGCGCTGGTGTCGGGTGTGTGGGAGACCAGCCGTACCTGCCCGGCCCGGATCCGGATGACGTCCGCGCGGTGGTCCCTGCGTCGGGCGTCGATGGTTCGGGCGAGGGCCTGGAGTCCGGTTTCGCAGGGCATGAACACGATGTCGAGAAGTCCGTCCGAAGGATCCGCGTCGGCCGCGGGATCGATTCGCATCGCGTACTGCCGCATGTTGGCGATCACGGCGATCCCCGGTTGCTCGCGGACGACGCGCTGTCCATCGACCTCGATGGTCAGGCGGGGGATCGACGGGCGCAGCACTTCCGCGGCGATGGGCCCGATGTACGACGCGTGAGTGATGGGCCCGCGCCGGGCCGCGTGCAGGCGGCGGATGACCCCCGCGTCGGGCCCCACGCTGCACATGACGGCGAAGGGGATCTCGCGGCCGCCCGCGGCGAGCACGGCGAGGTCCACGGCGCGCGTGGCGCCCGCGCCGACCGAGGCCACGATCTCCGAGGCGTCGGGCCGGAAGAAGAACTCGCGTGCGAAGAGGTTTTCGGTGCCCAGCGGGGCGTGGTACAGGGCCGTGCGAGATCCGCGGAGCGCGGGGAGAAGCGAGTGGACGGTTCCGTCTCCGCCGATGGCCGCGACGGCGTCCTCACCGCTCAACGCGTCCGCGAGCGAGGGAACGGGGGCCAGCGGGATGTGAGTGGGCTCGTGCCCGTGTTCGCGGAGCAGGCGCAGGGAATCGGAGAGGATCGAGAGTGCCCGTCCGCGACCTGACTTTGGATTGGCCACCAGCGCAACTCGCACGGCGGACGGTATCCACCGTTCCTCCGGCGGCGGTGGTATCCTCTCGCCCATGAACTCGCCGGACAAGCGACTGCCCACGGATACCGACGACGGGATGCTGCTGATCATCAGCGGGCCCAGCGGCGTGGGAAAGACCACGATCACGCGGGGTGTGGAGCGTTCGATCGCGGACGCGGTATTCTCGGTTTCATGGACCACGCGGGGCCGCACGCCGGCCGATGTCGAGGGAGTGGATTATCACTTCGTGACCGATGACGAGTTCGAGGCGATGAAGGCGCGGAGTGGCTTCCTCGAGACCGCGGGCATTTATGGCAAGAAGTACGGCACGCCCAGGGACTGGGTGGTCGAGCAGATCAAGCGGGGGCGGCTGGTGATCCTCGAGATCGACGTGCAGGGCGCCATCCAGGTCAAGGGGCAGATGCCCGAAGCCTTCGCGATGTTCGTGCTCCCGCCGACGGAGGAGGAGTTGCTCTCACGGCTCCGAGACCGCAAGCGGGAGGATGAAGATCACATCCAGAAGCGATTCGCGGCCGCGCGGAAGGAGATCTCCGCGGCGCGGACCTGCGGGGTCTACGACGTGTTCATCGTCAACGGGACGCTGGAAACGGCGATCGGCGAGGCGGTGGAACAGGTCCGGGCGGAGCGGCAGCGGCGCCGGAGCGCACGGCGGCCGTAGCGTCGATCAGAGACCCTTCAGGTTCTTGATGAATCGGGGGCGCTGCTCCTCATCGAGCAGGAGAATGGCGCGGCCGAACAGGCGCCGGTTGTCGGCCTCGGTCGCGTTCTCGCCCTTGGCGGCGTGCTCCGAGGTCAGTTCACGCAGGCGGCGCTGTTGCTCCCTGGTGAGTTTGAGCCCACGGGTGGCGTACCGGTACACGAGATCCCCGGAGTAGAGCACTCGCTGGAAGGAGCGTTCGACTTCCCTTCCGAAGGACTCCAGTTTGGATGTGAGCACGATCTCGATACGGCCGGGCCGCTTCCCATCGGCCTTGGGCCGGCGGTGCCGATCCGCGACCAGGGCGGCGCGGTACTCGCCGAGAAGGGTATCAAACCGCTCGCGATCCGGCTCGGGCAGCACCCCGGCGATTCGCTGCTGGAGCGGGCCCTTCTCGTGGAGCGGGCGGAACTTCCGCATCGCCTCGATGGCGAGCATCAACTGGTCGAACTTGTCGCCGGTATTTTCCGCATTGCCGAACATGGTCAGCAGCGGGATGTTGTCCACTACAAAGTCGTCGATGAACTTCGCACGGGCCGCCAGAATGCCCTGCGCGGCGGCGTGGGCCTGGCGCTGAACCTCGGTTGCGTCCGGCGCATCCAGGCGGAGGAGTTGCAGCGCGGCCTCTTCGGGCGGGACCTCGGTCGGCTTGACCTCGCCGTTGAACGACACCTCGACCAGCGTCGAAGTTGCCGCGGCGGGAGCGGCCGTCGGGCCCGCGAGTGGAGGGTCCGGGGCCGTCGGCCAGATCAGGCTCCAGGCCGCGAGAATGCACGGGAGGATCATGGGTACTCCGGGATGGCCCTTGGGGCCGTCACCGGATTATTCGGCGACCGGTGTTCCGGCGTTTCAGGCGTTACCATGCGTTTCCATCGGTGCACGGATGCGGGAGGTGTTCACTGTCCAGATCGGGCGCGGCCATTCAGAACGCGATTGCTCTGTTCGAGTCGGGCCGGCATGAGCAGGCGAAGCAGACCCTGAGGTTGCTGCTGCAGCGGTCACCGCAGGATCCGCAGGCGAACAAATACCTCGCGATGTTCCATGGCGGGCTGCATGAAGATGAGCAGGCCCTGGTGTTCATCACCCGGGCGGCGATGGCCGCGCCGAACGACCAGGAGATTCAGTTCATTCTCGGCAACGTCGCGATGATTCTGAAGAAGTACAAGGAGGGCGTTCGGGCGTATTCCGCGGTCATCCGGCTCAACCCCGATTCCATCAATGCGTACGACGGGCTGGGCAAGTGCCTGCTGAGTCTGGGAGACTACCCCGCGGCGATGGAGGCGTACGAGAAGGCGATTGCTCGGAATCCCGACAATGAAGACATCTACTACCGGATGGGGGTTGCGCTCGCGGTGGTGGGTCGGGTCGAGGAAGCGCTGGCGGTGGCCCGGCGTGGGCTGGAGCGCCTGCCCAATAGCCTGGCGCTGCTCGAGTTTGTCACGTACAACCAGAACTTTAAGCACGGGGTCGATCCGATCGCCCATCGGCAGGATCACGAGCGGCTGGGGCGGTTGGTCGCCGCGGCAGCGTCCCGCCCCGTGCGCCCGTTCGGGAATACCCCCGATCCGGAGCGGCCGCTTCGCGTGGCGTTCCTATCGGGAGATTTCGTGCTGCACGCGTGCGCGTTTTTTCTTGAAGGCCCGTTGCGGGCCCTGGACCGAAGCCGCATCGTGCCATTCCTGTACTCGGCGCGGGAGCAGTTGGACCCGTACAGCGAGCGATTCAAGTCGCTGGGAGAATGGCGGAACGTTTTCGGGCTCAAGAACGAGCAGATCGACGAACTGGCGCGGGCGGACGGGATCGACGTGCTGGTGGAGTGCGCCGGGTGGACTGATCGTGCGATCATGTTCGCGTGCACTCCACGGGTGGCGCCGGTGCAGATTACGTACCTGGGATATCCGAACACCACCGGGCTGCCGTCGATCGACTATCGCATCGTGGATTGGAAGACCGATCCCGTGGGGGCGGAATCGCAGTGCACCGAGCAACTCGTGCGGCTGCCGCGCACGTTCCTGTGCTATCGGCCGTACGAAAAGGCGATGGGGCCGTTCGACGAGCGGCCGGCGAGCGCGGTCTCGGGCACGGGCGTGACGTTCGGGTCGTTTAACCGCGTGACGAAGATCAGCGACGCCGCGCTTCGGGCGTGGGGGGAGATCCTCCGCCGGACACCGGGCAGCCGGCTCATGGTGAAGATCCAGATCGCGTCGGGCGAGGTGACGACGAACTTCTCCCGCAAAATCGAGTCGCTGGGGGTGCCGCGCGAGCGCGTGGTGGGGGCGGAGTTCGTGGAAAAAACAGGCGATCACTTCCCGATGTACCGGAAGATGGACATCGCCCTGGACAGTTTCCCGTATAACGGCACCACTACCACGTGCGAGGCGATGTGGATGGGTGTTCCCGTTGTGGCGCTCGCCGGCCAGACCCACCGGGCACGCGTGGGCGTGTCGCTCCTGGAGAGCGTGGGCGCTTCGGAACTGGTCGCCGCGAACGAGGAGGAATACGTGAATCTGGCCGTGGGGCTGGCGGGCGACCCCGGGCGCCTGGCGGGCTATCACCGGTCGTTGCGCTCCCGCATGTCGGCTTCGCCGCTGATGGACGCTCCCGGTTTCGCCCGTGACTTCGAGGCCGCCGTCCGCGGGGCGTGGCGGGCATGGTGCGAAAGCCCGCTCGGGCGGGCGGGGGCAAGAACCTCGTAGGATCGCCGCTGTGAGCGCTTTGAGCAACACCATCCAGACGGCGGTGCATGAAGCCTCGGCCGGGCGGCCCGACAAGGCGAAGGACCTGCTCCGGCGCCTGCTCCAGCGATCACCCACCGATCCCGCGGTGCTCAAAGCACTGGCCGAAGTGCACGCGTCTCTGGGAGAGCGTGAGCAGGCGGCGCTGTTCATTCGCCGGGCCGCCGCCGGATCGCCCCGCGATGTCGGTCTGCGATTCCAGGCCGGTGAGATGCTCCTGGGGTTGGGGCGGGCGAAGGAGGCCGAGGCGGAGTTCGCGGAGTGCAATCGGCTCGCGCCCGGGGAACTGGCGCCGTACAACCGACGCGTCCGGGCCCTGCTCGCGCTGGGGCAGGACGACCGGGCCGGTGAAGTTTCCGAGCGATCGATCACTCTCATGCCCGACCGAGTCGAGGCGTACTGGCAGTGGTTCTCGCTGCTGGCCAAGATCGGGCGGATCGAAGAGGCGGTGGCCGTGTGCCGGCGCGGGCTTGCCCGCCTCCCGGACAATCCGGATTTGCTGGAATACCTGTGCTATCTGCTCAACTACGCGGAGAGGGTTGATCCTCACGAGCATCTGGGCCTGCACCGGCGGTTGGGAGAGATCATCACGCGGATGGTGCCCGCGGCCGCGCCGTTTACGAACGATCGAATTTCCGATCGACCCCTCCGCGTCGCGTTTCTTTCGGGCGACATCTGCGCCCACGCCTGTGCATTCTTTCTCGCGGGTGTGATTGGGAACCTGGACCGCAACCGCGTCACGCCGGTCCTGTATGCGAACAACCCGCCCGACGCCACCACGATCAACTTCGGGGGCATTGCGCTTCTTCGACATGTGAACGACCTGTCGGACGACCAACTGTCCTCGCTCGTGCGACAGGACGCGATCGACATTCTCGTCGAGTGCAACGGATGGACGGGCCGCCATCGGCTTCGGGCCGTGGCGCGCCGGCTGGCGCCGGTGCAGGTGACGTACCTGGGCTATCCCAACACCACCGGCCTCGCCGCGGTGGACGCACGGATCGTGGACGGCTTCACCGACCCTCCCGGCGCCGAGGCGTGGGCCACGGAGCGGCTCGTTCGCCTACCGGGATGCTTCCTGACGTACACGATTCCCGCGCAGGCCCCGCCGCCGCGATCTTCGGGGTATGTCGAACGTGGCGAGGGCGGGCCCACGTTTGTCTCGTTCAACCGAGTGACCAAGATGACTCCGGGGCTGCTGGGCTTGTGGGCGCGAGTGGTCCGCGAGACGCCCGGCTCGAGACTTCTTTTCAAGACCGATGCGTTGCCGGGCGCCGAACGAGAGGCCCGGCGCAAATGGGAACACGCGGGAGGCGAGCCCGGCGCCCTGGCCTTCACCCCATTCGAGCCCGATCCGGCGCGGCACCTGGCGGCGTACAGCATGGGAGATGTCGCTCTCGACCCGTTTCCGTACAACGGAACCACCAGCACGCTCGAAGCGCTGCAGATGGGCGTTCCGGTCGTTTCCCTCGTGGGCGATCAGCACCGCTCGCGGGTTGGCGCCTCCTTGCTCAGCGCCGTCGGGCTTGCAGACCTGATCGCACGCGACGAGAAGGATTACATCAGGCTGGCGAGAGAACTGGCCGGCGATCGTGCGCGGCTCGCGGCACTGCACGCCACGCTCCGAGACCGGCTCGTGTCGTCGCCGGTATGCGACGGAGCGTCGTACGCCCGCCGATTCGAGGATGCGCTCGCCGCGCTATGGCGAAACTGGTGCGAGAGGAGTGGTGCGTGAGCCAGATCGCGGCCCGAGTGATGCAGGCGGAGGCGCTGCTCGCGCAGGGTAAAGGCGAGGAGGCCCTCGCGCTGGCGCAGCGTCTGCTTCCCAAGTCGCCGGGCGATCCCGGGCTCAACAGCCTGATGGCGTCGATCCTGCTGCGGCTGGGGCGGTACGAGCAGGCGGAGTTCTATGCGAGGCGTGCCCAGGCCGCGGAGCCCGCGAGCGCGGGGCTGATGGTGAATCTCGCGATCGCGCTGAAGGCGAACAAGAAGGAAGGCGAGTCGCTGGCGGTGCTGCGGCGCGCGGTGGAGGTTAGTCCCGCGGATGCCCCGGCGCGGCTGGCGCTCGCCAATGCGCTGCTGGACATCCACGACGCGCCCGCCGCGGCCGAGCAGTTGCGGTTGGGCCTTGCGCTGAAGGACGACGCGCAGATGAGTGTGTCGTACTCGGGAGCGCTGCTGACGATGGGGTACGTCGAAGAGTCCGTGGAGTTCACGCGAAGGGCGCTCGCGAAGTTCCCCCACGAGGCGTACCTCGCCGGCGGGCTGCCGATGTCGATGACGTACCTGTACGGGGCCGACCCCGACGAGGTGGCGGAGGCGCACCGGGCGTACGGGCGGCTGATGGCGAGGCTGCGCCCGGGGATTCGGCATCGGCACACGAACCCGTGCGATCCCGACCGCACACTGCGAGTCGGGTTGGTGTCGCCGGACTTCCGCCAGCACTCCGTGTCCTTCTTCATCGAGCCGTTCTTCGAGCATCACGATCGCGCGGCGTTTGAACTCGTGGGATACTCCGCGTCCCGCGACCCCGACCGTGTTACGGAGCGCCTGCGGTCGTATGCGTCGGCGTGGCGCGAGATCCCGAATCTCACGGACATCCAGACCGCCCAGCGCGTGCACGAGGACCGCATCGATGTTCTCATCGATCTCGCGGGTCACACGCTGGGCAACCGGCTGCCGACGTTCGCGCTCCGGCCCGCGCCCGTGCAGGTGACCTACTGCGGATATCCGGACACCACGGGCCTCCCGGAGATCGACTGGCGGATCGTGGATTCGCTGACGGACCCGGCGTGGTCGAAGGCCCAGGCGCGGGCGAGCGAGACGCTGTGGCGGCTTGATCCGTGCTTCCTGTGTTACCGCCCGCTCCGCGAGGCGCCGCGGCCTGTGCGCGATCCGGGCTGGCCCGGCCCGGTCTTCGGCAGTTTCAACGCGAGCCGGAAGATCAACCGGGGGGTGATCGCGGCATGGGCGAAGATTCTGCACCGCGTGCCCGGGTCCAGCATGATCCTCAAGTCCTTCGATTTCGCCGCGAAGGGGGCGATGGAGCGCATCCGCGAAGAGTTCGCGAAGCACGGGGTTGGCGAGGGCCGGCTCACGTTTATGAGCGCCACCAAGTCGCTCACGGATCACCTGGCCCTGTACTCGCGCATGGATGTCGCGCTCGATGCCTTTCCGTACAACGGAACGACCACCACGTGCGAGGCGCTGTGGATGGGCGTGCCCGTTGTGGCGCTGCGCGGGGAATCGCACGCGGGAAGGGTGGGAGTCAGCCTGCTCACCAACGCGGGGGTGAGCGAACTGATCGCCGCGGACGAGGAACAGTACGTGAGCCTCGCTGCGGCCCTGGCGGAGGATGCCCCGCGGCTGGCGGCGTACCGCGCGGAACTGCGATCCGCGATCGCGGGCTCCGCGATCTGCGACACGCAGGGGTTTTCGCGACGCTTCGAGGGAGCGCTGCGAGCCATGTGGAAAGCGTGGTGCGCGCGGGGCGGGTAGGTTCTACAAGGGCTCCGCGATGAGCCGGTCCACGTGGCGCCACCATTCGCTCTGGAATCGGCACGCGGGGTCGAGAGCGCGCTTGGCGGCGAGAAACTCCGGCAGTCGGGGGTGGCATCGGAGCAGTTGTGATCGGGTGGCCCACCGGTGGTAGGTGAGGTAGAACGAGCCTCCCAGGTCGGCCGCGGCGTCGATAAGGGCTCGTGCCGCCGCCTTCACGGGCGCGATGCCCGCCGGGGTATGCCGCACGAGCAGATTGAAGATCACACAGGCCCAGTCGCCCCGCGCCCAGGGCAGGAACGACTCGTGATCCTGGCGGATGGCCCGGATGGTTCCGTAGATGTCGTCCACGCCGGTGGCGCGAAGCACCGCCCGCGCCGACGCGATGAACGCCATCAGCCCTTCGGGGGGCACGTACAGTTCCGTGATCATGAGCGACGTCGGGCCTTCCTGCGGCAGCGCCCTGGCGAGGAACTCCGCGTACGAGGGGATGTACGTCGAGAGTTGCATCGAGTCTGACCAGTACGTGCGTCCGTGCGTGTCCAGGTAGTGCCGGGAGTACCTCCGGAACGCCTCGCGCTTGTCGGTGTGGGCCAGGTGCAGCAGGGACAGCCACTGGCGTTCGTCCAGGTCCGCCTCGGTGCTCGGCGGCTCTTCGGTGCTGACCGGTTCGTAGCACGCGAACACGCCGCGCCGGAGGAACGAGTCATCCTTCGGGTCGATCGCGTACTGAAAATCGCCGTACAGGAAGCCCTGGTCGATCCTCCGCCACACGGCGTGCATGGCGTCGTCGATGTCGATGATGTCAACGTGTCTGCGCAGGCGGAGGCGGGGCCCAAGACGGATCGTGGCGTCGACGATCACGCCGAAGAGCCCGTAGCCGCCGCACACGAGCGAGAACAACTCGCCGCGCTCTTCGCGGGAACATCGCACAAGATCGCCCGAGGGCGTGACGAGCGTGAGGCACTCGATGTCCGAGATCAGGGGCGGCCGCGTGAGGCCTCGGCCGTGCGCGTTGGCGCTGATTGCGCCGCCGAGCGTCAGGTCGTCCGCGCCGGTCTGTTTCTGGCGGATGCCCCAGGGGCGTTCCAGCGTCCCGGTTTCATGCGAGGCCCGGATGATCGCCGGCCAGGCGGCGCCCGCGCCGATCCGCAGCAGGCCGAGATCCGGGTCGAGTTCCTGCGATTGGTCCAGTGCGGTCAGGTCCAGGTGAACCGTTCCCGCGCCGAACTGCTGGCCACCCATCGCGTGCCGGCCGCCGGAAATGGAGATGGCGGAGTTGGTCCGCGCCGCATCCTGAATCGCGGCGGCCACTTCTTCCGCGCAGGCGGGCCGAACCACCCGCTGGACTTTGGTGGCGTTTAGCCGGGAATGGACATCGTTGAGCGTGACACTCACGGCTAGATGTTAGTACAGACTATCTACGCGGTCATTCGGGCTTCCGGGCCGTGACGTACACCACGCCTGGGCTGATCTTTCTCAACGCGCTCTCGGCGACGGTCAGGAAATCGTCAGCGTGGGCGTCGTCTTCCCCTGCCGAACGGCCGCCAGCGCTACCTGGCCTTCCAGGTTCGACACCAGCGAGTTGAACCGCTCAACCAGTTCGCGGCCGGCGCGATCCATCCCGGTGAAGTTGGCCGATGGGTCGCCCGCGTCGCTGTTCACCCGGAGCGACATGGTGATGGGCACGCCGCCCAGAAAGGGCACGTTCAGCCGGCGGGCCATGTGTTCCGCGCCGCCGCGCCCGAACAGGTCGTATTCCTTCCCGTCATCGCCGACGAAGTAACTCATGTTCTCGACGACGCCGAGCACGTCGATGCCGAGTTGCTCGAACATGCGTGCCGCGCGCACGGCATCGTCCTGGGCCACCTTCTGCGGCGTGCACACCACGACCGCGCCCGTCAGTTTGAGCAACTGAGCCATGGTCAACGAAACGTCGCCGGTGCCGGGTGGCAGATCGATGATCAGGTAGTCCAGCGGGCCCCAGTTGGTCTGCTCGGCGAGTTGGCGGAAGGCGCCGTGGGCCATCGGGCCCCGCCAGATGAGAGGCTTGTCGGCCTGCACCAGGCGGCCGATGGTCATGCATTTGACGCCGTGGGCGTAGAACGGCTCGAGCACGCCCTCACGAACGACCGGGTCAAGGTCGGAGAGCCCCAGCATCGTGGGCATCGAGGGCCCGTAGATGTCTCCGTCCAGAAGCCCGACGCTGTGGCCTTTTCGAGAAAGCCCCACCGCCAGGTTGAGGGCGATCGTGGACTTGCCGACCCCCCCTTTTCCTGCACCCACCGCCACGATGTGCCGGATTGCCGATACGCCCGAGGCTTCGGGGTTCAGCCCGCCGATGGGAGTGTGTCCGGCGGAGACTTCCTGCTTTCGGGGAGTGGCTGGGCTTGGCGCGGGGGGGGGGCCTCCCGGACGGGGAATCGCCGACGACTTCCGTCCTAGCCGCTCCTCTTGGATGACCTTCCCATTGGCGTCCACGAACTCGACAATGAGGGAGTCCACGCGGTCCCCGGCCCGGGCGGCCGCGGCGTCCACGGTTTCCAATGCGCGCTCGGCCAACGACCGCCGCGCGGCCGCGGTGTCGGCGGGGTGCTGGAGCTTGATCGCGGCGTAGCCCTCGCAGGCGGCAACCCATACCAGATGGCCACCTGACACCAAGTCGCTTCCGGGGGCCGCGCCGGGCACGGATTTGAGTGCATCCGCGACGAACTGCTTCGAGAGTCCCATGTGTGCGTATCCCCTTTGCGGATGGTAGGTTCTGTGCGGGCCGGCGCCCGGGGGGAAACGACCCGCGGCCGCAATACCGTCCGTGAAGGGTCGTTTGATCCGATGTCATCCGAGTGAGGAGTCATCGATGAATCGCACGACACGATGGATTGCGCCTGCGTTGGCGGTATTGACCCTGGCCGGGACCGTATTCGCTCAGAACACGCGGCCCGAACCCCCGCGCAAAGAGCCTCCGTTGAAAGGCCCGGCGGTGAAGGACGGCGGAGTGCCCGGGGAATACCGTTCGTTCGGAGGGGGCGGGAAGGGCGGCAAGGACCGCATGCAGCAGGAGACCCCCCACCGGCTGTTCGTGCGGGCGTTCGAGTCCGTGCGAGGGGAAGGCGTGGAGCCCGCGATCCGGCTTTCGGAGGAGCAGGATTCGCGGCTGGGTGCGATCGACCGGCAGTTTCGAGATGCAATCGAGTCGTATCGCAAGGACCACGCGTCCGAAGCCCGCGAGTTGATCGCGAAACTTCCGCCCGCGGAGCGTCGGAAAGCCGCGGACCTGCTCGGAGGGCAGGGAGGACCCAAGCGGCCTCTCGACGGCAACAAGCCCAGGAACGGGCCGAAGGCGGACAAGCCGGATCGGGACAGCGATCCGATGCAGGCGATGGACCCCAAGGCCGCGGAAGACGCGCGTGCCCGGTTGAAGGAACTCCTCCAGGGGGCGCCCAAGCCCGCAGACACCCACGTCAAGATGTTCGCCGTACTGAATGAGGCTCAGAAGCCGGTTGTTGAGAAGGAACTGGAGCGTCTCAAGAAGGAAACACAGGGCCGCCGCGAACCGGGCAAGATCGACAAGGGCCTGGAAAAGGGGAAGGGATCTGTGAAGAACAAGCCCGGCGCCGACGCGAAGCCCCTGACTCTCAACGATCCGCGAATCCCCGAGCGGATGCGCGAGAGGATCAAGAGCCTCCCGCCGGAACAACAAGCGGAGGCGCTCAAACGCGCATCTGAACGTCTCAGGAACAACCCGGATCGCTAGCCGGGGCACCGAGCCCGAATTCGCCCATTCCCGCCGGCCGAAGGGCTGGGGTTTTTTGCTTGATTTGTTGTTTGCGAGTGCAGCGTGTTGCGTCGTCCTTGCGCGAGCGTTCGCAGCGCGTTCGTATCAATTCACGTTTGGAGCCCCATGCGAAGTCTTTTCGTGGAGGAGAACCTGTCAATCTGCGAAGGATCTTTGAGGGTTTGGGCAACTTTGTACCCGATATTCCCCCTATACTGAACTTGATCTCTCTCTCCTCCAGCGGGGCGCTGTCGAACAGATGGCGCCCTGCTTGTTTTTTTGTTCGACGCTTTTGCGATGCCTTCGGATCTGAGATCATCCCCCGGCGGGGCGTACATTTGAAAACGTCTTCACGCGAGACCGGCGTGGACGCGCTGAGGGTCCGCGATGACGAAGGCTCCAATTCTCATCACCGGCGCTGCCGGGTTTATCGGTTCGCACGTCGCCCAGGCCGTGGTTCGCATGGGCGGGCGAGTGGTCGGTGTTGACAACTTGGATCCGTTCTACCCGCGCTCGTGCAAAGAGGCCAACCTTCGCGAACTCGCGGCGTCCGCATCATTCGAGTTTGTGGAGTCGGACATCGCCGACGCCCGTGCGATGAGGGGCGTCTTCGGCCGCGTTCGTCCCGCCGGCGTGATCCACCTCGCGGCGAAAGCCGGTGTCCGCCCGAGCATCGCCGATCCGGTTGGGTATGCACACGCGAACATCACTGGCACGGCGGTCATCCAGCAGGCCGCGGCGGAGTCCGGGTGCGATCGCCTGGTTGTCGCGTCGTCCAGCAGCGTGTACGGCAACTCTCTAACGGCACCCTTCAGCGAGACGCAGGATGTCAACGAGCCGATCAGCCCGTACGCCGCGACCAAGCGGGCCACGGAGTTGATCGGGCACACACACTGGAAACTCACGGGGATGCCCACGGCCGAACTGCGGTTTTTCACCGTCTACGGGCCGCGCCAGCGCCCGGACCTGGCGATCGCGAAGTTCCTCGGGGCGGTTGCGAAGGGTGAGCCCGTCACGTTGTTCGGCGACGGCTCGATGAGCCGCGACTACACCTACATCGATGACATCGTCGCGGGCGTGCTCGCGGCGTACGACCGGATCCCGGCGCACGGCTACCGTGTGTGGAACCTTGGTGGAAACCACCCCGTGGCGCTGGGCGAGATGCTGGCGACGGTTGAGCGCGTGGTGGGAAAGAAGGCGGTGGTCAAGCGCGGGCCGATGCAGCCGGGCGACGTGCTGCGAACGTGGGCCGACCTGACGCGGTCGAGCGCCGAACTGGGGTACTCCCCGCGCACGCCGTTCGAAGAGGGCGTTGAGAAGCAATGGGCTTGGCTGAAGGCCGAGCGATGAATGGTCGGAGGAGGACCCATGGCCGACGAACCCCGCATCCAGGACCTGAGCCAGGACGAGCAGGAACTGATCGCCGCGCGCCAGGCTCAATGGGTGTTGTTCCTCGAGCGCGCCGGGATCGAACCCTCCGGCGATGAGGATTCGCCGGAACTCTCCGATCACCTCGTCCGGTGGTGGCACCGGCAGAAGGAGGGTGAGCGCCCGGATGCGAACGACGTGGTCTGGAGCATCGGAGCCGTGATCGGGGACATACTCACGGAGATACTGCCGCTGGAGTGGAAACTCGTGATCGACGCCGACGGTGCCGAGATGGCGCTGGTGGGCCAGGACACCGACGGCAACGACGTGACGGTGTTCATCATCCACGCGATCGCGAAGCGCTTCGGGGGTCATCCCGATGGCTTTGTGGTCGATTTCCTCAACGGCCTCATCGAGCCGCTGGCGCAGCGATTCGGGCTGGAGCCGCCCGACGAGGAGCCCGCCTAGTCCGGTCGTCCGGCCGCCTGCGTCGCCTGGAGTTGCGCCTGCCGGGCGAAATCGATGCCTTCTCCCAGGATCCGCGCCGCCTCCTGCGGCGCGTGGAAGCCCATGCTGTTCTCGGCGTTGACGAAGTCCACGCGGAACTGGGCCTTTCGCTGCAGCAGCCGCGCCTGCTTGAGGTTGTCGTCGCCGGCGCCGGCCTTCTGGGCGCGAGTGATCTCGTAGATCGCATCGACCATCGCGCTTTCGGCGCGTTGGAGGAGGTCGGAAGTGCGGTCCTGGATAGCCTCCACGCGCGACTTGATCTCGGTTTCCGAATACGGGTGGCAGGTCTGGCAGGCATGGGCGATGTTGAGCATGGGGCTGCGCACGTGGTGATCGCTCACCTTGATCGCCCCCTGCCGCATGTACGGCATGTGGCAATCGGCGCACGCCACGCCGCTGCGGGCGTGGATCCCCTGCGACCACATCTCGAACTCGGGGTGCTGGGCCTTGAGGACCTTCGCGCCGCTCTCGGCGTGGGTCCAGTCGGAGTATTCCTGGTCGTCGTAGTACTGCTCGATCTGATCGATCTTGAGGCCGCGGTGCCAGGGGTAGGTGAGCACCTTTCCTTCGCCCTTGAAGTAGTATTCGACGTGGCACTGCCCGCAGGCCATGGAGCGCATTTCCTGTCGCGACGCGTCGGCGTTGGGGTCATAGTCGCGCGTCCGCGGGCCCTTGCGCCAGAGTTCGATGCTGGGAAGGTGGGGAACCGGGTCGCTGCTCTTCGCCAGCGCCGCGATGCCGTTGAGAAACCCCGGGCGTGTCACCCGCAGGCGCATGCTCGCGGGGTCGTGGCAGTCAAGGCAGGTGACTGGGTGCTGAACGAGCCTGGTGGCCTCCTCGTACGGCATGGCGCACACGGCCTCGAAGCCCTTCATGAGTTGCTGCTTCCCGTGTTCGCTCGTGAGCGACTCCTCCACCGTACCCGGTGCTCCGTTCTGGATGCCCACGGACCGGTACGCCTGCGTGACCGACGCGTGGCAGTGCAGGCACGCGCCGGGCTGCTTTTTCTGGGTGACCCGCTCGGTCTCGCGCTGGTCCGACAGCATGAAGGCGTGCCCACGCTCCTCGCGGAAGTCGATCGCAAAGGCATAGCCCGCGAAGATCGTCCGCAGGCCGGGGTCGGTGTCGAGTTTCTGGAAGTTCTCGCTCCCCCCGTACCGCGTGCGCACCACGTCCACCGTCCGCGAATACCCGTCGTGCTGGCGCGGGAAGTTCTTGGCCCACTCTTTGGGGTCCACGGTGGTCTCGGACAGATTCGCCAGCGAGAAGACCGTCTGTCTGGCCTCCTGCTTCCGTGCCGAGATGTTCTGGATCAGCAGCGCGATCGCGACCGTCAGCGCCGCGGCCAGAACGAAGATGATCCAGTAGACGGCCCATTTGGCTTTCATAGGTCCTCCTAGCGGCGGGGTCCATGCCCGATCCCGCCGTGGCATTTCACGCACGAAAGAAGATCACCTTCGGGCAGTCCGTGCCCGACAATCTCGGAGACCAGCGCCCCATGACAGCGGACGCAGTTGTTCTCGACCACGCGGAGGCTCCCCGGCGTGATCCGGATGGGCTCATGGAAATCCTGGAATGTAAAGCCCTTGCTGTGTCGGTACCCGTGGTCCATCTTGGTCGCGTACTTGCCGACGAGGTCCTGGGGCACGTGGCAGTCGTTGCAGGTCGCGTTGGCGTGGTGCGGGCTCTTCTGCCAGGCGTCGTACTGATCGCGCATGATGTGGCAGTTCACGCACGCGCGCGGATCGTTGGAGAGGTAACTGGACCCCTCGGCGTAGTCGAAGGCGAAGGCGCCCAGACCCAGGGGAACACCCAGCGCGACGGCTAACGCGAGCCCCGCGAGCGAGATCGCACGACGCCGCGCCCCGACCGGCGGAGCCTGAGCATGTTCGGCCTGATCGGCTTCCATGTCGTCATGGTACGCGCCGGTGTTCAGGGCGAGATACGCTGCGCGGGCTGCGCCGAGCGCACCCCGTGAAGAACAGGGAGGCTTCCATGAGCGCCTTCGATCCTGCCGAGGCCCTGGCCGCGAGCCGCCACGAGTTCGGCGAGCACGGCGGGGTGAATATGTCCATCGAAGCCAGCACGACCTTCACGGTCATGCGAGCCCGGACGATGCCGGCGATCTTCCAGGGCGCCAAGGGGCCGGCGCGCGGGGGCTGCTACCTGTATGGCCGCCACTTCAACCCCACCGTGTACGTGCTGGGCAAGGAGATCGCCGCGATCGAGGGGGCCGGCGATGGCTACTGCACCGCCAGCGGCATGGCCGCGATCTCCGCGGCGGTCTTGCAGTGCTGCGAGCACGGGGACCACGTCGTGGCGGGAAACGCGCTGTACGGCGGGACCTTTGCGCTGCTGCGCGACTTTTTGCCGGTCAAATGCGGGGTCGCCAGTACGTTTGTGCCCGTCTGGGATCTCGAGACCGTGCAGCGGGCCTTCACGCCTCGCACGCGAGTCCTGTTCGTGGAGACCATGAGCAACCCGACGCTGCGAGTCGCGGACATCCCGCGCCTGGCAGACCTCGCAAAGCGGCACGGCGCCCGGCTGATCGTGGACAACACGTTCGCGCCCATGATCGTCTCACCCGTTCGGCTGGGGGCGGACGTGGTCGTCCACAGTCTGACGAAGTTCGCGAACGGCGCCAGCGACATCATCGGCGGGGCCATCGTCGGTGCAACGGACTTTATTGCGAGCCTCATGGACCTCCACACCGGGTCGCTGATGCTGCTGGGGCCGACGATGGATCCCCACGCCGCGTTCGGCATTTCCCTGCGGCTTCCGCACCTGGGCCTGCGGATGGCCGAGCATTCCCGGCGCGCGCTCGAACTGGCCCGGCGGCTGGCGGGGCTGGGAGTGGGGGTCACGCATCCGGGCCTGCCGGACCATCCCGACCACGAACTGCTGCGGGGCATGGCCAACCCGGGGTATGGGCTGGGGGGCCTGCTCACCCTCGACCTGGGAACGCAGGCCCGCGCCGAGCGATTCATGGAGAATCTGCAGAACGAGCAGCGATTCGGATTCATGGCGGTCAGCCTCGGCTACTTCGACACGCTGATGTCCTGCTCGGCGGCGAGCACTTCCAGCGAGATGGGCGAGGACGACCTGCGCCGGGCGGGGATATCGCCGGGGCTGGTGCGGATGTCGGTGGGCTACACCGGCAGCCTTGAGCAGCGGTGGGCGCAACTCGAGCGGGCGCTCCGGGCGGTCGGCGCGGTGCGGTAGCCCCCGCTATCCTCCCTGCGGAGCCTCCATGAACGAAGCCCTCCGATTCGCCACCAACTGCATCCACGCCGGCCAGACTCCCGACCCGACCACGGGCGCCATCATGACGCCGGTCTACATGACCAGCACGTTCGTGCAGGCCTCGCCCGGGGTCTTCAAGGACGGGTACGACTACGCGCGATCCAAGAACCCGACCCGGGCGGCCCTCGAAGCCAACCTCGCGGCCCTCGAGGGCGCGGCCCACGGCTTCGCGTTTTCCAGCGGGCTGGCCGCGATGGACTGCATCCTGCACCAGTTCCGAACCGGCGACCATGTCGTTCTGTCCGATGACGTGTATGGCGGCTCGTTCCGCCAACTCGACAAGGTCTTCCGGCACCTGGCCATCGAAACCACGCGCGTGGACATGACCAACCTCGGCCACGTGGAGCGGGCGATGCGCCCGACCACCCGCGCCGTCTGGCTCGAAACGCCCAGCAACCCGATGCTCAAAGTCATCGATATTGCCGGCGTTCGTCGGATTGCGGACGACTGGGCGAAGAAGGCCACCCCTTCCGGCGGGGTGCGGGCCGCGGCCCTGGGACCGCTGGGCGAGGCGATCGACGCTCCCATCCTCGTGGTGGACAGTACCTTCGCCTCGCCGTGCCTGCAGAACCCACTCTCGCAGGGCGCGCACGTCGTGCTGCACTCCTGCACCAAGTACATCGGCGGCCACAGCGACCTGGTCGCCGGGGCGCTGATGACCAGCGATTCGGGGCTGGCGGCGCGGATCAAGTTTGTTCAGAACGCCGTCGGGGCGGTGCCGGGGGCGATGGACTGCTTCCTGATGCTGCGCAGCACCAAGACGCTCCACGTCCGGATGCAGCGCCACTGCGAGAACGCGATGCAGATCGCGCAGTGGCTCGAACGGCACATGAAGGTCGAACGAGTCATCTACCCGGGCCTGCCCAGCCACCCTCAGCACGATCTCGCGAAGCGCCAGATGCGGGCGTTCGGCGGGATGATCTCGGTGGTCATCCGCGGCGGGCTGGAGCCCAGCCGCGCGATGCTGGAGCGCGTGAAGTTGTTCAGCCTTGCCGAGAGCCTCGGTGGAGTGGAGAGCCTCATCGAGCATCCGGCGATCATGACGCACTCGAGCATCCCGCCGGATGCCCGCGCGGCCCTGGGGATCGCGGACGGCCTGGTGCGGCTGAGCGTGGGGATCGAAGACGTTGCGGATCTGATCGCGGACCTGGATCAGGCCCTGCGTTGACTGGATTCTCGCTTCGCGCTTGCACAACAGCCGATCTTGATGTATGTTCTGTGTGCAGTCGAGGGGACGCTCGCAGCCGGAGGGCTTCGGCCCTCGTGTTCCCGGCAGTACTGATTGTTCGATAGATCGATTCGAATTCGCGATCGGGGAAGGGTTCGCGCCGCGTGCGGATTGGTTGATTCGGAACGGGAGTATTCCGTCCCGGACCACGCGGAATGCAGAGTAACGCTTTCGCCCGCAATCGCGAGCCCGACAGGGTGCCATTTCGCACCTCCTTTGTCACTCCGTGATCACCACGCCCCCGAAGCGCCCTCCTGTTGAGGGCGCGCTGTACACCCGTGCGTCCCGTTCCTCGCGGGGCGCACGGGCTTTCCGATGTTCATGTCATCGCCCCGGCGATCCGCCGCGCCAGGTCCCGGCGCTGGTCCGGCGACAGGTCGCCCCGCAGGCGCTGCGGCTCCCAGCCCCAGACGGCGTTGCGCGGCTCGGGGTCGTCAGCGTGGCGCGGGATTACGTGCCAGTGAACGTGGGGGACTTGGTTGCCCAAGCACTCGTAGTTGATCCGCACCGGCCCGCCCCCCGCGCCCGAGGTGGGAAAGACGCGCCGGATGGCCGCGGCCACGCGCGCTACCTCCCCGAACACCGCCCGCTGCCGCGGAACACCCAGCAGATCCATGTGCTCGACGTGCTCCCGAAGAATCAGCACGCACCAGCCCGGGCACCCCTGATTGTCCCCCAGCACCACCAAGCACTGGTCAAGCGCGGCGATGTGGCCCGAATCCGGCGCGGGCGAACGAGAAGCAATGTCACAGAGCGGGCAGCGAGCCATGCATGAACTCCGAACAAGAAGCGGCGGGCCGGGGCTACAATCTTACTGGTAAGAATACCGAAGGGAGCACTGCATGTCATTGTCCACCACGAGACTCTCTTCGAAAGGTCAGGTTGTGCTGCCCGGTGAAGTGCGTGACCGGTTGGGGTTACGCACCGGCAGTCGGTTCATCGTCATCGCCGACGGCGACACCGTGATTCTGAAGCTGCTCAAGCCGCCGACTGCCGGCGAGCTGCAAGGGCTTCTGGCGAGGGCAAGGGCGGAGGCACGAAAGGCCGGAGTAATGGGGAAGGACATTTCCCGCGCCGTCCGCCGCGTGCGGAGAAGTGCGTGAGGGTTGTCCTCGACACCAACGTGGTGATCTCGGGGATACTCCGCGGGGGCCTACCAGGGCTCATTCTGGAGGCTTGGGCACGAGGGGGTGTGCTCCTCGTGGTCTCGCCGGAGGTTCTCGGCGAGTATTACGCCACCGTCAAAGCACTGGCGGACCGATGCCCGCTAAACGCCGCGGAGCGGGTGATTGACGCGATCGCCGCTCGTAGTGAGGCGGTCGATACGGCTCCTCTGCCCGCTCCGATTTGCCGGGATCCCGACGATGACAAGTTTATCGCCTGCGCGCTCAGCGGCAGCGCGCTACTTGTCAGCGGTGACAAGGATCTGCTCGCGGTGACGGGGGTGCCTCAGCTTCAGGTTCTCTCGCCACGAGAGTTTGTTAACCGCTATCTGCGGCGGTCTTAGAACGGCCGCTTCGTCGGATTCACCACGATGTTGTCGCGCCCGGGGATGAGCAGGTCCGCGATTTCCACGGCCTCCTCGAAGCTCGCGCGAGCCTTGTCCACATCCGCCGCGGGCGAGGGGATCTTGCCCTGCTCGAGGTGTTCGATGGTGGGAACGGAGTCGCCGCAGATCAGCGTGGTCTGCCGTTCGCCCTCCAGCAGCAGCCCGCAGCAGCCCGGCGTGACTCCGTGCAGCGGGAAGACCGCGATGCGCTCACCGAACGGCGCATCGTCAGACACGCGGCAGCGCTGGAGGAGGGCCACATCGCGCTGGAGCATCTCGATCAACTGCTCGTCGCGCTCGCCCGCCCCCTCCACGCCCTCGCCCTTGGCGACCGCGCGCAGCCGCTGCGCCAGCGCCACCCCGACGCTCTCGCGCTCGGCGCCGCTGATCCACCACCCGGCGTCGGGAAACGCGTCCAGCGCCCGCCGGCACTCCGGGTGGAACGACGTCAGGAACACATCCGTGATGTCGGCGGCCCGAAGATTGGCCCGCTCGCCCAGCCGCGCGGCCACCGCGGGCGCCGGCAGGCCCGGATCCACGAGGATGCGCCTCTTCTCCGCGCTCACCAGCGTCGTGGTGCTGTGCCCCGTCCGCACCGCCTGACGCTCGCCCCACAAGGGGTGCGCCGCCATGGTGCCGATGCTGATGATGCGGTAGTCCATGCGGGAAGGTATGAAGGGTGCGCCTGCGGCGACACGGGCCGGGTGGCCGCCCCGCCTTACGAAATCGCCCAAGCCAACGCCATCAGCACCGCGCACACGGTTCCAACCCCGTGCACCAGCCAGGCACGCGGCCCCGGCGAGACTCGGGCGATACGGTGCAGTTGACGCCTCCACGCCACGATGAGAAGCAAAGGGCCGACGCTGATGAACGCGCTGAGCGCGAACGACTCGGGGCCGCGGCCCCACCCGGGCTGCGTTCCCGCGACCATCGCGAGCATTGCGAACACCGAGAACTGAACACTCGAGAGCAACGCCCAGAGGCGCAGAGCCTTGGGAACGCCCGCCCAGACCCTCCACGGACCGCCGGATGCGCTCTGAAAGAGGGCCCGTCGCGGTTCGCCGCAGCACTCGCACTGCGCCTCGGTGTGCGTGTTGGCCCGGCCGCAGAGCCGGCACGGGAACTCCGGTGACCTCGCTCGTTCCTGCTGATCGAGCGTCGGGCGCGCGATCACGCGCCCGCATTCCGGGCAGTACGGATCGCGGCACCCGCGGAGGTTGTACCCGCAGCCTTCGCACGCGATTCCGTGCTGATCGAGAAACGCGGACAGGAACTTCGGCCTGGCGGGGCGCTGACCGTGGGTGCCATGCGGTGGTGAGCGCTCGTCGCTCATCCGTCGCTGACCGCTCCGCCCCGCAAGCGTTCCAGCCCCGGGTGCTTCTGGGCCTTCTTCTGCTTCAAGCGGGCGATCACGGCCGGAGGGCACATCGGGGTAAGCGCCTCATCGAGGTTTTCTCCCATGGCGGTGATCTGACGGATCAGGCTCGAAGAGGTGTACGCGAAACTCTGACCGGCGACGATAAACGCGGTTTCCAGGCCGGCGACTTCGCGGTTGGTCACGGCCTGCTGCACTTCGTACTGGAGGTCGCTGAGATTGCGCACGCCGCGGAGGAGGGCGGTCGCGCCGACCTCCCGGGCGAAGTCAACGGTAAGGCCGTCGAACGCGCGGACCTGAACGGGCGCGTGCTGGGGCTCCCGGGCGACGAGCGCTCGGATGAGATGCTCGACCATTTCCACGCGCTCGTCGGAGGAGAAGAGCGGGTCCTTTCCGGGGTTGCGCCCGACGGCCACGATCAGTTCATCGAACAACCGACGCCCGCGGGCAATGACGTCCAGGTGTCCGAACGTGATCGGGTCGAAGGACCCCGGATAGACGGCGACGTGACGGGTCATGGGCCAAGTGTAACGCGGGGCGACGACGCCGCGACGGCTACGGTTGGATTGCCGCCGTGAACAGGTCCACGAAACTTCCGCGAAATCCCGAGAGATCACTCCGCCGGATGCGGGTGCTGCTCTTTACGGACACGCTGGGGGATGTCAACGGGGTGTCGCGGTTCATCCGCAACGCCGCGGAGCATTCCCTCGCGAACGGCCAGGACCTTCAGGTCGTGACGTCCACGAACTTCGAGTGCCCGCGCGAGGCGAACATCCACAACTTCAAGCCGATCTTCGCCACAAAGATGCCTCGGTACGCGCACCTCGAACTGGCGCTGCCGCCGCTGGTCCGGATGCTGCGCTTCGCGGGCGCCCACCGGCCCGACGTGATCCACATTTCCACGCCCGGGCCGGTTGGGGTGGTGGGAATGATCGCGTCGCGCATGCTGCGGGCGCCCATCGTGGGCGTCTATCACACCGACTTCCCCGCGTACGTGGACCATTTGTTCAACGACGACTCGCTGACGTACTTCACGAGCCGGTTCATGCGGGCTTTCTACAGCCCGTTCCGGTCGATCCTCACGCGCAGCCGCGAGTACGTTGCATCGCTGGAACGCCTCGGCATGCAGCGCGAACGCATCTTGCCCCTCAAGCCCGGGATCATGACCGGGGCGTTTCACCCGTGCCACCGGGACGAGTTCCTGCTTGAACGAATGGGATCGCCGCGTGGTTGCGTGCGAGTCCTGTCCGTGGGGAGGGTGAGCGTGGAAAAGAACCTGCCGCTGCTCACCAGGGTCTGGATCGAGGCGGACCGGTGGCTTCGTGCTTCGGGAATCCCCGCGGAACTCGTGGTTGTCGGCGATGGTCCGTACCGCGCGGAGATGGAGATGTCGCTGCGGCGCACGCGAAGCCGGTTCCTGGGGTTCCGTTATGGCGAGGAACTCAGCCGCGTGTATGCCTCGTGCGATCTGTTCGTGTTCCCCAGCGTGACCGACACGCTGGGTCAGGTCGTGATGGAGGCGCAGGCTTCAGGGATTCCGGTGCTGGTAAGCGACGAGGGTGGGCCGAAGGAGGTTGTCGAGGAAGGCCGAACCGGGCACGTCATTACCGCGGCCGATGCACAGGCCTGGACCTCGCGGATCGTTGATCTGTGCCGGGATCATCGGCGGCGGCGCGAGATGGGGCGCAGCGCCCACGAGGCCATGCAGGCGTTCTCGATGGATCGGTCCTTCGAGCACTTCTGGCGAGTCCACGAAGACGCCTGGGTCGAGAGCCTGGCCCGCAAACGCATCCGGGCCCGCGGCGGGCAACCCGCGGCAAACGCCGAGCCCAGTCCGCAGCCCGCCGACCTGTAGCACGCTCACTCTCGCGAAGCGCCCCATCGGATCTTGCCGTCGAGACGTATCTCGGCCCAGCACCAACCGCGCTCGGCCGTGGAAAGCCACGCACGTCCCTCCCGGGCGTCGTTCCATCGGGGGTCGTGGGCGCGGCCGCGGCCGGTGGACTGCAGAACCACCGCGGGGTTCAGTTCGCGCGTGAAGTCCATCGCCGCGGCTCGGGCCGAGCCGTGGTGGGGCAGTTCGAGCACATCGGCCCGGACCGGACCCTGAAGCAGGCGGCCCACGCTCGCGTCTTCGATATCGCCGGTCATCAGGAGCATCGGCGCGTCGGGACGGCTGGCATCGGCGATCGCGGCGACGATGGAGTGGTCGTTGTCCTTTGGCCAGTCCGCATCGGGCGGGGGCGAGAGGATTTCTACGTCGCATGTCCCAAGCGCAAGGGAATCGCCGGCGCCCACGACGATGATCTCGACGCCTGCGCGTTCCAGCACCTGGAACGCCGCGCCGGCCGCGGAGTTCTTGTCGCGAGCCTGCTTCGCAAACCGCTCCGGGACCAGGGCGCGTCGAACGCCAAGGGGCTCGATCAGGCGTTCGACGGCCCCGAAGTGGTCGATGTCCGGATGGGAAATGACCAGCGTGGGCACGCGCCATACGCCCAGCGCTCGGCAGGACTGCACGAGTTCGCTCTGGAGGCCCGAGTCGGGTTGACCGCCCGCGTCCCACAGCAGCGCGTCGTTGCCGGAGCGAATCAGGTGGCAGGTCCCGTCGCCGACGTCGAAGGTGTCGATCCGCACGGCCACGTCGCGGCCGAGGCGCCCGGCGAAGGACCATTCCGCCCCCAGCCACGCCAGGCATCCGCACAAGAGCGCCAGCCATCGCCAATCGCGCAGCGATCCCCAGCGCGCCCACGCGACAACCACCGTGGTGGCCGCGAGCGCCCACCAAGCGCTGACCGGCGGCAGGCGGAGGCTGCTCGCGGGCCAGGAATCCAGGTATTGCACGCACGAGACCGAGGAGTGCGACAGAACTCCGAGAATCTCCGTAGACAGCCCCGCGGCAGGCGGAACGAACATGCCCGCGATCACCGCGGCGTATGCGACCCACAACGCCAGAACCAGGATCGGCGTCACCACGATCGTGGCCAGCACGCCCAGCGGCGAAACCAGACCCAGCGTGTGGAGCAGAACCGGCGTGGAGACCAGCCAGCAGAGCACCGCGGACGAGACGGAAGTCTTCAGGTGCGTCTTGACCGCCCGCCAGAGGTCGGGCTCGCGCGGCGCGAGCAGCCCCTTGAGTTCCTCATGCCAGAACGCGGCGTGGTACCGCTCGCCCAGCCACAGCAGCGTCGCCGTCAGGCCCACACTGAGTTGATACCCCAGAGACCACAGGTCCAGCGGCCGCCACGCGAGCAGCGCGATCGCGACCCAGCCCAGCAGTGTCACGCGGTCGTACCGCCGCCCGAACGCCTCCGCCAGCAGCAGCACCAGCACCATCGCCGCGGATCGCAGGATCGGCGACGACGGCGGCACGATGAGCGCGTACAGGACCACCAGGGCCGCGACCATCGTCGGCTCCAGCCAGCCCCGGTCGCCGGAGAGGCGGATGAGAAACAGCATGACCGCGGCCATCACCGCGAGGTGGAACCCCGAGATCGAGAGCGCGTGCGCCAGGCCCTGCCTCGCGAATGCCTCGCGCAACGGACGCTGTGTTGAGTCATAATCGCCCAGGAGCAGCGCCCGGAGCAGGAATCGCGACTGTGGATCGTCCTCCCCCGCGGCCCGGTCTACCGCGGCGCCCGCGCGATCTTGCAGCCACGCCCGGGCGCGAAGAGCCGTCGAGCGAGCGCGGGACGCCAGGCTCGGGGCGTCAAGGTCGGGCGCGATGAGTTCCGCGCTGGGGAGCCCGAGCGTGCCGACGAACTCCCGCTGCGCCGCTGTGAGCCGGATGTCGTCCTCGCCGGGGTTGCTCGGCGGCCCGAACCGAGACAGCGTCCCGCTGATCCGGACTCGCTCGCCGGCCCGCACCGGCGGCTGACTTTCTCCCGCGACCCGAACCCACACCCGGCCGCTGACTCTTTGCGGACCGGATTGGGTCTCGATCGTGTTCGCGTCGAACTCGAAACGCCATCGGGCCGTTCGGGGCACGAATCGGGCCAGGCCTTCGGTTTCACGGGGCGACTCGCGGGGCGAAGTCAGCGCCAGCCCGCGGAGGGTGATCGGTGTGTCCGACGGCGTGGAGGCGAGGCTGTCGATGGGCGGCTCGTAGACCCGGAGCGTGAGCCACCCACCGGCGATGGCCGCGAGGCCGCCCGCGAGGGCGACGCGTGTCACGCCGGGGTGACGGAAGAGCGCGGCCAAAGCGATCACCAGCCCGGCAGCGAACCACGCCCAGGAGGGAGCGTGGGGCAGCCAACCCGCCAGCGTCAGGCCCACCGCCACGGACAGGAACGCGACACACGCGCGCCGCCGCGCGTCGCGAATCTGGTCCGATGTCGTGGGCGCGGTCTCCACGACACCAAACTAGCGAAAATCGCGAAGGCATGCAGGAAAAGAAAACGGGCCCGGAAGTTCCGGGCCCGGCGGATTCGTGCATCGAGGATCAACTGCCGGAGGTGATCACGTCGTCAAAGTCGTCGAGGATGTCGATGGACTTCTGGTTTCCGTTGGAGTCCTTGTGGATAGTGTTGGCCGCCACTCCCGACTTGAAGTTCAGCCCATAGAAGAGCGTGCCGAGTATCGCGAGTCTTCCGCCGCGATCTTTCCTGCCCAGATATACACCGTCCAACCCGGCGGAGTGAATCACGAAACTTCCACGCGGTGCGGACGGGTGAATCTCGGCGAATCCCGCGGCGGGGACGAAAGGTAACGGGGAGTTCGGGCTTCCGAGGAAACCCTCCATGGAATCCAAGCCCTGTGCGGTTGCACCTCCCCCCGACCCGGCGATCAAACTTCCTGCCGGTCCGACTTGCGCAATCCGGCGAGAGCCGATGAGCGGGAGTCCGCCGCCATTGTCACCGAGAATCCCTGCATTCGAGTTCCAATAGAACCGAGCGGGCCGGTCGTTGAATCCGGAAGGGGATGCAGGCGACGCGAAGTCGCGTCGATCCGTGATGGGTCCGGTGGCGACGGGGTTTGCTGACCATACAAGGATCGGAGTTCCCCATGAATCGACGAGTTCTGGAATCTGGTTGTGAGCGGCATCACCATGCCGACCTCCCCCCTCGGTGTCGTTCTGACGCTTGAAGTACCTGTCGGATGGAGTGAAGTAGCCTTTGGAAGTGTTGCTTCCCACAGCCGAGTTGACGGTGCTTCCGATGGCATTCACCCTGACGTTTACGCGCTTGGTCGCATCATTCATCGGTCCTGCGGAGACGATGTCGGTTCCGTTGGCAGGATCGGTGGTGATACCCCCAGCAAGGTCGAGCATCACGTTTTGAGATTGGCTGAAGCCACGTGCCGCGTTCTCAGCCGCGCCCATTTCCGTTTGCGTGAAGTAGCCGGCCGCACGTTTTTCTGAGATTTCGTAAGACTCCATGGCCTTGGAGAGGTTGGCGACCAGGTTGCGGGTGTCCTGCTTGCGCGTCCCGTCGCGCACGCGGCCCAGCGCGGGCAGCACGATCGAGATTACCAGAACGATGATGGCGATCACGACCAACAGTTCGACGAGGCTGAAGCCCCTCCGGGCGCACCGCGTCCACGCGTTTTTCATGAGACGACTCCCAGCCAGCCCCGCGGAAACCAGATACCCCAGTTCTGTTCGTCGGGCGCGGGCACAGTGTTGCCCGATACCGGCGGACCGAACCCGAACACTCATGATACGCCTTGCGGCTGGTCCGGGTTGCGGCCGCACGTGCTGTTCGAAACCCGAACATCAACCGCCGCCGAAGCCTTCACGCTCGGGCCCACGTGGCTTTTTCACCCCTAAACTTGCCCGTGCCCCGGGATGTCTGCTATTTCGACGGCCGCTGCGGGATGTGCCGCCGGACTACCGCCATTCTGCGCCGCCTCGACTGGCTGGGACGGCTGGAGTTCCGGGACATGACCCGCGAGCCCCCGGAACTGCTGCCCGTGCCCCTCGAAACCGCCATTCGGGGCATGCCCATGCGGACCTCGTGGGGTAAGGTGCTCGTGGGGTACCCGGCGGTGCGGCGGGCCTTGGTGCAGACACCCTTGGGGGTGCTGCCCGCACTGCTCCTGTACGTGCCCGGGTTCTCGCATATCGGGCGGGCGGTGTATGGACACATCGCCCGCAACCGGGCGCGAGATGCGTGTGAGGTTCATGACGTGCCTCCCAGCGCCCCCGCGGCCCCCGGCAGGACGCCCATTTGATCGGCCGCCCGGTCGCATACAGAATCCACCGTGCCAATCGACCCGACCACAACCGCCAACAACGTGGACGAAGCCGCGGCGATGCTGCGGGCCGGTCGTGCCGTGATCATTCCTACCGAGACGTTTTTCGCGGTCGCCACGGACGCCTCGTCCGAGGAAGGGCTCGGGGCGATTCGGGAGATCGCGCGGGCGAGGACCGGGAGTGATCCGGGGGCGCTCACGTGGCACGCGGTGTCCCGCGAACAGGTCATGACGGTGATTGCACCGGCGAGTCCGCTGCACCGGCGGGTTGTGGAGCGTCTGCTTCCGGGGCCGTTCCGGCTGCTGGTGGAGTTAGATGAACCGGGCGCGGCGGGCGTTCGGCGGGCGCTGCGGGTCGCCGGCGGCGTGATCGACGAGGGCGGGGTATTCGCCGTTCGCGTTCCGGACCACGTTGCCGCGCACGAGGTCTTGGAGCGCGCGGCGGTCACGGTGATCGCGATCCGGGCCGATGGGGCGGGCTTCGGCGACGGTCGCTCCCTCGCACCGGATGATGAAAAGGCCGCAAGGGCGGCGGGGATCGGAGCGGTCGTGCGCGAGGGGCCGGCTCCGTCGGGCCGGTCGTCCACGACGATTCGCCTGACCCGGGACGGTGGTTGGCAGTTTGTCGGCGGCGGCGCGCACGACGAGCGGTATGTTCGGCGCAAGGTTGAACGCTCGGTGCTGCTGGTGTGCACGGGGAACACCTGCCGGAGTCCGATGGCCGCGGCCATCATGCGGCACGAACTCGCGACCCAGCCCGCGCCGCCGGCCGGCCGGCGTGCCGTGCCGCTGCGGATCGAATCCGCGGGAGTCGCCGCCACGGAAGGCGTTCCCATGACCGCCGAAGCCCGCGAGGCGCTGGATGGTTTGAAAGTTGATCCCGGACGGCATCGATCGCGGGCGCTCACGCGGGAGATGATCTCGGAGGCCGAGGCGATCTTCGTCATGACCGCCTCGCAGTTGCGAGCGATCCAGGAGTTCGGGCCCGAGGCCGCGGCCAAGGCTCGATTGGTCGATCCGGCGGGCGATGACGTACCGGACCCGATCGGGCGCGATGAAGAGGTCTATCGTGACACGGCGGAACGGCTGCGCGAGATGGTCCGGCGCCGAATCCGCGAACTTCAGGGGCCAGAAGGAGCCAGCGAATGAAGATCGCCCTGAGCGCCGACCACCGCGGGTATTCGGGAATCCGGCAACTGCAGGAAAAACTGGCGCGGGAAGGACACGAGGCCGTCGTGCTGGGCGATTGCTCGGGCACGCCCTCTGACTATCCCGAAAGGGCCTGGCAGGTCGGCAGGGCCGTCGCCGAGGGAAAGGCCGAGCGGGGGATCCTCCTGTGCGGCACCGGGATCGGCATGGCGATGGCCGCGAACAAGATCAAGGGCGTCCGCGCGGCCGTGGTGCACGACGAGATGACCGCGCAACTCAGCCGCAGCCACAACGACGCCAACGTGCTGTGCATGTCCGCCGACCTTCTGGGCCAGCGGCTGATCGAGAAGATCGCCGAAGTCTGGATCAGCACCCCCTTCGAGGGCGGGCGGCACGCCCGGCGTATCCGAAAAATCACAGCGCTCGAAGAGGGCAAGGACCCCAGCACTGTCACCGAGTAGCCGGAAGAACTCCCCGTCATGATGACGCACCTGCGGGCTCGTTGGCGGACCATGCCCCGGGTTCGCCGGGCGGGCGTGGTGCTCGCGATGGTGATCGGCGCGCTGGCCATCGGCGCCGGCATCGCGTTCCGGCTCACGAGAATCGCTCCGGCATGGTGGGACGACGCGGTGGTGGGGAATGCCCCGGCGGCGCTGGAGTTCGAGAACGCGGTATTGACGCAACTATCGAGCGTGCGGCCGCCGGACGGGGGCGGCACGTATCGCAGCGCGCCGTGGCGCGTGGCGTTGAGCGAATCGGACATCAACGCCTGGCTGGAGCACCGCTTGCCGGGCTGGCTACGAAATCAGGACGAGTCCTTCCGCTGGCCGGCGCAACTTTCCGCCGTCCGCACGTCGTGGCGCCCCGGAGTCGTGTTCATCGGAGTGGCGATCACGAGCGGCTCGGATCAGGTGATTTCGATGGAGATAGTGCCGCGCATCGACGAGCGGGGTGCGCTATGGCTGACCGTGCGTGCTGCGCGACTGGGGCGGCTTCCGGTGCCGCCCTCGTGGGCCTTGAGCGGCGGCGGGTGGTTGCCCGTGGAGGCGCTGGCGTCGCCGGAAGTTCGCGGCGCGGTCGAGGCGGCGATGGGGCGGCGGCCTCTCGCGGCCGACGCGGCCATTCCCGTGGACAGCGTGCGTCGGGTGAGTTTCATCGAGTTGATGCCGCAGCAGGCGAGGTTGGACGTGACGGCTCAAACGGTGGCGGATGCACCGTGATCCGGACTACTTCGGCTTGCCCGTGGAAATGTCCTGCCCCCGAAAATGGCGGACCATGTCGCGCATCATCTGCGTGCCCCGGGCTCTCTGCGCGGAGTTGGCATTGCCGCCCAGCCGCGTGTTCATGAACGCCGCGATCCGTCCTATGGCCTCGGGAGGCGGCGTGGGCGCGGTCCCTTCGCGCAGGGCCTTGCGGTCTTCGGCGGCTTGCCGGCGCACCTCGTTGATCCGGTCGGCGTCCGAAATGTCGCGGGGCTGGCCGCCCAGCGCCTCGATGGTTTTCATCATGTCCACGAATGCCTCTTCGAGGTACTGCTCGCGCTCCCCGGGCTTCTTATCGTCATAGTCCCTCGCGTACTTGTCCCACAGGTCGATCGCCAGCCGCGAGCCGTTCTCCTCGATCTGGTCCCGCGCGGCCCCGGCGATGCCCGCGGCGAACGACGCCATCAGCACGCTGTCGCTCCCGTCCATGTTCTTCAGGCGCTGCACGAGTTGACCGATCAGCCGCATGCGCTCCTCCACCGGGAGCGCGTTGAACTCGTCGGTGAGCAGCGTGTAGTTAAAGACTTCGTCCATCGGGTCGGAGAGATAGTCCGGCTGGGGAACGGGCCGCAGCAGGAAGTACAGCCCCAGGCCCAGCGCGATCGCCGCCGCCCCGCCCCCGCCGATCAGTATCGAAAGCGTCCGCCTGCGCTCCTCCGGCGTGCGGGAGTGATCCGCCCACCAGCGCCGCCCGGCGTCGCGCAGATCGAGCATCCTGGACTGGAGTGCTTCGGCGCGGATCATCCTCCGAACCCTCCGCCGAACTGGATGGTGTCCACGACCAGGCGCGCGATCGTGTCTTCGCTGAAATAGGGCGCCTTGTCGGCCCGCCAATCGCCGTAGAACACCGCGTTGCGGTTCCAGCGGGTCTCGGGATCGCTCTCCCCCCGGCGCTCGACATCGAATCGCGGGTTGTGCCAGTCGTCCGCGTCCATCAGCACGATCAGAGAAGGGCGAAAGTTCTCGTAGGCTTTGCTCACTCCGAAGTGCAGGTTGCGGAGAGTGGCAAGTTCCGCCGCGGCCATCACGAACGCGGGCGTGTACTCGTAACTCGTCCCGGTGATCTGCCAGAGCGGCTTGTTGCCGTTGGCGGTATCGCCCGAATCGCGGTCGCTCGGGCATTTCCACGGATCGGGAACGATCCAGTCGCCGTCGCCATTTTCGCGGTACGGCATCGCCGCGTCGCAGTACTTGGCCATCACATCCAGGAGCGATGGATCGTTCTCGTTGGAGCCCTCGTTGAGCGGCCGGACCCGGGGCAGCAGCCCCTTGCCCTCCTGGTCCATGTAGAGTTGAAGACCGACCGCGATGCCCCGCAGGTTGGAAAGGCACTTCGTTCGGCGCCCGCTCTCCTTGGCCTTCGCTACGGCCGGGAGCGTGAGGCTGATCAGGATCGCGATGATCGCGATGACCACCAGCAGTTCGATCAGCGTGAACCCTGCGATACGGTGCTGTCTTGCGTTCCTGCGGGTCATGGTCGTTTCCCCAACCCTCATTCTTCGCTGCTCCCGTCCGGGGCGGCACCGGCCCGGCAGACCCCCATTCTTCGACGCGGCGACCGGTCCGTTACCGCGCCCGCTCCTGCATCGCGTGGACCTTGCGGCAGAACTCATGGGCGAGAGCGTGCCCGGCCTTGTGAGCCAGCACGTTGGCGTGGAACGGCCCGCCCAGCAGTGCGAGATCGCCGATCAGGTCCAGGAGTTTGTGCCGCGCCGGCTCCTCCGGCAGCCGCCATTCATTGTCGATCGGCCGGCCCTGATCGTCGATCACGAGCATGTCGCGAGGGGTCAGGTGCGAAAACAACCCCGCCCGGCGGGCCGCCTCGGCTTCGGCACGGAGCGAAAAAGTCCGCGCGGGGGCGATGGCGCGGGCGAACTCACCCGCCGAGCCCCGCCACACCGCGGCCTGCGGCGTGATCGCCGCGCCCGGGCCGTAGTCCAGGGAGTAGGTGTACGCGATCGGCTCCTCGGGCGGGGACGGCTCGGCGCGTATGAACGCATCGCCTCGAACCACCTCGACACGCTCGGACAAGACCACGGGGTCGGGTCCCTGCTCGGAGGTTTCCAGCACCGGGAGCAGAGCCTCGACAAACGGCAGTGCCGAGCCATCCAGCACCGGAACTTCCGGCCCGTCGTGCAGTTGCACCTGCGCATCCCACACGCCCAGCCCCGCCAACGACGCCAGCAGGTGCTCGACCGTGGCCACCACGAAACGGCCGGATTCCGGACGCACCGTCGCGTCCAGCGTGGTGTTCCGCACGGGAACGCCCGGGGGCAGCCCGGTCCAGGCGGTGTCGCCGGTGACCCATTCGATGCGGGCGCCCACGCGCGCGATGGTTCGTCCGGATTCAACCCGCGCCAACTGGATCGACCCGGGGCCGGGATGCACGGTGACCGCACCGGTCGCGCCCGAGAAAAGACCGACCCCCGTGACCGGGCTCGAGGACTGGGCGAGAACGTTGCTCGAGTGGGACATCGGAGAATCTGCGAGGCCGCGGACCCGGCCTTCAGTGTTCGACTTGCTGGCCGCGCTTCCCGATCCGGCGGAGCATGGCGTAAACGCGGCGCCATTCGGACGCGGGCCCGGCGGGGATTCCCATGTACACGCTGCCCGGCGGCACATCGCTGGTGACGCCGGCGCCGGCCGAAATCTTCGCGCCCGCGCCGATCTCCACATTGTCGGAAACGCCCGCCTGCCCTCCGACCATGACGCCGTCACCGAGGATGACCGAGCCGGCCAGGCCCACGTGCCCGCACAGGCAGCAGCCGCGGCCGATTCGGCAGTTATGGCCGACCTGCACGAGATTGTCGATCTTGGTCCCCGCCCCGACCAGAGTCGTGCCGAACTTGGCGCGATCCACACAGGAGTTGGCGCCGATCTCCACGTCGTCCTCGATCACGACGTTGCCGATGTGGGGGATCTTCACCAGGCCGCGACCGTCCGGGGCGGGGCGGTAGCCGAAACCGTCGGCGCCGATCACAACTCCGGCGTGGAAGATGCAGCGCGCGCCCACGACGCACCGATCGAGCACGGTCACGCCCGGATGAAGCACCGTGTGGTCGCCGATCCGGACGTCGCGCGAAACCGTCACCCGGGCGAGCAGCGCACAACGCTCGCCGACCGTCGCCCCGGTCATGATCACGCAGTGCGGGCCGATCCACGCGGAGGGCGCGATCGTCGCGCCCGCTTCGATCACCGCCGACGGGTGCACGCCCGGCGCGTGCGGCTCGGGCCTGGGCGCGAAGAGTTCCGCGGCCTGAATCGCCGCGAGGTCCGCGTCCGGGACAATCAGCAGGGGCCGGGGCGAGGACGGGCTCGCGGGATCAAAGCCCGGAACCAGGTCCGACAGCGAGATGCTCCGCGAGATGATCGCCGCGGAGGCCTTGCTCTCCGGCCAGCGCCGGGCGAAGCGATGGGTTCGGATGAAGGCCAGCGATCCCGGGCCGGCCTGGTCGAGCGAGTCGAGCCGGTGCAGCGCGACATCGCCGGGGCCCAGAAGTTCCGCGCCCAGGCGCGAAGCCAGTTCCGAAGCCTTGAACTGCAGCGTGCTCACAGCCACCTCCCACGTCACTTGTTCTCGGCGGGTACCGGCGCGGGAGCCGCGCCCTTACCGGCGAGATAGTCGTTGTTCATGATCGTCGTAACCCGGTCGGTGATGCTCAGAGATTCGCTCGCGAACAGCACCTGGCGCGACGCCACCCGGGATTCGTTCTGCTCGTACGAGCCGGTGGGGTCGGTCATCGAACGGCGGTCATCGGAGATGACCAGGTCGATCCCTTCCTTCTTCGCCAGTTGGCTGACGGCGTCGATCACCTTGGCGTACATCGCGTGCAACCCCCCGCCCTGCTCGAGGTTGATCCGTGCGTCGTAGGCCTTGCCGCGCGTCTCGATCAGGGCCTTCATCTCCAGCCGCTCACCCAGTTTGTTGACGCGGCTGCTGGTGTCTTCCTTGGGAATCGTGTTCTGAATCTCATTCTCGATCTGCTTGATGCGGTCTTCGAGTTCCTTCAGGTTTTTCTTGTAGCCTTCCATTTTGGCCATGACCGCGTTCTCACGGTCGGAGAACTCCTGCAGGCCCCGGATGACCTGGGCGACGTCCACGATCGCCACGCTGACGGGTGCGCCCGGGCTCGGGCGTGCTTCGCGCGGCGCGCCGGCGATCATGCCCGCCGCGACAACCGCGCCGACCGCCACCGAAACCACACCCATCACGCGACCACGACAGAACTGGTTCATGCCTCGCTCCTGTGCCCCGAATGGGCAATCCAATAGTAGGAAAACCACCTCCGCAAAGCCCGCGCCGGTCCGGGCGCGGTGCGATCCGCCACGAGAACCTCCCCGCGGGCGCTTATCTGAACGGCACGTCGATGTTGAACGTGAAGAACCGCGTGTCGTCCGTGTCTTCCGAGAGGATCGGGAATCCGAAGTCAAACGCCAGCGGCGCGGCCGAGAGTTGCTCGACATACACGCGGAACCCGAAGCCGACCGACACCCGGTACTCGCTGAACGAGAACGAATCGTCCACCGTGCCGGTATCGATGAACAGCACCCCGGACACCAGTTCCGTGAAGAGCGGGCGGCGGAGTTCCAGCCCCGCGAAGAACGAGAACACCCCGCCGATGGTGTCCTCCGAGACCTCGCCGTTGTCCTGCCGCACGCCCACCGGCGCCACCGCCCGGTAGCCGAAGCCCCGGAATGAAGACCCGCCCAGGTACAGCCGTTCGTAGAAGGGCACGTCGTCCTGGCCCTGGGGGATGTACGAGGTGTGCGTGTTGAAGAAGAGCACCGTCTTGAGGCCCAGCGCGTCCTCATCGATTTTGAAGAACCGCTGGTACTCGGCGCTCAGGCGGGTGAATTCGAAGTCGCCGAAATACTGGGTCACGCCAAGGTCGATGCTGCTGCCTTTGCTGGGGAACGAGATGTCGTCCACGGCCGAGCGGGACAGGCGAAGCCCCGCGCTCAGGAGCGAATCGCCGTCCTCGACCTCGAAGTAGTCCGTGGGAGCGTCGTCATCGATGTCGTGCAGTTCGATCTTCTCGGCGGTGAGCGGGACGTTCACGCTCCAGCGTGAGCCGAACTTGCGGCCCACGGCGAGTTTGGCCCCGATCCGTTGCTCGGTATACGCGCTGTACAGCCGGTCGCGGAAGTAGGCGCTGGTCGAAACCGAGTAGTCCGTTCCCCACGCATATGGATCCAGCAGCGAGACCGAGAAGATGCGGACCCGGTCGCCCGGCAACGCCTCGATCGTGAAGGTCTGGCCGCCGCCGTAGAAGGCCTCGCCCGTCCACAGTTCGCTCCAGGAATCGGGCCAGTCCGTGAGTTTGAAGTTGCGCTGCGTGACGGAAATCCGCGCCGTGACGCTCGCGTCCGACGAAACCGCCGCACCGACGTTGAACGAACGGGTGCTGGTCTCCTCCACCTCGAACAGAACGTCCCGATGCTCGGGGTCGTCCTCGCGCTCCGGCTGGATCGAGGACTTCACCGAGCGCGGCGTGAACAGGCGCAGCCGTTCGAGCCGCTTGCGGCTCTCTTCGATTTCCAGGGGGTCCAGCGGTCGCTCGGGGAGAAGGGTGATCTGCTCGCGGATGACGCCGCTGTCGGTCGAGGTGTTGCCCCGGATCTCCACGACACCCGTGCGGTAGCGCCGCCCCTGCCGCACGACCAGTTGCAGGTCCACCAGCGGGCGGCCCGGCTCACGCAGAAGTTGCCGCTCGACCCTCGCGTCGGCGTACCCCAGCACCCCGTACGCCCCCTCGATCCCCTTGATCGAGTTGCGGACCTCCGCTTCGCTGTACACGTCGCCGGCCTTCAGGCGGAGCAGCCCTTCCAGTTGCTCGAGGGCGATCACCGGCTCCTCGCCTTCGTCGATCTTCAACTTCAGGTCGCGCAGGGTGTACACCTGCCCCTCGTCCACCATAAACGTCACCACCGCCTCGCGCCCGTCGGGAGAGGGCGTGACCGTCCGGTCGGCCCGGACGTCGAGGTACCCGCGATCCTTGTAAAAGCCGATGATCGTGCCGACGTCCTCGTCCATCGCGTCGTTGTCCAGGCGTCCGCCGTCGCGGATCACGTCGATGAGCCAGGACTCGCGAGTCTTGAGCGGCTTCTTCAGTTGTCTGGGGCTGAACGACCGCACGCCCTCGAATCGCACTTCCGCGATCTTCGTCCGCTGGCCTTCGCGGATGTTGAAGACCACGATGCCGCTCTCTTCGAGTTCGTTCTCGTCGATCGTGACCAGCGCGCTGAAATACCCTTTGGCCTTGTACTGGTCTTCCATCCGCCGGCATAGCCGCTCAAGGAGTGTCGGATCGACCGGCGTGCCTTCCAGCCGCAACCCGCCGATGAGTTCGTCGTCCTCGAACTGCCGGTTGCCCACCGTCTGCACCGCGGTGACCATGGGCTGTAGCGTGACGTCGTAGGTCAGATCCACGGAACCGTCCGCGAGCATCTGAACGGTGGCCTCGACGCGCCTGAACCGCCCGAGGCGGTTCAGGCGGGAGATGTCTTCGCTCACCACTCGCGCATCGAACGGAACACTCTCGCTCTGGCGGAGTTGGTTGCGGGCCAGTTTTTCATCCTGCTCCGAGAGCGCTCCCACCGGCTTTACCGACGAGTCCGATGGCACCCGGAACTCGATTCTCCGAACCGGCCGCCCCTGATACGCCTCAAGTTCCGGGGATACCTCTCCCGGCGGCGCCGCCTGAGGCGGCTGGGCCATCGCGACGACCGGCATGGCCAGTCCCGCGGCCAGCGCGAGCGTCCGCGCCGTGGCCCGAAGCGTCCGTCCTCGACCTTGGGTTAGTGATTGCTTCACTGGGTGCGGACGATAACGCCCCCGGGCGTCGGAAACAAACCGGGCAACGAACATGTATACCTATCAAAAACCTGACCGAAACTCCAATACCCGGTCGCTGCGATTCCAAGTACCCTCATGGGACCAATGGAGGTGCAGCGATGCGGCATGTTCTGCGGCGGTTGATGCTCGGGATTGGTGCGATGCTCCTCGTGATCGGCGCGGGCGTCTTCATTTGCGGCCACGAGGCCATCCGCTGGCTCATCGCCTTCGGTGAAGACGGTGAAAAAGCAAAGAACGGCGTGTTTGCGGCCCTGGCCGTTGGAGCCTTCATAGCAGCCATCGGCGCCGGATTGCTCGGCGCGGGGATTCCGCGCAATCGATCACGCCCCAACGCGCTTCCAACGCAAGCCGTCCCCAAGGCGTGACTTGCGCAGTCTTATTCCGGCTTGGGCCGCTTGTTCAGTTCCGCCGGAGACAACTTTCGGCGGGTCGAGCCGTAGAGCGTCCGGACCTTGGGTGCTTCCGGTGGCTTGGGTGTCGGCGAGGATTGTTGTTGCGGGCGATCTCCCGTCGGTTGGCGTGATCCGGAAGGACGACCTCCGCGCGAAGGTTGGCCGCGGCCGCCTTGCGGCGGGCCCTGACGGGACTGGTAGCCCTGGCGAGGTGGTCCCGAACGAGGTTGCTGACCTTGCGATTGCTGGGCCTGCTGCGGACCTTGAGGCTGCCCTCCTCCTCCGCCACCCCCACCCCCACCCCCACCTCCACCTCCACGCCCGCGACGCCGACGCCTTCGGCGGCGTCGGGGTCCGCCCACTTCGCCGTCGCCCGGCGGTTGGTCCGTTGTCAAATCCTCTGACGGCGTGGGGTCCGTCAGGTCCGGCTCGCCGACTTCATCGGCCGACGGCGCGAGTTCGCCCAAGTCGGGGGCTACGCCCGCTTCGCCGCTTTCTGACTCCGGCACGCTTTCGAACGGAGGCTCGATCATCGCCGGCCCTTCCCCTTCGGGCGCACCGCCGAGTAACTCGTCGTCCGCAGAATCAATCGGCATGGATGCAGGTTCACGAGTTGGGGGCACGTCCCCCCAATCTCCGCCCGTCTCGGGCGTTCCCTCGCGGCGACGCGATTGGCCCTGGGGTGGGTGAGCGGGCGGCATCGGCGCGCCGTCGGGCCCGACCTGCCCGCCTCGTCCTCTCCCGCGCCTGCGCCTGCGACGCCGACGGCCCCCGCCTGCCGGAGGCAGCGGCTCGCCATTGGGTCCGAGTTGGGGAGGGGCGGCGCCACCTTCCGGATCGCCGGCATGCTGTGGCGCCGGTTCGCGCGGCGCGGGTGGTCGCTGTTCGACCCGACCGGGGGCGGCCTGTTCGGGGCGGTCACCGCCGCGTCCGCGGCGTCCCCGTCCGCGCCGGCGCCGACCGGAGCGAAGCACCTCCCCGGGCGGGGAAATCGGTTCGGGCTCTCCGGGGACATCCAACTCGATGGGGTGAACCTCTTCGCCGATCTCGGTGTCGGGCTCCGGCTCGCGGACCGCTTCGCGCTCTTCCTGCTCGTTGAGGGACCACCCGGCGTCGGGGGTGGTATCGATCCACACCGCCAGATCGCGCGGCACCTTGGGCGCTGGGAGGTTCGCCAGTTCGATATCCGCGCCCTGCTCGTCGTACGCGTAGAACGTCACGCGATCCACCGGCACCGCCTCGCTGACGCGAACGTCCACGTGCTTGCCGAACGACCGCTCGATGCGGCCCAGCAGCGCCCGCTTGGTGGAGAGCAGTTCTCCCGCGACGCGCGGGGCCACCACCATCTCGACTTTGAACACGCGCTGGGCGTCGAGCACCGCGGCCAGTTCGCGGAGCGCGTCGGCCGCGACCGAGTCGGGCTTCTGGAGCATGCCCCTTCCGCGGCAGGTCGGGCAGTCGGTGAAGTGGACGCTCTCGTGGCTGGGGCGCATGCGCTGGCGGGTCATCTCGAGGATGCCGAACTCCGAGATGCTGGTGATGGTGGACTTGGCCCGGTCGCGCTTCAGCCGCTCCTTGAACCGGTTCTCGATGTCCTTGCGGTGGCTGGCGTGCCGCATGTCGATCAGGTCGTTGATGACGATGCCGCCCATGTCGCGCAGGCGGAGTTGCCGGCAGATCTCGTCCACGGCCTCGACGTTGGTCTGGTACGCGTTGGTCTCGCTGTCCCGGCTCTCGCGGCTCTTACCCGAGTTCACGTCGATCGCGACCAGCGCCTCGGTCTGGTCGATGACCAGCCGGCCACCGCTGGGCAGCGGCACCTCGCGGGCGTGGATCAGCGCGATCTGCTGCTCGATCCCGAACGTGTGAAAGATGGGCGTGCTGCCGGGGTAGTGGAGCAGTTTCGTGGTGCCGCGGGGCGAAACGATTTTCATGAACCGCGCGGCGCGCGTCAGCGCCGCCTGGTGGTCCACGATCACCTCGTTGATGTCCGAGGTCAGGATGTCCCGCAGCGCCCGCACCAGCAGATCGCTCTCGCTGTACAGCATCCGCGGCTTGCCCTGCGCCCCGGACTTCTCCCGCTTCTCCATGTCCTTCCACAGCCGCTGAAGGTACGCCAGGTCGCGCTTCAACTCGGCCTTCGTGCGGTCCATGCCCGCGGTGCGGAGGATGAACCCGAAGCCTTCGGGGAGTTCCAGTTGGTCGAGAATCTCCCGCATCGCGCGGCGCTGATCCTCGTCCTCCACCTTCCGCGAGACTCCTACCTTGTCCATGCCCGGCATCATCACCAGGAATCGCCCGGGGATCGAGAGGTAACTCGTCACCGCGGGGCCCTTGGTCCCCACGCCCTCCTTGAGGACCTGAACGATCACCTCGTCGCCCCGCCGAAGCGCCGCCTGGATCGGCGGGCGCTCGCGCCGCGGGGTCTTGAAGCCCACCCGCTCGGTGGTTTCGTCGCCCTCACCGGGGAAGTACCGCGGGTGCAGGTCGGTCACATGCAGGAAACCGTTCTCCCCCACGCCGAAATCCACGAACGCCGCCTGGATGGAGGGCTCGACGTTTACGACGACGCCCGCGTAGATGTTGCCCACGCGGGAGGCCTGCGCGAAGCGCTCGACATGAAGTTCCTCGAGTTTTCCGTCTTCGACGATCGCGACGCGGCACTCTTCGCCGGGGACATAGTTGATCACCATCTGAGACTCGGGCATGAAGCCCCTTCTGCGCCCGAAGGCGCGGTACGCGCGTCTCGCGATCAATCGCGAACGCTTCGGCACGCTGCGCATTGGGCTCGGATCAAGGCTCGAAACCGCGCCGTTTCCGGCGCCACGCCCATCACGAGGCGCTTGGCCTCTCGGGCGGCGGGCCAACAAGGCCCGGATCGGGGCGTGGGGAGCGCCGTCAGGCGCATCAACCTCGCCCCGGGGGCCGTCCGGCGGGCCGCGCGTTTTTCGCGCTCGTCCGCGGACGGCTCGAGACTGTCCGGCCCGGCGAGCCTCTCAATGAAGCCGCGCCGCGGGCCGCTGGTTTGTGCTCCCCTGGCTACTCGGCGGACCTTCCGTCGAATGCTTCGGGGACGAACGTTCGGGCCCGGTCGCGGAGCAATCTCGCGACCTGGTCACCGGAATCGAGGGCCAGCGCTTGTCGCGCTACCCGCTCGCATTGCTGCACGCTCACCGATCGGATGAACCGCTTGAGGGGCGGTATCGACGAACTGCTCACCGATAGGGTACGCAGCCCGAGCCCGATGAGAATCATGGCGAACTCCAGGTCGCCCGCCGACTCTCCACAGCATGAGATCGGCGTCTTATGCCGGCGTGCTGTACGGGAAACGTCCCGAATGAGCCGCAAAACCGCCGGGTGCATCGGGGTATATAAGTGCGCCACCCGCTCGTTGATCCGGTCCACCGCCAGGGTGTACTGCACCAGATCGTTGGTCCCGATCGAGAAAAAGTCGGTTTCCCGCGCGAACGCCTCCGCCTGGATCGCGGCGCTGGGGACCTCCACCATCATCCCCATCTTGATGTCCTTATCGAACGCCAGCCCCTCCTCGGCGAGGTCTTCCATCACCTCCCGGACGTGGAACTTGGCCTGCCGCAACTCGGTGATGGTCGAGATCAGCGGGAACATCATCTTGATCGTGCCCAGCGCGCTCGCCCGAAGCAGGGCCCGCAGTTGCCTGCGGAACATCGGGGTGTGCTGCAGGCAGTACCGGATGCTCCGGTTCCCCAGGAAGGGGTTGCGCTCGGGAATCTCCTCCTGCGCCTGCGTGTACTTGTCCGCCCCCAGGTCCACCGTGCGGATGGTCAGTTCGCGGCCCGCGCACAACTCCACGCACCGCTTGTAGGCCGCGTAGTGGTCTTCCTCGGTCGGCTCCCGGGGCCCGGTCAGGTACAGATACTCCGTGCGATACAGCCCCACGCCCTCGCCGCCGTGCTGGAGCACCTTCGCCACCTCGTCGGGCAGTTCAATGTTTCCGAGGATGTGCACGGCCTCGCCGTCGGTGGTGACGCCGGGCAGGTCCACCAGTTCCGCCAGCGACACCCGGAACAGCGCCCGCTGCTCGGTGTAGCGCCGATACTCGGCGATCGTCGCGTCGTCTGGATTCAGGATCACCGCGCCCTTGTCCCCGTCGAGAATCACGCGCATCCCGTCGCGAGCCACGCGCAGCAGCACCTTGCACCCCACCACCGCGGGGATTTCCAGCGCCTTGGCGATGATCGCCGTGTGGCTGGTCATGCCGCCCAGGTCCGTCGCGAAGCCGAGGATCTTCGAGCGGTCGAACGACGCGGTCTGAGAGGGCGTCAGGTCGCGGGCCAGGATGATCGTCTCTTCGTCCGCCTCCGAGATCCGGCTGGACGGCGCACCCACCAGGTGCTTCATCAACCGGTTGCCCAGGTCCTCGATATCGTTCACTTTCGTCGCGAAGACCGAGTTGCCGGTGGCGCGGAACCGGTCGGCCAGATTGGCCAGCACGTGCGTCGCGGCGTAGTCCGCCGTGACGTGCTCCTTCTCGATCATCGCCTTGATCGGCACCAGCAGCGACGGGTCCGCGAGCATTCCGAGATGGAATCGGAAGATCTCCGCGGCCTCCTTGCCCATGTCCCGCGCCGCCTGCTCGTGCACGACCTTGATCTCGCCCGCCGAGGCCGCCACCGCCGCTTCGAACCGTTCCCGCTCCGTCGCCACCCGCGATTCGGGGATCACCCGCCTGGTCACCCGCCGAAGGTCGTCATCTACAACCAGCACCTTGCCGATCACGATCCCAGATGAGACCGGCAGGCCCTTGATAGTTTGGGGTGTTGGAGGCGTTGTCGGCGTAGACACGGCCGGATTGTAGTGACTTGTGGCGAACGCCTCCCGGCGGCTCGTTTTCACGGGCCCGGGCTCGTTTGTTCCCCCAACCCTCCTAGGCTTCACTTGACACAGCCCCCGCGATCTGGTGAGATAGTGCCAGTGGGGGAATCCTGGGACGCCGACACTTCTCGGCGGCCGGACGATGGAAATTTCGCGATGCAAACGCCCCGCCCGCGTTTCGGGACGGGGTTCGTGAGCGCTCACGCGGCCATCCGCCGCCAGCGCGTGCGACATGCAGACCCGCGTTCCGCGGGATTCCGGGCCTCATCGGCGCCCGGGTTGCTCGGGCGATCGCGCTCGATGGAGGCGGTGTGAACGGACATGGGTATGGTGGGGGCGGCGGTGGTGGTGGTCGCCGCAGACGCAGGCGTCGCGGCCGCGGTGGCTTTGGACAATCCCAGGGCCCCCAGGGCGCATCCAACGTCGGCGCGGCGCCGTCGCAGCAGGGCGGACCTACCGCCAACGGTCAGCGCCCGCCCATCGGCCTGCAGCGAGGGCCCGGCGGGCCGCCGGCCATGACCCTCGACGTCGATGGAAGCCCTCTCACCCTCCCGCCCGGCTCCAGGCGATTCGAGGACCTCACCAGCATCGATCCTCAGCCTCGCCTCACGCTCGAATACCCGGGTTGCCCCGCCTCCTGCCGCCTGATCGATCTGTTCTGCCCCATCGGGCGTGGGCAGCGCGGCCTCATTGTGTCGCCCCCGAAGGCGGGAAAGACCACCCTGCTCAAGGACATCGCCACCGCCATCCTCCGCAACCATCCGGATATTGAAGTCGTGGTCCTGCTCGTCGATGAACGCCCCGAAGAGGTCACCGACTTCCGCCGCACGTTTGTGAGCGCGCAGAGCGAGATCGTCGCACGGGAGATGCTCGCGCGGGGCGAGGCCGCGTTCAAGGAAGCGGGAGTGGTGGACGCGGCCGCGCCCGCCGCGCCGCCAAAGCCCCGCGTGCGCGTGATCGCCAGCAGCAACGATCATCCCGTCGAACGTCACGTCGAGATCTCGATGAGCACCATGGAGCGGTGCCGCCGCATGGTCGAGGCCGGCAAGCACGTGGTGGTGATGCTGGATTCGCTTACGCGGCTGGGGCGGGCCTTCAACCAGAGCCGCCGCCATGCCTCCAGCGGCCGCACCATGACCGGCGGCCTGGACAGCAAGGCCCTCGAAGTCCCCCGACAGATCTTCGGCTCGGCGCGCAACACCGAGGAAGCCGGAAGCCTCACCATCATCGCCAGTTGCCTCGTGGATACCGGCTCCGCGGCCGATCAGGTGATCTTCGAGGAGTTCAAGGGCTCGGGCAACATGGAACTGATCCTCGACCGCAAGATCAGCGAGCGCCGGCTCTTCCCCGCCATCAATCTCGCCGAGAGCGGGACGCGCAAGGAAGACAAACTGCTCACCGACCAGGAACTCAAAACCATGACCGCGCTGCGCCGGCGGCTCATGGCTATGCCCCCGCACATGCAGGTCGAGCAGTTGCTCGCGGCTTTGCAGCGGTTCCCGACGAACGCGGTGCTGGTGGGCAGCAACTGACACAAGGCCTCGGGCATTCATCCCGAGGCCTGCGTTCTGGAGCGCGTCGATCTCTCGGCGCGGTCAGGAGTCTGTCGTTTCTCACGGCGCGATCGCGGAATCGCCGGTCAGGTCACATCCCCCAGCAGGTCCTCGAGCGCCGCGTCCAGTTTCTCCGGCGTGTCGTACACCCCGCGCGCGATCTCGTCGCGCACGCGGTTCACCAGGTCCTGACGAATCGGCAGTTCACGAATCTTGCTGAGGTACGTCGCCACGTCGGACAACTCCACCCGATCATGTCCGCGGCGAATCGCGGGGCCTTCCCCCTCGCCGCGACGGGCGCGGTCGGCGCTCGCGCCCGTAACTCGTCCAAGTTCGCTCGCGTTCAGCGGCGCAATATCCATGTCCGGCACTCCTGATTCTGCTTCCGGGCACAGAGGCGACGCCGCTCCGCGTCCGCCCCGTACGAGTTTACTTCGTCTCCCGGCGCTCCCGCCGGCGCGGTACGCTTGGGGCGCCCGCCGTCATCTTCGCGGGGCGTTGATCCCTGCCCCGCGGCACAACCTATCGGCGGAGGGGTCAAACACGCTACACAATCGCGAGTATGAGCGAACAATACGCTAACATACTGCGAGGAAAGCATTTACGAAGGATAACCGTTGTGCGGACACGTGAAAAAAAGATCGCTCTTCGAGCACCCCTCGCGGCCGCCGCAGGTGCTGTCTTCTTCCTTCTCGCCGCCTGTTCCACCCCGCGCGACCAAGGCGCGCCCGCGGCCGATTCGCGCGAGCGGGCGACAAACCGCTCCTCCGAGGCCCGGGCGGTCTTCGAGGCCCCCACGGCGCCTTCCGGCGACTCGGCGCCCACCGACGCCGCGTGGACGATCATCCTTGCGACGGTGCCGGGCGATGGCGGCGACATGAGCGCGATGCGCGCGCTCGACACGGTCCGAGCCTACGAGGGTCTGGCCGAGGCGAGAGTCGAGAAGAGGTCCAAGGGCATGGTCATCGCGCTGGGCCGGTATGAATCTCCGACCGACCCGCGCGCCCGCGAAGACCTGGAGCGCGTTCAGTCGATCGAGTCGGGCGGTGCCCGACCGTTCGAGGGCGCGATGCTGGTGCCCCCGCCGTTCGATCCGCGGACCGGCTCAATCCCTGAACTCGACCTGAGCACGGTGAAAGCGCGTTTCGGGCGCAGCGCTCTCTACTCGCTGCAGGTCGCGGTATACGAGCGCTCGGACGGCAAGCCGGCGAGCGAGTCGGAGATGGGCGAGTTTCGCCGGGCCGCGGAACAGGCCGCGAAACAGTTCCGCGCCGACGGCGAGGAAGCGTACTACTACCATGGCCCGCGTCGCAGCATGGTGACGATCGGGGTCTTCGGGCCCAGGGACTATGAAGATCAGCCGAGTTCCGACGGGCGACTCCGCCACATCGAGAGCCCAGGATTGCGAATGCTGCGCGAAAAGCACCCGTACAACCTTGTGAACGGCCAGGCGATCATCGTCAGGTCGAGCGCGCACCCCCAGGGGCGGATGCAGCCGTCGTTCGTGGTGGCGATCCCGGACTGATCGCAGACGCGCACCCGCCACGGCGAACGAGCGGCGAACTTTCCGCACGAATTCAAGTGTCTGCGCTTGCATCTCGCGGCGGTTTTGATTTCACTATGTACATCGCGACCGGCGTGGCCGGCCGTCGAGGGGATTTTTTCAGATCACCAGGTTGACAGTTTGGGGAGGTACGCCATGGTTCGCGCGAAGAACAAGGTCTGTGGGTTTGGTCGTCGGATGCTTCCGTTGGCGGTCGTGCTGTGCGCGGGACTCTGTGTCTCGCCCGCGCAGGCGCAGCCGCTCGATCCCACGTTTACTCATCAGGGTGAACTGCAGGACGCGGGCTCGCCCGCGAACGGAAACTACGACTTCAGGTTCCGCGTTTACGACGCGCTCATCGGCGGCGTGCAGCAGGGGCCGCAACTGCTCGCGACCGCGGCGGTGTCCAACGGCAAGTACACGGTGGCGCTGAACTTCACCGCCGCGGCGTTCAACGGCGATCAGCGCTGGCTCGAGATCGACGTCCGTCCCGCGGGCGGGGGCGCCTACACGATGGTCACGCCCCGCCAGCCGCTCACCGCCTCGCCCCACGCGTGGTACTCGGTTCTCGCCGGCACCGCCGCGAACGCCACCAACCTGAACAACCAGCCCGGCTCGTTCTATACCAACGCCACCAACCTGGGCACGGGCACGCTGCCGGGCGCACGGCTCGCGGGCGTGTACGGCAGCGCCGTGTCCTTCACGAACCCCGCCAACTCGTACACCGGTGTGGGCACCGGCCTGACCGCGCTCAACGCCTCCAACGTCTCCGGCGGAACACTCGCCGATGCGCGACTCTCCGCCAACGTGGACCTGCTCAACATCGCCCAGGCCTTCACCGCGGCCAAAAACTTCACCGTCTCCCCGGCCTTCACCAGCGCGGGCGCGCCCTTCACCGTCACCAGTTCGACGCTTGTCACCAACCTCAACGCCGATCTGCTCGACGGAATGAACTCCACCGCCTTCTCGCTCTCGGGACACGTGCACAACGCCGCGGACATCACGGCGGGCATCCTCTCCGACGCCCGGCTCTCCTCCAACGTCGCGCTGCTCAACACGGTGCAGACCTTCACGGCGAACAAGAGGTTCGACGCCAACGTGGGCTTCGGAACCGCCGCGTCGTACCCGATTCACGTGGTTGACAACGACGGCGGGTACCCGGTGGCGGTATTCGCGGATACGTCCGCGGCGGGATCGATCGTGACCTACGGCGAACGCATCGAGGTTGATGCGAACTCCACGCACTACGGCATCTACGCCGATCTCGGCGGCGCCGGCACCGGCGCGGGATTCAGTTACTACACGTACAACCCCACGCCCGGCGGCCACGGTTTCCGCGCGTTCATGTCCGGCTCCACAGGCAGTTCGGTCGGCATCTCCGTGTCCAACAGCAGCACTTCCGGCAGGGGTGGCGAGTTCATCAACACCGCCGCGAGCGGCACGACGTACGGACTCTGGGCCGAGAACAACAGCCCCGACGGCTACGGCGTCTACGCCCTGCACGATGCCACCACCGGCACCGGCCCGGCCGTGTACGCCCGCACCGATTCCACCGCCGCGTCCGCCTACGCGGTTCATGGTGTCGTCAACACGACATCCGCGGGCGGTTCATCCGCGGCGATCCGTGGCCAAAACCTCAGCACCACCAGCTCCGGCGTCGGCGTCTACGGCACCCAAGCCGGCACCGGCTACGGCGTCTGGGGCAGCGCCGCCACCGGCGGCCGCGGCGTCTACGGTGACGCCGGCGGCGAGGGTTATGGTGTGTACGGCTCCACCGATGACGGCCAGGGCGTCTATGGCCTGGCGTCGCCAACTACCACGACCGAGACCTGCTACGGCGGGTACTTCACCGGCGGGAACAGCGACTTCAGCCGCGGGGTGTACGGCACCGTTTCCGGCGGTGGCATCGGCGTGTACGGCTACAGCTCCGGCGGCTACGGCGGGTACTTCGACACGGGTGTCGCCAGCGGCGTGGCCCTCTATGTCGTTGGAACCGCCAGCGTCGGCGTGATCACCATCCGCGGCGGGGCGGACCTGGCCGAGAACTTCGAGTTCAAGTCCGAAACCACCGTCGAGCCCGGCATGGTCGTCATGATCGACGACGAGCATGCAGGCGGGATGGAAATCGCGGTGGGCGCCTACAACCGGCGCGTCGCGGGCATCGTCTCGGGCGCCAAGGAACTCGACGCGGGCATGGTGCTCGGCGAGTTTGAGGGCCTGGAAAACGCCAAGCCCATCGCGCTCTCCGGACGCGTCTGGACCTACGTGGACGCCACCTCCGCGGCCGTTGAGCCCGGCGACCTGCTCACCACCTCCGATACGCCCGGGTACGCGATGCCCGTGGTCGACAATGACAAGGCGCACGGGGCGACCATCGGCAAGGCGATGTCGCGTCTCGAAAAGGGCGAAAAGGGCATGGTCCTCGTGCTGGTCAACCTCCAGTGAGTGGTTCGCTCAAGAAAGGAGGTTCGCCATGAAAACGTTCAAGCCCGGCGCATCCCTGATGACGCTGGTTCTCCTCGCGGGGGCGGCGAGCGCGCAGCAGGCCGCGCCCGCCCCGATCGCTCCGCCGGAGGCGCTGCCCCCGGCGGTCACGCTGTTTCATGATGATCCGGCCATCGCGCCCCCGGCGCGGGTGCCGGACGGGCTCGTGCAGGTCAAGTCGGTGTTCCTTGACGCCGCGGGTCTGCGCCGGCTGGTCCCGGGCCAGGAGGTCCTCCTGTCGCCGGACGCCGGGCCCGCGGAATCGTGGTACGTCGATTCCGTCGCACGCCCCGCGGACAACATCCGGATCGTGCGGTGCCGCCACAGCACCGACCCGACCGGCTACGCGGCCTTCGTCACCTACGACGACGCGACGGCCATGACCCTTCAGGTCGCGTCGCGCAGAGCAACCTACCGGCTGCAGTTCGCCGGGAACGGTCAGTACCACGTGTGGAGGATCGACCCGGCCACGCTGCCGCCCGAGGGAATGCCCCTGGCGCCGCCGGCCGAGCCGCCCCGCCAACTCGATCCTTCGGATGACGACTACGTCCCCGAGGGCTACGGCGGGCGCAATCCCGGCGGCTGCAACGGCGGCAACCGGGTTCTGGACATTCTCTCGGTCTACACCGTCGAGGCCCGCGACGCCATCGGCGGCACCTCGGCCATGCGTGCCGAGTGCGCCCTGGCAGTGGACCACGCCAACACCGCCTACATCAACAGTTCGATGTCCACGCGGATGCGGCTGGTGTACTGCAACGAGATCGCCTACACCGAGTCGGGGGATCAGAACATCGATCTGCCGCGACTGCGTGACACCGCCGACGGCTTCATGGACGGCGTGCACACGACCCGCGACAACGTGAACGCCGACATCGTTCAACTGGTGATCAACTCGGGCAGCGGGCTGGGGTACTGCCCCGGTGGCGCACCGACCTACGCGGGCAGCCCCTTCAGCACCGGCGCCTGGTGGCGCATCGCTGTGACCTACACCACCGCCCACGAGACCGGCCATAATCTCGGCGGCGGGCACAACGTCGCCGACGGCGGCGCGTGCGGGCCGTCCTACGGCGTTGGCTGGCGCTTCTTCGGCACGGACAGCAACGGCTACTGCACCGTCATCGCCTACCCCACCGCCACCTACACCCGCGTCCTGCACTACTCCAATCCGAGCGTCAACTACCAGGGCACGCCCACCGGCGTGACCATCGGCCTGCCCAACGAGGCCCACAATCAGCGAGTGCTTACCGACAACGACAACACCATGGAGGGCTTCGAACTGACGCGCTACGACATCTACGTGGACTTCGCCTACGGCGGGATCGAGATCGGCACCGCCAGCCTTCCCTACAACACGGTCGCCGAAGGCGTCGCGAACATCGACACCCCCAACACCGGCGCGGGCGAAAACCCCACGCTCTACATCGACGCCGGCACCCAGGCCTACCACGCGACCATTTCCAAGGCGATGACCATCATCCCCTGCGGAGGATCAGTCACGATCAACTAGTCATCGGTCGGTCGGGCGCGAAAGCGCCCGATCGGTCATCGGGCGAACCCGGGTGGCGCGGCCGCGGTCGGACCACCGGAACTCGGAGATTCGTTCATGCCACGAACTTCAACTCCGGCCTTGTGTTTCCTGAGCACTGTGCTGTCCTGCAGCATGGCCTTCGCTCAGCCGGATCCTCCCGAAGGCGGGGTCGCGTCGCTTCCGCCACGCACGATCACGCTCTTTACGCCCACGCCCACTCCCGACACCGCGATTCCCCTCAAGCAGGCGACGACCTTCGTCGCCGTCCGCCCCGACCTCGCCGCGGCCAAGTCCGTCCGGGAGGGCGATACGCTCGACCTCGACGTGGCCGCGGAAGTCGCGATCCCCGTTCGGGTGGACCGGATCGTGCGGCGCTCGCCGGATCAGGTTTCCCTCATCGGTTCGGTGCCCGGCGCACCGTTCTCCAGCGTGATTCTGGTCGTGGAGGAGGACGTTCTCGCGGGTGACATCCGCGTTCCAAGCGCCAACCAGCACTACCGGATGCGGTACGTCGCCGACGGCGTTCATCTCGTGTGCAACATCGATGACCGGCGCTACGGCGAGTGCGGCGGGGCCGGGCCGCTGCCGCCCAACATCCCCCGCGGCTTTGATCCCTCCCCCGACCCAGAGCCCGAGTTCGAGCCCCCGCCCGGCTACACCCCTCGCGGGGCGTGCTCGAACATCGAGACCACCTTCGACATCATGGTGGTGTACACCGACATCGCGCGCGCGGCCGCGGGCGGCACCAACGCCATCCGCGCCGAGATCCAACTCGGCTGCGATACGGCCGATCAGACGTACGACAACAGCGGGGTCGCGGCCCACTACCGGCTGGTCTGGCAGGGCGAGGTCGTGTACAACGAGTCGGGCGCGCTCACCGACCACCGCGACCGCCTGGCGAACCCCGCCGACGGGTATTTCGACTGGGCCGTCACCACGCGCGACGACTACAACGCCGACCTGTGCGCCATCTGGGTCGATGACGACGACGCCGGACAGTGGTGCGGGTTCGCGTACTGCGATTACGACTACGACTCGGCCTACTGCTGCGTGAACTGGGAGTGCGCCGCGGGCAACTTCTCCTTCCCCCACGAGTTCGGGCACGACCAGGGTTGCGCGCACAACCCCGAGGACGCCGGCTCGGGGTGCAACGAGTTCTCCTATTCCTACGGCCACCGCTTCTTCGCCAGCGGCAACGGCTACCGCACGGTGATGGCCTACAACGATGGCGGCGGGAACTACACACGGATCGGCTACTGGTCCAATCCGGGCGTCAACTTCCTGGGCGTCGCGACGGGAACCGCGACCCGCGACAACGCCCGCACCCTCAACGACACCCGCGGCACCGTCGAGGGATGGGAGACCACGCGGTACGACATCTGGATCGATGCGGACCCGTCGTTCCCGGGAATCCAGTTCGGGACCTACGCCTTCCCCTACGACACGGCGGCGGAGGGGTTCGCGGCCATCGAGGTCCCGCACTCCAGCGTCAGCGGCGAGATGCCGTACCTTCACACCGTCACCGGCCAGTACAACTACACCGGCACCGTGAGCAGGAAGATGACCATCATCCCGTGCAGCGGAAGCGCGACTATCGGCACGCCGTAGACGATCGAGAGCGTGCGGGCTCGTGAAGGCTACCCGCCCGTTCTGCAATCCGCCCCCGCGTGCGCGGCGACCGCGGCCTGCGTTCCTCGCTGCTGATATCCTGCCCCATGGACCACGCGGAACTGCTCCGCACCTATCTGGCGGGGCGTCACGAGCCTTGCCCGGGGTGCGGGTATGACCTCCGCGGGCTCACGACACCGCGATGCCCCGAGTGCAATCAGTTGCTTACGCTGCGCGTCCGGCTTGCCGAGCCTCGTATCGCCGCATGGATCACCGGGCTCATCGGCCTCGCGTTCGGCACGGGCTTCAACTTCCTGCTGCTGATCTACTTCGTGCTCATGGTCGCGTTCCGGGGGATGGGCGGGGAACTGCGAATTGTTCTACTCGTCGGCATTCCCTTGCTGGGCCTGGGGCCGGCGATTGCGGTGTGGCTTTGGAAGCGGGGCCGAATTCAGCGGTGCCGCCCTCCCGCGGGCTGGGGCCTGGCGGTCGGTTGCTGGCTGGCCACGCTGGGCTCCTTCGCCTCGTTCCTCGGTCTCATCCGGTAGCCATGCCCGCCGGGCGATCACTCCCCCCGGTTCCCGCGTATAGAACCCGGCATTCTGCCGATACACCCTCCGGCACGCGCCGGGAGCCACCATGCCCGTCACCCCGCACACCGACCTTTCCCCTGAACTCCTCGCCCACATGCAGGCCATCAAGGCCAAGGCGCTGGAGTACGGCCTGACCTTCTTCGAGGTTGTCTTCGAGGTCCTGCCCTTCGACGTGATGAACCAGATCGCCTCGTACGGGGGTTTTCCCACCCGCTACCCGCACTGGCGGTGGGGGATGGAGTACGAGCGGCTCAGCAAGCGCGACGCCTACGGCCTGGGCCGCATCTACGAGATGGTCATCAACAACGATCCGGTCTACGCCTACCTCCAGGAGTCCAACAACGTCACCGACCAGAAACTCGTCATGACCCACGTCTATGGGCACGCCGACTTCTTCAAGAACAACCTCTGGTTCGCCAAGACCAACCGCAAGATGATGGACGAGATGGCCAACCACGCCACACGCGTCCGTCGCCACGTCGAGCGCCACGGCCAGGACGTCGTCGAACGCTTCATCGACGCCTGCCTCTCCCTGGAAAACCTCATCGACGCCCACAGCGTCTACAAGGCCACCGGCGAGGCCCGGGCCTCCTCTCGTTCCGTCGGCGATGAGAACCAGGACGAGCGCGAGTCCTTCCACGCGGACAAACTCCCCGCCAAGGACTACATGGACCCGTTCATCAACCCGCAGGCCGAGATGGAGCGGCAGCGCAAGGAGCACGAGGAACGCCTCCGGGCCGCGAAGGTCAAGTACCCCGCCCAGCCCACCCGCGACGTCCTCCTGTTCCTCCTCCGCAACGCCCCACTCGAGTCCTGGCAGCAGGACATCCTCGCCATCATCCGCGACGAGGCGTACTACTACGCCCCCCAGGGAATGACCAAGGTCATGAACGAGGGGTGGGCCACCTACTGGCACTCCAAGATGATGACCCAGCACTTCCTGGAGGCCAAGGAAATCGTCCACTACGCCGACCAGCACTCCGGTGTCGTGCACATGCCCCCCGGCGGCTTCAACCCCTACAAGATCGGCGTCGAACTCTGGAAAGACATCGAGCGCCGCTGGGACCGCGGCCAGCACGGCCCCCGCTGGGAAGACCTTTCCTCCATCGGCGCCAAGGAAGCCTTCGACGACGCCTCGAAAAAGGGCCGCGAGAAGATCTTCGAGGTCCGGCGCATCTACAACGACGTGTCCTTCATCGACGAGTTCCTCACCGAGGAGTTTGTCGAGCGGCACAAGATGTACCAGCACAAAACCGACCCCCAGACCGGCGAGGTCAAGATCGTCTCCCGCGACTTCCAGCGCGTGAAGCAGACCCTCCTCCACCACCTCACCAACGCGGGCCAGCCCTTCGTCTTCGCCGTGGACGCCAACTACCTCAACCGCGGCGAACTCGTGCTGGCACACAAGTTCGCCGGGCTCGAAGTGGACGCGGCGAAATCCAATGAAGTCCTCCGCGCGCTGCGCACCATCTGGGGCCGGCCCGTCCACATCCTCATGCGCATCAACGAGGACATGCACATGCTTACCATGGCCGACGCCGAGGGCAAGGTCAACCGCGAGCGGGTCACCGAGGACACCCCCAAGCCCGCGCACATCGTGGAATAGGCGCGACGCACATGACCCGTTGAGGTCGGTATCGCTCCGCAAGGAGTTCGCGGGCGCCGCGCCGAGAAAGATGCGACGGGTTGGGTTGCCCACGCCGATGGTCAGTTGTTCCCGGCCGCCTCGATGAAGAGTCTGGCCGCGGCCTGAGCGTCGCCGTTGCGTGCGCGATGCTGTGCGATCTGGCGGCAGCGCAGGGCGTACTTCGCGGTGTCGAGGTCCGCGAGATCGTCGGACGGATAGGCCCCGTCGCTTCGGAGTTCGGCGCGGCAGACGGCGATTTCGAGCAGAAGTCGCGAGTTACTCTTGACGTCGCTTCCTTCGCGGGCGCGGTACGCGGCACGAGCCTCCTCAAGGAGCGTGAGGGCTTCCTCGGTGCATCCCTCTTCGTTGATCAACCGGGCCACCTGAATGGCGAACGTGGTCACCCGGGGGTGCATGATCCCCATGGACTCGCGCACGGCGTTGAAGCCGCTGGTGAGATAGGTGACCGCCTCGGCGCGCCGGCCCCGGGGGATGAGGATCTCGCTGGTGTACGAACTGCGGAACGTGAGGGCGTGGGGGCTTCCCGGCGCGAGGTGCTCGTCCGCGAGCACCCGTGCTTCTTCGTACAGCCGCTCGCCCTCCTCCTTGCGATCGGTCCGCAGGTACGCCTGCGCGAGATGAAAGACCGTGAAGATGTACACCGGAGGGCTCTTGCCCGTGATGTCGGGCCACAGCGAACGGGATTCGTCGAGCACGGCGATGGCTTCGTCGTATCGCTTGTGCACCAGATAGAGGTTCCCCAGCGAGTTGAGCGTCCGCTTGAGGTACCCGCTCTTCTCGGCGCGGTGGATTTCGGCGCTGCGCTTGAGGTATGCCTCCGCCGTCTCAATCTCGCCGAGGCTGCCGGCCGCGTCCGCCGCCCAGTACAGGCACGAGGCCAGCGCATGCGGATCACCCTTCCTCTCGTAGTCGGCGATCCGCCACCGGAAGTGCGGGGTCGCCTGCTTGTAGCAGGCGAGTTTGAGGTACGTCATGGAAAGCGTCTGACGCACGCGCATCTCGACCTCGGGCTGGTCGGTCAGCGCGCCGGCCCCGACCCTCTCGCTCGCACGGTCGAGCGCCTCTCGCAACGAGAGTTCACCGTAACGCGAGCGGCCCGGGCTGGCCTCGTTCATGAGGTCGGTGAGGAACTCGTTGGCCTTGTCGGCCGCGGCAGCCTTCGCCTCCGCGATCTGCGTCTGCTCCTGAGCGACCTGCCGCTGCTCTTCGGCCAGTTGCCGTTGCGCCGCGGCGGCCTGCGCCTCGTTCTGTGCGATTACGGTCTGCGCCGCCGCGTCCGCTTCGGCCTGCCGTGCTCGCACGGCCTGTACGGACGTTGCGATGATCCCCCCGATCAGGCTCAGTCCCAGCAGGGCGGCGCCCACAACCACGGCACGGTTCCTGTGCACGAACTTCCTGGCCCGGTACCACGTTCCCGGCCGGCCCGCGAGCACCGGTTCGCCCGCAAGGTGCCGCCGGATGTCCGCGGCGAGTTCGGCGCAGGTCCCGTATCGCTGGTCGGGCTCGGGGGCGAGGGCCTTGAGGGTGACCCAGTCCAGGTCTCCCCGCAGCCCGCGGGCCAGGGCGCGCGTGTGCAGGCGCCGCGCGGCCGCCGCGCTCTGGTTGTCGGCCCGCACCACGCGGGTGCTCGGCGGCAGCGCCCACGCCGTATCGCAAGGCGCGCCGGCGCCGGGCGGCTTCGGCCGCGGGAGTTCGCCGGTGAGCAGTTCGTAGAGCACCGCGCCAAGAGAATAAATATCGCTGCGAGTATCAACCGCCGTGGCTCCCGGTGCGGCCTGCTCGGGGCTCATGTACTCGGGCGTGCCCATCGGCCGGAGCAACTCGGCGGAGGTCGTGCGTTCGGCATCGGCGGCGAGCACCTTGGCGATCCCGAAGTCGATGACCTTGAGCGCGGAGCGACCGTCGGAAGATTCCACAAGCAGGTTCGCGGGCTTGAGGTCGCGGTGGATGATCCCCTTCTGGTGGGCGTGGGCCACGGCGTCGCACGCGCTGAGGAAGACCTCAAGGCGTTCCCGCACGCCGAGCCGTTCGCGGTCGGCGAAGCGCGTGAGCGGAACGCCGGGGACATATTCCATGACGAAGTACGGCCGGCCGCGGGGCGTGGAGCCGGCGTCGATCGCTCGCGCGATGTTGGGGTGCTCCATCATGGCGAGCACCTGTCGTTCCGCGAGGAATCGGCGGACGATGCGGCGGGTGTCCATCCCGAGTTTGAGGATCTTCAGCGCCACGCGCCGCTTGAGCGGCTCGGTCTGCTCCGCAAGATAGACCGACCCGAACCCGCCCTCGCCGAGACGCTCGACGATCCGGAATGAGCCGATTATCGTGCCGGGCGCGGCCTCGTCGTCTACGGGCTCACACCCGGCAAGGAATCGGTCCGGAGCGGAGCGGTCGTGCTCCAGCAGCCGCTCGACCTGAGCCCGGAACTGCAAGTCGCCGTTGCACTGTGCGCGGAGAAACGCCTCGCGGTCGCCGGGAGAAAGTTCCGCGGCCCGCAGGAAGGCGTCTTCGATCTCGCGCAGTGAGTGGACCATCGTTTATCCGCCGCCGGCGCCCTCCTCGGAGAGATCCCGGTGGAGCATCGCGCGCAAAAACCGCCACCGACGCTCCAGCGTCCGCAGCGGGATCCCCATGACTTCAGCCGTTTCTTCCATGCTCAGACCGCCAAAGAACCGCAGTTGGATGATGTCGAACGCCTCGCGGTCCTCCCGCTCCAGCCGGGAGAGGATGGCGTCCAGGGCCAGCACGCCCTCGGACTCGGCGTCCATGGCGACCTCGAGTTGCTCGATACTCAGGCGCCGGCGGCCTTGGCCGCGTTTAAGGGTCGCCCGCTGCCGGGCCCGCTCGACGATGATGTCGTGCATAGCCCGGGCGGCGGCGAAGAAGAAGTGGCGGCGGTTCTCGAAGTTGGGGGATTTTCCCAACAGCCGCAGATAGGCCTCATGGACCAGGGCCGTGGGCTGGAGACTCTGATCCGGGGCGGCCCTGGAGAGGACCGACGCGGCGAGAGCCCGAAGTTCGCGGTACGTGTCGCGAATCAGATCGTCGGTCTGCACCTGGGGTGTGGCCGGGGTCGCATCGTGCATGAAAAAATCGCTTGGCTTCGTGGCGGTCTTGGGTCCGGGCGAACGGCTGGAGAACGGCTAAGGCGGCTTGCTCCGAGTTTATCAGGGGCCGCGCGTTACCCAAAGGCCATTGCGGCCCGAGAGGGTTTGAATGCGCGCCGGCAGAGGTTTGCAGTTTGACCGGCATTGGGGGGCAGGAATGTTCGTATCGGGGGTCCGGAGGCCCTCGGGTTGAAAGGGGGGCGGCGGTGTCTGGACTGCATCGGGCTCAGCGATCGTCAAGACACCGCCGTTCTTCCAGTCCGTACCGCGATTGCTCGTTTCAGCACGATCCTCACCAACTCGGCGGGGTCGATCGGACTCCAAGTTTTCGGGCCCCCTAACCGCTCCTTGCGGGGTATTCAATCTCCTTTCTCCGGGGTTTCCCTTGTGGTAAACTGCCCCGGGGGTTTCCGATGCGCGAGGCCGCTGCCAACGAGGGCGAATCCAACGCCGGTGACGTCACACGTTTGCTCGTCGCAATCGAGCGGGGTGAGGCCGGGGCCACCGATCAACTCCTGCCGCTGGTCTACGACGAACTTCGCCGCCTCGCCGCGGCCAGGCTGGGCGGGGAACGTCCAGGCCACACGCTCCAGCCGACCGCGCTAGTTCATGAGGCGTACCTGCGGCTGATCGGTGACTCGCAGGTCCGGTGGGAGAGCCACGCCCACTTCTTCGGGGCCGCCGCCATCGCGATGCGTCGCATCCTGATCGAGCGGGCACGGCGCAAGCGCCCGGATAAGGGCGGACCGGCGATGGCAACCGAAATCCGGGACGACACCGATCCGGAGCACGTGGACCTGCTGGCGCTCAACGACGCCCTGGACAAACTGTCGAAAATGGACGCGCGCCTGACCGACGTCGTGCACCTGCGATTCTTCGCCGGGCTGACCGTGGAGCAGACGGCCGACGTGTTGAAGTCCTCGCCCCGAACGGTGAAGCGCGACTGGAACTTCGCCAAGGCGTGGCTGAAACGGGAGTTGGCCGGCGTAACGGCGAGTGAGGAATCCTGATGGACAGCGCCGCCCTCTCACGAGTTCGCGCCCTGTTCGACGCGGCCAGCGAGATGCACGCGGCAGAGCGTGGGGCGTTTCTCGACGCCCGGTGCCCCGATCCGATCCTGCGTGCCCAGGTCGAGTCTCTGCTCGCCGCGCACGACGGCTCGGAACAGTTTCTGGCCATGCCCGCGGCGCTCGTGCATGAGTTGGAGAGTGACGGCGGTGACCCCTTCCTGGGGTTCACGCTCGGGGCGTATCGAATCACGGGAGTGCTGGGCATCGGCGGTATGGGGGCGGTGTATCGCGCCGAGCAGCACAACCCGAGGCGAACGGTCGCTCTGAAGGTGATCCGCACCGCATGGGCGACGCCCGCGCTCCGGCGGCGGTTCACGCACGAGACCGAAGCGCTCGGGCGGCTCAAGCATCCGGGCATCGCGGCGATCTTCGAGGCGGGCTCGGCCCCGGGTCCCGACGGGCGCGAGGTCCCGTTCTTTGCGATGGAACTCGTGAAGGGCCTGCCGCTCACGGATCACGCCGTCAGGAACTCGCTTTCAACCTCGGACCGGTTGGCGCTGTTCGCCATGGTGTGCGACGCCGTGCACCACGCGCATCAGAAGGGGCTGGTGCACCGGGACCTCAAGCCGGCGAACATCCTGGTCGAGGACGAGCCGGACAGCACCGCGACCGGCGGCTCGACGGCGGCGGGAGGGGCGCGCCCCAAGATCCTCGACTTCGGCATCGCGCGCCTGACGGATTCGGACGCCACGCTGACCACCATGCATACCGATCCGGGGCAGATCGTCGGAACGCTGGCGTACATGAGCCCCGAGCAGGTGCGAGGCGAGACCAACAGCATCGACACCCGCTCCGACGTCTATGCCCTGGGCGTGGTGCTGTACGAACTGCTGGCGGGAAAACTGCCGTACGGGGTCAAGGGCAAGCCCGTCGCGCAGGCTGCGCGGATCATCACCGACGACGATCCCACGCTGCTGGGCGCCATCAATCGGGGCCTGCGGGGTGACGTCGAAACCATCGTCCTCAAGTGCCTGGCCAAGGAGCCCGAGCGCCGCTACCAGTCCGCCGCGGAGCTCGCCGCCGATGTCCGTCGGCACCTGGGCGACCTGCCCATCGTCGCCCGCCCCGCGACCACCACGTACCAGTTGCGGAAGTTCGCCCGCCGGAACAAGGCGCTGGTTGCCGGGGTGTGCACCGCGTTCGTGGCCTTGTCGGCGGGGATCGTGGGGACGTCGATCGCGCTGGTGCGGGCGCGCGACGCCGAGGCGCTGGCGGTGAAGCGCGAGGAAAAAGCCAACGCCGAGGCCAGGAAGGCCCGCAAATCCGTGGACTTCCTGGTCAGCATGCTGACGGGCGCCGACCCGGACAAGACCGAGGGCAAGGAGGTCACCGTCCGCGAGTTGCTGGACCAGGCTTCCTCGGGCGTGGCGGAGGAACTGCGCGAAGACCCCGAAGTCCACCTCGCGGCGGAAGACGCGGTCGCGCGGACCTACCGCGCCATCGGCGTGCCCGAGAAGGCCGGGATGCACTTTGACGTGGCGGAGGCGATCACACGAAAACTCCTCGGCGAAGGGAGCGTCGAATACGCCGATCTGCTCGTCCAGCAGGCGCACGTGCGGCAGGACTTGCACGAATGGCGGCGCGTGATCGAGATAGGGAACCGCGCGCTCGCGATCTTCGAGCGCCAACTCGCCCCCGGCGACATCCGCATCGGCAAGGTGTGCGGGATGATGGCCGGCACGCACGCCTCGCTCAACGAGATTCCCGAGGCCGAGCGGCTGGCGAGGCGGTATTACGACGTCGCCGTGGCCGCGGACTCGCGCGAGGACATCGCCAACGCGGCGGGCGCGATGGCGGACATCCTGCAGCGGGTGGGCGGACCGACCGCGGCGGCGGAGGGCGAGAGGTTCCTGCGGCTGCAGGTTGAGACGCTGATTGCCCTGAAAGGCCCGAGCCACTCCACCGTCATCAACGCGAAGGAGAATCTCGGATGGTTCCTCTCGGGTGAGCAGCGCCTCCAGGAAGCGGTGGACTTGCTCGAGGAGGCGCGGGCGGGGTTCGAGGCGCTCTACGGCCAGAACCACCGCAAGCCGCTGAATACCTGGGCGCTGCTCGCGCGGGTGTATCAGGACCTTGGGCAGGCGGGGAAGGCCGAAGAGTGCGCGGCGAAAGCGGTGGATGGGTTCCGCGCCATCGCGCCGGGCAGTTCGGACCTCGCGGTGGCGCTGCACCGGCAGGGGCTTCTGGTCTACCGCCGCAAGGACTTTGCGGGCGCGGAGAGACTGCTTCGCGAGTGCGTCGAGATCCGCGAGAAGATCGGCGATCCGCGCCTGAGCGGCACCATGAGCCAACTCGCGGGCGCCCTGGAGTACCAGGGAAAGATGGCTGCTTCGCTCGACATGCACCGGCGGGCCATCGAGATGCGGCGGGCGTCGGGGAACGTGAACTCCGACTTCGGCACCATGCTCAACAACTACGCCAACGCGCTGGGGCACGACAAGCAGGATGAACTGGCGGAGAAGACCTTCCGGGAGTCGATCGAAACCGACGAGCGCCTGAGGCCGGGGAACCCGCTGAACGGGTACAACCTCCGGATCTTCGCGAACTTCCTCGCGGAGCGAATGCGATTCTCGGATGCCGAGCCCTTGATCCGCAAGGCCTGGGACCTCGCGCAGAAGCAATCCGCCACCGACCAACTCCGTACGGGCACGCTCTTGGCAACCGTGCTGGACGGGGTGGGCAAGACCGACGAGGCGGCGCTCATCCGCTCCAAAGCCGAGGCGCTGGCGCCACCCCCGCCTCCGGCGGCCGCTGCAACATCCAGGTAAGTCCGAATTATTCGACGAAATCCTCCTCCGGATCGTGGCCCCGCGCGCCCGCTGCGCTCGCATGTTCTTCGCCCGAGGGTTTCGGGGTAGAAACAGGGAGCATGCCATGCGGAAGCAGATCGCCACATTGATCGCACTCGCCGGACTGGCCGTGACGGCCCAGTCGCAGGCCACCATCCTGAACTGGAACAACGCCGCGGGAGGTTCCGCGGCGACGACGACCAACTGGAACCCGACGCAGGCGCCCACGAGCGCCGATGATCTCACGTTCAACCTCGCCTCCTCGTACACCGTGACCTACAGCGCGACGACGGTGTCGAGCCGGACGCATACCTACCGGCAGGGGACGGTCACGCTCTCCTGCACGAGCCCGCACACCATTTCCAACGGGGTCACCGTCGGCGACCTCAGCGGCGACGTCGCGACGATGACGCTGACGACGGGGACCGTCAACTGCGGGGGCCCGTTCATCGTCGGCGACGCCTCGGGGAGTACCGGCACGCTCAACGTCAACGACGACGACGCCGATCTCATCCTCACGGGCGCGACAACCGACCTGACCGTCGGAAACAACGGCGACGCGGCGATGAGCATCACCGGCGGGGGCCTGGTCGTGGTGCCCGACCAGTTCATTCTCGGGTCGAACGCGACGTCCAGCCCGGTGCTGACCGTCTCCGGCGCGCTCAACTTGGCGCCGTTCACGCGGTCCACGCTCAACGTGACCGGCACGAGCACGTCGCGCCTGGGTCAAGGGGGCGACGCGACGGTAAGCATCGCCTCCGGCGCCCTGGCGCAGTTCGCCGGCGACGTCGTCGTGTGCAACGGCGCCGCCTCCGTGTCGAGCGTGACCATCGGCGGGATGGCGCTGGTCTCACGCGCCACGCTGGATGTGGACGGTGATCTGCTGCTGGGCCGGAACGTCTCGGCGGGGGTCGCGGCCGGAGTCGCGAGCGTGACGGTCAACAACGGCGGCTCGCTGCTGGTGGGAGACCTGCTCTCGGTCGGCGGCGACCCCGACGGTGGGTCGGCGACGCTCCAGACCAACACCGGCTCCATCGTGCAAGCCACCTCCCTCCAGCGCGGGGCTGGTGGCGTGCTCGACTTCAATGGCGGCACGATCGACATCAACGGCGGTGTTTTTTCAAACACAAACTCCGCCACCGTCCTGGCAATCGGCGGACCGGACCGGCCGGTGGTGACGCTCAGGAACGGAGCGCAGGCGTCGCTCACACAGCTGGTCGGCACCGAGTCACTTGTCGTCGGCGGACGCTCGGCCAGCGCAGAGCTGGCGGACTTCGACGTGCGATCAGGGGCCGATCTCTTCGCGACCGGCATCGTCGTGCTCGCCGATGGCGCAGGCGACGAAGGGGGCATGATCATCAACGGCGATGGATCGACCATGACCATGCCACCGGGCGACTTTCTGACCGTCGGACGCTCCGGGACCGGGCGCTACGAGGCCGAACTCGGCGCCGACGTGGATCTCGGGAACGTGCAGATCGGGCTCAATGCCGGCTCCGACGGGCTTGTCCTCTTTGAAAACCCCGGCACCACAGCCACGTGCTCCACCGTCCGGGTGGGGGGCGGCGAGAACTTGGCGGGTGGCGCCGGGACTTTCATGATCAACCAGGGCGCCGCGTGCACCGTGCCGGGCGAAACTACCGTCTGGCCCGCGGGGACTCTCCGCGTCGTGGCCGCATCGCTGGACGCGAACGCCATCGAGGTGAACGGATCGCTGGAACTCGCGCTCGGCGGACAGATCACCGCCCAGTTCCTTCTCGTCGACGGCGGCGACATCACCGCCCATCCCGATCTGGCGGGCGGCGAGGTCTTCCTGAACGCGACAACTACGATCACAAACAATGCCACGCTCACAGCCGTGCTGGGTGATATCACCGTAGGCAACCCTTCCTCGCCTATCGGCTTTGGAAGTGCGACCAGCAGCCTCATCACCTGCGGGCCCAACCGCGTAACCCTCCTCGATGCGAACGCGGCCCAGGTCGGCGACTGCACCCTCGCCGGCGGCGAACTCGTCGCCGTCAACGGCATCGCCCTCGCCAACGGCTCCGCCGTTTCGGGCAACGGTGCCATCACCGGCGCCGTCACGGCTCCGGCCGGCTCGTCGATCACGGCCACCGGGTTGGGGATTGTTTTTCAAGACCTCGTCACGAACAACGGGGCCGCGATGTCGGGAACCTTCTTCGCGTTTTCGGGTAATGGCGGTTATCTGGGTGCCGGAACGATCGGCGCTCGCGTTCGGGTTGATGCCGGCTCGACGGTGACGGCTACCGGCGATCTGACCATGGGGAACGCCGCATCCACGACTGGGATCGTGATCCGGGGAACATTGCGGGCAAACAGCCACACGGTAACGCTTCTCGACAGCGATGTGGTCCTGATCGACGGGCTCGGTGATACCGCAATCGCCGAAGTCGAGGGCGGCACGATCGCGGCGGGCAACCTTCAGATTACGAGCGACGACGTGCTCCGCGGACGTGGCACCATCCAGGCGCCCACGTTCTCCGCCGCGGGAATCATTAACCCCGGCGACCTCATCACCGGCGCCGGCACCGGCCGCCTTACCTTCACCGGCCCATACCAACAGAACAACTTCTCGACGCTCAACATCGACATCGGCGACCCTACCGAAGGCATTAACCACGACCGGATCGTGTCCAATGCCGCCGTTGATGTGGACGGAACACTGAACGTGAGCCTCTTCGGCGGGTACGTTCCATTCGTCGGAGCCGTCTACGACATCGTGATCGGCACCTCACGCACCGGCACCTTCGACGTCGAGAACGCCCCCGGCTTCAGCGTCACCTACCTCTCCGACCGCGTCCGCCTGGTCTTCACCGGCTTCCCCTGCGAGCCCGACGTCAACTGCGACGGCGCGGTGAACGGCTTCGACATCGAGTGCATGGAGCAGACCGTCAACGGCGACAACGCCTGCTTCTGCCTCTCCAACGAAGACTTCAACAACGACGGCGCTCTGAACGGCTTCGACATCGAGGCGGTTGAGCAGGCCGTGAACGGCGCTCCCTGCTGAACGTACCCCCTTTTTTCCCAGGAAGCCCCCCGCGCATGCCCGCATGCCGGGGGGTTTTCATTGCGCCCTACGCTGCGCCATGCTCAGATCGTTCGTGACCCTGATGGTCGTCCTGGGCCTTCTCGCCTCGCCCGCCATGGCCAAAAAACCCCACGCCCGCCAGCCCGCGACGCCCCCGCCCGTGCCCACCTCCCCGAGCGCCTACGACGCCCGAGACGACATCTTCTACCAACTCATGCCCATCGCCTGGCGCTACGGCGAGCCTGGGAGCGATCTGCCCCCGACCGCCCGCGAGAACCGCTTCGGCAACTTCGCCGGAATGACCGATTCGCTGCCGTACCTCAAGTCCCTCGGCGTGACGGCCGTGTGGATCAACCCCATCTTCCCCAGCCCCGCCTACCACGGCTACCAGCACGGCCCCGCCGACGCGATCAACCCCTGGTTCGGCGGCGAGCGCGAGTTCCTCGACTTCCTCGCCGCGGCCCGCTCGCACGGGATCAAGGTCTACCTCGACCTGGTCACCTACGGCGTCTCGCAGGATTCCATCTACTTCAAGGACGCCAAGGACAACCCCGCCAGCGACTACACCCGGTACCTCGCCTTCACGAACAAGACCAACTCCAAGTTCACCGGCTACTCCTTCAAGACCTGGAACGGCGACACCGTCGGATTCGTCAACTGGGACCTGCGCCCCGGCCCCGCCCGCGACCTGGTGATCTCGTGGTCGAAGAAGTGGCTCGACCCCAACGCCGACGGCGACCCCTCCGACGGCGTCGCCGGCTACCGCCTCGACCATGTCTGGCGTCACTACGACAAGGGCCCGCAGGGCTGGGGCTACAACATCGACGACTTCTGGCGCGCCTGGCGCGCGGAACTCGAAAAGGTCAACCCCGCTGTCTTCACCTTCTCCGAGCAGGCCAAGTGGGAAACCCACGGCGGCGACCTCCTCTGCACCAGCGACGGCGCCAACGCCCACGACGCCGCGTTCACCAAGATCTTCGAGGCCGCGGCCCGCGAATCCCTGAAAACCGGCAAGGCCAGGCCGCTCTACGACGCGACACACGCCACGCTCAAGGCCTGCCCCAACGGGCGGGTCTTCCTGGGAATCATCGGCGACCACGACGTCGATCGGCTGGCAACCGCGATCGGCGCCGACACACCCGCAACGGCGGGGCGCGCGCACGCGGCCGCGGCGATTCTGATGCTCCAGCCCTTCCCGCCGGTCCTCTACTACGGCGACGAGATCGGCATGCTCGGCAAGGCCGGCGACTTCCACAGCGACGCCAACGACATCCCCCGGCGCGAGCCCATGAAATGGAACGCGATCGACGGCCCGCCCATGACCAACTACTGGGCTCTGCACAAAGGGTCAGTGGCCGCGAGATTCTCGAAGGACACGGACGGTCGCAGCGTCGAGGAACAGTCGGGTGTGAAAGGATCGCTGCTGGAGACGTACAGGGAGTTGGCGAGGTTGCGGGCCGCGCACCCGGCGCTCCGACGTGGCGTCTACGAACCCCTCGACAGCGATGCCGGTGATGTCTGGATCTTCTCGAAAACCTTCGGGGGGGAGCGCCTGCTGGTGGCGATCAACCTGGGGCCGGACCGGAAACAGCCCAAGGCCCGCGGCTGGCCGGGCGGTGCCACCCTCGAGCCCTATGGCTATCTGATCCGGGTTCTCGACAAGTAACCCGCTGACCGTCGAGGCGCGGTACGCTATGGCCGCGGTGGCACTGCCTCCCCTCAACCTCGAACCCATCTCCGGCCCCGTGATGCGGCCGGTGACGCTGCAGACCGACCAGATGGGATCGCCCGCGGCCCTGGGGCGGTCCTCGTCCTGCCGCGTCGTTCTGGCGGACCCCGACGGCGCCGTGTCGCGCCTTCACGCCGAGATCGCGTATCTTCCCGACGACCCGCTCCCTTGGCGCCTGAAAGACGCGGGAAGCCGGCACGGCACGTTCCTCAACGGCGAGCGATTGCAGCGCGATCAGAGCACCCCGATTCGCCCCGGAGATCAGGTCCGCATCGGCCCTTGGACTTTCCGTGTCGTCATCGGCGAGGTCCCCGCCACACGCCGCCTCGCGGCGACCATGGACGACCGCCGCTTCACCGGTACGCTCGTGCAGCGCCTCGGCGCCCAGCCGCTCGAAAGCGGTGCGCAGCGACGCCTCAACATCCTCATGCGATGCGCCGCTGATATCGCCTCCGCCCGCACCGAATCCGACGTCGCGTCGGTGGCGCTTCACGCCCTGGTCGAGGGCGTCGGGTTCCCCCGGTGCGCCATCCTCCGTATCGCCGCCGGCGATTCAGTCGAGATCCTCGCCTCCAGCGGAACCGGCGATGCACGCTTCAGCCGCTCGCTCATCCACGCCGCCGCCGATCCCGAGAACGGCGCCCAGACCGTCACCCTCAACCCCGGCCAGATGCTCCCCGTTCACGAACTGGGCCAGAGCATCACGATGCTCGACATTTCCGCGGCCCTGTGCGCGCCGATACTCGTGGACCGCATCCCCGCGCCGCGAGCCGATGCCGGCTTTGTGTCCGGGGAGGCTCCACGCGCGATCGCCGTGCCCGACGCGTTCGTGTATCTCGACTCCCGTGGCAGCGACCGGGCGTCGGCCCCCATCTCGTCCGAGGCCGTGGCGTTCTGCCAGTCCGTGGCCCGCCTGTGCGGGTTGGCGCTGTCAAACCTCCAGCGCGCGGAAATCGAGCAGGAGGCCCACCGCCGCCAGGGGGAACTCGCCGCCGCCCGCGACGTGCAACGCATCATCATGCCCCCGCTCTCGGGCCGATTCTCTCGCAAGGGCGGTGGAGCGCTGGAGTATCACGTCCTGTCGATCCCCGGGCGGCTGGTGGCCGGGGATCTGTTCGACGTGTTCCGCATCGACGATTCCCGCGTCGGCCTGTTCCTGGGAGACGTAGTCGGCAAGGGTGTGGCCGCGGGAATGGTGATGTCCAACGTGCAGGCCCACCTGGCGCGGCTGCTTCGAAGCGAGGGTGACCCGGCCCCGGCGCTCAACGAAGTCGGCAGGCTCGTGGCGGCGTACTCGTCGCGATTGTCCGAAGAGCACGGGCGGGTGAGTCTGTTCATCTCGTTGTTCGCCGGCGTCTTCGACCTCGCGACCGCGACCCTGACGTATTCCGACGCGGGGCACGGTTACACGCTGTTGCGGCGGCCGGGCCGCGAGCCCGAGCGGCCGTTCCTCCTGGGCGGCGCGCCCCTCGGGGTCGCCCCCGACAGCGTGTACGAGTCCTCGAGCGTCGTCCTGGAGCCGGGCGCGCGGGTGCTGCTCTTCAGCGACGGGTTGACCGAGCAGCGGAACGCGACCGGCAAGGCCTTCGGCGTGGAGCGGGCTGTCGAGGCCATGCGCCAGGCGGGCACGCCGGGACAGGAAGTTCACTCGCTGGTCGATGCCCTTCGGTCGTACTGCGGGTCGGTCGCGACGGATTTCGCGGACGACATCACCGTGGCGTCGGTTGCATTCGAATGACACGGTGCCGGCGTGCTCCGCCCACGCTTCCCAGCCACGACCGTCATGCGGTGCGCCGCCTCCGCGCGGCCGCGAACAACCCCAGCCCCAGGACCATGAGCGCGCCGGGCGTGGGCACCAGCCGGATCGGCTGCCCGTTGACGAACCGGTCCATCGTGAACTCTCCCCCGCACCCGAAGTCCTTGAAGTAGAGTTTCCGCCCCGCCAGGTCCAGCACCGAGCCCGCCATCACGCCCAGTTTCTCCACGTACAGCACCTCGCTGCCGGACATCGGGTCCTCGCTGTTCCACATATCGGTGAGCCGCACACGGCTGTTGTTCATCAGGCACAACTGCTCCATCGCGAACGGTCGGAGCAGCCCGTCGAAGTTTGCGCCCCCCACGTCGTGGCTCGCGATCTCCAGGTTGACGAAGGAGTTGTTCGTCCCCCTCGCCCCGTTGTAGACCATGTGAATGTCATTCCAGTTGTTGCCGCCCGCGTCGGACGCGATATTCAGGCGGGCGGCGCCCTTCATCTCGATCGTCCCGCGCCCGCTCACCAGCGCGCTCGTGCTCAGCGTCCAGGCCATGTCGGTCACTTCCATCCGCGCATCCGACGCCCCCGCCGGCGTGTCGAACGCGAACGCGCCCCATTGCAGGATCGCCTCGGAACTCCCCGGAAGATTCGAGTGAGATCTCAGGACGCCCGGGCCGTCCGTCGCCGAGGACGAGATCTCGATCCGGCTGCTGGCGCCGTTCTCCAGCCGCCCCGCGGCGTCAACCACCCCACCGCCCCGGATCGCGATCCTCGCCCCGTTCTTGTTCTCCAGCCCGCCGTAGACCGTTCCGTACGGCGGATTCGGAAGCCGGCCGTTCAACTGCCCGCCCGCGCCCACCGTCACTCGCGCGTTCGGACCGTCGTTGAGAATCCAACCGCTCGCAACGCCGCCCGCCGCGGCCGAGCCCGTCACCGTCACGTTCGACCGGTTCGAAAACCCGCCCGCCACCGACAGATTGCCCCCGGCGCCCACCGTGATATCGCCGTCGTTCAGCAGGCGATCGATGTTCGCCGCGGCCGCGCCGTTGTTGTCGCCCTGCACCGTCAGCCGGCCGACGGTCGCCCCCTGCCGGTGGTTGTGAAAGACCGCCGTGTTCTTCCCCACCCCGTTGCTGGCGGTGAGAACTCCGCCCCCGACCACATCGAACCGGTTCCAGTTGTGAACCGCCCGGGGCGAGGCCAGCGTCGGGCCCGCGCCGAAGAACCGGGGCAGGTACCTTCCCGCGTTCATCGTGCCCGCCACGGTCACCGGGCCGTTGGAGTTCATCGCGAGATCCACGTCCACACGCCCGCCATGCTCCACGACGACGCGGCCCAGGTTCAGCAGCACGGTGTCGCCCTTTCCCGAGGGGAGCGACCGGCCGAATCGCGCCGTCCCGCGATCCTTGACGATCACCTCGCCGCTGTTCTGCATGTTCCAGCCGATGTCCATCGAAGCCGCCTGCGCACCGCCGCCGATCCGGATCCGACCGCCGTTGAGCGCGCCCGTCCCCGTCCGCCTCCCGTTGGATTGGCCCACCGTGCCCGCGACCCTGAGTTCTCCCTTCTGCACGTCGAGCGTTACGTCGTTCAGCAGCCCGTCCAGGTTTGCCGTGCCCCGCGTGATCGTCACCGTCACGTCCCGGTCCGCGAAACTCGTGGGGTCGAGCGACACCACGTCGTTATTCCGCGGGACCTGCGCCAGGCCCGCCGAACTCCGGCCCCATCGGTTCGCCGTCTCCCAGTTCATGTTCGCCCCATCAACGAACGACGTGAACACCCGCTGACCGGCCACTCCGTCGCCGTCGATGAACGGGCGCTGCATGTCCACCCGCACCGCCTCCGAGAAAGTCCCCGCCACCTGCGGCGACCCCGCGCTGGGCAGCCGAGAATTCCCCGATCGCACCACGCCCATGATCCGCCAGCCCCCCGCGCCGTCCGGCGAGAGCAGCGGCCCGCCCGAGTCCCCGTTCTGCGTGTACGCAAACCCCGCGTTGACGCCCGTGCGGTCGTAGGTGTACAGCCCGCCGCCGACGCCGGTCGCGCGCATCCGCCCCGAGCGCTTGTTGCTCGCGAACGCTCCGCGCGTCGTGTCCGTGAAGCCCACCACCGTGTGAATCGTGTTCACCGGCGAGCCCACCGCCGCCACAGACGGATCGGCGCCCAGCGACGCCGGCCGGTTGAGCACCAGCATCATGCCCACGTCGTTGGTCGAGAGCCCGCCACCCGCGCCCAGGCGCCGCTGGTACTGCGGATGCTGCACCCCCAGCGCCGAATACCGATCCACGCCAATCTGAAAGACCTCGTAGTTCACATCGATGAAATCACCGATCGCCGCCCGGTCCGCGTGCGGGTCGATCACGTGCGCGCACGTCAGCACCCGCCCGTCGCCCAGGTACGACCCCGTGCCGATGTGCATGTTGGGCGCGGTGAACGCCGTCTGCACCCGTCCCACAAAAAGAAACGTGTCCGGGTTGCCCGGAGTTCCCAGCGTCACGGCCGTGGGCCCGTCCACACCCCGCGCCGCCGTCGCCAACCCCATCACCGACCCCGCCGCCACCGCCAACCGCGTCGCAACGTTCATCCGGATCATGAGATCTCTCCTTGCGACCCGCCCAAGCGGGTCTCAAGGAGTTCAACGGACGTCTTTCGCAACACTCACGCGCAATGAACGAATCGCGACCGCATCACGCCGCAACGTGCGCCTTACCCGCCCCTACCGCCCCGACTTGTACCCGCGGATCATCCGCTTGGGCGGCAGTTTAGTGGGCACGATGCCACCCGGAAACTTCGCCAGGTCCACCTTCTCGGGCTCGGTGGGGGGCAACTCCTGTTTCAGCGATGCTTCGACGCGGCCGAGTTTCGGCTCCGGCGGGGCGGAAGCCTCGCCGGGAGCGTTCGCCAGTTGCAGCCCGCCCTCGCGCCTGCCGCCCGGCGCCTCTCCACGCCATCCCGGCGGCGGGGGCGTGGGCTTGAAGTCCGTGTAGTCCAGTTTCGGGACCTCGGCGTTGATCAGGTGCTCGACGTTTGTCAGCAACTCTCCCTGCTCGGGCGTCACCAGCGTCCAGGCCACCCCGCCGCGCCCCGCGCGGGCCGTGCGCCCGATCCGATGCACGTAGATCTCGGGGTCTTCGGGGATGTCGAAGTTGATGACGTGGGTGATCCCCTCGACGTCGATGCCGCGGGCGGCGAGGTCCGAGGCGATGAGCACGCTGAGCGAACCCGCGCGCAACTTGTCCATCGTCTTGTTGCGCTTGCCCTGGGGCATGTCGCCGTGGATCGCGTGCGACTCGATCCCCCGCTCGTTCAGGCCCAGGGTGAGTTCATCCACCGTCCGCTTGAGGCGGCAGAAGATCAACGTCAGGGCCGGCTCCTCGTGCCGCAGCAGGTGCAGCAGCAGACGCTTCTTGTCCCACTGATTCACCGGGATGTAGAACTGCTTGACCATCGAAACGGTCAGCGAGCCGCTCTGCACGATGACCTTTTCCGGATCGCGAAGGTACTTGCGGGCCAGTTTCTCGATCTCGGGCGAAATCGTCGCCGACACGAGCACGGTCTGCCGCGACGGCGGCGTCTGCTCCAGGATCGTGCGGATGTCCTCGCGGAAGCCGATGTCCAGCATCCGGTCCACCTCGTCGAGCACCACCATCTTGATGTTCTTGAAGTGCAGATGCCCGCGCTCGAGCATGTCCATCACGCGCCCGGGCGTCCCGACGATAATCTGCGCGCCCTTTTCCAGTTTGCCGACCTGCGTGCGGACCGCCTGCCCGCCGAACAGGGTCATCGCCTTGATGGGCGTCGTGCCCCCGATGTCCTCGATCTCGTGGGTGATCTGGATGGCCAGTTCGCGAGTGGGCGCGAGGATCAGCGCCTGGAAGGGCACGTCACGCTCGAGGTTGTTCAGCATCGGAAGCGCGAACGCCGCCGTCTTGCCCGTGCCCGTCTTTGCCTGCCCGATCACGTCCTTCCCGGCCAGGATCGGCGGGATCAGGAACGCCTGCGTCACCGTGGGGTGCTTGAACCCCACCCGCTCCAGCCCCTTCAGCACGCTGTTGCGCAGGTTGAGTTGCGCGAACGTCTTGGTCTCGTCGAAAATCTCCCCCTTCACCGGCAACGCGGGGATGTAGTGGTCCGCGAGCGGGTCGCCCGGGATGCCGTCGTGCGGGTTGGATTGGGCGGCGGGATCGGGGCCGGATGCCGGTCCCAATGCGGGCTCCGGTGCGGGCTGCGTGTTCTCGTGGTCCGGGTTCATGGGCTGGGGGTAGGTGGAAGTTGTGGTCATAGATCATCAATCGGTCGGCGGCCCCGGCCGCCGCCCAAAACGATGATGGGATGCCGCGGCCTGAGGTCCGAGCGCCGCTCAAAAAACCCTTCGGGTCCGCGGCGCGGAGATGGTCAATAGTAGGCCGCCCCTGCTGTGTCGATTCCGACCAAAGCGCTCTCGACGCGGCTTCGGTACGCTTGCCCATGCCACGCACCCCGCCCCTGCCTCGCAAGTTCCGCCCCACCGGCGGCCGAATCGTTGCGGAAATGAACGCCCGGAAAGCCCGTTCACTCCCCGAGAACGGGCACGCCGCGCCGGTGGTTGACCTCGGCCCGCTCGACGGACCGCATCGCGAGCCGACCTACGCCACGCCCGGCGCCCGATCCCGCGTCTTCGTGGGCGACTGCCGCGAAGTCCTCCGATCGCTCGCCGAGGTCCGCGACTCCAAGTTCGACCTGGTCTTCGCCGACCCGCCCTTCAACTGGAACCGGGCCTACGACAAGTGGCACGACGCGCTCCCCGAGCGAGAGTACCTCGACTTCACGTACGACTGGCTCACGCTGTGCGTGCGGGCCCTGCGCCCGGGCGGATCGCTCTGGGTGAACATCCCCGACGACTGGGCCGCGGAGATCGTCTGCTTCATGAAGGGCCGGATGGACCGCAAGCCCGGCGCGCTCCTGGCGATGCAGAACTGGTGCATCTGGCACTACCGCTTCGGCCAGAACACCAACGCCCGCTTCATCAACAGCAAGGTCCACGCCCTGCACTTCATCAAGGCCGGCGGCATCAACACCTGGAACCCGCAGGACGTGCTGGAAGTGTCCGACCGCGCCAGCATCTACGGCGACCAGCGCACCATGAACAAGAACGACGGCATGCCCGCGGGACGGCGGGTTCCTCTCGACGTCTGGTACGGCGCGTACTGGGGCCGCATCCAGGGCAACAACAAGGAACGCCGCCACCAGCACGACAACCAACTCCCCGAAACCTACCTCGCCCGCGTCATCCGCTCCACCAGCAACAAGGGCGACCTCGTCCTGGACCCCTTCCTCGGCAGCGGCACCACCGGCGTCGTCGCCCACGCCCTCGGACGCAAGTTCGTCGGCGTCGAGTTCTCCGCCGAAAACGCCCAACGCGCCTTCGACCGCATCAAGTCCGGCCTCACCCGCCCCCTGGGCGCCGACCCCATCTCCACGGCCATCTTCCCCAAGCGCCGGACGATGCGCGAACCCCGATAATCGCTCGGCGCGCAGCCTTGTCGGTCAGCGAAAACACAACGCTCACGGGTGCGGCTCCAAGACAGCGCCAAGCCGTGACGACCGATCAAACGCCTACAACGTGCGCATTTTCAAAGTTGCACTTTGAAAATACATCACCTCCCTACCCTCGCCCATGACCTCCGCACCCGGCGCGCCCGTCGCGGCCACGCCTTCTCCAACCCCCTCGCCGCGCGCCGGAATCGTCGGCGCTCTCTTCGCCATCGCCTCCGACATCAAACTCGCCCACTCCGTCTTCGCACTCCCCTTCGCCATTCTCGCCGCGTTCCTGGCCAGGCCTCTGCCCGCTCCCGACGCCACCTCCTCCGGCTGGGCCCGCTTCGCCGGCCAACTCGCCCTCGTCGTCGCCTGCATGGTCCTCGCCCGCACCTGGGCAATGCTCATCAACCGCATCGTCGATCGCCGCCTCGACGCCGAAAACCAGCGCACCAAAGCCCGCGTCTTCGCCGCCGGAGCCGCCAGCCCCATCCTCGGCTGGGCCCTCGCAGCGCTCTGTGCCCTCCTCTTCGTCGCCGCGGCCTCCCTCTTCCGCGTCTTCTACCAGAACTCCTGGCCCCTCTATCTCGCCATCCCCCTCCTCGCCTGGCTCGCCCTCTACTCCTGGACCAAGCGCTTCACCGCCCTCTGCCACCTCGTCCTCGGTATCTCCCTGGCCATCTCGCCCATCGCCGCGGCGCTCGCCATCAATCCCCCCGCGCTCCTGCAAACGCCAACGCTCTGGTGGATGGCCGGCTTCATCGCGCTCTGGGTCGGCGGCTTCGACGTCATCTACTCACTCCAGGATGAAGACTTCGACCGCGCCAAGGGCCTCTTCAGCATTCCCACACGCTTCGGCACCGCCGGCGCGATCAACACCGCCCGCTCCGCCCACGCCGCGGCGTTCGTCGCCCTCCTCGCCTCCTGGACCAGCGACCCGCGCCTGGGCTGGCTTTACGGCGCCGGCGTCGCCTGCGTCGCCGCCCTCCTCATCACCGAACACACCCTCCTCACCCGCTCGGCCAGGGGCGAAGGCGCCAAACCCCGCCTCCACATGGTCTTCTTCACCCTCAACGGCGTCGTCAGCCTCATCATCGGCGCCGCCGGGTGCATTGATGTCCTCAACTAAATCACCACGGAGCCCACAGAGGGGCACGGAGCCTGCACAAGGATGATTGAGCAGGGAGGGCCGCAATGAAGGGGATCGATCTCATCCATCGCGACACTACCGAAGTGATCATCGGTTCAGCGATCGAAGTTCACCGCGAACTCGGGCCGGGGTTGCTCGAGTCTGCATACGAAGTCTGCCTCGCAAGGGAGTTGGCCGGCAAGGGGGTTCCCTTCGCTCGTCAGGTCGAGCTTCCGGTCGTCTACAAGGGCGAGAAGCGATGCAGGCTTTCGGATTGACCTCGTCGTCGCCGACAGCGTCGTCGTGGAACTCAAGTCCATCGAGAAAGTCCTCGGCGTACACGAGTCACAGTTACTCACCTACATGCGACTCTCGAACAAACGCGTCGGCCTCCTCATCAACTTCAACGTCCAGATCCTCAAAAACGGCATCACCCGCCGCGTGTTCTAACGACCCCTGTCCCTCCCGTCCTCCCTCCGTGCCCCTCCGTGATCTCCGTGGTGAGGATGCGGCTCGCGAACAAACGCGTCAGCCTCCTCATCAACTTCAACGTCCAGGTCCTCAAGCACGGCATCACCCGCCGCTCTAACTCCTCCTGTCTTTCCGCTCCCCTCCCGTCCCCCCTCCGTGCCCCTCCGTGATCTCCGTGGTGAAGATGCGGCTCGCGAACAAACGACGGCATCACCCGCCGCTCTAACTCCTCCTGTCTTTCCGCTCCCCTCCCGTCCCCCCTCCGTGCCCCTCCGTGATCTCCGTGGTGAAGATGCGGCTCGCGAACAAACGACGGTATCACCCGCCGCTCTAACTCCTGTCTTTCCGCTCCCCTCCCGTCCCCCCTCCGTGCCCCTCCGTGATCTCCGTGGTGAAGAATCTTTCAATCCTTTCTGAAACTACCCTCCTATACTCCCCCATGACCTCCGCCGCCCAACTCACCCAGGCTCAGGACCGCTTCATCGCCGTCTGGGGCCAGATGGCCGGCGCCTGGGGCGTCTCCCGAACCATGGCCGAGGTCCACGCACTCCTCTACATCACCGGCGAGCCCCTCTGCACCGACGACGTCATGGAGCGCCTCCAGATCTCCCGCGGCAACGCCTCCATGTCCCTCCGCGCCCTCCTCGACTGGGCCATCATCGAACGCGCCCACAAACGCGGCGACCGCAAGGAATACTTCCACGCCGAGCAGGACGTCTGGACCCTCTTCCGCGCCATCGTCCGCCAGCGCATCACCCGCGAGGTCGATCCCCTCCTCGCCTCCCTCTACGAAATCCGCGACATGACCGCCATCGACCGCAAACGCGCCAGGAGCGACAACGAAGACCTCCGCGAACGCATCGACATCCACAACCAGCGCCTCGAATCCATGCTCGAGTTCTTCCAGACCCTGGAGCAACTCGCCGCCATGTTCATCAGCCCCGCCGGCAAGGGCCTCCAGGCCGCGGCCACCCTCCTCTCCAAATCCCCGCGCGAGGAGGCCGCGCCGTGACCATCGCCCCCCGCCCCCCCGTTGCCCCCCCGCAGGTCCAAGCGCCCGCCCGCACCGCGCGCATCCGCTGGTCCATCTCGCCCGAAGCCCTCCGCCTCGCCTCCGGCGCCGCCACCCTCGTCTGGACCATCGACCTCGACGCCGACGACCCTCGCGCCCAGGCCACGCTCGAAACCCCCCAGGGCGTCACTCTGCTCCACGACTCCCCCGCCTCGGTCATCCAGGATTCCGAACTCACCCACATCCAGATCGAGCACTCGCTCCTCTCCGCCACGCTCAGCGCCGACGGCCGCATCCTCTACGCCCGCACCCGCCTCCTCCACGACCTCCACATCCCCGGCGGCCGCTACGAGATTGTCACGACCTGACGCCTCGTGCCTCGATGCCTCTTCCCTCGATGCCTTCCGGTCTCATCAGCCGGCGCTCTCGCGTTGGCCCCGTACCGCTTTCCCGCGCGCCGGCTCTCGCCACCACAACACGCTCCCGCCAGCGTCAAAGCCAGCGGCGCCCACAGCGGGATCCAAAGATAGTGAATCGGTACTCGCGTCGGCGCGACGCCCCCACGCAAACCACCCCGGCCAACCCGGCGTCTCCATGAGAATGCAGTTTGGTCCGGGCGGCGTGTTCACGTTGAGCCGCGGCATCCACTCGCACACCAGCGTCCCAGACGAGACAGAAACCGTCGTAGTTCCGCCCCTCCACCAGAACGCGTCCTAGGAGAACACCGGCCCGTACGCCCGTGTCAACCACAAAACCCCGATCCAGACCGAGAGCACCGCGCACACCCACTTCCCCACCCACCGACCACAACGCAGAGCGTTCATCCCACCATCCTACCGGCCCTCCCTACCAATCCCACGCTTCGGTGCGCGGCGTCCGGCACCCCGCGCCCAGTACCCAAAAAAGAGGAAGCCCTCCCACGATGGAAGGGCTTCCCGGAGGGAACTGGCCTTTGTTGCCAAAGACCAGTGTTAGGGGGGCTCAGCAGGGCGCGCCGTTGACGCGTTGCTCCTCGGTTTCGATGTCGAATCCGTTTTCGCTGCCGTCACCGTTCAGGTCGGCGCTCGACTGGCAGAAGTTCGCGAAATCGCCGTTCACCGCCTCTTCCGTCGCCTGGATGTCAAAGCCGTTGACCGCGCCGTCGCAGTTCACGTCGGGATCGCAGGGCGGAGCGACGGGCCCGAATGTCCCGTCGATGTTGACGTTCTGCACATAGATGTCCTGGTCGCCCGCGCGGTTCCCGCCGAACGCCAGCACCGCAAACCCGCCCGTGCTCCACGCGCTGAACAGCCGGCTCTTGGATTCCACCGTCGGCGACGGCTCGTTCGTCCACAGCAGCGAGCCCTCATCGCTCACGCCTCCGCCGAAGAGAACGTGCGAGGTCGGCGGCCGCGAGTCGAACCCGAAGACCATGCACGCCCCGCCGCCCGTGCTCACCGTCTGCACGAACGACTGCTGGTTGCCGTTCACCGGCACGATCTCTACGCCCGTGTCGCCCCAGGCCAGCGCCCCCGCGCTCGTGTACTTCTGCACAAACGTCCGGTAGTTGGTCTGCGGCGAGGCGTCGCACTCCACCGACGACAGGAAATACTCGCCCGTGCCACGGTCATAGGCCAGCCCGCCGCTGATTCGGATCCTGCTCGTCGCCGTCAGCGCGTTCGTGATCCCGTTGGCCGCGAACTTCAGCGTCCCGTCCGCCAGCACGTGCTGCACATACGCGTTCCGCGGCCCGGCGTTCTCGTACCACCCGTACACCCCGCCCCCGTTGCCGTCGGGCAGAAAACCGGGGAAGTACCCGTTCTGCACCGACCCGCCCTGCGTTCCGTACGTCCCGACGCCCGTCGGCCACGGCGAACCCGGCGCCGGCCCGTACACGACCACCGCCGCCGAACCCGGCGTCACCGGCCACAGCGCCGCGAAACTCGCGTCGTACTTCTGCGTGTACAGGTACTTGCTGCTCAGGAAACTCGTCGTGAACGGCCGGATCCACATCGCGATCACCGTGCCGCTGTCCCCCGCCTGCAGGTCGCACAGCGAGACCGTGCGCCCGGACTCGCTGATTGTCGTCGAAGCGCCCACCGGCGCGCCGGCCGCGTCCAGCCGCTGCATCTTGAACCCCGGGCTCTCGCTCCAGCCCACCATGATGCTGCCGTCGGAGAGTTCGGTGATGTGCGGGTTGTTCTTGTCGGTCGCGCCGCTGCTCACCGTCACGCCGCCCGCGCCCCAGAGTTCCACGCCCGCCGGGCTCACCTTGGTCGCGGTGATCTGATTCGTCCCCGAACTGTTGTCCTTGAACGTGACCAGCGCGTTCCCGGCCGCGTCGATCATCAGGTCGTAGTCCACCGTGGACGAGTTGGTCGTGTCCTGGAGCCGGATGCCGTTGTGCGCCCACTGCTCCACCCCCGCGCCGTCCAGCCGCTGCAAGCGCGGGTCATACCCGTTCGCGATCCCGTCGAACCACGAGATGTAGCACCCGCCGTCCGGCGCGGCCGCGATCTTCGGCTGCGCCTGATCGCTCGCCCCATCCGCGACGGAAAAGTTGACATTCGGGTCGCCCGCCCACTGCGCGTGCGCGACGCTTCCCGAAACAATGACCACAACCGCCCCCAGCAGCCCCGCCTTCATGCTGTTCCTTTGGGCCCGCGATGGGCCAAGACCGGTCCGCTCAGGCAAGACCGGGCGACTCCCCTCTTGTGCCTGTTCTCAGATCAAGTATGATTGTTCTCAGAACAGATGTCAAGACTTTCCTGACGTTCGGCCATAAGTTTCGTGCCTGACCATGTTTCGAGACATTCCAAGTTCCAAGTCGGGTTCGGCAGACATACGGGAAACCGTGGTCGATGCGATCACGGGCGAGGCCCGCCTTCCCGAGCGCGACCTCGCCGCCGCCGACCAACTCGGCCACCGCCTTCACGCGGAACTCCGAGATGTCGTCGCACTTCTCGCCGAGTCAGACCGCGGCGCCAGCGCGATGTCCCGCGCGCTGGGCATCGACCGGGCCACGTGCCAGCGCATCGTGCAGTCCGTCAAGTCTCACCCCGGCGCCGACACGCTCGTTCGCCTCCCCGGAATCGAAGGCCTGCGCGCCTTCCTCGCCGCCATGGCCGGGCGCGCCCGCGGCGCCCATCCGCGAGAGGTGCTCGCCGGCGCCGCGGCCGCGGTCGATCGCTTCGAGTCGTTCCTCAACGACCTCGACCTCAGCCAGCGCGGCCTGCGCGAACTGCTCGAACGCACCCGCATCGAGGAATCCCTCCACGCCCCCGCCGACGACCCCGCCTCCCGCGCCGCACTCTTCAAGTCCGCCGCTCGCATCATCGGCCGCTGGTCCAACGCCTCCCTCTTCGCTTCTATCATCCGGCCGCTTCCCGGCGATCCCGCGCTGACCGAGTGGGCCCGCATGCGCGGCCTCATCGGCCACCAATGGCGCGATTCCGCCGTGCCCCTCGAGATCGGCGGCACCGCCTCTCTCCAGACCACGCCCCACGGCCCCGCCCTCACCACCCTCGACGCCACCCCCGCTTCGGGAAATACGCCGACGTCCCTTCTTACGGATTTCTGCTCCCGGCCCCTCCCGCGTGTCACGTCCCGCGCCGAGGGAATCCGCGTCACCCACGTCATCGACACCGACTCTCACGACGGCCGCGGCCCGGTGGACATCTGCATGGCCCACCGCTCGGCGCGGCCGGACCCGCACCCGGCCACGCTCACGCCCCCGGTGGGCGAAGTCTGGTCGCCCCAGCACGTCCCCGCGCGGCGGATGGTCTTTGATACCTTCCTCCACCGCGACATCGCCCGCCGCTGCATCCCCTCCCTCGAAGTTCACCTCTACATGCCCGACATCGCCCAGCGTCACGACGCGGCCCGGTGGTCCACCCTCATTCCCGGCTCGCCGCGCCTGCACGTGCTGGGCGCTGATCTCCGCGCCACCGCCACCCCGGCGTATCCGCGCTACCCCGAACTCTTCGATCACCTTTTCAAGACGCTGGCCTGGAACCCCGCGGAGTTCGTCGGGTTCCGCTGCGAAGTCGAGTACCCGCTCTGGCGCACGGGCTACGCCATGCTCTTCGATTTCGCCCAGCCCGGCGAGCAGGCCTGAGCCGTTTCTTTACGCCGCTTCGCGCTGGGCGCGGAACTGCGCTTCGGCGTTTGCGTTTCGCTGTTTCTGGCGGTCGGTGCGGACGTCGCTGGGTGTGTCGGGGGCCTCGCGCCAGTCCTCGGCGCTGGTGATCTTGATCTCCATCGGCATGGTCTTGCGGTAGCCCAGCAGGCGCACGACCTCCAGCACGTCGGTCCAGGTGGGAAAGGTGACCTGGTTGGACTTCTTGAACTGCTCGACGGCCATCAGGAACAGAAACTGCTCCTTCGTCAGGTCGCCTTCTTCGGCGGAGCGAGCGAAGTCGGAGAGGCGGCGGCCCGGGCCGCGGCGGCGCTCCAGCCCGCTGGGGGGATTCAGGGGAACGCCGTCCACGCTGGTGCTGCGGCGATCAGCCCACATGCGGCGATCTACCACGCCCCCGGTGGACTTGGGGGGCTGGCCGGGGCGATTCGGATTCGGGTCGGCGTTTTTCAAGGCGGGCATCCCCATCGAGGACGCCCGCGCGCGGGCGGGTTCACGCGCCCCAGGGAGCGCTAGAAATCGTCGTCGTCGTCCTCTTCCGATTCATCGTCTCCACCCTCCCCTTCCCCTGCGTCTCCTTCCTCATCATCGTCGAGGAAGTCCTCATCGTCGTCCTCAAAGTCCTCATCCTCCTCAAACTCGTCGTCGTCGCCAAAGACGTCCTCGTCGTCCTCGAAGTCGTCGTCTTCCTCGGATACCACGACTTCGGGGAGCGACGTCAGGGGCGAGGCGTGCCACTCCCACGGCCGGGGGGCCAGCACGCCGTGCTCCACGCGGTTTTCCGACAATCCCGTCACCCCACCAGCCACTCCGAGAATTGCTTGTGCCATGATCCACCTTCCCTGCGAGAGATTGCGATCCTGCAGCGCTCCGCCGGGCTTTGGAGGCGCCACCACGCGCCACTGTCCGAGCCCGCCTCCGAGACGGTTCCTTCCCTTTGGGAGTCGAATCTGCCCCCGAACCGAGGCGGGGTCCCCAAAGCGGCGGTACGATACAGTCCACTCGGTACAAGTCAATCCGGAACCCGCCCCTTACTTGTCCACCGGTTTTCCACCGGCCCCTACCGTCCCGAATGCCCAGCCCCGAGCATGCACCCTTTCAACCGCTCCCTTTCATCGGGGCGTTCGTCTTTCCTGGGTTGGGCCACGCGATGAGGGGAGATCGCCGCCGCGGCGTGTGCGTGGGTATCGGAGTTCTGGGCCTCTTCCTTGGGGGAATCTTCATCGGCGGGATCGACGTGATCGACTCGCGCGAGGACCGGGTGTGGTTTTACGGCCAAGTTCTGGTCGGACCCCTGGCCTTCGGGGTGGACTATGCGCACCAGCATCACTTCAAGGTGATCGATCCGACGACGCGGCTGCCGCGATCGGCCTTTCCCGGCGAGGGCCGCGATCCGGCGACCGGGGTGCCCGTGCCGGGAACTCCTCCCAACCGCAAGAGCATCGGGAAGATGAACGAAATAGGAACGCTCTTCGCGACGATCGCCGGGATGATGAACCTGATCGCGGCCATTGACGCCGGGTTCCCGGTGTCGCGGCGTCGCGAGGAAACCCGGGGCGCGGGGGTGAAAAAATGATCATCGGCCTCCTCGCCTACCGCCCGTTCATCGATCCCATCGACCTGCACAAGTTCTGGTTCGTGCTGCTCGTGCCGCTGGCGTTTTTCCTTTCGATCGCGTACAAGTCGGTGCGGTTGGACGATCTCAAGGAACTCCCCCGCGCGGTGGTGTCCATGACCATCCAGATCTGCTTCTGGATGGTGGTGCTGGGGGTGGCGTCGTACCTGTTCGTGCAGCACCTGGCGCCGTTGATCGCGCCGAAGTAGGAGTAGCACGGGCTCCTCGAAGAGGCCCGCGCGTATCGCGCACGCGAAGTACCCCGGCGCTGCCGCCAGATCGCCAATCACCTCGCCACGCACGGCGACGCCAAGTCCGCCGTACGCCTCTTCGTGCAGAGCGCCCAAGGCTCCTGGGGCCCGGACCACTCTAGGTAGATGCCCGCCATATACAGACACCTTGGCCGGACGGATACCTTGACCGGTCTGCCCCTTCACCCCGCACCCAAGATGCCCGTGAGCGCCAAGGTAACTATTTCGACGCACATCTACCTTGCCCCACCCCCACTCGCCCCTTCCACCTCCGATTCGACCGGCACCTCCGCGCACGGCGTCGGGTCGTAGTTCTGCCCCATCTCCGCCGGCTTGCCGTAGAACTCCGGGTGCTGGTACCGGCCCTGCTCCGCCAACTGCTTCTCGATCACCACCGGCGCCCCGCGCACCCGCACCCACGGGTCGTTCCGCACCGCCTTCACCTCCCACGACACCTTCCCCCCCGCCACGCCGCCCGCGATGCGGAACCAGCACGCCGCCGCGGCCTCGCCCGGATCGGCCGTCGCCCCCGCCCCCAGCGTCCCCTCGTCGATCTCCTGCGCCACGTGCAGCATGGGCATCGGCGCGCCCACCGCCGTCAGCAGGTACCGCGGGTCGGTGTTGATCTTCGCGAAGTACGCCGGCAGCGTCACCACCGCCTCGCCGTTCCCGTCGAGCATCACCTTGCCCGAGTAGAAGTTGATCACCTCCGGGCTCTCCGCCGAGTAGTGCAGAAGGTACATGTTCTCCGGGTCATCGGGGTGATCGATGCGGAAGGATTTCACGCCGCTCGCGCCCAAATCCCCTGCCGCGTACACCGCGTACCCCGTCGCGCTGGTTGCGGCGATGCCGTACACGCCGTAGCCGATGCCGCTGGCGGCCTTGGCCTCGCCGCACACGCCGCGCCCGGACTCGCTGTAGGTATGTCCCAGAACGCCGGAGCTGACGCCTGCGTCGTCGATGGCCTCACCAAGCACGCCCCGCCCGGTCGGGCTGACAGTCTGGCCCTGCACACCTGCGGGCTCGCCGTTCCCCTCGAACGCGATCCCGATGACTCCGGCGCCGATCGCGCTGGTGTTCGATCCCCACACGCCGTAGGCTCCGCCGGTGGGCGTTGTTGCAGATCCTTGAACGCCGCGGCCCATCAGGGAGGTCGTGTAGAAGCGTCCACCGGTCGAGCCGGTTGCGTGCATGCCGGTCCCGTTGGGGGCTTCGCCATAGACGCCGATGGCGGAGGCGGAGCTTCCGGTGGAAACGCCGTGCACCCCATGACCCTCGGGCCAGGCCGCCTGACCGTACACGCCGTACATGGGAGCGAATCCGAACACTCCTTTGCCTGACGGCCCGTCCGCGGAGCCGGAGACGCCAACAGTGTTCCCGGAAATCGCAGTGGCTCGGCCGTAAACGCCCGTACCGGAAATGGTGTCGCCATAAACGCCCGTGCCGGAAACGGTGTCGCCATAGACGCCGTAACCGCCGGCCTGGCTGGCCTCGCCATACACGCCGTACGTTGGCGCGGATCCGAAGACACCGAAGCCGTTGGACAGACTGGCCTGACCGTAGACGCCGTACCTGGGCGCAAGCCCATACACGCCCTTGCCGGAGGCGCTGGCGGCGTAGCCGTACACGCCCCTGGTGTTGCCGGAGGACGCGCTTGCCAGCCCATACACCCCGGTACCGGTAACGCTCGCGCTGCTGAAGTACCCGCCGTGGGTTGAGCCGCTGCTCGCGTATGTCACGCCCAGGACGCCGATGCCGGCGTTGCTGTCGCTGCGCCCGAGGACGCCCTGGCTCGCGCCGGTGAAGGAGCGGGCGTACCCGATCACGCCGCGACCCTGCGTGCTGGTGCTCTCGCCCCACACGCCGTACGTGATGGCGTTGGAGGCGAGGGAGACTCCCCGAACGCCGACCGCGAAGGTGGTGTTGGAGGAGTTGACGCCGCGGAGCGTCTGGGTTGAAAACGCCCCCGACAGATTGATCGCGCCGGTGGTGAGGTTGGCCGCGTTCTGGTAGAACGAGGCGGGCTGGCCGTTGAGGAGGCCGGCATCGGACGCGGCGGCGGCGTGGTCCGCGTCGAGCGCGTACAGCGCGTACGGCACGGCCTCGACAGGCCGACGGTCGGCCAGCGTGGTAAAGCCGCCCGGAACGGCGCAGGTCGCGCCGGTATCGGTGCGGAAATCGATCTCGATGAACCGCTGCTGCCCGTCGAAGGCCGCGCCGAAGTCCAACGACACCTCGAAGAGCCCGCCCGACACGCTCACGTCGTCCGCGCACAGCGTCGGGCCCACCTGCCCGCCCCCCAGCACCGCGTCGTACAGACGGAACTGCAGGTCGTGAAGGCCATTCGTGCCCGGGTTGCCCACGTCGCCGTGGTAGGTGAAGTAGGTGGTCAGAGGCTGGGCCGAGGCCGCGCCGACCCCGGCGCAGACCGTCAGCACGCCGACAACAACGCGATGGCACATCATGGTTGGCACTCCTGGTAGACGCCGTAGCGTCCGAACCCCCGTGGCCGTGCCCGGCAGTCTCGCCGGGATCGCCGCCAATTGCAAGCCCCGCCCCGAACCGGGGAACCCACGGCGATCATCAGCGCCACAAGGTACGAACCACGCACGGAACACCCGGCGCAGGATCGCCGATCCTGCGCGCACCCTCCCCGCCTCCCTCCGGTCGTCGCCGTCGGGGAGTTCGCCGCGTGCGTGCTCTCATATCCAAACGTACAGGTACCTTGGCCGCCCCCTCAGCACGGCGCCCCGTTCACCCGCTGCTCCTCGGTCTCGATGTCGAACCCGTTCTCGGCGCCGTCCCCGTTCAAGTCGGCGGAGGCTTGGCAGAAGTTGCTGAAGTCGCCGTTCACGGCCTGCTCGGTGGCCTCGACGTCGAAGCCGTTGACCGCGCCGTCGCAGTTCACGTCGGGGTCGCAGGGCGGGGCGAGGCTGACGAGGTCCACCCCATCCGGCAGCGGCTGAGAAACCGCGATGAGCGGCCGACCCGGTGCGACCGCAAGGTCGAAGGGGGATCCGGAGAGGGCGATCGAGTCTTCGACGGCGGTGGCGGGGCCCGCGGCCGAGAGCACGTAGAAGCGTCCGCCCGCGGCGTCGGCGCCCGCGGCGAAGAGTTTGCTGCCGTCACCGGAGAGGGCGATGTCGCGCGGGTTGCCGCCGGAGAGAAGCACGTTGGCGACGGTGGTGTTGGTGGCGGTGCTGATCACGCTGATTCGGGGGTTGGTGCCTTGGTTATTGATGTAGACGTACTGGCCCGCGGCGTCGATGACCGGGAAGAGCGGGGAGTTGAAGCCGGTGATGGTGGCGATGGTGGTCGAGGAAGCGCCGTTGATGCTTACCACGGAGACGGTGTTGCTGAAGGCGTTGGAGACGTAGGCCAGCGTGCCGTCGGGCGTGAAGGAGACCCAGATGGGGAAGTCGCCGACGGTAACGTCGGCGATGACCGTGCGGGTGCTCGCGTCGATGAGTCGGAGTTGATCGTCGAAGGACCGGCAGACGGCGAGGATGGTGCCGGAGGGGTTGAAGGCGATGCCGCTGGTTTCGGCGTAGGTGTAGGCGAGGATGTTGCCGGTCTGGCCGGCGACGGTGGTGCCGATGACGCTGCTGGCCGCGCCGTTGACGTTGATCCAGTGGATCATGTCGGTGCCGGCGACGGTGAGGACCGCGGCGGTGGGGCCGGTGGGTGACATGGCGACGTGCCAGGGACGGGTGGCGATGGGGAGCGTGGAGACGGCGGCGTCGGTGGTGAGGTCGATGATGGTGACGGTGGACTGGTCGGAGTTGGCGACGACGGCGTAGCGGGAATCGGCGGTGGTGTTGACGCCCGAGACGCGGTCGCCGGTGTTGACGACGGCGCGGACGGCGGAGGAGTTCAGATCCACGATGGAGACGTTGCGAGAGATGGTGTTGCACGCGATCAGCGTATTGCCGTCGGGGGTGATGCCGAGCATTTTGGTGCAGTCGCCCTCGGGGGCCGGGCCGGTGGCGACGAAACCGTCGGCGGTGTTGGGGCCGCCGATGGTGTAGAAGTGGGCATCTTCACGGAAGCGGCTGTTGAGGGCGACGACGCGGTTGCCGACGGGGGTGACGGCGGTTTCGACGCACGCGGCGAGGGTGAGGGAGGCGGTGAGCGTGCGGGTGGTCCAGTTGATGACGCTGGAGTTGAAGTTGGAGACGAAGGCGAAGTTGCCGAGGATCTCGATGTCGCCGACGGTGCCGGTGGAGATGGTGGCGTCGGTGACGCCGCTGGCGAGGTCCACGAAGATGACGTTGTTGGAGATGGCGGCGACGGCGTGCGTGTTGTCGGGGGTGATTCGGATGACCTGGCTGCCGAGCATGCTGGCGACGGGGTGGCTGACGAGCAGGGTGTCGCTGGTGAGGTCGATCACGCTGATCACTCGGGTTGCGGCGGTGCTGCCCTCGTGCCCGATGATGGCGCGGGTGCCGTCGGGGCTGATGTCGATGCTGCGGCCGGAGGCGGGGACGGGGATGGAGGCGGTCTCGACGCCGGTGGCGATGCTGTAGATCTTCACGGCCGAGCCGACGGTGGCCGAGTAGGGGAGGACGATGCGTGCGCCGTCGGGGGTGATGGCGAACTGGGTGAAGAGCGGGCCGCTCATCGCGAACTCGGGCGTGGCGTAGCCGCCGATGGAGCCCTGGCCGGCGGAGGGGATGGTGCGGACTTCGACGCCGGTGGCGAGGTCGATGACGGAGAACGCGGAGTTGACGGCGTCGTTGGTGATGGAGACGACGGCGAACTGGCTGTCGGGAGTGACGGCCGCGCGGAAGGGCTGGGTGCCGGTCACGGGCACGGTGTGGAGGACGGTTCGGGAGGCGAGATCGACGATGGTGACGTCGTGGGTGAAGACGTTGGGGACGACGGCGTACTGGCCGTTGGGAGAGACGGCGACGTGGACGGGGAGTTGGCCGAGATTCACGGAGCCCGTCACGGTGCGGGTGGGGATGTCGATGAACGAGAGGGTGCCGCCGGAGATGGCGGTGATCCCCATGTTGACGACGAGGGCGGTCTGGCCGTCGGGGGAGATGGCGACCTCGCGGGGGCCGTCGCCTTCGGGGTCGGTGTTGAGAGAGAGGAAGGAGGAAGAGAGCCGGCCGGTGTAGGACCCGGGCAAGAGGAGCGGGCGGGGGGAATCAAAGAGGGTGGTAAGTGACTCCGTGCCGCGTGCGTCGGTGTCGCAGGTGACGGTCTGGGCGGCCGCGGGAAACGCGAGGGCGGCGATAGCGAACCGTGTCAGGGTGATGAAACGCATGTCGGGCTCCTTGGGGTTCTGCGGAAGCGCATGCTACCGCGCGGCCGAGGCCTCCCCAAGAGCAACGCGCGTGAATTCCTCGTGAATCCGGGGGTCGCACGGGGAATATCGCAAAGGGAAAATGGCATTCGGAGAGAGGGGCGGCGGCCGCGGAAGCGAGGAGGTTGGGCGCGCCGCGTGCTGGATTCGGGGAGATGCGCAGGGAAGAGGCGTGAGAAGTGGGGAAGGGGGCGGGCCCGATTGGGGGGCGTTCTCGGAGTCGGGTGGGACCAATGGGACTGATGGGGCCAATGCCTCAACCAATGTCTCGGAGGGGACCGGTGGGACTGAGGGGGCGGTTGAGCGCGGCGGGGCCGGCGGGGTGTTGGTGATGGGTTGGGGCGCGGAGGGGGTGCGCGGAGTGTGGGGGGTGCGGGGGGTGTGGAGTTTGGGGGTTGGAGCGGGGCGCGGGGTGCGCTGGGTGGGTGGGTCGGCGGCGGGGACGCGGCCGAGGGGGCGGAGGAGGCGGTCGGCGGCGCGGCGGGCGGTTTCTTCGTGCTGGGA